>NZ_JACRVU010000002.1 GCF_018811945.1 Gluconobacter sp. P1C6_b
AGATGTGTATAAGAGACAGCAGGAAAGCCTGCTGGCATGGCATCTCGAAGCTTCTCAAAACACCGTAGAAGGCGGCGAACGTATAAATGGCGCCGGTTGTCAGCAGATGAAACGCGGCCCCAAAGGCCAGGGTCGCAGTGGCCAGGATTTCGCAGACCTGACAGATCAGGACGATGCTGCGCCGGTTGAAGCGGTCCGCGACATGACCGGCGACAAAGGTCAGCGGGACCATGGGCAAGAACTGGGCCAGACCCAGATAGCCCAGAGACGCGACGTCATGTGTCAGCGCATAGATCTGCCACCCGATGGCGATCGTCATGGTAGTCGCTGAAAGCTGTGAGAAAATTCTTCCGACAATCAGGGACGGAAGGCCGGGGAGGGAGCGCAGGGCCGGATCGATCATTGCGGCACTTTAGGCATTTCCGTCGCTCAAGTTTATTGCAAAATTGCGAGACGGAAGGCAGAGGAAGACCATGACAGCCAATCAGACCCCCCAAACCGTTCATTATGCGACCGTCACCTGGGATCAACTCCATCGTGACGCGCGTCTTCTGGCCGCAACTCTCATGCAGAAACATGGTCCTTTCCGTGGAATCGTCGCCATTACCCGTGGTGGCCTGATCCCCGCTGCCATTCTCGGGCGCGAAATGGGCTGCCGCCTGATCGAGAGCGTCTCGGTCATCAGCTATGCCGGAGAAGAAGGCACGCAGCACGAGCCGAAGGTCGTCAAGCCACCTGTTGCCGCAGGTGACGGGGAAGGCTTCCTGATCGTGGACGATCTCGTGGATTCGGGTGTAACGGCCCGTATCGTGCGTGAACTGCTGCCCAAGGCGCTGTTCGCCTGCCTCTACGCCAAGCCCGAAGGCAAGCCCTTCACCGATCATTACGTGACGGAAGTCGCTCAGGACACCTGGGTTCTGTTCCCGTGGGATACGGCGCCGCTTTTCGTGCCTCCGCTCGTAAGAAGTGAAGGCGAATAAAAAACCCCCTTGCCTCGACCGGTCAGACATCCTAGGTTCCGGCCGGTTCGGGGCGTGGCGCAGCCTGGTAGCGCGCTTGTTTTGGGTACAAGAGGCCCCCGGTTCGAGTCCGGGCGCCCCGACCAGTTAATGGCTTCATTGATGCGCCCTTAGCTCAGCTGGATAGAGCAACAGCCTTCTAAGCTGTGGGTCACTGGTTCGAATCCAGTAGGGCGCGCCAGCCATTCCCCAGGCTCAACTGGCACCTGATTTCCTTTAATTTCAGTCTGATGGATTATTATCCTGATAGGCTTTGAGAAGTACCTTCTGTATGGCTGCGTCCGGTGCGCCCAGAAAGTTCTGCTTGAGCGATCTCTCGTCCTTGAGGCTCAGAAGGCCCCAGGCTGCTGAATGATCCTTCGCGAATACGACTTCCAGCTGTTCCGCGGCACAGTCATGGGGACGGCACATATGGCCCAGAATGTAGGGCTTGCCCCCAATACTGAGAGTAATGACGGGTACGGACGTCGCCTGTGCTGTCGTCACCCATGACGGAAGGGTCAGCATGGCCTGATAGGCCTGCCTGAATCCATTTTCGCCCGCCAGTTCAGCCGTTGTTGGCGGTGTCGCCGCCGACACCGTCCGGAGTGTCGCAAGTGCGAGAATGACAGGAAGCAATCTGGTGATCCGCATTGTTCCGACCTTCAGAAAGTGTTCAGGTTTTTGAGTAGAACACCCTGTTTTTCAAGTTTTTTCAGTGCGTCGCCGGGCTCGGGTGCCATGCTCCGGCAGGCTTCTGGCACCACCTCTGTGCGATAGCCGCACTGCACGGCATCCAGCGCAGTGGCCGTCACGCAGTAATCAAGTGCGAGGCCGCAGATCACGATGTGCTCTACGTCCAGCCCCTTCAATAACCCATCCAGCCCGGTCGAGGTTGCACGGTCATTATCGAGAAACCCCGAATAGCTGTCCCGTTCCTGTAACACGCCCTTGCGGATGATATGCGTCACAGGCCCCGGCAGGAGCGTTTGCGGAAAATCAGCACCATGAGTGCCGGCAACGCAGTGAACGGGCCAGGGACCGCCCTGCGTGCTGAAGGAACAGTGCTGGGATGGATGCCAGTCCTGCGTCGCGATGACCGCCCTGAACGGATGTCTGGCAATCGCATTGACGGCTTCAAGGATACTGTCTCCGTCCGGAACGGCCAGAGCGCCGCCGGGCAGGAAATCGTTCTGGATATCGACAAGAATGAGAGCGGAGCGGCTGAGATCGATCATTTCATGATCTAAGCAGGCTCCGTTAGTCGACGGAAGTCAGTTCAGGCGTGTGACCAGCAACTGGTTGATTCGGAAGCCTTCCACATCAACGACTTCGAAGCGAAAGCCTGAAGACTGTACGCTATCTGCCTTGCGGGCCATACGGCGCAGACGGTTCATGACGAAGCCGCCAACCGTGTCGAAATTCTGGGCATCGTCGAACATGGGGATGTCCAGTTCGCGGATGACGTCTCCGATGGGGGCGGCGCCGTCGATCAGCCAGGATTTATCGTCACGCCGGACGATGGCCTGCTCTTCGAACGGGCTGACCAGACCGTCCATCAGCGCACCCATGATGTCCTTGTAGGTGATGAGACCGACAACCAGACCATATTCATTGACGATCAGGGCGAAGCCGGCGGAGTGGGCTTCGAACTGGGCCAGGGTTTCCCACAGGTTCAGCGTGTCGGGCAGGGACAGGACATCCCGTCGCATCTTGAAGATCTGACTGGCTACAGGGGCCAGACCGGTGCTTTTGGGCTGCGGTTCGTCCACGACAGCGACGAGCACGTCTTCGGCACGGATGGAGCCGATGACCTTGTCCAGGCCACCATCGCAGAGCGGATAGCGCGAATAGGGACGTACCCGCACCTTGTCGCGCTGGCTTTCCGGGCTTTCCTGAACGTCGAGGAACACGATTTCATCGCGCGGGGTCATGGCGGACGTCACGGCGCGGTCCTGAAGGCCCAGCACATTCTGGATCATCTGGTGCTCTTCTTCCAGAAGCACGCCGGAGGCTGTTCCTGCCGCCAGAATGGCCCGCAGGTCTTCAGGCGTTACGGGCTCTACGGTGGCCGCGGCCGGGATCTTGAGGAGCTTGAGAAGCCAGTCGGAAATCTTCGAGAAGACCAGAACCGCCGGATAGAGAACCTTGAGGGCGACGGCGGGGAACCAGCCAACCTTGAGCGCAATCCGGTCCGGCGCGTTCATCGCGATCCGCTTGGGGAGCAGATCCGCGAACAGGACGAACAGGCCGGTAATAAGGATGAAGGAACAGGCCGAACCCAGGTTTCTGGCCAGAGAAGACGCCATTCCCAGAGCGCGGAAGCCTTCGGCAATCGGGTCGCTCAGCATGGATTCGCTGATGATGCCGCCCAGGACCCCGACGGCATTGAGGCAGATCTGAAGGACCGTGATGACCTGACCGCTGTTGCGGCGCAGCTTCAGGAACGCAACGGCTCGTGGGTCGCCCGCTTCCGCCCTTGAGCGCAGCCGTACGTCGCGTGCGGCTGCAAAGGAGATTTCGGACAGCGAGATCAGCACGGAGACGCCAATCAGCGCGACCGTGGCGACAAGGCCCAGCAGGAGAAGGACAATCTGGTGCTGGGAGGAAGGGGAGACTGACATGCGGGAGGCGTTATACCCTGAAAAAGTGAGATGTTACCAACTTTCTCACGGTTCCGGTTTTGCAGTTCTGTTACAGCCCAGCCAGCACGCGCCAGCCGCTTTCATCGACGGTCTCGATCCCGAGTTCCGCGGCTTTTTTTGCCTTGGAACCGGCTTTTTCACCCAGCACGACCAGAGAGGTCTTTTTCGATACGCTGTCCGTCACCTGTGCGCCCAGACGCTCGGCAATGGCCTTGGCTTCGGGGCGGCTCATGGTGGTCAGGCTGCCGGTGAAGACAATGACTTTTCCAGAAAGATGCCCTTCCGAGGGTGCTTCTTCGGCAATAATGTCCTTCAGTTCCGCGGCCAGATCATCGAGGGTCTCGATATTATGGCTTTCGGAGAAAAAGGCGGAGAGTTCATCAGCGATCGCATCGCCCACGCCCATGATCGCACCCAGAGCTGCCCGTTCTTCGGAGTCCGGTCGGGCGGCCAGCATGGCAGTGCGCCAGTTTTCGAAGGTCTGGTAATGCCGCGCCAGAAGCTGGGCATTGCGCTCTCCAATCCGCCGGATACCAAGCCCGAAAATCAGCCGGGACAGAGGAATGGTGCGGCGGTCGTCGATGGCGCGGAAGAGGTTGTCCACCGACAGCCGTCCCCAGCCGTCACGCTGGAGCAGGGCTTCTTCGTGCTGGCGCAGGCGGAAAATGTCGCCGGGCCTGCGGATGTAGCCGGCGTCGTAGAACTCACGGATGCTGCGTTCGCCCAGTCCGTCGATGTCGAATGCGTTGCGTGACACCATGTGGATCAGGCGCTCCACGATCTGCGCTTCGCAGGTCAGGCCACCTGTGCAGCGGCGGACGGCTTCACCATGCACACGCTCCGCGAGCGATCCGCAGACGGGGCAGTGGTCGGGATAGACGAAAGGCTCCGAACGGGGCTCCTCGCTGGGGACGGGGCCGAGGATCTGCGGGATCACGTCTCCGGCGCGCTGCAGGCGCACCAGATCACCGACGCGCACGTCCTTGCGGGCGATTTCGTCCTCGTTGTGCAGAGTGGCACGCGAGACGATGACGCCGCCGACATTCACGGGTTCCAGATGCGCGACCGGGGTCAGGGCGCCCGTGCGGCCGACCTGGATCTCGATCTCCCGCAGGCGCGTGATGGCCTGTTCGGCCGGAAACTTCCACGCGATGGCCCAGCGGGGCGCACGGCCGGCAAAGCCGAGACGATCCTGAAGGCTCAGATCGTCCAGTTTGAAGACGATGCCGTCGATGTCATAGTCCAGTTCCGAGCGCTCGCGGGCCAGCCTGTCCACATAGGCCGGGATGTCGCGGGCATGGGCAATCATCTGGGAGAGCGGATTGACCGTGAACCCCCAGCTCCGCAGTTTTTCCAGATAATCCCAGTGTGTCGTCGCAACGGGTGAGGACGTGGCCCCCTGGGCATAGGCGAAGAGGGACAGCGGGCGGCTGCGAGTAATTTCCGCATCCAGCTGACGCAGGGACCCCGCTGCGGCGTTGCGGGGATTGGCGAAAGGCTTTGCTCCGCGTGCGATCTGCTGTTCGTTGAGGGTCAGGAAGCTGCTTTTTGAAAGGAAGACTTCGCCACGGATTTCAATCCGTTCGGGTGCTCCGCCGGGCAGTTCACGCGGAATATCCTTCAGGGTCAGCAGGTTGGCCGTGACGTCTTCGCCTTCGATGCCGTCTCCGCGCGTAGTCCCGCGCACGAAGTGTCCGTGCTCGTAGGTCAGGCTGATGGAGAGCCCGTCGATCTTGGGCTCGGCCACGAACTGGAGTGCCTGAAGACCGTCCTCATCCAGGCCGAGAAAGCGGCCCACACGCGAGACAAAGCCATTGAAGCCTTCCGGATCGAAGACATTGTCGAGCGACAGCATGGGGACGAGATGGCGATATTTGCCGAAAGCGGAATCGGGTGTGGCGCCCACGCGCTCGCTGGCTCCCTCCTGGGAGCGGAGATCCGGATACGTTTCTTCCAGCGCCAGAAGCTCACGACGCGCAGCATCATAGACGGCATCGGAAACTTCCGGCTCGTCGCGTCCGTGATAGGCCTCGTCCCACCGCGCGAGGTCCGCTTCGAGTGCAGCGTGACGCTCGGTGGCAGAAACAGGGGCGGTTGTCATGAAATCTGATGTCCCAGAAGGCTGTCGGCAGCCCCTCGGGCTGCGTCTGTAATGATGTCGCCCGCAAGCATCCGGGCGATTTCCTCGCGTCGGGCGTCGTGGGGCAGGGGTTCGGCCAGAGTCTCCGTCCGGTCATTGCGGATGCGCTTGGCGATCCGCAGGTGGTGGTCGCCGCGGGCCGCGACCTGCGGGCTGTGGGTGACGACCAGAACCTGCACGTCCTGCGCGACCTTGTGCAGGCGGTCCCCGATCGAAGAGGCCGTGGCACCGCCGACGCCGGAATCGACTTCATCGAACACCAACGTCCCGACATCGGAGCGTTCCGCCAGCACCACTTTCAGCGCGAGCATGAGGCGTGACAGCTCACCGCCGGAGGCCACCTTGGCGAGGGGGCCGGGAGACTGGCCTGGGTTGGCGGCGATCAGGAAGGACGCCTGTTCCATGCCCTGACTGTTCCAGTGATCGGGCTCAAGCGGCAGGAGCGAGACGATGAAGCGGGCCCGTTCCAGCTTGACGGGGCGCAGCTCTGCACTGACGGCCTTCTCCAGCTTCTCGGCGGCTTTTTTCCGGGTAGTGGAGAGGGTGCGGGCCGCATCTTCATAGGCAAGGCGCGCTTCGGTCAGGGCCGTTTGCAGACGGGCCAGTTCAGCGTTGCCGGAATCGAGGGCCGCAAGCCGTCTTTTCAGCTCGGCAAGAAAACCGGGAAGTTCTGCAACGGAGACGTTGTGTTTGCGGGCCTCGGCACGGAGGGCGAAAAGCCGCTCTTCCGTTTCCTCCAGCAGGCGGGGATCCCCTTCGGTGTCGGCTGCCAGGCGACTGAGCAGCATTTCGGCTTCGGCCAGGGCTTCTTCAGCTTTTCCGAGCGCGTCGAGTGCGTCCTGGGCCTGTGTCTGGTGGCTGCCGGAAAGCGTTTCCGTCTCCGTGGGGGCGGGCAGAAGTCTGGCAAGGGCGCGGCTGGCCGAGCGCAGGGCAGCGGCGGGCGCGGAAGATCGGCGGTCACGCGGAGTCAGTTCCGAGAGCGCAGCGGCAACGGCTTCGCCGCGACGCTCATCGCGCTGGAGACTGACGCGCGTCGCCGCGAGAGCATCCTCTTCGCCTTCCTGAGGGGCCAGACGCTCCAGATCATCCACTGTCTGACGCAGCCATTCTTCCTCGCGGGCCGCGGCTTCCATGTCGTTACGCGCCGCTTTCAGGGCGCTACGGGCCGCCGCCCACTGCCGGAAGGTCCGGGCCGTTTTTTCCCGCAGGGATGGGGCAATCCCGAACGCGTCCAGCAGATCGAGATGGGTGCTCTGATCGGCGAGGCCCATCTGTTCGTGCTGGCCCTGGATTTCCACGAGATGGGCACCCACACGGCGCAGCAGGCCCACACCGACCGGCTGATCGCAGATATAGGCGCGGGAGCGGGCATCCGGAGTGACAATACGGCGCAGGACCACCGGGTCCGTCGGGTCTTCGCGCACGATGCCGTGCTCGTCGAGCAGGGCAAATACGGGATGGTCGCTGGCGATTTCGAAAATGGCCGAAACACTGGCCTGGGTCGCTCCCGAGCGGACGAGGCCCCCGCTGGCACGCTCTCCGAGGGCCAGTCCCAGACTGTCGAGCAGGATGGACTTGCCCGCTCCGGTCTCGCCGGTCAGGACCGTCAGGCCGGGGGCGAGACCAAGATCGAGCTTTTCGATCAGAACGACGTCACGGATCGAGAGATGTGTCAGCATGACAGCAATGTTGGGAGCATGTCGTCCCGTTTCAAAGGGACGATGTCAGAAGACGCTGTGCCACATGCGGGAGAAGAAACCGCGATGGTCCTGCTGTCCGGGATGGATGACCGGCTTTTTGAGATCGCTCTTGAGCAGGTGGGTTTCCCGAAGATCATTATAGGCATAACGATACCACTGGCTGTCGGGATAGTTATAGCCCAGAACAGCGGCGGTCTGATGCGCCTGATCTTTCAGGCCGAGGGCCAGATAGACCTCCACGAGACGCTCGAGCGCTTCGGCGACATGGTTGGTCGTCTGGTAGTCCTGCACGACGCGCTGGTAGCGGGTCATGGCGGCTTCATAGTTGCGCTGCTGCTGGTACCAGCGGCCGACCAGCATTTCCTTGCCGGCCAGATGGTCGCGGCACAGATCGATTTTCAGCTGGGCGTCGCGGGCGTAGGAGGTCTGCGGAAAGCGGGTGATGACTTCTTCCAGCGCATCCAGAGCTTCAACGGTGCCCTGCTGGTCACGTTCGACGTTTGCGATCTGCTCGTAATAGCAAAGCGCGCGCAGATAGAAGGCGTAAGCCGCGTCCGGGCTGGTCGGGTGCAGCTGCAGATAGCGTTCGAGCTGCTGGACCGAAAGCGCATATTCGCCCTGAAGGTAGTAGGCATACCCTTCCATCAGCTCGGCGTTACCCGTGAAGCCGGAATAGGGGTAGTTCTGCTGCAGCAGTTCGAATTCACCGCCGGCCAGTTCGTAATGGCCCGTGTGAAGGGCATCGATGCCGTAGTTGTACAGGGTCTCGGCATCGGCGGTTTTGGGAATCGCGGGCTTTTCGTGCTGATGCGAGAACATCGAGCAGCCGGAGAGCAGTAGAAATCCGCTGACAGCCGCAGCTCTCAGAATGAAACCACCATTCATGACCGATGCTTCAAAATGACGCTGAGTGCTGCTTGTCATACCTGCTCTTCCCGTGGAAGCCCGTCTTATATCACGGGAATGCGCTGACGAAAGACCTGCCATGCGTCTCAGGCAGCAACGCGCGCGCGCAGGGCCTTGGTGACGGCTCGCGACGAGCTTGTGGGGACGAAACGCCAGTTGGCGGCATCGGAAAAAACCGCCCGCAGAAGCCTGTTGTTGAGCGTATGTCCGGATTTGTGACCAATAAATCCGGCCTGCATCCGGTGTCCGGCGCAATAGAGATCGCCAATCGCATCAAGTAGTTTGTGGCGGGCGAACTCGCGCTCGATTTTCAGGCCTGCGGGATTGAGGATATTTTCTCCATCCACGACGACAGCCGTGTCCAGAGAGCCGCCACGCGCCAGTCCGATACTCTGCAGATACTCGATATCTTTGCGGTTGACGAAGGTACGGCAGAACGCGAGTTCTTCCATGAAGCGACGTTCATCAAGCTGGATGGCGTAACGCTGGTTTCCGATGGCCTGAGCCGGGAAGCTCAGTGAAATGGCCAGGGAGAGTCCGCGCTGGGCGGGGCGTAGTTCGGCGAAGGCGCCGTTCTCGCCTTCGACCCGGACGTTGCGCAGGATCTCGATGACCTGACGGGGGGTGTCCAGCGTTTTACGACCGGCGCAGCGGATCAGGAAGGCAAAGGCATCTGAAGCGCCATCGAGAACGGGCAGTTCGGGGCCACTGACCGCCACGAGGATATTGTCGATCTCGCAGGCGTTGAGGGCCGCCATGAGATGCTCGATCGTGGCAACACGCAGCGAGGGATCCGTGGAGCAGCCGACAACCGTTGAAAGGCGGGTGTCCACGATATGGTCGTAGAGGGCGGGAAAGGAAGGGGAGCCCTCGATGTCCGAACGCTGGAACCTGACGCCGGTATCCGCGGGGGCAGGGGAGAGAACCAGATCGACAGTTACGCCACTGTGCAGGGCGATACCCTGACAGTGAATGGGGCTGGCAAGGGTTGTCTGCAGGTTTTTCGAGTGGCCGCGTTCCAGACGGGAAGGCGTTCCATCGAGGGCGGAGACCGTTTCCGGCTGTCCTGCCTCAACGCCTTTCGCCGTGCTGCCGCCCTGCGTTGGCGTAACCTGCATAAAGCCTCCGAAAAATCTGATTCCGGGGACTAGAAAACAGATACCGGGCGTCAGTTCCAGTCAACGATTGTTGCCGGATATTTCCCCCTCATGGTGTGCATGAGGGGGAAAGAAGATCAGCGGCGCAGGTAGGTCGGAATATCCAGGTTGGAATCGTCAGCATTGCCGGAAGGCTGTTCCTGCTGCTGCGGTGCCTGCTGGGGGTATCCGTCGCGGGTGCTGGGCTCCGTCCGCTGGGTGGGCTGCTGGGGCTGCTGCGCCTGGG
The DNA here is from genome assembly GCF_018811945.1 of Gluconobacter sp. P1C6_b. Lineage (GTDB taxonomy): Bacteria > Pseudomonadota > Alphaproteobacteria > Acetobacterales > Acetobacteraceae > Gluconobacter. Next base: position 9,773 of record NZ_JACRVU010000002.1, read on the forward strand.
GCGGACGGCTGCGGAAGGCTCCTGTGACCATGCCGAACAGGCTGCGCGGTGCTTCGGGCTGCGGCGGCGGGGCATGGCGGGACGGATCGGAGAACAGGCCAGCCCGGGGAGAAGGCTGATGGGTGTTTTCCTGACGGGGCGTCTGGGTTTCAGTGGCCGTAGGCTGGGCCGCCGGGGCTTCCTGCTGCGGCTGCGGGGCTGTGTTCTGCGCCGGCTGCTGGGGATCAATCGCGAAATTCGGGCGCGGCGGGCCACCTGCATAGGTCGAACCAGGCTGGAACGAGGATGCTGCCGCGCGGGCCCCGGCGCTGTCGCGCGGAGCCGTCGTTCCGGCGTTCGTCTGCGGCGCAGCGGCTTGACGGGTTTCCGCGCTCGGAGCCGAAGGATCCTGGCGCGGCTGTGTGTCGATGCCGGTTGCAACGACGGACACGCGGACACGACCGTTCAGCTTTTCGTCGATCAGCGCGCCGAAGATGATGTTGGCATCATCGGCCACTTCCTCACGGATGCGGTCCGCAGCAGCGTTGACTTCGTACAGCGTCAGGTCTTCGCCGCCGGTGATGTTGATGAGAAGGCCACGCGCACCTGCCATGGAGGCGTCTTCCAGCAGCGGGTTGGAAATCGCGCGTTCGGCTGCGAGCACGGCACGGTCTTCCGCATCTTCCTCGCTCGAGGCTTCGCCTGTTCCCATCATGGCCTTGCCCATCTCTTCCATCACGGCCTTGACGTCCGCGAAATCGAGATTGATGAGGCCCGGGGAGACCATGAGGTCCGTAATGCCCCGAACGCCCATGTTCAGGACATTGTCGGCCATCCGGAAGGCTTCGCGGAACGTCGTGTTCTGCGTTGCAGAATTGAACAGGTTCTGGTTCGGGATGACGATCAGCGTATCGACGTGCTTCTGCAGCTCGGCAATACCGTTCTCTGCAGCAGTCGTGCGACGGCGGCCTTCAAAATTGAAGGGCTTGGAAACAACGCCGACCGTCAGGACGCCGCGTTCACGCGCCATGCGCGCGATGACCGGAGCTGCGCCCGTACCCGTGCCGCCGCCCATGCCAGCCGTGATGAAGACCAGATTCGCGCCTTCGAGCTGACGGTCGATTTCCTGGGCCGCTTCTTCAGCGGCTTCGCGACCGATTTCCGGCTTTGCACCTGCACCCAGACCGCGCGTCAGATGCGGGCCAAGCTGGACGCGGCGTTCGGCCTTGGAGTGGGCAAGCTGCTGGGCGTCGGTATTGGCAACGACGAATTCCACGCCCTTGAGTTCAGACGCGATCATGTTGTCGACGGCATTCGTGCCGCCGCCACCAACGCCGATCACGGTAATCCGTGGCGCCAGCTCAACGTGGGAATTGGGAGTAGGAGTAAGGTTCAGCGTCATGATCTGGTCCGGAACTTCATGAAAGCGACAGGTGTGGGCGTTGTGATCTGTAGTAGACTACACATTGTTGCGTATGAAGCCTACGAGACGTTTAACAAGTCCGCGAGGTTTGGGTTCAGGAACAGAAATATCTCCGAAATCCCGATCCGCACCCGCTGCCCAGGCCAGAAGCCCCGCAGCGGTTGAAAATCCTGCCGAAGCCGCGGCTGTCTCGGGCAGGCCGTAAATGTTCTGGGGTTTTCCCATCCGGACAGGCCGGCCAAGAATACGCGTTGCGACGGGCACGATTCCCTCAAGAAGCGATGCGCCACCTGTCAGCACGACCCGACCATTGGCCAGGCGTCCCAGTCCCGCATTGTCGAGCGACTGCCGAACGAGTTCGAGCGTTTCCTCGATCCGGGGCTGGATGACGGAAATGACCTTGGAGCGCTGAAGGCGGACCAACCGGTCGCTGTTCTCGCCGATCAGCGGTACCGAGAGGATTTCCCGCTGGTCGTCCGAGCCCATCTGGGCGGCGCCATACATTGTCTTGAGACGTTCAGCCGTCTCCAGAGACGTTGAGAGCACGCCGGCAATGTCGCGCGTGACATGCAGGCCGCCGACGCGGATTTGGGCAGTGTGGAGCAGTTTGCCTTCGCAGAAAACGGCCAGTGACGTCGTGCCGCCACCCATTTCCACCACGGTCACGCCCAGTTCGCGCTCTTCTGCGGCCAGGACTGAAACGCCGGAGGCAAAGGGACTCGCGACCAGCCCGTCCAGCTTCAGTTCGGCATGCTGCAGGACGGCATCCAGAGTGCGTAATGCGCTGGAATTCATGTCCACGACATGCATCCGGGTGGCCAGTTCTTCGCACTGATGCCCGATCGGATCCGCGATTCCCGGAATGGAATCCACGACATATCCGATGGGGAGCGTATGGATGACTTCGCGGCCTTCCATCCAGGCGCGGGCCTGTCCTTCGGCAATCAGGCGCTGCACGTCACCGGCGGTAACTTCGCGGCCGCCGATGGGGATCTGCGCGTCGACCAGACGGCTCAGCGGCCGGCCGCACGACAGATTGACGACCAGCGAGTCCATACGTCGCTCGGCAGCTTCCTCGGCCTGTCCGACAGTAGCCCGGATCGCGGCTTCGGCCTCGCGGATATCAACGATGGAGCCCGAGCGGATGCCGTGGGAACGGCGCCATCCATGGCCCAGAACCTGAATGGATCCATCCGGTTCGCCTTTGCCGATGAGGCAGGTCATTTTCGTCGTGCCGATGTCCAGCGCACCGAAAATTCCTGGACGCCAACTGACGTTCCGCTGGGTATCCTCGGGAGGAAGCTGCAGGATATCACGCGGGACGCGGTTGACGCTGACGTCACGTTCGCCGCCGACGGGAATGAGGGACCGGCCCCTCAGACCGCCCCGGCGCCGGAATGCCGGAAGATCTGACATGGAGTTGTGGTCGTTCATGGCTGCTTCGTGCTGTCTGCTGGTGGTGTCGGTGAGGAGGGGTCAGGCTTTGCGCCATCCGGGGGCGGCGCTGCCTGAGGCGGCTGATGGACGACCATCCGGTCCGGAAGGCGCAGATCAATCGACTGAACCGGCCGTTCCAGCAGGCGCATGCTCTGCTGATAGCGGGCCAGACGGTTGAATGCCGCGGCTTCCTCGCCTTCAGGCAGCATGACGGTCGTCCCGTCCCTGAGTGTAGCGTTCCAGCGCCGGTTGCCCACGCGGATCAGGGCTGTGACCTGGCTTTTGACCAGCGGTTCCTTGTTCAGTGCATCGATGACACTGGCGGCGGCCGTATTCGCACCTTCTCCCACAACCAGAGGGAGTTGCAGGAACGCCTGGGCATTTTTCCCGGTCATGCCCTGATCGGACACTTCTTCTCCCGCCCGGTTGATGAGCATGAAATGACCCCGGTCCTGCCAGACGGCGATCGGGGTCCGCTCGACGAGCGTGATGATGATCGTGTCGGGCATGTGCCGCTCGACCGTGGCATGGTCAATGAATGGCAGTTCATCCAGTCTCTGACGGGCGGCTTCGACGGAAAATCCAAAGATCGGGTGACCGATGGACGTGCCCAGAGCCTCCTCGATCGAGGCCTCACTTGTCATGCCACGACCGTTGACGATGATGTGGCGGATGGGCAGCGGTTCCATTTCCACCAGACGGGCCCGAAATGGGGCGAAACGCTCTTCGGAGGCGGCGTCATAAAGAAGACGCATGCCCGCCCCGGCAATTCCCATCACAACCAGAAACACGATCGCAGGCCGGACCAGCCGCCGCTGCCGGCGCCAGAACAGCTTTGCCCGCGAGGGGCGGTCTTCCTGGGGCGGTAAAGCCCCGGAATAACGCTCCCGGACAAAATCGTCTCTCTGAAAGGACGGATCCTCCCGCATCAGCGCGTCAGTGCCTCCCGGACCATCCAGTCACACAGTTCCGGATAGGAAATCCCGCGATAGGCGGCCTGTTCCGGAAGCAGGGAGGTCGGCGTCATCCCCGGTTGTGTGTTGACCTCGAGGATGACCAGTGTGTCGGTGTCTTCGTCGTAACGGAAGTCCGTTCGGCTGGCACCTTCACAACCCAGCGTCTGATGGGCGCGCAGGGCGTAATCGAGCGCACGGTCCGTCACCGCCTGCGGCAGCTCCGCAGGGACCACGTGACGCGACCCGCCAGCCTTGTACTTGGCCTCGAAATCATAAAACGCGGCCGTTTCGCTGGGTAGGATGTCCGTGACGGCCAGAGCCCGGTCTCCCATGACGCCTGCGGTCAGTTCGCGTCCTGGAATGAAGCTCTCGACGAGGGCCTCTTTTCCGAAGCGCCAGCTCCGAGCGATTTCGGCGCGACGGTTGTCTCCCGTCCGCACGATCTCGACACCGACTGAGGAACCTTCCGCGACGGGCTTGATGACGTAAGGCGTGGGGAGTGGATCGGTTTCGGCCAGTTCATCGACCGTCACGACACGCCCCTGTGCTACGGGCAGTCCAGCGGCGGCCAGCAGAATACGTGTGGCCCCCTTGTCCATCGCTACGGCCGAGGCGCGGATGCCGGAATGGGTGTAGGGCAGGTCAAGCCATTCCAGAACGCCCTGAATGGCGCCGTCCTCGCCGCGCGGGCCGTGCAGGGCGTTGAAAACGACGTCCGGTTTGGCGGCTTTCAGGCTGGCGATGGTCGTTGCGATATCCGGTCCGACATCGATCGGGGTGACGTCATGTCCCTTTTCGCGCAGCGCCTCGACTGCGGCTTCGCCACTGACGAGACTGACAGGCCGCTCACTGGATATTCCCCCCAACAGGACTGCGACCTTCATACCGTCTGTTCTCCTTCGGATCTGCGTCCGATACGTTTGATTTCCCAATGCAGGTCCACACCGCTCTGTGCCAGCACTTTTTCGCGCACGGTTTCGCCCAGCGTTTCCAGATCCGCACTGCTGGCCTGTCCCAGATTGAGCAGGAAGTTGCAGTGTTTCTCGCTGACCTGCGCATCGCCGATCTGAAGACCACGGCAACCGGCTTCGTCAATGAGTTGCCAGGCCTTGTGACCTTCGGGGTTGCGGAAGGTGGAGCCGCCGGTGCGTGCCCGCACGGGCTGCGAGGCTTCGCGCGAGGCCCGGATGTCCGCAATACGAGTGCGGATGGCGTCTGCGTGGTCCGGTGTGCCGCGCAGGCTGGCGCGGATGACCACGCTGCCTTCGGGAAGCTCAGAATGACGATAGGCAAAGCCGAGGTCATTGTGGGACAGGCGACGGGGCTCGCCTTCAGCCGTCAGGATGTCCGCCCATTCGAGAACGGCGTTGATATCTGATCCGTAAGCGCCCGCATTCATGCGAACGGCGCCACCGATCGATCCCGGAATGCCCGCAAGAAACTCCAGCCCTGCCAGACCGGCAGCGGCGGCATGTTCGGCTACGGTGATGTCGAGCGCGGCCGCGCCCACGATCAGGCTGTGGTCCTGAACGGTGATGTCCGCAAAGCCGCGTGCCAGACGGATGACCGTACCGGCAATGCCGCCATCGCGGATGATGACGTTCGAGCACGCGCCCAGAACCGTAACCGGCATGGTGGTCGGCTTTTCGCGCAGGAAAAGGGCCAGATCGTCCTGGTCTTCGGGGATGAACAGCCAGTCCGCCGGGCCGCCGACCCGGAACCACGCACGCGGACCGAGCGGTGCGTTTGGGGTCAGTCTGCCGCGCAGGCCTTTGACGGGAAAATCGCTGCTGACCGTCATGCCGCGCCTTCGGTTGCGGGCTGGCGGTTCAAGGCTTCGAGCTGGGCGGGAAGGGCCTGGGCCCACTGGGTGATGGTGCCGGCGCCGAGGCAGACGACGTAATCGCCCGGTTTGGCGATGGCGTTGATCATTTCCGGCAGGAGCGCGGGGTCGGGGAGAGGTACGACGGAGCGGTGGCCACGGTCCCGCAGGCCTTCGACGAGCGCATCACGGCCCGCATCTTCGATCGGCGTTTCGCCTGCGGCATAGACGTCGGCCACGATGACCGTATCGGCGTCGTTCATGCAGGTGCAGAACTCGTTGAACAGGACCTTCAGGCGCGAATAGCGGTGCGGCTGCATGACGGCGATGACGTTGCGCGCACCGGCCTGACGGGCAGCCTTGAGAACGGCAGCGATTTCAACGGGGTGATGGCCATAATCGTCGATGATGGAGATGCCGTTATATTCGCCTGTGCGCGTGAAGCGCCGCTTGACGCCCTTGAAGGTCGTCAGGGCGGACGCGATGACGGAATCGCTGATTTCCATTTCAAGCGCGACGGCGATGGCGGCGAGCGAGTTCAGGACGTTGTGGTGTCCGAGCATCGGCAGGCGGAACGGCCCGGCGCGGCGCGAGCGGTTGCGCTGGCGGTTGGTAATCACGACCTCGAATGTCGCGCCGCGCTTGTCCATCACGACCTTTTCGGCGCGCACATCGGCCTGCGGACTGAAACCGTAGGTGATGACGCGATGGTCGGACAGGCGCGGGATCATCTGCTGGACCTGCGGGTGATCCACACACAGGACCGCAAAGCCGTAGAACGGAATGTTCGAGACGAACTGGTCGTAGCCGGCCTGCATGGCCTCTTCCGTGCCCCAGTGATCCAGATGTTCCGGATCCATGTTCGTCACGACAGCGATTACGGCGGGCAGGCGCAGAAAGGAGCCGTCGCTTTCATCGGCCTCGACGACCATCCAGTCGCCCGACCCCATACGCGTGTTGGTACCGTAAGCCTCAATGATGCCGCCATTGATGACGGTCGGGTCCAGACGCGCATGTTCGAGCACGCAGGCCACGAGGCTGGTCGTGGTCGTCTTGCCGTGCGTACCGCCGATGGCGACGGACCAGCGCAGGCGCATCAGCTCGGCCAGCATTTCCGCACGCCGGACGACCGGAATGAGCTTGGCGCGGGCGGCTACGACTTCCGGATTGTCCTTTTTCACGGCCGTCGAGGTCACGACAACCTGCGCGTCGCCCAGATTGGCGGCGTCATGGCCGATATGCACGACAATTCCCGACTGGCGCAGGCGCTGCACATTGGCGCCTTCAGCGATATCGGAACCCTGTACCTTGTAGCCCAGCATGTGCAGGACTTCGGCGATACCGGACATGCCGATGCCGCCGATACCGACGAAGTGAATGGTTCCGATGTTCAGGGGCAGGGCGCGCATGGGGCAGGTACTCTTGGGCAGGAACGAAAAAAAACAGGGATCAGGACCGCAGGGCGGATTCAATCAGATCAGCGACTTTTGCGGCAGCATGAGGGCGCGCGCACAGATGAGCGGCTTTTGCTGCGTTTTCGAGCTTTTCTGGATGGGAAAACAGATCTGTCAGCAGAGCCGTCAGGGCTGCGGGCGTGAAATCGGGCTGTCGGATCATCCAGGCCGCACCGGCATCGACGAGCGCCTGACCATTCGCACCCTGTTCATCGGATGCTGCGATGGGCAGTGGTACCAGAATGGATGGCAGACCGGCCATGGCCAGTTCTGCCACTGAAGAGCCGCCTGCGCGTCCGATCACGAGATGGGCGTTTTTCAGGCAGGCCGGAACATCCGTGAAGAAGGGAGCGGCTTCGACTTCGATCCCCGCATTTTCGTAGAGGGCGCGGACGCGCTCCAGATCATCGGCCTTGATCTGCTGTGTAACTTTCAGGCGTTTGCGGAATTCTTCAGGAAGGGCGACCAGCGCCTGTGGCACGATGTCGGAAAACACGCGCGCGCCCAGGGAGCCACCCCAGACCAGAAGGTTGATCCTGTCTTCGGGCGGGGCATAGACATGACCGAACAGCGCCTCGATGCCTGCGCGGACAGGCATGCCAGTCAGGGTGGTCTGGGCATCTTTCGGAAGACGGGCGACCTTTGCGTAAGATGTTGCGATCAGTGGAGAAAAGCGGGACAGGAAGGCGTTGGCCTGCCCGAGCACGGCATTGCCTTCATGAATGACCATCTGCGGGCGTTTTGCAAAAGGCAGAAGGCGTGACGCGGTCAGAGGCGGGATGGACGGATAGCCGCCGAAGCCAACAACCGCCGCTGCATCCAGTGAACCGAGGACGCGACGTGCTTCCATCATGCCGCGCAGCAGGGCCAGCACGCCACGGACTTTCCCGCTAACGCCTTTGCCAGCCACGCCTGCGCCGTCCAGCACATATTGCGGACGGTCTTTGAACAGACCGGTGTCGCGACGTCCATGCCTGGCGTCCGTCATCAGGACAAGGTCGTGCCCCCGTTCCGAGAGCACGGTTGCGACGGCTTCGGCCGGGAAGAAATGTCCGCCCGTGCCACCGGCGGCGATAACGATGGGGCGGCTCACGGCGCGTTCCTCTCAAACAGTGGTCCCTGGCCGTAAGGCGCAGAAGTTCTCTGACCGATCCTGCTCTGGCCGACGTGATGGCGTGTCAGGGCCAGAACCATACCCATGGTCAGGGCCACCGACATTGCCGAACTGCCGCCATAGGAGATGAAGGGCAGCGTCATGCCCTTTGTCGGGATCAGATGCAATGTCGAACCCATGTTGACGAAAGCCTGGAGACCAAAACCCGTCACCAGACCGGCTGCGGAGACGATGACGAACGGATCGTCCTCATGCATCAGCTTGAGAAGGGTGCGCAGAACGATGATCCCGAACAGCAGGATGATCCCGATGCACAGAATCAGACCGTATTCCTCACCGGCGACCGCAAAGACGAAGTCGGCATGGGCGTCAGGGAGCAGATCTTTTACACGGCCTTCACCGGGACCGCGTCCTAGCAGACCGCCATTTCCAAAAGCGCGGAGAGCGGTATCGATCTGGTAGTGGTCACCGACATCAGGATGCAGGAAGCGCTGCACGCGGGACTGCACATGCGGAAAGACGATGTAGGCGATTGCAAAGGCGCCCGCCATGCCAGCCACGCACAGTCCGACCCAGTAGAGTTTGAGACCGTCCACGAAAAGCTGGGTCATGAAGACCATCGTAATGACCGACAGCATTCCGATATCCGGCTGGGATTTCAGCAGGACCAGAATGAACCCGAAGCACAGGAAGGCAACCAGCATGCCCGGAAACGCGATGTTGCCCCACATCACGACGGAACGGCGCGCGGAGAGCAGCCAGCCGGTTACGACCGCAAAGCAGGGCTTGAGGAACTCGGAAGGCTGAACCGACATCATCGGCAGCGCAATCCAGCGGCGCGCGCCCTTGATTTCCATGCCGTGCACCAGCGTCATGGCCGTGGCGCCGAGCGCTATGATGCCGCCGATGATCGCGAGTTTCTTGATGGCCTGTCGGGACAGATAGGACGTTCCAAGCACGATCGCTCCGGCAAGCGCCAGAAAGATGACCTGCTTGAGAATGAACATGTTGCGCGAGGCACCGATGCGGGATGCCACGGCAGGACTGGCCGCCAGCATCAGGACATACCCCAGGCCGATCAGCAGGCCGACGCAGGCCAGCGTCACACGGTCCAGGTTCCGCCACCAGCGGGCAACTGCAGAAGTATCGACACGGGACAGTCCCGACATGGCGTCAATCCTCCTGTTTCTGCGTGGGGTTGGTGCCCGAATGACCTGATTTCACAATATTATCGCAAATCTGAAGGAAGTGTGAACCTCGATCCTCGAAACTGCGAAATTGATCGAAACTTGCACAGGCGGGTGACAGCAGGACGACGGGAATATTTTCGTTGCGAGCGGCTTCGAACGCTGCCGGAACAGCCTTTTCCAGCGTTCCACACTGCTGGAAGGGTACGCCATGCGTTTCCAGCGTCGCGGCCAGAACGTCCGCATTCTGTCCGATCAGGAAAGCCTGTGCGATGTGACCGAAAAAGGGCGCAAGACTTTCGATGCCACCCGCTTTTGCAACGCCGCCCGCAATCCACATGACTTTGTCATAGGCGGCGAGCGCCTTGGAGACGGCCTCGGCGTTCGTGGCCTTGCTGTCGTTGATGAAAGAGACACCATCGCATTCCGCGACTTTCTGCAGCCGATGCTCCAGACCGGGGAAGGATTTCAGGGCCGTCCGGATTGCTGCGTCATCAAGGCCGAGATGGCGTGCAATGGCCAGGGCCGCGCCGACATTCTGGGCATTGTGCCGTCCGGGCAGGGCCGGGCCGTCGTAAGGTGGCAGGGCGTCCGCGTCCAGTTCCGCAACCTGCACGCCGCGCGAGGCGACCTGTGACGCGATGGAGCGGCACCAGTCATCATCCGTGCCGATCACGGCCAGATCGTCCGGGCCCATATTGTCGAAGACATGCGCCTTGGCGGCGGCATAGCCTGCCATGTCGCCATGCCGGTCCAGATGGTCGGGGGTCAGGTTCAGCAGGCAGGCGGCGTTCGCGTGGAAACGGTCCAGCCGTTCGAGCATGTAGGACGACATTTCGATGACGTAGACGCCGTTATCGGGCAGGAGCGGCAATGCCAGTGATGCCGTACCGAGATTGCCACCCGCTGCGCAGGGGCGTCCGGCCGTTGTAAAAAGATGGGCAATCAGAGCCGTCGTCGTCGATTTTCCGTTCGTTCCTGTGATGGCGACGAACGCGGCCTTTGAGCCGGATTTCCGGACGACGCGATACAGGATCTCGGCGTCGGACAGGATCTGCACGTTCTGCGCACGTGCGAGGTCGGCGACGGGATGCGCCTTGGGCAGGAGATGTGGAATACCGGGGGAGAGGATCAGCGCCGTCATGCCGGACAGGTCGGTTAGTGGGGCGACTGTCAGGTTTGGTTGCGCGGGAAGATCGGCATTGCGGTCATCCCAGGCATGAACTTCTGCACCCATTCCGAGCAGCGCCTGCACAACGGCCGTGCCATTGCGGCCCAGACCGTAGACGGCATAACGCTCGCCTGCGAGGATGTTGGACGGAAAGCCGTTCATCGCAGTTTCAGCGTTGCCAGACCGCACAGGCCCAGCACGATGGAGACGATCCAGAAGCGGATCACGATTTTCGGCTCCTGCCAGCCCTTTTTCTCGAAATGGTGATGCAGCGGCGCCATCAGGAACACGCGCCGGCCCGTCCGTTTGAACCAGAAAATCTGGATCACGACGGACAGGGTTTCGGCCACGAAAACGCCGCCCACGATGCACAGCACGAGTTCATGCTTGGTGGCGACGGCCACGGCTCCAAGAGCGCCGCCGAGAGACAGTGAGCCGGTATCGCCCATGAAGACGGCGGCCGGTGGGGCGTTGAACCACAGGAACCCGAGGCCCGCCCCAATCAGGGCTGCGCAGAAGACTGCGAGTTCGCCAGTGCCGGGGACCGGGTGGAGTTGCAGGTAGTCGGCGAAGACGTGGTTGCCGACCAGATAGGAGATCAGGGCGAAGACCAGTGCGGCGATCACGACAGGGACGATGGCCAGCCCGTCCAGACCGTCCGTGAAGTTCACGGCATTGCCGAAGCCGGTGATGGTGATCATCGCAAAGATAGGGAAGGCATAGCCCAGCGGAAGCAACACATCCTTGACGAACGGAAAGGCCACCATGTTGCGAAGTTCCGGCGGTGTCAGGGACTGGAGCCAGATGCCGGCGATCAGCGACGCCAGAAACTCGCAGCCCAGTCGGGTGCGCTTGGAGACGCCGGTCGTGTTGCGCTTGGAGAGCTTCAGGTAATCGTCCGCAAAGCCCACCGCCCCGAAGGCCGCCGTTGTCAGCATGACGGCCCAGACAAAGCCGTTTGTCAGATCGGCCCAGAGCAGCGTGGCGGAGAACAGCGCAATCAGGATCAGCATGCCGCCCATCGTGGGCGTTCCGGCTTTTTCGAGAATATGCCGCTCGGGGCCGACGGTGCGGATCGGCTGGCCTTCGCGCTGGATGCGCTTGAGTTGCGCGATGAAGGGGTTGCCCAGTGCCAGCGAGATGACGAGCGCCGTCAGGCAAGCGCAGCCCGAACGGAACGTCAGGTAATGGAACAGGTTGAAAAACCCGCCATGGGACGTGTCATGAGCGGCGATGAGATTGAAAAGCATCAGGCAGAAACCGGGCTGGAAGCGTTGTCGAGGACTGAGATCACGTCACGCATCCGGCTGCCGAAGCTGCCTTTCACGAGCAGGAGATCACCGGGGCGAAGGGCTTTGAGCAGAAGAGGCGCCAGAGAGGCGGCATCAGCGGCGTATCCGCCCTGAAGTTCGGAGGGAAGCGCGTCGTAGAGCGCGCGCATATGGGAGCCGCAGCAGAAGGCGATGGCCCTGGCGTTCTGAACGGCGTCTGCGAGCGAACGGTGTTCGGCATCGGCAAATGTGCCGAGTTCGCGGATGTCTCCGAGGGCTGCGATGTGCCGCTGGGCGGGGAGCAGCGCGAGGGTCGCCAGTGCCGCGCGGACGCTGGGCGTGGAGGCGTTATAGCTTTCGTCCAGAAGGCGCACGTCGTTCAGGATCATGCGCATCTGTCCGCGTCCGGCACCCGGCACGAAGTTCTGCAGCGCGCTGGCGGCAACGGTGACGTCTTCGCCAAGGGCTGCAACCGCGCCGAGGGCCAGAGCGGCATTACGGGCGAGATGTTCTCCCGGCGCCGTCAGCGTCACGTTCTGGATGCCGCAGGGCAGATGCAGCGAAAAATGGCTGCCTTCTGACGAGCAGCGCAGATTTTCGATCCGGAGTTGTGCCGTCTCGGAGAAGCCCGAACGCCAAAGGGCACGTCCTTCAGGAAGAGCGGTCAGGAAATGCTCCTGACCGGCTGCGTCGTCGGGGACGATGGCGGTTCCCTTGTCCGCAAGCGCGCCGAACAGGTCGGATTTTTCCCGCGCAATTGCCTCGATGCTGCCCATGTGGCCGAGATGTGCTGTACCGATCGTGGTGATGATGGCCACATCAGGCCGGACCTGAGCGGCGAGGGGAGCAATTTCCCCGACATGATTCATGCCGACCTCGCTGATGCAGAACCTCGCGTCCTGCGGCAGTCGGGCCAGCGTCAGGGGCACGCCCCAGTGATTGTTGTAGGAGGCGACGGCGGCGTGCGTCGGGCCTATGGCGGACAGTGCGACGTTCAGCATGTCCTTGGTCGTCGTCTTGCCGACACTTCCGGTGATGGCGACGACTTTTCCCCGAAAACGCGCGCGCGCATAGCGGCCCAGATCCATCAGTGCAGTCATGGTGTCAGGGACGATCAGAAGGCGCGGGTCGTCCAGTCCGGCTGTGTCATGCACAAGCGCGCAGGCTGCGCCCTTGTCCAGAGCCTGCTGCACGTGGGCGTGACCGTCGCTCGTCTCGCCACGCAGGGCTATGAACAGGTCACCCGCTGTCAGCGTTCGGGTGTCGATCGAGATGCCGGTGACCTGAACGCCAGCGTTCAGCGTTCCGCCTGTCGCGGCCCGAAGGTCCGCACTGTTCCACAGAACGCTCATGCCGCACCTGCCAGTTCACGAATGACGAGACGGTCATCGAAGGGCAGGACTTCCGTGCCGACGATCTGACCCTGCTCATGCCCCTTGCCGGCCACAACCAGGATATCGCCGGGCATCAGAGCCTCTAAACCTGCTGCGATGGCGCTGCGACGATCAGCGATTTCGAGCGCATCCGGGCAGGCCGTGAGGATTTCGGAACGGATGGAGGCAGGCTCTTCCGTGCGGGGATTATCATCGGTCACGATCGCCAGATCTGCCATCTGCGCGGCGACTGCCCCCATGAGGGGGCGCTTGCCGCGGTCACGGTCCCCGCCCGCGCCAAAGACCACGACCAGACGTCCTGCCGTATGGGGACGCAGGCTGGACAAAACGCAGTCGAGCGCATCGGGGGTGTGGGCATAATCGACATAGGCGGCAGCCCCATTGGGCAATGCAACAGCCCGCTCGCACCGTCCGTGAACGCCCGTCAGGCGCGGCAAAAGGGCCACAACCTGTCGGGCGTCGGCTTCATCTTTCCAACACATGGCAGCCGCAAGCATCACGTTGTCGGCCTGAAAGCGGCCGGGCAGAGAAAGGGAAATTTCGGGCAGTTCCTCGCCATACAGGGCGAGACGCAGGATCTGACCTGACGGCGTGGGACGGGCTTCGATCAGTCGCAGCGTGGTGCCATTGCGCCCGACGCTGCGGAGTTTCAGGCTCCGGCGGGCAGCAATGTTCTGAAGAGCGGCGAACGTCTCGCCGTCCATATCTGCATTGACCGCCGCGATGCCTCCCTTGGGAAGCACCTCGTCAAACAGGCGCAGTTTTGCCGCGCGATAGGCTTCCAGCGTCAGATGATAATCGAGATGGTCGCGCGTCAGATTGGAGAAGCCTGCTGCCGTCAGCGTCACACCATCCAGCCGGTGCTGCTCCAGTCCGTGCGATGAGGCTTCGAGGGCAACATGCTCCACGCCGTTGCGGGCCAGCGCAGCCAGGGTCTGGGACAGCGATACGGGGTCCGGCGTCGTCAGGCTGGGTGGAGCCGGGACATCCGTATCGGAAATGAGGCCCAGCGTCCCAAGGCTTGCCGCCCGATTTCCCTGAAGGGTCCAGAGCTGGCGCAGGAAATCGGCCGTGCTGCTTTTACCATTCGTGCCCGTGATCGCTGCGATACAGGCGGGTTGCGGACCGGCAAGCGCGGACGCCATGCAGGCGAGCAGATGCTTGGCATCGGGCCGTACAATCACGGGAACTGCGCTGTCGGGCGCCGCAGTTTCGTGATCCACGATCACGGCTGCGGCTTCCTGCGATACGGCCTGCGGAATGAAGGCGCTTCCGTCCTGCTTCGCGCCGCGCAGGGCGAAGAAGAGCGTCCCCGGGGCGGCCCGGCGGCTGTCGGCGGTCACGGCCAGAATGTCGGGGTCGTCTGTCAGGGACTGCGACGTGCCGCAAAGGGCGAAGAGCTGGGAGAGACGCATCAAATGGTTCAGTGCTGTGTCTTTGAGGGCTGGGTCTTGGCGGCGCGGGCCTGATTGCGCGGATCGCCCGGGTCGTTGCCGGGACCAAGGGCGCGGTATCCGGGAGGCACGGGCGGGTTCATCGGAATGGCCAGAGACGCGTCGATCGCGTCCTTGTTTGCCAGATCCGGGAACTGGTTCAGGATCGGGCCGACACGCGAGATGATCTTCTTGACGGTTGGTGCCGCGTTCCAGGCAGCCGTCGTCCAGCCATGCGTCGCGGCTGTGCCCTGCGGGCTGTCGAGCATCACATAGACGGCGTAATGCGGGTTGTTCATCGGGAACACGCTGGTGAAGGCCGAGACGTTGACGTGCTTCAGGTATCCGCCATGCGCGCCGATCTTTTCTGCCGTGCCGGTCTTGCCGCCGACATAATAGCCCGGCACTTCGGCGGACTTGCCGCTGCCCATCGTGACGTCGAGGCGCAGCAGTTTGCGCAGAAGCGCTGAGGTCTGCTCGGACAGGACGCGCGTGCCCACGGGCGTTTCGGCTCCGATCTCATCGCTGTCCGCACCCGGCCGGTAGGCTACGGGCCGGAGCTGTGCCGCATCGGCGTCGGGCCCCGGCTTGCTGTCGTCCTCGCTATCGCGTGCCACGAGGGTCGGCTTGAGCAGGATACCGCCGTTCACGGTTGCTGCTGTACCGCGCACGATGGCCAGCGGCGGTTCGGCAACACCGTGACCGAACCCGACCGTCATGACCGTGGAAATGCCCCAGTTGCGCGAGGCGGGAACGAGAGGCCGTCCGGCTTCGGGCAGTTCGACCGGAACACGATTGAAAAATCCCATGTTGCGCAGCCAGTCCTGCTGACGCGCCGCACCGACATCAAGCGCGATATGCGCCGCCGCCGGGTTGGACGAATAGGCCAGAACGCCGGGCAGGGAGAGCCAGGGGGCGAAATGGTCGGTCTTCATGTCGCGGATGGTGAAGCGGCCGACCTTGATGGGAATGGTCGAGAAACGGTCCCACAGATGGACGATCCCGAGTTGCAGGCCCATTGCCGCCGTCTGGAGCTTGAAGGTCGAACCCGGTTCGTACATGCCGGTAACGGCCCGGTTGAAACGGGCGTCGTTGGGTGCGTGGCCGAAATCGTTGGCGTCGTAATCAGGCAGGCTGACCATGGCCAGGATCTCACCCGTGCGGACATCCATGACGATCGCGCTGGCACCGATCGCCGAGAACTCGTCCTTCGCAGCCTGAAGCTCGTCATGCGCCACGGTCTGCACGCGTACGTCCAGCGACAGACGCAGCGGTGTGCGGTCGGAGTTCAGGCGCTTGTCGAAATACCGCTCCACACCTGCAATGCCGTGATCGTCGATATCGACGCTGCCCATGATCTGCGCGGCTGTGCGACCCAGCGGATAATGGCGGCGTTCGCCCGCTTCGAAATAGATGCCCGGAATACCCAGATTGTTGATGGCGATTTCCTGAACGGGCGAAATGTCGCGCGCCAGATAGACGAACTGCTTTTTCAGCGACAGCCGGCGGATCGTCTCGTCGCGGTCAAGCTGCGGCAGAACCTTGCGGAGCTTGTCGGCGGCATCCGCCGGATCAATCAGCTCCATCGGGTTGGCATAGACCTGCGCGACAGGCAGCGAGAGCGCCAGAGCCTGACCCGTGCGATCGGTAATGGTCGCGCGTTTGACGGTGGGCAGAACGAAATCGCCCGCCATTTCCCCGCGCGGATCGCTCTTGGGGATTTCCGGAACCTGAGGCGCGATCTGGCGCTTTTCAGGCTCCATCGGCATCAGGACGGTGGCGACGGTCGCCTTGAGTGCCACGGCGCCATAAATCGCGAGAAATCCCATGCCGACGCCGAGCAGGCGTCCGTGCATCTGGTCAAGATTCAGCCTGCGGAACCCCCGCGGCGTCCCGCCCCGCCGGAAACGCCCTGACGGCACATCCGGACGCTCGGGGCGCTGCGAACCGGAAGAAGGTGGCACGTCCTGGGGCATCGTGCGGGGGTGCGTCCTGTTGAAGGGCTCGCCCTAAGCTATCCGAAAATGCTGAACGAGCGGTTAACGATGAAAGAGCTTTCAGTTAGCCAACGGCACCGGCGCGGGCAATGCGTCATTCGCATTTCCCAGAGCGGAAAGTTGTGTGTGATGCGTGCGGGGCGGTTCTTCGGCCAGGCGGGTCGAGGCTGCGCTGTGGCTGACATGCACGGTCTGGGGGTGCCAGGCGGCAACCATCAGCGGGGCAGGATGGCTCTCACGATACTCACGATAGTTGACCAGTCGGACGCTGGGGGCGCTGTCGGCATGGGCGTGAACCGGCGCCGAAACCGTGCGCGGCGCAGCAGACGCGATCTGCATGTCCGTATTGTGGGCATGGGAGACATGCACCGGGATGGCGGCCGGCTTCGGTGTGGCGGCGGGATGCGATGCCATGGCTACAACCACCGGACGCGGAGCCGGGGTCGGCTGGGCGGAGGAAGGAGCATGCACGACAGCCTGCGGAGCGGGCAGGGGCAGGTGAGCGGCTTCGGCAGCGCGGTTCACGACCTCATGCAGTCCCTCGCGCGGATCGGCCGGCTGCGCCTTTGAGCCCGGAGCGGGAAGGCGTGCTTCGAGCGAGGCCATACGGATGAACTGGTCCGGCTCCATCGGATGCAGGGCGGGGACAAAACGGACCGCCAGTGTTTTCAGGCGGTCCGGCTGGTTCAGCAGGGCCCATTCCGTACGCAGCATGGCGGTCTGGCTGCGCACGCGCTGCGTCTCCTGCACGATCTTCGTGATCTTCTGGTCCAGAACCGTGGTCTCGTGCTTCTTGGTATAGAGAAACAGGCCAGATCCTGCGGCAAGGACAGCGCAGGCGACGGTGAAGGGCCGGATCATGAGGGCATTCCTGAGACGGGCATCTTGGAGACGGGATTGCGGACCAGGGCACGCAGACGGGCACTGCGCGCGCGCGGATTTTCCCGGGATTCCTCATCCGTGGCGGAGAGGGGACGGGAATAAAGAAGGGAAAAAGCCGGTGCTTCCTGACGGAGCGGCGCCGGTTCGTAACGGGAAGGATTTCCCGTCCGGCCTGCAAGGACGGCCAGGGCACGTTTCGCCAGACGATCTTCCAGGGAATGGAATGTTACGACGACGAAAATGCCGCTGGGAGCCAGAAGGCGCGGTGCAGCTTCCAGCGCCCGTTCCAGTTCGCCAAGCTCGTCGTTCACGGCAATCCGCAGGCCCTGAAAGCTGCGGGTGGCCGGATCGATATTGGCGCGGTCGCGGGGGACGCAGCAGCGGATGATATGAGCGAGCTGGCCGGTCGTGGTGATCGGGGCCTCGGCACGGGCGGCCACGATGGCGCGCGCGATGCGGCGGGAGAGCTTTTCCTCGCCGTAACGGTACAGGATGTCCGCGAGCTCGGCTTCCTTGCACGTATTGACCAGATCAGCCGCCGACGGGCCATCCGAGCCCATCCGCATGTCCAGAGGGCCGTCGTTACGGAAGGAGAACCCACGCTCGGCCTGATCGATCTGGAAGGACGAAACGCCCAGATCCAGAACGATGCCGTCGAACGGGCCTTCTGCTCCAACCAGAGCTTCCATGTCGCCGAACGTGCCCTGATGCATCCGCAGCCGCCCGTTGGCCTGAATGGCCATGGCGTTTCCGCGCTCGATGGCCGCCGGGTCGCGGTCGATGGCATCGAGCGTGCAGTCGGCTGCATTCAGGATGGCGCGGGCATAGCCGCCGCCCCCGAACGTGCCGTCCAGATAGCGTCCACCAGCTCGCGGGGAAAGTGCTTCGAGAACCTCGTGCAGCATGACCGGAACGTGGCCGGAATGGACCAGGGCGATCGCGTTCATTCCGCTGCTCCCGCTGTGGTGTCGGCGACAGGCGCGCTGGCGGGGCGACGGCTGGTTGCGAGGGTTCTGGCACGGCTGCGGGCGGCCTGACGCCGCTCTGCCGCAGCTTCGGGGTTCCAGATCTGGAATGTGCGGCCAAGCCCCATGAAGGAGACTTCGTCGGTCAGGGCTGCGTGAGTACGCAGGTTTTCGGGAAGAATGATGCGGCCTTCCTTGTCGCTGTCCAGCGGATAGGCGTCCGCATAGAGGCTGGCGGCCAGATCTTCATGATCTTCCGAAAAGGGGTCGTATTCGTCGAGCGGTGTCGCAAGGGATGCGAAAGCGCCGACCGTCCAGCCTTCGATGCAGGGATGGAGATGGGACGGACGCAGGATAACCAGTGGATCTCCCGGCTGGGCCTGTGATTTCAGGGCGGCGCGGAAAGATGCGGGAATGGAGACACGTCCCTTGGCATCGAAACGGTTCTGATGCGTGCCGAGGAACATGCTCATGGATGATGTGCCTCCTTCCTGCGTCAGAACCGGTCATGCGGTTTCTGGTTATTTGGCTTGGTCTTGACTGGGATATCATGGGATTTCATGGGACGTCAAACAGATATCGTCTGAAAACCGCAGAAAACTGCGACATTTTCAAAATCTGAAATGTGACGGAATTTTTTGCTTTTTGTTAGGGATTATCAGGGATAATCGCGCAGGCGGATCTATACCTGCCGTTATTTGTTCTGTTTTTGTTCTTCTTCGTGAAGGAGAACAATTACTGGGGAGAACAGATTTTTCCAAAGGGTGCCAGACGGCCTGTAAGCCGGGTTCTGTCCGCCCGAAGGCGGGACGATCATTCCTCTGGGACCTGCATTGCTGCAGGCCTCACGCAACCAACCCGAACGACGGGGCGAGAAACCCCCGGTCTCCTTGCGGAAACCTGCCGTTCCTATTCGGTCTTGCTCCCGGTAGGGTTTACCATGACCATCGCCGTTGCCGGAGATGCGGTGCGCTCTTGCCACACCGTTTCGCCCTTACCCGCAACATGTTCCCCCGCGAATGAACGCATGGGGCACAGTCCGGCGGGCGGTCTGTTTTCTGTGGCACTGTCCCTGGGGTCGCCCCCGCCGGCAATTAACCGGTACCGTTTTCCCATGGAGCCCGGACTTTCCTCCCTGTATGCGATCCTCATCGCACACACAGCGATCGTCC
Source organism: Gluconobacter sp. P1C6_b (assembly GCF_018811945.1). Taxonomy (GTDB): domain Bacteria; phylum Pseudomonadota; class Alphaproteobacteria; order Acetobacterales; family Acetobacteraceae; genus Gluconobacter. The sequence continues at coordinate 29,430 of NZ_JACRVU010000002.1, forward strand.
AGCCGTCTGGCGGCGCAGACACTGCTCCGGGACGCCTGCGGGGTCAAGGGCAGACTTTTGGGCATGATCCCTGCATAATAGTGAAATGCGCCCGACCCTGACATTACGGATCTTCCTGTCCTGGCTGGCCTGGCAGAGCCGCAGACGTGGCGTTACGCCGCGTATGATCGCCCTGGACGAGATCCCACCCATTCCCGCCGCGCCACCCGCCGCGCCAGTCCTGAAGCAGATCCGGCGTGTGACGGGGCACCCGAGTTTTCCTGTGGCTTTGTCCTCACTGGGGATCCGCCGATGGCGTGAGATCCATGTCCCCGGAGCCGATGGCTTCCGCACCGCCCGCCTTTACCGGCCGCGCGGAAAGGTCCGGGGGGTCGTTCTCTTTCTGCATGGTGGCGGATTCGTTCATTGCGATCTGATCTCCCATCACGGGATCTGCTGCCGTCTTGCGGCCGCGTCCGGCGCGATGGTGGTTTCGCTGGATTACCGTCTCGCGCCCGAGCACCGCTTTCCGGCAGGGCTGGAGGACGCCAAAGCCGCGCTCGCCTGGATTTTGCGGAGCGTTGGCGAGGATGTGCCAGTTGCGGTTGCGGGAGATAGTGCAGGGGGCAATATGTCCGCGGCGCTCACGCAATGGGTGCGGGAGAAGGGGCTGCGCCCGCTCAGCGCGCAGCTCCTCTATTACCCGGCCCTGAGCGGGCCGTTTGTTCCGCCTTCGCGTCGGGCCTATGCCGAGGGCTACATGCTGAGTGCGGAACTTCTGTACTGGTATTGCGGCCAGACGCTGCGCAGCCCCGAACAGCTTTTCGATCCGGCATTTTCGCCCCTTCTGGCGGATAATTTCCAGAGCCTTCCGCCGGCGATGATCGTGACTGCGGGTTTTGATCCGCTCAGGGGAGAGGGCGAACTCTATGCCCGGTGTCTCGCTGAGGCGGGTGGGCCGGTTCGGCTGAAGAATTTTCCGCGCATGATTCATGGTTTCCTGAACGGCTATGCGCTGTTCAGGGACGGCCGTCAGGCATTGCGGGAAGGGGGAATGTTCCTGCGCGAAGTCTTTGCACAGAAAAACGGCGGACCCTGCTAGCGGCGTCCGCCTTCTGGGAATGTTTTAAAGAGGAAGGTTGTGGAATGCGCCTGGCGTTCCCGCATCTGTCTCCACGGTCCGCTCCGAGCGGTTGATCTTCAGGCTGAACAGCTTGTCCGCCGAAGGTGTCGTGCCGGGGCAGCCATTGCCGTGCCGCCCCAGGACATCCATCGTCGGCGTATTGTCCGCTGCGTTGCCGTTGACCACGAAAACGAGGCAGTTGCGCGGCAGGTCCGTCAGGTTGTCTCTCACGACCGCCAGGCGGAGATGCTCCACCAGGGCCGTGTTGTCGAACCAGCTCAGCTTGCTGAACGTGATCTTGTCATAGGACATGTCCAGCAGGCCGGTCCGGACCGCGATGAACATCAGCAGAAAGGCCGGGATGACGACCAGCAGTCGCCGCAAAAGGAGCTGTTTGAAGCTGCGGGGCTGCCGGCGCGTGCCCCGGCCCGGTGTGCGGCCCAGGCGGGGCGTTGCGCTTTTATCGTCACTCAAATGCGGTTACTCCGACGCTTCATGCCAGGTGTCGCCATGGCTGGCGAGCAGTTGTGTCGCCAGTTCCGGTCCATAGGAGCCCGCACTGTAGGTCTGCATGGGCGCTTTGTCATTCTTCCAGGCGTCGAGGATGGGCTCGGCCCAGCGCCATGCGGCCTCGACCTCATCGCGGCGGATGAACAGGACCGGATCGCCCCGCACGGCATCGAGAAGAAGCCGCTCATAGGAATCCGGGAAGGGCAGGCCGCCTTCCATGCGGATGGAAGTATCAAGATCCGCCGGCCGCAGGTTGAAGACATCCAGCGCAGGGTTCTTGACGTTCAGGCGCAGGTCCACGCCTTCGTTGGGCTGGATGCGCAGGACCAGCCTGTTGCTGGCCGGGGTGGCGCCAAACATGGTGGTCGCCGCCGGGCGGAAGGTGATGACGATCTCGCTGACCTTCTTGCCGGAACGCTTGGCCGTGCGGATGTAGAACGGCACGTTTTTCCAGCGCGGCGTATCTACCCAGGCGCGGATTGCGGCATAGGTTTCCGTCGTGCTGGGCTTGCCGAGCTCTTCAAGATAGCCCGGAACGTTCTCGCCATCCACTACGCCGGCCGTGTACTGCGCGCGCACAGTCTCGGTGGCGGCTGTGGCATCCGTGATGGGGCGCAGGGCGTTCAGGACGGCCAGCTTGGCGTTGCGGACGGCATCGGCCTCAAGGGAATCGGGGGCTTCCATCGCAACCAGACACAGCACCTGAAGCAGGTGGTTCTGGATCATGTCGCGAAGCGCGCCGGAGGTGTCGTAATAGGCCGCGCGGCTTTCGACGCCCACGGTCTCGACTGCCGTGATCTGCACGCTCTCGATATGCTCGCCCGACCAGGCGGCGTTCATGAGCGGGTTTGCAAAACGCAGGGCGAGAACGTTCTGGACCGTCTCTTTCCCGAGATAATGATCGATCCGGTAGATCTGCTTTTCCGGAAAATACTGGCCGACCCCGTCATTGATGGCGGTGGCGGTGGCCATGTTCGTGCCGATCGGCTTTTCGAGAACGACCCGCGAGGTGGGGGTGATCAGTCCATAGTGGTTCAGGTTCTCGCAGATGCTGCCGTAAAGCTGCGGTGCGGTTGCGAAATAATAGACGCGCACCCGGTCAGGCTGTGCCTTGGCCAGCAGGGACTTCAGGGCGTCCCATTGCGGGCCCTCGCGGCTGCTGTCCAGCGTCACGTAATCGAGACGGGCGAGGAAACGCTCGACCAGTCCGGGGCTCAGGATGTCTGAGGGAAGAAACCGCTCAAGGGCGTCTCGGGCCCGCGCGACATAGGCCTCCCGGTCAAGCTCGGTCCGGGCGGCTCCGATGATGCACGCATCATCCGGAATCTGGCCCATCCGAAGACGGTTGTAGAGCGCGGGCAGCAGCTTGCGCATCGTGAGATCGCCAGTGGCGCCGAAGATGACATAGTCGAAAGGCTCGACCTGCTGGAAATGTTCCATGGAAGACTCTCTGACCTCTCGAACCCGCAGACCGGGAAAAAAGGGTTAGGGTTCAGGCCTTTTCAGGCACCGTCTAGTTCCCTGTCAGAGCCCTTCCTGTCAAGGGATGGGCCCTGCACGACCTCGGGAGAAAATCTTCGTCATCTTCACGCGTTCATGAAACGTGCACATAATTCCGTTGACCGTCCTGCCCTCATCACGATAAGCCGCGCGGCGGATGCTGTGTTCGTGCAGCGCCGGAAAATACAGCCAAGACTTACGCCTCAGGAAGGAAACCGGACATGGATGCAGAAAGCAAAAGCGAAGGCGCTGCCACAGGCGGGATCGCTGCGGACCGTCTGCGCTCCATCATCGAGCGCGTCGAGCGTCTGGAAGAAGAGCGCAAGGCTCTGGCCGGGGACATCAAGGATATTTTTTCCGAAGCCAAGTCCGCCGGATTTGACGTAAAAGTCATCAAGCAGATCATCCGTCTGCGCAAGCAGGAGCCGGCCGAGATCGAGGAGCAGGAGACCCTGCTCGATATCTATCGCCGTGCCCTTGGTATGTAATTGCGGGGCATGTAATTCCGGTCTCCGGATACCCGAACGCGCTACCTTCAGACTGGACCAGGCCTCCTTATGATGTCTGATTTTTCATGGCTGCCGGGCTGGGCCTTCGGGTGCCTGGTCGTGGTGGCCGCCCTGTTTGCGCTGGCGCTGCTCTGCATGCCCTTCGCCGTCTTCGGCACCAAGCCGCGGTTGCAGGAACTGGAGTTCCAGATCGCGGAACTGCGGGCGGAACTCCGGGCGCTCAACATGCGGCTGGCCGTTTCGACACGGCCTGACAGTCTGCCTGCCGGACAGACTGCTGCGGCTGCTGAACCTCGTACGGTTCATTCAGGCCCGACTCTGCCGGCTGAGGATTATCTCATGCCGGCGCGAAGCCTGCGCTCCGATCTGCCGTCCTATGAGGATGGCCCGGGAGTAGGGGATCCTGAAACCCTGCCACGTCGTGGGCCGTCCTCCCAATCCGCTCTGCGGGAGGAGATGTCCGACGTCTCCGAACGTGCCTGGGTCCGGGCTCCATGGGAAAAGGATGTCTCGACGACGGGGCGCCAGCCTCTTGGTCGCAGCATGGACAGGACGCAGGGCAACAGACCGGTCGTCGAGGAAGACGCCTACCGGCCCCGCTCGGAGCCCAAGCTCCGCTGGCCGCCCAGAGACTAGCCAGCGGCGCGCAGACCACCCGTCAGGGAAGATCGAGCGCCAGATCATCCCGATGGATCAGGGCATCACGTCCGCGATATCCCAGAAGCTGTTCCATCTCGCCGGAACGGTGGCCGATCAGCTTCTGGCTCTCTTCGGAATCATAAGCGATCAGACCGCGCCCGATAACGCTTCCCTCAGCATCACGGATGAGCACGAGATCACCCCGCCCGAAACTGCCCTCAAGACCGGTCACTCCGGCAGGTAGGAGAGATGCGCCCTCCTCAAGTGCACGGCGGGCGCCGGCATCGATTGTGAGTGACCCCTTGGGCTGAAGACTTCCGCCGATCCAGCGCTTGCGGGCTGAGCCGGCATCGGTCTGCGCCATGAACCAGGTGCACAGGCCGCCATTCTGCAGTCTGCGGAGCGGATGATGCTCCTGTCCGGCCGCGATCACCATGTTCGCACCCGCACGTGTCGCAATCCGGGCCGCAAGGAGTTTCGTGCGCATTCCGCCAGACGAATAACCCGGTGGCGGCTCGCCCCCCATCGCCATGATCTCGTCCGTCATCTGTTCGACAACAGGAATATGCCGCGCGGACGGATCCTGTCGTGGGTCCGCCGTATAGAGTCCGTCGATGTCGGACAACAGGATCAGACAGTCGGCCCCGGTCATCTGGGCTACACGGGCGCCCAGTCGGTCATTGTCGCCGAAGCGGATCTCGCCAGTTGCAATGGCGTCGTTTTCGTTAATGACCGGAACGCAGCCCAGATCGAGCAGGGTCTGAAGCGTGGCGCGCGCATTGAGGTGCCGCTCACGGTTTTCCGTATCGTCCGGGGTCAGCAGAAGCTGGGCCGCGACCAGATCATGGCCTGCGAGGGCCGCGCTCCAGCCCTGTGCCAGTCCGATCTGGCCGACACTGGCCATGGCCTGTTTTTCGTCCAGCCGCAGGCGGCGGGATGTCAGGCCCAGGCGATGCCGGGCCAGGGAAATTGCGCCCGAGGATACGACGATGACTTCCGCTCCCCGGGAGCGCAGGTCGGCGATATCCGCACAGACGCTCTGCAGCCATTCAAGACGGAGGCTTGCATTTGCGGAGTCAACCAGAAGCGCACTTCCGATCTTGATGACGATCCGGCGGGCCTGCGCCAGACGAGGAGCAGAAGCCGGAGCCGTCATCCCTGCCGGTCCTTTTTGGCAGCGGTCACGCGATCCTGAAGCAGGCGAAGCAGTTCGGGCAGGCCCTCCTGTGTGGCGCCGGAGAGCATCATCACTTCCGCGCCAGAAGCCTTTGCCAGAGCCCGCTTCTTGGCGGAACGCTGGGTTGGCGTCAGGGAATCGCACTTGTTCAGAACGATGATTTCCGGCTTGGCGGCAAGCACGGGATCATAGGCTTCCAGTTCCTTGCGGATCAGACGCCAGTGCTTGACCACCTGGCTTTCAGTGCCGTCAATCAGGTGCAGCAGCGTCGCGCAACGTTCTACATGCCCAAGGAAGCGGTCACCAAGACCAGCACCTTCGCTGGCGCCTTCGATCAGGCCGGGAATATCGGCGATCACGAACTCTTCCGTATTGTTCAGCCGCACCACGCCGAGCTGCGGATGCAGGGTCGTGAACGGATAATCGGCAATCTTGGGGCGGGCCCGGGAGGCGACGGAGAGCAGTGTGGATTTGCCCGCATTGGGCAGCCCCACGAGGCCGATATCAGCAATCAGCTTCAGGCGCAGCCACACCCAGCGCTCTTCGCCCGGCCAGCCCTTGTCGGCCCGGCGTGGCGCACGGTTGGTGCTGCTCTTGAAATGGGTATTGCCAAGGCCGCCATCACCGCCACGGCACAGAAGGACTTCCTTGCCCTCGGCATCGAGATCGGCCAGCAGGGTTTCGCGGTCTTCGTCAAAGATCTGCGTGCCGACCGGGACATTGATGGTGACAGTGGCTGCAGCCGCACCGGTCCGGTTGGAGCCTGCGCCATTGCCGCCCTTGCGGGCCTTGAAATGCTGGGTGTACCGAAAGTCGATCAGGGTATTCAGACCGGGGACGGCACGGAAAAGAATATCACCGCCACGACCGCCATCACCGCCGTCCGGACCGCCGTATTCGATGTATTTCTCGCGCCGGAATGCGATCACGCCGTCACCGCCGTCACCGGAACGTACATAGATCTTGGCCTGGTCGAGAAACTTCATCGTATTGTCCGCAAGAAAAGGTGAGGGGCGCTTTATACGCAAAAAGGCCGGTCCCGAACAGGACCGGCCCCTTTCGCTCGCGCTGGAAAACGCGGGCTGCTTATTCAGCAGCTTCCGGCAGTGCCACGGAAACGTGGACGCGGCCTTCTGCGCGGCGCTGGAACTTCACATGACCGTCCACGAGAGCGAACAGCGTGTGGTCGCGGCCGATACCGACATTGGCGCCAGCCTTCATCTTCGTGCCGCGCTGACGGACGATGATGTTGCCTGCGATGACGCTTTCGCCACCGAATTTCTTCACGCCCAGACGACGACCTGCACTGTCGCGTCCGTTACGGCTCGAACCGCCTGCCTTTTTTTGTGCCATGGCTGTTTATCCTTACCTGGAGTGTCGGGCCGATCAGGCCGCGTTGATCGCGTTGATGCGCAGGACGGTCACCGGCTGACGGTGGCCGTTCTTGCGGCGGCTGTTCTGACGGCGACGCTTCTTGAAGATGATCACCTTCGGCAGACGATCCTGAGCAACCACAGTTGCCGTCACGGTTGCGCCAGCGACCAGCGGTGCGCCAACGGTCAGGGTGCCTTCGCCGCCAACCATCAGGACGTCGGTGAAGGTGATGGTGCTGCCGGCTTCAGCTTCGAGCTTCTCGACCTTGAGGATGCTCTCGGGAGCAACGCGATACTGCTTGCCGCCGGTGCGGATGACTGCGTACATTCTGGAAACTCTCTCTGTTCCGATCTCGTGGCCGCTTCTGCCGGGTTGACCCGATCTGGCGCGACCCAGTCGCTTTTTGTCGTTGGCTCCATGCTGCCCAATAAGAATTGGAACACGGAACAGCCGCGGTCGATACAGATATGAAGGCTTCCAGTCAATCAGAAACGGCGAAAAAACCCTTTCCGGAGCATCTTTCTCTCAGGAACATCCTCTGGCCCTCTTGCAATGTCCGGAAAACCCCGTCATAAGCCCCTCCGTCGATCAGGTTCAGCGCAAAAGCAGAGCCGTACGGAGAGGTGCCAGAGTGGTCGATTGGGGCGGTCTCGAAAACCGTTGTGCCTTCGCGGGTACCGTGGGTTCGAATCCCACCCTCTCCGCCAGATAAATCAAAAATTCCAAGATTTTCAGACGGTTATTTGATTTATCGAAATCCATCCCACCTTGGGTTCCATCTTAAAAAATACGTCATCGCGAAGCGCCCGGACGCGATATACGTCGTCCTATAAATTTCCCGATGCGATCCGCTGACTAAAATCCTGTCTTTCTCCAGAGGCCCAACGGAAGGCACTTATACAGATCCGGATTTTCCGCGGGTCAGTCGCTCATTGCTGGATATTGCCAAGTCCATCCAGCGCGATATGCCGCGTGATATCGGCGCAAAATGGTCCCGTGTTTATTTCGAAAGCCCAAATTTCCCGGACAGAAAAATAGATGAAATCATAGAGAGGCTGACACTACGACAGCCCTATTCAAAGATCGGAAACCCGGACTTTTGGGCACAGACAGATGCCGTCATGGAATTGCTGTTCGCCCGGGCATCCTGCTGGTCTGGCGCGTTGAAACTGGAGGACCTTCTGCCGCAGCTGACATCAGGCCGGATGATCCAGGTTCATGACGAATATCGACAGACAGGTCTGCCCCTCAACGTGATTGCAGAGCACGGTCCCTTTTATAAAAGACCGATCCGGTGAGCTGCGCCGTCTTGCTCGCGCTTTGAGGGATCTTGGCTGGACGCAGCATCGCACGGCGCAGGCCCGGCGCTGAATAGTGCCCCTGATTTTCCACCAAAAGCCCCAATGGCATCACAGGTGAAGCCATCTCGTAAAGCACAACGACTTCTCCGGTGTCTTTCTTTGCGCAGCCGTCCTCTTCTTGGCCATCTCCCTCAGTGCAACCATCGTGCTCTGGCCGCAAGTCCTGAGCCCGGGAGGCACACATGTTTACAGGCCATGGGGCATTTCGTAACAAAAAGCGTCACCACATAAGGTTCTAAAGCGGATGTCGTCGAAGCCAAGCCATCATTCGGTCCTTTCGTACTGGCATTCCGCTCTTCTTGATGACGCCCAGATGAAGATCTCCTTCAGCCGGGATAATCTGGTCGCCCTTGACGAAGATGGCTTTGAAAAAGGTCACCTGCCGCCTGAAAAAAACCAGGCGCTGAGAAAGATGCACCCTGCCTTCCGTGAGCTGACTCCGGACGATTCCATTATCGCGATGGCCGGTATTCGCATTCTTCTCGGACAGGTCAGTCATTCCACCGAGCATTCGAAGCAGCCTGCCCTTTTCTGTATGGCCATGCTCGTCAACGTCAGTCCGGAAGGGGCCATCCAGCCGCTCAAGGATGCCCCACCCTGGATAAACCGGGAGCTTCTCGAACCGTCCGATGGTGAAGTCCTGATTGGTGATTTGGCCACCATGGACAAGTGGCTTCAGCTCAATCCGTTTGAGGGAGGCAGTCTCGGCAAGACCCTGGAATGGGCGGAAAAGCTTTGGAACGCCGTGACCGGGGAAGACGGATTACCCGATGGCTATGAACTCTGGGAGCGCGTGGCTCTTCAGCCTGCAGAGTCCAGCATCGGGATGATTGCGACCCTCCATCAGCGGCGGTTTTACGATGCCGTTCTCGCTGACAGTGCTCTCGTAACACCCCTGCTTGAACGTTATGTCGACGGCGGCCCTGAACCGGCTGTTGTAGATGAGAAGCAGAGATGGGCAGCCGCTGGACAGGTCAGGGGAACGATGACCTCCGCCTATGGAATGTCACCCAGCCAGTCCGAAGCCATGGCGGCGTTCTGCTCGGTGAAGGATGGTGACATCCTTGCTGTCAACGGACCTCCAGGCACGGGCAAGACCACACTTCTGCAGGGTATCATCGCGACGGAGCTGGTGACGCGTGCCCTCGAGGGTGGCGACCCGGCTGTGATCGTCGGGACCTCGACCAATAACCAGGCTGTCACCAACATCATTGATGCCATGAAAAAAGCCATGGCTTCCAAGGATAGCCGGCCATGGGCGAGAAGATGGATTGAAGGTGCCGATGCGCTGGGTCTGTATTTCCCTTCCGGAGAGAAAGGAAAGGAGGCTCTGAAAGCCGGCTACCTTGTCGCGTCTCCAGGAAGAGGCCTGGGCACGATGGAGTGGAAGGGCTTCCCCGAACGGGAACGGGATACGGTCGATGCCTGGGCGTCCCGTGATGCTTGGATCAACGGTTACTACGGTTCTTTCTATCCGGGTGTCACTCCGCCAATCCGTAAGGAGCACCTCTCAGGCCACGGTCCCCAGGGGCCGCGTCATGATATCAGCCTTGTTGAAGATGGCATCGCGAAAATCCGTGCGCGGATGAAGGTCCTTGTCGAAGCAGGGCGGGTCTGTGTGGAAGAGGCCCGAAAGCTACATCAGCTATATGTGTCCTCGGGGTATGGGACATATCCTGAAATCACACAGACCATCGCCCAGCGGGAAGCCCTTCTTCAGGAACGCAGGCCCAGGGAAGAGGCTCTCAAATTCGACCTCAAGGAAAAAGAGGCTGCCGCAGCCGTCCTGCACGCCAGGGTCGATGACGAGAACCGGAAGACCCGGAATCTCCTGAAGCAGTGCGATGATGCCGTGCATACTGCCGAGCAGAAAGTCGAGCAGGTGGGAGCACATGCCGTCGCGCTCATCGCAGCATTGCCAGAGGGGGGTTTCTTTTCGAGCCTGATAAGTGGACGTAGCTGGGCGAATGTTGAGAAGCTTGTCGCCGAGGGGGGGCAGGGAAGTTTCTTTCGGTCGCTCATGCAGGCTCAGGTGAAATCCAAACCCGAATGGATGGATGCCATTAATGAGATGACGGCATCAGCCGAGAGCGCGCTTGCAGCAGCCAGAAAATCCCGGGAAGAGACGCATCAGGCTCGGAATGCCCTGGTCCAGAAGCTGGAACGTGAGGCGGCTGCCGCCGAAATGGTGAGTAAGACGGCCCGTGGCGAGTACGACCACTATGTTGGAGGCTCCTATATTCTGGCTGGTCGCGAACTTGAAAAACTCCTCATCCTCAAGCGCCAGATACTCTGGCAACTTCAGGATGGCTGCGCGGCCATTGAAAAGGTTCTGGCACCGTCCGACTGGGTCGGGATGTTCGACATGCCGGAAGAAAAGCTTCCCTGGCGCCAGAACAACTGGACAGGCAGACTGGATGTCATCGAGGATTTCCTGGACCGGACGATACGCTACGCCCTGTTCCAGTATGCTCTGCGCTACTGGGAGGGGCGGTGGGTTCTTGAAGTGCAGGCTTTGCAGGATGCGCTCGAGAAGAACGACAACAAGGCCTATCCGTTCAAGGTTGGCGGCAGAGCCATGGAGGCCATGTATCGTCGATGGGCGATGCTGACACCACTCTTCATCGTGACCGCAGCCAGCCTTCCGAAGTTCCCCAAATGCACGCTGAAGGAAAAGGGCAAGTTCGTCGAACGCTTCATGACAGGCTTCTTCGACCTGCTCATTGTTGACGAGGCCGGACAGATTGCCCCCTACCAGATGGTGCCGGCCATGGCCTTCTCGAAGAAAGCCGTTGTGGTCGGGGACGTCTTCCAGATTGAGCCGGTTGTCACCAGTTCCTATGCAACGGATACTGGAAACGCCCGAAAGGCCGGTGTCCAGGAATACTTCTGGGATGACGACGGACCGGTTGATCCCCGCGTCGTCACGGCCGCACCGGGAAACAATAACCTCATGGGCTCCGTGATGCGCGTGGTCCAGACAGGCACCAGCCACTCCTCACCGGACAGCCCAGTTCCCGGCATCTTCCTGACCGAGCACCGCCGGTGTCGACGGGACATCATCGAGATCTGCAACGAACTTGTCTATAATGGCCGTCTGAAACCCATGACTGCAGAACCGGACAAGGTGCCACCGCTGCCGCCTCTGGCCTGGGCCAATGTCAACGGGGTATCGGAGCGTCTGGGGCGCAGTCAGCGCAATCCCCGTGAGGCAGAGGCCATCGCGAGGTGGATTGTCAGTAAAGCGGATGAATGGAAGGGCTTCTACGACAAGCCGGTGAACGAGATTGTCGCGGTGATTACTCCCTATGGACCGCAGAGAGACGCCATCCGGCGGGCTCTGCGCAGGTTCAGCAAAGACAATCCTGACAAAAACATCTCGAAAATCAAGGTCGGCACGGTCAATGCCATGCAGGGCGCTGAACGGGATATCATCATCTTCTCGCCGACATGTGACCGCAAGGCGAGCACGGGTTTCCTGGATGGCAAGCGCAGTCTTCTCAACGTCGCCATCTCACGAGCCGTCCATTCGTTCGTCGTCATTGGTACGATGGAAATCTTCGAGCGCAACTCTGCGTCGGCCCTGGGAATTCTGGGAAGGGCTCTGTTCTCCAAGGGCTATGAACTTGGGGATGTGACAGGCAACTGGGCGGCGGACACGTCTCTCATTCTGCGAGGCGAGAGGCTCTCGTCCGTAAACGACCACCACGCGCAACTGGACAAAGCCCTTGCGGACCTGAAAGACGGCGAGGAAATTGTCATTGTCTCCCCCTTTCTGTCCCTGTCCGGCGTAAACGCACCTGAACTCCAGGACAGCATCCGCGAGGCCGTTGGCAGAGGGGCCGTGGTGAACATCGTGACGCGCGCTCCCAACGCTCCCGGTTACTCCAACGGAACATCACCTGCGTGCAGAAAGGCACTGCAGGAAGCGGGAGCAAGGCTGCACGATATCAAGCTTCTGCATTCGAAGACGCTGATGACGCAGAATTTTATTGCCGAGGGGTCATTCAACTGGCTGAGCGTCATGCGCGACAAGCCTGAGGGCGCCAACCTGGATACGTCATGGGTGCTGACCGGGGAGGATGCCCATATAGCTGCCCGAGAAGCCATTGATGAGCTGAACGTTCTTCTGAAAGAGAACAGACCCCCGTCCGAAGTGGGGCATGGAATAATGGCGGCCTTCGCCAGTCAGGGCAAAGGCTGACAGCTCTGCCCGGAGTAAGACCGGCAGTCATGATGCCGTTTTTCGATGATGAAGTTCGGCATCATTCAGGCTTGTGTTCGGCAGGCGCTCGTTCACGAATAAAGGTGGTCGTGGAAAAGAAACTCTGATCGTATCCACAGTTTTCTGCGGCACGTATTTGAAGTCACGTGAGACTGCCAACCATTTCTTGGTAGGGGGAAAACAGAATGTCCGCTATCCGTAATCGAACGTAAAATAACAGACGTTCCTACTCGTCTAAACTGTGTGTCGAACGATATTAATGCCTTCGTCTGGCATGACGGTAAAAGCGATCAATCGGCTTCACTGGTAACCTTTGCGAGTTCCGATATGCGTTGCGCTTTCCAGCGTTGAAGCAGTCGGGAGCGAGGCTCACCTATCTTCTCATCCAGAATTTCTACCGCGTGTATCCGGTCCGTACGGAAATGACGAAAGCCCTGCCTCAGCTCGCACCAGGCGATCAACATGCACGTGGTGTCCGAATAACCGAGAACGACCGGCCATACCGTGCGCTCGGTGAACTCACCCTGTTGATCGCGATAATGCAGGCGCAACTTCGTCCCTGTGCGGATTGCGGCTCGAAGATTCGCCGTATCAGCCATCCGTTGTGATGCATCCAGAGGCAGTTTCGCTGCTGTGCTCGGAGTGTTGATCAGCGGCTGTAAGCGCCCGGGTACGGTCACAGCGACTTTGGCGAGAACGTCCTGTGCTGCACGTGCCAGCATTTTATCACCATGAGCAGCCACCCACTGCGCACCCAGTACGATTGCCTCAAGCTCCACCGGGAGCAGTGCGAGCGGTGGCATGTCATATTCGGACCCCAGAACGTAGCCAACGCCGGCTTCGCCTGAAATGGGTACGCGCTGCCCCATCAGATGCGCGATGTCGCGGTATATCGTACGGACGGAGACCTCCAGTTCGTCGGCCAGCATCCTCGCCGTGACGGGGCGAGACGACCGGCGCAGAATCTGGATGATCTGAAAAAGGCGATCGGTGCTGCGCAAAGGTTTCGCAATCATGCTGACAGGATGCTGTCAGCATGATTGTGCCAGAAGGCGGGGAACACAACCTGCGCAGGAACTTACCGATGAAATTTACCTCCATCCGCCTGATTGCCGCCGACATCACTACGATGGTAGCCTTTTACGAACTGGTGACCGGTCAGTCTGCCGAATGGCTTGCACCCCAGTTTGCCGAAATCGTAACCCTTGGAGCGACACTTGCGATCGGTGGTGCTGAGACGGTAGCGCTGTTCATGGAAGGGAGTGCCGAACCAGGTGCAAATCGCACAGCCCTCCTGGAATTCAAGGTCGATGACGTGGATTCCGAGTTCACGCGTCTGAAAGGGAAGGTGGATGTTGTGATCGCACCCAGGCTGCTGCCCTGGGGTAACCGCACGGCCCAGTTCCGCGATCCCGAGGGCACGATCATCAGCCTGTTCACGCCGGTAACTGAAGCCGCCCGCGCCCGTTTCGGGAGCCGTTGACAAAGCACGGCCCGGCAGATGCGTAACTCTGTGTAGCAGTAAACCACCGGGTACTTGCTGGTGCCGGACTACGGATCGTGTTTGTATCAGGTAACTGACGTCTGCTTGCCGGAAGCCTCAGGGTGAAGAAAGATGTCTGACAAGAAGGCGACTGCCGCCTGTCTGCTCAATTCTTAAAGCTGACAGGTAGCTATGGGGGCTAGGCGGTTGGTTCTGAATGACAATTTTCCGTTCTGGGCAATCTTTTACCGAGCAGGGAGCGGGTCATATTGAAGCAGAAAACGCAACCAGAAGCATCCTATCAGGGAAGACAGGGCAGAGCCGGCGAAAGTGCCCATCTTGTCTGGGGTCATAAGGTAGAGTGTTCTAACAATCCCTTGTTTCTAGGTGTTTTTCTGTGATTCTATTCCTTGTGTCGTGATAAGGGGATGGTTGCATGAAACAGTCTGGTTTCTCTGCGTTCAAACGCGGGCACACCCAGAATGGGCAAGCGCTTGTCGACAACGATTGCCCATGCAGAAGAAACGCGTTGTGGCAGTTATTGCCGCTCTTACCTGTCTCGCTGGTTATGGGAAACTGACGGCCTCTACGCTGGAGAATAAACCCATGCCCCCTGGTGACCAGACGGTCTCCCCGGGCAGCAGTCAGCCCATGCTCGGTGCCGTCATGAATTCAGAAATCGATAAAGTCAGACGCCTTGCCGAACGATATCAGGGACTGGATGAACGTGATACAGGCGACAAGTCAACGCCGATGATAGCGGCTTCAGACACGGATCAATGGCCGGTCGTGGAGATCCTGATCGACCATGGCGCTGATATCTGGGCACATGACAAGTTTGACATTACGACTGCTCAACGTACGGCTCACCAGCCGTATCCTGCGTGGCTCTCCTGAGGATGCAGCCCGACTGCGGGTGATCGAAAAACTCAGGGCACGAGGGTACCCCTTTCCTCCGCCCTCCCGTGCCCAGATCCTGGCCCTCGACAAGGCGGGCAAATGGCCACCGCCAGGAGCGAAACGCTGAGGCAAACAATGCAGCCGTCCCTTACGACAGACGCCCGATTGTCTTCTTCTCAGCCATCTGTCTCGCCGCAACTGTCATGTCCTAGCTATGAGGCCTGACCCTGGCGGCGCGTGTCAGGCCGCAAACAGTACTTATGTCCGAGACGGTTATTGTCTCACTTTCATGCTTACCCTTGAGGCTACCACTGAAACCACTGTGTTATTTCAAATTCGTTGATATCCTTGCCAGGCAGCAATAAGTGGTTTTCCGTCTTCGCTCGGTGTGAGATGAATATGCAGACCCCCGAACTGTTCAAGCGGGACGCAGTCATCTACTTCCATAAAATTGTCACGATGCCGGTGCGTGCGGCCCCGCAACAGGATCTGTCTGGCTCGGGCTTTGGCGTCATCAGCTGAGGCCGCCACAAAAAACGTGAACTCATGCTCTTCTTTCAGGGCACCGGGTTCGTAACCGCCCATGTTGACGAAATACAGACGCAGATCCGATGAAGGCGGTTCCGGATGCAGGGAAATCCGATGGCCATCGGCCCATTCGACAATACCATAAGCATCGATGTGCAGTGACTCCCGAAGGCCGAACCAGCGCATGGCTAGTGCTTCGTAAACGTCTTCCGGATGCACCGCGACCGCAAACTGGACATCATGGACCTCGATATTCGCCCCCGGGGCGGAGCCACCAAGATAAAAAATGAAAAGCTGTTTTTGGTTCTGATCTGTCATCGTGTTTCCATCATATCTTCTCCATCCGCCTGCACCCGATTTTCAGCCTGCATTCCCAAAGTAAGGAACGACACGCCGATTATATTACCCGCTATGAGCAATCCGGACTGATGGGATCAGGTCCCGTCACAGTAACAAAAAATGCCTTTAGAGCTGCGGACGGGGGCCAGCCATAATCTCAGTCATCCATCAGATGACGGGCAACCCCGCTGAGGGTCTTCTGCCTTTCTGCCTGAGAGAACAGTGGTGTACCGATCAGCAGTTCATCAGGTCTGTGCTGCTCCACGAAAGCCGAGATGTTTTGTGCAACATCCTTTTCTGTCCCCACGAACGTGTAACGCAGCGTATTGTCAAGCAGACGTTGTTCCTGACTGTTCCATGACACTCGCCGGGGGGCCGGAAAAGTCGTTGGCCGCCCCTGACGCAGGGCAATGAAGTGCTGCTGCAGGGAGGTGGCGGCCTGCTGCGCTTCAGTATCCGTTTCCCCAATCACTGCGTTGATGCTTAGCATGACATACGGTTTTTGCAGCCGCCCGGAAGGTTCGAAGCGCTCCCGGTAAAGAGCCACGGCCTCTTCCATTAGGTCAGGGGCAAAATGACTGGCGAATGCGAACGGCAGTCCCATGATAGCAGCCAGATGGGCGGAGAACAGGGAAGACCCCAGCAGCCATACCGGCACAGTCAATCCAGCGCCCGGTACAGCAAAGACGATCTGTCCCGGTTGCGCCTTTTCGAAATAATGCAGCAACTCGACAACATCCTGCGGAAAACGCTCGGCGGAGGTTGGATCACGACGCAGTGCGCGCATGGTCGCCTGATCGGAGCCGGGGGCACGTCCAAGTCCGAGATCAATTCGGCCGGGATAGAGGGATTCCAGTGTTCCGAACGCCTCGGCGACAGCGAGCGGGGCATGGTTCGGCAGCATAATTCCCCCTGCGCCCACCCGAATGGTTTTCGTAGCCCCTGCGACATAGCCGATCACGACTGCAGTTGCGGCGGAGGCAATACCCGGCATCGCATGATGTTCGGCCAGCCAGAAACGCCGAAAACCCAGACTTTCTGCATGCCGCGCAAGATCGGCACTGCGATGAAGCGCCTCCGCTGCCGAGGTGCCCTCGGTGATGAATGCAAGATCGAGAACCGAAAGTGGGATCATATGGAAAGCCCTGTCACCAGTTTCTCATAGAGGTGGGGTGGATTGTGGACCGTGCCAGTCAGAAACAGGAAAACCTTCTGAAAGCACCTCTTTGCAAGCCTGACCTCCATAAAATGTGACTTCCAGAAGAGATCAAAGGGACAAAACTCACAATAAATAGTCCTTTCAAAACATTTTAAATGTGATATTTATCATAAAGATAACGGAAACTGATGCTGGAAAGTCGCCTCTCGTACAGGCGGTCCAGCCTTTTATCTTTAGCGGTCAACAAGTTCTTGCGAGGCAATCCGTGGCCAAATCCGACCCCATCGTCCAGCTCCCGGACGGCTTTTATCTCAACCGTACACCGCTGCTTGCTTTCGGCCTGTTGTGCTGTCTGTTCTCACTATGGGGCTGTGCCATGAGCCTCAATGACGTGCTGATCGGCCAGTTCCGCAAAGCCTTCATGCTGTCGGATTTTCAGTCCGCACTTGTGCAGTTCTCTTTTTACATCAGCTATTTCGTGCTGGGCATTCCGGCCGGCATGATCATCAAGCGCTTCAGCTATAAATGGTCGATCCAGCTGGGCCTGCTGCTGTATCTCATTGGCTGCTGCCTGTTTTTCCCTGCCGCCCATTTCGCCACATACCAGATCTTCTTCGTGGCTCTTTTTGTTGTTGCAGCCGGGCTGGTCTTTATTGAAACCGCTGCGGATACGTACTGCACCCTGCTCGGGCCGCCGGGACGTGGAACGCACCGTCTGAACTTTGCCAGCGCCTTTCAGCCAATCGGCGCCATTCTGGGGTCCAGCATGGGAGCCTACCTGATTTTCAGGGACGGCGATCTTTCACGCGAGCAGCTCTCTGGCATGCCAGCCGCGCAGGCCTGGCAGCATCAGCTCGGCATGATCCATGCCACTCTTGAGCCCTATGTCTACATCCTCGGCGTTCTGCTGGTCGTTATGGTCGCCATCGGCCTGACGCGTTATCCAGCCTGTAAAGGCCGCGATCAGCAGCGCAGTCACGAACTCGATACGACCGGCGCTCTCAAACGGCTTTTCGCCAACAGACGCTTCGTCCTCGGGATCCTGACGCAGTTCCTGTATGTCGGCGCACAGGTCGGCGTCTGGAGCTTCATCATCCGCCTGTCCATGCGACTGGGGCACATCAACGAGCGGCAGGCTTCCGTTTACCTGATTGCCTCATTCTGTGCGTTCTTTGTGGGCAAGCTCGTGGCCAATTTCTTCATGCGGCACGCACGCCCGGCGCGGGTTCTGTTCGTTTACAGCCTGCTCTGCATCGTCGCGCTGGGTTATGCCGTCATGGTCCACGATTTTACGGCTGTGTACGCCGCCATTTTCGTCAGTGGACTGCTCGGTCCCTGTTGGCCAACAATTTACGGACTGACCGTCGATGAGCTCGGCCATGACCGCGCTTACGGCGGGTCAATCCTGGTCATGAGTATCAGCGGCGGCGGAATTCTCCCCCTCCTGCAAGGCTATATCTCGGATGCGACCGGCGGAAACATGCAGCTTGCCTACATCGTACCGATGGCATGCTTTATCGTGATTGCCATGTTCGCGGCATACTGCATGAAAACCACGGATGAACCGGCAGAGCAGATCGTCTTTGACGCCACGCTCTAGGCTCAAAACCCATTGATTTGATTGCGGAAATCTGTTTCAGGCCTCTCTGAGGAGGCAGGAGATGAGCGCCCTGTTTTGGCTGACAGACGAGTAAATGGTGCGAGCTGAGGTGATTTCAGCTGCGAGCCGGACGTCCAGCCAGACGCCCGGTATTCTGCACTGGTCGCAGTGTTTTCTTCAGTTCGTCGAGAACCTTCATGGTAGGGCGCGACTGATTTCGGGATTTGAGCATCAGAATTCCGTATGAACTGATCGCGATGTTCACATCGGACGAGACGATCTGGATCTGCCTGTATTTCGCCTGCTGATTGGCCACTGCGGCTGAGAGAATTGTCAGCGCATCCGTTTTTTCCAGATAGGCGAGGGTCATCAGCAGGGAGTCGCTTCCGATGATATCTTTCGGAAGGGACAGCTTCCTGTCCTGAAAGATGCTTTCGAGTTTGCTGCGCGATTTTCCCCCCTTTCGTTGCAGAACCCATGGAAAAGGCGCCATATCCTCCAGTCGGACCGGGGCTGCCTTCCGGAAGAGAGGGTGCTCCTGACGCGCTGCGATGACCATGGGTTCCTCGCCGATCGGGATGTAATGGCACGCCATGCTCCGCGCATCTTCTGGCGCCCGACCGATCATGATGTCGATGTCGCCATTCATCAGGTCATGAAAAAGCCCCACACTCGATCCGGTACGGATTTCGAGCGATATATCCGGGTTATCACGCTGGATGTTGAGGACGGCCGTCGTCAGGAGATCGACCACGGGCCCGTCGATGGCACCGATTGATACTGTGCCCGCCCCACCCGAAAGAAGCGCATTGAACTCGTCTCGTGTGCGGTCAAGTTCATCGAGCAGATTGTTGGCATGCCGGGTCAGCACACTGCCATAGGCATTGATAACGAGACGGCGTCCTTCCCGCTGGAAGAGCGGGATACCAATCACATCTTCGAGATCCCCCAGCAGCCGCGACGCGGCGGGCTGCGCCAGACCGAGACTTTCAGCAGCGCTCTGGAGCGTGTTGTGGCGTGAAAGGGCCTGCAATAGCTGCAGATGCCTGAACTTCAGCCGGATATCGACGAACCATGAGGGAGGTAAAAGCCGCTTCTCTTGCATGGGCTCAGCATAACATCTGGAGCATGAAACATAACATTTTATGCATTAGACCTATCATAAAATATGTGAATTATTCCCCTCAATCACCTCTGCCCTGTGCAGCAGGTGCAGAAAGAACTTTAGCGCTTCAGGCGGGGAACGACGATGCAGGGTAAGGATCAGACAGGTCAGATCGGTGTGATCGGCCTCGGGGCGATGGGTCTTGGTGTTGCGAAATCGTTGTTGCGTGCAGGCTTTCCCGTCGGCGCCTGCGATTTGCGCGCAGAGGCTCTGACCGCGTTTGAAACTGAAGGCGGCAAGGCGTACACGTCGCCTGCTGCCCTCGCAGAGTCCTGTGACATCCTGATCATTCAGGTTGTGAATGCGGAGCAGACAGAGCAGGTTCTCTTCGGCGAAGAGGGGGCAGTGGACACGCTGAAGCCCGGTTCTCTGGTCATTTCCTGCGCGACTGTGGCGCCAGCCTTCATCGAAGGGCTTGAGACGCGTCTGAGGGAGCACGACATCTGGCTGCTTGATGCGCCGATGTCCGGAGGCGCCGCCAAGGCGGCTTCCGGCGAGATGACGCTGATGACCTCCGGCCCCGAAGAAGCCTATGCCCGTGCGGAAACGGTTCTGCCTGCCGTGGCTGGCAAGGTCTATCGGCTTGGAGCCAAAGTGGGTGTCGGCACCCGTGTAAAAATCGTCAACCAGCATCTGGCCGGCATTCATATCGCGGCAGCCGCCGAAGCCATGGCGCTGGGACTGCGGGAAGGTGCCGATCCTGCGACCCTGTTCGAAGTCATCACCAATAGCGCTGGCAATTCCTGGATGTTCGAAAACCGGGTGCCCCATATTCTTGCGGGGGATTACACGCCGCTGTCAGCGGTGGATATCTTCGTCAAGGACCTTGGCCTGGCGCTCGATACCGCCCGTCGGACGAAATTTCCCCTTCCTTTGGCGGCGACGGCCCATCAGATGTTTCTCAACGCCTCTGCCGCAGGCCATGGTCGGGAAGATGACTCGGCTGTCATCAAGATTTTCCCGGGGATTAAGCTTCCGTCTTCCGACAAGGGAGAGGGAGCATGACCAGAGCCGGTGCGCTCATCGGCTGTATCGCCGATGATTTCACGGGCGCGACCGACATTGCCAGCACGCTGGTCCGTGCAGGCATGAAAACGGTGCAGACCATTGGCATTCCAGATGCGGATGATCCGATGATCGCCGATGCCGAAGCCATTGTCGTCGCCCTCAAGTCGCGCACAATTGCCGCCGGGGACGCGGTGGCGCAGTCACTGGCCGCTCTGGATTTCCTGCGGTCTGCCGGCTGCCAACAGATCGTTTTCAAATACTGCTCCACCTTCGATTCCACCGAAAAGGGCAATATCGGTCCTGTTGCGGAGGCGCTGGCCAAGGCGCTCGGACAGGAGGTGACGATTGCCGCGCCCTCTTTTCCGGCCAACGGGCGCACAGTCTATAATGGCCATCTCTTCGTCGGGCATGCGCTGCTCAATGAAAGCGGGATGCAGAACCATCCGCTGACACCGATGAAGGATGCCAACCTCGTACGCGTGCTTCAGGCCCAGTCCACCGGAACTGTCGGGCTGATCGATCTTTCGACGGTCCTCAGGGGGGCGGAGCAGATCAGGGCAGGGATCGAGAAGGCGAAGGCCGGGGGAGCCACCCTTCTTGTTGTCGATGCAATTTCCGAATCTGATCTTACAGTGATCGGACAGGCCTGCCGTGATCATGTCTTGATCACGGGCGGTTCGGGAATTGCCTTGGGACTGCCGGACAATTTCAGGGCAGGCACCGAACTTTCCGGTGCAGACGCCGCCGTTCTGCCTGCTGTCGCTGGACAGGATGTCGTTCTCGCCGGCAGCGGTTCGCTAAGGACGAATCTTCAGGTGGCACGCTGGATTGAAGCGGAGCGGCCTGCTTACCGGATTGATGTCATGAAGCTGGCTGCCGGTGCACCGGTTGTGGAAGAGGCGGTTGCCTTCTTCGACGCTCATGCCGATCAGACCGTTCTCATCTACGCGACCAGCCCGGCCGATGAACTCAGGCAGGTGCAGGCTGCGATAGGAGCCCAGAAGGCGGGGGAAATGGTCGAGCATGCTCTGGGCCGTATCGCACAGTCTTTGAAAAACCGGGGTGTCAGGCGTTTTGTCGTTGCCGGCGGAGAAACCTCAGGCGCCGTTGTTCAGGCGCTGGGTGTCAAGGGGCTGCGTATTGGTGCGCCGATTGCGCCGGGCGTTCCTGCAACCGTCTCAACGGGCAGCGTGCCGCTCGCACTTGCCCTGAAATCAGGCAATTTCGGTGAGGCCGACTTCTTTGAAAAAGCGCTGCTGGCATTGTCGGGAGGTCAGTCATGACGGATGAAAGAGCATACCGTGAGGAAATCTGCGCGATCGGCCGGGATCTGTACGCGCGAGGGCATACGAGCGGAAGCGCGGGAAACATCAGCGCGCGTCTTTCTGACGGATGGCTGATCACGCCAACGGATGTCTGTCTGGGGCGTCTCACACCCGACGGGATCGCCAAGGCCGATTTTGAAGGAAACTGGGTTTCCGGTCCGCGTCCGTCCAAAACGGTGACCCTGCATCGCAGGATCTACGAGCAGAGACCGGATTGCAACGGCATCATCCATACGCATTCCACCCATCTCGTCGCGCTGACGCTGGCGGGGGTGGATACCGAAAATGCCATCCTGCCCCCGATCACACCGTATCAGGTCATGAAGATCGGGCGTGTTCCGCTGATCCCTTATGAACGTCCGGGATCGCCGAAAGCGGCAGCGCGCGTGGCGGAACTGGCTCCCTCGGTCAACGGAGTCATGCTGGATCGTCTCGGACCGGTCGTCTGGGGGAGCAGTGTGACGCGTGCAAGTGATGCGCTTGCCGAACTCGAAGAGACGGCCCGCCTATGGCTGATGACCACACCCCGTCCCGCACCGCTGGATGATGCCGCACTGGCAGAGATCGCGGCCGTGTTCGGGGTGACATGGGACTGATTTGGCCTTTTCGAAAGCAGGAGAAGTCCTGATGACCCCCATGGTTCTTCTGGGCAGCGCCATTGCCGGCATCGTGCTGATGCTGGTGCTGATCATCCGTTTCAAGCTTCATCCGATCCTGACGCTCCTTATCGTCAGCATGTTTGTCGCGCTTTTTGCCGGAATGCCTGCAGCCAGGATCGTTCCTGCGATCGAGGCAGGGATGGGCAAGACACTGGGCCATATCGCCATCATCATCGCCCTCGGGGCGATGATCGGAAAGATCGTGGAGATTTCAGGTGGCGCCCAGGTTCTCGCGCGCGATCTTATCGCACGTTTCGGAGACCGCCGCGTCCCGCTTGCCCTGACGCTTGCAGGCTTCCTGATCGGCATCCCGGTCTTTTTCGAGGTCGGCGTGATTATGGTCATGCCCTTGCTCTACGGCGTGTCGAACGTGACCCGGCGCTCCCTCATGATTTTCGCACTCCCGATGTGTGTGGCCATGCTGACGGTGCATTCGTTCCTGCCGCCGCATCCCGGTCCGGCCGCTGCCGCCGCACAGATCGGCGCAAATATGGGGCGCATTCTGGCATTCGGAGTGCCGATCACCCTTATGGTCTGTGGGGCAGGGGCTCTGATTGCACAGCGCATGACGCGCCGCGAGTTCATATATGCGCCCGACATCCAGGCAGCGGTCAGCGGATCTGAGGACGGAACGTTCAGTGCCCTGCCAGAAGCATCCGCCCATGCACTGCCTTCGGCTGAGCCGCCCGGATTCTGGCTGATTGTCGGGCTGATCCTGCTTCCGATCATCCTCATCATGTTTGGCACCATGCTGTCGATCTTTCTCCCGGCCTCCTCTTCCTACGCCGGAGCTGCCCACCTTGTCGGCTCACCAGTAACTGCGCTGCTGCTCGATACCCTCCTTGCCGGCTACACGCTGGGACTGCGACGGGGATGGAGCTTTGAACAGGTTTCGACGGTCATCGGGTCTGCGGTGCCCGGTGTTGCCCTGGTGATCCTGATCGCGGGTTGTGGAGGGGTGTTCGGGAACATTCTGGTGGAAAGCGGCATCGGCCACGTCATCTCCGACATACTCCGTACGACCGGGCTGCCTGCACTCGCCCTGGCTTTTATCCTGAGCATGATCCTGCGCGCGGTGCAGGGATCGACGACAGTAGCGCTTGTGACGACCGCAGGGATTCTCGGTCCCATGATCTCGGAGATGCATGCCTCCCCCAACCAGCTTGCCCTGCTCGCGCTTGCCATGGGGGGCGGGGGACTGTCGGTTTCCCACGTCAACGACGCAGGGTTCTGGATCTTCACGAAACTGTCCGGGATCGACGTTGCCGATGGCCTGCGCACCTGGACCGTTCTGACAACAACGCTCGGTGTTCTGGGGTTTCTGGCCACCTGCGTCCTGTGGCCTTTCGTCTCGTAATTCATTGCAAGGGAAGTTTCTCGCCATGCCTGCTTTTGCCGCAAACCTGACCATGAACTACCCCGAGATTAAATTCCCCGAGCGTTTCGACGCTGCCGCGCGTGACGGCTTCAGGGGAGTTGAATTCCTGTTCCCTTACGCTTTCGAGAAACAGGATCTGAGCGCGCGGGTGCGGGGAAACAATCTGCATGTCGCGCTGTTCAACGCTCCGCCAGGAGACTGGGATCGAGGGGAGCGTGGACTGGCGGCACTCCCCGGTCGGGAGGAGGAGTTCCGCCGCACGATCGGGACGGCACTGGAATATTCCCAGGCTCTCGGGAACAGCCGCCTGCATGTCATGGCCGGTTTGCGCGATGCCGAAATTCCGCATGAACGGCAGATGGAAACCTATCTGCGGAATATCGAATACGCGGCCTCTCAGGCGCAATCCATCGGACTGACCATTGTTCTGGAAGCCATCAACACGCGCAACATGCCCGGCTATTTCCTGAATTATCAGGAAGAGACGAAAACAGTCTGTGATCTGCTCAGGGCGGATAACGTCAGAATCCAGTTTGACCTTTATCACGCGCAGATCATGCAGGGTGACCTCGCGGTTCGACTGGAAACCCTTTTTGGATCAATCGCTCACATTCAGGCGGCCAGCGTTCCGGACCGGCACGAGCCGGATGAGGGAGAGGTCAATTACCCCTATCTATTCGCTCTGCTGGACCGTCTTGGCTATCGTGGCTGGATTGGATGCGAATACAACCCACGGGCTTCGACGTCCGAAGGCCTGGACTGGTTGCGTCCATGGCGGGGAGCTGCCGCAGTAACGCCCTAGGTCACTTCGGTAGAGCATCCGGTCCAGTGACTTGCGTGTCGCGGTACAGCGCAAGTCACTGAGATGTCCGAACATGATTTCGCTGTCTCAGCCCTGACCGGAATTGAGCAGGCGGCTGTTTCTTTCGCCCCGGAATGGCTTGCTGGCATCGAGGAAGTCCTCGTTCGTCCGCATCGTGTAGGCGATGACGACGAGATAGGTAATGGCGCGGGTCAGTTCGAGGCGCGTTACCAGATCCGTTTCCTGGGCATCGAGAACACGCAGGCGCCTGACCGCCGCTTCCGCAATACGGGCCGCCTTGTCATGCCGCTTCGTGGACTGTTCCACATAATGCAGAACCAGAAGGATCGGGCGTCGCGCGCTTTCGGGCAGGTATTCACGGTCCAGCAGCGTGCGCAGTCGGATGACGTTCAGGCCGAGTGTCAGCGTTGCCAGCGTGCCCAGAATACAGGCTTCGATCAGCGGGGCCGGGGTTGGTCCGGCATGGCGGATCAGCCGGGCGAAGCGATCCGTATTGCGGCCGATCCAGACGCTGATGCGTGGCGTGAAGCCCGGATGGGCCAGACGCTGCAATTCTCCGAGCATGATCCGGCGCAGACGGAAGCGCTCGGCATCGCTGCTGAACGGCAGGACACTTCGGAAAACGATGACACTGACAGCCACAGCCAGAACAGTCGCCATGTTACCATTGTAAAAGGCGATTTCATTCATGACGTGATGGTTCTCAAGCCCCAGCATGGCTGGAAGCAGAAGCCCGTAAGCCGCTGAGCCACCGGCCGTGGCTGGATTGCCCTTCGCCAGGCCACCCAGAAACATTGCTGGGCCCAGAAAAAGCGCCAGCGTCTCGAAGGTCGTGACTTTCGGCATGAGCACGAAAACCAGGATCCATGCCATGAAATAGGCAGCGACGGCACCTTTGAGGAACTCGGTTGTACCAAGAACAGGGTTTTCCTTGGTTGCGAACAGTCCACAGACCAGCGTCGTAATGGCGATGAAACCGAGCCCGTTTGGCCAGGCCGTCACTTCATAGATATAGGCCGTGATCAGAACAGCGCAGGCACCGCGCAGACCGTTATGGACCGCTTCACGGGTGTCGCGATGGGTTTCAAGCTGGAAATGGAAATGATCGCCTTTGATGCGATGCGTACTGGCCTCGTATTCCTTGATGGCCTGTTCCAGATCGCCCAGAAGCTCCCCGAGGGAGACGAACAGGATGCGTTCATCCAGCCTGTCTGCCCGCATTCCCTGACCTTCATCGGTCTGGTCAAAGGGTTCGAGGCCGGGAATGGGTTCAAGGTCGGGCCGGATGTCGCTTTCGCGATGCGGCGCGGCATAAAGACGGCAGATGTCGCGAAAGTGCTGAAGATCCGCGAGCAGGGCAGGGACGGCATTCTGATCCGGCAGGCGCTGCGGGAACTGCTTGAGGAAGGCAAGGATTTCGTCAGCGGTTTTGGTGAACGCCGGATGATTGTGGTTGAGCACCTGAAGGCGCATGGCCATGCCGAAGCCGCGTGACAGAAGGGCAGAAACCGCTGCGAGCGCCGCACGCGCATGATCGCCTTCATGGCCGTGCGGTCCCATTTCGACTTCTGCGAACTCGATCTGGTCATTGATCGTCAGAATCGTCCCGAACTGCCGCCGTGCGGCATTCAGTGCCCCGCGTTCCTCGCCCAGAAGACTGCATAATGTGGTGGTGACGAGGACCAGGGCGGATTCAAGCTTCTGCCGAAGCTGTGCCCGGGCATGTCTTTCCTGGCTCGTCGCGAAAATGAGTCCCATGAAGGCTTCGCACAGCACGCCAAGCACGATGTACGTGCCGCGTGACATCGCGACCATGAAAACATTGTCCGGATTGGACGCCGCGCCCATGCAGATAATCGAACAGGTATATCCTGCAAGAACAAGGGCATAGGAGCGGAAGTTACTGACGAATGTCGCAAATCCGCTGCACAGGCCAATCCACAGGGCGATCATGGGAAAGAACATCCATGGGGCCTGTGGAGCGGCTGCCATGATGGTGATGGCGGCGATAGCGCCACTGATGGTGCCTACGATACGCCATTTTGCTTTCGACTGGCTTTCGCCCCGGCTGGTCTGCGCGACGGCCCAGACGGTCATGGCAGCCCAGGCCGGATCGTCCAGTTCCATCCAGAACGCAATCCCGACTGCCAGACACGCCGCAATGGTGTTGCGCAGGGCAAAGGTGACGGAGGAGGGGCTGGGTGCGTACAGCCACGAGAGAAAGGGACGCGCGCGCGGCCGCAGAGGTGCAGGCCGTGTGGTCGTATTATCCGGAGTCGGTTGTCCCGAGGATATGGTGCTGCCACTCATTGCGTGAGTTTCTTAGCCCTAACAGCATTATCCTGCGAGAGCGGAAATTGCCATTCTGAGATCGGTTACAAATTTTGTATATTCGCGTGTCTTCGACTCCTCATCGGGGAGGCGCAGCAGATAAGACGGGTGTACGGTTACCAGTCCGATACTTCCGTCCGCGAGCGGAATAGGTCTTGAACGTTCACGCGACACTGTCACCTGACGCCCCAGAACAGCGCTCGCACCTGTAACGCCCAGCATCACGGTCACTTTGGGGGCCAGAACCTTGCGCTCTGCTGCCAGCCACGGAGAACAGGCGGTTATTTCTGTCGCGTCCGGTTTCTGGTGAATACGACGGTTTCCCCTTGGCACAAACTTGAAATGTTTGACGGCATTTGTGATCCACGCCTGTGCGCGGTTTCCCCCTGCTTCTTTCAGGGCACGGTCGAACAGTTGCCCCGCCGGTCCCACGAATGGCCGTCCTTGAAGGTCCTCCTGATCTCCCGGCTGTTCGCCGACAAAGATGATTCTGGCCTCCGGATTGCCTTCTCCCGAGACGGTCCGTGTTGCGGGCCCGCAGAGGTCGCACATCCGGCAGTCGATCGCTTTCCCCCGAAGGCTGGCCAGGGAAGGAGAGGAGACAATATCGGCGGCGTCAGGATGCAGGCGCACCGGAGCAATTCCATCCCACCACTCATTGTCGGCACCGGCTGTTGCAAGACTGCGTGCAGCCGCGATGACTTCGGCAGAATCCGCAATATCCCCTCCCAGTCCCGGGCCAAAACGGTATTCCTGACCATTCCAGCAAAGTGTCCGCTCCGGAGCCAGCACGATCCAGGGCGTGGGATGGAGGTCTGCAAGCGCGGTCGCCTGACTGTCGATGAGGGCGGAAGCATGGGAGGTACGGATTATCTGCCAGTCAGGATTGCGGGCGTCCTGCATCTGGCAACGCAGGTCAAGAACACGCTTCCGGCTCTCGACTGCGAGTCTCGTGAGCTGTTCTACAAGTTCATCCGGAACAGACTGGTCATCACGCAGGGTCTGAAGCGTAATATAAAGTAACTGGAACCGCTCGGGTGCCTCGGATACGAAAACAGCAGGGAATAGAGTCGCGAGAGACCGGGGAACGCTGGTTGTCGAAGGGGCGCTGGGAAGAACACGCGTGGCAGAAGGGGCGTAAAGGTCAGCCGGAGTCTTTATGATCCACCGTATAGACTCGGCTGGTACTCTCTCGTGAAGCAGTTTTCGTGACCAGGCGCGCCAGCCGGAAAAATCACTTGTCGTTGAGAGCACAACAGTTTCGCGGTTCATGTCATCATTCCAGTTGTAAGCTGCAAGGCTGAATACTCCGGAAAAGGTGCTTGCTTTTTTGTTTGCGGGTTATTTTGATATGATGATATTCCTGAATCGGCAAAGGCATGTGCCAAATATTTCCATGCCGCATTTACCTGACCCTTTACAGGCGTTATGGAACTGAAAAAAACATTAGAGCAAAGGGGTGAATTATCATGTCCGAAGACATTTCCAGTACAGGTCTCCTGGAACTTACTGCCAAGATCGTTGCTGCCCAGGCATCCCGTGGAACACTTGAAGCAGAAGCACTGCCCGCCCTGATCCGCCAGGTATACGACGCCCTTGCCAAGGCCGGAGTTCCCGAGGAAGAGCCCCAGTCCGAGCGGCCGCAGCCGGCAGTCCCCATCAAACGCTCTGTTTTTCCGGACTACATCATCTGTCTCGAAGACGGCAAGAAACTGAAAATGCTCAAGCGCCACCTTCAGAGCGCTTATGATATGACACCGGAACAGTATCGTGAGCGGTGGGGTCTCCCCTCGGACTACCCGCTGGTCGCCCCCAACTATGCACAGCGCCGCTCCGCCCTGGCGCGCGAGATCGGTCTTGGACGCAAGATCAGTGCCGCAACTGGCGAGGGCAAGAAAGAGAGTGCCCGCGGACGTCGTACCAAGAAGGAAGACTGAGTATCGTCAGGGCAGGCTGGTGGGACTCTTCCAGATGGGAGCGGTATCGCCAGTCGGCTCTCTTGAGACGACAGGGACAGGAGCGGTTTCATTAACGCTGAACTGAATGCCTTTCTGGCGGGGCAGGTCAAACACCGGCAACTGCTGGTCTGGCGGGTCGGGGCTCTTGTTGCGTTTTTCGGCGCCGTGGTCATTTCGATGGCCGGTCACGGCGGTACCGTCAGTGCGAATTCCATTCACCGGCCGCATATCGTCCGGCTGGCCATCAACGGCATCATCAGGAATGACGTCTCCCAGACCGTGCGTGCCCTGAAACAGGCCCGCGACGCGTCGGATGTGACCGGACTTCTGCTCGTGGTGGACAGCCCCGGCGGCGGTGTGACGGGTGGAGAGCGCCTGCACGAAGCCGTCAAGCGCTTTGCCGCCGTCAAGCCCGTCGCCGTTTCCATGGGGGATATGGGCGCCTCTGCCGCCTATATGCTGTCCGTGCCGGCGCAGCATATCGTGGCCTTGCCCTCTACGCTGACGGGTTCGATCGGCGTTCTTTTCCAGCGTCCCGATGTCTCGGCCGGGCTGGGGCGTCTGGGAATTGGCTTGGATGCCATCACGTCCGGCGCCATGAAGGATCAGACCGATCCTACCAGTGCCCTGACGCCCGAAGGCCGGCAGATGCTTCAGGGCCTTGTGAATGACCTGTTCGGCCAGTTTGTTGCGATGGTCGCCGAAGGGCGCCATCTGACTGAGGAAAAGGTTCGCTCCCTGGCGGATGGCCGGGCCTATACGGGTCGCCAGGCGATTGCCCTGGGGCTGGTGGACGAACTTGGCGACGAAGATGCGGCCCGGCTCTGGCTCCGCAGGCAGCTGAAGATCGGCAATGCGTCATATCCCGTGGTGCCGCTGATCCCCGAGCACTCACGGTACTGGTATCAATGGCCCGGTAAAAAGGCGCTTCTGAAGGGCCTGCTGGGTGGAACTTTCTCAAGTGTGATCGATCGCGAAGGCCTTGACGGAGCCGTTGCGATTTTGCAACTCTGATGGCCCGTTTCAGAAGGCGGAGTCAGGTGGAACAGCTGTCATGACCCGATCCGAACTTATCGCCGAACTGGCGGCCGCGTACCCGCATCTTCTTACCCGCGATATCGAACGTATCGTCCATGCGGTCTTTGACGAGATCGGGGCGGCGCTTGCGCGGGGAGACCGGGTCGAACTGCGGGGCTTCGGAGCGTTTCTTCCCCGCGAACGGGCGGCCAGAACCGGACGCAATCCCCGGACCGGCGATGTCGTGCCGGTAGAGGAAAAAAGCGTCCCCTTCTTCAAGGTGGGCAAGGAACTCAGGGAACGCGTCAACCAGCGCCTGTCTGCCCGCAAAAACGGTGACTGAACGGGCTGTGTCCGTGCTGCATCAGGCGTGTCCAAGGAACGCCCTGCGTAAAGCCCGGGGCTGGTTCGAAGGGCCGGTTCTGCAGTATTGTAAGACTATGAAACCTGTCCCGCATTTTCTGGTTGTGTCTGCCTGGGCTGTCAGCCTGTGCCTGACGGGAGGATCTCTTCTGGCTCCCTCAGTCGCTTCGGCTCACGGAGTATTGAAATCTCCAACCAAGACATCGCTGCATCACACGACCAGATCGCGCTCGGCGCAGGCGAGAATCTGTTACCGGATGGCATCCGGCGTCATTGTACTGGAACAGATGCCCAACAGCGCCCGGCATCTTGGACGTGGAAGCGGGTTTGCTCCGATCGGGGAAGCGGTCTTCCGCTCCAGCAACCGGCTTCATGCCTGTCCCGGCGCGCACGGACGCCGGGGATAGGGAGACGGGACCGTCTCCCGGGTCTACCCTACTCGTGTCCCTTGAGGTTGCTGATTTCTGAAAGAAGGAAATCCCGGAACACCGCGATCCGCTTGGATGTCCGCAGTTCTTCCGGATAGACGAAATAGGCTTCCACCAGAGGGACCTGCTGGTTCGGCAGGATCCTGACAAGCTCCGGATAGCCCGTTGCGGCATAAAGGGGCAGGGAGCCGATCCCCGTTCCGGCCGCAATGGCGTTTGCAACCGCAGAAATATTATTGATCGCCAGTCGTCGGCTTCCCTGACGGGCAACACCTTCCTGCCGCAGCAGGTCCAGTAGCCAGTTCACGTTGGGAAGCGGCAGATGCCAGCCCGCAAAGCTTATGATCTGATGATTGGCGAGGTCTTCCAGTGAATGCGGCGTGCCATTGCGCTCAAGATACTCGGCGCTGGCATAGATCGGCATGGGAAAATTCGCGAGATGACGCTGGACGAGATCCGGCTGTGTTGGCGGATGGAGCCTGATCGCAACATCGGCCTCCCGCATTCCCAGATCCAGATCCGCATCCTCGAGCAGAAGCGTGACTTCGATATCGGGATGCAGCTCCAGAAACCGGTTCAGACGCGGAGAAAGCCAGGACAGACCAAAGCCGGTCGTCGTGGTGATCTTGATCTTGCCGGCGGCCCGTTCCTTGCTTTCGCTCAGGAAAGCCTGGGTGAGGGCCAGTTTCGAGAAGACTTCCCGCACCGTACGGTTCAGCACATCGCCCTGCTCCGTCAGGATCAGTCCACGCGCATGCCGATGGAACAGCGGCACGCGCAGGACATCTTCAAGCGCGGAAATCTGGCGCGATACTGCCGACTGACTTAACCCCAGCCGGTCGCCGGCATGGGTGAAGGACCCGGCTTCCGCGACGGCGTGAAAAATCCGCAGCTTGTCCCAGTCCATCTGGTTTTCTCCCCGTTCGCCGATGCGACGGTCTTCGTCCTTCTTGCCCATACGTCCCGGCGTTATCCGTCAAGATATGTCGTTGAACGGACGAAACTGTCTGAACCGCAGGCGAGGGTCAAGTTTTTGTCATGGCAGGTATGCCAGAAAGATATCGTTCCGCTTCCAGCGCCGCCATGCAGCCCGTTCCGGCTGCCGTCACGGCCTGCCGGAAAATCCGGTCCTGAATGTCACCGGCTGCGAACACGCCTTTGACGGACGTGCCCGTGCCGTCGCTTTCCGTCAGGACATATCCGTCGCTGTCACAAGCCACTTCATGCCGGAACGGACCGGCATTGGGCGTATGACCGATGGCCACGAACACACCGTCCACGTCCAGCTTGGAGAGAACGCCCGTCTGCGTGTCCTTCAGAGCCACGCCGCAGACGACTTCCGGCTCACCCGTGCCCAGGATTTCCTCGACGGCCTGGTTCCAGTGAACTTCGACCTTCGGGTTGGAAAACAGGCGCTCCTGCAGGATGCGCTCGGCCCGCAGACTGTCGCGGCGATGGATCAGATGCACCTTGTCCGCGTGATGCGTCAGATACAGCGCTTCCTCGACCGCCGTATTGCCGCCGCCAATCACAGCGACCGTCTTGCCACGATAGAAGAAGCCGTCACAGGTCGCACAGGCCGAAACGCCACCGCGCTGAAGACGCTTTTCCGATTCGAGACCGAGCCATTTGGCCTGGGCCCCGGTGGCGATCACAACCGTGCGGGCCCGGAACTCGTCTCCCGAGTCTCCGACCAGCCGGAAATATCCGTCCGGCCCCGGACCATTCTTCAGATCGGCCTGTACGATCAGGTCATAAATCAGCTGCGTCCCGACGTGCTCGGCCTGCGCGCGCATCTGCTCCATCAGCCAGGGACCCTGCACAGGAGTCGCAAAGCCGGGATAGTTTTCAACATCCGTCGTGATGGTGAGCTGACCGCCGGGCTGCATCCCGGTGACGAGAATCGGCTTGAGGCTCGCGCGGGCCGCGTAGATCGCAGCGGTGTAGCCAGCGGGGCCGGCGCCAACGACCAGCAGATCCGTATGATGGATTTCAGGCATGATGGGTCCTCAATGGGTATCTGGTCCCCATATAAAGACTTCCGACGCATCTGCCATCTTTGCGGATCATGTCACCTGCCATATACGTCAGAGTGAAATGAACGTACCGCCACACCTCGCACCGATTGAACTGGACGCCATCGACCGGCAGATCATTGCCGAACTCCAGGCTGATGGACGCATGACCAACGTGGAACTTGCCCGTCGGACCGGCATTTCCGCGCCGCCCTGCCTGCGACGTGTCCGGCGGCTCGAAGAACTGGGGATCATCAAGGGCTACCACGCGGAAGTGGATGCGGCCCTGTTGGGCTGGTCCCTGAATTTCTATGCCCTGATCGGCCTCGAGAGCCAGAAAGGTAGCGTGCTGGAAGCCTTTGAGGCGCAGGTCGGCGCCTGGCCCGAAACGCGGGAATGCCACATGATCCGTGGCGGTGGCGATTTCCTCGTGCGCCTTGTCGCCCGCGACGCCGCCCACCAGAACGCCCTGACGCGCCTGCTGACCGATAGCCCGCATGTCGTCCGCGTCCAGACCCTTCAGACCATCCATACAAGCCGTGATCTCGCCGGCGTGCCGATCTGACGGCTGACCCCATGACCGCCTCGCGGCTGCTGCCGCTTCCGGCCGAACTGAGCGTCATCGTCCCGTGCTACAACGAGGTCGCCAATGTAGCGCCCATGGTCGCCGCACTGGACAGCGCGCTCGAAGGCCGGAAGTGGGAAGTCATCTTCGTCGATGACAGTTCTCCGGATGGCACGGCAGCCGAGGTCTCCCGGATTGCACGTCTGGACCCGCGGGTCCGGGTACTGTGCCGGGTCGGGCGCCGCGGCCTGTCGTCCGCCGTGATTGAAGGAATCCTTTCATCGAGCGCCCCCTGGATCGCGGTCATGGACGGCGATCTGCAGCACGATGAATCCGTCCTGCGCACCATGCTGGCCGAACTGCAGGCCGGCGCGGATATCGTCGTGGCGAGTCGACATGTCGAAGGCGGAGACAGTGCCGGACTGGCAGGCCACTGGCGGCACATGCTCTCGGATGCGGGCATCAGGGCCGCCCAGGCCATCATGCCGCACCCGCTCAGTGATCCGATGAGCGGCTTTTTCGCCATGCGCCGGAGTCTCTTTGACACATTGCTGCCCCGCCTGTCCGGAACCGGCTTCAAGATCCTGCTCGATCTGGTCATGTCGGCACCCCGGAATGTGCGCATTGTCGAGGTGCCCTTCGTCTTCCGTCCACGACTGGCCGGTGAGAGCAAGCTCGATATCGTGGTCCTGATTCAGTTTGCGACCATGCTGCTCGACAAGTTGACCCGAGGCTGGCTGCCGACGCGCTTCATGGCTTTTGCGCTGGTCGGGCTGATTGGGGTGGCTGTCAATGTGGCCGTCCTGAATCTGGCAGGCGCCTGCGGTCTGAGTTTTTCCTGGGCCCAGCTGGCCGGAACCGCCGTCGCCATCCTGACGAACTTCATGCTCAACAACCGTTTCACCTATCATGACCGTCGTCTGAAAGGGGTGAAGCTCTGGCGCGGGTTGGTCATTTTCATTGCTGTCTGCTCGCTGGGTGCGATCGCCAATATCGGTATTGCCCGCATGATGCTGGACAGCGCCGGTCATGGCCACTGGGACCGTTCCTCCGCTGCCGGAGCCGTCGTAGGCGTTGTCTGGAATTACGCGGTTTCTTCCACGCTCGTCTGGCGCTGACCCCTTGAGTGATATGACGCGCCACATCCGGCTTTTCTGGGCGCTTCTTGCCGTCCTGACCGTCATCCGACTGTATCTGGCGGCCAATGTCCCGCTGACGCCCGACGAGGCTTATTACTGGGTCTGGTCCCGCAATCTTCAGCCGGGCTATCTGGACCATCCCTTCATGGTTGCACTCTGGATCCGTGTCGGGACATGGATCGCGGGAGAAACGCCGCTGGGTGTCCGTCTGCTGGGGCCGCTCTCCGTTCTGCCGGGGAGCTGGGCGCTTTATCACGCTGCCCGTCGCCTGCTGCCGTCCTGCCCATGGCCGGCCTCGGGCCTTAAGGCAGCGTTGCTGCTCAATGCCACGCTCATGCTGGGGCTGGGCGCCGCCACCATGACGCCAGACACCCCGCTGCTGTTCTTCATCACACTGTTTCTCTACGCGCTGAGCCGCGCTATCGACCCGGAGCTGAAGCCGCGCGCAGCTCTTCCATGGTGGATCGGTTCGGCTGTTCTGCTGGGTCTGGCCTTCGACTCAAAATACACAGCCGTCCTGATCGGTGCCGGACTGGGAGGCGTCGTTCTCATGACGGGACGCCTGCGCCGTCAGTCTGGTCCCTGGCTGGCGATTCCGGCCCTGTTCGTGGCGATGTCGCCCGTCATCCTGTGGAATGCGCATCACCACTGGGCCAGCTTCCTCAGGCAGGGGGGCAGGGCAGGAGACT
This sequence comes from Gluconobacter sp. P1C6_b, assembly GCF_018811945.1. Taxonomy (GTDB): domain Bacteria; phylum Pseudomonadota; class Alphaproteobacteria; order Acetobacterales; family Acetobacteraceae; genus Gluconobacter. Next base: position 64,699 of record NZ_JACRVU010000002.1, read on the forward strand.
GGCATCCGGCCCGTGCCGTCCAGTTCATGGGCGAGCTGATCGGGGGGCAGATCGGCCTCGCCACGCCGCTCATTTTCGTTCTGTTCGCGGCCGGGCTCTGGGTCTGTCTCAAACGCAACCGCCTTCTGGCATGGCTGGCTCTTGTTCCGATGGCCGTGTTCATCACGCATGCCTTCGGGGACCGGGTCCAGCCAAACTGGCCAGCCGTGATCTATCCGGTTTTTGCCTTGGCTGCTCTTGAAACAGGCTGGCGTATCCGCTGGCCCGTCATCAGCGGGCTGGCCCTGACGCTCATTGTCTGCATTCAGGCCGTTTTTTCGCCGCTGCATCTTGTGCCGCATCGGGATCCTGTGCTGCGCCTGACCGGCGGCTGGGAAACATTTTCCCGCCAGCTTGCCCTGCAGGCCAAAGCGGAAGGGGCAACCGCTCTTGCCGCCGAGGATTACGCTCTCGCCTCAAGACTGGCATTCACGCAGAATATCCTGCCCGTGATCGGGACGGATCCACGCTGGCATCTTTTCCGCCTTCCTTCAGCGGTGAGCGCAAAAGCCGTCATGGTCGAGGAACAGCGGCACGGCGGGGTTCCCGAAAAATCCGCAACACTGTGCCGCGAAGTCCGCGCTCAACCCATCCGCTGCTACACCGTCAGCCCCCCAGGTTTCACGACCGGTACGCAGCTTCCCGAGCGTTCTTAAACCTCTCCTTAAGACCTTGCCCGCCATACTGGACACATTCAGGAGGCGGGATGTCCAACCAGAACGGCAAAGAAGCTCGAAAGATCATCATCAAGCGTTTTGATGTGGTCGAAGGCGGTCATCATGGCGGGGCGTGGAAGATTGCCTATGCCGATTTCGTAACGGCCATGATGGCGTTCTTCCTTGTCATGTGGCTCATCAACGCCACGACGGAAGAGCAGCGCAAGGGTATCGCCAATTTCTTCAATCCGATGGCGGTCTGGAAGGATATGCCGCCACCGGTGGATAATGTTCTGCCCGCGGCTCCGGAGCCGGTCTCTCTGGAGACGAAATCGGTTGCCCTGAAGCCGGGAAAAGACCAGTACGGCAAGGCGCCCCAGGGAGCGGCAGGCTCCCAGAAGGGGAAGGACCAGACCCCGCCGGGTGTGCATACGGCGCAGATCGTCGTTCTGCATGACAGCCAGATCCAGCCCGGCGAGCCCCCCGTTACGCCTTCTGCCCAGAAAGCCGAACAGGAGGCCAGGGATGCCGCGGCCCAGAAGATCCAGGCGCTCATCAGCAATACGCCCGAACTGGCGGATGTCCGTTCCCAGGTCTCGGTCACGGTCGGGGATGACGGGCTGCATGTCCAGATCGCGGATTCCGATCATCAGCCGATGTTTGCCATGGGGCAGTCCTCGCCCAATCCTCATGCCGTCCAGCTGATCAAGGCGATTGTGCCATATCTTGAGAAACTGCACGGCAAGCTCTCCATCGCCGGATACACCGATGCCGCTCCCTATCGCCCCGGCCAGCTGAGCAACTGGAGCCTGTCGAGTGCGCGTGCAGTCGCGGTGCGGGATCTCGTTGTCCAGAGCGGCTTTCCGGATCGGCGACTGAAATCCGTCAGCGGATATGCTGACCGCAATCTTTTTGACCCCACCCAGCCTCTTAACCCCCGGAACCGTCGCATCGTCCTGGTGCTGTCGCCCGATATTTCTCAATAAATTCAAGTCAGTCAGGAAATTTTCGGATGTTCATCATTATCGGTCTGGTCGTTGTTCTGGGCTGTGTTTTCGGATCGTTTGTAGCGTCTGGCGGTGCTATCGGTCCGCTCGTCTCGTCAATGCCATTCGAGCTTCTGACCATTCTGGGAGCCGCGGTTGGAACCTTCCTGATGGCCAACTCCCTTGGAGCCGTCAAACATCTTCCCGCCGGAATCAAGAAGGCCATGAAAGGCTCCCAGTATGGTCGGGCGGATTACGTCGATCTTCTGAGCCTGCTGTTTCACATCGCGAAGCTGGCATCCTCCAAGGGGTTCATGGCGCTGGAATCCCATATCGAGGATCCCCAGGGCAGTACGGTTTTCGGTGCCTTTCCGAAGATCCGGGACAACCCCCATGTCTGTTCGTTCATCTGTGACTATCTGCGCATGGCGGGCATGAATGCCACCGATCCGTACCAGATGGATGAAGTGATGGGGAACGAGCTCAAGAAGAACATGCGCGAGGAAATGCATCTTCCCCATGCGCTTCAGTCCGTCTCCGATGCGCTGCCGGCTCTGGGAATTGTGGCGGCGGTTCTGGGCGTCATCAAGACCATGGCTTCCATTAGCAAGCCGCCGATCGTGCTTGGCGAAATGATTGCGGGCGCGCTGGTGGGAACATTCCTGGGTATTCTTCTGGCGTATGGAATTGTGGCTCCGATCGCGAGCCGGCTGGGGGGCGTGGTTGAGGAAGAGTCGTCCTATCTCGACCTCGTTCGTTCCGTTATCGTTGCACATCTTCAGGGCAATGCGCCGCAGGTCAGCGTCGAGATCGGGCGCAAAAGCATCCCTTCAGACCTGATGCCGAGCTTTCAGGAAGTCGAGGAAGCCGTCAGCGCAGCTGCTGTGGCCTGATCGGCCGGATGTCTTTACGGTGTCGATATTGTCGGTATCGTAAAGGCTTTCCATGTTTCCTGTTCTTGCGAGAGCACTGTGCCTGTCTCTCTCCATCCTGCCTCTGGCAGCCTATGCCGGTTCGCCTTCTCTCCCGTCTCCTGCTGAACTGAGCCAGACGGACGGGGCGAAGGCGCTGGACTGGGTGAGGGCACAGAATGCCCATACAGAGGCGGTCCTCACATCAGACCCCCGCTACAAACCCCTGTATCAGAAAATCCTGACGGCTCAGCAGTCTCCGGTCCGTCTTGCCGTTCCCACGCAGCAGGGCGGGGAAATCTGGAACTTCTGGCAGGACGATGTTCATGTCCGTGGGATCTGGCGCAGTGCTTCGGTCCCGTCCTTCAATTCCGGTCATCCGGAATGGAAAACACGTTTCGATCTCGATGCTTTGGCCCGCACCGAACATGCCAACTGGGTCATGGAGGGTCTTGAGTGTCTTGCGCCGCAGGATCGCTTCTGTCTCATGTCCCTGTCCCAGGCAGGGGAAGATGCGCATGTGGTCCGGGAATACGACACGCAGACAGACAGTTTCGTAAAAGACGGTTTCGCTCTGCCGTCCGGAAAGCAGACTGTCACCTGGGTGGATGCCGATACGCTTCTGGTTTCGCGGGACTGGGGCACGGGCGATGCGGGGCTGACGCGGTCAGGATATCCCTATTCGGTCCGGCTGCTGCGGCGGGGTCAGTCACTGGCTCAGGCTGTTGAGGTCTATCGTGGGCAGATCACGGACATGGATGTCTCGCCGGAAAGGCTGCGTGATGAGAAAGGGCGGCAGCTTTTCCTTATCAGCCGTCACCGGGATTTCTTTCACACGGAAGTCAGCCTTTTCAATCCTGTCACGCATCAGCTGAGCCGGCTGCCGCTTCCGGAGAAATACGACAGCCTCTCCTATCTGGATGGTCAGCTGGTCCTGCATCTGCTTCAGGACTGGGTCTTGCCCGGACGGACATTCCGTGCGGACAGCATTGTGGCCCTGGATCCGGCAAAACCGTCTGAGCCTCGCCTCATCCTGTCGCCGACATCTCGTCAGACCATCGGGGATGGTATGGGGGACGCTGTGGCGGTGACCAGGGATGGTCTGGCGGTTGTGGTGTATGACAACGTCCAGCCTGTCCTGAAGCTTTTCCGCCATAAGGCGAGCGGGGCATGGACCGCGCGTTCCATTGCGCTTCCCAAGAACATGGCGGCGGAAATCGTCTCGTCAGATCCGAAGCTTGCGCAGGCCTATCTTCAGCTTGAAGGATTCATTCAGCCGCCGCAGCTGTGGAGCCTGAATACGACGTCACAGACCGCGCAGCCGCTGTATCGTCAGCCGGACCTGTTCGATACGTCCGGTCTGGTCGTGGAGCAGATGTCGGCGACCAGCACGGACGGCACGGCCATTCCCTATTTCATCGTTCATGCCCGAGACTGGCAGAAGGATGGTGCCCGCCCGACCCTGATGACAGCTTATGGCGGGTTCGGGCTTTCATATCTGCCCGTCTATCATCCGGATCTGGGGATCACGTGGTTTGACCGTGGCGGCGTTTACGTCATGGCCAATATCCGTGGTGGCGGAGAATTCGGCCCGGCGTGGCATGATGTTGCGCGGCGGGAAGGGCGGCAGAAAGCCTATGATGACTTTGCGGCTGTGGCCCGTGATCTCATCGCCAGGCATATCACGTCCCCGAAGCATCTGGGGCTTCGGGGACGCTCCAATGGTGGTCTTCTGGCGGGTGTGGAATTCACCCAGCATCCCGACCTGTGGAATGCGGCGATCATTGGCGTGCCGCTGCTGGACATGATGAATTACGAGCAGATGGCGGCTGGTGCCTCCTGGGCTGCGGAATATGGCAGCATCTCCGAGCCGGGGCCGCGCGCTTTCTGGGAAAGGATGTCGCCCCTGCAGAACCTGAAGGCCGGTGTGTCCTATCCTGAGCCGTTCATCTTCACGTCAACGCGGGATGACCGGGTTGGTCCGATCCATGCGCGCCGGTTTGCGGCCCGACTGGAAAGCCTGAAGCTGCCTTTTCTGTATTATGAAGATGTGGAAGGTGGTCATGCCGGTACGGTCAATGCCGCTGAAATCGCGCATGAGCGGGCTCTTGAGGCGGTCTATCTCAGTCACAAGCTGATGGACGCGCAATAACTCACGTCACGCCCCTGTCCGTTCAAAGGAACGGGCAGGGGGGAGGGCCGAATTTCAGGTACAAAAAAAGCCGCTGTCCCGAAGGACGCGGCTCTTTTTCCGTTCGGAGGACGTGAAGGCTTAGAAGCCTTCGCGCTCCAGACGCTTACGCTCCATCTTGCGGGCGCGACGAACAGCTTCGGCTGCTTCGCGGGCGCGCTTCTCGGAGGGCTTTTCGAAGTGGCGACGCAGCTTCATCTCACGAAACACGCCTTCGCGCTGCATCTTCTTCTTGAGCGCCTTAAGCGCCTGGTCAACATTGTTGTCACGAACGAGAACCTGCACGGTGCCGTCAACTCCTTATGGGCCCGCTCTTCAGCGCCACCCGTGATATGGCATTCCAACTAAGGATGGTGCCCTTAACACATCTTTCGCGGGGAACGCAATTCATTCAGGAACGCTTGAATGGATTATTCCCAACGCGCACTCTGGGGCACCCGGATGCCACTCCCGTTTGAAGGACAGACGTTTTCATGGCCCTGCTCAAGATTGCCCGCATGGGCAACCCCGTTCTGCATCAGGTAGCACAGGCCGTTTCCGACCCGAAAGCCCCGGAAATCCAGTCGCTCATCGCAGATATGCTGGAAACGATGGCCGATGCCCGGGGGGCCGGACTGGCTGCGCCGCAGGTTCATCAGCCCCTGCGGATTTTCGTCTATCACGTTCCCACGAACCGCGTGGCGAATCCCGAAGAGGCATTGCTGCCCCGCGTTCTCATCAATCCCGAAATCACGCCTGTCGGTGATGAAATGATGATCTGCAGCGAGGGCTGCCTGTCGATTCCGGGGCTGCGGGCCGATGTTCCGCGCCATGCGAAGGTCCGGTATTCCGGTCTGGATGAGAATGGTGAGCTGCTCGAAGGTGAGGCGACCGGTTTTCATGCCAATGTCCTGCAACACGAGAACGACCATCTGAACGGCATTCTCTATCCGCAGCGCGTTACCGATTTCGGGCGATTCGGATATGTGGAAGAAATTCTCCGGTGAGTTCCCGTCTTATGGACGTTTCGTCATCTGCCACGGCGCATCTCTATCTGCGCGAAGATCGTATCCGTCAGTCCTACGAAGCCATGATGCTGGCCTGGCGGACCCTGAATGCCGATTGCGAGGCGCTTTTGCGTGAAAAGGGGCTGGGGCCTGCGCATCATCGCATCCTGTTCCTGACGGCCGCCCATCCGGGGATCACGCCCGGCGTTCTGCTGAACAGTCTGGGCATTACCAAGCAGTCTCTGGGGCGTGCTCTGGGAGATCTGCGGGAGCGCAAACTGCTCATTCAGGAAGAAGACCGTCATGACCGCCGCAAACGGCCCCTGCGGTTGACGGCGAGTGGAGAAGCGCTGGAGCGCGAACTCTTTCTCATGATCCGCGAAGTCATGACCCGGGCGTATCGCGAAGCCGGCATGACGGCTGTCGAAGGGTTCAGGCGTGTTCTGGCGTCTCTTCAGGTTCCGGCGGAAAGTCGTGCACGATGAGCGATGAACATATCCTGGTGGTCGATGATGATCCGCGTCTGCTGCGTCTGCTTCAGCGTTACCTGTCGGAAAATGGCTATCGTGTCAGTACGGCGCTCGATGCGCAGACGGCACGGGACGTCCTGCAGCGGATTCAGCCGGATGCTCTTGTCCTCGATGTGACGATGCCGGGCGAGGACGGCCTGTCCCTGACGAACAGTCTGCGCAGGGACGGTCTGTCGCTGCCGATTCTGCTTCTTACGGCGCGTGGTGAACCGGCGGACCGGATTGGCGGGCTGGAAGCGGGGGCAGATGACTATCTGGGCAAGCCCTTCGAGCCGCGTGAACTTCTGCTCCGTCTGCGGGCGCATCTGCGCAGGATGGTTCCGTCCCTGCCGGCTGTGGATGAGGTTCCCGATGTCCTGCGTCTGGGGGAGCTGGAATTTGACGTCAAACGTGGCCTTCTCAGCGGACCGCAGGGAGCGGTCCATCTGACGGGTGGTGAGTCCGCGCTTCTTGGGGTGCTGACCCGTCAGCCCGGGACGGTGCTCTCCCGTGAAGCCATCGCCCGCGCTCTTGAAATGGACGAGATCGGTGAGCGGGCCGTCGATGTGCAGGTCACGCGCCTGCGTCGCCGGATCGAGGCCGATCCCAAGGAGCCGCGTTTCCTTCATACCGTCCGGGGAAAGGGCTATGTTCTCAAGCCGGGACGCTGATGTGAGGGAGCGGGACGATGCCTGGCAGAAGCTGGACCGCCCGCTGAGGCGTATCCTGCCGCGTTCCCTGATGGGACGATCCATGCTGATCGTTCTCATTCCGCTGCTGGTCACGCAGGCCATTGCGCTGGGCCTGTTTTATGGCACCTACCTGAATGTGGTCTCGCGGCGCCTGTCAGATGGTGTGACGGGTGAGGTCTCACTCGTCATTGCCATGATCGAGCACACCTCTTCAGAGGCCGAGCGGACGCTCGTTCTTCAGGACGCGTCGTCCCGGACCCAGCTCGGATTTTCATTTCAGCCTGGTGAAACGCTTTCCCGGTATGGCACCAATCACGTCCTCGGCCCGATGGATGATGATTTCGCGCGTTCCATCCGGCAGAATCTTGGGCGGCCCTATGATGTGGACTGGTCGGAATCTCCGCAGACCGTCCGGGCATCCATCCAGCTTCCGCAGGGTGTGATGGTGGTCATGGTGCCGGTGAAGCGTCTGAATATCGGGCCGATCTGGCTGTTTGTCGTCTGGGCCGTCAGCAGTTCCATCGTACTGTTCCTGATCGCAGGTCTGTTCATGCGCAATCAGGTGCGGGCCATTCGCAGGCTGGGTCATGCGGCCGAACTGTTCGGTATGGGGCGGGACCAGGGACCGATCCGCCCACAGGGCGCTCGGGAAGTCCGTCAGGCCGCTATTGCCTTCAACCGCATGCAGGCGCGCGTCAATCGTTTCGTGGCTCAGAGGACGGCGGTTCTCGCCGGAGTGTCGCATGATCTGCGGACGCCTCTGACCCGGCTGCGTTTAACCGTTGCCATGTTTCCGACCTTTGGTCCGATCCGCGCCGAGACCCTGAAGCCGGATATTGCGGATATGGTTGCGGATATTGAGGACATGGAGCGCCTGATCGGCAGCTATCTGTCATTTGCCCGGGGGGAAGGCGCGGAAGAGCCCGTTCTGACCGATCTGAGAGGCATGCTGGATGATGTCGCGGCAGCCACGGTGAGAGCCGGGGGGCAGGTTCTGGGCGTGGAGGGGCGTGAGGGCGTGGAAGCTACGGTGCGCCCCGATGCTCTGCGGCGTGTGCTGACAAATCTTGCGGAAAATGCCCGCCGTCACGGGGGGGCAATGCGCTTTTCCCTGCGTGAGGGAGAGCGGAACGTTGAAATCACGGTTGAGGATAACGGTCCGGGTCTGTCGGCCAGTCGGCGGGCGGCAATTTCGGAGCTTAATGGCACGACGGCCAGCCAGGACGGGAACAGCGGGCTGGGGCTGACGATCGTGCGGGACATCATTCATGCCCATGGCGGATCGATCCGTCTGGTGGAGAGCCCGCTGGGAGGTCTGGGCGTGGTGCTCAGCCTCCCGAAATAGTCAGGCTCAGGGCAGCGTATTGCCAGCGCCGCCATTCCCGGTGCCCTGACCGCCCATCGGGCCCGTGCTGCCACCGAACTGGCTGCTCATGCCGCTCATCGGGTTGTAGCGGCCGACATTGCCCAGCAGTTCCTGCAGGATGGACGAGCTGGTGCCCGGTGTCGGGGTCTTCGCGCCCACCATGCCGACATACATCGCGTTCTTCTTGTTCAGCGTGTCCATCTTGCGCAGGACGCCGCCGTTATCGAAGTTCAGGACGACGACCTGCTGCTTCTTCACGCTCGGGAAGGTTAGTGGCGTCGGGGACGTGATCATGGACACGTAGATCCATGTGTTGTCGTCGAAGGTCGCGTGGGCGGTCGGCGATCCCAGCAGATCCAGAACATCGGTGCGGGTGCTCGTTCCGGGAACGAGCTGCGCGTAGTCGGTCTTTTCGATCAGGGAGCCGCGCGGCTCGGGAATCGGGGAAAAGAACGAGCATCCGCCGAGCAGCAGCGGGACACATGCCACTCCGGCCTGTGCGAAACGGCGAAGGAGGCGTGTTCTGCTTTGGGGCGTCGGGGAAGATGCGTTATTCATGGATCCGGAAACTATCCTGTGCAAGAGAACCGCTCAAATGAGCGCGTGCCCGAACGGCGCCTGCATGTCAACGATTTCCCCCATATTCCGGGGGGTGGAGTGCCTGAATGTCCCATTCACCCGAATTTTCCCGACGCATCCCCTTCAATCGGCTGGGATCGGGACTGGACGAGACGATCGAGGCCTCGCCCGCCGAGCGCAAGGCTCTCGCCGCCCGGCTCGGAATCCCCGAGATCGAAACTTTGGTCTGCCGGTTCCGCCTGATACCTTCGGAGAACCGGAGCGTTCTGGCGGAAGGGCATCTTTCGGCGAAGGTTACGCAGATCTGTGTCATTACGTCCGAGCCTTTCGAGGACGTGCTGGCCGAGACCTTCTTCCTGAAGTTCATTCCTGCAGCCGACATGTCGGAAGACGAATTCGACATCGATTCCATCGATCTGGATGGACCGGACGAGGTTCCGCATGATGGAAAGGCCGTCGATATCGGTGAGGCGGCGGCCGAACAGCTGGCCCTGATGCTGGACCCGTATCCGCGCAAACCCGGCGCCGGTCTGGAAAATGCAGTTGACGTGGCGCCTGCAGAAGGGGAAGAAGGGGCACATCTGTCTGGCGAGGGGCCGGATGGTCCGCGCCGGCCCAATCCGTTTTCGGCGCTTTCCGTGCTGAAAAACGGGGACAGGAAAGAATAAAAATCCCACGTCTGACTTGCGGGTTGCCCCGGGCTCTGCTAGAGCCGCCCGCCTGAACTCGACGTAATTACGAGACGACGAACAACAGGGCACCGGATGCCGCGGGGAGCGGAGCAGGGGTGCCGACACTGAAGCAGAAAGAGGCATAAAAGCCATGGCCGTCCCTAAAAGAAAGACTACGCCGTCCCGTCGTGGCATGCGTCGCAGCCACCAAGCCCTGGGTGTCGAGGCTCATGCAGAGTGCTCGAACTGTGGCGAGATGAAGCGTCCGCACCACGTTTGCAGCCACTGTGGCCATTATGACGGCCGCGAAGTGGTCGCTGCTGGAAACAGCGGCAAGGGCCTGAAGACCGCCGTCCGCGCCTGATCCCTACCTGCGGGTCCGTGGCTTTCAGAGAGCGCGGCCCGCATCTGTGATGCTGTCCGGGAAACTGTCTCAATGACCAAAGCGCCTGTCACGCCCGAACGTGACATCGCGGCCTCCGGGCCTTACGCCCTCGCCGTCGATGCAATGGGTGGTGACAGGGCCCCGGATATCGTCCTTGCCGGACTCGATCTGGCCGCCGACCGGCACCCAAAGGCCCGTATTCTCCTGATCGGGGATGAGGCCCTTCTCAGACCGGCTCTGGCAAAATATCCAAAAGCTGCCCGTCTGTGTGATATCCGCCATGCTGCGGCAAGTATTTCCATGGACATGAAACCGACTGCCGCGCTCCGTGTGCGGGGTTCGTCCATGCGCATGGCCATGGAAGCCGTCGCCGCCGGAGAAGCCTGCGGTGTCGTGTCGGCTGGCAACAGCGGCGCCATGCTTGCGCTGGCCAAGATCATCGTCAAAGCCCTGCCAGGCATTTCCCGTCCGGCCATGATTGCTGTCGAGCCTTCTGCGCGCGGTGATATCGTGATGCTGGATCTCGGGGCGAACATCGCCTGCGATGCCCGTAACCTGGTCGAATTTGCGATCATGGGTGAAGCCTTTGCACAGGCGGCCCTTGGTCTTCCGTCTCCTACGATTGGTCTTCTCAATGTCGGCTCGGAAGAACTGAAGGGCGATGACCGTCTACGTCAGGCGTCTGAACGGTTGCGGGCCAGCCCGCTGGCTCCCCAGTTCCACGGCTTTGTGGAAGGTCATGACATCACGGCCGGGACGACCGATGTGGTGGTGACGGATGGTTTTACGGGGAATGTTGCCCTGAAAACCGGTGAAGGCGCGCTCAAGCTCGCCTTCAGTCTCCTGCGGCGCGTCTTCGAGACCAATCTTCTGACCCGTCTGGGGTATCTTCTGGTCAAGCCGGGTCTGGAGCGGATGCGGGAATGGATCGATCCGCGTCGCTATAACGGCGCCCTGTTTGTCGGCCTGAACGGTATTGTCGTGAAGTCGCATGGTGGTGCCGATGGTGAGAGCTTTGCCGCGGCCGTCGATGTTGCCATGGATGCTGTCACGCACCATCTGAACGACAAGATCCGTGCCCGCCTGGAGCAGCTGGGAATGGGGGCTCCTGAGCCTGTCGCTCCCGTCGCTGCCAAGGCCGCCCCTGAACCTGTGAGCTGAAAAACATGTCCGATCCCATTCGTGTCCGCCTGACGGGTGTCGGGGGCTATCTTCCGCGTGACGTCGTAACCAACGACGACCTTGCCCGGAAATTCGGTATCGAGACTTCGGACGAATGGATCAGAACCCGGACCGGCATCGGCCAGAGGCATATCGCCTCCGGTGAAGAGACGACGTCCAGCATGGCGGCCGAGGCGGCGCGTCAGGCGCTGGAATATGCTGGCGTGGATGCGTCGCAAGTCGATGCCGTTCTGGTCGCCACGGCAACGCCGGATCAGGTCTTTCCGGCCGTGGCCGTGCAGGTGCAGGCGCGTCTTGGCATGACTGCAGGGTTTGGCTTTGACATCAGTGCGGCCTGCTCGGGGTTTGTCTATGCCCTCGCGACGGCAACGGCCCTGATGCAGTCCGGACAGGCCAAAAAGGTCCTGGTGATCGGCAGCGAAGTCTTCTCGCGTCTGCTGGACTGGACTGACCGCGCCACCTGCGTCCTGTTTGGCGATGGTGCGGGTGCGGTTCTTCTGGAAACCGGGGCCGGGGAAGACGAGGGCGTTCTGTCCACGCATCTGCATTCGGACGGCCGCACCGGCGATATTCTGTATGTGGACGGTGCGGCGGGCTGTCCGTCCACATCGCAGCATCTGCGGATGCAGGGGCGCGAGGTTTTCCGTCATGCCGTCGTCAAGCTTTCGCAGGCTGTCGATGAGGCCCTCGAGGCCAACGGTCTGACCGGGCAGGATATCCAGTGGATGGTCCCCCATCAGGCGAATCTGCGCATCATTGACGGGATGGCCAAGAAGCTGGCGCTTCCGGCGGACCGGGTGGTCGTGACCGTGGATCGTCATGCCAACACGTCTGCGGCGTCGATTCCGCTTGCTCTTAACGAAGCCGTTCGGGACGGACGGGTCAGGAAGGGCGACCTGGTGCTGATGGAAGCGCTGGGTGGCGGTCTGACCTGGGGATCCGCCCTCATCCGGATGTAAGCCTGTGCCCTGACAACGGGCAGGTTAATGATTGATTCCTTTGACTGTTCTGAACGTCATGATACGCAAGTGACATGAGCACAGTCACGCGCGCGAATCTTGTCGAGCATCTCTATAGTCGTGTCGGTCTTTCCCGGCATGACTCCTCCATGATTCTTGAAAGCCTGCTGGGTGTGATCTCAGATCGCCTTGAAGCAGGCGAATCCGTGAAACTGAGCGGATTCGGAACATTCTCTGTCCGTCAGAAGGGCGAGCGTATCGGCCGCAATCCCAAGACGGGTGTGGAAGTTCCCATCCTGCCGCGGGCCGTGCTGGTGTTCAGACCTTCCCAACTGCTGAGGGACCGCATGAACGGTTCCGAGAATGGCGCAGCGGACGAGGCTTCCTCCCATGACAGATAATTCCACATCCCAGGCCGTCATGGTGTCGCCGAACGATGATTTTGCTTCCGCTCCAGAGAAGGTCAGGAAGGCGCCTGAGGCGTACCGCACCATCAGCGAAGTCGCCGAAGAGCTGCATATTCCCCAGCACCGTCTGCGGTCCTGGGAAACCATCTATCCGGGCGTAAAGCCTTTCCGCGGGGAAAGTGGTCGCCGCTATTACAGTCCCGAGCATATCGAGACGCTACGGCTGATTTCGGATCTGCTTTATGTGCAGGGCTACAAGGGGCAGGGGGTTCTGCGGGTTCTGAGAGAGCGCCGTGCCGAGAAGGCGCGTGCGGCCCAGAAGGCTGTTCCGGAGACTGCGCCTGAAACGGTTCCGGAGGTTTCGGCAGTATCTGCGGAAGCGGTTCATGTTCCGCTCGTCATGGTTGAGGCGACTGAAGAAAATCCTGCACCTGTTGTGGACGCAACGCCGGTGACCGAACCTGTTGAGAATGAAGACAGGCCGGTGACGCTGACAGAAGCGAGCGTCGATGACATCGTTTTTCCGGAAGTTCCCGCTGCGGCCCATGAGGTCGTTGTGACTGAAACGGTTGACAGCACGGCGGAAAATGAGAGCCCCGAAGCCGAAGCCGAAGCCGAAGCCGAAGCCGAAGCCGAAGCCGAAGCCGAAGCCGAAGCCGAAGCCGAAGCCGAAGCCGAAGCCGAAGCGCCCGATTCTGCTCTGCTCGTGACCCTGCGTGATGAAAACGAACTTCTTTTCAATACGCTGGAAAAGACCGAGGCTGAAAACAGCCTGCTGCGTTCGGAACTGCGCGAAATTCTCGAAGAGCTTCGCAATTTGCGAAATCTTCTGCCCGTCTAGTCATAATGCCCCATTGCGGTGACGGCGGGACACTGCTAAACCACCGCCACCGCAGGACGACGGGCAGTAGCGCAGCCTGGTAGCGCACCAGTCTGGGGGACTGGGGGTCGTGGGTTCGAATCCCGCCTGCCCGACCAGTCCTGCGGTAATTTCCCTTTCTTTAAGATCCTTTGTCTTCTGCATAGACGCCCTTGCGTGGATTGACTTCCGTCCAGAGCGTCCACAGCAGATGCAGCGCGGCCATGATGGCCGGTCCAAGGAACAGGCCCAGCAGACCCCAGGTCTCGGCCCCTCCCAGAATTCCCAGCAGGACCCACAGGAACGGCATTTTCGTGCTGCCCCCGATCAGGGCAGGGCGGATGAAGTGGTCTGCGATGAAGATCACGACCGACCCGATGGCCAAGACGACGATCGCACCGATCATGCTGCTCTTTGCCAGCAGCAGCAGGGCCACCAGTCCGACGGTCGGCCAGGCCAGGAACGGGATCATTGCGGCCACGGCCGTCACCATCGCAAACAGCAGGGGCTGGGGCGCACCCGTTGCCATGTAGACGATGCCCATGATCGCCCCTTCGCCCAGACCCACCAGAACAAGTCCTGCCAGCGTGCCGTGCACGGACGAGATCATCTGCTTGGCCAGGCTCTCACCCTGTTCGCCGAACAGGCGCTGCGATCCGAGCAGGCATTTACGGATGACACTGTCTCCATCCTTGAGCAGGAAGAACAGCGTCAGAAGCGAGAATGCGAACAGCGTGCCGCGGCGTGCAAGCTGTGATCCGACCTGTTTGGTCATCTGCATGCCATGCCCCACATCCACCGAATGAAGCAGATGGGACAGGCGCTGCGGACTCGTCATGTGGTTCTGCCACCAGTTGGTAGCCTGAGCGGACAGGAACGGCAGATGCGGGACCCATTCCGGCATCGGGATGCCGTTGTTCCGCACGTCATCAATCCATTCCAGCGCACTTCGCGCCTCATCCGCGACCTTCACGCCGACCAGCGAGACGGGCACCAGGAAGATCAGCGCCACCGCCAGCGTGAAGACCATCGGCAGCCAGTCGCTGCGGCCGAAGCGCAGTTCGGCCCTGCGGTAAAGGGGCCAGATCGAAATGGCGAACACGCAGCCCCACAGCAGCGCAGGCAGGAAGCCCTTGAGCGTGTACAGGCCGATTGCCACGAAGAAAAGCGCCAGAAAGCCCCGCGCGCGCCGCTGGATCGTTCCGGTCGAGGCGGAGGCTTCGACCGTGATGGTGTCGGGAGAAGGAGGCGGAGAAAAATCGGTCATGAGAATTCCGGAATGAAAATATGTCTGAACTGTCGTCCTGTGCAGAGAGACCTGCTCTGACGAGAGAAGTCCGGATGACGAAAGATGCAGGAACCTGAGTAACACTGTTCCGCATCATGGAACTATTCCACGGGCACGTTTTCGAATGAAGAGCAGCCGGACTGGATGGCCAGTCCAACGGCCTGCTGACTGAAACGTTTCTGATACGCCTGACGAATGGCTTTCAGGTAAGGCTGCAGGTTGCGATCCGAAGACGGAGCCACGATCCAGACGATTCGCGATGCTTCGCGGATGATCCGGTGGCCTGCTGCATCATACCACTGTCCCTGCGCGTCAATCACGGTGAAACCTGCGGGAAAGCGCGGCGTGATTTCGCTGTCCACGAAATTCTGCCAGTCATCGCCATCGATGATGCTGCCATCGGGGCGTGTCAGGCCAAACATCAGCCTGATCTGCACGCCGTCGCGGGTCTGGATTTCGCGGCACAGATTGGGGGTGACGCTGACGGGCACGATACATCCGCCGAGCAGCGGGGCTGTCAGGGTCAGCAGAAGCAGCGTTTTCTTCACGCAGTCCGACCCGTCAGGGCATTTCGCAGGATCGCGGCTTCAGCGGGAGCGAACAGGTCGCGGCGAATGAACAGGTCGATCAGGACAAGATTGACGTTGAACTTGAACGCATCGGTGTCCCGCACCAGCGCGACGACTTCCTGAATTGGCAGAAGGTGAAAGCTCTCCACCTCGCCATCCTCCGCTATTGGCGTGAAATCCTGCGGAAGGAGCAGGTCATAGCAGTGCAGCACGTCGCGTCGCAGCCCTTCGGGGCGCTCAAGTGCGTATTCGATCCGGCTGACGGCGCGGGCGGTTGCCGCCAGTTCCGCCGGGATTCCCGCTTCTTCCTGCGCTTCCTTGATGACCGTTGTCTGCGGATCGAGGCCTGCGCTCATGCCGCCTGCGACCAGATGGTCCAGCTTTCCCGGATCCAGACGCTTGCTCATGCTGCGGCGGGCCACCCACAGGAAAAGTCCGTCCTCACGTTCGACCAGTCCGTTCAGATGTACGCCCTCGGCGGCCAGGCCCAGAACCGGTATGGCGCCGCGATCCACCTGGCCCAGAACGACGCCGCTGTCGTTGCGGACATCGAAGGCTTCCTCATGGGACGTGTAGAGCCCCATGTCGCACAGGGTCCGGGAGAGCGGCAGAAGCTCCGTGCCGGCGTTTACTCCGAAACCCTGGTCCTTCTGAAGGCGGAGTGTTTGAAGCGTCTGTGCGGTTGTGGGGCTGGCCCAGCCGATCTGTTCTGTTCCGCAGAAAAATGGAAGGCGGCCACCTGGCAGGACTGCGCTGTTGCAGGCTGCAATATGCCGAAGAAAGGCTTCGAGGGCAGGGGGGAAGGATTTGTCAGACACAGCCCGATATGTCGCATGCAGACAGGCATTTGCAAAGCGTCGCCTGCACTTCCCATAGTCTGCCGATGCTCAAGAAAACCGATTCGACATCTGAAGCACTCTCTCTGCGGGTGCTGTGGCCCATGATCCGGCCCGAAAAACTCTGGCCCGACGCAACCCGCATCGGTTTTGCACTCATCATTCTTCTGGTGGAAAGCGGCACGGCTGTCGCCACACCCTGGCTCTTCAGCCGCATGGTCAGCAGTCTGTCACGTCCCGAGACCCTGCTGGCTGTTCCGGTCTGGCTGATTGCCCAGTATGCGGTCATCCGGATCATTTCGGGGCTGGCGACCCCGCTGCGGGAGCTTCTGGTCAAGCCTGTCGAAACGGACCTGCAGCGCCGGGTGGCTGTTCTTGGTCTGCGCCACCTGCATGATCTGAGTGTGCGTTTCCATCTGGACCGCCAGACCGGTTCCCTGACGCGTACGCTTGATCGGGGGGCGGATGCGGTCGGAACGCTGCTGTCTCTGGCGCTGTTCAATGTGTTGCCTAACGTCATCGAACTCATCATGACGCTGACCGTCATTCTGAAGATCTTCGACTGGCGTTACGTCGGGCTGCTTCTGCTGGCGCTCGGGCTGTATTCTTCTGTGTCTTATGTCTTTACCCGCCTGCGAATGACGGCGAGACGGGCCCGAAACCGTGCCAGCAACGAGGCCCAGCACCAGCTTGTGGACAGTATCCTGAACTTCGAGACGGTTCGGAGTTTCGCCAACGAACCGCATGAAATTGCCCGTTACGATGCGGCTCGAAAGGACCTCCGGCAGGCTGAAATCAGCCTGCAGCGTTATGTCAGTCTTTCCCAGATCAGCCGCGGCATTCTGATCGCGGTCACGACGACGACCCTGCTGGCCATGGCGGCTCATGATATCGTGGCGCACCGGCTGGCGGTTGCGCAGTTCGTGTTGATCGGCAGTTATCTGAGCGGGTTGTATTCGTCGGTGGGCGCCCTGAACTATGTGAGCGCAGGCTGGCGCAACGCGCGGGTTGATCTGGAGAACTATCTCGAACTGCTTGCCGTGCGTTCCGAGATCACCCATGCCGTCCAGCCGGTCCGTCTGCCGGGAAAGCTGTCGGAAGCGGGGGCGGCGTCAGTCGCGTTCCGGCATGTTTCCTTTGGCTATAGTCCTGCGCGACAGATCCTGCATGACGTTTCCATCAATATTCCCGCAGGGACGTCTCTGGCGATTGTCGGGCATACCGGGTCAGGCAAATCCACCCTGGGGCGTCTGCTGACCCGGGCCTATGACCCGACTGAAGGTTCGGTCTGCATTGACGGTCATGATCTGCGCGATATTGCGCCGACTGACATCCAGAACATCATCGGTACGGTTCCGCAGGATACGGTGCTTTTCAATTCCAGCATCGGCGAAAACATTGCTTATGGGGATCTGTCAGCGTCTCGTGAGGAGATCGAGAAGGCGGCCCGGAGTGCGCAGATCGATACTTTCATCCGTGAACTTCCCGATGGGTATGACACTGTTGTCGGGGAGCGTGGGCTCAAGCTTTCCGGTGGGGAGAAGCAGCGTGTGGCCATTGCGCGCGTCATCCTCAAAGACCCGCGCATCCTCCTGCTGGACGAGGCTACGAGTGCGCTTGATACCCGCACCGAAGTCGCCATCCAGAAGGAGCTGGCCGTCCTGTCGCAGGCGCGCACGACGGTCATTGTGGCGCATCGTCTTTCCACGGTTCAGGACGCCGATCGCATCGTGGTGCTTGACGCGGGGCGCGTGGTGGAGCAGGGAAGCCACACGGAACTGCTGTCCGCAGGTGGCCATTATGCCGCAATGTGGGCCGCACAGGCCGGTGAAAACGTCGCTGGACAGCTCTCGGGGGTTGACGAAGCCCCCAAGCATACGTCATAAGCCGCGCCTGATTTACGGAACACGCCGGACCTCGCTGTCCTGCGTCATCCAGCATCGAGGAAAGTACCACCATGTCTCGCCGTTGCCAGATCACGGGCAAGGGCGTGCTGACGGGCAACAACGTCAGCCACGCCAATAACAAGTCCCGCCGTCGTTTTCTCCCGAACCTGCAGGAGACCACGCTGATCTCCGATATTCTCGGTGCTTCGGTGCGCATGCGCCTGTCCACCAATGGTATCCGCACGGTCGAGCACAACGGTGGGCTGGATTCGTTCCTGCTGGGTACGCCGAACCGCAAGCTTCCGACGGAAGCCCAGGTCATCAAGCGCCGTATCCTGCGCGTTCAGGAACGCAAGGCTGCCCAGACCGCCTGAGAAATCTTTGCCGGACTTTGTTTGGTAACAAGATTGCTC
Organism: Gluconobacter sp. P1C6_b; assembly: GCF_018811945.1. Taxonomy (GTDB): domain Bacteria; phylum Pseudomonadota; class Alphaproteobacteria; order Acetobacterales; family Acetobacteraceae; genus Gluconobacter. The sequence continues at coordinate 83,069 of NZ_JACRVU010000002.1, forward strand.
TTGAAAACCATGGCGGTCTGCGTCATTCAGCCGCCACTGGGATAAATCAGGTTCGGTCCTTTTACAGGGCCGCAGCGGAGGTGTTTCGGTTCAGGCTGAAACACCTTTCATTGTATTTTGGAGGTTCTCCGTGTCCGAAAGCGTTCAGGAAGCCAAGTCGGCTCTCTCGAAGATTCGCAACATCGGTATTACCGCGCATATCGATGCCGGTAAGACCACGACGACCGAGCGTATCCTGTATTACACGGGTGTCTCTCACAAGATCGGTGAGGTCCACGAAGGCAACACCACCACCGACTACATGGCGCAGGAGCGTGAGCGTGGCATCACGATCACCTCAGCAGCCGTGACGTGTGAGTGGAACGACCACCGTATCAACATCATCGACACCCCGGGCCACATCGACTTCAACATCGAAGTCAACCGTTCGCTCCGCGTGCTCGATGGCGCGATCTTCGTGATCGAAGGCGTGGCTGGTGTGCAGCCGCAGTCCGAAACGAACTGGCGCCTCGCTGACCGTTACAACGTTCCGCGCATCATCTTCATCAACAAGCTCGACCGTACCGGTGCGGACTTCTACTATGCCTTCAGCACGCTGAAGGAGAAGCTCGACATCGTCGCAGTGCCGCTGCAGCTCCCGATCGGCGCCGAAGAAAACTTCGTCGGTGTGGTCGATCTGGTCGAGATGCGCGCCATCGTGTGGGAAGGCGGCGAACTCGGCGCCAAGTTCCACTACGAAGAGATCCCCGATGATCTGAAGGAAAAGGCTGCCGAAGCCCGCCAGACGCTGCTCGACACGGCTCTCGCCATGGACGACGCTGCCATGGAAGAGTACTTCGAGAAGGGTGACGTGGACGTCGCAACCCTGAAGAAGTGCATCAAGAAGGGTGCGATCTCCGGCGAATTCCGTCCTGTCATGTGCGGTACGGCCTTCAAGAACAAGGGCGTGCAGCCCCTGCTCGACGCTGTCATCGACTACCTGCCGGCTCCTGACGAAGTCGAAGGCATCCGCATCGCTCCGCCGGAAGGCGAAGAGGTTGACGAGGACTTCCTGCCGATCGTTCCGGTCGATCCGGACGGCAAGTTCGCTGGCCTCGCGTTCAAAATCATCTCCGACAAGTACGGCACGCTGACCTTCGTCCGCGTCTATCGTGGCGTCCTGAACTCCGGTGACACCATCCTGAACACGACGAAGGGTCACAAGGAACGCGTTGGCCGCATGTTCCAGATGCACGCCGACAAGCGTCAGGAAGTGAAGTCCGTCGGTGCCGGTGACATCGCCGCATTCGTGGGCCTCAAGGACACCGTCACGGGTGACACGCTTGCCGATGCTGCCGATCCGGTGGTTCTGGAGCGCATGCAGTTCCCGATCCCGGTCATCGACATCTCCGTCGAGCCGAAGACCAAGGACGCTGTCGAGAAGATGACGCTGGCCCTGCAGAAGCTGACGGCTGAAGATCCGTCCCTGCACCTCAAAACCGATCAGGAAACGGGTCAGACCATCCTGTCCGGCATGGGCGAGCTTCACCTGGACATCATCGTTGACCGTCTGCGTCGTGAATACGGCGTTGATGCCAACATCGGTGCACCGCAGGTGGCCTATCGTGAGACGATCACGAAGCCGCATGTCGAGACCTATACCCACAAGAAGCAGTCTGGTGGTTCGGGTCAGTTCGCTGAAGTCAAGATCGAGTTCGCTCCTTCCGAGAAGCCGGACGAGATCATCTTCGAGAACAAGGTCGTCGGTGGTACGGTTCCCAAGGAATACATCCCGGCTGTCGAAAAGGGTATCCGCATGCAGAGCACCACGGGTGTTCTCGCCGGCTTCCCGACCGTGGACTTCAAGTTCACGCTGCTCGACGGTAAGTATCATGACGTTGACTCGTCGGCTCTGGCCTTCGAAATCGCCGCCAAGGCCTGCTTCCGTGAAGGCATGAAGAACGCCGGTCCGGTGATCCTCGAGCCGATCATGGACGTGGAAATCACCACGCCGAACGATCATGTCGGTGACGTCGTGGGCGATCTCAACCGTCGCCGCGGCATCATTCAGAATCAGGAAACCGCTGGTTCGACCGTCATGATCCGTGCACAGGTGCCGCTGAAGGAAATGTTCGGCTACATCTCGCACCTGCGTTCTGCAACGAAGGGTCGTGCATCCTTCACGATGCAGTTCCATCATTACGATCCGGTGCCGCGTAACGTGGCTGAAGAAATCATCGCGAAGTCCGCCTGATTTCTTCACTCCGGTGATGCATCAGACCCCGCCAGAGCAATCTGGCGGGGTTTTTTGTGTTCTTCTTTCAAGGAAAGAGCCGATGTCCCAGCCTGAACCCCGGAGATCCTTCATTGCCATTCTGCCGGTGAACGATCTCGCGCAGGCAGAGCAGTTTTTCGCGCTCCTCGGCTTCTCGTCTCGTGACGGGAGCTTGGCCGAATACAGGCTTTTGGAAACGGCGGAAGGCGAGGAACTCCATCTGACGCAGGCTGTTCCCGGCTGGCCTGCCCGTAAAAGCTGAGCACAAAAAAGGCGGCGAAAGGTTGCCCCTTCGCCGCCTTGTCCGGTCCCGTCAGAGATCAGTGCAGATTGTCTGTCCGACGGATGAAGGCTGCGACGTTGTCATGAAGCTGCTGCAGGGTCGCCGGGTCCACATAGACCATGTGGCCTGACGTGTACTGCGCATATTCGATGTTCTTTTGCAGGCTGTTCGGCATCGGCAGATGCTTCATCTCGTACACGCCTTCAAAGTAAGGCGTTGCGAGATCGTAGTAGCCGGCATTGAGCATGACATGCAGGTTCGGATTGGTCTTCATCGCCATGGCCAGATCCGTCATGACGTTCGGCTCGCCCTTGGGCTGGTAGCCGTGGCCGGGCTGGCGGTGGTGGCTGTCCCAGTGGCCCTGGCTGTTATAGAGGCGATAATCCTCGTCCGTGCCGTATTTGAGCGTGTTGCGGACGTAGTCGTTGAAGACCGTGACATAGGCCGAGCTGATGGCGCTGGACTGCGGATCGTAATCTACTTCCTGGCTCATCGGATCGATCGTCGGGCTTGAATAGCGGGTATCCAGACGGCCCGTCGCCATGCCGGTCTTCGCCTGAAGCTGTTGATCGAATTCGCCGCCATTGACGCGCAGATCCGCCCGCAGGATGTAGTCGACCGGCAGGCCGGTGTAGTCATGCAGCTTCGCGGCAATCGCCTGACGCTGGTCTTCTGGCAGATCCGCACCCTGACGCAGGGCCAGCGTGTAGTCGGTCATCGCGAAATGCTCGACCTCATGCAGGAAGGCCTTCAGGTCCGGATGTTCGGCTGGCAGGCAGTGATGATACCAGGCCGTGGCGGCATAGGTGGGCAGGGCCAGCACATACGGATCGTCCATGCCGGCATTGAACTGCGGGCTGTCATCGCTGTTGTCGTAGTTCAGGATCTGCGACAGCAGAATCACGCCGTTGAAGTCGATGTTCTCGTCCTGCTCAAGGTCGTTGATGACCACGGCCGAGCGCATCGTGCCATAGCTCTCGCCGAACAGGTATTTGGGCGAGTTGTAGCGGTGATACTTGGCCAGGAACTTCGAGATGAAGTGGGTGAAGGCTTCACCGTCCCCATCGACGCCAAGGAACTCCTTGTCAGCGTCCTTGCCGGCAATCCGCGAGAAACCCGTGCCTGGCGCGTCGATGAAGACGACGTCCGAGACGTCCAGCAGGGACTGCGGGTTGTTGATGAGCGCATACGGAGCGGCCGGCAGATGGGTGTCACCGGGCGTGTTCACGCGGCGCGGGCCGAAGGTGCCCATGTGTACCCAGACAGAGGCCGAACCCGGGCCGCCGTTATAGAGAAAGGTGATCGGGCGCTTTTCGGCGGGAACACCTTCCTTGAAATAGGCGGTGTAGAACATGGAGGCGACGGGCGCGTTCTTGCTGTCGTCATCCTTGCCGCCATCAAGCTTGGTGCCACGCTTGGCCAGGATATCGCCGGAATCGTTGTAGTCGGCGCCATGAACCAGAATGGTGCCTGCAACTGCCCGGTAGGGGATGGTCGCGCCATTGACCGTTACGGTTCCGTTCGTCACGCTGTCAGCATTGGGCGCCGGTGTGGCAGGACCTGCCGCCAGAGCAGGCACAGCCATCATGGCTGCACCCAGAAGAAGGGCCTTGCGAAGCATGCAGAGGAACTTTCCGTTGGATGTTATGACGCGAGCTTTCTAACCGCAGGCGGCCGCCCTGGACAAGAGTTGCGGCCGCGGATCATTCCTCAGCCGAAAGCCCGGTTGGCGTGCATGATCGCCACGCCGATCTCACGCAGCAGCGCAAAGCAGCGTGACAGCGGCGCGAAGATTTCCTCATGCTCCCGCGCGAAACCGGCGGCTTCAGCGGCGTCACCCGGCTCCCCGAAGTCGAGATTGGCAACGCTGGGAGCGGTGACCGGGAACAGATCTTCCAGCAGATGCAGCGCGCGCGGCACATCCAGGCAAAGGATCAGGTTCGTGATCGCTTCGCGTGTCAGGCTGTTGCGCGGCCCGAAATAGGGGATACGGGTTGAAAGCGCCCACAGCCGGTCGATGAGGGCGAAACGGATGGCATGAAGCAGCTTTTCGCGGGCGTCCATGCGGGGCGCATCCGGCCAGGCTGCACGCAGGGCGATGTGATCCGCCTGGATGCGCCGGAACATGGCCGGGCCACTGGCCCAGAAGCGCAGCAGTTCCAGACCGTGCGAAATGCACAGCAGGCTCTGACGTTCTTCATCACTCCGGGCTTTCGCTGCACGGTCCAGCCAGGTTCCGGGATCGAGCTGGTGGATCGTCGTGCGCAGCACGTCCAGATCCGAGTGGGCCAGGGCCTGACGGGCGAAATCCATGGCTTCGCGGAAGCGCGAGGATTCCGTGGCGAACTGCTCGAACGTTTCGGGATGGCGCTGCGCCGCATTGCCAAGGCCATGCAGCACATTCGCCCACCAGCCCAACTGCTGGAGAATGGCGTTGTTGGGAATGGCGCGGAGCTGTCCCGGATGCGTGATGCGTGTGACTGTCGCCGCGTCTGACTGACGCGCGGAAGGGCGGGACCCCGTCTTGTCGATCAGGGCCGGACCGAATGCGCTCAGCAGTGCCGCATAGCCCGGATCGTCGACCAGTGCGCCCATGTCAAGCGCGATGGTGGAGAAGAAATCCGATGCGAAGTCAGGCCGCGTATAAACCGGATCTTTCGTGTCCAGCGGGATATCGGCCACATGTTCTGCCAGCGTGGCGATGGTGGAGGCCGCAAGGGCCTTCGTGCCGAACAGCGTGTAGCCGTCTCCGCCCTGGAATGCGGTTTCGACCCGGCAGCCGATCCCGGCCTCACGCATGGCAAGGCGTGTGCGGGCAGGGGAAAAATAATCCAGACGCTGGCGCAGGCTGAACGGATGCGCGCCCCGTCCGATGCTTTCGCCATGCGTGTCGAACAGCGTCAGGGACACGTCCTCAAGGTCGTGCTCTGCCAGCAGGGAAAGGGTTCGCATCCGCAGGCGTTCGACCAGATTGGTGGCGGCGAGCTGTCCGACATAACGACCCGAATCGGAATATCCGAACTGAAGCGACAGGCGGCCGTTCGCCCGCAGGTAATCGCGCCAGTGGCTGGAGCGGAAAGCCTCTTCCAGAATGGTCTCGCCGTTTTCAAGCGCGCTTTCCGTCTCGAACAGCGGCGAGATTTCGATCTGGTGGTCCTTGATCCCGAACAGGCGTGCCAGCCAGAGCGTTGCGAGCAGCGTATAGCCGCTTTCGGTCTCGGCAATGAGAAAGCGGATGGGCGAGCCGGAATCGATGTGCTTGAGGATCTGCGCCATCGTCATCATCAGCCGGGCGGCTGATGCGGGCTCTACCAGCAGGGCTCCGAAATCCACGGCGCGGGGTTTCAGGTCCGAAAGGGCCTCATCGATCCTGGCCAGCAGAACGCGCCGACGCGAGGGCAGGGCGGGATCATCGGTCAGGCCAAGGCGGGTGCGGGCCACGTTGTAGATCTGTGCGGCATTCAGCCTGGTATGGATCCGGGCGATCCCGAGACCGTGGTTCATGAAACCGGCACGGATGGTCCGCAGGTGCAGTCTGGCTTCATCATCCAGCCCGACCGCCGCGTCCTGGAACAGTGGCAGAAGCTCGGAGGCGTCGAGGAGTGCCTTGTCCCGGCAGGCAATCAGCGTTTGGGCAAAATCCTTGATGATTTCCGGAGCCGCGTCCTTGCCGGTCGGGCAGGCGGCGTGCTGCGTCTTTACGGCCTCGATCGCCCGGCGGGCGCGCATGGCCAGCGCACTGTCCTGCAGGCCCAGCCGCTCCAGACCGTCCGTGAGGCGATGAAGCTGGGAAGATTTCAGCTCAAGCCGGATCCGCAGCGTGTCCCACCAGCCGATGTCGTTGCGTCCATCGGTATCGAACCCGACCCAGCTTGCAAGGATGACGGGCGAGGGATCGACCTGACCGGCCTCGCCGGACCAGCGCTGGGACATTTCCTGCAGCAGTGCTTCGGTCAGATCGTCGAGCGCATCGCGTCCCCGCAGGATGGCTGCCAGAGCCAGCGCCTGTTCCTGCGCCAGTGTCGGAGGGGCCGGACGGCGATGCGTCTTCAGGCACGGGACCGGCAGCTCCGGGTTTTCGGCACGCTGCGTCAGGATGTCATAGACGTCGTCCGCCAGTGCGAAGGTCGGATGGGCGGTAAAGACGGCGGCAATCTGCGGCACCGTCAGGGAGACGGCATCCGGGGCCTGATCGACAAGGCGCTTCGCCACGGCTTCGAGGCGGTCCTGTGGAACGGCGGTGTCGAGCCCGACATAGGATCGCAGATGCGCGGCCCGTTCCACGAAATGCTCGTCACGCAGGGCGCGGACGACATTCTCGATCTCGTCCAGCTGCGTCCTGCTCTCGCTCCGGTCGTCGTCCGACAGGCCCTGTCCAATGGATGCAATCAGGTCTGCAAGGCCATCGCGCTCATGGAGAAGCCGTAACGTCATTGCGTCAATACGGTCATGGAGGGACGGATCGAGCCGGGAGGCGCAGTCAGACATCGGGAGCAGTCTCGCTTCTGCGGAAAAATGGGACGAAGGCGGGGCGCAATACTTTTCATGCCCTGTCATCAAGCGCAACCTTGCTCTGGACGCGACAGCACGGCAGGATGATGCTATCGGTGCGCTCATGCACGCGGACACGACCTCACCCGTTTCCCGGAAATCCAGCCCCACAGGTTTCTCGCCCAGGTTCATGGCCGGCGGCCTGCTCGTCGGCATGGGTATTCTCGCTGCGGGAACGACACTTGCGGCCGCCCGTCATATCGGGGACGGTAGTCTTGCCTTCAGCCTGCTGCGCGCAGGCTCGCGGGCAGGCGTGGTTGGTGGTCTTGCCGACTGGTTCGCGGTTACGGCCCTGTTCCGCCATCCGCTGGGGCTGCCTATTCCCCACACGGCCATTCTGCCGCGGCAGAAAGAACGTCTCGGGCAGGCGCTGGGACGCTTCATTTCCGGTCAGTTCTTCACTGAGGATGATGTCCGCCGCGCCCTGTCGAAAATCGACCTCTCCGGCCTGATTGCCGACATGCTGAACGATCCGGCGAACCGCCAGACGCTCGTTACCAGCATGCGTTCTGCCATTCCGCTGATGTTTGATCGGATGGAAGACGGACGCGCCAAGACCGCCATTTCGCGCGCGCTTCCGGTTCTGCTGAATGGTGAGGAAATGGCTCCCCTCGTTTCGCGTGGCATGCGGGCCATGGTGGATAGCGAGATGCATCAGGAGGTCCTGTCCTTTCTGCTGGAGCGCATCAAGACGACCGTGACCTCACGTGAGTCCGATCTGCGTCATTTCGTGGAAGAGCGCGTGCGCGAGCAGGGGGGGCGTTTTCTGGGCTGGGCCATTGGGGGATCCGTCGCCAGCCGCGTCCTTATGGCTCTGCACGCCGAATTTGAGCGGGTCGATCCGATGGACTCGGAACTGCGGCACGGGTTCACCACCTGGGTCCGGGGCGAGATCGACCGCATCGAAAACGATCCTGCCCGTCGCAAGGACATGGCGGATACGATTACGTCCGTCCTGACCCATACCAGTCTCAAGGGATGGAGTTCGGAGCTGTGGGACCGTCTGCGGCGCATGGTCGAGGAAGACAGCGGGCGCGAGGACGGCTGGAGCGCCACTGTCATCGATGCGGCTATTGTTCAGCTTGCAAGTGCCCTGCGTTCCAATGAATCCCTGCGGCTGAAGGTCAATCAGGCTGTCGAAAGTACCGTCCAGCGGATCCTGCCCGGCCTGCGTGAAAAGCTTTCGGGGTTTATCGCGGCCGTCATGGCCGGCTGGGATGGAAACGATCTGGCGGCCCGGCTGGAGTCGCGGGTAGGCCGCGATCTGGCCTATATCCGCATAAATGGCACTGTTGTCGGTTTTCTTGCCGGAGCGGCGCTCGACGGCGTTTCCCGACTGTTTTTTGGTGTGTAACATTCCATGTCCGGAGACCGGGGGGATACAGAAGTCTTGACCTTTGCGCGGGATTGGGTCATTTGGAACAAATCAGGACTTAGCAAGTCTTGAATTAGAACAAGATGTGAGTGTGCAAGCGATGCTGAGGCTGTCCAAACTGGCCGATTACGCCACTGTCCTTCTGGTCCATCTCGGTCGTCACGAAGGACTGGCAACAGCAGCAGCCCTTGCGGTGGAAACCGGCGTCCCCGAACCGACCGTCGCCAAGCTTCTCAAGGGGCTGGCCTCCAGTGGCTTGGTCCTGTCCCATCGTGGCGCCCGAGGCGGATACCGTCTTTCCAGCGCACTTGAAACCGTGACAGTCGCAACCGTTATTGCTGCTGTGGATGGTCCGATCGCCATCACGGCCTGCTGTGACGGACGCGAGTGCGAGCACAGTTCGCTGTGCGGCCTGTCCGGACAGTGGGATGTCGTGAATGACGCCATTCTCAGAACGCTCAACAGCATCACACTGGCAGATATGGGCCGTCACGCGGAGCGCCTGCCAAGGCGCAGCCCCGCGTCTGCACCTGTCGCCCCCGCCGGAGCGGAGACTTCTTCCGTGACCGACGCGGTCAGTTAAGGACAACACACCATGCCAGCCGTGACGGAAACCCGCGAGACAGTCGAAAAGCTCGCGAAATCCAGCTACGAATGGGGTTTCGAGACCGATATCGAGATGGATATCGCGCCCAAGGGCCTCAATGAGGAGACGGTGCGCCTGATCTCCGAGCGCAAGGGTGAGCCGCAGTGGATGCTGGACTGGCGCCTGAAGGCCTTTCGCGCGTGGCTGGAAATGGAAGAGCCGACCTGGGCCCATATCCATCATCCGCCGATCGACTATCAGGACGCGCATTATTTCGCGCAGCCCAAGAAGAAGCCTGGCCCCAAGAGCCTCGACGAAGTCGATCCCGAGTTGCTCAAGACGTACGCCAAGCTGGGTATTCCCCTGCATGAGCAGGCTTTGCTTGCTGGGGTCGAAGGTGCGGAGGAGCGTCTGCCTGTTGCTGTGGATGCCGTTTTTGACAGCGTGTCCGTTGCGACGACCTTCCGCAAGACGCTTGCCGAAGCCGGGGTGATCTTCTGCCCGATCTCCGACGCGATCCGTGAGCACCCCGAACTGGTCCAGAAATATCTGGGCACGGTGGTTCCGGTAGCAGACAATTTCTTTGCGGCCCTGAACTCCGCCGTCTTCACGGACGGCTCGTTCGTCTACATTCCCGAGGGTGTCCGTTGCCCGATGGAGCTGTCCACCTATTTCCGCATCAATGCGCGCAATACGGGACAGTTCGAGCGTACGCTCATCATCGCGGAAGACCGTGCCACCGTCTCCTATCTGGAAGGCTGCACGGCGCCGCAGCGTGACGAAAACCAGCTTCATGCGGCCGTGGTCGAGCTTGTCGCGATGGAAGATGCCTCGATCAAGTATTCCACCGTCCAGAACTGGTATCCGGGTGATGATGAAGGCCGTGGCGGCATCTATAATTTCGTCACCAAGCGTGGCATCTGCCGTGGCGCGCGCTCCAAGATTTCATGGACGCAGGTCGAGACCGGGTCTGCCATTACCTGGAAGTATCCGTCCTGTGTGCTCGCCGGTGAGGGATCGGTTGGCGAGTTCTATTCGGTTGCAGTGACCAATAATCACCAGCAGGCCGATACGGGCACGAAGATGATCCATCTGGCGCCGAACACGCGCTCGACGATCATTGCCAAGACCATTTCCGCCGGGCATTCCGACAGCACCTATCGCGGTCTGGTCCGCATGCAGCCTAAGGCGCGTAACGCACGCAATTTCACGCAGTGCGACAGCCTTCTGATCGGCGATCAGTGCGGCGCGCATACGGTGCCCTATATCGAAAGCCGCAACATGACGGCGCGCGTGGAGCATGAAGCGACCACGTCAAAAATCTCCGAAGACCAGCTTTTCTACTGCCGTTCGCGCGGCCTGTCGGAAGAAGATGCAGTCGGTCTGATCGTCAATGGTTTCTGCCGCGAGGTGCTCAAGGAGCTCCCGATGGAATTCGCGGTCGAGGCGCAGAAGCTTCTGCAGATCAGCCTCGAAGGAAGTGTGGGTTAATATGAGCGATTTTCTGAAAATTCAGGGGCTTCAGGCCCGCATCGACGCCGACGGCACGCCCAAGGATATCCTCAAGGGCCTCGATCTCGAAGTGCCCAAGGGCGAAATCCATGCCATCATGGGGCCGAACGGTTCGGGTAAATCCACGCTGTCCTACGTGCTGGCCGGTCGTGACGACTACGAAGTTACGGGTGGGTCCGCCACTTTCAAGGGGCAGGACCTGCTGGCGCTCGAACCTGAAGAACGCGCCGCGCTTGGCCTGTTCCTGGCGTTCCAGTCGCCGGTCGAACTGCCGGGTGTGAACAACGCGAACTTCCTGCGCACGGCCGTGAATGCCGTTCGCCGAGCGCGTGGTGAAGCCGAACTGGATGCCGTGGCTTTCCTCAAGGCTGTCCGTGCCGAGACCAAGCACCTGTCCATGTCCGACGACATGCTCAAGCGTGCGGTCAATGTCGGTTTCTCGGGCGGCGAGAAGAAACGCAACGAAGTACTCCAGATGCGTCTGCTCCAGCCATCCTTCGCCATCCTTGACGAGACGGATAGTGGTCTGGACATCGACGCCCTGCGCATCGTGGCCGAAGGCGTGAATTCCCTGCGCAGCCCGGATTTCTCCGCGCTGGTCATCACCCATCACCAGCGCCTGCTCGATTACATCGTGCCGGACCGTGTGCATGTCATGGCGCATGGTCGCATCATCCACAGCGGCGGTCCCGATATCGCCAAGACGCTTGAGAAGCAGGGTTATACCCAGTTCCTCGAGGCGGCAGCGTGAGCGGAGCGCCAACCGTGACGCAGAACGCCGCTCCGGCTCTGGAGGCGTTCGTTGCGCGTGCCGCCGGGCACGGCGCGGCTCTGGCCGAAACGGGGTTGCCGACGCGCCGCGTCGAAGCCTGGCGTTATACGCCGCTGCGTTCGATCGCGGATACGGCGTGGCAGAAGCCTGCACCCCTGACGGCCGAAACCACCACTGCGCTGCTGGACCGTCTGGTTCTGCCAGAAACGGGTGCCCGCGTGGTCTATGGCAATGGCCAGTTTATGGACGCATTGTCGGCTCTTCCGGAAGTAGTGCGGCAGGCTTCGGAAAATGTCTCCCCACTTAAGGGACTGTTTTCCGCGACGCTGAATACGGCGCTTGGCGAAAGAGGCCTCGACGTCCGTGTTCCCGCGGGAACGGATGCCGGTCTGCTGACGCTCGTCAGCCTGTCCGACGGGCAGGACGTTTCGACGCATCTCCAGCACCGCATCGTACTGGAAGACGGTGCCTCCCTGACACTGTACGATATCAGCACAGGTGAAGGGCGTTATATCGCCAATCCGCGCTTTGACATCGTTGTGGGCAAGGGAGCAACCCTGCGTCACGTCAAGGTACAGCGTGAAAGCCTGACCGGCACGCATCTCGCCATTGTCTCGGCCGATGTGGCGGAGAAGGGCGAATATGACAGCTTCACCCTGAACCAGGGCAGCGGTCTCGCGCGTCATGAAGCTGTTGTGACACTGGGCGCACCTCACGCCATGGCGCATGTGAATGGCGTGCAGATCGTCGATGGCCAGCGTCTGAACGACCTGACCTCCATGATCCATCATGCCGCCCCTGATGGCAGCTCGCGCCAGACTGTCAAGACGGTGCTGTCCGACGCTGGACAGGGTGTTTTCCAGGGCAAGATCCTTGTTGATCGCGTGGCCCAGAAAACTGACGGCTATCAGATGAATCAGGCGCTGCTGCTGTCCGAAAAGGCGCAGATCAACAGCAAGCCCGAGCTGGAAATCTATGCCGACGACGTCAAGTGCAGCCACGGCGCCACTGTTGGCGCGCTTGATGACGAGCAGCTCTTCTATCTGCGCTCCCGCGGGATTGCGGAAGCAGATGCGCGGGACATGCTCGTGCGCGCTTTCCTGATTGATGCGCTGGATCTGGTTTCCGATGAAGGTCTGCGTGATCTGCTGCTGCGGAGCATGACGTCATGACCCTCGCTGACAGCCGTACCGGGCTGGATATGCCGGAAATCCGCGCTCATTTCCCGATCCTGAACGAAACCGTTCATGGTCGGCCTCTGGTCTTTCTCGACAGCGCGGCCTCGTCCCAGAAGCCGGATGTTGTGATCGAGGCCATGCGGGATGCGGCGTATCACCAGTATGCCAATATCCATCGTGGTCTGCACTGGATGAGCGAGCGCACGACGGAAGCCTATGAGCGCGCCCGTCATGACGTGGCCCGTCTTCTGAATGCGCCTGATTATCGGGAAATTGTCTTCACCCGTAACAGCACCGAGGCCATCAACCTCGTGGCGCACAGTTTCGGCAGCATGCTGAAGCCGGGGCAGGCAGTCCTGATTTCAGAGCTTGAGCACCACGCCAATATTGTTCCATGGCTTATGCTGCGGGACCGTACCGGCATTGAACTACGTGTCGCTCCCATCAATGATGCCGGCGATATCGATCTGGACGCTTACGAAGCGCTTCTTTCGGATGGCAAAGTGGCGCTTGTTGCCGTCACGCACATGTCCAATGTGCTGGGAACGATCACGCCGGCCCGGAAGCTGACGGAAATCGCCCACGCTTACGGCGCGCGCATTCTGCTGGACGGGTCTCAGTCCGTTGTGCATCGCAAAATCGATGTTCAGGATCTTGGGGCGGATTTCTTCACATTCACCGGTCACAAGCTCTATGGCCCCACGGGGATCGGTGCGCTCTGGGGGAAGATGGAACTGCTGGACATCATGCCGCCATTCATGGGTGGCGGTGACATGATCCAGAACGTTTCGTTCGAGCGTGCCACCTGGGCGCATGTTCCGCACAAGTTCGAGGCCGGTACGCCCGCCATTCTGGAGACGATCGGTCTGGGGGCGGCTGTCCGCTTTGTGGAAGAGATCGGCTATGACGCCATTTCACGTCATGAAGCCGAGCTGACCGCTTATGCGCTGGAAAAGATGCGCGGGATCAACAGTCTGCGCATTCTGGGCGAGCCGGAAGAGCGCGGGGGGGTAATCTCCTTCGTCATGGACGGTGCGCATCCGCATGATCTGGCAACGCTGCTCGATCAGCTTGGAATCGCCATCCGTGCAGGGCAGCATTGTGCCGAACCTCTGGTGCGTCGTCTTGGCGTTCATGCCACTGCACGCGCCAGCTTTGGCATCTACACCACGACTGAAGAGATCGATGCGCTGATCCAAGGCCTTGAACGGGCCCGGATGATGCTCACATGAGTGAAGCCATGACCGATATCACCCCCAGTGAAGACACAGCCACCGCTCCTGCGCCGGGAACAGCGCCCGATCAGGAAGCGGTGATTGCGGCGATTGCGACGGTGTATGACCCGGAGATCCCGGTCAACATCTATGAACTCGGCCTGATCTACGCGATCGATCTGCATGATGATGGCCGCGTGCATATCGAGATGACGCTGACGGCGCCCAATTGTCCCAGTGCGCAGGAACTGCCGGAGATGGTGCGCGATGCTGTTTCCCATGTTCCGGGTGTTACCCAGGCTACGGTGGAAATCGTCTGGGATCCGCCGTGGGATATGAGCCGCATGAGCGACGATGCCCGTCTTGCCCTTAACATGTTCTGATCCGGAAAGAACCATCATGTCCGACGTCGCAACGCGCCGCCCGCTGCCTGCCCTGATGACCCTGTCCGATCAGGCGGCCAAGCGCCTGAAAGCTCTTTACGTAGGTTCCCATCAGGGCCAGCTCCTGCGTATCAGCGTAGGAACGCGTGGGTGCTCGGGACTGTCTTACGAAATGAACTTCGTGACGGCCCCGGAGCCAACTGATGAGCGGGTCGAGGATCAGGGCGTGACCCTGCTGGTGGATCGCAAGGCGACCCTGTTCCTGACCGGCACTGTCATGGATTACGAGGTCAAGGACCTCGAATCCGGGTTCACGTTCAGGAATCCGAACGAGAAAGGTCGCTGCGGCTGCGGCGAGAGTTTTCACGTCTGATCCGCTTCACGTCACGGGACAGCACGACTACAGCCTCGACTTCCGTGGACCACAGGAACTGGTCCACGATCGTCAGGCCGATGACCGAAAAACCTGCGTTCCACAGAGCCTTGCCGTCTTTTTCAAGCGCGGCCGGATTGCAGCTTACATAAACGAGGTCCGGAACGGCTGATTTGGCCAGAGGCATGGTCTGCGCCCCTGCGCCAGCATAAGGCGGATCGAGAACCACGGCCCGAGTCGATTTCAGATCGTGCGGCAGAAGCGGCTGGCGCCCTAGGTCCCGATGAAATCCATCCACGCGGCGTCCGCCGGAGGCAGCCTTCAGGCAGTTCGCGGCCGCCAGATTGCCTTCATAGGCCATGACCCGGCCCTTTTCGGACATCGGAAAGGTCAGGGTGCCACATCCGGCAAACAGTTCAACTGTCACGTCCTTTTTGTTGAGTGACGGCAACCCGTCTACGACAGCGATGACAATGGCCTTCTCGGCGTCAGTGGTCGCCTGAAGAAAGGCAGAAGGGGGCGGGGAGACGATCACACCACCAAAATCTTCCCGGACCGGGCCGGACTGGGCCACAGTCTCGATGCCCAGATCTTTCGGATCCTGCCAGGAGATCCGCGACAGATCATGGTCGCGGGCAAAGGCTGCAAGCTTGATGCGATCGGCACTCGTCAGGGGAGCGGGGGTCTGAAGCGTCAGGTCCGGTCCGCTATCGAGCAGGTTGACCATCAGGCTCCCGCGGCCCGTCAGCGCACCCAGACTTCCAAGAACCTCACGCAGAGGGGCGAGAAGTCCGAAAATCGCAGGATGCAGGACGTGACATTCCGTCATGTCCACGGGATCGCCATTGCGACGATGTAGTCCGATGATCACGCCGCCCGGGACGCGCTGGACAGCAAAATCCATGCGGCGCCGGGTTTTCGGCGTTGTCTGGAACATCCGCGCAGGCGGCAGATCCGTAAAACCTGCTGCCGTGAGGGCCTGTGTGACGCGCTGCGCTTTCCAGTCCAGCAGGGCTGGCAGGGAGAGGTGCTGCAATGCACAGCCGCCGCATTCGCCAAACAGGTCGCAGGGCGGAGTTACGCGGTCGGGTGATGCGTGAACGATGTCAATCAGTTCGGGATGAGCGGGAGCAAGGCGGACCCGGACGTCTTCCCCGGGCAGAGTGCCCGGGATGAAAACGGTCTGGTCATCAAGATGCGCAACGCCGTCGCCTGCCGCACCCAGTCCTTCAATCCGGAGTTCTGCAACTCCGGTCAAGGTATCATTCATTACCGTAATGGCGTCCATCATGCTGAACAGGAGCAGCAGGATCGGTGCTACCGGAAACCGTGACTTTCCTGCGGCGCGGAACCAGCATGAAAGCGGGTGTATCACCACCAAAGCCAGTCTTTGGCCCATCGTTTTCGAAAGCGGGGGCCAGTTCAACCGAACGGTGGCTGACTGGGGCCTCGATTACTGCGACAGAAGCGACGGCAGTAGGAGCAACCTGCTGAACGGTCTCGTTCTCGTCACGATCGCCACGATTGCGCTTACGACCGCCACGACGGCGCTTGCGGAGCCGCTGTTCTCCTTCTTCCGCCACGTCCTGAGGTGCAGGAGTCTCGGCCTCGGCCGGACGGCGTTCACCGTCTTCGGGCGCCCAGTCAACGGTCGTGATGCCTTCAAGAACCGGACGGGCAATTACCTTGCCTGTCAGTGTCTCGATGGCTTCCAGCAATCTGCGATCGCGCGGGGTCGCCAGGCTGAATGCATGGCCTTCGTTACCCGCACGACCGGTCCGTCCGATGCGATGCACATAATCTTCCGCGTTGAACGGCAGATCATAGTTGAAGACATGCGACAGGCCGCCGATATCGATGCCGCGTGCTGCCACATCCGAGCACACCAGGAACTTCAGGTCGCCAGAGCGGAAACGCTCCAGCGTTGAGAAGCGCAGGGACTGGGCCAGATCTCCGTGAAGATGGCCGGCTTCGATACCATGCTTGGTCAGATACTGCTGGATCATGTCCACATCGCGCTTGCGATTGCAGAACACGATGGCGCTCTGGACGTTCTCACGGCGCAGCAGTTTCTTGAGCGTGCGACGCTTCTCGTCCTCCGGCACGATAACCAGGGCTTCCTCGATCGTCGTGGCTACGGAAGACTGACGCGACACCGTGATTTCCACCGGATGTCGGAGGAAAGCATCGGCCAGACGTCGGATTTCCGGTGCCATCGTGGCGGAGAAAAACAGGGTCTGGCGATGGGCGGGCAGCAGTGCCACGATTTTTTCGATATCGGGGATGAAGCCCATGTCCAGCATGCGGTCGGCTTCGTCGATGACGAGTGTGCTGGTCTGCGTAAGCAGCAGGCCGCCACGTCCGAACAGATCAAGCAGACGGCCCGGAGTCGCGATCAGCACATCCACGCCGCGGTTCAGCACATCGCGCTGTTCGGCCATGCTCTCGCCGCCGATCAGCAGCGCGTGGGTCAGACGTAGATACTTGCCGTAGAGCTTGAAGTTCTCGGCAACCTGCAGTGCCAGCTCACGCGTGGGCTCCAGGATCAGCGAGCGCGGCATCCGGGCCCGGGCGCGTGAGCCAGCCAGCTTCTGGAGCATCGGCAGGGTGAAGGATGCCGTCTTTCCGGTTCCGGTCTGGGCGACACCCAGAACGTCATGGCCCTTCAGGACTTCGGGAATGGCTTGGGCCTGAATGGGAGTGGGGTGTTCATAACCCAGCTCCTCAATGGCTCGCATGATCGGCTCGCCCAGCCCTAGATCGGCAAAGCGCGGCCTGTCGGAAACGTCTTCGGCAACCACGACGGTCTCAACGACTGCAGGTGCCTCAATAGTTTCCTCAACGACAGCCGATGTTGCAGCCGCCGCTTTGGTGCGGCGACGACGCGCAGGCTTTTCGCCCTTCGTGGACTCGGCCTGAACGGCAGGGGTTTCTTCAGCAGCGGGTTCAGGAGCTTCCACGACGGGGGTGGAGGCCTTGCGACGGGGCTGACGCGCCTTTTTTTCGACGGGCGCTTCTACCGGGGTCTCTGCGACGGCGACATCCACCTTGCGGGGACGGCCACGACGACGCGGCGCGGCAGGAGCTTCCACGGTTTCTTCCGTTACGACTTCGGCGGCGGCCTGTTCCACAACCGGCGTCTTGCGCGGACGACCTCGGCGTTTGGGGGCTGCTTCAGCCTCTTCCGTCACGGCCTCTGGTGCTTTTGTGGAGCGACGACGACGCGTGGCAGGTGCGGCTGCAGCCGCCTTAGCAAGTTCGGTCACGGCTTCCGGCTCTGTAACAGCCTTCTTTCGGCGTCCTGTCGTTTTCGGAGCAGGAGCTGCGCTTTTAGTCGCGGACTCGGCAGCAGGCGTGGCCGCCTTGCGGGTCCGGCGTGCTGGTGTCTTCACGTCCGCCGTCTTTTCCGTCGCCGTCGCCGCAGTCTTCGTGCGGCGCGTACGGGGTGCCTTGGCAGCAGGAGTTTCCGTTACCGGAGACGTTTCGCCTTCATCGGCAACAGTCGGGGAAGTTGCGGCTGCGGCAGTACGCGAAGCAGAGGGGCGTCCGCGTCTGGGCGTTGCAGTCGTACGGGGCTTGGAAGGACCGGAGGTCGTTTTCGCGCTCAAATGACTCTCGAGACTCTCTTTGACGGCGCACACCCGAATGGATGAGGGCCGGAGTTGAGGGCGGGGCAATTGCCCGCAGCTATAACTGGTGCGTTATCGATAAATGGCAGGAATGGCAAGCGATACGGCCCTTCAGGCGCCGTATCGCGTACGATTTCAGATGCCGCGTGCCATTGCTGCGACAAGAATGGTCAGGACACCCAGTCCCGCCATCATCGCGGTGCGGCTGCGCAGGGTGTCGAACAGCCCGGGCTGGGGACGCATGGCGCGTCGGGCCCGGCGGAAGGGGCCCTGGACAGTCAGGATGAAAATAACCGCCATGGCGAGGCCCAGAAGCTGCATTGCATTGACCGGCCAGGGCACGGCTGCAAATCCGCCTTCATGGAAAATCAGGGCCCAGCCGCTCAGTAGCGAGAACGGGATGACCTGATAGAGGCCGCGGAAGAAACGCGTGTATCCCTGAAGCAGGACGGAGTTACGCGGTCCCGGATCCAGCAGTCCGACCGTGGAGCGGACGACGAGCGTCGAATAGATCGAGCCGCCGACCCAGTAGGTCATGCACAGCAGATGGATTGCGAGCACGAGGCTCCAGATGATCGACCCTGTCATTGATCCTCGTCATGGTTGAAAATGGAAAAAAGGGGGAAGAACATTCCCGAAGCATTTCCCTGAATACCCGACGCAAGCCCCTCAGCGCCAGAGGGAAGCGGAATTGAGGGACCCCGGAAGAGGCAACGCAATAGCCGGTCATGCTTTGCTGTCATGAGTCCAGCAGGAGAACGCCCCGAAATGCCCAGCCCTGAAATATCCAGCCCCGTGTCGCGCCATCCTTTCGCATTGCTGTTGCCCGAGGAGAGCGACCGCATGGATCGTGCGGCTGCTGCCATCCTTCCATCCACGCGTCTGATGGAAAATGCCGGATGGGCCGTGGCGCGCGTCATCCGTAACCGTTTTTCGCCGTGCCGTGTCACGGTTGCCTGTGGGCCGGGAAACAACGGCGGCGACGGCTATGTCGTGGCCTGCAATCTCGCGCGCTGGGGATGGTCGGTGCGCGTTGCCGCGCTCGCCGCTCCCAAACCCGGGACGCCCGCTGCTGAAATGGCGGCCTGCTGGACCGGTCCCATCGTGCCGTTCACGGCTGAGGAACTGGCCGGAGCCGATCTGGTTGTGGATGCCGTTTTCGGTTCGGGCCTGAAGCGTCCTGTTGCGGATGATGTGGCGGCTGTTCTTGCGGCCGCCCGGGAGGTCGTTGCCATCGACATGCCGAGCGGTGTGGCCGGAGCGTCGGGTGAAATCCTTGGCAAGGCCCGAGCCTGTGCGCTTACGGTCACCTTTGTTCGTCCGCGTCCCGGGCATGTCCTGCAACCCGGTTCTGATCTGTGTGGCGAAGTGATCTGCGCCGATATCGACATGCCTGACGGGGCATGGGACGGCATTACACCGGTTGTGCAGCATAACGAGCCTGGCCTGTGGAGCCTGCCGGTTTCGGGGGACGGGGACTATAAATATCGCCGTGGTGTCGTCAGTCTGTGCGCTGGGGCTGAAATGCCTGGTGCGACCCGGCTCTCGGCTCGCGGGGCACGCCGCAGCGGGGCCGGTCTTGTGCGGATCTCGGCGGGCGAGGGGGCTCCGGCCTACCGACTCGGTGATCCCGGTCTGATCGTGGACGATGCGCCGCTTTCCGAATTGCTGGACGATGCGCGTCGCAAGGTCTGGATCTGCGGTCCCGGCCTCACTGAAGACGAAGTTGCTGCGACCCTTCCGCAGCTTCTCAAGGCTGACCGCATTGTGCTGGCGGATGCTGGTGCACTGACATGGGGGGCGCAGGATCTGTCCCGTCTGAAAGGGGTCGCGGCTGTCACGCCCCATATCGGAGAGTTCCGCAAACTCTTCGGGCCGGTCGAGGGTAGTCGGCTCGATGCCGCGCGGGCTGCGGCAAAGCGTATTGAGGCCGTTGTCGTCATGAAGGGCCCCGATACCATCATTGCTGCCCCGGATGGTCGGGTCGCCATTAATACGCATGCGTCTTCCGCTCTGGCTACGGCGGGTTCGGGGGATACCCTCACGGGTGTGATCGCAGCCCTGCTTGCTGCTGGAATGGACGTCTGGGAAGGCTGCTGCGCAGGTGTCTGGCTGCATGGGGAAGCCGGAATCGAGGCCGGGAAAGCCCATGGCGGCTGGCCCCTGGCCGAGGATCTGGATCTGCCTCTGGGGCCGGCACGGGCGACCGCCACGCGTCTGGCGCGGGAGGCGAGAGACAAAAAGGCGACCGGCTCCCTGTTGTGAAGTCGCGTTTCATGCGCTAAAGGCCGCGCTTCCGAGGTTCGGTAACACGAGCCTGGAGGCCGAGCGCTGCGGGCGTGGTGAAATTGGTAGACACGCCAGATTTAGGTTCTGGTGGCGCAAGTCGTGGGGGTTCAAGTCCCTCCGCCCGCACCAAGCCCGGCTTCCCGAGAAAGAGATTTGACCAACCTACCGACCGAGAGGATCGCCTGGCTCATGCAGGTTACGCCCACGCTCAACGAAGGACTTAAGCGCGCCTTCACCGTCGTTGTCCCGTCTGCCGACCTGCAGGCCCGCCGCGATGCACGACTCGCCGAAGTCGCCAAGACGATCAAGCTTCCGGGCTTCCGTCCGGGCAAGGTGCCGGCCTCCCTCGTCAAGCAGCGCTATGGCGAGTCCGTGAATGCCGAACTTCTTGAGGAAGCCGTCAACGACGCGACCGCCAAGCTGTTCGAAGAGCAGAAGATCCGTCCGGCCATGCAGCCGAAGGTCGAGGTGGTTTCCGCGATCGAAGACGGCAAGGATCTTGAATTCAAGGTTGAGACCGAAGTTCTCCCGGAAATCGAGGTTCCCGATCTGTCCGGCCTGAAGCTGACGCGCCTTGGTGCCAAGGTCAGCGAAGAGACTGTCGACAAGGCCCTGAACGATGTGGCCCGTCGCAGCCGCAAGTTCGAGACGATCGAAGAAGACCGTCCGGCCGCCAAGGGGGATGTCCTGTGCGTCGATTTCGTGGGCAAGCTGGACGGCACGCCGTTCGACGGTGGCACGGCTGACGATGTGAACGTCGAGATCGGCGGCGAAGGCTTCATTCCCGGCTTCGCCGAGCAGATGGAAGGCATGAAGGCTGGCGAAGAGCGCGTCATCAACGTGACGTTCCCGGCCGACTACCAGGCTGAAGAGCTGGCCGGCAAGGCCGTGACCTTCGACGTCAAGGCGAAGTCCCTGAAGAAGGCCGTCGATCCGGCCATCGACGACGAGCTTGCCAAGACGATCGGTTTCGAGAACCTCGAGCAGATCCGCAAGATCATCACCGAGCAGGCTGAGGGCGAGTACCAGCAGCTTTCGCGTCTGCGCATCAAGCGCGACCTTCTGGACGCTCTGTCCGAGAAGACGGACTTCGAAGCTCCCTCCAGCATGGTTGACGCCGAGTTCAACCAGATCTGGGCCCGTGTCGAGGAAGACCGCAAGGCTGGTCGTCTTGACGAGGAAGATGCCGGCAAGGACGAAGAGACCCTCAAGGCTGACTACCGTCGCATTGCAGAGCGTCGCGTGAAGCTGGGTCTGCTGCTGGCTGAAATCGGCCGCAAGCAGGAAATCCAGGTTTCCCGCGAGGAACTCCTCGGTGCGATGCAGCAGGAAGCCCAGCGTTATCCGGGTCAGGAACAGATGGTCTTCGAGTTCTTCTCCAAGAACCCGCAGGCTGTCGAAGGGCTCCGTGGCCCGATCCTGGAAAACAAGGTCGTCGATTACCTGATCGAACTGGCCGACGTCACCGACAAGGAAGTGACGCCGGAAGAACTGGCCGAAATCCCGCCCGCCGAACTCTGATCTTTCGGCGCGGGAACCAGCGGGCACTCTTCGGGGTGCCCGTTTTTTCCTGCCTGCTCCCTTTGACGGAACGACATGTCGGGTCCATGTTAGGAAGCAGAAGAAAGCCCATCGGGCATTGAGGAACAGACAGCATGACCATTCGGGATCGTGATCCCCTCGAGGTGTTCAGCAACTCTCTGGTGCCGATGGTGGTCGAGCAGACTGCCCGCGGAGAGCGCTCTTTCGACATCTTTTCGCGTCTCCTTCAGGAGCGCATCATCTTCCTGACCGGACCCGTCTACGATCAGGTTTCGTCCCTGATCTGCGCGCAGCTCCTTTATCTGGAGAGCGTGAATCCCACCAAGGAAATCTCGTTCTACATCAATAGCCCGGGCGGCGTCGTATCCGCCGGTCTCGCGATCTATGACACCATGCAGTATATCCGCTGCCCCGTCAGCACCGTCTGCATCGGTCAGGCTGCGTCCATGGGATCCCTGCTTCTGGCAGGTGGCGAGAAGGGGCACCGTTACGCCCTTCCGAATGCCCGCGTGATGGTTCACCAGCCTTCCGGCGGTGCGCAGGGTCAGGCTTCGGACATTGAGATCCAGGCTCGTGAAATCCTTATCATCCGTCAGCGGCTGAACGAGATCTATCGCGAACATACCGGCCAGACTCTGGAGCAGATCGAGCAGAAGCTCGAGCGTGACAGCTACCTCTCGGCCAATGAGGCCCGCGAATTCGGCCTGATCGACAAGGTCGTCGAACGCAATCCGCATGAGACCACGCCCGACCCGAGTTGAGACATTTCCGGACCTGAGGAGCCTGATGCTCCTTCCGGAACAGAAAAGCGGCATTCCGATATGCCGCTTTTCGTGTCTTGGGGCATTTGGGCTCCGGGGTTGCCGAAGGCTCTGACCTCGGCCTAAAGTTAAAGTTCTTTCGCATGTCTGCTGCGTGAATGTGGTCAGGTCGTGCGCAAGGGAAAGGGAACAGCAATGAGCAACAAATCCGGCGATTCCAAGAACACCCTGTATTGCTCGTTCTGTGGGAAATCCCAGCACGAAGTCCGCAAACTGATTGCTGGTCCCACGGTCTTCATCTGTGATGAATGCGTCGAGCTCTGCATGGATATCATCCGTGAAGAGCACAAGACCCATCTCGTGAAGTCCCGCGACGGTGTTCCGACCCCCAAGGAAATCTGCAAGGTTCTTGACGATTACGTGATCGGTCAGTTCGAGGCCAAGCGTGCGCTCTCCGTGGCGGTTCACAACCACTACAAGCGTCTCGCCCATGCCGCAAAGAGCAGCGACATCGAGATTGCGAAGTCCAACATCCTGCTGATCGGTCCGACGGGTTCGGGCAAGACACTCCTTGCCCAGACGCTGGCCCGTATTCTGGACGTGCCCTTCACGATGGCTGATGCCACGACCCTGACCGAAGCCGGTTATGTTGGCGAGGATGTGGAGAACATCATCCTCAAGCTGCTCCAGTCCGCCGACTACAATGTCGACCGGGCCCAGCGCGGCATCGTCTATATCGACGAGATCGACAAGATTTCCCGCAAGTCCGACAATCCCTCCATCACGCGGGATGTCTCGGGCGAGGGCGTGCAGCAGGCCCTGCTGAAGCTCATGGAAGGCACCGTGGCCTCCGTGCCGCCGCAGGGTGGCCGCAAGCATCCGCAGCAGGAATTCCTGCAGGTCGACACGACCAACATGCTCTTCATCTGCGGTGGCGCCTTTGCCGGTCTGGACAAGATCATTTCGGCGCGTGGCAAGGGATCGGGCATCGGCTTCGGCGCGGATGTCCGTTCCGATGATGAGCGTCGCCTCGGCGCGATCCTTCAGAGCGTGGAGCCGGAAGATCTGCTGAAGTTCGGTCTTATCCCCGAATTCATCGGTCGTCTGCCGGTCATCGCGGCGCTTAACGATCTGGATGAGTCAGCCCTGATCCAGATCCTCAGCAAGCCCAAGAACGCGCTGATCAAGCAGTATGGCCGCCTTTTCGAAATGGAAGGCGTCAAGCTGACCTTCACGGAAGACGCCCTGGCTGCCATTGCCAAGCGTGCGATCGAACGAAAGACCGGCGCGCGTGGTCTGCGGTCGATCCTGGAAAACATCCTGCTTGGCACGATGTTCGACCTTCCTGGTCTTGAAGGCGTCGAAGAGGTCGTCATCAATCGGGAAGTGGCGGAAAGCAAGGCCCAGCCAGTCTATGTCTACGGGAAGGGCAAGTCCGAACCCGCCGAGCAGTCTGCGTAAAAATGGTTCCGGCTCTTGTGCTGGCCCCATCGGCTTTCGACATAACTGACTGAGGTTGTCCGAATTCATGCCGCTCACGCATGAAAGAAATGCGATACCGGCGCTGGATGGCAGGCCGGTGTCGCAAGATCGTCCCTCTGGAGATCAAGTGAATGACTGACGATACCAAGCCGAAAACCCGCCGCCGCACAAAGAAGACAGACGATGTGGCCGTTTCCGAAAAAGCTGCTGCGGCTCCGAAGAAGGTAACGCGCAAGCCACGTGCTGCAGCGCGCAAGGCGGAGCCCGAAGCTGCGGCCCCTGTTGTGCAGCCGCCCGTACGTCATGACGTGATGGCGGTTTTGCCGCTTCGGAACATTGTCGTGTTCCCCCACATGATCGTGCCGCTGTTTGTCGGGCGCGAGAAGTCGGTGAAGGCACTGGAAACCGTAACACGCGAGAGCAAGCAGATTCTGCTTGTGGCGCAGAAGGATGTCTCGCTGGACGATCCGTCCGTCGATGATATCTATCGCTACGGTACGGTTTCGACGATCCTTCAGCTTCTGAAGCTGCCTGACGGGACCGTAAAGGTTCTGGTCGAAGGGACGCGGCGTGTGCACATCACGCGTCTGTTCGATGTAGACGGGCATTTCGAGGCTGAAATCGAGGAAATCCCCGAGGAGCCTGTTGATGCCGCTCCGGGAAGTGAAATCGAGGCCCTGAGCCGTTCAACGGTTTCGCAGTTTGAGCAGTATATCAAGCTTAACAAGAAGATCCCGCCTGAAGTCATGGTCTCGATCAACCAGATCGAGGGTATTTCCAAGCTGGCCGATACGATTGCGAGCCATCTGAATCTCAAGATTTCCGAAAAGCAGGAAATTCTGGAGACGGCTTCGGCTGCGCGTCGTCTGGAACAGGTTTTCGCGCATATCGAGACGGAAATCGGCGTCCTCCAGGTCGAAAAGCGCATCCGCAACCGCGTCAAGCGGCAGATGGAGAAGACCCAGCGCGAGTATTATCTGAACGAGCAGCTCAAGGCGATCCAGAAGGAGCTCGGCGAAGGCGAAGACGGCAAGGACGAGAACTCCGAGCTTGAAGAGAAGATCAACAAGACCCGTCTGAGCCGTGAGGCCAAGGAAAAGGCCCATGCCGAGCTGAAGAAGCTGCGTGGCATGAGCCCGATGTCGGCCGAGAGCACGGTTGTGCGCAACTATCTCGACTGGCTGCTGGGGATTCCCTGGAAGAAGCGCTCCAAGATCACGCGGGAGTTCCAGCACGCCGAGGATGTTCTCGAAGCAGAGCATTACGGTCTGGAGAAGGTCAAGGAGCGGATCCTCGAGTATCTGGCTGTGCAGACGCGCTCGCAGAAGCTCAAGGGACCGATCCTGTGCCTCGTAGGGCCGCCGGGTGTGGGCAAGACCTCTCTGGCGCGTTCGATCGCCAAGGCGACGGGGCGGAACTACATCCGCATGTCGCTGGGTGGCGTGCGCGATGAATCCGAGATCCGCGGCCATCGCCGGACCTATATCGGCTCCATGCCGGGCAAGATCATCCAGGGCATGAAGAAAGCGCGGACATCCAACCCGCTGTTCCTGCTCGACGAGATCGACAAGCTGGGTGCCGACTGGCGCGGCGATCCGTCGTCTGCGCTTCTCGAAGTGCTGGACCCGGAGCAGAACTCCACGTTTGCCGATCATTATCTGGAAGTGGATTACGATCTTTCGGATGTAATGTTCGTCACGACGGCGAACAGTCTGAACATGCCCCAGCCGCTGCTGGACCGTATGGAGATCATCAACCTGTCCGGCTATACGGAAGACGAGAAGGTGCAGATCGCGCGCCGTCATCTTCTGGGCAAGCAGGCCGAGGCTCATAACCTGAAGCCGGATGAGTGGACGGTCACGGATGATACGATCCGCGAACTGATCCGTTCCTATACTCGCGAGGCCGGCGTCCGGAACCTTGAGCGTGAACTGGCCAAGCTCGCGCGCAAGACGGTCAAGGAAATCATCACGACCGGCGTCAAGCATGTCGAGATCACGCCCGAAAACCTCGAGAAGTATGCGGGTGTCCGTCGCTACCGTCATGGCGAGACCGAGACGGAGGATATGGTCGGCGTGGTGACAGGACTTGCCTGGACTTCGGTCGGCGGCGAGATCCTGACGATCGAGAGCGTGATGGTTCCGGGCAAGGGGCAGGTCAAGCAGACCGGCAAACTCGGCGAAGTCATGCAGGAGAGCATCTCGGCCGCGTTGTCTTATGTCCGCTCGCGGGCGCAGGACTTCGGGATTCGGCCGCCGCTGTTCGAGAAGCGGGATATCCATATCCATCTTCCCGAAGGTGCGACGCCCAAGGATGGTCCGTCCGCCGGTATCGCGCTTGCCACGTCTCTGGTGAGCATCATGACCCAGATCCCCATCCGCAAGGATGTGGCCATGACGGGTGAGATCACCCTGCGTGGCCGCGTTCTGGAGATCGGGGGGCTCAAGGAGAAGCTGCTGGCGGCTCTGCGGGCTGGCATCAAGACGGTCCTGATCCCCAAGGACAACGAGAAGGATCTCGCGGAGGTGCCGGACAATGTCCGTCACGCGCTCAAGATCATTCCCGTCAGTCATGTGGATGAGGTGCTCAAGATCGCTCTGACTCGTATGCCGGAAGCCATCGAATGGGATGAAAATGTCGACCCGATGGGTGAAATAACGGTGGATAAGACGGCTCCGCAGGCACTTCCACACTGACACTGACACGCTTCTGCGATTCTAGCAGTTGACGCGGGCAAAATCCGCTTCATAGTGCGGCCGCAGATCGAACAAGGCGCCTGAGCCAGAAGGGACTCACCAGAGCCCGGCTCAGGCGCTCTAACACCAGAAAGGCACATCATGGAGAAGCCCCTCAACAAGCAGGAACTGATCGCCGCCGTTGCAGACGCTGCCGATCTTCCGAAGGCCAAGGCCAGCGAAGTTGTCGATGCGGTGTTCAGCACGATCGAGGCGACGCTTGCCAAGAAGCAGGAAGTCCGTCTCGTCGGTTTCGGCAGCTTCGTGACTGCCACGCGCAAGGCCGCCAAGGGCCGTAACCCGCGCACGGGCGAAGAGATCGACATTCCGGCATCCACCTCTGTCCGTTTCAAGCCGGGCAAGGGTCTGAAGGACGCCGTGAGCTGAGAAAGCTCACAAAACGGTTTCGGGTGGCTTTACCGCCATCCGGAACCGTGTATATAGACCGCACACACAGTCTGAGGGCGATTAGCTCAGCGGTAGAGCGTCTCGTTTACACCGAGAGGGTCGGCGGTTCAATCCCGTCATCGCCCACCATAAAGAACATCATGCAGCCATGAGCTGGCGTTTCGAATATCATGAAACGCTCGGGTCCACTTCCGATCTGTGCAAAGCCAGAGCCGAAGCCGGTGAACCCGAACATCTTGCCGTTCAGGCTTTTTCCCAGACATCAGGGCGCGGCACGCGCGGACGGACATGGACTGACCCGGGTGGCAATCTTGCCATTTCGCTGCTGTTTCGTCCGGCTGATCCCGCGGCTTTCATCGCGGCCCTTCCGTTTGTTGTCGCCGTAGCCCTTTTCGAGACGGCAACGCATTTCTGTCCGGCTGTGACGGGGCCGTCCCGTTTCATGCTCAAATGGCCTAACGATCTTCTGATGCACGGTCGAAAGATGGCGGGCGTGCTGATCGAGACGGGTGGTCCACAGGGCAGTCCCTGGGTCGTTGTGGGAATCGGGGCCAATCTGCGGCAGGCGCCCGAGATTCCTGGTCGTCGTCTGGCGGCGCTCGCCGAAGCGACTGATCCGCCGTCTGCTGAAGCTTTCGGAAAGGTCCTGGTGGCACAGATCGAACGCTGGACCACCATCCGGGATCGGGAGGGGTTCACGCCGGTTCGGGCCGCGTGGCTGGCGCGGGCGCATCCGGTTGGCACCCCGCTTGCGGTTCAGCGTTGTGAAACCTATATTACAGGTTCGTTTTCAGGGCTCGATGCGCAGGGACGCCTGCTGCTTGCCTTGCCCCACGGTGAAACCATTCCGGTTGTAACCGGCGATATCCTGCTGGACTGAAGGACCGGACCGCAACGTGCTTCTCGTCATTGATGCTGGAAACACCAACATCGTGTTTGCTGTACACGATGGAGAGTCGTGGCTGGGGCAATGGCGTATTTCGACGAATGAAGCACGGACGGCGGATGAATATGCAGCCTGGCTTCTGACACTCTTCGATCGGGTGAGTGTGAATGCCAGGGCCATCACGCGGGCCATTATCGGGACGGTTGTGCCCGTAGCGCTTTATGAACTGCGCCGTTTCTGCCGTGAATGGCTGGATGTCGTGCCTCTGGTCGCCAATGCAAGGCTGGACTGGGGTATCGACGTTCTTGTCGACAATCCGCATGAACTTGGCGCGGACCGTCGCCTGAACGGTCTGGCGGGACGTGAGCTTTTTGGCGCACCGCTGATCGTGGTCGATTTCGGGACCGCGACGACCTTTGATGTCGTGAACAGTGCGGGAGAGTTCTGTGGTGGCGCGATTGCTCCGGGTGTGAACCTGTCGATCGATGCGCTGCACCGGGCAGCAGCGCGTCTGCCGCGCATGAGCATCGGCCGCCCTACGGCGGCGATTGGCCGCAATACGAGCGTGGCGATGCGTTCGGGCCTGTTCTGGGGTTATGTCGGTCTTGTTGAGGGACTGATCCACCGAATTTCCGATGAAATGGACGCAAAGCCGACTGTGATCGCAACAGGCGGTCTGGCTCCGCTGTTCTCTGAGGGAACGCCGCTTTTTGATGTGCTGGCGCCCGATCTGACGCTGGATGGCCTGCGCCTTCTGGCGGACCGCAATACGGGTCCGCCGCTTTCCTATTCCCCCGAACGCTCTCAGGGCATCGGGCAATGAATATCACTCTGATTATGCATCATATCTGCAAGGAACAATCATGACAGAAAAACAGGACGGTCTGTCCTTCCTGCCCTTGGGCGGGACGGGCGAGATCGGCATGAATTTCAACCTCTACTGCCTGACGAAGAACGGTCACGACACCTGGCTTGCCATCGACTGCGGCATCGGCTTCTCGGGTAACGATACGCCTGAAGCCGAAGTGCTCATGCCGGATCCGACCTTCATCGCCGATCGTGCGCGGGATCTGTGCGGTCTGGTGATTACGCATGCGCATGAAGATCATCTGGGAGCGGTAGCGCATCTGTGGCCGTATCTGCGCTGCCCGGTCTACGCCACGCCGTTTGCCGCCGCCGTGCTGCGCCGCAAGCTGCAGGAAGCGCATCTGAACAATCAGGTGAAGATCCATGTCATCCGTCCGGGCTCGCGCTTTGACGTGGGGCCGTTCGATCTGCAGTTCGTATCCGTGACGCATTCCGTCGCCGAGGCGCAGGCCGTGGCTCTGCGGACGCCGCATGGTCTGATCGTCCATACCGGTGACTGGAAGCTCGACGAGAACCCGCTGGTCGGTCCGGTGACGGATCTGGAGACGTTCGGCAAGCTCGGTGACGAAGGCGTGCTCGCCATGGTTGGCGACAGCACGAACGTGCTCAAGCCGGGAAAATCCGAGTCCGAAGCCGATGTGCGCAAGGGCCTGACGGAGCTGATCGCGGGGCTGGAAGGCCGGATTGCCGTGACGTGTTTTGCCAGCAACGTGGCGCGTGTCGAGAGTATTGCGAAGGCCGCACAGGCTTCCGGTCGTGTGGTCATGATTGTCGGCCGTTCGCTGCGCAATCTTGAGACGGCGGCGCGTGAGTGCGGCTACTTCCAGGATCTGCCGCCGTTCCTGACCGAGCAGGACGCCAGAGATGTGGATGACGACAATCTGCTGATGATCATCACCGGCAGCCAGGGTGAACCGCGCTCGGCCCTGTCGCGCATTGCGTCCGATACGCATCCGAACATCGCCCTGGGTGAAGGCGATACGGTGATCTACAGCTCGCGGATGATCCCGGGCAACGAACAGGCCGTCATGGCCGTGCAGGACAACCTGTCGCGTCGTGGTGTAACGGTTCTGACGGACAAGGACGCGAAGGTCCACACCTCCGGTCATGCGACCAGTGAAGACATTCGCACGCTGTACCGGATCGTCCGTCCGAAATACAGCATCCCGACCCATGGTGAATGGCGTCATCTGACGGCGCATGCCGCGCTGGCTCATGAGATGGGTTCGGAACCGATCCTGCTGGAAGATGGCGATATCCTGAACCTGTCTCCGGGTGAGGTGAAGGTCGTGGATACGGCGCCGACGGGCCGTCTGGCACTGGATGGCGGTCGTCTGCTGCCGATGACGGGAGGCGTTCTCGCGGCGCGTCGCAAGATGCTGTTCAACGGTATCGTGCTGGCGAGCTTTGCCGTTGATGACGAAGGCTATGTCATCGGCGATCCGAAGATCAGTGCGCCGGGTCTGCTGGAATCTGATGATCCGGAAAGCGTGCGGATTCAGGAAGAATTCGCCGATGCCATCGACCAGATCCCCGACGAGCTGCGTCAGGATGATGCGGCCTTCCGGGATGCGGCCAAGACGGCCCTGCGCCGTGCTCTGGGGCGCAAGCTCCAGAAGCGTCCGCTTGTTGATGTCCATCTGCTACGCGTCTGAGAGAAATACACATGCGTTTGACGAAAGCCTTCCAGCCGACGCTGAAGGAAGTTCCGGCCGAGGCGCAGATTGCGTCTCACCGTCTGATGCTGCGGGCTGGCCTTGTGCGCCAGACCGCTTCGGGCATCTATGCCTGGCTGCCGGCCGGGCTGCGGGTTCTGCGCAATATCGAGCAGATCATCCGTGAAGAGCAGGATGCCATCGGGGCGCAGGAAGTCCTGATGCCGACGCTGCAGTCGGCCGAACTGTGGCGCCGGTCGGGCCGCTATGACGCCTATGGTCCGGAAATGCTCCGGATCCAGGACCGTCATGGCCGTGACCTGCTCTACGGGCCGACGAACGAGGAAATGATTACGGACATCTTCGGATCGTCCGTGAAGTCCTACAAGGAACTTCCCAAGGCGCTCTATCACATCCAGTGGAAATTCCGTGACGAGGTTCGTCCGCGTTTCGGCGTGATGCGCGGACGTGAGTTCCTGATGAAGGACGCTTACTCCTTCGACGCGTCTTACGAAGGAGCCGTTGCCAGCTATCGCCGGATGATGCTGTCCTATCTGCGCATTTTCCAGCGTCTGGGTGTGCGGGCTGTGCCGATGGTGGCTGATACCGGTCCGATCGGCGGGGACCTGAGCCATGAGTTCCTAGTGCTGGCCCCGACGGGGGAGAGCGCCGTGTTCTTCGATGCAGCGCTTGAAGAGCAGGACTGGCTGAGCCGTCCGGTGGACTGTGACGATGTTGAGAGTCTGGCCACGTTCTTCTCGACTGTGACCGATCACTATGCGGCAACGGATGAGAAGCACGACGAGGCCGAGTGGGCCAAGGTTCCGGCCGAGCGCAAGCGGGAAGGCCGTGGCATCGAGGTTGGCCATATCTTCTATTTCGGGACAAAGTACACGGCGTCCATGGGGATCGAAGTGAGCGGTCCGGACGGTGCGCCGTTCCATCCGCACATGGGGTCTTATGGTGTGGGCGTGTCGCGTCTGGTCGGTGCGATCATCGAAGCGTCGCATGACGATGCGGGCATCATCTGGCCAGCTTCCGTGGCGCCTTATCGCGCTGCGATCCTGAACCTGCGTCAGGGTGATGAGGCATGCGATGCGATCTGTGACCGCATCTACGGCACCGATCCCGAGAACCTGCTGTATGACGACCGCTCCGAGCGGGCCGGCGTGAAGTTCAACGACGCGGATCTGATGGGCCATCCCTGGCAGATCATCGTCGGACCGCGCGGCGCCAAGGAAGGCAAGGTCGAGCTCAAGCAGCGCGCCACGGGCGAGCGGTTCGAGCTGTCGGTCGAGGACGCTCTGGCGAAAATCGGAGCAGCCTGATGTTCGGCCGCTTTGAGCGCATGGTGGCGGGGCGGTATCTCCGCGCCCGCCGTGGCGAACGTTTCGCCTCGATCATTGCGATCTTTTCCCTGATCGGGATTGCGCTTGGAGTGGCGACGCTCATCATCGTCATGTCGGTGATGAACGGGTTCAAGGCCGATCTGATGGGACGGATCCTGGGGCTGCACGGCGATCTGACCGTGTATGGCTACGGGCGTCCCATCGAGGCTTACGAAAACGATGTTGCGGCAATCCGGCAGGTTCCGGGTGTAAAATCCGTCATCCCCATGGCGCAGGGCACTGTGCTTGTAGAGGCAGGACGCTTCTCTTCGGGGGCGGAAATGCAGGGCGTGTCCCAGCAGTCGCTGCGGGATTGGACAGCGCTGAGCAGCGGGATCGTCGCGGGAAGTCTGAATGACTTTACCGGCGATAATGCCGTTGCGATCGGCACGACGATGGCAGACCGGGCCGGCCTGACGATCGGCTCTCCGATCACGCTTCTCTCTCCGGACGGGCAGGCGACGCCGTTCGGGACGATGCCGCGGGTCAAGACTTATCATGTTGCGGTCATTTTCGACGCCAACTGGAACGACTACAATTCCAGTATTGTCCTGATGCCGCTGCCTGCGGCGCAGAAGTTCCTGATGCTGGGTCCGTCTGCTGTTTCACTCATTCAGGTTTCGACAGCTGATCCGTCAAATGTGCAGCCGACGCGTAAGGCGATTGCGGCACGTCTGGAAGATCCGCGCCTGCGCGTGCTGGACTGGACTCAGAGCGCGAACGGTTTTCTGGATGCGGTGACGGTCGAGCAGAACGTGATGTTCCTGATCCTGACGCTGATCATTCTTGTGGCGGCGTTCAACGTCATTTCGTCGCTCATCATGATGGTCAAGGACAAGACGCGCGACATCGCCGTGCTGCGAACGCTTGGTGCGAGCCGCGGCGCAATCATGCGGATTTTCCTCATGTGCGGCGCGTCTGTCGGGATTGTCGGAACGGTGGCGGGTTCAGCGCTGGGGATCGCCTTTGCGCTGAATATCGAACGGATCCGGCAGTGGCTCCAGTCGCTCACGGGAACGAACCTCTTCAATCCGGAAGTCTATTTTCTGGAGCGCCTGCCAGCGAAGCTCGTGTGGTCGCAGGTGTGGGAAGTGATCGGGATGTCACTGGTCCTGTCGCTGCTGGCGACGCTGTATCCGTCCTGGCGGGCGGCGAGAACCGATCCGATCGAGGCGCTGCGTCATGAATGAAGTTTCAACGGGCGCGAGCGCCCTGCGTCTTGAAGGTCTGACACGCCGTTTCCGGTCGGGTGAAGAAACGCTTGAAATCCTGAGCGGTGCGGAATTTGAGCTCCGGTCCGGAGAGATCGTTGCGCTGGTGGCGCCGAGTGGAACCGGGAAGTCCACGCTTCTGCATCTGGCGGGTCTACTGGAAGCGCCATCGGCAGGTACGGTCTTCGTGGCGGACCGTCCGGCCAGTGGACTGAGTGATACGGTCCGAACAGCGATCCGGCGCGATCAGATCGGCTTCGTGTACCAGTTCCATCATCTGCTCGGTGAATTCACGGCCTGCGAGAACGTCATGCTGCCCCAGCTGATCGCAGGTATGGCGCCGCGCAGGGCGCGGGAGCGTGCACGGGATCTGCTGGGCCGCTTCGGGCTGTCACACCGTCTTGATTCGTTGCCGGGGCGGCTGTCGGGTGGCGAGCAGCAGCGGACAGCGATTGCACGTGCGCTGGCCAATCAGCCAAAGCTGCTTCTGGCGGATGAGCCAACAGGTAATCTGGATATCGGCACGGCTGATCACGTGTTTGGTGAGCTTTTGCGTGTGGTGCGGGAAGAGGGCGCGGCGGCCCTGATTGCCACGCATAATGACGAACTGGCTTCCCGTATGGACCGGACCGTGACGCTGCGGGATGGAAGGCTCGTGCCGTTCTGAAGCATGATGTGGAGCAGGGGATATCAAAATCTCCTGTATCCGCTGCCTGTCCCTGATAGAATGACGGCATGTCTCATGCCGATTTTGTTCATCTCAGAAATCATTCCGCGTACTCCCTGAGCCAGGGCGCTATCCGGATTCCAGAGCTTATGAGTCTGGCGGCCAAGAATGGCATGCCGGCCGTCGCTCTGACGGATAGCGGCAATCTGTTCGGTGCGCTTGAGTTCTCGCTGTACTGTCGCAGCAATGGTGTCCAGCCGATTGTCGGTTGCCAGATTTCACTTCCCCCCCGCAGCACAAAACCCGGAGCGATGTCCGAGCCGCTGGTAGTTCTGGCACGGAATGAGGAAGGGCTGGCAAATCTCCAGATCCTGTCATCTGAAGGCTTTCTGAATGGAGATCCAGCCGATCCTTCGGTTGCGATCGACTTTCTGTGTCAGCATGCGGCAGGGCTGTTTCTGCTGACAGGTGGTAATCGCGGGCCGATCAACAAGCTGATCCTTGAAGAACAGAAATCTGAGGCGCAGGCGCTTCTGAGCCGTCTGGAAGAGGCTTTTCGGGGGAATATCGCAGTCGAGCTGAACCGGCTTGGAGAGGCGGGTGAGCAGGAAGTCGAAAGTGTCCTGATCCCGATGGCGGACCAGATGGACATTCCGCTGGTGGCAACCAATGAATGCTTCTTTCCGAAGCCGGAAATGCATGAAGCCCATGATGCGCTGCTGTGCATTGCGCAGGGTCGAACCATTGCGGAAGAAGATCGGTGGCATGTGTCTTCGCAGGCCTGGTTCAAGACGCCTGCGGAGATGCGGGCTGTCTTTCATGATCTTCCGGAAGCCTGTGACAATACGCTGATCATTGCCCAGAAATGTGCGGTGGCGGCCTGCACGCGCAAGCCGCTTCTACCGATCTGCCCCAAGGTTCGCGAAGGCTCGACGGAAGAGGAAACGCTGCGGGCAATGGCTTGGGAAGGGCTGGAAAAGCGCCTTGAAGCGATTAATGCGGATGAGGAGAAGCGCAAGCTTTACTCCGAACGCCTTCAGGTTGAGCTCGATATCATCGCGCGGATGGGCTTCCCGGGCTACTTCCTGATCGTTGCCGACTTTATTCAGTGGGCCAAGGCGCATGATATCCCGGTCGGGCCCGGTCGTGGGTCGGGCGCAGGGTCGCTGGTGGCGTATGCGCTGACGATTACGGATATCGATCCCATTCCATTCGGACTGCTGTTCGAACGCTTTCTAAATCCCGAGCGTGTCTCCATGCCGGATTTCGATATCGATTTCTGTCAGGACCGCCGCGATGAGGTCATCCGATATGTGCGCGAGGAATATGGCGGCAGCCGTGTGGCGCAGATCATCACCTTCGGAAAGCTTCAGGCCAAGGCGGCCGTGCGGGACGTCGGCCGTGTTCTGGGGCTGCCTTATGGCATGGTCAATCGCGTTGCGGAGCTAATCCCGAACAATCCCGCCAAGCCCGTTTCACTGTCGGATGCGATTGAGGGCGAGCCCCGACTTCAGGAAATGCGTGACAGCGATGAGTCTCTCAAGAGGCTCATGGAAATCGCGTTACAGCTTGAAGGGCTGTATCGCCATGCCTCCACCCACGCTGCGGGTGTGGTGATTGGTGATCGCGAACTGGTGGAGTTGGTGCCGCTTTATCGCGATCCGAAGAGCGACATGCTCGTGACGCAGTACAATATGAAATATGTCGAGCAGGCCGGTCTGGTGAAGTTCGACTTCCTTGGCCTGACAACGCTCACCATTCTCAAGCGCGGTCTGGATTTCCTTAAAGAACAGGGAATTACGGTCGATCTCTCACGTATTCCTCTGGATGACGCGAAGACGTTTGAAATGCTGGCCAGGGGCGATACGGCTGGTGTGTTCCAGTTCGAAGGCGCAGGCATGCGGGACATGCTCAAGCAGATGGCGGCCAGTCGGCTGGAGGATCTGATTGCGGGCGTGTCGCTGTATCGTCCGGGGCCGATGGCAAACATCCCGGATTACTGCCGACGCAAGCATGGCGAACCGTGGGAGCCGCCGCACGAGGAAATCCGCGATATTCTTGAAGAGACCTATGGGATCATGGTCTATCAGGAGCAGGTCATGCAGATCGCCCAGAAGATGGCGGGCTACAGTCTGGGTGGCGCGGATCTGCTGCGGCGTGCGATGGGCAAGAAGATCGCCGCGGAAATGGAGAAGCAGCGTGCGATCTTCACCGAGGGTGCGACGGCGCGTGGCATTCCTCAGGAAAAAGCGGTTGAAGTCTTTGATCTTATGGCCCGTTTTGCGGATTACGGCTTTAACAAGTCGCATGCCGCAGCCTATGCACTGGTGTCCTATCAGACGGCCTGGATGAAGGCGAACCATCCGGTTGCGTTCCTTGCCGGTTGTATGTCTCTGGCACGGGAAAAGACGGACAAGCTGGCAGCTTTGTGTCAGGAAGCACGCCGCATGAAAATTCCTGTATTACCCGTTGATATTAATAAATCTTTTGCAGATTTTTCCATTGAAATTCTGGAAGACGGGCGTCAGGGGATCCGTTACGCGCTGTCGGCCATCAAGCGTGTGGGAGCAGCCGCGATGCAGAGTGTCGTAGCGTCCCGTGGCGACAGGCCGTTTCAGGACCTCACGGATTTTGCGGAGCGCTGCGATCCAAAGAGCCTGAACAAAATCCAGCTGGAAAGTCTTGCAAAAGCAGGGGCTTTCGACAGTCTTCTCAAAGATCGGCATATCGTTTTTTCGAATGCCGATATCCTGTTGCGTCGGGCTCAGGCGCGGGCGCAGGAGCAGCAGATGGGTCAGGCCGGACTTTTCGGGGGCGTGGGTCAGGAACGTGAGATCCTGCGCCTGAACGAAGGTCGGCCCTGGCCCGACTTTGAACGTCTCTCTCTGGAAGCTTCGGCTATCGGGTTTCACATGAGCGCCCATCCTCTGGATGCGTATCGCAGTGTCCTGAGACGGTTGGGTGTAACGCCATCCAATGCTCTGGAAAATGCTGCAAAAACAGGAACAACGCGCGTCAAGATCGCAGGCTGTGTCGTGGATCGCAAGGAGCGGCCGACACGCACCGGTAAGAAAATGGCCTGGGTCAATCTGTCGGATAGCGGTGGCGGGTGTGAGGTCACGCTGTTTTCCGAGACGCTGACGTCCTGCCGGGATCTGCTGGTGGCGGGACAGGCCATTCTGGTGACGGCGGAGCTCAAGGTGGATGGCGATGCGCTGCGGATTACGGCGCAGAATGTCATGGATCTGGAGGTCGCCGCTGCTGCCGAACGTTCGGAAATCCGCGTCTGGCTGAAGGAGGATGCGTCCCTGCCGGATCTGGCCTCTCTGCTGGAAGAGGTTCAGGGGGGCTTCGGGCGT
This sequence comes from Gluconobacter sp. P1C6_b, assembly GCF_018811945.1. Taxonomy (GTDB): domain Bacteria; phylum Pseudomonadota; class Alphaproteobacteria; order Acetobacterales; family Acetobacteraceae; genus Gluconobacter. The sequence goes on from NZ_JACRVU010000002.1 coordinate 120,429, forward strand.
GTGAAACTGCTGCCTTCTGTCGAGGAGACGCAGGATGTCGAAATCTCCATTCCGGGACATTACCGGGTGACGCCACGTCTTGCGGAGCGGCTGCGGACATTGCGGGGGGTTGAGAAGGCCTTACAGGTCTGATCGGGGCAGTATTGTGTGAAACTCTGCTGACAGGTCTTGCGTCAGCGGGGATTTTCCGCCATATCGCGACCGTTCTTCTTCGGGGATTTCCCCGGATGAGAACAATCCGCACGCATGGCTCTAGGGTTTTCTGGTGTCCCTTCCGGGACGTTGCCATGCGGAGGTTCAACCAGACGCAAGGAATTCTGAATCATGGCAATGCCTGATTTCACCATGCGCCAGCTCCTTGAAGCCGGCGTTCATTTCGGTCACCACACCCGTCGCTGGAACCCGGCCATGGCGCCGTACCTGTTCGGTGTGCGTAACCAGGTTCACATAATCGACCTGCAGCAGACGGTTCCGATGCTGGACCGCGCCCTGAAGGTTGTCCGTGACACGGTTGCCAATGGTGGCCGCGTTCTGTTCGTCGGCACCAAGCGCGCCGCGGCTGACCACGTTGCTGAAGCTGCCCAGCGTTGCGGCCAGTACTACGTCAACCACCGCTGGCTCGGCGGCATGCTGACCAACTGGAAGACCATCACGGGTTCCATCAAGCGTCTGCGCCAGATCGACGAGATGCTGTCCGGTGACACGGCCGGTCTGACGAAGAAGGAAGTTCTCGACATCACGCGTGATCGCGAGAAGCTCGAGCGTTCCCTCGGCGGCATCAAGGAAATGGGTGGCCTGCCCGACCTGCTGTTCGTGATCGACACGAACAAGGAAAAGCTGGCGATCGAAGAAGCCACGAAGCTTGGCATTCCGGTCATCGGCGTCCTCGACAGCAACTCCAACCCTGCTGGCGTGACCTATCCGATCCCGGGCAACGATGATGCCATCCGCGCCATCACCCTGTATTGCGATCTGGTTTCCGGTGCAGTGCTTGACGGCATTTCCGCCGAGCTGGCTGCTTCGGGCCAGGACATTGGTGCGGCTGAAGAACTGCCGGCTGAGACGGCTGTTCTGGAAGCTGCCGCTGCTGAAGGCGCAGAAGCTCCCGCTTCCGCCGGCTGAACAGACTGCCGGGGTCCGGTCATGGAAAACGGCAACTGAAACATGGCATGCGGCCGGGCGAGTTCGTCCGGCCGCATGATCTTTTTTGAGGGATGAGATAAATGGCAGAAATCACAGCAGCCCTGGTCCGCGAACTGCGCGAAGCCACTGGCGCCGGCATGATGGATTGCAAGAAGGCCCTGACGGAAGCTGCCGGCGACATGGAAGCCGCCATCGACTGGCTGCGTACGAAGGGTCTGTCCCAGGCTGCGAAGAAGTCCGGCCGTACGACGGCTGAAGGTCTGGTCGGTGTTGCGTCCGCCAAGAACCGCGCTGCGATGGTCGAAGTGAACGCCGAGACGGACTTCGTGGGCCGTAACGAGGCATTCCAGGCGTTCGTCGAGCAGGTCGCTCACGTGGCTCTGGAAGTCGGCGACGATCTGGACGCCATCAAGGCTGGCAAGGTTCCGTCGGGCCGTACGGTCGCTGACGAACTGACGCATCTGATCGCCACGATCGGCGAGAACATGGCCATTCGTCGCGCCAAGGTCCTGTCGGTCGAGTCCGGCGTTGTCGCTAGCTATGTTCACAGCGCACTGCGTCCGGGCATTGGCAAGATTGGCGTTCTGGCCGCTCTGGAAGCTCCGTCCGAGTCCGACGCCCTGCTGACGCTGGGTCGTCAGATTGGCATGCATGTTGCGGCAACCCGTCCGGCTGCCCTGGATGTTGCCAGCGTTGATCCGGAAGCTCTGGAGCGCGAGCGCGCCGTTCTGATCGAGCAGGCCCGTGAGTCCGGCAAGCCGGAAGCCATCATCGAGAAGATGGTCGAAGGCCGTATCCGCAAGTTCTACGAAGAAGTCGTTCTTCTGGAGCAGGTCTGGGTTCTGGATGGCGAAAGCCGCGTGGCCAAGGTTGTCGAGAAGGCTGGCGCGAAGCTGGTCGGTTTCGAGCGCTTCCAGCTCGGTGAAGGCATCGAGAAGGAAGAGAGCGACTTCGCTGCTGAAGTCGCTGCTGCTGCCGGCACCAAGTAAGGTTTTCCGTTCCTGTCCTGATCCGGGTCTCCCCGGTTCAGGTCGGGCTCGAAAGTCTGTAGAAAGGCCCCTGTGTGCTCCGGCGCGCGGGGGCTTTTTGCGTTTTGGCGTACGGATCGGGGAGGATGGACAATGGAATGGGAAGCGGCGGCGCTGGTTCTGTCAGTCCGGCCTTACGGTGAAGGAAGTGCGCTTGTCCATCTGTTCAGCGAGGAGCACGGGGTCTCGCATGGCATGGCGCGCGGGGGCGCTTCCCGGCGTCAGGCCTCCCTGTGGCAAACCGGTAATCTGGTCATGGCGCGCTGGCGGGCACGGCTGGCGGATCAGCTCGGGACTTTGACGGCCGAGCCGGTTCAGTGTGTGGCGGGGCGCATTCTGGATGCGCCGTTGCAGCTTGAGATGGTGAGCAGTGCCTGCGCGCTGGTCGATGGGGCGCTCCCACAGGGCGAGCCGCATCCAGAGCTTTTCATGCGGCTGGTCCGTCTTCTGACGCTGATCAGCGTGGCGCCCGAGCCTGCGCCGATGGGGGCCTATCTGCGCTGGGAAGCCCAGCTTCTGGCTGGGCTCGGTTATGGGCTGGATCTGTCGGAATGTGCGGTGACGGGCGCGCGGGAAGATCTGATCTACGTGTCGCCGCGGTCGGGACGGGCGGTAAGCCGGGAAGGGGCTGGTGAATGGCGGGACAGGCTCCTTCCGCTCGCCGCCCTGATGAGAGACGAGACACAGGATGGAACGCCTGAAGACTGGAGGGATGGTCTGGCGCTGACGGGACATTTCCTGTCGCGCTGGGTCTTTGGCGTGCGGCACCAGCCGCTGCCGGCGGCGCGGGAACGGCTGGTGGAGTATGTGCAGCGGCTTCAGCCCGCACCGGACGTTGCGGTGGAGCCCGATCAGTAAAAAACGTGGCTGGGACCGGGGCGCAGGCCGTTGACGACGTCCACATCGGCCGTGCTTTCCCACACGGACCAGTCCCAGCCGGGATGCTGGTTGATCTCGGCCGTCATGCGCTGTTCCTGTGAGGCATTGACGGAATGGTTGGCCCTGTAGGCAGCATAGGCCGTCTTGTCCCCCATATAGACGCAGCCGCAGGCAATGGGGTCGGCATAGAGCAGGACCGGCTGCCCGTTCTGCATGCGGTAGGTCAGGGTGTTGGGGGGCAGGAGGTTCATCATTGCCCAGCGTGCGGTCGTATCGGCAGGATGTGCCCTGAAGCCAGCCAGTGCGAAGGACACTTCCGCCTTCTGGACAGGGCGATAGGGTGAGCAGGCGGTCGCGCCGATGAGGAGAGCGCTGGACAGAAAGGTACGCCAGTGTCTAAGTCCTGCACGAAAGAGGGGAGATGCATGGGAACGGATCTGGCTGGTCATATCGAGGATACCAAGCTCGCTGAGGCTCTGAGCGAGCGATATATTGCGTATGCGATGTCGACAATCATGTCGCGGTCCCTTCCGGACGTGCGTGATGGCCTGAAGCCGGTACACCGCCGCCTCCTTTATGCGATGCAGCAGCTTCGCCTTGATCCCACATCAGGGTTTAAAAAGTGTGCACGTGTCGTCGGTGATGTGATCGGTAAGTTCCATCCGCATGGCGATGCCTCCGTGTACGAGGCGCTGGTACGTCTGGCGCAGGATTTTGCCGTCCGTTATCCGCTGGTCGAGGGGCAGGGCAATTTCGGCTCCATCGACGGTGATGGCGCGGCCGCCATGCGGTATACCGAAAGCCGCCTGACGGAAGTGGCGCAGGCGCTGCTGGACGGAATTCAGGACGACGCCGTCGATTTCCGCGCGACCTACGACAATGAAGATCACGAGCCCATCGTGCTGCCCGGCACGTTCCCGAATCTGCTGGCGAACGGCGCGGCAGGTATTGCCGTGGGCATGGCGACGAGCATCCCGCCGCATAATGCTGCTGAAATCTGCCGGGCCGCGAAGCTTCTGATCGAAAAGCCGGATGTGACGATCGCCGAACTGGTGGATCTGATGCCCGGGCCGGATTTCCCGACGGGCGGCATTCTGGTGGAAGAGCGCGACTCCATCATCCGCTCCTACGAAACCGGCCGTGGCAGTTTCCGGACGAGGGCGCGTTGGGAAGTCGAGCAGGGGCGGTTTGGGACCTGGGTAATCATCGTCACCGAGATCCCGTATCAGGTGCAGAAGTCACGTCTGATCGAGCAGATTGCGGACCTGATGGAACAGCGCAAGCTGCCGCTTCTGGGCGATGTGCGCGACGAGAGTACGACCGATATCCGCCTTGTGCTGGAGCCCAAGACCAAGGGCGTCGAGCCCGAAGTCCTGATGGAGACACTGTTCCGCAATACGGCGCTTGAGAACCGTTTCAGCCTGAACATGAATGTTCTGGGCGGAGACCGCGTTCCGGGTGTGCTGTCGCTGAAGCAGGTTCTGCGGGCCTGGCTGGATCACGTGCATGAAGTGCTGGTGCGGCGCTCAAACCACCGTCTTGCAGCGGTCCTGCGGCGGCTTGAGATCCTTGAAGGCTTCCTTGCGGTCTATCTGAACCTCGATGAAGTAATCCGGATCATCCGTGAGGAAGACGAGCCCAAGGTCAGCCTGATGGCAACGTTCAGCCTGACGGATGTTCAGGCCGAAGCCGTGCTGAACATGCGGCTGCGCTCGCTGCGGCGGCTTGAGGAAATGGAAATCCGGCGTGAGCGGGACAAGCTTGCGGATGAGCAGAAAGCCCTTGAGACGCTGCTCGGTTCGGAGCGGCGCCGCTGGACCCGGATTGGCAAGGATCTGGATGGCACGATCAAGAAATTCGGTTCAGGTCCGCTGGGAGACCGACGCACGCTGATCGCTGCCGCGCCTGAGCCCGTCGATATTTCTGCGGCGCTGGAAATCGATCGGGAGCCGCTGACGGTACTGCTGTCCCGCGAAGGATGGATCCGGGCCATGAAAGGTCATGGGCTCGATCCGCAGGGACATCGCTTCAAGGAAGGCGACGAGGGCTGGCTTTCCGTGGAGTGTCAGAGCACGGACCGTCTGTGCCTGATTTCCAGCAGCGGCAAGGCTTATACGATCAAGGCGGCTGATCTGCCGCGTGGACGTGGGTTTGGTCAGCCGTTCCGGACTGTGGTGGATGTGCCCCAGGAAGACCGTGTGGTGACGCTGTTCCCGGTTTCGGATGAGGGGCGGCGCCTGATCGCTTCGGCAGCCGGGCGTGGCATGATCGTGTCGGAAGCAGGGCTTGTGGCCGAGAAGCGGACGGGAAAGCAGGTCTTCAACGTCAAGGACGGTGACGAGGTCTTTGCCTGCATTCCTGTTGGGGGCACCCATGTTCTGACGCTGGGGCAGAACAAGCGGGCGCTGATCTTCCCGCTGGAGCAGGTGCCGGAAATGACGCGTGGCGGCGGTGTGGCGTTCCAGAAGCTGGGTGACAGTACGCTGCGGGATATCCGCACGCTCACCCTGTCCGAAGGGCTGTTGTGGCAGGAAGGACAGCGTGTCCGCGCGACGGCGGATCTGGTCCCGCTTGAGGGGCGCCGCGGTGCCGTGGGGCGTGCGGCGCCGCAGTGGATGCTTCGCAAGAACTGAAGCGGCATTATCCCCCATTCAGGCGGGGGATAATGCCGCCAGCAGGCTCCAGTGGCCGTCGCGGAAGACTTCGGCGGGACCGAAGGCGGCCTTGTAGGCCATCTTCGGGCTGCCCGGGACGTAATAGCCCAGATAGAGATGTTCCAGTCCCATCCGGGCGGTCTCTTCAATCAGCCACAGGATCGAGAACGTCCCCCATGAGGCCGTCAGGTCGTTGACGTCATAGAACGTGTAGACGGCCGACAGGCCATCCGACAGGCGGTCGATCAGGCTGACGCATACGAGCGTGCCATCGGGGTGGCGGAATTCGGCCAGAAAGGTCTCGACCGGCGTGTTGGCGATCAGCTCCGCGTAATCGCGCCAGCACATGTGGGCCATGTCGCCATCGGGATGGCGGACGGCCTGATACATCTCGAACAGGCGGAACTGCTCGTCGGTGGGGATCGGCGGTACGATGTTCACCACGAGGTCGGCGTGGCGGCTGCGGATTTTCTTCTGGGTGCGGGTGGGGGCGAAGGTCGCGGCCGGAATGCGCATGGGTGTGCAGGCGCGGCAGCCGACGCAGACGGGGGCGTAGGCAATCGCATGGCTGCGACGGAAGCCCGCCTGGGACAGGCGGTTGTGCAGGGCTACGGCATCAGGGCCCGCGAGTTCGGTCAGGACCTTGCGTTCGGTCCGGTCGGGCAGGTAGGGGCACGGGGCCGGAGCCGTTGTGTAGAAGAGCTGTGGGCGATGCTGCATGGAACGCTCTCCTTTTTCGAAAGACGGGCCGGAAGATGATCCTATCGCAAGGACGGGGGCTGGCGCATCCTTCATCTTTGCGAAAGGATGACGGAAGAAGATCCGGGGGCTGATGTGCTGTTTGCAGCACAGGATGTCCGCCGCAGGGAGATTTATGACGCACTGGACCGTTTTCCACATTCTCATGCAGATCCTGCGGTGGACGCTGCCCCTGCTCGTCACGGTCCATGCGCTGGTGCACAAGCGCGATACGGCGTCCTGCACGGGCTGGATCGGCATCTGCTGGATTGCGCCCGTTCTGGGGACGGTGCTGTATCTGATGTTCGGGATCAACCGTGTCCGGCGCCGGGCGCAGAAAATGGTCAACCGGCATCTGTGGGAAGGGCGCGACCCATTGGCGCAGTACCGCCAGACCGTGGATGGCAATCTGGCGCCGCTTTCAAGGATGCTGGGGCGTCTGACGGAACGGCCCCTGATGCGGGGCAATTCGATCACCTGCCTGCATGACGGGGACAATGCCTATCCGGTGATGCTGGAGGCAATCGGGCAGGCCAAAAAATCGCTCATCCTGTGTTCCTACATTTTCCGCGATGATGAGGTCGGGCAGCGTTTTGCCGAGGCACTGGTGGAGGCGAAGCGGCGCGGGGTCGAGGTCCGGGTTCTGGTGGACGGGATTGGGAGCGGATATTTCCGCTGTGGGATCGAGCGTCGGCTCCGGCGTGAGGGGGTGCCCTGCGCGAGGTTCATGCATTCGGTCTGGCCCTGGCGCATGCCATTCATCAATCTGCGCAATCACCGCAAGATCCTCGTGGTGGACGGGACCATCGGTTTCATGGGCGGCCTGAACATCGGCGAGGAGAACATGCTCCGGCTTCGGACGAAGCTGCCTGTGGCGGATACGCATTTCCGCCTTCAGGGGCCGATCGTGCATCAGCTTGCCGTGGCGTTTGCCTGGGACTGGTCGTTCACGACGGGTGAGGAACTCGAAGGCGAGCGTTACCTGCCCGAGCCGTCCCCGGTGGGTGATGTGCCGATGCGCATCGTGACGTCAGGGCCGGATACGGATCTGGAAAAGATCGAATACGGGATGTTGCAGGCCTTCGCGCTGGCCCGGCGCCATATCTGGGTCATGACGCCATATTTCCTGCCGGATGACCGCTTCTCGACAGAGCTTATTCTTGCGGCCCTGCGCGGTGTGGTGATTGATATCGTCGTGCCTAAAAGCAGCAATCATGCCCTGATCGACCATGCGCGGGATGCCAATCTTCGGCCGTTTCTGGATGCGGGCTGCCGGGTGTGGATGGCCGATCCTCCGTTCAATCATTCCAAGCTGATGGTCGTGGATGACGAATGGAGCTTCGTGGGAAGTGCGAATATCGACATGCGCTCCCTACGGCTGAACTTCGAAATCAATCTGGAAATCTATGACCGGGGTGTGGCCAAAGACCTGTCCACGTTCATGGAGACGCATCGGCGCAACCGGCTGACGCACCATGATCTGGACAGCATGCCGTTCCCGATCCGGATGAGGAATTCCGCCATCAGGCTCCTGCTGCCGTATCTGTAAGGCTGTTACGCACCCAGTCTGAGGGTGACGCAGATAGGGCGGTGATCGGAGCCGAAGCGTGGCAGAGCGCGGGCTTCGAGACGGGACAGGCCCCGTACGAGGCAGCGGTCAAGCCTCAGCGGAACATGGTTCAGCATCCGGTGGGTCTTCTCTTTGGGGCCAACATCCAGAAAGCCCGGGAGCAGGACGGGACCGACAAGGTTGAAATCGCCCATGATGACGGCGCGGTGGCGCATGTTGGTGCTGATGCTGCGAAGCTGGCGCCGGTTGAGGATCTGGCCATGCGACAGATGCACGTTGGCGAGCGAGAAGCTGCCGAAATCGATAAGCTGGGCCGTGCGCTTGACCAGAAGACCACGTGGCAGGCGGCAGAATGAGGGAGGGCGCGTAAACGGCAGGCGACTCCAGCAGGCTGTTCCATGTGGTCTGCCGGGAAGCGGGATGCGGTCGTAATAGCCGCCGAGGATTTCAGGAAGTTCGTCTACCGCTGTCTGCGCTTCCTGCATGACGACGATATCGGGATCTTCCGCACGGATGACTGTCAGAACGTCTTCGAGTGAGGCGCCTTCCCACCGGTAGAGGTTCCAGCTCAGGATCTTGAAAGAGGCTCCGGACAGAAGGGATGTCGTCATTTCGGAGGCTCCGGCAGATAGAGGGGGTTGCGTTCGCGATGATGGGGGCCGGCGGCGAACTCGCTGGTCAGGGTATAGCCGACAGCCAGCAGGACGGGGCCGAGGAAGATGCCCACGCCGCCAAAGGTCACGATGCCGCCGAGAACGCCCAGGACGGTCAGCAGATAGGGCAACTGGGCACCGCGGGCGATGAAGGCCGGGCGGATGACATGATCGGCACCCGAGATGATGAGAATGCCGTAGATGGCCAGGAACAGCCCGTGTCCGAAATGGTGCGTCATGCCGAGCCAGATGGCGGCCGGGACCCAGACAAGCGGTGCGCCGATGGGAAAGACGGCGACGAAGGCGGTAATACCAGCCAGCAGGACGGGAGAGGGAACGCCAGCGAGCATGAGGCCGATCCCCGTAAGGACGCCCTGGATCAGGGCGGTGCCAAGGATGCCGTAAACCGTGCCACGGACCGTGCGGCCAATAATGTTGATGAGGCGCGGCGTGGTGTGGGGGCCGGCGATGCGGTCGATCAGGGCCGTGATGGTATTCCCCAGTGTGTCGCCGTTGAGCCACAGGAAGAAGGCCACGAACAGCGCCATGACCAGCTCGGCGAGGCCGCCGGCGAGGCGGAGCAGAACTGTCAGCGTAAGATGGGCGATCTGACCGGCATAGGGACGCAGCACCTCGGTCGCGAAGGCGCCGACGTCATGGCTGAAATGATGCCACGCACTCACAAGATGGGGACCGGCCATCGGAATACGGTTCAGCCAGGCGGGTGGTGGGTTCGCGCTGGTGACATGCAGGATCAGGGCGTCGATTTCTGAAATCGTGCCGGGAATGTCACTTATTCCCGCGCTCGTCAGCACGGCCAGCGGAACAACGATGAAGAGCGCGCTCAATGCCATCATGGCGAGAGCGGCCAGCGCAGGGCGGACATGTCGGCGCATGCGGCGATAGATCGGCCAGGTCGTGAAGGCGAGGATCGCGGCCCACAGGATGGCCGAGAGGAAAGGCCACAGGATGATGCCGCATCCATAGGCAATACCGGCCAGGATGAGGCCAAGGAGAATCCGCTCGGTCGTCATGCGGTGCCATTCTCCTGACTGGAGCCGGACGGGCGCCCGGACCGGCATGACTCTGTGGGCTGCGTGTTCATGGAGTGATACATTGGCACGCTCTGGCGTCGGACGCATCCCTCGACCTATGGTGTGGGTATGACGATCTCGCCACTTGTTGATGCCGCGACCCTGATCTCCGAGGTTGGCCGGTTCATTCCCCTTGATGCCAGCGTGCTTTTGCCGGGGCAGAAAGGCGACCTCGACGCCGCGTTCGCCCAGCGCCATCTGCCCGGCGCCCAGCGATTCGATATTGATGTCTTTGCGGACCCGGACAGCCCGCTTCCGCATACGGTGCCGGGGGCCGCGCGCTTCGCCCGGCTGATGGGTGCGCTCGGAGTGAGCGAAGATGTGCCGGTCGTGTTTTATGATGGTCGCGGAAGTGTCGGTGCCTGCCGGGGCTGGTGGCTTGCACGGCTGTTCGGGCACCGCAATGCGCGGATACTGGATGGTGGGCTGGAAGCCTGGCTGAAGGCAGGCGGCCCGGTGGAAGAGGGCGCAGCGCCCGCAAAGGAGCCAGTCCTTTTCCGTCCCTGTCCCCGCTACGGGCTTCTGGCGGGTTCGGGGGATGTTCGGCTTGCGCTGGAGCGGGAGGGCAGTCTCGTTCTCGATGCCCGGAGCGCAGGGCGGTTTGCTGCGACAGTTCCGGAGTCACGTCCCGGTGTACGGAGCGGCCACATGCCGGGGGCGAGGAGTATGGACTGGACTCGTCTTGTGGATGAAAGCGGCTGTTTTCTGCCTGCACCAGAATTGAAGCAGATTCTCGCCGCTGCGCAAGGGCAATCGGTGATCGCGACCTGCGGCTCCGGGCTGACAGCCGCGACAATCGTAGCGGCTTTGGCGATCGCGGGATATGGCGATGCGACTTTATATGATGGATCCTGGGCGGAATGGGGCAGCGACCCTGACGCCCCGGTTGTGACGGGAGAAGCGGAAGCATGAGCGATCTGGACAAGCAGGTCAGTGCGGGATGGAGCCGGATGGCCTCCATGCTGGTGCGTGAGGGACGTTCGCATGATCTGCCGGAGACGGGAGTGTTCGTGAACCCGCCGGTCACTCGTGGCTCGACGGTTCTGTTTCCAACGCTGGAAGCCATGAACCGGACGGATGGGCGCAGTCACGCGCACAAGATGGTTTATGGAGCGATGGGATCGCCGATCCAGCACCAGCTTGAGGAAATGCTCAGCCTGATCGAAGGCGGCACGCATACGCAGGTCGTCAATTCAGGTCTTGCGGCCTGCACGATGCCGCTTCTGGCGTTTCTGGGATGTGGGGATCATCTGCTGCTGCCCGACTCGGTTTACGGACCCACACGGCGGTTTGCGGGTACAATGCTGCAACGGCTGGGCGTGGCGACAACCTATTATCCGCCCATGGCGTCACGTGCCGAGATCACGGCCCTTGTGCGGCCGGAGACAAAGGTCCTGTTCGCCGAAAGTCCGGGCAGTCATACGTTTGAAGTTCAGGATGTGCCGATGCTGGCTGAGGTGGCGCACGAGGCTGGTGCGCTGCTGATGCTCGATAATACCTGGGGGATCGGGGTGTTCCAGCCCTTCGTGCATGGGGTGGATGTGTCGATCCAGGCGCTGACGAAATATCCCGCCGGGCATTCGGACGTCATCATGGGATCCATCACGGTCAATGACGAAACGCACTGGAAAACGCTGCGCGATGCGGCGATCCAGCTCGGGCAATGCGCCGGGCCAGATGACTGCTGGCTGACATTGCGCGGACTGCGGACGATGGGTGTGCGGCTGGCGCATCAGTCGCGCTCGGCACTGGAAATCGCGCAGTGGCTGAAAACACGGCCTGAGGTGGCGCGGGTTCTGCATCCTGCACTGGAAGATTGCCCCGGGCACGAGTTCTGGAAACGCGACTTTACGGGAGCGTGTGGGCTTTTCGGAGTGGAGCTTCAGCCGGAAATTTCCGTTGAGGCCGCTGAACGCATGATCGACGGACTGAGTCTGTTCGGGATCGGCGCCTCCTGGGGCGGCTACGAAAGTCTGGTCCTGCCGACCACAGGGCATATCCGGCGCGTGACGGGTGAGTGTGGCCCGACATCTGCGACATTCCGTCTGCATATCGGGCTGGAAGATGTGGAGGACCTGAAGACCGATCTGGCCCGCGGGCTGGACAGCCTTCAGTTCTGAACCTTAACGGCGACGGAAGGTGAGGGCTTCGGCGACGTGATGGCGCTGGATGCTCTGGGTGCCTTCCAGATCGGCGATGGTGCGGGAGACCCGGATCAGACGTGTGATACCCCGATTGGACAGGCGCAATTTTTCGGCGGCCTGTTCGGCAAGGGAACGGGCGTCATCATCCATATCGAGCTGGTCGGGAGAAACCTGCGAATTGGGGACGCCCTGACGGTCGATCTGTCTCTGGCGCGCCAGTTCGACACGCGCCCGAACCGTGGCGCTGCTCTCGCCCTTCGGCGCACGGCTGATTTCGATGGGAGATAAAGGCTCGATCTGCACGCACAGATCCATGCGATCGAGCATCGGGCCGGAAATCTTGGCCGTGTAATCCTCGCCGCAACGGGGAGCCTTGCGACAGCTCCGCTCAGGGTCACCCAGATAGCCACAGCGGCAGGGATTCATGGCGGCAATGAACTGGAAACGTGCCGGATAGGTCGTGTGATGCGCCGCGCGGGCGATGGAAATGCTGCCGGTCTCGATCGGCTGACGCAGGGATTCCAGACAGGATCGTGAAAATTCGGGCACTTCGTCAAGGAACAGCACGCCATTATTGGCAAGGCTGACCTCGCCGGGCCGGGCTTTTGCTCCGCCACCCACAATGGCAGGAAGGCTCGCACTGTGATGTGGCGCGCGATAGGGCGGTCGGACAACCAGCCTTCCATTCTGCAGAATGCCTGAAACGCTATGAATCCGGCTTGTTTCCAAGGCTTCTTCCCGTGTCAGGTTGGGCAAAATGCCGGGCAGACGGCTGGCGAGCATGGATTTTCCCGCACCCGGTGGTCCGCTCATGAGCATCGAATGAGCGCCTGCGGCAGCAATTTCCAGAGCGCGCCGCCCGATTGCCATCCCTTTGACGTCCGCAAGATCGGGCCCGTACTCCATGACATGTTCGGTCGGGAGCGGGGCCGGGGACAGGATCTGCTGTCCCTGAAAATGGGAGACGAGGGCCGCAAGTGTAGGCGCCCCGAGAACGTCCGTGCTGCCATTGCCCCAGCGTGCTTCAATGGCCTGTGCGGCCGGACAGATCAGTCCGAGCTTATCCTCGACGGCGCCGATGGCAGCGGACAGAACGCCTGCGACGGGATTGATGCGTCCGTCCAGTGACAGTTCGCCGACAGCCGCATAGGCCGAGACGGCCTCAAAGGAGAGGATACCCATCGCACACAGCAGTCCGAGTGCGATGGGCAGATCGAAATGCGCGCCTTCCTTGAGAAGATCGGCCGGGACGAGATTGACCAGAATGCGTTTCGGGGGAAGCGCCAGCCCCATGGCTGTCAGGGCAGCACGGACACGTTCGCGAGCTTCGCCGACGGATTTGTCCGCCAGCCCCACGACGAGAAACGCCGGTAGGCCGCTGGAAACCTGGACCTCGACCGTGACTGGAACGGCTTCGATACCCGAGAAGGCGAAGCTCTGGATGCGGGCGAGGGCAGGTGTATGCGGGCTGGGACTCGTCATGAGACAAATCCTAGCCCGAAATTATTTACCGTTGGTTAACGACAAGGGTGTCAGGCGCGCTGGTACAGCAGACGGGCACGCAGTGTGCCATCGAGGGCCTTGAGACCGTCCAGCAGCTTCGTGTCCATGTCAGGGCCTTCCGACTCGGCTTCGACAACGACGTACCCGACTTCACCGTCCGTCTGGAGGTACTGGGCCGTTACGTTGCAGTTCTGCGAGGCGAACAGATCATTGATCTGGCGCATGATGCCGGGACGGTTGGCATGGACATGCATGAAGCGCGTGCCACGGGGGCGTTCGGGAAGCTGGACGCTGGGGAAGTTGACGGATCCGATCGTGGAGCCGACGTCGGAATAATCGACCAGCTTGCGGGCGACTTCGACGCCGATGCGCTCCTGAGCTTCCATCGTGGAGCCGCCGATATGCGGCGTGAGGATGACGTTCTCGAGGCCCTGAAGCGGTGTTTTGAACTCTTCGCCGGCTTTCTTGGGTTCGACCGGGAACACGTCCACGCCCGCGCCCATCAGGTGTCCGTTCTTCAGCGCAGCCGCGAGGGCCTCAAGGTCCACGACGTTACCGCGCGCGTTGTTGAGCAGGATGGAATTGGGCTTCATGGCCCGGATTTCCGTCTCTCCGATCAGCAGATCGGTCTCCGGCGTCTGCGGAACATGGAGGCTGACGATGTCGGACTGTGCGAGCAGGTCATGCAGGGTGGACACGGCGATGGCGTTGCCATGCGGCAGGCGCGGCATCACGTCGAAATACAGAACGCGCATGCCAAACGCTTCGGCCAGAACCGAAAGCTGCGAGCCGATGGAGCCGTAACCGACGATGCCGAGCGTCTTGCCACGGACTTCCCACGCATTGGTGGCGGATTTGTCCCAGCCGCCCCTGTGGCAGGCTTCCGAGCGCGACGGGATGCGGCGCAGCAGCATGACAACTTCACCCATGACCAGCTCGGCCACGGACCGGGTGTTGCTGAACGGCGCGTTGAAGACGGGAATGCCGAGCATACGGGCTGCGTTCAGATCGACCTGGTTCGTGCCGATGCAGAAGCAGCCAATGGCCATGAGGCGGTCTGCGCCTTCCAGGACTTCGCGTGTCAACTGCGTCCGGCTGCGGATGCCGACCATGTGCACACCCTGAAGGGCTTCCTTCAGCGCGTCGCCTTCGAGTGCACCCTTGACGCGCGTCACTTCGGTGTAGCCTTCGGCTGCGAAATGGGCTGCGGCGCTTTCGTGAATGCCTTCCAGAAGAAGAATGCGGATCTTGTTCTTGGGGAGAGAGAACTGCGTTTCCATAAATCCGTCCCGGTCATGAACCGGAAGGCTCCGGTTTCAATTCAAACTGCTTCCATCAGGTCTGGCCGTGACCAGACCGGTCCCGGCTCATGTCTGCCGCCACGTTCGCCGGGGTCCTCTCCCTAGCCGATTGGCGGGATTCAGGAAAGGTGGCGGACGAGTTCGGGAAGCAGGGTTGCGTCTCCGCAGGCCAGAACGGTGCCGTCGCTTTCGAGTGTGAGGGGATTCCCCTGCCAGTCCGTGATGCGGCCGCCCGCGCCTTCCACCACGGGAACAAGCGCCCCCCAGTCCCAGGGTTTCATGGTGCACTCGGCAATGACATCGATCTGGCCCAGGGCAAGGAGGCCGTATGCATAGCAGTCTCCGCCCCATGACGTGCGGCGGGTATGTTTTTGCAGGTTGGCAAAGCGGGGAGCATGCGCGTCAGTCATGATTTCGGGTGCCGTGCAGGACAGTTCTGCTGCCGCCGCTTCCGGGCAGGGGCGCGTACCGATGGTGCCGGGCAGGCGGTCGGACAGGAAGGTGGTCGACCGCCCCGTAATTCCGAGCCAGCGCTCGCCTGTAACGGGTTGGTCGATCAGCCCGAGGACAGGGCGGCCTTTGTGAAAGAGCGCAATGAGGGTGCCGAAAGTGGGGCGGCCGGTCAGGAAAGCACGGGTGCCATCAATAGGATCGAGAACCCAGAGCCAGTCGCTGCTGGCGCCACTGATGCCGTTTTCCTCGCCAAGGATGGCGTGCTCTGGAAGGCGTTCCTCAAGAATGCTGCGCATGGCCTGTTCGGCCTGACGGTCCGCGATGGTGACGGGGCTGTCGTCAGATTTGGTGTCGGGGCGAAGGGACGTCCGGAAATGGGGCAGGACGGTCCTGCGGGCGATGTCCGCGCAGGCTGTCGCAGCGTCGATGGCAGTCTGCAGAACCGTTTCACTCATGATTTTCGTCTATTCCCGTCCCAGGAGCGTGGCGTGAGATTGACGCCCGTTCTGGGGGGCGGCATCAGAGGGGCCATGCATCCGATCATCGTTATCCCCTCCAGACTTGCTTCGACCCGCCTGCCGCGCAAGCCCCTCGCTGATATTGGCGGCGTGCCGATGATCGTCCGGGTGGTCCGGCGTGCGCTGGCCGCGAAGGCCGGACCGGTTGTTGTTGCGGCGGGAGATCCTGAAATCCTTGATGTCATCAGGGATATTCCCGATGTACAGGGGGTGCTCACCGACTCGGGACTGGCGAGCGGGTCCGACCGTGTGCAGGCCGCACTTGCCGAGGTGGACCCTGAGGGCAGGCACGATGTGGTGATCAACCTTCAGGGTGATCTGCCCCTGATCGAACCGTCCAGCCTGACTGCTGTTCTGAAGCCACTGGAAGATCCCACGTTCGATATCGGAACACTGGCGGCTCCCGTGACCAGCGATGCCGAGCGCGATGCCTCGCAGGTCGTGAAGATTGCCTGCGCGTTTGGCGAGGGCGACGTGGCGCGCGCGCTGTATTTCTCCCGCCTGCCCATTCCATGGGGCGAGGGGACACACTGGCATCACGTCGGGATCTATGCCTGGCGTCGTGCGGCGCTGGAGCGTTTCGTGACGCTTCCGCCCTCCGCGCTGGAGCGTCGGGAAAGTCTGGAACAGCTGCGGGCCCTGGAAGCCGGCATGACGATCGGCTGTGCGAGGATTGACCACGCGCCTCAGGGCGTGGATACGCCTGCTGATCTTGAGCATGTGAGAGGATTGGTCTGATGCCGGTCATTGCATTTCAGGGCCGCCCCGGCGCCTATTCTGATCTGGCCTGCCGTCAGGCGCGTCCGGGCTGGACAACGCTGCCCTGTCCGACATTTGCCGATGCGATCGACGCCGTGCATGACGGCCGGGCGGACGAAGCGCTTCTGGCGTGTGAGAATACACTGGCCGGGCGTGTGCCGGACATTCATTCACTTCTGCCGGACGCCGGGCTTCACATCGTTGGGGAATATTTCCAGCGCGTCGAACACTGCCTGCTGGGCGTACCGGGTGCGAAGATCGAAGATGTCCGCCGGATTCACACACATCCCGTTGCTTTGGGACAGGTTCGCAGACTGATCAGCGAACTGGGTGTGGAGCCGGTGGCGCAGTTCGATACGGCGGGTGCGGCCGAGATGGTGGCACAGTGGGGACGTAAGGAAGATGCTGCGATTGCGTCTTCTCTGGCGGCCGAGCTGAACGGTCTGACGGTGCTTCGGAGCAATGTCGAGGACGCTTCGCACAACACGACGCGCTTTTATCGCGTGGCCCGCATGCCTTGTATTCCCTCGCCCGAGCGCACAGATGTGCTGACGACGCTGCTGATGCGGGTCGGGAACTGTCCGGGTGCGCTCTATGCGGCATTGGGTGGATTTTCCCGGCATGGTATCAACATGACGCGGATCGAAAGCTACATGCTGGACGGCTCGTTTGCGGCGACGCAGTTCCTGATGGATGTCGAGGGACATCCGGAACAGGCCTCTCTGGCGGCGGCGCTCGCGGAACTGGAGCAGGTCAGCGACGATCTGAGAATTCTGGGTGTTTACCCAAGCAGTCTCTCACGCCGGGCGTGAGGGCAGGACAGGCAGAGCCCATGACAGAAGGCGGAACAATGGCTGACACGAGCATGTATCAGGGGTCGCTGACGGCTCTGGTCACTCCGATGCATACGGACGGACGGATTGATTTCGACGTTTCGACAAAGCTGATCGAGCGTCAGATCGAAGCCGGGACCACGGCACTGATCCCGGCCGGCACGACGGGCGAAAGCCCGACACTGTCGCATGAGGAGCATGGTCGCGTCGTGGCGCATTGCGTTGAGACCGCGAATGGTCGTGTCCGCGTCATGGCGGGTGCGGGTTCCAACAGCACGTCTGAAGCCGTTCTTATGGCAAAGCATGCCCATTCCGTCGGAGCGGACAGTCTGCTGGTGGTTGTGCCGTATTACAACAAGCCGTCACAGGAAGGGCTGTACCGCCATTTCATGACGATTGCCGATGCGACGCCTCTGCCGATGTTCCTGTACTGCATCCCTGGCCGCTCGGTTGTGGACATCTCGGTGACGACCATGGCGCGTCTGGGCGAACATCCCAATATCGTCGGTACCAAGGACGCGACCGCCAATATGGCCCGGCCCATCGCGGTTCGTCGTGCCGTGGACAAGCCGTTCAACCAGCTTTCCGGCGACGATAACAGTGTCCTGTCATTCCTTGCCGCAGGTGGCGACGGATGTATCGGCGTGACGTCCAATGTTGTGCCGCATCTATGCGCGGACATGCATCTGGCTTGGCAGGAAGGGCGGATCGAGGATGCAATCGCCATTCAGGATCATCTGACACCGCTGCATGATGCCATGTTCATGGAAAGTAATCCCGGTCCGGTGAAATATGCGCTGTCCAGACTCGGACTGTGCAATCCGACTCTGCGCCTGCCCCTCGTAGAGCCGCAGGAAGAGACGCGTCGGGCCATCGATGCGGCCCTGCGCTCGCTTGAGCTTCTGGACTGATCACAGGTATGGCCGGAAAGAAAACCAAGAGCGGCATGATTTCCCATGGCATGGCCGCACAGAACCGCAAGGGGCGGTTTGACTATACGATTCTGGAAACGACTGAAGCTGGAATCGTTCTGAAGGGGCCGGAGGTGAAAAGCCTGCGTCTTGGCCGGGCGACGATTACGGAAGCCTATGCTGCCGAGCGGGACGGCGAGATCTGGCTCTTCAACTCCTATATTCCGGAATATCAGGGCGGCGTTCTCTCCCGGTTTGAGCCGCGTGCTCCGCGCAAGCTGCTGATGCACCGCAAGCAAATTGCGCATTTCCTGGGCGCTGTCAGCCGCGCGGGCGCCAGTCTGGTGCCGCTTGATATTCATTTCAATGCCCGTGGTATGGCTAAAGTGACGCTGGGCCTCGGTCAGGGACGCCGCAAGGAAGACAAGCGGCATGCCATTGCCGAGCGTGACTGGAAGCGGGACAAGGCGCGACTGGTCCGGAGCAGTGGCAAGGACTACTGAGCCGGTTTGCTCTGGCAATGAGGATTGGAAAAGGTCGGATTCTTCCGGCCTTTTTTATTGTCTGGCGGGAAATGCCGGCATGAAAAAAACCGCTGCAGCAGAAGCTGGCAGCGGCTTTTTCTACTCAGACCGAAGTCCGGGTCGTTCAGTCAGCGCTGATTTCAGCAGCTTCCGGACCCTTCTGGCCCTGAACAACCTTGACGTTGATCGTCTGGCCTTCGTCAAGCGTCGGCAGGCCCGAACGCTCGAGAGCGGAGGCGTGGACGAAGATGTCCTTGCCGCCGGATTCCGGCGTGATGAAGCCGAAGCCCTTCGTGGCGTTGTACCACTTGACCGTGCCACGCATGTCTTCAGCGCGGGACAGGTCCGGAGCCGGACGGCCCGGGCGTGCACCACCGAAGCGGGGCTGATCACCGAAAGCGGCGCGGGGACGCGGTGCTTCTGCCGTGCTCTCGTCAACGGAGAGGACTTCAGCGACCTGACGGCCCTTCGGACCCTGGCCGATGCGGACCACAACGGTCGCGCCCGGGTTCACGTTGCTGACACCAGCATTGGTGAGGGCGTTGGCGTGCAGGAAGATGTCGCCCGAGCCATCGGACAGTTCAACGAAACCGAAACCCTTCTCGGTGTTGAACCACTTCACGCGGGAGCTGATTTCCGGGCCTGAAGCTGCGACGAAGCTGTTACGACGGGGCGCGCCGTAGCCGCCACCACCATTTCCACCACCAAAGCCTCCACGATCGCCATAGGACGGCTGGGACGAGTATGTGTCGTCAAACCCGCCGCGGCGAGGTGAGTTGAAGCTGCTGCGGTCGGTTCTGTTGTTTCTCAACGGTCTAATCCCGAGACTGGGGTGTCATGATAGGGCGGACCCTGCCGTGACGTAATTTCAAAAATTTGGAAAAAAACGACGCTGTTTCTCTCCTGCAGCAATTCCTAGCACGCTTTTTTCCTTCTCTGCCACAGGGAATATGGGGCTGAAACATAACTCGCGCTAATTTTAAGATTGGGATGAGACCCGTCGACACTTTGATTCCGGTCGTGAAAATGACATACACACGTTTCCCAGTACTTGGTGGTTCCCGATCCCGCGCGTAACAGAGGTGCCCATGCGAAGCCGACTGACTTTTTCCATTGGAGCCACTGCCGTGCTGGCGCTGTCTTCCACCGCCATGGCCACGCCGTTGCAGGATCCGTACGGAACCTGGACCGTCCAGGGTGAGAATGACGCGATTTCCACGCTGAAAGGGACGTCGGATCAGTATTATACGTCCGGTCTGCGCATCAACTGGACATCAGGAACGGACAATCTTCCGCGGCCTATCGCAAAGCTGAACCATATCCTGATGGGCGATGGCGTACAGCGTATCAGCATTGGTCTGCAGCAGATTATCGACACGCCGCGCGACACCCAGGCGGACAATCCGCCGCAGGGTGACCGCCCTTATGCCGGCCTGCTGCTGGGAACCGTGAACCTCATCAACGATACGGATCTTTCCCGGACCGTAATGGGAATCCAGTTCGGCATGCTTGGTCCGTCGGGACTCGGGCGTCAGGTTCAGAACGGCTTTCACAAGGCCATCAGCGATACGCCGAGCACGGGCTGGTCGCACCAGCTCGCGAATCAGCCGATCTTTCAGGTTCAGGCCGGCCGGATCTGGCGCGTGCCTGTCCTGAATGTCTATGGCATTCATGCTGACGTGCTGCCGGCGATTTCGGGTGCGGCGGGTGATTACCGGACCTATGCGGATGTGGCGACGACGTTCCGCATCGGGCAGGGTCTGGACAGTGACTTCGGCAATGCGACGATCGGACCGGGACTCGACGGCACGGATGCGTTCCGTGCGACCCGTCCTTTTGCCTGGTATTTCTACGGCGGTGTTGAAGGCCAGGCCGTGGGTTATGACGTGACGCTTCAGGGCAGCACGGTCCGCCCCAATGCGCCTCACGTCGAGAAGGTCTGGGATGTGGGTGAAATCCATGCCGGTGTGGCCGTGATGTGGCACGGCGTGCGTCTGTCCTACAGCCAGAACTGGCAGACGGCACAGTTCGAGACGCAGAAGGCGGGTCTGTTCAACTACGGATCGCTCAAGCTTTCGGTCAAGTTCTGACGTTTCCGGACCGGGGACTGAAAAGGCCGCTTCCCGTAAGGAAAGCGGCCTTTTTTCATGCCTGGGCGAGATGCGGGACGTGGCTGTCCCGGACTGGAGCTCCCAGCAGGTAACCCTGGACTTCCTCGCAGCCATTGGCGTCGAGCAGCGCCATCTGGTGTTCCGTTTCAACACCCTTCGCGCAGCAGGTGATGTTCAGGGAGCGGGCAAGGGAGAGAATGGCGTACATGATCTCGTCGGCGCGCATGTCCTCCCCCAGATACTGGACGAAGGCGCGGTCGAGCTTGATC
Source organism: Gluconobacter sp. P1C6_b (assembly GCF_018811945.1). Lineage (GTDB taxonomy): Bacteria > Pseudomonadota > Alphaproteobacteria > Acetobacterales > Acetobacteraceae > Gluconobacter. The sequence goes on from NZ_JACRVU010000002.1 coordinate 141,514, forward strand.
TGGTCCAGCGGGTAGATCCGCAGCCTCTCCAGTGAGGAATAGCCGGCCCCGAAATCGTCAATGGCAAGGCGCACACCCAGCGCGCGGACGCGGGAGAGTTCGCGAAAGGCGATGTCGGAGGGACCGAAGGGGCGGCATTCGGACAGTTCGACCTGCAGTCGTCCGGGCGGAAGGCCTGTTTCGGTCAGGACGGTATCGACGAGCGGGGCAAGTCGTTCGTTGACCAGCCAGACCGGCGAGACATTCACACAGACCCGCAGCGGAGTCGGCCAGCGGAGGGCAGCCAGACAGGCATTGCGCAGGCTCCAGCTGTCGAGTGCCTCGATCATGCCGACTTCCTCGGCATAGCGGATGAAGAGATTGGGGGCGACTTCGCCATGACCCGGCCGGGTCCAGCGCAGAAGCGCCTCATGCCCGACGATCTTCTGGGAGGCCGTATCGACGATGGGCATCCATTTCAGGAAGAGGGCATCGTCTTCGACCGCCTTGAGCAGATCCTTCTCAAGGTTCGACGTGATGGCATAGGTGTTCGTGAGTTCTGCATTGGCGCGACGCTCATGGCCCCCACCCGTGCGATTGGCTTCGGTCAGGGCTGCGCGGGCAGCGAGGATCAACTGGTTTGCGTCTCCTGCGTCCTGTGGATAAACGCTCCATCCTGCTGAGATCGAGAAAGGAATGGCGCCCATATCCAGCGACACGGGTGTGCTCGAGATCTGCAGGATCGCATTGACCAGGGAACGGGTTGTGACGGCCGTAGTGCCTGGCGGTGTCAGAACCATGAAATGGCCGCCGCCGATCGAACTCAGGAAACAGCCTTCCGGCAGAACCGCTCTGAGACGGCGGATCATTTCCGCGAGGATCAGATCAGCCGTGTCCCATCCATAGCGGTCGTTGATCAGCGAGAGATGATCCAGGTTGAGATGGATCAGGCTGAACACGGCACGGCGTGAAAGCTTGCCTGTCCGTTCAATGAACTGATGAAGGATGCGGAGGCTTTCCTCGCGGTCCGGCAGCGAGGATTTCCCCGGATGTTCCGCAGTCTCGTTGGCAAGCTCGCCTGCGACGTCCTGCAGGGCGCGGCCAGCCGTGGCCGAGAAACTTCCGTCCGGCGGAGAGAGGGCAACCAGAAACAGTCCGGACTGGCCGTCACCCGAACTGGTGGAGACGGGGTATCCTATAAGAGAAAAGTCATCGGGCAACGGGCAGGAAAACGGGGTGTCGCCATCCCGATTCTGTTCCGATGAAAGAATAATCTTCCGTGTGGCTGCTTTCTGCAGTCCGGGCGGAAGGGGGCCGATGGCATGAAGAATATCCGGGGTGCTGCTTGCGGAGAGGTCCAGCAACGCGACTGCTGACCCGCCGGTCGCGGGCAGAAGCAGACGAAAGAGCAGGGATCGGCGATCCGAAGAGGTGCCAGAGTATTGGTGTGAAGTCTCTTTCTGAGCGTCTCTGGCAGGACTGCTCATCACTCGTGTACTCCATGAAATTCAGTTGAATGCATTACTGATCAAGTAGCAGCATTATATCCGCGTGAATTTTTCTGTCTAACCGGAAATCAGAAGTCTGTCCGGATCATTTCGGTCAAATATTTCCAGAAGAAGTCTGAGTGCGTGACCGCGGGGACCTTCCAGATGTGGATTGCGGGCGATTTCACGCTCGCTGTCCTGCTGCATGGTGGTCAGGAGCAGGCTGAGGCGCGCGCCCTGCGCCAGCCGGAAGCCGGGAAGTCCGGACTGCCTGTCCCCCGCGATGTCGCCACCGCCCCGGATCCTGTAATCTTCGTCGGCGATCAGGAAGCCGTCATTCGTGTCGCGCAGCAGGCTGAGCCGCCGGACGGCGGTGGGTGTGGCGGCCCTGTCGTGGAGCAGCAGGCAGAAGGACTGTTTCGAGCCACGCCCGACGCGCCCGCGAAGCTGGTGAAGCTGGGCCAGACCGAAGCGTTCGGCCTGTTCGATGACCATGACCGAAGCCGCCGGGATGTCCACGCCCACTTCAATGACGGTGGTGGCGACGAGAAGGCGCGTTTTGCCCAGACGGAACGTATCCAGCGCGTCCTGACGGACGGTAATGTCCTGCTTGCCGTGGGCGAGGCCGACCAGCCCTTCAAAACGCTGCTCCAGCGAGGCCCAGCGTTCTTCTGCCGCCGCTGCGGCCTGTGTCTCGCTGTTTTCGATGAGCGGGCAGACCCAGAAGACCTGCACACCATCGCCCAGGGCGCGGCTGATGCCGGCAAGCACGCTGTCGAGCGAGTCCATGCTGTGCAGGGTCGTGCGGATTGGCTGGCGGCCCGGCGGCTTTGAGTCCAGACGGCTGACGCTCATTTCGCCCCATTCCATGAGCTGGAGCGTGCGGGGGATGGGCGTTGCGGTCATGACGAGGATATCGGTCGCTTCCCCCTTGGCGCTCAGATTCATGCGCTGGCGAACGCCGAATCGATGCTGCTCGTCGATGACGGCGAGGCCGAGATCATGGAAGATCACGCCGTCCTGAAACAGGGCATGGGTGCCGACGACAATCTTTGCAGTCCCATCCGCGATGGCAGTGAGGGTCTTGCGCCGGGCTGCGCCCTTGATGGTGCCGCTCAGATAAACGCATTCGGTCGGACAGAGACGGGAAAGCGTTTCGAAATGCTGGCGTGCAAGGATTTCTGTGGGCGCCATCAGAGCGGCCTGCGCACCAGACTCGACGGTCTGGAGCATGGCGTTCATGGCGACGAAGGTCTTGCCTGCACCGACATCACCCTGAAGCAGACGCATCATGGGCGTTGAGGCCGAAAGATCGGCAGCGATTTCGGCAATGGCGATGGTCTGCGCGTGGGTCGGTTTGTGGCCGAAGCGTCGCAGCATTTCGGCCTGAAGTTCGCCGGTGCCAGGGAAACTGCGTCCGTGCCGCGCGCGGGCCTTGAGGCGGGCGAGACCGAAACAGAGCTGATCGGCCAGCAGTTCGTCGGCGGCGAGGCGGGACAGGGCGCGGTTGCGGACAGGCTCCCAGGCGATTTCCGGCGGAATGATCTCGGGGGACTGCATCAGGCGCAGGGCGTGTGTGAAGGACGGCCATTTGCGCTGAGTGACGAGGGCCGGGTCCAGCCATTCCGGTAAGTCGGGCAGCAGGGCCAGAGCGGCACGCATGGCTTTGCGGACCGTATAGGGAAACAGGCCCGCGGTCAGGGGCCAGACGGGTTCGAGCGAGGGGAAGCTGTCACGCTTGGCCCAGCTTACGACATGGTCGGGCTGGGGCATCGTCAGTTCGCCCTGAAACGTACCGGTCTTGCCGGAGACGAGGAGTTCGGTGCCCACGGTCGGGCTGGGCATGTTGCGCGTCTGGAAGAAAACCAGATCGAGCTTTCCGGTGTCGTCCTCAGTGCGGATGATGGAGGGCTGTCCGGGACGGCCGGCCTTGCGTAGGGCAAGGACGCGGACATGGGCTGTCAGGATTTCGCCGGGGGCGAGATTGTGTCCGTCTGCGACTGTGCGCAGAATGCGCCGGTCAACAACCCGTTCTGGCAGGGTGAACAGCAGATCCAGCACGCGTCGGCCGCCTGCGATTTTCTCCAGCAGGGTAGCGTGCCGGGGGCCGATGCCGGGCAGGCTCGTCAGCGGTGCGAAGAGAGGAGCGAGACGGTCGTCCCAGGCTTCGTTGCGCTGTTCTTTGTCGGAATGGGATGGAAGAGACTGCGGGAACTGTTCGGACGGCATCGTGACAACGGGCGCTTCCCGTGCTCCTCGGGCTGACAGGCGATGGAACGGCAGGTATAGGGCATTAGCAGGATGGAACAAAACGAAACCATGACCCGTGAAATGTCCACAGCGTCCTTCGGCAGGTCTTTCGGGCCGACCGTCTGGGGCGTGCCGGATGGCAGTGTGGCCTTTCTTCTCCGCCAGCGCCTTGCCGAGCATGACGGGCCTCTGCTCCACGTTGCGCGCGATGATGCCGCCGTGGCCGCGCTGGCCGACATGCTGGTCTGGCTCATGCCGGAAGTGGAAGTCCTGCGTCTGCCGGCCTGGGACTGTCTGCCTTATGACCGCGTCTCGCCCAATCCGGTTCTGATTGCCGAACGGGCCGGGACGCTGTGCCGTCTGCTGGAACCCACGAAGGCGCGGCGGATCGTTCTGACGACCGTGCACAGTCTGATCCAGCGCGTGCCCCCGCGCTCGGCGTTCCGCGGGCAGTCCATCAGCGTGAAGACCGGTGAGAGCCTCGATCAGGCGATGCTGATCGAACTGCTGATCGCCAACGGTTACACCCGGACTGATACGGTCATGGAAGCGGGCGAGTTCGCCACACGGGGCGGCATTTTCGATCTTTTCCCGGCGGGCGAGAGCGATCCGATCCGTCTGGACCTGTTCGGGGACGAAGTGGAGAACATCCGCGCCTTCGATGTTGGCACGCAACGTTCCACCGAGACCCTGAAGCGTTTCGAACTGCGTCCGGTCTCCGAGTTCTCGCTGGGCCCGGACAGCATCAGCCGGTTCCGGACAGGCTGGCGCGACTCGTTCGGTCCCGCTGCCACATCCGACACGATTTACGAAAATGTCTCCGACGGGCGACGTTATCCGGGACTGGAGCACTACCTGCCGCTTTTCCATGACGGTGACGGGCACCAGATGGAGACGCTGCTGGATTATCTGCCGGGCGGGGCGGTCAGCTTCGATCATCATGCGCCGGAAATCCTCAAGGCGCGGCTGGACATGATCGCCGATCATTATCAGGCCCGCCGTGTGCCGACCCGCGAGGGCGAAATCCCGTACCGTCCGCTGCCGCCGCACAGACTGTATCTGGATGCTCACGGCTGGGAATCGATGCTGGCGGATGTCCCGTCCGTTATTCTCAACGCGTTTGCCATGCCGGATACGGCGCAGGGCGTCGATGCAGGCTATCGCCCCGGACCGCTGTTTGCCAGAGCCAAGGACGGAAGCCGGGCAGGGATGTTCGAAGCCTTCGGACAGCAGGTGAAGACTTGGGCCGAGGCAGGACGGCGCACCTATGTCACGGCCTGGAGCCGTGGCTCACGAGAGCGGATTTCGCACCTTCTGGCCGAGCATGGTGTCACGGCGACGTCCTATGAGGACTGGCCGGATGCAGCAGGAATGCCGAAGGGCACGACCGGCCTGCTGACGCTGGGGCTGGAACGCGGGTTTGTTTCGGACCGCCTGTGTTTCGTCTCCGAGCAGGATCTGCTGGGCGAGCGGATTTCCCGACCGCCGCGTCGCCGCAAGCGTGGGGAGCAGTTCATCTCGCAGGTGGGCGAGATCGCGGAAGGGGATCTGGTCGTTCATTCTGATTATGGGATCGGGCGCTATGTCGGGCTTGAGACGGTTATCGAAGGCCGCGTTGCGCATGACTACCTGTCGATCCTCTATGACGGGGAACAACGGCTGCTTCTGCCGGTCGAGAATATCGAGCTTCTGAGCCGCTTTGGCTCCGAACAGGCAGGCGTTCAGCTTGACAAGCTGGGCGGGACCGCCTGGCAGGCGCGCAAGGCTAAGATGAAGTCCCGCATCCGCGTGATGGCGGGTGAACTGATCAAGACGGCAGCCGCCCGTGCGCTGAAGGATGCGCCGATGCTCGCACCGGCTGAAGGGCTGTGGGACGAGTTCTGCGCCCGCTTCCCGTTCGTGGAGACCGAAGACCAGTCCCGCGCGATTGCGGATGTGCTGGAAGACATGAGCGCCGGGCGGCCGATGGATCGGCTGGTCTGTGGCGATGTGGGTTTCGGCAAGACGGAAGTGGCGCTGCGGGCGGCGTTCGTGGCGGCACTTTCGGGGATGCAGGTCGCGGTCGTGGTGCCGACAACGCTGCTGGCCCGTCAGCATTTCCGCAGCTTCTCGACGCGCTTTGAGGGCTTTCCGGTCAACGTGGCGCAGCTTTCACGCCTTATCACGCCGAAAGAAGCCACGAAGGTCCGCGAGGGCATGGCGGATGGCACGGTGGATATCGTGGTCGGCACCCATGCGCTGCTGGCTAAAACCGTGTCCTTCGAGCGCCTGGGGCTGCTGATCATCGACGAGGAGCAGCATTTCGGTGTGGCGCACAAGGAGCGTCTGAAGGCGCTGCGTGAGGACGTGCATGTCCTGACCCTGTCCGCCACGCCGCTACCCAGAACGCTTCAGCTTTCGCTGTCCGGCGTGCGGGAAATGAGCCTGATCGCAACGCCGCCGACGGACCGTCTGGCGGTGCGCACGTTCATCACGCCGTTCGACAGCGTCATGATCCGTGAAGCCATCCAGCGTGAACGCTTCCGCGGTGGCCAGATCTTCTGCGTCGTGCCGCGTCTGGCAGACATGGACCGCATGGCCGAGCGCCTGACGGAAATCGTCCCGGATGCCAAGACCGTGCAGGCCCATGGACGTTTGACGCCCACGGAGCTCGAACGTGTCATGACGGAGTTCGCGGACGGAAAATACGATATCCTGCTCTCTACAAATATCGTGGAAAGCGGGCTGGACATGCCCAGCGTGAACACGATCATCATCCACCGCGCGGACATGTTCGGTCTGGGGCAGCTCTATCAGCTTCGCGGCCGTGTCGGCCGTGGCAAGCAGCGTGGTTACGCCTATCTGACCTGGCCGCAGACGCGTCCGCTGTCTCCGTCATCGGAAAAGCGGCTTGAGGTCATGCAGACGCTGGATTCGCTTGGTGCGGGCTTCACGCTGGCCTCCCATGATCTGGACCTGCGTGGTGCTGGCAATCTGCTGGGGGACGAGCAGTCCGGGCATATCAAGGAAGTCGGTATCGAGCTGTATCAGCAGATGCTCGAAGACGCCGTGATCGACATGCGTCGTGAGCGCGGCAAGCGTCAGGACGACGAGGATAGCTGGACCCCGACGATCATTCTCGGCCTGCCTGTGCTGATCCCCGAGGCCTATGTGCCGGATCTGCCGGTGCGTCTGGGGCTGTACCGACGCATTGCGTCGCTGACGAACGAGGCCGAGGTCGAGGCCATGCGCGCCGAACTCGTGGACCGGTTCGGTTCACTGCCGCCGGAAGTGGGCAATCTGCTCGATGTGGTTCTGATCAAGCGTCTGTGCCGTGAGGCTGGCGTGGAACGTCTGGAGACGGGACCGAAGGGCATGGTGATCCAGTTCCGCCGCAACCGTTTCGCAAATCCGGCCGCGCTGATCGACTGGGTGGCACGCAAGAAGGAATCGGGCGTGAAGATCCGCCCCGATCACAAGCTTGCGGTCATCCGCGAAATGACGAATGCGACCCGCATTGGCTATGCCAAGAAGGTCACGACTGTTCTGTGCAAGATGATCCGCAAACTTGAGGCGGCGAAATCAGGGGACTGAGAACGGCAGCGGGATGCGGTTGACGGTTACGACGCCGCCGCTCAGCCCGATGTCCCACAATGTCGCATCCCCGCTCTGACGGCCCATCAGCCGGGCGATCGTCAGGGCGGCTACCACCTTCTTCGGGGCGGTGTCGCGGATCTGGCCGATCAGGGTGTCAACATTCGTGACGCTGACATGCAGGTCTGCGGCCGAGGTGGATGCTGTTGCGCCGGGTTCGATGCTGCCCTTGCCGTCGATGGCGCTGCTGCCGGAGACGGCATGCAGGGCGTTGATCGTGATCTGCTGGCGTGCGGTATCAAGGCCCTGGACCGTCAGATCTGCCGAAAGCTGCGTGGGCATGAGCGGCTGCTTGGTGTCGTGGATGCCCGTTCCCTCGACCTTCAGTCGCAGGTCCGGCGTGGTCTGGACAGCCTGGATCGACGCTTTGCGGATCGTCATGTCGTGACCGGGGCGTGCGAGGGTCACATTCGTCCATGTAGCCTGCGGAGTGCCGCTGCGGATGTCACTGCTGTTGATCGTCCGGCTCTGGTCTTTGCAGGCGGGACTGATGCCGCCGCGAAAGGCGCTGAGTGCGGCATAGGCGGCGACGGCGTTGAAACGCTCCAGGGTGGCGCTTTCAACGTGACCGGACGGATCGGACAGGTTCACGCCGCGGATGTCGAGCGTGATGTCGGTTCCAGTCAGGGTCGCATGCAGTGTTTTGGCCGTCAGGCCATGCGCGGCGGTCTTCGTGCCGGCAAGTTCGTATGTGAAGCAGGATTCCGGCAGACCGGACAGGGTGGAGGCGCTGGCCATAACCGGCATCAGAAGCGCGGCAGTGGCGGCGAGCAGGGACAGGCGAATGGACATGAGTGGGTTCCGGACTGTGGAGAAGGACAAGAGACGTTAAGACTGTATTAGGGAATGGGGAGATAGAGTGACGGACCTACTCCTTTTTCGGAGAAACGCGCGTGTCTTCCTCCATTTCCGCCATGCCCGCCATTCCGCAGTATGTCTCCATCATCAAGGATGAAGACTCTTCGGCGAACAAGTGGGAAAAAACAAGCGTCTCCACCCAGCAGGCCGTTGCGGCTTTCAAGCAGGATGCGGCTTCGATCAAGACACCGGAGCAGCTTCTGAAAAACTACAAGGCGCTCAAGGTTGTGCTTGGGGCATATGGTATGTCCTCGGTCATTGGTCAGACGGCGGTCATCAAGGATCTCATGACGCAGGATCCGACCTCGTCCAAATCCCTTGCCCAGACCAGCGGGAATTCGGCGTGGAAGGCTTTTGCAAATGCCTTTTCCGACTGGTCGACCTCGCCCTTGGCGTCTTCCGACACCGTGCAGAGCATCACGCAAAGTTACCTGACCAACAGTTACGAAGACAGTCTGCAGACAGAGACGCCGGGCCTGGGGGATGCGTTGTATTTTACCCGTACGGCGACAACGGACATGACTCTTGCCAATGTGATGGCAGACCCGAAGCTCCTGAAAGTGGCTGAGGTTGTTTCCGGTTTTGACACGACGCAGTTCGGCGCGCTGGATTATGATCAGCAGGTCCGTCTGCTTGGATCGAAGCTGGATATGTCCAAACTCAGTACGAAGCAGGGAATCCAGCAGTTCGCGCAGCAATATCTTGCCCTGCTGCAGATCCACCCCGTTACGAGCACGACCCCAGCAAGCATGCTGACCCTCTATGGCGGGAGCGGCTCCAGCACGGGCATTCTTTCCCTCTTTACCGGAAATTCGAGCAGCGACAGCAGTTCGTCCCTGTATTCTGCCCTGTTCTGAGCGCCTTTCCTGACGTGACATCGACCGGGCGGGCCTGTATCGCAGACACCTGACGGATTTCAGGTGAAGGGATAATCATGGCCGGACTGGACCCCGCCGACTGGCGTGGCATTCGTGACATCGGGCACCGGATGCTGGACGAGGTCTTTGACCGCATGGAGCATGTGGGAGAGGGACCCGTCTGGAGACCCATGCCATCTTCTGCCCGACAGGCCCTGAAGGAAGGACTCCCGGAGAAGGGACATTCCCTCGACGATCTGTACGGGCGTTATCTTGATCTGGTTGTGCCTTATGGTGTGGGGAATACCCATCCCGGTTTTATGGGATGGGTGCATGGTGCGGGAACGCCGGTCGGGATGCTGGCGGAAATGCTGGCTGGTGGCCTGAATGCGAATTGTGGTGGACGCGATCACGCACCGATCGAGGTCGAGCGCGAGGTCATTCGCTGGGCCCTGCAGATGGTCGGCATGCCACAGGATGGCTCAGGCTGTCTGGTAACGGGCTCGTCCATGGCCAACTTCATCAGTGTGATTACGGCGAGCCGTGCGCAGGACCTGTCCATCCGGAAGGAAGGAATCGGCGCACGCAGGCTTGTGGGCTATGCTGCGACGACGGCTCATGGATGTCTGCCGCGGGCTTTTGATCTGGCGGGGCTGGGAAGTGAGGCGCTCAGGCGTGTTCCTGTTCTGGCGGATCATCGCATGGATGTCAGCGTCTTGCGGGATATGATCGCCGAGGACCGGAAGGCGGGTTTCGTGCCGTTCATGGTTGCGGGCACGGCCGGAACCGTTGACTGCGGGGCGATTGACGATCTGGTGGCGATCGAGGCGGTCGCCCGTGAGGCCGGGCTCTGGTTCCATGTCGATGCGGCATTCGGGGCGCTGGCCTGTCTTTCACCGCGCTTTCAGCCGCAGCTTGCCGGGATCGGGAAAGCAGACAGTCTGGCTTTCGATTTCCATAAATGGGCGCAGGTTCCCTATGACGCGGGCTGCGTGCTGGTGCGCGACAGTCGCAAGCATGCGGCAGCTTTTGCGCAGTCCCTGGATTACCTTGTGCGCGAAGAGCGCGGGCTGGCTGCCGGAGCGCCGTGGTTCTGTGACTTCGGGCCGGATCTGTCACGCGGGTTCCGGGCGCTCAAGGTCTGGATGACGCTGGGCCACTACGGAGCCGGGCGCATGGGAGAAATGGTCGAGACATGCTGTGACGTGGCCGGAGATCTGGCGCGGCGCGTGGAGCGGACGGACGGGCTGGTTCTGCTGGCGCCGGTGACGCTCAATATCGTCTGCTTCGGGATCGAGGGTCTTGAAGATGCCGAAGTCTCGGAACTGGTGCAGGATCTGCATGAAAGCGGGATCGCCGCGCCGTCCACGACCAGGATCAATGGTCGGCTGGCGGTGCGGGCGGCGATCGTCAATCACCGGACCACGACCGTCCATACCGACCGGATGCTGGATGCTGTTATTGCGCTGCGCGACGGGCGCCTGAAGGTGCGAACAGGGCGCTGAGCTGGGCCATCATGGTTCCGCCGAGGTCTTCGGCGGAACTGATGGTGACGCTGTTGCGATAATAGCGCGTGACGTCATGGCCAATGCCGATGGCAAGCAGTTCCGTCCCGCGATCCGCCTCGATCCGGGCGATCACCTTGCGCAGATGGTCTTCCAGGTAGTTATGCGGATTGGCGGAGAACGTGCTGTCATCCACCGGCGCGCCATCGGAAATCACCATCAGGATATGGCGGTGTTCCGGGCGGCGGCGCAGCCGTTTCCAGGCCCAGAGCAGGGCTTCGCCATCGATGTTTTCCTTGAGCAGCCCATCGCGCAGCATCAGGCCCAGATTGCGCCGGGCGCGCCGCAGGGGCGTGTCCGCATCCTTGTAGATGATGTGGCGCAGATCATTCAGGCGTCCTGGCTGGGGCGTGCGCCCGTTTCTGAGCCAGCGTTCACGGCTCTGGCCACCTTTCCACTGACGGGTCGTGAAGCCCAGAACCTCGACCTTCACGCCGCAGCGTTCGAGCGTGCGGGCGAGAATGTCGCCGCAAATGGCCGCCGTGCCGATCGGGCGGCCACGCATGGAGCCTGAGTTGTCGATCAGAAGGGTGACGACCGTGTCGCGGAACTCCGTCTCGCATTCATGCTTGCATGACAGCGGAAGGGTCGGATTGGTTACGACGCGAGACAGGCGCCCGGCGTCGAGAATGCCTTCTTCCTGTTCGAACTCCCAGCGGCGCTGCTGCTGCGCCATGAGGCGGCGTTGCAGCCGGTGCGCAAGGCGTGAGACCAGGCCATGGAGCTGGGACATCTGTTGGTCGAGTTTCTGGCGCAGACGGTCCAGTTCGTCGGCGTCACACAGATCGGAGGCGTTCACTTCCTCGTCGAAATCGGTGGTGTACGCTTTGTAGGTATTGGGGGCTTCGGAAGGTCCGGTGTCGGCCTGCTGGTCAGAAGGTCCGGCAGCTTCTTCGGTGCCGTCTTCCGACATCTCGGCGGCTTCCGTGGCTTCGCTTTCGCCGGAAAGGCCGGTCTCTCCGCTCTCGGGCTGGTAGCCGTCTTCTTCCTCTTCGGTGGCGGCAGGGGCCTGCTGGTCCTGACCTTCTGCCTCAGGCGCGTCGCTGTCCGTGGTTTCCTCTTCGTCCGACGGCAGATCAGACGGGGCCATCTGCTCTTCGTCCTCATCGGGGACGGTTGTGAGCTTGCAGGCTCCGAGGAAACGGGTCGTGGCACGGGCGAAGGCCGTCTGATCGCTCTGGGTGCGGGCCATGTCGGCAAGTGCGGCTTTTGCTGCGGGCGTCAGGGACGCCCGCCATTCGTCCAGAGCCGCTCCGGCCTGAACAGGCATGGGGTGGCCGCTCATGGCCTCCCGGGCAAGGAGATCCAGCGCGACGGGAGCCGGCATGTCCTCGCGTGTTTTCATCCGGTTGCAGCCCAGTTCGGCGCAATGCTGGGCCACACGCTGTTCCAGATTGGCCCGCACGCCTGCCATGTGGCGTGAGCCGTAGACCTCGCAACGCGCCTGTTCCAGCGCATCAAAGGCCTGGCGGGCTACAGGTTCAGCTGGTGCGCCTGAGTCTTTCTGGGCATGGTACCGCATCCGCAGGGCAGCGGAATCCGCGGCCCCCCGGATCTTGCGGATTTCCCAGTCGTGCATGTGGCGCGACAGATAGGGCAGTTCCACATTGCCGGCAGCGACGGCGTTCTGACGGCTTCCGTTGACGGCACCCTGAAAATCCACGCCCTGCTCCGGCGCTCCACCCATGGCGCGCAGGGTGGCGATGGTGGCCTGACGGAAGCGTTCCTGCCGTTCTTCGTCGGTGAGGGAAGTCTTGGGAGCAGACAAGGGATCAGGCCAGCGGTGAGGCGTTGAAGCAGCGCTGGTAGTATTCCGCCACGATTCCGCGCTCGGCCTCATCGCATTTGTTGAGGAAGGTCAGGCGGAAGGAGAACGCCACGTCGTTGAAGATGCGGTTGTTCTCGGCCCAGGCGATGACGGCGCGCGGGGACATGACCGTGGAGATGTCTCCGGCCATGAAACCGGACCGCGTGAGGTTCGCCAGGGCGACCATGCGCTCGACCAGCGTTGTGGCGTCCTTGTCTTTTGCGGGGATCTTCAGCTTGGAGGTGACGATGCCGACTTCCTGCTCCAGCGGCAGGTAGTTCAGGGTCGCGACGATATTCCAGCGGTCCATCTGGCCCTGATTGATCTGCTGGGTGCCGTGATACAGGCCGGTCGTATCACCCAGACCCACCGTGTTGGCCGTGGCAAAAAGACGGAAAGCCGGATTGGGACGGATAACGCGGTTCTGGTCCAGAAGCGTCAGATGCCCTTCGGCTTCCAGCACGCGCTGGATAACGAACATCACGTCCGGGCGACCGGCGTCGTATTCGTCGAAGATCAGGGCGCAGGGATGCTGGAGGCACCAGGGCAGCAGGCCTTCGCGGAATTCCGTGATCTGCTTGCCGTCCTTGAGCACGATCGCGTCCTTGCCGATCAGGTCGATCCGCGAGACATGGCTGTCGAGATTGATCCGGACGCAGGGCCAGTTCAGGCGCGCGGCGATCTGCTCGATATGGGACGACTTGCCGGTGCCGTGGAAGCCCTGGACCATGACGCGCCGGTTGAAGGCAAATCCCGCGAGAATGGCGCGGGTGGTGTCCTCGTCGAACTTGTAGGACGGGTCGATGTCGGGAACATGTTCCGTGCGTATGGAATAGGCCGGAACCTGCATGTCCGTGCGGATGCCGAAGACTTCCGCCGAGGACACCATGAGATCGGGGGCGCCGAGAACGCTGGTCGGGACCGCAGCATTTTCAGCGGTGGTCACGGCTTCCGGGGTGTCAATCGTCGCGAAATCACTCATGGGTCTCTGGGGCTTTCGTTGGATCTTTGGATACAGGACGTTCTGGAGAAGATGGAGCCTCGGCGTCCTCTGTTCCAGTCTAAAAATTCAGGAAACGAAATCGTCCTGACGCGTGAAATGGACTTTGAGCGCGGCATAGGCCGAACCGATGGCTTTGAACCGCTCTTCGGATTTCTCATCGCCGATATTGGCGTCGGGATGATGCTGGCGGGCGAGGGCACGGTAGCGGGTTTTCACGTCATCGAAAGAGACCGGCCATGTCAGATCCAGGGTCGCAAGGGGCTGGCGCAGGGGCTCGGGGATTCCGGCGGCCTGGGCGGACGCGCGCTGGCGGGCCGCGTCTTTTGCACGCTCTGCGCGGCTGTGACGGGTCGCGCCGAGAATGTCGAGCGGGTCGAGGATGTCGTCCTCGTTGAACTCCGCCTTGTTCGCTGTTCCGGTCCCGAGCTTCCAGGACGGGCGCTGCCATGAGACGTCGGCCCGCAGATGTGCCTCGATCTGGCCCGGCGTCATGCCGCGATAGAAATCCCAGCGGGAATTGTATTCACGGACATGCTCCAGGCAGAACCAGAAATACGAGCGCAGGGCATCACGCCCGCGCGGCGCACGGTAGCCCGCAGGTTCGCTGCAGCCCGGATGGTCGCAGACCTGTTCCGGCGCGTCAGGATCGGGATCGAAGGCCCGGTGTCTGGTGGATTTGCGCTGCATGGTGTCTGATATGGGCAATCACAGCCGCACGATGCAAGCGGCCATTCCTCCAGCTGGACGATTTTCATCATGTCTGAAACAGCTTCACGCTCTTCCACGCCGCACTCCACCCGACGGGAGCGGATCGAGGCGATCCTTCGAAGCGAACTGTCGCCCACGACGCTCGAGATCCAGGATGACAGCGCCCGTCATGCCCATCATGCCGGGGCGAAGGCTCTTGGGAGTGATGGGGAGACGCATTTCAATGTCGCCATCACAAGTGCGCAGTTTGACGGACTGAACCGGGTGGCGCGCCATCGGCTGGTCAATGGTCTGCTGGCCGAGGAGTTCAGCTCCGGGCTGCATGCGCTGTCCCTGGTCCTGCATGGAGAGAAAACCCCATGAAACGTGCTCTGCTGGCCCTCCTTCTGCTTTCAGGCTGTGCGACAGGTGGCTATGGCCACCTGCCTGCGGTCGAGCAGAACGACGTGCATCGTATCGAGGCCTATCTGAATGGTCTTCAGGGATTGCAGGCCGCCTTTCTGCAACAGGGGCCGGATGCCGGGGAGAGCGCGGGGCGTTTTTCCTACATTCCGGGGCATCTGAGGCTGGATTATGTAGCGCCGCATCCGATGGAGCTCGTTGCGGGTGACGGGCACCTCGTGCTCGACGATCGGGCGACGGGCGCCGTCACGCATCTGTCGCTGCGACACAATCCGCTCGGTCTGTTGCTGAAATATCCGATCCGGTTCGACGGCGACGTGCAGGTTACGGATGTGCGGCATGGGGACGGATCGCTGCAGATTTCGGTCGCGCAGGCGGATAATCCCTCCCAGGGGCTGCTGACGATCCAGTTTTCAGATGTGAAGGGTCAGCTCGGTTTGATCGGGTTGCAGGGCGTGGATGCCCGACAGCATCATTTTGGCGTGGAGCTATCCGCTGTGCAGCAGGGCGTGGCAATCACCCCGTCCGTTTTCACGCCGCCCGCGGGATAGAACCGAACCGTCCTGGCCATGCGGCAGCGAGAGCGTCATCGAGATCCGCCATCGTCAGGCTGCTGTCGAATCGCCGGAGACTGGTGACGCCGAACTCGCGGATGCCGCAGGGCACGATTCCATCGAAATCGGTCAGATCGGGACTGACATTGATCGAAACGCCATGCCAACTGACCCAGCGGCTGACGCGGATGCCCAGCGCCCCGATCTTGGCTTCCAGGCCCGTGAGGGGATCGATCGTCCAGACGCCGATCCGGCCCTCGCGGGTAAAGGCCGTGACGCCGAGCCGGGCGAGGGCGTCGGTCATCCAGCCTTCCAGTCCCGCGACAAAGGCGCGCAGGTCGCGGGGCGGAACGGTGCCGTTCGGCTTCGTCAGATCCATCATGACATAACCAAGCCTCTGTCCCGGTCCATGATAGGTCCACTGGCCGCCGCGTCCGGCGGAATAGGTCGGATAACCGTGAGGATTATAGAGGTCCGTGTCTCTGGCAGAGGTGCCCGCCGTAAAGACGGGAGGGTGCTCGACAAGCCAGACCAGCGGTTCTGCTGTCCCCCGATGAATGGCTCGCGCACGCTCCTCCATGAAGGTCAGGGCTTCGGGGTAGGCGGTCAGTCCCGGAGAGGATTTCCACAAAATTTCTTCATAAATCTCATTTCGGGTCATTGCCCTCGTTTTCGGCATCAGCTATAGCCCCTTCCACACCGGACGGTCATGCACGAAGCAGGGTCGTTTGTCACGGGGCGGCCGTGGCGGAATGGTAGACGCGCAAGCTTGAGGTGCTTGTGGGGGCAACCCCGTGGAAGTTCGAGTCTTCTCGGCCGCACCACTGACATTCAGATGTCGGTGTATCCCAGTAAAAATCAGACATCACGAAAATAAACCCCGCAGGGGAGCGAAGCGTTTCCTTGCCGTTCTCTGGTCTGTGCCATTTTGTTGCCAGACTGCTGAGACAGGTTTATTCCTTGTTGCGTCCTTGAGAGCGTCTGGACCTGTGGTTCGGCGGTCGGGCGTTATTTCGGCTGATGTGTGAGGTTTCGTGATCAAGCCACTGAAAAAAGCTGTCCTTCCTGTTGCCGGTCTTGGAACGCGGTTCCTGCCTGCGACCAAGGCCATGCCGAAGGAAATGCTTCCTGTCGTCGATAAGCCGCTGATCCAGTACGCGATCGATGAAGCCCGCGAAGCCGGGATTGAAGAATTCTGTCTGGTGACCGGTCGTGGCAAAGACAGCCTGATCGATTATTTCGATATTGCCTATGAACTTGAAGCAACGCTCAAGGAACGCGGCAAGAAGAGCGCGCTTGAAGCGCTTGCACCCAGCAGCGTGCAGGCGGGCTCCCTCGTGGCCGTGCGTCAGCAGGAGCCGCTGGGCCTGGGCCATGCCATCTGGTGTGCACGTTCGTTTATTGGTGACGATCCGTTCGCCATCCTGCTGCCGGACGATATCGTCAAGGGACGCAGCTGCATTGGTCAGCTGGTCGAGGCCTACAACCAGACCGGCGGCAATGTCGTGGCAGTTACGGAAGTTCCGCCTGAGCATACGAACCGCTACGGCATTCTTGATGTTGGCAGCGACGACGGCAAGCTGGTCGAGGTCAAAGGGCTGGTCGAAAAGCCGGCTCCAGAAGATGCTCCTTCGAACCTGTCCATCATCGGTCGCTACGTGTTGACGCCGGACGTCATGAAGTATCTGGCGAAGCTGGAGCGTGGCGCGGGCAATGAAGTCCAGTTGACGGATGCGATGGCCAAGACGATCGGTGAAGTGCCGTTCCATGGTCTGCGTTACGAAGGGACGCGCTATGACTGCGGTGACAAAGCCGGATTCCTCGAAGCGCAGATCGCCTTCTCGATTGACCGTGAGGATCTTGGTGCGTCCGTGAAGGCGTTCCTCAAGAAGTACAAGCAGTATGTGGACGCGCCCTGATGCCATTCCGGCATGATTTTGATCCGACGAGCCTGCGGGAATACGATATCCGCGGGATCGTCGGAAAGACGCTGCATCCGGCCGATGCCTTCGCCATTGGTCGTACATTTGCGAGTATGGTGATCCGCGCCGGTGGGAAGCGGATTGTGGTTGGATATGATGGCCGTCTGTCTTCGCCAGCGCTGGAAGAGGCGCTGGTTCGGGGAGCCGTCGAATCCGGAGCTGAGGTGACACGGATCGGATGTGGTCCGACGCCCATGCTCTATTTCGCCTCCGTGGCGGATGGCGCTGATGGTGCCGTCATGGTCACGGGAAGCCATAATCCGCCCGATTATAACGGCTTCAAGATGATGATGGGCGGCAAGCCGTTTTACGGTGACCAGATCCGCGAACTGGGCCGTCTGTCCGCATCCGGCGACGTTCTTCCCGCGACGAACGGGACTGCGGTCAGGATTGATATTTCCGGCCGTTATATTGACCGGCTTGTACAGGATTACGATGGGATCCGGCCACTGCGGGTCGTTTGGGACAATGGCAACTCTGCAGCCGGTGCCGTGCTCAGCCGTCTGGTCGAGCGCCTTCCGGGTGAACATACGGTTTTGTTCGGAGAGATAGACGGGCATTTCCCGAACCATCATCCCGATCCGACGGTCGAGAAAAACCTTCAGGACCTGATCCGGGTCGTTGATGAAAAGCAGGTAGATCTGGGGATTGCCTTTGATGGTGATGCGGACCGGATCGGTATTGTCGACAATCGCGGACAGATCTTCTGGGGCGACCAGATGCTGGTTCTGCTGGCGCAGGACGTTCTGAGCCGTCACCCGGGTGCCACGATCATCGCGGATGTGAAAGCCAGCCAGATCCTCTTCGATGAGATCGCAAAAGCCGGTGGGCAGCCGCTGATGTGGAAGACAGGCCATTCGCTCATCAAGACCAAGATGGCCGAAACCGCCTCTCCGCTGGCGGGCGAGATGTCCGGGCATATCTTTTTTGCCGACAAATGGTACGGTTTTGATGATGCGCTTTATGCCGCCGTGCGGGTTCTGGGAATTGTGTCGCGTCTGCCAGGGCCGCTTTCGGATTTCCGCGACAGCCTGCCGGTGACGGTTACGACGCCGGAACTGCGCTTCAACTGCGATGACAAACGCAAGTTCGAGGTCATCACGGAAGTGGCCGAACGTCTGCGGAAAGAGGGGGCGGACGTGTCCGAAATTGACGGTGTCCGCGTCAATACGCCGGATGGCTGGTGGCTGCTTCGGGCTTCCAACACCCAGGCCGTTCTGGTGGCCCGGGCGGAGGCGCGTGACGAAGCTGGGCTGGACCGTCTGAAGGCGGCGTTGGCCGCACAGCTTGAGGCCTCGGGTCTCGATGCGCCTGATTTTTCCGGCGAGAATGCAGGGCACTGACATGGAACGGCTTCCGGTCTTCTGGCAGGTCTGTCAGTGACCGGGCCCTTTCAGTCCTTTCTTGAGCCTGGACAGATTGTCCAGCATCCCGATCACCCCGAATGGGGCTGGGGCCAGGTCCAGTCGGCTGTGGGAGAGCGGGTGACCGTCAATTTCCAGCATCAGGGCAAGGTCCTGATCGATGCCTCCCGAATCACGCTTAAACTGGTACCGCGCACAGGGTGAAACGGCTTCTGACCCGCAGCGCGCGCGTTGTTCTGGATACGCTTCTGCCTCCGACCTGTGCGGCCTGCGGGACGGAAGTCATGACAGAAGGCGCGTTCTGCGGCACGTGTTTCCAGGCCGCTCACCGGATTGTTTCTCCCAGCTGTGACCGATGCGGTGTTCCACTGGAAAATGAGGGCTTGGGCGGTCCTCAGAACTGCTGTGCAGCCTGTCAGGCCCATCCGCCGGTCTGGCGTTCGGCGCGGGCGGCTTTCGTTTACGACACATGGTCGCGGCGCCTGATCCTCCCGTTGAAATATTCCGATCATACTGAAAATGCAGCTGTTCTGGCCCGCCAGATGACATCGGCCGCTGAGGACGTGCTGCAGAACGTCACGCTCGTCGTGCCCGTTCCGCTGTATCGCACCCGTCTGTGGAAACGGCGTTACAATCAGGCTGCGCTGATGGCGCAGGGCGTTTCACGGCTTGCGGGTCTGCCCTGTGTGGTGGATGCTCTTCAGCGTGTCCGCTCCACGCGCTCGCTGGCCCGACTGTCTGCCGGGGAGCGCGAGCGTGAGATGGAACATGCGGTTCGGGTGAGGAAAGGACGTGGAGCGCGGATAGAGGGACAGGCCGTCCTGCTTGTGGATGACGTGCTGACGACAGGGTCTACGGCATCGGCCTGCACGACGTCTCTGATGAAGGCCGGTGCGGTAAGCGTGGATATTTTGGTTGCAGCGCGGACCGGGAGAGTGGATGAACAGAACCCGCGCTTTGTCCAGGAATGAGGATCCTATGTCGAAAATCGAGATTTATACCCAGCCTGGATGTCCTTACTGCGTGCATGCCGTCAGCCTGCTGCGCTCCAAGGGAATAGAGTTTCAGGAAATCAACGCGCCTCGCGGATCGACCGAGCGCGAGGAGTCCATCCGTCGATCCGGCAGCCGGACCGTGCCGCAGACATTTGTGGACGGTAAGGGGCTGGGGGGCTGTGATGACCTGATGGCGCTTGATCGTGCGGGGCGTCTCGATGCCCTGCTGGGCAAGGTCTGAATGCGGGGAGCAGGCTTTTTCGCGGCTGTCCTGCTGGCTGTGTCATCACTTTCCTGTGCCCCGGCACAGGCCCAGACATCTGCTCCAGCAGGTGCGGCTCCTTCGGATATTCCCGAAGAGGGGCTGTGGTTGTCCGAGGAGCATGACGGGCTGTTTTCCATTGAACCCTGCGGTCACATGCTCTGTGGGCAGCTGATTGGCATGGCTTATGACGGGGCTGTTCCCAAGGATGTCTGGGGGCGGTCGCAGTGTGGAATCCGTATGCTGACAGACTTTGTTCCAATTGAGGACCGCAAGTGGCAGGGGCATATTCTTGATCCGCGGACCGGACGGGTCTATCAGGCGCGGATATGGGTGTCTGAGCCCAATGTCCTGAAACTGCGCGGATTCGTTCTGGGAATGCCCCTTCTGGGGGAGACCCAGACCTGGACCCGCTATGCCGGTCCACCTGTAGGGCCGCAATGTAAACTGCCAAAGGACGCCCACTGAACTGGTGGCCGGGAAACTGGTGTCGGGGTCGGGAATGCGTCTTTTCCTGGTAACGGGCGTTATCTCTACCATATCGAAAGGAATGCAGATCCATCATGTCCCACCCTGTTTCCCGCCGTGATTTTGCGGTCGGACTGGTTGCCGGTGTCGCTGCGGCCGGCACCGGTGTCGCCGGGGCCGCTGACCCTGAAAAGGCAGTTCCGACACCTCCGCCACCGCCGAAGCCGGTTGCAAAAACGATCTGTTTCGTCGGCGGATATACGAAACATGGGCCGCCGGGAGGTGGTACCGGGAACGGACAGGGGATCTCCGTTTTCGATATGGATCGCGATACGGGCGTTCTGACGCCGATCACGACCTTCACGGATATCGCCAGCCCGTCTTTCCTTGCGATTTCGAAGGATCAGCGCTTTCTGTACGCGCTGAGCGAGATTGACGATTTCAACAAGGATGGAGACGGTTCCGTCACGGCATTTGCGATCGATCCCAAGACCGGTTCGCTGCGCAAGCTGAATGTTGTCAGCTCGAAAGGTGCCGTTCCGGCCCATCTGAGCATCCACCATTCAGGTCGCTACGTGTTGGTCGCCAACTATGTCGGTGGCTGCGTTGCCGTTCTGCCGATCCGCTCGGACGGATCGCTGGGTGAGGCATCGGATGTTGTCCACAACACGGGGCCGCGTCAGCCGGAACGGGCTTCGGACAATCCGCAGGGCAATTTCGCCGTGTCCGACCATTCGGGGTCGCACCCGCACATGATCCATTCAGACCCGAGTGGCAAGTTCGTGCTGGCGGATGATGCGGGTCTGGACCGGGTCTATGTCTGGACGCTGAACATCGACACCGGAAAGCTGATCCCGGCCAAGACACCCTATTACGATATGGAACCGGGCTCGGCGCCGCGCCATTTCCAGTTCAATCATTCCGGCCGCATCCTGTACAATCTGTGTGAGCAGGATTCGAAGGTCGTCGTTTCCAATTTTGACCCGGCAACGGGCGCGATCAATGACATCCAGACAGTCAGCACCGTGACATCGCATTTCCGCGGCTCGACGTTGGCTGCGGAAATCCTGATCTCGGCCAGTGGCAAGTTCGTCTACGTCTCCAACCGTCTGGGTGATTCGCTGGCCGTCTTCGCCATCGGGGCGGACGGAACGCTGACGCTGCAGGATGAAGTCTGGATGCATGCGGATTACGGTCGCGCGCTGATGTTCGATCCGTCCGGAGCGTTCCTGTTCTGCGCCAACCAGCGTTCGGATGCGGTCACGTCCTTCAAGGTGGACAAGAAGACGGGCGAGATTGCGTTTACGAACAATTTCACGCCCGTTGGCAGTCCGACGACCTTTGCGTTCATGAATACACAGGTCTGATCGAGCGCTGATCCGAAAAGGGCGGTTGCAGCAGAATAATGAACTGCAACCGCCTTTTTTTGCTCAGTCCTTGCGGAAGATCGCGATGTAATTGATGCCGGTATCGCGGCTTTCGCGCCACTGGAACGGGACGTAGCTCATCCCGGCGATGTCCAGCATGCGCAGGCCTGCGCGGCGGCCCATGGCGGCGAGTTCGTCGGGCTTGATGAACTTTTTCCAGTCATGCGTGCCCACGGGCAGCATTCGCAGCAGATATTCCGCGCCGAGCTTGGCGACGGCAAAGGAACGCGGTGTCCGGTTCAGGGTGGACACCGCGACCATTCCGCCCGGCTTCGTCAGCGTGGCCAGCATGATCAGGAAGTCCTGCGGATCGTTGACGTGTTCGATGACCTCAAGGGCGTTGACGACATCAAAGCGCGCGCCTTCCTCAACGAGATCTTCCGCGCTGCCGTTGCGATAGGACAGGGACGCTCCCTCTGGTGGCAGGGGATGGGCGGCCAGATGCGCCTGTGCCGCGCGGATACCGGCGGCACTCGCGTCGATTCCAACTGTCTCAAAACCGAGTTTGGCGTAAGCCTCGCTGGCCAGACCCGCGCCGCAGCCAATATCGAGCAGGCTCAGAGGGCCGGAAGATTCCCTGCGCAGGGGCGCAACATGGCGGCTGACCCATTCGGTGCGGAGCGGGTTCATGGCGTGCAGCGGGGCCATGGGGCCACGGGGATTCCACCAGTCTTCGGCCAGAGCGCTGAAATGGGCGATCTCGGATTCCGATACGGATGCGCGTCTGGAATCCTGTCCCGGGGATGTTTCTGTGGGCATCAGAATTCTCCTTCTGTGTGCCTGTCTGCCGCACGTCATCTGGACGTGGCGGAGCGAGACGAGTATGTGGACCGGCAGAGTCTGTCCAGGTGCCGGGTGGTTTGCATGTCTTTGCCGTACCCGATGCCAGACCCGAGCGCGCAACGCCAGACACGTACTGGAGCCTTATCCGCGATGTCCATGCCCGATACTCCCGTCCACGACCAGGTTTCCGGTCGTGCCGATCCCCATGCCGCCATCAAGGGCGAAAGCGGGAAACGGAAGACGGTTGTCATGAAATTCGGCGGCACGTCCGTCGGGAATATCGAGCGCA
This sequence comes from Gluconobacter sp. P1C6_b, assembly GCF_018811945.1. Lineage (GTDB taxonomy): Bacteria > Pseudomonadota > Alphaproteobacteria > Acetobacterales > Acetobacteraceae > Gluconobacter. The sequence goes on from NZ_JACRVU010000002.1 coordinate 164,187, forward strand.
TCCGGAACGTTGCCAAACGCGTGAAAGCTGAACATGACCGCGGCCGCCGTGTTGCCGTCGTGGTCTCCGCCATGGCTGGTGTCACGAACCGGATGGTCGGCTACTGCGCCGAGCTGGACCCGCTGGCAGACCCGAAGGAATACGATGCCGTTGTTGCCGCCGGTGAGCAGGTGACGAGCGGGCTCGTGTCCATCGCGCTGCAGGCGCTTGGTGTGAAGGCGCGGTCCTTTCAGGGCTGGCAGATCCCGCTCGTAACGGACGATGCGCATGGTAAGGCCGCCATCGAGAGTGTGGACGGTACGGCGCTGCTGGCCTGTCTGGATGATGATGTGGTGCCCGTTGTGGCCGGCTTCCAGGGCGTCGGCCCCGATGGCCGCATCGCGACGCTGGGACGCGGCGGATCGGATACGTCCGCCGTGGCCGTCGCTGCTGCCATCAATGCCGACCAGTGTGATATTTATACCGATGTGGACGGGATCTACACGACCGATCCGCGCATCGTGAAACGCGCCAAGAAGCTGGATCGCATCACCTATGAAGAGATGCTTGAACTGGCTTCGGTAGGCGCCAAGGTACTTCAGACCCGCAGCGTCGCTCTCGCCATGCGCGAGGGTGTCCGGGTGCGGGTGCTGTCATCGTTCGCCGAGACGGATGATGACAGCGGTTCGATTGTGGTTGATGAGGACGAGATCATGGAGAAGGAACTGGTTGCGGGGATTGCCAACTCGCATGACGAAGCGAAAATCTCCGTGCGGAACGTTCCGGACCGTCCGGGCATCGCCGCTGCGATTTTCGACCCGCTGGCAGCCGCGAACATCAATGTTGACATGATCGTCCAGAGCGTCGGCGTGGACAACATGACGAACATGACCTTCACGGTCAGCAAGTCCGACGAGGCCGCTGCCCGCGCCGTGCTGGAGAAGGCCCGCGAATACGTCCAGTATGGCGAACTGATCACGTCCCATAACGTGGTGAAGATTAGCGTCGTGGGTATCGGCATGCGCTCGAATGCCGGTCTGGCCGCGCGGATGTTCCGCACGCTGGCCGATCGCGGCATCAACGTGCAGGTCATCTCCACGAGCGAGATTAAGATCTCCGTCCTGATCGATTCCGAATATACCGAACTGGCCATGCGTGCGCTGCACACGGCTTATGGCCTTGATGCCAAAGAGGGAGCCGAGGCGTGAGCGAAACCCTGAATGCCCGCGCGACGCTGGACCGGCTGTGGAAGCCGGGCTGTGACTTCCTCGGGAGCGAAGTCGCCATCCTTGGTGGCGCCATGTCCTGGGTCAGCGAGCGGCATCTGGTTTCCGCGATTTCCAATGCGGGCGGATTCGGCGTTATTGCCTGTGGTGCAATGTCGCCCGAGCGTCTGGAAGAGGAAATCGTCGCCACGCAGGCGATGACGAAGCGCCCGTTCGGCGTGAACCTCATCACCATGCATCCCGAACTCGACCGGCTCGTGGATGTGTGTCTGGCGCATAATGTCTCGCATATCGTGCTCGCGGGCGGCGTGCCGAACAGCACCACGATCCGCAAGGTGCGTGATGGCGGGGCGCGGGCGATCGGCTTTGCCCCGGCGCTGGCTCTGGGCAAGCGTCTGGTACGCATGGGCATTGAAGCTCTTGTGATCGAAGGCTCGGAAGCCGGCGGCCATGTCGGTCCGGTGTCGCTGACCGTTCTGGCGCAGGAAATCCTGCCGCATATCCGTGATGTGCCTGTCTTTGTTGCCGGTGGTCTGGGCCGTGGTGACGCGATCCTGTCCTATCTGGAGCAAGGGGCGTCTGGTGCGCAGCTTGGAACGCTGTTTGCAGCGTCCGAAGAGAGCATCGCGCATGAAAACTTCAAGAAGGCCTTCCTGCGCGCCAATGCCCGCGATGCGGTGACGACCGTGCAGCTCGACGAGCTGTTCCCGGTCATCCCGGTGCGGGGGCTTTCGAACGAAGGTGGCCGGAATTTCGCACGTCTTCAGGGCGAAGCGCTCCGGAAGTTCCAGAGCGGCGAGCTGACCAAGGAAGAAGCCCAGCTCTCGATCGAGCATTACTGGGCGGGTGCCCTGCGCCGCGCCGTCATCGAGGGCGATGTAGAGACGGGTTCGGTCATGGCTGGTCAGTCTGTCGGCATGGTCAAGGAAGTCCGTTCGGTGGCTGAAATTATCGCGACGCTGGTTGAGCAGGCCGTGGATGCCATCAAGCAGCGCGAAACCCGCATCCACGCGCCAAGCTAACGGATTGTCCGGTCATGTCCCCACCGTCCTCGAACCGCCCGTTTTCGCAACCTTCCGACCAGCCAAGTGTCGGAACGGTGCTGCGTGCGCGTCGCGAGGAACTCGGCTGGCGGCTTGAAGATGTGGCGGAATGGTTGAGAATCCGCCCGAAACTGCTGGCAGCGCTCGAGGCAGACGATCTGTCAAAGCTGCCTGGGGTCGCGTATGCTGTGGGATTTCTCCGCACCTATGCCCATGCCATGCAACTGGATGCGGATGCGCTGGTCGAGCGGTTCCGCCGTGACACGCGCGGCGCCGTAACCCGCAAGCCAGAGCTGGTTTTTCCGCAGCCTGAGGGTGATCGCGGGTTGCCGGTCGGTGTACTCGTCGGGGCAGGGCTTGTGGTTGTGGTCGCGGCCTATGTGGGCTGGTATCGCTTTACAGAACATGACAATCCGGCCCAGAGGCAGGTCCCGGCCGTGGCGGAACTGATGCCAGGGGCTGCAACGCCGGCCATGACCTCTCCGCAGGTCGCCTCAGTGATGCCCGGACGCGCTCCGACGCCGGAGCCTCATGCTCCCGTGACACCGTCCTCTGTTCCTGCGACGTCTGCACCCGTTCTGACGCAGAATGCTCCGGCTCCGGAGGTTCCTGCAGCCCCTGCGGGTGCACAATCCACGCCCCCGAGTGCCGCGCCTTCTGTGGCTCCGCCGGCTTCGGATGACGATTCAGAGACGACGCCCCCGGCAGGCGAGGCAGCGCCTACACAGCAGACTGATACACAGCAGACGGGGGCGATCGGCCGGCCCGCCACGGATCTGCCGCCGGCTGTACCTGAGGGAGCCGTTGTGCTCCGGGCGCTGGCTCCCGTCTGGACACAGGTCAGGGACCGGGACGGACATGTTCTCATGTCGCGTGTGATGCAGCCGGGTGAAAGCTGGCAGGGTGATCCGGCGGGGGCTCCGTTCCGGATGTCATTCGGCAATGCTGGCGGTATTGTCCTGACCACGGCCGGGGCAACCAGTGCGCCGCTGGGGAAAGAAGGGCAGGTCCGCCGGAATGTCGAGGTGACGGCCGATGCCATCCGTTCCGGAGCATTCGGATCGGGGATCGCGCTGCCGGTGCAGCCCAATGCGCCGCTTCCCGTACCAGGAGCAGCCTCTGCGCCGCTGGCTGTTGCGCCTGCGCCCGTGCCACCCAGAGCACCGCCTGTTTCCGTTCCCCGGAAGGCACCGACAGCACCTGAAGTCTCGGCCGACGACCTCAATGCCCGACAGCTTGAACATCAGCCGCTGGAACAATCGTCGCCACCGCATTAAACCCATAGATCCATCAGGGGGGCTCAATGCCCCTGAGACAGAGCTCCCGGTCCTTTCCGGGCACGAAGAGGTAAATCATGAGCAGCTACCGTCCCTATCAGCACATCGAGCGTCGCAAGTCGCGCCAGATCCATGTCGGCAAGGTTGCGGTCGGTGGTGATGCCCCGATCTCCGTGCAGACCATGACCAACACCCTGACATCCGATGCGCAGGCCACGATCGACCAGATCCGCCTGGCCGAGCTGGCAGGTGTGGACATCGTGCGCGTGTCCTGTCCGGATGAGGCCAGCACGGCCGCCCTGGCGGAGATCGTGCATGAAGTGAACGTCCCCATCGTTGCGGACATCCACTTTCACTACAAGCGCGCCATCGAAGCCGCCAAGGCCGGTGCGGCCTGCCTGCGAATCAATCCGGGCAATATCGGCAGCGCCGAGCGCGTGCGTGAAGTCGTCAACGCCGCCAAGGATTATGGTTGCTCCATCCGCATCGGCGTGAACGCCGGTTCGCTCGAAAAGCACCTGCTTGAGAAATACGGTGAGCCCAACCCCGAAGCTCTGGTCGAGAGCGCTCTGGAACACGCGAAGATCCTCGAGGATCACGACTTCCACGAGTTTAAGATCAGCGTGAAAGCCTCGGACGTGTTCATGGCGGTCGCGGCCTATCAGCAGCTTGCGGATTGCTGTGACCACCCGCTGCATATCGGCATCACCGAAGCCGGCTCCAAGCGTGCTGGCACTGTGAAATCCTCCATCGGTCTGGGCAATCTGCTCTGGGCCGGCGTGGGTGACACGATGCGCGTGTCGCTTTCCGCTGCTCCGGAAGAAGAAGTACTGGTCGGCTGGGATATCCTGAAGTCCCTCGGCCTGCGTCATCGCGGCGTGAAGATCATTTCCTGCCCGTCCTGCGCGCGTCAGGGCTTCAACGTCGTCGAGACGGTGCAGACGCTGGAAGACCGCCTGCAGCACATCAAGACGCCGCTGACGCTGTCCATCATCGGCTGCGTGGTGAATGGCCCGGGTGAGGCTCTGATGACCGATATCGGCGTGACCGGTGGTGGCAATGGCCGTCACATGGTCTATGCCGCAGGACGTCAGGACCACACGATGCCGGCTGGCGACATGATCGAGCATATCGTTGAACTGGTGGAAAAGAAGGTTTCGGACATCGAGGCCGGCAAGGTCGAGGCGTCCACGGCCAAGCAGATGGACCCGGCAGCCAGCTGATGTCAGGACTTCAGCCCCCACGCGGCACCCATGACCTCATCGGCGAGACCATGCGCCGTCACCACCATGTCGTGGAGACGGCCCGCAGGGTGCTGCGGACCTATGGTTTCGAGGAATGGAGCACACCCATTTTCGAAGACACGCGCGTTTTTTCGCGCACGCTCGGCGAGACATCCGATGTCGTGTCCAAGGAGATGTACACGTTCGAGGATCGTGGCGGTGAGAGCATCACCCTGCGTCCCGAAGGCACGGCGGCGATCTGCCGGGCACTGGTCACGAACGGTCTGACGCAGTCCCTGCCGCAGAAGGTGTTCTATCACGGGCCGATGTTCCGTTATGAGCGTCCCCAGAAGGGGCGTTACCGTCAGTTCCACCAGATCGGTGCGGAACTGATCGGGGCGGAAAGCCCGCTTCGGGATGCCGAGACGATTGCCATGGCGCAGGACATCCTGCGCGAACTCGGTCTGGGTGATCACGTCACGCTGGAGCTCAACACGCTTGGTGATCTGGCCAGCCGTCAGGCCTGGCGGGAGGCGCTGGTGGCATATTTCCGCGATCATGCAGATGCGCTGTCGGAAGAAAGCCGCGTCCGTCTTGAAGCCAATCCGCTGCGAATTCTGGACAGCAAGTCCGAACAGGACCGCAAACTGCTCGACGATGCTCCGGCATTTGCGGACTATCTGAACGATGAATCCCGGCAGTTCTGGGACGGATTGTGCTCCAGCCTTCAGGCCTTTGGCGTCGATTTCGTTGAAAATCCGCGCATCGTCCGGGGCCTCGATTATTACAGTCACACGGCATTCGAGTTCGTGACTTCCAAGCTTGGCGCCCAAGGTACGGTGCTCGCCGGTGGGCGGTATGAAGGGCTTGTGGAGCAGATGGGCGGCCCGGCCATTCCGGCGATCGGCTGGGCTGGTGGGATCGAGCGTCTGGCGATGCTGCTGGACTCTGTCCCTGAGCTTCCGGCCGGTATTGCGCTGGTACCGATGGGAGACGAGGCTGTTCTGCGGGCGGCATCCATCGCGCGCAGTCTCCGTTCTGCGGGTCTTCGGGCCGAGATTGAGACCCGTGGCAACATGAAGAAGCGGATGGAGCGTGTGGTGAAGTCCGGCGCGTCCCATGCGATTGTTCTGGGCGATGAGGAAATCGCCCGCAATGTCGTGCAGCTTCGCGATCTGTCCAGCCGCGAGCAGCAGGAAGTGCCTGTGGCGGATGTTGCACGGGTCCTGAGCGCAGGACGCGCCTGAACAGATGGCATTTGACGACAGGCTTGAGCGGATTGTCGCGCGTTCGGAGGAAGTTCAGGCCCTGATGTCTTCCGGCGAACTGACGGGTGAGGACTTCACCCGTCTGTCGCAGGAATATGCCGAACTGGAGCCGGTGGTGGCCTCCATTCAGGCCTGGAAAAGTGCCGAGGAACAGAAAGCCGGGGCGCAGGCCCTGCTTGATGATCCGGAAATGCGTGAGCTGGCCCAGATGGAGCTTGTGGAGATCGAGGCGACGTTACCCGATCTTCAGCATGCCCTGCGTCTGGCGCTTCTGCCGAAAGATGCGGCGGATGAACGCAGTGCCATCCTTGAAATCCGTCCCGCAGCGGGCGGTGATGAGGCGGGACTGTTCGCCGCGGAACTGTTTGATGCCTACCGTCGCTTTTCCGAACAGAATGGCTGGCGTTTCGAAGTCATGGAATATGCCGAGAACGAGGTGGCGGGCCTCAAGGAAGGCATGGCGACCATTTCAGGCCGTTCGGTTTTCGCACGGCTGAAATATGAATCCGGCGTGCACCGGGTCCAGCGTGTTCCGGCCACGGAAAGTCAGGGACGGATCCATACGTCGACAGTGACTGTCGCCGTACTGCCTGAAGCCGAAGAAGTCGACGTCACGATCAATGACGACGACCTGCGAATCGACGTTTATCGGGCTTCGGGGGCAGGTGGCCAGCACGTCAACAAGACCGAGAGTGCGGTTCGCATCACGCATATGCCCAGCGGTATCGTGGTGGCGATGCAGGAAGAGAAAAGCCAGCACAAGAACAAGGCCAAGGCCATGAAAATCCTGCGCGCCCGGCTCTATGAGCGGGAACGCGCGCAGCTTCATGCCACTCGTGCCGCGGACCGGAAGTCACAGGTCGGAACGGGCGATCGTTCCGAGCGCATCCGGACCTATAATTTCCCGCAGGGGCGCGTGACGGACCACCGGATCAATCTGACGCTCTACAAAATTGACCGGATCATGGGCGGTGAGTTCGATGAGATCATCGACGCACTCACCCGTGAAGAGCAGACGGAACTGCTCGCCGCCGAAGGGTTCTGAGTTTCAGGTATTGGGCCTCAGGTATTCGGTGTCGCGCAGACGGCAGCGCGACCGTGCCGATGGGTTGCGACAGCGGCATCGTCGTAGTCGACCAGAAAGAAATCGGTGAAGTTGTTGGTCCCCACAGCGTCGAGCGAATGGCCTTCGGGGTGGTGGAGCTGGCCTTCGCTGCTGACCTGATGGGTTTCCTGATGGCCGTTATGGACGATGGTGATTTCGCCACACAGCGCATAATCGACATCGAAGCGGCCAACCGGAAGCGGGATCGTCTGCGTCTCATGGGCCTTGGACAGTCCCAGTCTGAAGGTCGCAACCAGATTGCCGTCCAGATACAGGCGCGAGACTTCCGAAATTTCTTCGGGCGCGCGCTCGTCCGTCACGGTAAAGGACGGGGGCAGTTCCGTGGACAGTTCCGACTGGGCGTGAACGGGATTGAGCGTGCAGCCAAGCAGCAGGGCGGAATAGAGGAAGGCGCGTTTGGACTTCATGACACCAACTATAACAGGTTCGCTTCGATGATGATGGCCAAAGATGATCTTTTGCGCGAGGCCTCGCAGGCGCTGGAGCAGGCCGGGATCGAGGATGCGCGCCGTGAAGCCCGGCTCCTGCTGTGCTGGGCGACAGGGCGGGATCTGGGGGGGCTGCTCTCTCTGGATGGTGTGGAGCCTGCGCAGAAATCGCGATTCGCAGAGGCCTTGAAGCGGCGTCTGAACCGGGAACCTCTTGCGTTCATTACCGGCGAAACAGGATTCTGGACGCTGGATCTGGAGACGGGGCGTGACACGCTGATCCCCCGGGCCGACAGTGAAGCCCTGATCGAAGCCCTGCTGGATGTCTGTCCGGATCGCAACGCGCCGCTCTCAATTCTGGATCTTGGAACCGGAACAGGCTGCCTGCTGCTGGCGGCCCTGTCCGAATATCCGCAGGCCACGGGTGTGGGCGTGGATCTGTCTCTTCAGGCTGCGGCCTTGGCACGGCGGAATTCCGTTCGTACCGGACTGGAAAAGCGCACTGCCTTCTTGGCCGGAAGCTGGGCGGATGCACTGAACGCCCGCTTTGACGTGGTTCTGTCCAATCCGCCTTACATCGAGACCGGGGATCTGGCGGGGCTGATGCCCGAAGTCCTGCAGTATGAGCCAGCGCGGGCTCTGGATGGCGGGACAGATGGGCTGGACGCCTATCGCATCCTGTGCGCTGCGTTGCCTGCGCTTCTGGTGCCGGGGGGATACGCGATCCTGGAGATGGGGATCGGGCAGATCGATGCGGTCTCCGCGCTGGGAGTGGCGAGCGGACTGCGGGACGTGGCGCATAAGGCTGATCTGGGCGGCATCGAAAGAGCTCTCGTCCTGCAATCAGACGGGTGAGGGCGGATCGTGACGAAAAACCGTTGGCTTGACTGACGGAACTTGGTATTGCTAATGCCAATGCATGCGAATTGAGGGTGTTTTGCCAGCACTGTCAGGCGCATCTTTGCCCATCGTTCATGTCATCATGCACTGACGATGGAAGACTGGCTGAGCTGGGTTCAGCCATAGCGGAACAGACAGACGTCTTTTTCGACAGCGGCGGTCGGACTTTCTGCAGTTGCAGAACGGTCCACGTCATCATGAAAGTGCATCACGGGTCGATGAATATGAAGCGCATAAGAGGCCGGCATCATCGTGCGGGTAGTGGGCCATCACGCAGCAGCAATGCCCAGACACCTCTGAACCGCAACCATGTGTTTGACAGTAACGGACCTGATCTCCGGGTCCGTGGTACGGCGCAGCAGCTGTTCGAGAAGTATCTCCAGCTGGGCCGCGACGCGACCGGAACTGGCGACCGCATTCTTGCAGAAGCCTATTTCCAGCACGCGGAGCATTATTTCCGTATTCTCAACGCCATGAATCAGGCTGCCGAGAAGAGCCAGCAGGAGCGCACCGAGCGTCAGCAGCAGCGCCAGCGCGCTTATGAAGACCGCCGGGAGCCGCGTGGCGAGCGTTCTGAAGAGGAGCAGTCCTCGCAGGAACAGGATGCCGAACACAACGCCGAGCGTCCCTCGGAAGATGATCAGTATCATCGCACGGCTGAGGTCGAGGCAGACTGAAGCCTTGGCTCAGACACAAAAAAAAGCCGGTCCCGCAAAGGGCCGGCTTTTTTTTGTGTCTCAGACCCGCCCTATGAATCTCTCGGGAACGCGCCACAGTTCCGTACCGCTCAGATGGAGATCAAGGCGGTAGCGGTCGTGCAGACGTGTCTGCGTGCTGTCTTCGACCTGCTGGCGCCATTCGCTCAGACGCCCGTCACGATTATCGAGAGTGCTGTCAGTTCGTGGCAGCCCTGCCATGCTGCGCAGCATGTTTTCCCAGTCCGTGTTTTCCAGACGCTGGTGACGCCCGACGTCCTCGGAAATCCAGGGCTGTCTGCGGGTGCGTTCCAGCCGCTCCAGTCCCGATGCCAGATCCGCGTAGCGCAGATGGAACAGGAAAAGTGGCGCTGCAAGACTGGGGACGGTCTCCTCGCAGCAGTGAAAGCCGGGGGCCCACGTAATGGGGATACGGGTCAGGACCGGTTTGCACATCGCGCTGGAGAAGCGGAGATGGCGACGCTGCAGGGAGAAGGGGCGGCTGTAGTCGAACGGCGCTTCCTCGTCCGGGATATGAATGACGTCAAACCCCGTGGCGGTGACGACAGGGCTTCGGTTCAGGAGCGCGAATTCCGTCAGGGAAGGGACGAAAGCCGGGTCCGCGAGCAGGATTTCGTCCACGTCCGTATAAATGATGCTGTCATACCATTCGAGCAGACTGTCGCAGAATTTTCCGATGGATCGGGTGCGGCGTTCATCGTCCTGCGGGGAGCGGGGGATCCGGACGACGTTGACCTGCCCCAGATGGGCGGTCGAGCCATCGTCCGATCCGTGATCGATCACGTAGCAGGCGGATTCTCCAACCTGGGTAGCATAATGACGCCGCCAGATCTGAAGATGTTCCGGCTCGTTATAGACCATCGTCACGACGGCGAGGGGTTTCTTGATCATGCCGGGCAGAATACAGGAAACCGCCCCGCACAGCAGGGCATCGCCGGAATGAATTTTCTGTTTTCGGGAAAAGGGATGGTAGCGGTGGACGGATTTGAACCGCCGACCAAGGGATTATGATTCCCCTGCTCTACCACTGAGCTACACCGCCATCCGGCCGGGGTTAACCGGCGTTGTCGCGGGGTTTTAAGGGGGATCTTTCAGGGTGTCAACACGTTAGTCCCGGGAAAATAAGATGTTTTTACGGGTCGCATTGTCCGGGGTGCCCGTGGCATTTGAGGTATCACGGTTTTCCAATCCATTCGGCCTTTTCCAGGCCCGCAATTCCTTTTGATGCAAGGAGTCCTTCATCTGGTGACGCAACATTTCGTCAGCACCCTGTTTGCCATACGGTCCTATTTCACCTGGCTCCCTGCTTCCGTCGTTTCGGTGCTGATGCTGGTGGTGGTGGGGGTGCTGGCGTTCTATTGCGGCAATCTGGTCACGACACAGCTCCTGCGGATCCCGGGATCGCGCAAGGCCGCGCTGATCCGGCGGATCGTCTCGTCCCTGCGCAGGCCCACGCGGCTGATGGTGGCGCTCCTGGCCATGCTGTCCGCGCTGCCGGCAGCAACGGGATTTACGGCGGCGCAGGAAGACGATCTTCAGCTCTTTTTCCTGTTCCTGCTGATCCTGACCTTCGGTTTCTCGGCGATCATGGTCTTCCGGATCATGACGGAGGTTTATCTCAACCGTCTGGCGGCGCGTGAGGAGACGGACGATATCATGATCCGCTCGCACCAGACGCAGATCCGCGTCCTGCGGCGGCTGACGGAAATTCTGGTGGGGATCGTGACGGTGGCCTCGGCGCTCATGCTGTTTCCGTCGGTCAAGCAGTACGGTCTGTCGCTGTTCGCATCTGCGGGAGCAGCATCGCTGATCGTCGGTCTGTCGGCGCGAGGGCTGCTGACGAACCTGATCGCGGGCGTCCAGATCGCGCTGACCCAGCCGATCCGGATGGAAGACCTGATCATCATCAATGGTGACTGGTGCTGGGTGGAGGAAATCAACGCGACCTATGTGGTGCTGCGGGTCTGGGACTGGCGGCGACATATTGTGCCGATCTCGTATTTCCTGGAGAACCAGTTCGAGAACTGGACGCATAATTCCGCGGCCATCATCGGTGTCGTGTTTCTCTGGGTCGATTATCAGGCGCCGATGGACAAGATCCGCGAGATGCTGAACGAGATCGTGCGCGGCTGTCCGCTGTGGGACGGGCGCGTGTTCGACGTGCAGGTGGCGGATTGCGATGCGCACGTCATGTCCATCCGCATCATCGCCAGCGCGCGCACCGCGCTTCAGAGCTGGGATCTGCGGTGCGATATCCGCGAGAAGATTATCGCCCGGATCCGCGATGAATGTCCCGAAGCACTGCCTCGTTCGCGTTTCTCCATGATGCCTCCCGCAGCCGGGGCTCAGGAGCCCTGGGAGCGGATGGCGCCCCCGATCAGCCGGCCGCCGCCGGGAAGCTATATGGGCCCGGGCATGGGGCCTGGCAGCTCGTCGATGTCGTCAGACTGAGGAATGCTAGGCTGAGGGGTGCTCCGGGCGCATTTTTGAATGACGCCGTCCGTAGAAGGCGTAAGTCGCAATGCCCAGTGCCAGATAGGTTACCAGAAGGATCAGCGGGACCGGGTTGCCGCTGGTAACGGCGTGAACCATGTCCGAGACCAGCGGAATGGTCATGACGAGGCAGAACACGATGCCGAGCGCGGGTGTTGTGCCGATCCAGATCCCGCGGATGCGGATACCGCCCAGCGGGACGCTGAAGGGACGCACGATGTCAGGCCGCGTGTTGCGCTGCCAGATGACCGTAAAGCAGACAATCCCGAACGCTGCGGCCGTCCCGATGGAAACGAGATCGCTGATGATGTCGATCGGCAGGGTTGCCGTGATGAGGGCGACCACGAGGCCCAGAACGATGGTCCCGATCCACGGCGTACGGAATTTCGGATGGATGACGCTGAAGATCTGCGGGATCAGCCCGTCGCGGCTGATGGTCAGCAGGACGCGGGACTGCGCGTACATCAGGCCCATCAGGACCGAGCACAGGCCGATTGTCGCCCCGATATTGACCAGCAGGGACAGCCAGGGCGTGTGCATGATCTTCACGGCAATGGCGAGCGGATCGGGCACATCCAGCTCACGATAAGGCACGATGCCGAGCAGGACGGTCGCGACGATCATGTAGACGATAGTGCAGATCAGCAGGCTGCCGATGATGCCAATCGGCACGTCGCGGGTGGGGTTGCGGGCCTCGGCCGAGGCGGTGGAAACGGCCTCGAACCCGACATAGGCAAAGAAAATCACCGATGCAGCGCGGAAAATGCCACGGACCCCATAATGGAATCCGCCTTCGCTGGGGGGAATGAACGGGTGCCAGTTCGCCGGATTGACGGCCCCGATGCCCAACGCCACGAATACGAACAGTACCCCGACTTTAAGCGCCACGATCATGGTGTTGATGCGGGCGGATTCCTCGACGCCCCGGACCAGCAGGGCCGTTACCAGCAGCGTCGCGGTAAAGCCGATGAGATCGAACCGCCAGTCGGCGCTGATCTGTGCTCCGGCCGTGCCGGGCACCGGCTGGAGCGTTGCGTGGATCAGTGCGGATGGCAGGTGAAAGCCTGTGACGCCCAGCAGGGAGCTTGCATAGCCCGACAGGCCCGCCGCGACGGCGGAGCATGAAATTCCGTACTCCAGAAGCAGGAGCCAGCCGACCATCCAGGCTGCTTTCTCGCCCATCGAGATATAGGCGTAGGAATAGGCCGAGCCCGATACGGGAAGGGTCGAGGACAGTTCGCCGTACGAAAAGGCTGTGAACAGGCAGGCGAGGGCAGCGATGACGAAGGAAATCAGGACCGAGGGGCCGGCATATTCGGCAGCGGCCGTACCCGTCATGACATAGATGCCAGCGCCGATCGTGGACCCGACCCCGAGGATGATCAGCTGTGTCGCCGTCAGGCTGCGCTTGAGGCCGTTCGTGTCGTTCTCGAAAAGGACCTGTTCAAGGGTCTTTCGGCGGCCTGGTCCGGGGAGATCGGGAGGAGATTGTATCGAAGCTGGCATGATCCGCAATGTGCCGCGAAAAACGGCGGCTGGAAAGGTCAGAGAAGAATGACGGCACCGGCGAAAAGGCCAGCCAGAACGCAGTAGACACCAAATGGTGTCAGGGCCCAACCATCATGGTTGCGAAAGAAGCGCAGCATCACGAGCGAGCAGATCAGCGCGGTCAGCCCGGCAACGACGGCACCGGCGACGCACTGCACCATGATGTCGTGTGAGATTGTCATGTGACGCATCTGCCAGGCTTCACGGACCGTGGCCGCAAGCACGATGGGCTGGGCCATCAGGAGCGAAAACCGCGCGGCCGTTTCGTGATCCAGCCCGCGCAGAAGGCCACCATTCATGGTTGCACCCGACCGTGACAGACCCGGCAGAAGAGCCAGGCACTGCCAGATGCCGATGATCACGGCATCCTTTGGAGCAAGTGTGGCGATGGGCTTGTGGTCGCGGTGGCCCTTCTGGCGCCGGAGCCATTCCGTCGCCATGAGCAGGAAACCGTTGAGGATCAGGAACCCCGCAACGGCGAGGGGCGTGCCGAATACGGCGCGCAGGCGGTGCTCCAGAAGCCATCCGACGAGAACGGCGGGAATGGTGGCAATGACCAGAAGCCCGAAGATCCGAATCGCTTCCATCTGCCGGTAACTGCCGTAGCGGCCGAACATACCGCCCAGAATGGCCATCCAGTCCCGCCAGAACACACCGGCCAGCGCGACCAGCGTGCCGACATGCAGCATGGTCAGGAACGGCAGAAACATCGGGGCGTGTTCGTCCAGGTCCCAGTGCAGGAGAGCGGGCAGGAGCACGGCATGACCGAGGCTGCTGACCGGGAAGGGTTCGGTAATTCCCTGAACGATGGCGAGGATGAGGGCCTGAAGAAGCGTCATGGAGCCTGTTTCGGGTGGAAGCCTTCTTCACAAAGGCAGGAAAGCAGATCACTTGCCTGATGGTGGCAGGGGACGCAACCTTGGAGGTAACGTTGCTGGCAACGTTGGTCTTCACCTTGACCGGGCGGTCAAGGGAGGACTAACTCCCGTTCTGTTCAAGATTTTCCGGAAGGCGAGGCTGGCATGCAGTCAACATTGAGCGGCCGTGGGGGCGCCATCCTGGCCAGCGGTCTCGTTCTGGCGATTGCCGGAACATTCCTCGTCTACGGCAATGCCCTGCGCAAGGGACCTGATTTTCAGGGCGAGATCCTGCACGCGGCCTTTAATTCCGCGAATGGCCTTCACACGGGGGCGAATGTCGATCTTGCAGGCGTGCCTGTCGGGCGTGTCGTCTCCATCACGCTCGATCCCCGGACGCAGATGGCCGACGTGGCCTTTACGGTGGACCAGCGCCTGCACCTTCCCGTGGATACGGCCGTAGGCATCGGTGCGCCGACCATGACGGCGGACAATGCGTTGCAGATCCAGCCCGGCCATTCCCGCACGACACTGTCCGGCGAAGGCAAGATCACCGATACGCGGGATCAGCTTTCGCTGGAACAGCAGGTCAGCAATTACATCTTTGGTGGTGGCAAGCTGGATCAGTAAGGTCCGGCCGCCACGCCGGGTTCAGTCGTTCAGCGGATAGGACGCCAGCAGCCGGCGCTGCTTGCGCCAGGAGTGGAGCATCGAGAACGCCCCCGATGTCTTCCATCCGCGCGCCCTGTTGGCGGCACCGATCAGGAACGTCTGACGGTAATGTGAGAACTGGGCGCGATAGGCTTCCCACAGCGTCGTGCGGCGGTCCCAGATATGGGTCGCTTCGGAGCCGACACCATTGATCTCGATGATCCGGAAGTTCTCGCCCCGGCGCAGATCCTCAATGGAAGCGGCTTTCACGTCCACCCGACCGAAATGGAAATCCGGGATGTCCTTCATGATGGCGTCGAGGCGTGCGGTCAGCGCGTCCGTGGTGTCGGCGCGGCCGTCCCGGAAAACGGAACCCTTGCAGTGGTTGCCCGCGAAGACCAGCGGCATTTCCTCACCTTTGGCGAGGACGTTCTTTTCCTTGCCTGCCAGACGCGGCAGATAGATCTGCGGGACAAGACCCATGCGCGGATCACGCAGGATCAATTCCTCGACCGTGGAGACACCATCACCCGTCAGGACCGGCGCTTCCTTGTAGGTAATCGAGGTGATGCGACCCCGGGGCTCATCGGGATGGCGGATATAAAACAGGCCGGCCTCGACGGGATAGGTGATGAGTTCCTGCGCCAGCATGTCCACGTCATCAGGGAACTGCGGCAGGACGGCTTCGAGCTGTTCGCGGTTATGGACGAGCTTCACACCCGTGCCATTGCAGCCGATATCGGGCTTGATGACGACGGGGAAAGACAGGCCCTTGCGCTCCATGGCGTCCAGTGCCCGGCGGTCCGAGCCCTTACCACTGCGGAAGACGACGTAAGGGGCAATATAGGACTGTGCCGTGGAGCCCCCCATGTCGAGGATGGAGGACTTGCTCTCGCCGCACAGGCCGCCGGTTTCGATACGCGGGTTGGCGGCGGTCGAGATGCTGAGGTCGCGGTATTTGATCCCCATGGCGATCCAGTACAGGACGATGGGGGTGTAGAAGATGGATCCGGGCCAGAATTCGAAAAGGGAGAGTGGGTTCTGGTCGGCTTCTGACTTGGACATTGCTGTTACTGGCTCACGGTCTGGAGACGGGCGATCAGGCGCCCGACGACAACGATACACAGGACAAACCCCGCCAGCCCGGCCCAGCGCCAGCCGCCCTGATGGGCGAGCAGCCAGCCCCCGACTCTCATGGCGAGCAGGAAAAGACATGTCGTCCAGACCAGCGTAGCCAGAACTGCGGTCATGGCAAAGGGAAGGAACGGCGCGCGGAAGAAACCGCAGGCCGTATAGAGCGGCAGCCTGGCGCCGGGCACGAAACGGGAGATGGCCACGACGCGGATGACGTTCGTGCTGAACCAGTCCTGTGTGCGTTCGCGTTTGGGAAGGGTCAGGAACCGCTTGAGATAGGGCCAGCGGGCACCGGCGGCGCCAAGCCCGTACAGGCCCATGTCCCCGACCGCCACTCCGAAATAGAGTGCCCCGAGCGCCAGCGGAATGCTGACTTCTCCAGCGCGGGCGGCAATGGCGGAAAGCACGGTTGCCACGTCTTCGAGAATGAAGGTGCCGACAATGATGGTGGCTGCCTTCAGCCAGGCTGGCTGCGAGGCCATGGCGGGGCCGATGGCGATCACGAGTGGGGAGGTTCCATGAACATTGAGGCGCCGGTTTCGCACGCCAGCGCGCCAACGACAATCTTGCCCTGCCATATTTCGGTGAGAATGACCTGCCACACTCCTGCGGAGGCTGGTGATCCGTGCTGCGGATTGCTAGCGTATGTCCTATCATTTCTACCCGTAAGGGACTGGTCCTGACCGTGCTTCAAAGACGCCATCTGCTTGCCGCCCTGACTTCCGTTGCCGGTTCGGCGGTAGCCGGGATTTCATCCGCCAATGCGCAGGGCCGCGTGCAGAGTTATGGCGCTTTTCTCGAGAGTGTCCGGGCACAGGCACTGGCGCAGGGCCTTTCGCCTTCGATCGTCTCGCAAGCCCTCAGCCTGACGACGCAGCCTAACGCCTCCGTGCTCAAGCTGGACCGTCACCAGCCGGAGTTCACCCTGACCTGGGCGCAGTATCGTGATCGCGTTCTGCCGGAGTCGCGGTTTGCGAAAGGGCGGACCGTTTACGCCGCTCAGCAGTCTGTGATGTCTCCCGTCAGCGCGCGCTTCGGATGCGATGACCGCGCCGTCATGGGGATCTGGGGCCTCGAGTCGGGGTTTGGCGCGCATGACGGGACGTATTCCGTCATCGATGCGCTGGCGACGCTGGCCTTTGACGGACGCCGTTCTGCCTTCTTTCGCAACGAGCTCATGAAGGCGCTTCAGATCCTCAATGACGGCGATATCGCTCCGGCGGCCATGATCGGCAGCTATGCGGGCGCCATGGGGCAGGCGCAGTTCATGCCCAGCGCCTATCTGCGCTACGCAGCGGACGGAGACGGAGACGGCAAGCGCAATATCTGGACGTCGGAGGCGGATGTATTTGCCTCCATCGCCAATTATCTCGGCAAATGCGGCTGGCAGGTCAACGAGCCTTGGGGGCAGGAAGTCACCCTGACCAGGGTACTCGACAAGGCGGAAATCGGCCGGACCCGGCAGCGGACGCTGGGCGAGTGGATGGCGCTGGGCGTGCGTCGCGTGGATGGGACGGCATTCTCGCAGTCAAACGTTCAGGGCGCCGTCGTGCAGCCTGACGGTCCCAACACGCAGGCTTTCATGGTCTATCACAACTTCAACGTGATCCGCCGCTATAACCCCTCGGATTATTATGCTCTCGGCGTCGGGCTTCTGGGGACGGGCATTGTCTCTGCGTAAATACGGGGCCGCTCTGGCCCTTCTGCCGCTTCTTGCGGCCTGTCACCGTGAAGAACCGACGCCTGCCGCGCACCCGCATTACGAACTGGGACGTGCCTGGCGCGGAACGCACGGATGGTTCTATCCCAATGAGCAGTTCGACTATCACGTGACAGGTCTGGCAACGCGGCAGCACGCACCGGCTGGCGGACTGATGGCGGATGGTGAGGCCTGGTCCGCGAACGGCATGACGGGCGCGCATCAGACGCTTCAGCTTCCGGCGATCGTCAGTGTCCGCAATCTGCTGAACGGGCGGATCGTCCGCATCCGGCTGACCGATCGTGGCCCGGCGGATCCGGGGCGCATCATTGCGCTTTCTCCGAAGGCTGCGGATCTGCTGGGCATGACCGCGGATACGCCCGTTGAGGTCACGGAAGACGAAGCCGCCAGCCGCTCCCTGGCGGAAGGGCTGGGCAAGGCGCCTGCCCAGAACATTTCCGCGGCTCCTGTCGGGGAAGTCCGCGAGACATCCCTGAGTGACGGGTCTTCGCGGGTCTATGGGAACGACTCGTCCGCGGCGGCGTCCTCCGTTGCCGTGGGGCCGCTGCCCGCAACCTGGATGCAGGGCAGTCCGGGGCCATCGGAGTTGTATGTTCTGATGGGAATATTTTCCGGCCATGCGACGGCGGCGAGTGTTGCCATGCGGTGTGGCGGTACGGTTCTGCACGCCTCTGAAGGCGCAGGACTGGAATGGCGTGTTCTTGGCGGGCCCTATGCCGATATCGCACAGGCGGATGCGGCACTGGACCGCACCCGCCTGTGCGGGGTAGAGGGCGCGCGGATCATTGTGGAATGACGGCCGGTTGTGTGAAGGCCGTGGAACTGGGGACGAACGTGCGGACTAGACGCTCTCTTTTCGGTGGGGTGGCAGGCATTGCGGCCTGTGCTTCTTTTGCGGGACCCCTGAAGGCGTTTGCCCGCCCGCACCACCATGCGGCCCACGCCGCGAAAGCCGCGGCCGCCGCTGCGGCAGACGCTCCGGTCGGAACCCCTGCGAACACGCCCATCGGTCCGTTCGATACCGTGGCACGCTGGGCCTATGTCGTGGATTATGACACCGGCGCGGTCCTGCTCGACAAGGCGTCCGACGAGCGCATGGCGCCATCTTCGCTGACGAAGATGATGACGGCCTATATCGTGTTCGGCATGCTTGCGACGGGGCGCATCCGTCTGGAACAGAGCCTGCCGGTCAGCGAAAAGGCCTGGCGCACGCAGGGCTCCAAGATGTTCGTGCCGCTGGGCCAGAGCGTTCTGGTGTCCGACCTGATCCAGGGCATGCTGATCCAGTCCGGCAATGATGCCTGCATCGTTCTGGCTGAAGGTATTGCAGGTTCGGAAGAGCGCTTCGTTGCGATGATGAACGAGGAAGCGCCGAAGCTCGGCATGATGAACTCGCATTTCGTCAATGTGACGGGTCTGCCGGCAGACGGGCACTACATGACGGCGCGCGATGTCGCGACGATCGCTTCGCATCTGATTCGCGATTTCCCGCAGTATTACCATTATTTCGGTGAGCTTGAGTTCACCTACAACCACATCCGTCAGGGTAACCGGAACGTGCTGGTCGACAAGGGCCTCGCTGATGGCCTGAAGACCGGCCATACCGATGCGGGCGGTTTCGGCCTCTGCGCCAGTTCCAAGCGCAACGGCAACCGCGTCATCGTCGTGATCAATGGCACGTCGTCGAGCAATGAGCGCGCCCATGAGGGCGAGCGTCTGATGTCCTGGGCATTCGCCAATTTCGAGAACGCCACCCTGTTCCGTCGTGGGCAGGTCGTGGACTCCGCGCCGGTCTGGATGGGTGAACACCGTCAGGTCTCGCTGGTCGCAGGGGCCGATATCGTCATGACGCTCCCGGTGGGCTGGCAGCAGCGCTCCCATATCGGGGTGGATTATGCCTCTCCGGTGATTGCGCCGGTGACGAAGGGTCAGGTCTGCGGGGCGCTGGTGATTTCCGCGCCCAACATGGCCGATATCCGCGTGCCGCTGGAAGCTGGCGAATCGGTTGCGAAGCTTGGACTGGTCGCCCGCGCCATGACGCGTCTGGGCCATGGTCCCGCGCAGTAAGGGCATGGCTGGAAAAGGACTGTTCATTACGCTTGAAGGCGGCGAGGGTGCCGGGAAATCCACCCAGGCCCGCCTTCTGGCCGAGGCCCTGCGCGCGGAAAGGCATAAGGTTCTGCTGACGCGGGAGCCCGGTGGCACGCCGGGCGCGGAGGAAATCCGCAACCTGCTGCTGTTCGGGAAGGTTGATCTGTCCTGGCGGGCGGAAATCCTGATGCATATGGCCGCCCGGTCGGACCATCTCGACAACGCCATTCTGCCGGCGCTGGAGCGGGGCGAGATCGTGGTGTGTGACCGCTTCCATGATTCGACGCTGGCCTATCAGGGCTATGGCATCGGGCAGGGTGCGCCGGAGGTTCTGGCGTTCCTGAACGGTGCACGCAAACTCGTGGACTTCGAGCCGGATCTGACGCTGATGCTGGAGCTTCCCCGAACGCAGGCGCTCGCGCGTCTGAAAGCCCGGGGCGGCCAGACGGACCGTTACGAGGCTCAGGCGGAAGCGTTTCACGAACGCGTTCTGGCCGGGTTCGATGCGATTGCGTCCGCTGATCCGGCGCGTGTGAAACGTGTCGATGCAGGCCAGACGCCAGAGACCGTCAGCGCCGCGCTCCTGCAGGCCGTGCATGATATCCTGACGGTTCAGGGCGTGTGAGCGATCCGCGGCATACTCTGCATCTGTATGGCCATGCCGAGGCGGAAGCGACGTTCCGGCAGGCGCTGGCCGGTGGCAAGCTGCATCATGCCTGGCTGATCTGCGGTCCGGCAGGGATCGGCAAGGCAACGCTGGCCTTCCGTCTGGCGCGACTGCTTCTGAACGCGGAAAATCCGGACTCGTCGCAGGCACGGCGCATTGCAGCCGGAACACACGGCGATCTGCTGGAAATCTCGCGGGCCGTGGACGAGAAAAAAGGCCGTCTGCGCGGTGAAATTACCGCCGCGGATGTGCGCCCGGTCCAGACGTTCCTGCACCATACGGCGACCGAAGGTGGCTGGCGCGTGGTGATCGTGGACGGGGCGGAATATCTGAACCGGTTCGCGGCCAACGCGCTGCTCAAGATCCTCGAAGAGCCACCTCCGCGCTGTGTCCTGCTGCTGACCACGTCCTCTCCGGGCGCACTCCTGCCCACGATCCGCAGCCGCTGCCGGATGCTCACACTGTCCGCGCTTTCGGACGCGGATATGCGCGCCGCACTCCCCGGCATTTCTGCGGATGTGTTGGCACGGGCGCATGGATCGCCAGGTCGGGCACTCTTTCTGTCGCACGACCGGGACGGGGCGATTGCGTCATTTGTGGCGGAAATCCTCGGCGGACAGGTGCGTGCTTCGGAAACCATGGCCCTGAGTGAACGTATTGCAAGAGAGGCTGAAGGTTTCGCATTGCTCTGCGATTTGCTAGGCGAAGGACTGGCAGACCGTGCGCGCTCGGCAGCGCGGCGCGGGGATCTTGCAAAGGCCGATCTGGCGGCGCGGCAGTGTTCCGAACTGGACACGCTAAGGCGTCAGACCGAAGGCTTCAATCTGGACAAGGCCCAGGCCATCCGTCAGGCAGCGGAACTCGCTTCCGGCAGCTGAGATGGTCCGGGCGTTATGAAACGAGTGGACATGACGCGGCGCTTCACCATCACGACCCCGATCTTCTATGTGAACGGCGCTCCGCATATCGGGCATGCCTATACCTCCATCGCGGCCGACGTTCTGGCCCGCTTCCATCGCCTGAATGGCGAAGATGTGCTGTTCGTCAGCGGCACCGACGAGCATGGCCAGAAGGTCGAGCAGACGGCCGTGGCCAAAGGCATGGACCCGCAGGCCTATGCCGATGAGGTTTCGGCTTCCTTCCGCCAGATGCAGAAGGACATGGCGATCTCGACCGACGAATTCATCCGCACGACCGAAGAGCGCCACAAGGGCGCGGCCAAGGCGCTGTGGGAGAAGGTTGCGGCGAACGGTCATATCTATCTGGGCGCCTATGAAGGCTGGTACTCCACGCGCGATGAAGCTTTCATCGGCGAGGACGAACTGGTCAAGAAGCCTGACGGGACGTTCGTGGCGCCCTCCGGTGCACCGGTCGAGCGCGTCAAGGAGCCGTCCTATTTCTTCCGTCTGTCCGATTTTCAGGACCGGCTTCTGAAACTGTACGAAGACAACCCCGACTTCATCGGCCCTGTTGGTCCGCGTCGTGAAATCGAGAGCTTCGTCCGTCAGGGTCTGCGCGACCTGTCCGTCAGCCGCACGAGCTTCAGATGGGGCGTTCCGGTTCCCAACGATCCGGACCATGTCATGTATGTCTGGTTCGACGCGCTGGCGAACTATCTGACGGCCGTGGGCTATCCCGACCTCGATGATCCGCGGGCGAAATTCTGGCCGGCGGATGTGCATGTGGTCGGCAAGGAAATCGCGCGTTTCCACTGCGTGTACTGGCCGGCCTTCCTGATGGCAGCGGGTATTGATCTACCGAAGAGCGTCTTCGCCCATGGCTGGTGGACGGTCGAGGGCGAGAAGATGAGCAAGTCTCTCGGCAATGTCCTCGACCCGAAAGCGCTCGCTGACGAGTTCGGACTGGATGCGCTGCGCTTCTTCCTGATGCGCGAAGTACCGTTCGGCGGTGATTCCAACTTCAGCCGCCGCTCCATGATCACGCGCACGAATGTCGAACTGGCGAACGATCTCGGCAATCTGTGCCAGCGTACGCTGAGCCAGGTGGCTCGGAATCTGAATGGCGTTCTGCCCGAACGCGGCACGCTGACCGAAGACGATCAGGCCATGCTGGCGATGGTGACGCTTCTACCCACGATCATGTCCGAACAGATCGAGCGCAAGGCGATTACGGATGCGCTGGAGGAAGTCTGGAAAGTCATCCGCGCCGCCAACTCCTATATCGACCGTCAGGCGCCTTGGGCTCTGAAAAAGACCGATCCGGAGCGTATGGCGGATGTGCTGCGGGTTCTCGTGGACATGATCCGCGGAATCGCAACCATGCTTCAGCCTTTCATGCCGGACACGATGGCTAAGATGCTGACACAGCTCGGCGTGCAGGACGACGAACGGACATTCGCGGCTCTCGAAACGCCGCTGCCGGCGGGTCGCACGCTTCCCAAGCCGGAAGGTCTGTTCCCGCGCTTCGTCGAGGAAGAGGCATGACGGGACTGATCGACACCCATTGTCATCTGGACAAGCTCGACGATCTCGCGCCCGCTTTCGAGCTGGCGCGGGAGTCCGGCCTGTCCGGCATGATCACAATCGGCACGCGCTTTTCACAGGCTGATACACAGATTGCGCTGACGCAGCATGGCACACCGGATCTGCGGATCTGGTGCGCGATCGGCATTCATCCGGATTATGCGGGCGAGGAGCGTCTGCCGTCCGTCGAGGAGCTTGTTGCCAAGACTGAAGCTCCCTGTGTCGTGGCGATCGGAGAAACGGGGCTGGATTATTTCCATAGCGGAGATGAAGCCAGGCCAGCCCAGCACGCTGCCTTCCGCACCCATATCGCGGCCGCGCGTCAGACGGGACTGCCGGTCGTCATCCACACCCGCAATGCCGATGACGACATGATCGCCATCCTGCGTGACGAACACGCCAAGGGCGCATTTCCGTTCCTGATCCACTGCTTTGCGTCGGGCCCGAAACTGGCGGAAGCGGCGCTGGAACTCGGCGGCTATATCAGCTTCTCCGGCCTGCTGACGTTCCCGAAATGCGAGGAAATCCGCGAAGTGGCGCGCATGGTTCCGGAAGACCGCATTCTGGTCGAAACGGACAGTCCATTCCTCGCTCCCGTCCCGAAACGGGGAAAGCCGAATACCCCGGGTTACGTCGCCCATACGGCTGCCCGGCTGGCCGAAGAGCGGGGTGTGTCGCTGGATGAGATCGCCCGGATCACGACTGAAAACTCCCGTCGTCTGTTCACGAGGATCGCTGCGTGAAAGTGACAATCCTTGGATGTGGCGGCTCTGCCGGCGTTCCCATGATCGGGGGCGAGGAGGGACCACGGACGGGGATCTGGGGGGCGTGCGATCCAGCGGAGCCGCGTAACCGGCGCACACGCTCTTCAGTCGTGATCGAAGGCGAGGGCGGTTTCCGGCTTCTGGTGGATTCCGGGCCGGATTTTCGCAATCAGATGCTGAGCTGTGGCCTGAGCCACGTGCATGCGGTTCTCTACACGCATCCCCATAGTGACCATATCGGTGGTCTCGACGAATTGCGGGCCATCAACCGCGTGATCGAAACGCCTCTGCCGCTGCTGGCCACACCGGATGTTCTGGAAGAACTGCGCCTGCGTTACGCCTATGCGTTCGCGCCCTGGAAAGGCCCAGAATTCTACCGGCCGGTTTTTGACGAGCATGTCGTGCAGCCCGGAGAAACAGTTACGTTCCCCGGACTGACCGCTCGGATTTTCGAGCAGCGACACGGTCGGATCATGTCTCTTGGCGTACGCTGCGGAAACTTTGCCTACAGCACGGATGTCGAGACGCTTTCGGATGAGGCCCTGTCTCAGCTCGAAGGCGTGCAGACCTGGATCGTGGACTGCTTCCAGTACGAGCCGCATCCGGCTCATGCCTGGCTCGAACGCGTGCTGGAGTGGCGTGAGCGCCTTGGCGTAGGGCACGTCATCCTGACCCATATGGGGCCAGAGATGGATTACCAGACGCTGCGCCAGACACTGCCTGCTGGCGTCGAGCCTGCCTATGACGGAATGGTGCTAGACCTTCAGGATTAATATAGGATTCTGGTCTGCATCAGCCTGTCGATGAAGCGCGAACAGGCCGTACAGGCAGGAGCAAGAGGCGTTCTCATGAACTGAAAGACCGGGCAGGGAGGGGCCCGGTCCTTACAGGATCAGAAGGTCATCATGGCACCTGCGGACATCGTGTGGTCGCTCTCATGCGCGAAGCTGTGGGCGTCCGATTCCGTATGGGCATATTCGCCGACGATCGTGAACCAGTCCGTCAGTTTGTAATAGATCGCTCCGACTTCCGACTGGTTTCGGCGGACCAGCGAGGGATTGTCCTCACCAGGCGCCTGATAAAGGTTGCTGACGCCGTAGCTCCCAACAAGCTTGAGCTTGGGCAGGATCTTGTAGGCTGCCTGGACGTAGTAGCCTTCGGAATCACGCTTGCGCCCATCCGCCGATACGCCATCGAAGAAGATGCCGGTCGTTCCAAGACCACTGCCATAGTAGTAATAGGCCACACCTTCAAACGGTCCGCGCGTGACCTTCACACCAACGTCGCCGGCCTCGACCGTCGTGCCTTTCCGGCTGCTGCTGCCCAGTGTTGAACTGGTCAGGTTCTGCTGATGCTGAACGAGGAAGCTGCTCCAGAAGCGGGTCGTGAAGCCGAAGATGTTGCCGTCATAGGTGACTTTACCCTGAAGCATGGGCGAACTGTGCTGGGTCGTGGTCGCAGACAGGCCACCACCGGCGTAGTTGTATTCATCCAGTGGTGTCATGACGCCGACGGAAGCCTGAAAACCCTTCCATTTCGGCGAGATATAGGTGATCTGCGGCAACCAGTCCGTATAGACATAACCCACGCCGATACGGCCGAGTGACGTGTTGGCAGGATTGGCGTTGCTGCCGGTACTGCCGACGCTGAGGAGTGTGGCATCGTTCAGGATGGCGTCAGACGCAAAGAGTGCGATATCGCGACCCAGCTTGACCGTACCGAACTTGTCTGTGCCGGCGGTCATATAAACCTGACGGAAATCGAGGCCTGCCGTTCCGAGGCCCACCGGACTGCCACCCGAGTTGGCGTTGAAGGTGCTGGGATTGTTGTTGTTGATGCCGGGATACATGCCGAAGACGGCGCCGAGCTTGATCCCGTCCTGAACCGTGTTCAGCTTGAGGATCAGGCCGCCCGGCAGCAGGCCGTTACGAACGGACGAGGAATCAAAGCCGCTACTGCCGGTCGAGACGCCACCAGCAACAGCGCGACCACCGGCAGGGCTGTTATAGGTGTAGTAAGCGTTGACGAAGCCCGAGATGTTGATGTCGATCTGGCCGGCCTGGATCGTAACGCCTTTGCCCGCGACATAGGGCTTCACGCGCACGATGCTGTCCGGATTGTAGGTGCGGCGCGCTTCCAGAAGCGAATTGCGGGCATCCTGCGCACTGGCAGACGCTTCCATGGCGGCACGGCGCGCTGCGGAAACGGCCGCGATGGTCGTCACATCCGGCGGAGCGTCCAGGCTGCTGCCTTCATTCTGGGGGCCATAGCGCATGTAGCGGTTGCGATGACGCGACGGAGCGGCAGGGGGGCTGTCATCGTCGCGCTGTAGGGAAGGATGCGAGTGATGCTGGTGATGGGCCAGCAGAACATTGTATTCCGAGCGGGTCAGGCTGCCCTTGGCCCGGAGAATGTCGAGCAGCTCCGTATAATCATCTGCCCGTGCGACATTCGGAAGGACGGAGAGTGCAGCAATGCAGAATGTGCTTCCCAGGAGACTCAGGCGGCACAGTGACATAGATGGCATATAACAGCCGCTCCCGCGGATACACCGGTACTCGCAATGCGGGCGTGCACCGGTAGAATGGACTACAATGCTTTTCCTAGCGCGAATGAAGACATTCTTCGCAACAATAGGACGTGTTCTCACAAAAACGTCAGCAGATCAGGATTTTTGGACACAATAGTTGGCATAATATATCTTATACGACATTCGTGTATGTACGATCCCGGCCCTAGCATACGTCCGGATTTTTCTCCGTCAGATTGATCTGTAAGCAATAACATCAGCAGTTTTCAGCCGTTTTCCATGTATGGCAAAATGCCATTTCTGGTTTTCCGGCTTCCAGCGGCTGCTTTCGGATGGATGCAAGGCTTTCCCGTAACGGCAAACATGACACCTATGGCAAAATGCCAATTTTAGGAATTAGGCCATTTTGCCATAGGCTGGATGCTGGCTTGTCGAGTTATGGTTCTATGGCAAAAAGCCACAAATATAATCTATGGCATTTCGCCATTGCCCTCTCTCCCCCTTTACCTCAGCGGCTTTCTCCCTTTACGCAGGTTATCCCGCCCCTGTGCGAATGAGGCCGCATGACCGAGATCCTTCCTGCTTCCCCTGTTGTCGAACAGTCTTCCGCCGGAAAACAGCGGGAACCAGAACAGCGGGAACTCTGGGGGCATCCCATCGGATTGTGGGTGCTGACGCTGACCGAAGGCTGGGTCGGGTTCTCGCTCTACGGGATGCAGGCCATTCTGGCCCTGTATTTGACGGACCATCTGCTGCAGCCGGCTCATTCAGGAGCCGTTGTGGGTCTCGGGCCGCTTGAGGCGTTTGTTTCGGCCCTTTATGCGCCTGTCGGACCGCGCGCCATGAGCGCAGCCATTACAGGCCTGTTCCTGGCGCTGGTTTATGCCACCCCTCTCCTGGGCGGTTTTCTGGCGGACCGCGTCCTCGGCCAGACACGGACCATCCTGCTGGGCGCTATCCTGATGACAGCGGGCCATTTCCTGATGTCATTTGACTGGAGCTTTGTGTTGGCTCTCGGTTTTCTGCTGGCCGGGCTTGGCATGGCAGGTGGTCTGCGGGCACAGGTCGGCGCGCTGTATGAACTGGGTGACCGGCGGCGTTCAGATGCCTATCAGATATACATGATGGGGCTTCAGATCGCGGTCATCGTGTCCCCGGTCCTGTGTGCGAGCCTTGCACAGATTGAATGGCACTGGGGCTTTCTGGCAGCGGGCCTGGGCATGCTGATCGGGCTGGTGGTCTATCTCGTGGGGCGGCGCTGGCTCCCCGCTCCTGCTGTTGCGGTGCTTCGGTCTGAGGCTCCGGCTCCGGACATAAAGCACGCACGCCTTGCCCTGACGTCGCAGGAAAAAAAGACGACCTGGCTGCTTCTGGCGCTTGTTCCTGTTCTGGCCGTGGGGGCCGTTCCGAACTCGGAAATCTTCGACGGCTACCTGCTCTGGGGGCGCGAGCATTTCCAGCTTCACCTTCTGGGATACGAGATGCCGGTGAGTGATCTCATTTCCTTGGACGGATTTATCAGCACCCTGTGCGCCGTACTGGTCCTCTGGTTCTGGAAGGCCTATGCACGTCGCAGGCCTGATCTGTCAGAGATCTCCAAGGTCACGCTTGGGACGTTCATTGGGGCTTTCGGGCCGCTGATGCTGGCTTTGGGATCATGGATCAGTCCGGGTCCCCATGAGGTCAGCCTGCTCTGGGGACTGGCCTTTCACATCATCAACGACATCGGGTTTTCGATGAGTTATGCGATCGGAATGGCGCTTTTCTCACGCGCTGCCCCGGTGAGCCTCAACACTATTCTCGTCGCCTGCTTCTCGCTTCATCTGTTCCTGTCCAATCTGCTGATCGGAAAGCTGGCGACGCTGCTGGGACGGATTTCCGATGTTTCGTTCTGGCTGCTGCATTCAGGAGCCGCCTTTGTGGCAGCGGCAATCCTTGGCTTCTGTGCCGTGCGCTTCCGTGCCCTTCTGGCCCCCGGCAAAGAGACCGCGCCACCCGTCCCTTAAGACGGCGGCGCAACCAGTCGGCGCATTTCCGGGGCCGATGCCGTTGAGACAGCATCGCCATCCAGCGTACGGACCGTGACGGGCGTCAGTAGCCCATCCGCCCTTTTCTTGCTGCGCTGGATAATGAGGCGCTGAACGATGGGATATTCCTTCAGCAGCTTCTCGAACACCGGACGCGGAATGGCAAGCAGATGGCTGAACTGCAGGGAGCGGACGGTCCCGGGCATGGTCTCATTGCGGATGACGGAGGCCGCACCGATCAGGTCTCCGCTTCCGAACAGCAGGTCCCGTTCCGCCAGATTGACTTCCGCCAGTCCTGCCACCTGCGCATAGACGACGCGCACGCGCTGTCCGCGTTTGAACAGGATTTCTCCAGGCGAGACAAAATGCATGGAGACCTTGCCCGAAAGTTTCTGAAGCACACTGTCGGGAACGCCGTTGAAGGCCGGGAAGGCCCTGAGACGCTGCTCGATGCCGCTCTTGAGATTGAAGCGCAGCGGCGCATCCAACCGGGCGCGCTGGCGCTCGATCTCACGGTGTAGTTCGCGGTGCAGCTCCTCGGAAATCAGATTGTCCGCTTCGAGCGCGTCATATTCCTCATCCTCCAGACGCAGGGCAATCTGGCGCAGGATGCGGCTTTCCAGCGCTTCGGAATAACCGGAATAATGCAGACGCAGCGTCTCCAGAGCATCGTCCAGCAGCTTGCGCTGGCGGCCGAGGACTTCAGACACGATTTCCGTGATACGCGGGCCAAGTGTCGGCTCCATGCGCTGGCGGATGAAGCGCTGGAGCGAAAGCGAGACGAGATGCGCGATGATGAGCATCTCGAAACGCTCCATCATGCAGTTCGTCAGCGGCTCGTCGATATGCAGGCGGCTGTGGAGTTCCTGCGCGATCCGGAAGCGCCACGAGGGCTGAAGACGGCGCTTGAGCGCACGGACATAGCCATACCGTCCTTCGAGACGTGCGCCATCGGCCATGGATTCAGCCGTGCGCAGCAATGTCTCCATCACGCGCCGGGATAGTCCCTGAATGCGGAACAGGTCCAGCAGCAGGGAGCGCTCCTGGTTGGCGATGGTAATCAGGGCGATATTGACGCGATTGCGGTCGCTCAGGGCAGATTCAAAATTGTTGGCCGCCCTCTCCTTTTCCGCACGCCGTTCAAGACGACTGATGACGCCGGCGCGGGTCTGCTCGCTGAAACCGAGCTCTTCGGAAAGCTCCCGTGTCCGTTCCGCAACCTCACCAAGGCCGATGCCGACGATCTGCTGGCGGATGGCCTGATCGATGGGCGACAGCTGATCCAGCTTGAAGAACAGGACGAGCGCCCGCAGCGTGGTCCCGTTGACCAGAAGCGTGATGAGAACGAAGCCGGTGGCGATGATGCCGACGAAATGGGCAACGGGGCTCGAGACGCTCTGGTTCTCGGTCACGGCCAGCGCCAGCGCCAGCGTAATGGCGCCACGGATGCCCCCCCAGGCCATCGTGGCCTTGAAGGGATTGGGAACGGGCGGCGAGAGCTTCGTGATGGCCAGAAGCGGCAGCATTCCGAAAATCACGGCCGAACGTGCGATCAGACCAGCGACGCTGGCGATCAGGATCAGCACGAAATCCCATTTCGTCATGCCGATCAGCAGTCGCGGCACCAGCATGGCGGCCAGAAGGAACACGAGAGAGCCGGCCCAGAAAACGAGCTGCTCCCACATCTCGTTCAGGAAACGCCAGACCTGTGGCCGGAAGGTCGACGGCCCATAAGCGGAGACCGTCAGCCCCGCGGCTGCCGTTGCGACCACTCCGGAAAAACCGAGCATCTCATCGCACAGGATGTAAACGGCATAAGGCAGCGCCAGCGTCAGCGTGACTTCCGAAGCTGACGATCCTCCCAGTCCCGCAATCAGCAGCAATGTGAGACGCGCCAGGCAGACGCCAACCACGATCGCCCCGATGAAGGCGGTCAGGAAGTCCATCAGCGCGTCGGCCAGATGGATCTGATGATGTGACGTGACGGCCGCCAGAAGGATCGAGAAGATCGAAATGGCCGCGGCGTCGTTCAGGAGCGCCTCACCTTCGACAAGGCGCGTCAGACGCGAGGCCGCCCCGATTTCACGGAAGATCCCGGCCACGGCAGACGGATCGGTCGTCGCGACGATCGATCCCAGAAGCAGGCAGACGACGAGGCTCTGTTTGGCAAACGGATAGAGCGCAAATCCAATGGTGGCTGTCGAGACAATAACGGCCACGACGGCCAGCAGAAGCACCGTTGCCGTTTCATGGGCCAGACGCCGTACGTCGATGGCCATGGCCCCCTGGAACACCAGAACGGGCAGAAAGATCAGCAGGAAGGCTTCGCTGTTGACCGGGAAATAGATCAGCGCCTCGGCCGCCCCGTCCAGCAGATCCGTGGCCGAGGAACGCACGATCAGGGACGCGACAAGACCCAGCCCGATCCCGGTCAGGGCCAACAGGACAGCTTCGGAAATCTCGAGACGTTTCGCGAGAGGCTGGATGATGCTGACAAGCGTGAGCAGGAACGCAAGCGCTAGGAGTACGGCTGCCAGTCCTGTCACCATCATCGTTGTCTCGGCTCCTTCATGTGGTCGTTCTCAGACGACTTGACGTGTTTCAAGTTGGTGCTGTCTCCCGGGAGACAGCGTCGAGCCAGCGTCGGACCTGCCCTTCCGGGTCCTGATGGCCGATGAAGTCGCTCATGACGGCAACCGTATCGGCGCCTGCCTCAAGGCATTCCGCCAGCCGGGGCACGGTAATGCCGCCAATGGCAACCAGCGGAACATTGCCGCACAGCCCGCGCCATTCTGCCAGTTTCTCCAGGCCCCGGCCCGTCAGAGGAACGCCCCGGAGCTGCGTGGACCAGACCGGGCCGAAGGACACATAATCCGGCTTGCAGGCGAGCGCTGTCTGCAGCTCTTCATGCGTATGGGTCGAGATGCCAAATTTGATGCCAGCGGTCCGGATCGCGTCGAGATCCGCCGTCTCCAGATCTTCCGGGCCAAGATGCAGCCATTCATAGCCCAGTTCGATGGCCGTCTGCCAGTAGCGGTTCAGCGCCAGAGAAACATTGAAACGTGCGGCCAGTTCCTGTGCCAGCAGGGCCTGCGCCCTGATCTCTTCTTCCGGCAGATCACGCAGATAGAGTTCGATGAAACGCAGACCCGCTCCACCAAGCCGTTCCACCCAGCGCGGATGGTCGACGACAGCGTAAATCCTTGATGGAAGGGAAGACATCACATTCGTACTCCACAGGGCCTGCACGAAAAGCCGCGCATCATCGGACAGGTAACAGTGTTACAGCTTGGACGGGGTGCGTCCAGAGGCGCTTCATCGTTATGAACGTCCTGTTTTCAGGACCGTTCCTGCAACGCGGAGATCAATGCTTCCGCCGGATGGGACGGACGATAACCGGCCATGCGCTCGGTCTGGCAGCGGCAGGAAAATCCGGTCGTCAGGACCGGCTGCTTCACTTTTCCTGCCCAGTTCTGATCAAAGATCTGGCGGGAGAGGCTCGCCTGTTCTTTCTGGTGCCCGAACAGCCCGGCCATGCCACAGCATCCGGCCTTTCCTGCCTGAACAGACACGCCGAAATGTCGAAGGATGAAGGCCCAGTCTCCCGCGCTTTCCGGACGGGCAGCCTGTTCCGTGCAGTGCGAGATGACCGTCAGGGATTTGGCGTTGCTTCCGCTCGGCACCTGCGCGAACGCCCCCTGCTCTATTTGCTCGCGCAGATAGGTTTCCAGCGGAAGAACGGCCGGGATGGGGGTGTTCCCTGAGACTTCCCTGTATTCCTGCGTGAACATGAGCCCGGTAGCGGCATCCAGAGAAACGACCGGAATATCAAAAGCCGCCAGGCCTCGCAGCTTCCGCAATGTCTGACGGGCCGTAACGCCAAAGCCCCTGCGGAATCCCAGAACGTGGCGGGCCTTGCCGTTGTCCCAGACGGGCGTGACTTTCACGTCCAGCCCAAGAGATGTCAGGAGCGCATGAACTTTCTCGATGAGGCCACCGTCAAAGCTGCCGGTAAAGGAATCCTGGATCAGGATTACCGCCCGCGGGTTATGACGGTTACGACGCAGCCAGGAGCGGCAGACCCGACTGTCGGCTCCCAGTCGGGCAGGCTTCAGATGCGGAAGATCCACCAGCCCGATCCGCGACAGAACAGCCTGCGAGACCGGATTGTGCATCAGGAGATTGGCCAGCGCCGGAGCTTCTCTTCCGACCGCCAGCAGGGGCTCCAGCCAATAGACAAGATAGTCGCGAACCGGCCTGCGGTTGTCGCGGAAGTAGGTTGCAAGGAACTTCGAGCGCATGGACGGAATATCCACGCGGATCGGACACTGCGTCGCGCAGGCCTTGCACGACAGGCAGGTGTCCAGTGACGCCTTGAGTTCTTCCGTCAGAACCGGGAGCATCTCCCGGTCGGGCGCGTTGTCCGGCAGGGAGCGCATCCTGGCCCAGCTTCTGAGCAGAAGGGCACGCCCTTTCGGGGATTGTGACCGGTCTTTCGTGGCCTTGTAGGATGGACACATGGCCATGTCCGGCTCACGGTTGAAACAGGCACCATTACCGTTGCAACTGACGGACAGGGCGTAAGGCTCGCGGAGTGCGGGAGCAATATCTTCGTCGAAGCTGCCCTTGAACGGGATGCCGTCAATGCGGTCCACGGGATAGCCTGCCCCACCTGGCGCCAGCTTGCCACGGTTGAAAATATCTTTGGGATCAAAGATATCCTTGATCCGGCAGAGTTCCGCGAACAGCGTTTCTCCAAAAAACAGGGGCGAGAACTCGCCGCGAAAGCCCCGCCCATGCTCGCCCCAGAGCAGACCACCATGTCGTTTCGTCAGAGCAGCCACCGCGTCTGAAATCGGCCGGATCAGAGCCCGGTCCTGCGGCGTGAGCATGTCCAGAAATGGGCGGACATGCAGGCAGCCGACATCGGCATGTCCAAACATGCCATAGGACAGTCCGTACCCGTCCAGAATGTCGCGGAATTCGCTGACATATTCAGGCAGGACTACCGGGGGAACGGCAGTATCTTCGACGAACGGAACGCCCTGTTTGTGACCGTCCGGACGCCCGAGAAGACCAACGGATTTTTCTCGTAGCGTCCAGAGGTTCGCGATAATGTCAGGGTCAGAAACTGCTTTATGATCAATGGGTTTGTGGGGAGAGTTCTCAAGCAGGGTGACGGCATGGGCCATCTGTTCCTGCAGGAGGTCCAGATCGTCCCCGACGAACTCGACGAAGCTCATACCCTTGACCGGGAGCGCAGACCTGGTGCCAAGGACGCGTTCCAGCGCGTGCCATGTCACGTCCTGCTGGGCCTTGGCAAGAACGCGGTCATCCAGCACTTCTACCGCAGACGGGTTGGCGGGCAGAAGCGTCTGAACATCGCGCAGGGTATCGTTGAAGCTGGCATAGCGAACGACGATGAGTTGCCGGTATTTTGGCAGACGTCTGACCCGCAGGACGACCTTCTTGGTCAGGGCAAGCGTGCCTTCCGACCCGGCCAGGAGGCGTGCGATATGGAAGCTTCCGTCCTCAAGGAGGACGTTCTGAAGGTTGTATCCCGTCAGACCACGGTTCATGTCAGGGAAGACGCGTCGGATCTCGTCTGCCTGTTCCGTAACGACCCGATGGACTTCGCGATAAGCGCGGGCGGCAAGCCCTTTCCTGCTCATCGCATCTTTCAACTGTGGGGCTGTCAGTCGGCCGACCTGCAGATCGGTTCCGTCCGAGAGCACGACGTCCATCGTTTCTATGTAGTCGGAAGTCCGACCGTAAATGCGCGATCCCTTGCCTGACGCATCGGTCGCAATCA
Organism: Gluconobacter sp. P1C6_b; assembly: GCF_018811945.1. Taxonomy (GTDB): domain Bacteria; phylum Pseudomonadota; class Alphaproteobacteria; order Acetobacterales; family Acetobacteraceae; genus Gluconobacter. The sequence goes on from NZ_JACRVU010000002.1 coordinate 198,150, forward strand.
TGCCACCGATCGTGGCTCGGGTGGCGGTCGAGACCGTAGGGGGGAAGAAAAATCCGTGAGGTTTAAGGAACGCATTGAGGCGCGCGAGAATGACGCCCGGTTCCACCGTGACCGTCCCTGCCTCGGCATCGAAATCCAGGATCCGGTCCAGATGGCGGGAGACATCAAGGACGATACCATCTGTCAGCGACTGTCCGTTGGTGCCTGTCCCGCCGCCACGGATCGCAAGGGTCAGGTCTCCATCTGCTGCAGCGCGGACGGCCCGGTTGAGATCTTCCTGCGTGCGTGGATGAATAACGGCGGCCGGAAGGCGCTGATAGATGCTGTTATCGGTGGAAGAAACCAGCCGAGACGAGACCTGCAGGTTGATATCGCCTTCAAATCCCTGCTCATCCAGCCGCCTGACAAAGGCTTCGCGCAGGGTGATTTCGGAGGCGCTGGGAGAGAGCCCTGAATTCCCGGTTGGTCTTCCGGATACTACGTCTCCGCCCATTTCTGCCTCTCCTTCAGCCTGCCATGCGTAATGTCATGATAATGTTTGCAAAAAATCCCCTCCGAAAGGGAAATTTTTCATTCTACCGTAACGGATTTGGCGAGATTACGCGGTTGGTCCACATCCGTCCCTTTGAGAAGGGCCACTTCATAAGCCAGCATCTGAACGGGAATGGCATACAGGATCGGGGCCACGAAAGCGTCCACATCCGGCATGATGACAACCTGTTCCGCCACGCCCTCAAGACGTTTCGCACCTTCTGCATCGGTGAAGGCGAGAATGCGTCCGCCACGCGCCTTCGCTTCCTGCAGATTGGACAGCGTCTTGTCGAACAGGATCGTGGACGGTGCTATGGCGACGACCGGGACGGTCTGGTCGATCAGGCTGATGGGGCCATGCTTCAGTTCACCCGCCGCATAAGCTTCGGCGTGGATGTAACTGATTTCCTTTAATTTTAATGCACCTTCAAAGGCGATCGGCGTGCAGATGCCGCGCCCCAGATAAAGGACGTCCCGGGCCTGTGCGACAACAGCCGCCATCGCCTGGATATCCCTGGTGCGGGTAAAGACTTCCGCAGCGCGGGACGGTAGATCCAGCAGGCTGGCCGTCAGACGTTCTTCACGGGCCTGATCCATGGTGCCGCGGGCCCGCGCGAAGTCAATCGCCAAAGCAGCCAGAACGGAAAGCTGGGCCGTGAAAGCCTTGGTAGAGGCTACGGAGATTTCTGGCCCAGCATCCATACCCAGCACGAGATCGCTTTCACGTCCCATGGTCGAATGCTCAACATTGAGCACGGAAACAATGCTCTGCCCGGCTTTTTTGAGGCTCCGCAGAACTCCCAATGTGTCGGCCGTCTCGCCAGACTGGGAAATCAGCAGCGCCACGCCCTTGTCTGGCTGCGGCGGCTCGCGATAGCGCATTTCGGATGCGACATCGATTTCCACCGGGATACGCGCAAGGGATTCCAGCCAGTACCGCCCCACCATGCCGGCATAATAGGCGGACCCGCAGGCTGTGATGGTGATGCGGGGAACCTGCGCCGGATCAAACGGCATTTTCGGAAGGGCGATGCGCTTTGAAGCCGGGTCGGTAATGCGCTTCAGCGTCTGTCCGATGGCGACGGGGTGTTCATGGAGTTCCTTCTCCATGTAATGCCGGTAGCCGTCCTTGCCGACCTGTCCCGCCATGAAGGCCAGGTCCTGAACCGGACGGCTGACTTCCGATCCGGTCATATCAAAAATCGCGACATGACCGGGGGTCAGCTCACACCAGTCCCCATCTTCCAGATAGGTCATTTTCCGGGCCATCGGAGCCAGCGCAATGCTGTCGGACCCCAGGAACATCTCGCCGTTGCCGTAACCTACGGCCAGGGGAGCGCCATGGCGGGCCCCGATCAGCAGGCCCTCATGATCCTTGAAGATCATGGCAATGGCATAGGCACCTTCCAGCCGCTTGATTGCGGCAAAAGCTGCTTCCCGAGGTTCCAGCCCCTGCCCTAGATAGTCATCGACCAGATGGGCGACCGTCTCTGAATCCGTTTCCGTCCGGAACACGCGTCCTTTCGCCTCAAGCTCTTTCTTGAGCTCGGCGAAGTTCTCGATGATGCCGTTATGGACGATGGCCACACGACCGGCTTCATGCGGGTGAGCGTTGTTTTCCGTGGGCGCGCCATGTGTGGCCCAACGCGTATGCCCAATGCCAGTCGTGCCAGGCAGCGGGTGTTCTTTCAGGACATGCTCGAGATTGTCGAGCTTGCCAGCCGCACGACGGCGCTCGATGTTTCCCGATGCCGTCAGTGTGGCGATGCCGGCGGAATCATATCCGCGATATTCAAGACGGCGGAGCGCTTCGAACGCGATCGGACTGGCAGGCTGGTGTCCAACAATACCGCAGATACCGCACATCAGCCCTGTTCCTTCCGAGCTTTGAGAGACTGTTTGATCTGAAGGCCCTGCCCGCTTTTCAGCGTCTGCCGTGCCCGGCCCAGAGCCAGATCGCCGGGCGGGACATCACTGGTGATGACGCTGCCGGCCGCAATAAGGGCATCGTCGCCGACGGTTACGGGAGCCACGAGGATGGAATCCGAGCCGACGAACACGCGCTCGCCAATTGTGGTCCGGTGTTTGAACACGCCATCGTAGTTGCAGGTGATGGTCCCTGCTCCAACATTCGTGCCCCTCCCGATCGAGGCATCGCCAAGATAGGTCAGGTGATTGGCCTTCACACCCTCACCCAGCTCTACATTCTTGAGTTCGACGAAATTTCCGACATGCGTCTCCGCGGCACAGAGCGTGCCGGGACGCAGCCGGGCATAGGGACCGATCATCGCATTTTCCCCGACCTCACAGCCTTCCAGATGGGAAAAGGCACGAATGAGGGCACCGGTACGGACCCTGACGCCGGGGCCAAAGAAAACGTTTGGCTCGACCGTCACATCCGCCTCAATGACGGTGTCGGTGCTGAAGAAAACGGTTTCAGGAGCAACAAGCGTAACACCAGCATCCATAGCCGCATTTCGCAGGCGGGTCTGGAGCGTCGCCTCGGCGCGAGCCAGTTCCGAGCGGGAATTAACGCCCGCCAGTTCGGCTTCCGGTGCTTCCACGCAAACGACCGGTCCGGCTTTGGCAGCCATTTCAACCACGTCTGTCAGGTAATACTCGCCCTGGGCGTTGTCGTTGCCGACATTCGCAAGCCAGGTCCGGAAGTCGTCAGCTCTGGCACACATGACGCCCGCATTGCACAGCGTGATACGGCGTTCATCTTCCGTGGCATCCTTGAATTCGACGATCTTCACGACCCTGCCGTGGTCTTCGACAATCCGGCCATAACGCCCCGGTTTGGCTGGCCGCATTCCAAGAAGTGCCAGACTGGCGCCTTCCCTGCGTGCGGCCAGCAGGTGTTGCATCGTCTCTGCCGTAATCAGCGGATTATCGGCATAGAGAACGGCCACGTCGCCAGTGCCGAACAGGTCCCGCGCCGTGTTGGCGGCATGTGCTGTGCCAAGCCTCTCGATCTGTGTGACGGTTTTGAAAGGTCGGACGGCCTTTTCAAGGTCCGGCATGTCCGGTCCCGTGACGACAACCACATCATCGAAGACCTGTCGGGCAGTTGTGATGAGATGGTTAATCATCGGCTGGTTGCCCAGACGATGCAGCGCCTTAGGCAGATGGGATTTCATGCGCGTGCCGAGGCCCGCGGCAAGGATGATGGCAGTGGTGCAATGGGTGCTGTCGGTCATATCCCGCCCGGGGTATCCAAACCACGGGTCCGCGTCAAACGGAGCCCGCAGACTGTGTCATCACTTCGAATTGCCGATTATTGCAAGACGTTCGAGTGCTCTGTTCAGGGAGCTACGGCGTGTTGCATGACAACCATGACACGCCCGAGTTTGGGGTGGTTGAACTCGATCCGGATCGGGACCAGTCCCAGACCGTCGATCTTTTTGAACCAGACGGATCCCGGCTGGGGAGAGGCCAGCTTTGCCCTGTTCGGAGAGTCCTTCACAAAGCCGGCAAGCTGGCGCCCTATGAAGTCACAGCGCAGGGCCTGTCCGGAATAGGCCTCGTCCTGTCCCTGCGGGATGTCTGCCGCAGTCGGACCATGGACCACCATTTCACTCAGCCGAATTCCATCGAAGATGATCTGGGTTCCGTCGCATTTCCCGGTCGTGGCAAGAGCATGCAGCAGATGCGCCATACCGCTCAGAGTATCGACCGTATGCGGCAGGGAGCTGTCGGGGATCGGTTCGCGGTCGGTTTCCGCGGGCTGGAGATCCGTCACTTTTGGAGTGTCGTTCGAGAACTCCAGCCGGACATGGCGGTGCTTGCCGCGGGAAATGCCACCACTGTCAAACAGCACCGGCTGCACGTTGCCATCGGGCGTAAACTTCCCCTCAACGCGGGATGTCACGTCCATGGTCACGAACCAGCTGATCAGACCCGCAGGTTTGATCTGCGTACTGCCACCATAGCCCCAGGGCTGGAGCTGATAGGAGGCCTGCGCATTCAGGACGTGAAAGCCCTTGAGATAAACGGCATAGGCGGCATTGACCTGCCCCTCGGCCCGGGCCGGGCTACAGCCCAGCCCGGCCATCAGGGCAAGTGCGGTCCCTGCGACAAGAGCCTTAAACGTCAAGATTGGCCACTTTCAGGGCATTGCCGACAATGAAGTCCCTGCGGGGCTCCACGACGTCACCCATCAGCGTCGAGAACACCTGTCCGGCATCTTCCACGTCCCCGACCCGGACCTGCAGCAGAGTGCGGGTCGAAGGATCGAGTGTGGTGTGCCACAGCTGCTCGTCGTTCATTTCGCCCAGACCCTTGAACCGGTTGATGGTCAGGCCGCGACGGCCCTGAAGCAGGATGCGCTCCATGACGGCTGCGGGGCCAAACAGTTCGTAAGCCGTGGGGTCGAGCGTGAGCGTGACGGGTTTTGCGAAATCGCGGGCCAGACGTTCCCATTCCGACACCAGCCAGCGGGCTTCCGCAGAGCGCAGGAGCGAAGGCTCGATCCGGTAAACCTCGCCTACGCCACGGACGGAACGTGCGCATTCCAGACCGGTTTCCGAAATGGAGACTTTCCAGCCGCGCTCGTTGGGCAGCGAAGCCCCATCCAGACGCTGCTGGAACTCGGACATCCGTGAGGTTGCGACAGCAATATCGCTGTCGAGCACACCCGAGATGGCGGCCTGCTCCATGACCCAGACGGGAACCTTGGACGCAATGCTCTGAAGGCGACGGGCGGCAGCCGAAAGGAAGGCGATTTCCTCGGCCAGAGGCTCTCCCGTCAGTTCACGACCATCCGCAAAGCGCAGGGAGGCATTCGCCAGCGCCTTATCCAGCAGATACTGTTCAAGAGCGGCATCATCCTTGAGATAACGCTCTTCCTGACCGCGCTTGGCGCGATAAAGCGGCGGCTGGGCGATATAGAGATAGCCCTGCTCGATCAGTTCCGGCATCTGACGGAAGAAGAAGGTCAGCAGCAGCGTGCGAATATGCGAACCGTCGACGTCAGCATCGGTCATGATGACGATTTTGTGGTAGCGCAGCTTTTCGGCCGAGAAACCGCCCTGATCGACTTCACCCCGACCGATGCCGGTGCCAAGCGCCGTAATCAGCGTTCCGATTTCTGCTGATCCCAGCATCCGGTCGAACCGGGCGCGCTCGACGTTCAGGATCTTGCCACGCAGCGGCAGGATGGCCTGAAAACGACGGTCCCGTCCCTGCTTGGCCGTGCCACCTGCGGAGTCACCCTCGACAATAAAAATTTCAGCTTTGGACGCATCGCGTTCCTGACAGTCCGCGAGCTTGCCTGGAAGCGAGGACACATCCAGCACCCCCTTGCGGCGCGTCAGTTCACGCGCGCGACGCGCAGCTTCACGTGCGCTGGCGGCGTCGATGATCTTGGCGACGATGGCCTTCGCTTCCTTGGGATGCGTCTCGAACCAGTGGGAGATCGCATCGGACGCAGCAGCATGGACGACCGGCTGGACTTCGGACGAGACGAGCTTGTCCTTTGTCTGCGAGGAGAACTTGGGATCAGGGACCTTCACGGACAGGACGGCGGTCATGCCTTCGCGCATGTCCTCGCCCGTCAGTGATCCTGCCTCACGCTTAGCCACACCTTCGGCATACTTGCCCACGACGCGCGTCAGGGCCTGACGGAAACCGGCCAGATGCGTGCCGCCATCGCGCTGCGGGATGTTGTTGGTGAAGCACAGCATCGTCTCGTGATAGCTGTCGTTCCAGGTCAGCGCGAACTCGACGCGGATGCCGCTTTCAGGATTGTCGATCTCGCCCGTAATGGGGGGTGTGACGATGGAAGTTTTTGAAGAATCAAGCCATTCCGCGAACGCGCTCAGACCACCATCATAGTGGAAGCGCAGTTCCTTCGGTTCGGCATGACGCTCGTCGCGCAGGATGATCAGCATGCCCGAATTCAGGAATGCGAGCTCGCGGACACGGCGTTCAAGAATGGAAATATCGAAATCGACCTTCGTGAAGGTCTGCTTGCTGGGCTTGAACGTGACCAGTGTGCCCCGGTCTTCGGAGGACGGCCCGATGATATGCAGGGCCTCGTCGCGCTCGCCATGCTGGAAGCGGATCTTGTGCTCCAGCCCGTTGCGCCAGATCCGCACTTCCATCCATTCGGACAGGGCGTTCACCACGGCCGCACCCACGCCGTGCAGACCACCGGAAACCTTATAGGAATTCTGGTTGAACTTGCCGCCGGCATGAAGCTTGGTCAGCACGACTTCGGCGGCGCTGATACCTTCTTCGGGGTGCAGATCGGTTGGAATGCCACGGCCGTCGTCGCGCACCGAAACGGAACCATCCCCGTTCAGAGTCAGGATACAGTAGGTTGCATGGCCGGCCTGAGCTTCGTCCACCGCATTGTCGATGATTTCGAAGACCATGTGATGCAGGCCCGAGCCGTCATCGGTATCGCCGATATACATGCCCGGACGCTTGCGGACGGCGTCCAGCCCCTTCAGGACCGAGATGGAGGAAGCGCCGTAATCTTCACCGTCTGCGCCAGGAATCTCGGGCTGGTTCTGGGTCTCTGACATGCGCGTGACGGTCTCCGTGGTACTCTGAATAACTGATGGATCAGTATAGCCCCTGCCGTTCATTTAGGCCAGCGGCGGCGGGGTGTCAGGAAGGGGATATGGTGCCGTTCCTGACGGAAAAAAACTGGGCGCGGCCTGCGATCGGCGTGAATGCCTCGGCATCCGTGCCGGTAATCAGGACAGGCGCCCGCAGTTCCTCAAGGCTGTCGAGAAGCGCGTGCCGGCGCATCTCATCCAGATGAAGAAGGGGTTCATCAAGCAGGATGGCCGGAGCTTGCCCGCGTTCCTGTGTCATCAGCCGCGCATGGGACAGGATCGTGCCGGTCAGCATGACCTTCTGCTGACCGCTGCTCGAAAGCTCGGCCGGACGTCCCGTGGCGGTGTCCGAAAGCGTGAAATCGGCCCGATGGGCGCCAACGGATGTCGTGGAGCGCTGCTGGTCTTCTGTGCGGGCCAATCGCAGGCTGTTCCTGATCCAGTCTTCGACTTCGAGGGCCGGCTGGGTTGTCAGGCGGCTTGAGATGGCACAGTCCAGATGCAGCGTACTGGAAGAAAATCCATCATTTTCAAAAGGATGGGCGTTCATGCTCTCGATGAGTGCCAGCCGAGCGGCAGACGCTGCGACGGCATGACGAGCGATGGAGTCTTCTATGGAAGTAAGCCATTCCGCCTCGTTCGGACGTTCAGACAGAACCCGGTTCCGGCTGACAACTGAGCGGTCATGCGCTGCGATCTGGCGGCCATGATCGGGAGACAGCGCCATCACCAGCCTGTCCAGAAACCGCCGCCGACCACTTGATCCTTCCTGAAAAAGCCGGTCCATCTGAGGCGTCAGCCAGACACAGGAAAACCTCTGGCCGATCAGAGCCTGGGAGCGGATGTTTTCCCCATCGAGCCGGAATGTCCGGCGCTGTTTTTCGCTCAGATCGCTTCCCGTTCCAATCTGAAATTCGTCCAGTCCCGACTGGAGCGTGGCCGCGACCCCCCATCGTTTTGCGCCTTGACGGCACAAAGCGGGAAGTGCGGCTCCCCGCAGGCCGCGACCGGGTGCCAGCAGGGAAACGGCTTCGAGCAGGTTGGTTTTCCCGGAACCGTTCTCTCCTGTCAGAACCAGGATGGAAGCATCCGGGGTCCAGACGGTATGGGTGTAATTCCGGAAATCCGTCAGCGCGAGCCGGGTCAGTTTCACCGGGTCAGTTTCAAACGCGGTTCGTGCTCAGACCCGCATGGGCATCAGGACATACAGCGCCGAAGGCGATGCCGTGTCACGGACGATGGTGGGAGCAGAGCTGTCGGAAAATGCGAATTCCACTTCCACGTCGATCTGATCGGTGATGTCCGTCAGATAACGGGCCTGAAAACCGATTTCGATCGGCGTAGCGTCGTAGGAAACGGCGTTTTCGTCCAGTTCCTCATGTGCCACGCCCTGATCAGGGCTGGTGGCCGACAGGTTCAGCATGTTCTGCGTGACGGACAGCTTGACCGGACGCGAACGCTCCTGGCTGATGGCTGCGACGCGACCAACGGCTGCTGCAAAGTCGCGCTTTCCAACGCGCAGGATGCGGTCATTACCCTTGGGAATGACACGCTCATATTCCGGAAAGGTACCGTCGATCAGCTTGGAGGTCAGCAGGACCGGACCAGCCTGGAACTGGATGCGGGTGTCGGACAGCGATACTTCCAGATCGGCAGCGCCTTCGTCGAGCAGCTTGCGCAGTTCGTTGATGGTCTTGCGCGGGATGATGACCCCCGGCATGCCGCGTGCGCCCTCCGGAAGATCCGTCTCGACGCGGGCAAGACGGTGGCCGTCCGTAGCCACTGCACGCAGCATCGGAACCGTGCCATTTTCTGCCACGTGCAAATAGATGCCGTTCAGATAATAACGGGTTTCTTCGTTGGAAATGGCGAATTTAGTACGATCGATCAGGCCGCGCAGTGTTGCTGCCGGGATCGTGAAACGATGCGGCAGATCGCCTGCAACCATCGCCGGGAAATCATCGACCGGAAGCACGTTCAGGCTGGTGGCATAACGGCCGGCCCGCAAGGCGAGCGGTGCCTCACTGTCCTGATGATCGAACTCCAGAGCAACGCCATCAGGCAGCTTGCGGACGATCTCAAAGAGCACCGCCGCCGGAACGGTCGTGGAGCCGGAGCGCTCGCCGCTCGCCGGAACGTCTTCCACGACGGCGATTTCCATGTCCGTTGCCGTCAGGCGCAGAACATCATCCTGATAGCTCATCAGAACGTTGGCCAGGATGGGAATGGTATTCCGCTTTTCCGCAACGCCGTGAATATGCGCCAGAGCCCGTTGCAGCAGGGTACGGTCAACCTTGAATTTCATTCCGAGCCTCGGCGAAGATCTTGAATTAATTGAGAGAACCTAGCAGACCCCCGCCCCTCGGGAAAGAGAGGGATCGGAGGTCCGGACAGGTCAGCCTTCCAGCATCCGGCGCAGCAGTTCCACGTCCTCGGCGAAGGATGTGTCCTGATCCATCAGCTCGGTGACGCGGTTGACGGCGTGCATGACGGTCGTGTGGTCGCGGTTGCCAAATTTGCGTCCGATTTCCGGAAGAGACCGGCTTGTCAGTTGCTTGGCCAGATACATGGCCACCTGACGCGGACGTGCTACGGCACGGGCACGGCGTGCCGAGGACATGTCCGTGAGGCGGATGTTCCAGTGCTCGGAGACCTTGCGCTGGATTTCCTCGATCGTGACGCGACGGTCATGAGCCTTCAGCATGTCTTTAAGAACATCCTGCGTCGTATCGAGCGTCACAGGACGTCCGACCAGATCAGCATGGGCGATCAGGCGGTTGAGCGCGCCTTCCAGCTCGCGGACATTGGTCGTAATCTTGTGGGCAAGATATTCCAGAACCTTGGACGGAACATGCGTGCCCGAGGCCTTGGCCTTGGCTTCCAGAATGGAAATGCGCAGCTCGAAGGTCGTGGCATGGATGTCTGCGACCATGCCACAGCCCAGACGGGTCCGCAGGCGGTCTTCAAGACCTGACAGATCGGACGGGCTCTTGTCGGCACTGACGATGATCTGGCGACCAGCATCGACGAGGGCATTGAACGTATGGAAGAACTCTTCCTGCGTGTTGTCCTTGCCGATCAGGAACTGGAGATCATCGATCATCAGCACGTCAACGGAACGGAGCTGTTCCTTGAACTCCATCGTGGACTGCGAACGGATCGCCGCGATGAAGCGGTACATGAACTTTTCCGCGGACATGTAAGCCACGGAGACCTTGCCGGTCCGGGTCAGCTCCGTTCCGATGGCGTGCATCAGATGGGTCTTGCCGAGGCCGACTCCGCCATACAGGAACAGTGGATTGAAGCCCGGGCTCGACGGTTTTTCCGCCACACGGCGGGCGCAGGCATAGGCAAACTCGTTGGGCTTGCCGACGATGAAGGTATCGAACGTGAAACGCGGATCGAGCGGAACGGCCAGATCGCTGCGATTTTCGGGGGCAGCAGCCTGCGGAGCGAGTTCATGCCCCTCGACCGGGCCGTCTTCCCCGTCCTCTGTGTCACTCATGGAGACTTCAGGCAGCCCACGCTTGACCTGAAGCTCAACCCCTTTGATATCCTCGCGCTCGGTACGCCAGAGCGTCTGAAGGCGCTCCTCATACTGGCTACGGACCCAGTCACGCAGGAAACGCGTGGGCAGGTAGAGGGTCAGTTCATCTTCTTCGAGTGGTCCCAGAACGATCTGCCGGAGCCATGTCCGGTATTCGACCTCGCCAACCTCACTCTTCAGTTTCTCACGAACGCGGATCCAGGCGGTTTCCAGCGGTGTCGTCGAACCGGGGGCGGAGGCGCTGGCGTCCAGATACTGAGCGTTTTCCACCATTGTACCCCCTTTCATATCCATTCCCGCACGGGGCGGGTATCAGTTGTGGTTCCCTGCGCGCAGGGCGATTGTGCTCTCGACAGAAACCTGCAGCAGAAAAGCTGGCGAATTTCCGGAGAAGCCAGAGCATCCGATACTTTTTTGTCGAACCCCCAGAATAGGCGTCCGTTCAGCCCGAAGCAAGCTGGAACACGAAGGGTTCAGCGGGATGTCATGAGGGTGTTCCCCATCGGCAACCCGGGGTCAGATGCTTGGGAAAAAGATGTCAGGAGCTGCAGTCAAAAAAGAACGCGCTCCTGGTGGGGAGCGCGTTCTTCAGTTCCGACCCGAAGGTGAAGCTCAGGCGGTTGCCAGAGCCTTCACGCGGGCGGACAGACGGGACAGCTTGCGGCTGATCGTGTTCTTGGCAATCACGCCCTTGCCTGCTGCGCGCTGCATTTCCGGCTGTGCAACCTTGAAGGCCTCGGCAGCAGCGGACTTGTCACCGGCCTGGATGGCGAGTTCAACCTTCTTGATGAACGTACGCATGCGGGACATGCGGGCAACGTTGCGCTCACGGCGACGTTCGTTCTGACGGATACGCTTGCGGGCAGAAGCTGTGTTTGCCATGGATCTTTCGGTTCAGTTTGCGTTTTGGTCGCGTAAATGGTTGGCGCCGTCTACTCTGTCCGGACGGGTCCCGTCAAGCGTTTTGCACATTTTACACAGGATGGGGGCATCTTCCTGTCACGCCGCCTGTCTCTGGGTCTATTTCTGGCAGGTCGGACAGAAGAACGTCGAACGGCCTGACTGCGTCATGCGCAGGATCGGGCTCCCCGCGCCGCAGTTGGGGCATGGAGCGCCTTCACGTCCATAGACGAGGTGCAGGTCCTGAAACCCGCCTTTCGTGCCGTCAGCCTGCACATAGTCGCGCAGGGACGATCCTCCGGACGCGATGGCCTGCTCCAGGATCTGCGGAATGGCCTCTGCAAGGGCGGCATTCTCCTCTTTCGTCAGGGTACAGGCCTGCCGCTCGGGGTGAATGCCGCAGCGGAACAGCGCCTCACATACATAGATATTGCCAAGACCTGCGATCAGCTTCTGGTCCAGCAGCGCAGACTTGATCGGCGAGCGCCTGCCCCGGAACAGGTCCGCCAGTGCCGGACCGGTCATGGCGTCCGAGAGAGGCTCCATCCCCAGATGGGCCAAGAGGCGGTGCCTGTCCTCTTCAGATGTCCGAACCAGATCGACCATGCCAAAGCGCCGGGGATCGACCAGCCCTGCCCTCGCGCCGCTGTCCGTTTCAAGGACCAGATGCTCGTGTGCTGGCGGAGTCGCGTTTGTCCCTGCCCGGCCAATCGTGAGTCGGCCCGACATGCCCAGATGCAGCAGCATGCTCCACCCGCCTTCAAGACGCATGAGAATATACTTCGCGCGCCTGTGGAATGAGAAAACGTGACGGCCTTCCAGCTTTTCCCGCAGATCAGCGGGAAACGGCCAACGAAGGTCTGGACGATTGACGGAAACATGGCTGATTCGGTGCCCTTCAAAGGCATCACGAAATCCGCGCATGACGGTTTCGACTTCTGGAAGCTCTGGCATGGCTGGCCTCAACGATATATCGATTGCCCCATGACCGATAGCGCAGAACACAACGCCTCGCCCTTCCAGTCCTCCGCACACGCCGAGGACACCACCGATTTCGGCTACCGGAGTGTTCCGCGCGGCCAGAAAAAGACGATGGTCCGGGAGGTGTTCGAGAGCGTCGCCGGGAAATACGACATTATGAATGACGTGATGTCGCTGGGGATTCACCGCGTCTGGAAGCGCATTTTCGTAGGCATGCTCAATCCGCGCCCGAACATGAAGCTGCTGGATCTGGCTGGTGGTACGGGGGACATCACCTTTGGCTGGCTCCGTGCCGGCGGTGGCCCGGCCATCCTGTCCGACATCAATGCCGCCATGCTTTCCGTGGGGCGTGACCGCGCCATCAAGGCCGGGCTGATCGGCAAGATCGAGGTCTGCGTGGTGGATGCGGAAGCCATTCCCCTGCCCGACTGCTCCGTCGATCGCGTAACCATCGCCTTTGGCCTGCGCAACTGCACGGACAAGTCGGCCGTGCTGCGTGAGGCGCGTCGTGTGCTCAAGCCGGGCGGCCGCTTCTTCTGCCTGGAGTTCTCGCAGGTCGAGATTGCAGCCCTCGCCCCGATCTATGACATGTGGTCCTTCCAGGTTCTTCCCAAGATGGGTCAGATCATCGCCAAGGATTCCGAGAGCTACCAGTATCTCGCCGAAAGCATCCGCATGTTCCCCGATCAGGAAACGCTGGCGCAGATGATGCGCGACGCCGGACTGGAGCAGGTCCAGTATCGCAATCTCTCGGGTGGCATCGCTGCCATCCATTCCGGCTGGCGTCTGTAAGACCATGCGCCGCGTCCTGCTGATCGTCTCGGGCGGCATCGCGGCGTTCCGGGCGCTTGAACTGGTGCGCCTGCTGCGGGCTGAGGGCATTGCCGGCACGCCCGTCATGACCGAGGCCGCCAAAGCCTTCGTCACCCCGCTCAGCCTTGAGACGCTGGCAGGAGAGCGCGTGCATGACGCTCTGTTCGAGCCGACGCAGGAAAGCGAGATCGGCCATATCGCCTTGGCCCGAAGCGCGGATCTCGTGGTCGTCTGCCCCGCCTCGGCCAATATCATGGCGCGCATGGCCCATGGCCTCGCGGACGATCTGGCGACCACACTTCTGCTCGCGGCCACATCCCCCATCCTGCTGGCCCCCGCCATGAATGTGCGGATGTGGGAACATCCTGCGACCCAGGCCAACCTGAAAATCCTCAAAGCGCGGGGCGTTTCCATCGTCGGGCCGGACGTGGGAAGCATGGCCTGCGGAGAAGTCGGCGCGGGCCGCCTCAGCGAGCCCTCCGTTATCCGCGACGCCATTCTGAAGATCCTGACGCCGGATTGCTCGCTGGCCGGACGCCGTATTCTCGTGACGGCTGGCCCGACTGTCGAACCGCTCGATCCCGTACGGTTTCTGTCCAATCATTCTTCCGGTCGACAGGGCTATGCCATCGCGGCGGCTCTGGCAGCACGGGGGGCGGAGGTCACGCTGGTCAGCGGACCGGTCTCGATCCCCGCGCCAAAAGGCGTCCACCGTATTTCCGTTCAGACCGCCCGCGAGATGCTGGCAGCCTGTGAAGCGGCGTTGCCGGTCGATGCTGCGGTCTGTACCGCCGCTGTCAGTGACTGGCGTGCAAAGGAACTGGCGCCGGGCAAGATCAAGAAGACCGGTGACGGGCCGCCCAGCCTCGAACTGGTGGAAAACCCGGACATTCTGGCGACGCTCTGCCATGCGCCACAACGCCCGCGCCTCGTCGTGGGATTTGCGGCCGAAACGGATGATGTTCTGGAAAATGCCCAGACTAAACGTTTGCGCAAGGGATGCGACTGGCTGGTGGCCAATGATGTGCGTCAGGGCGTGTTCGGTGCCATGCGCAATACCGTCAGCCTGATCGACGACAACGGCGTTCAGAGCTGGCCGGAAATGGACAAGACGGACGTTGCGGAGCAGCTCGTCCAGCGGATCGCAGCCTTCTTTGCCGATCCGTCTTCATAGGGATCACAATCCGCGATAAGACAGGGGCCATGACGACAGACCTGATTGATGTGCGCATCACGCGCCTGCCTCATTCCGAAGGCCTTCCCCTTCCCGCCTATGCCACTGCCGGTGCTGCAGGATTTGATTTCCTGGCCGCTGTGGACGCCCCCATGACGATCGCTCCGGGTGAGCGCGTTCTGGTGCCGACCGGGCTGTGCATTGCCCTGCCACCTGCTTACGAGCTTCAGGTGCGCCCCCGCTCGGGTCTGGCCCTCAAGCATGGCATCACGCTGCCCAACTCTCCCGGCACCATCGACGAGGACTATCGCGGCGAGCTTCGCATCATCGTCATGAATGCAGGCACCGAGCCTTTCACCGTCGAGCGTGGCACCCGGATCGCGCAGGGCGTACTGGCCCCGGTCTCCCGCCTGCGCTGGACGGAAGTCGAGACGCTGGACGAGACGGTGCGTGGTGAGGGCGGCTTTGGCAGCACCGGCCACTGATCCGGCCGGTGACATGCAGAAAACACTTGAGCCTTCCAGACGTCTCTTTCTAACCTCTGGTTTCCATCAAGAGGAAGGATCGCGCGCATCATGACGGGCAGCCCAATGGCCATGCCCATGCGGATCATGCATCGCTGGCGCCAGCGCATGAGCGGCGTCGAGCTTTCGATCCTGTTCTGTGCGACCGCTTTTGCGCTCCTGATGCTGCCCCGCGCTTCTGTAGCGCCTGTCCTGTCTGCCATGCCACCCGGTGCTCCCCTGCCGTTGTGGGACATGGCGGGGCTGACCTTCCTGCATGTGATCCTGTCCTTGCTGATTGTCGTGGCGGCATCGCTGCTTCTCTCTGGGGCGGCGTGTCAGTGGCCCCGTTTCAGGGCATTTCTCATCCCCGCCCTCTCTGTCGCCCGTGCCGTTCCGGGTCTTGGGCTGATCGGGATCCTGGCGGCGCTCTTCCCCCCGGCCCTGACCATCATGCTGGTTGCCGCGTCTAGCATGATCTGGCGGATCGTGACGGCTGTGCTCGATGCGGAAGACACGCTTCCCCCCGCGCTTGATGAAGTTGCGATCGGCCTCCGCATGACGGGCTGGCAGCGTTTCTGGCGCCTTCAGATGCCAATCGCTGTACCGCTGACGACCTTCAGGGCCATGCAGGCCATGCCGGCTTTCTGGGTTCGGCTGCTGTCCGCCGAAGGTTTGATGATGCTGATGAGCCATCAGGCGACGGGCGGATGCGGTGCGGCTGCCCTGCAGGCCATGCTGGACCATCATCCGCTCCGGATCGTCGAAGTTTCCGGGATCATTCTTCTGCTGATCCTTGTGATCGATCAGGCTCTCATGCGCCCCATGGTGGGCTGGGCGCAGCGTTACCGGCCTGAAGGCCCGTTCGAGGAACGCTCGCGTCCGCAATCCTGGCTGCTGACGATCTGGAGGCGCACAAAGCTCATGCTCTGGCTCAGTGGGGGCGTGAGTGATGCCCTCGTCTGGATCGGGAACTGGCGGCTGGGCCGACCGCGCAGCATCCTCCCCGAGCGCGACAGGACAATCCGGGAGCTTCCAGAAGCACTCCTGCCTGTCGTCTCTCTGTTTCTTCTGGTTTATGCGGTCTATCACGTTGGCCTTCTGCGGCAGGTTCCCGCGGATCTGGCCGAGAGCATGCTCACGCTTTCGCATGTGTGTGGGACGCTGCTTCTGTGTATGCTGGTCTGGGTTCCGCTGGGCCTTGTGATCAGCGAGCACGGATCTTCCCTGCGCAATGTCTGCCGGATGGCCGTGATGGCCTGCGGTCTTTTCCCGGCCGTGCTCCTCTATCCGCTCTGCCGGGAACTGGGGCTCGATTCCCCGGTCATTCTGCTCTTTCTGGGCGCGCACTGGCTGGTCGGGGTCGTTGTGCTCGACGCGGCGAAAGCCATTCCCTCAGGCCTCAGACAGGTTGCGGCGGGCCTGCGTCTGCGGGGTGTCCTGCTGTGGCGGCGCCTTCTGCTGCCGGCCATCGCGCCGGAACTGTGCGGCGGCCTGCTGACGGCGGTGGTGCCGGTCTGGAATGCGGTGATGGTGGCGGAGGCTTTCGTGCCGTCCGATAGCGGTCTTGGGGCCGCCCTGCTCTCAGAGGCCCTGAGCGGGGCCGTGGCAGCGCAGACGTTCGCGCTGATGCTGCTGACGCTTCTTTCCATGCTGCTGGATCGACTGGTCCTGCAACCTCTCGCCGTGAATGCGGCACAAAAATATACGATCTGAACCTCAGGCTGAAATCCACAGACCCATGAAATCTCTCCTGTCCCTTCGCGAATGTCGCCAGACCTATCTCAAGGAGAGCAGCACGGATCTGGTCGTGCTCGATCATGTCAGCTTCGATGTGCGGACGGGTGAAATCCTGGGGCTTCTCGGGCGATCCGGCTCCGGAAAATCCTCCCTGCTGCGGATCATGGCCGGACTGACGCCCCCGATGTCAGGACAGGTGTTCTGGCAGGGAGAGCCCGTGACGGGGCCTTTGGATGGTGTGGCGACGGTCTTTCAGTCCGGCGCGCTCTTTCCCTGGCTGACCCTGCGGCAGAATGTGGCGCTGGGTCTGGAAATGCGCCGTCTGCCCCGTGCCGAGCGCGAAGCCATGACCGATGCCGCCATCGGGGTCATGGGGCTTGAAGGCTACGAGAACGCCTATCCGAAAGAGCTTTCCGACGCCCTCAGTCAACGCGTTTCCTTTGCCCGCGCGCTTGCGCTTCAGCCGTCCCTGCTTCTGCTGGATGAACCGTTCTCGGCGCTGGATGTCCTGAGTGCCGAGAACCTGCGGACCGATCTGATCGAATTGTGGGACGAGAAACGTCTGCCGCTCAAAGCCATGCTTCTTGCGACGCACGGGATCGAGGAAGCGGTCCTGATGTGTGATCGCATCCTTATTTTCTCTTCCAGTCCCGGCCGCGTAACGCATGAGATTGCGGTCCCCTTCTCCCATCCGCGCAACCGCGATGACGAGGATTTCCGGCGCTTCGTGGACCAGATCTACGCGCTCATGACCCGTCGCGCCCCCATCGTCTCCGAGGCAGACCCTGTCCAGCCACCTGTCGCCTCGGCCACCGCCCTTCCGCCCTTCTCCATTGTGCTGCCGGATCTGGCGGTGGAGGTTCTGGTCGGACTGATGGAAGTGCTTGAAAGTGAACCGCTCTCAGGACGGGCCGATCTGCCGGAACTGGCGCAGCGTCTCCAGATGACGCTGGATGACCTTCTGCCGCTGGGTGAGTCGCTTCAGCTTCTGGATCTGGCGGAGCTGGAGGATGGCGACATTCTGCTGACACCCGATGGTCAGGCTTTTGTCGAAGGAGATTCAGACACCCGCAAGGACCTGATGCGCAAAGCGCTTCTGCATCACCTGCCTCTGCTTCGCTCCATCCGCAGCACACTGGACGAGCGTTCGAGCCACACTGTGGATGCGGCCCGGTTCCGCAAGGCCATGGAAGAGAGCATGTCACCCGATTATGCGCGGCAGACCCTCACCACGGCCATCGGCTGGGCCCGTTATGCCGAGCTGTTCGACTATGATGAGGAATCCGACCGCTTCCATCTGGAGAACGAGGAATAAGCCTCGCGCCTCAGGCGCAGCAGACGCGCTTGTCCGCGATGGCCTGGGTGAAGGCTTTCCAGTCCTTCTCGCTCTGATTGGCATAGAGCACTGCAAAATCGGCAATGGCGCGGGCAAAGGAATGTCCCTTCCCCAGATAGCCGGCCAGCAGGGGCAGATCGGCGGAACGACCATGTGAACGGCCCAGAGTGCGCCCACAGAGTGCGGCATATTCCGGCAGAAGCGCGTCCTCGATCTTCTCGCCGATCATGGCCAGACGGACATCCTTGGTCTGACGCACATAGAAATCCCGGCCCCCACCGGCCTTGCGTCCGGTCTGGTCGGTCGTGCGTTTGCCGGTGGTGTGCGTCCAGCCCAGGAATGTATCCGAACTGGCCTGCATGATGCGCTGCCCGGTGACAACCCGCTCCCCATGGTTGGGCAGGTCCACAGCGCCCTGGAAAGGTTCGAGAACGGAGGTCTGGGCTTCCTTGATCTGGAGGATCAGAGGCTCGTTATCGGCGGTCGTGAACAGTCCGAGCGCACAGAACGTCCCGACACTGCCAATGCCGACGACCTTGAACAGCACGTCCTGTAGGGCGTAGCGCTCCAGAACGATCCTGCGTTCCGGCGGCAGGTCGCTGACATAGCGTGCGAAGGCGCCGCGAACGATGTCGTTGTGCTGAGGCAGGCGCGTGACAAAAGGCGGATGTTCCTTCAGACGTCCCGAAGATTTCGGATCGATCATGCCGAAATGCCCGGAAATGGCCCCCAGCTCGGACTGGATCTTCTCCATCATGCCTGTGCGGATCCTGTCGTCCACGATCCCGTCGATGACCGCCCGCAGATCGATCCGCTCGTTCCAGGCCTGAAGCGGCGGAAGCTTTGACAGACGGATAATTTCATCGACGTAATGCTGAACGGCCGAGACAGCCAGATGACGGCAGTGCTTCCCGGACAGTGAAGCCTCGCGTCCCGCCAGCACAAGGCTGGTCGCCAGACGCTTGAGGTCCCACTCGAACGTCGCGGGAGCGGTTTCATCGAAATCGTTGATATCGAAGACCGGAAGCCCTTCCGGAGACGGATAGCATCCGAAATTGTCCAGATGACAGTCTCCGCAGGACTGCACCCGCAGTCCGGTTTTCGGCGTGAAGGACAGGTCAGACGCCATGACTGCCGCTGCTCCGCGCAGGAAAGCGAAGGGCGAGGCCTTCATGCGCTGATGGCGGATCGGCAGCAGGTCCGCGATCCGGCTCTTCCCCTGCTCTAGCAGAATCCCGATCGGATCAGGGCGCTTTGCGGGCGGAACCCACAGGGCGTGGCTGCTGCGCTTGACGGTCTTGCGCAGGACCACGCCGGCTTCATAGCGGGCCTGGCGGGTACGGAGCGGCGGGAAAGAAGGTGTCTTTGTCATGGTTTGTCACGGTATCCGAAAAACGCTCCACGACAAAGCACCCATCCTCCGCTTCAGTCAGGCTGCTTGAGGCGATCGCGGTAAAGCTTGCGGGCCTTGGCGACCTTGGGAGCCACCACGGCTGCACAATACGCCGTCTGTGGGTTGCGGGCGAAATAATCGTGATGTTTCTCCTCGGCCGGCCAGAAACGGGCGGCCCCTTCGATGGAGGTCACGATCGGGTCAGGCCAGATGCCTTCGGACGCAATTTCATCCCGCACCCTGCGAGCTGTTTCCTGCTGGGCGGCATCCCCGAAAATAACGGAGCGGTACTGCGTGCCGACATCGTTGCCCTGACGGTTGAGCTGTGTGGGATCATGCGTCGTGAAAAACACGCGCAGGACGTCTTCCAGGCCGATTTCGGCCGGATCAAACACGACCTTCACGACTTCTGCATGGCCCGTCCGTCCGGTACAGACGTCTTCATAGCTTGGATTGTCGACGGAGCCGCCGGCATAGCCCGGTTCGGCCGAAATGATGCCGCGCAGACCGGTAAAGACGGCCTCGACGCACCAGAAGCAGCCTGCGCCAAGAAGGATGGAAGACTGTTGGGTCGTCATGATGATGCTCCGCTAAAAGGATCAGCCCCCTATATGGGAAGGCTGATCCTGTCTGACGAGTTACCGGATGGCGTGATGCGCGGGATTACTGTGCGGGTGCGACGGTCGGGAGCCAGACGGCGCTGGCATGATCGCCACCGCGATGGATGGTCTGGGTCGCGACGTGATAATCCGAAGCCTTGGCGTCGAAAATGTTCGGCACGAAGGTCTGCGGGTTGCGGTCATAGAGCGGGAACCAGCTCGACTGGATCTGGATCATGATCCGGTGCCCCTTCTGGAACACATGGTTCATGGCCGGAAGCGTAAAGCGGTATTCCTGCACCTGTCCCGCCGGAATCGCGGAGGGATGCGTGAAGCTCTGCCGGTAACGTCCACGGAAAATATCCATCGACATCGGCAGTTCATAGCCACCCATCTGCGGATTATCCGGCGTCAGGCCAGGCTGGACATCGATGATCTTCACCACAAAATCCGCATCCGTCCCGGTGGTGCTGGCGAAAATATCGGCTGTCGGCACACCCGATACCGTGACCGGAGCATCAAGTACGGGCGTTTCGTAGGTCAGGACGTCCGGGCGGCTTTCGGCGAACCGCTGGTCGGTCACGAGCCAAGCCTTCCAGCGTGGATCCTCGCCCATCATGTACGGACGCTGAACGAAAGGCACCGGATGGGCCGGGTCGGAGACATAACTGTCCGTGCCGGGCAGCGTGCGTTTGAAGGCCAGTCCATGATCCGGCTGCAGATACAGGCGTTCGCCCTTCTGCATGCAGGTCGCGGTGCAGTCACTCAGCCAGTTGCGGAAGTGATCCCAGTGGTTCTCGCCCGTATTGTAGATGATGGCTTCGTCCAGATGCGGATCGGGCGCGTTCTTCAGATAGTGATCGAAGAAGGGACGCATGACATTGGCACGATACCATAATGCGGTGTCGCCGTTGAAATGCAGCGGGCCAAGCGTGGAGCCATCATAGTTCACGCCGCTATGACGCCATGGCCCCATGACGAGGATATTCGGAACCTGCGTGTGATGTGCCTTCAGATTTATCCACGAATGGATCGCACCCCACATGTCCTCCTGGTCCCACAGACCCTGTTCCCAGATCGTCGGAACCTTGAGCGGCTTCTTCACGATCAGCTGGTCCAGCGCCTGATCCTGCCAGAAGGCATCATAGGCCGGATGGGCCTTCATGCGGCGCCACCAGGGGAACTGGTCCAGCCCCGCCTTTGTCGCGAAATTGCCGGTGGAGACATCGGCAAGGAAGGTCGTGTAGTCGTCCGCATCCGGGCGGGGAATGGACGGACCGGATCCGGCTTCCGTCATCTGGGCCGTGAAATAGTCCAGTCCCGGCTGGCGGAACGCACCGTAATGGAACCAGTCGTCGCCCATCCAGCCATCGACCATCGGACTTTCCGGAGCCGCAACCTTCAGGGCCGGATGCGGATCGAGCAGCGCCATGACCACGGTCCAGCCCTCATAGGACGATCCCGTCATGCCCACGCGGCCGTTGCTCTCGGTCAGGTTCTTCACCAGCCAGTCGATCGTGTCCCAGGCGTCGGTCGTATCGTCCGTCTTGGTCGGGTTCAGCGGGCCGATCGGCGGCCGCGTCATGACATAGTCGCCCTGTGAGCCATACTTGCCGCGGACGTCCTGAAAGACGCGGATATAGCCTTCATCCACGAAGACGCCATCACCCTGCGGCAGGATGGCACGCATGGTTGATGCGTCCGGAACACGGTTTGCGCGTTCGCTGGCATGATAGGGCGTGCGGGTCAGCAGGATCGGGGCGTTCTTCGCACCTTTGGGGATCACGATGACCGTATGCAGCTTGATGCCATCGCGCATGGGGATCATCACGTCGCGCTTGATGTAATCGCGCTGGTCGATCGGCATGCTGACATGGGCGGGAATGTCACTGCCCGTCTGGATCATGTCAGGCGTGACCGCAGGGGTGGATGTGGCAGGTTCGGCGGCCTGTGCCGCACACAGGAATGTCGCGGCCAGAGCGGTGCCGAGGCTCAGAAAATGACGTCTCACGAAAGGCTCCTGATCTTTGTTGCGAGTTTGGACCGGACAGAGTCTTTCAAGCAAGGGGAGGCGGCCTGGCTTTTCATATCTTTCCTGCACTGGCTTCCGTGCGCCTGATTCGCTATGGATCAGGGCCTTCTCCTGTCATGAAAGTATCTTCCATGCCCGCCTATCGCTCCCGCACCACCACACATGGCCGCAACATGGCTGGCGCACGTGCGCTCTGGCGGGCGACGGGCATGAAGGATGGCGATTTCGGCAAGCCCATTATCGCCATTGCCAATTCCTTCACGCAGTTTGTTCCGGGCCATGTCCATCTGAAGGACATGGGCAGTCTGGTGGCCTCCGCGATCGAGGAAGTCGGCGGAATTGCCAAGGAATTCAATACGATCGCAGTGGATGACGGCATTGCGATGGGCCATGGCGGAATGCTGTATTCCCTGCCCTCGCGCGAGCTGATCGCGGATTCCGTGGAATACATGGTCAACGCGCACTGTGCGGATGCGATCGTCTGCATCAGCAACTGCGACAAGATCACGCCGGGCATGCTGATGGCGTCCATGCGCCTGAACATCCCCGTCGTGTTCGTCTCCGGTGGCCCGATGGAAGCCGGCAAGATCAACGGCCCGGGTGTGACGCGTAAGCTGGACCTGATTGATTCCATGGTCGCCGCCGCCAACCCGGACGTGTCCGACAGCGAGTCCGAACAGATCGAACGCTCCGCCTGCCCGACCTGCGGCTCCTGCTCGGGCATGTTCACGGCCAATTCCATGAACTGCCTGACCGAGGCGCTGGGCCTGTCCCTGCCCGGTAATGGCTCCCTGCTCGCCACCCACAGCGACCGTCGCGAACTCTTCCTGAGTGCAGGCCGTCGGATCGTGGAACTGGCCCGACGCTGGTACGAACAGGACGATGCTTCAGTCCTGCCTCGCAGCATTGCCACGCGCGCGGCTTTCGAGAACGCCATGACGCTTGATATCGCCATGGGCGGCTCCACCAACACGGTCCTGCATCTTCTGGCGGCAGCCCGCGAAGGTGAAGTCGATTTCCACATGCACGACATCGACCGCCTGTCGCGCCGTGTGCCAAATCTGTGCAAGGTCGCGCCCGCCAAGAACGACGTGCACATGGAAGACGTCCATCGTGCCGGCGGCATCCCGGCCATTCTGGGAGAACTGGACCGCGCGGGCCTGATCCACAAGGATGTTCCGACCGTCCACGCTCCGACGCTTGGGGACGCACTGAAGAAATGGGACATCCTGAACGGAGATGAGGAAGCCGCCCATCTGTTCAAGGCCGCACCCGGCAATGTCCGGACCGTTCA
The DNA here is from genome assembly GCF_018811945.1 of Gluconobacter sp. P1C6_b. Lineage (GTDB taxonomy): Bacteria > Pseudomonadota > Alphaproteobacteria > Acetobacterales > Acetobacteraceae > Gluconobacter. Next base: position 221,559 of record NZ_JACRVU010000002.1, read on the forward strand.
TGCCTTCTCGCAGTCCAGTCGCTACCACGAACTGGATCAGGACCGTGAAGGCGGCGTTCTGCGTGACAAGGTGCATGCCTTTTCGCAGGATGGCGGTCTGGCCGTGCTGTACGGCAACCTCGCCGAAGACGGCGCCATCGTCAAAACAGCCGGTGTCGAAGCCAGCATCCTGACCTTCACGGGAACAGCGCGGGTTTTCGAGAGTCAGGATGATGCCGTTGCCGCCATCCTGGGCAATCGCGTCGTGGCCGGTGACGTCGTGGTCATCCGCTACGAAGGCCCCAAGGGCGGACCTGGCATGCAGGAAATGCTGTACCCGACGAGCTATCTGAAGTCGAAAGGTCTGGGCAAGGTCTGCGCCCTGATCACGGATGGTCGCTTCTCAGGCGGAAGCTCGGGCCTGTCCATCGGCCACATGTCCCCTGAAGCCGCCGAAGGTGGCCTGATCGGTCTGGTCGAGGACGGCGATCGTATCGAGATCGACATTCCGAACCGCACCCTGCACCTCGCCGTTTCGGACTCTGACATTGCCGACCGCCGCGAGCGTATGAATGCACGCGGGACAAATGCCTGGAAGCCCAACCGTGAGCGTGTGGTCTCGAAAGCCCTTCAGGCCTACGCTGCGATGACCACGAGTGCGGCCCATGGCGCGGTTCGCGATCTGTCGCAGATCATCGTGAAGACGCGGATCTGATCGCGCTTTCCACGGCGTCCTGCAATTCGGCGGACGCCAGCATTTTTGAGGCTTCATGGCCGGTCGCCGGGACGAGCGTAATCGTCCAGCCAAAGGGAACATTGAGCTTTTCAGCCTGTTCCCGCCCTTGGGCATAGGCCCACTGCCCGCGTTCAAGGCGGTTGCGGCCCTGTTCCGTCGCTGCGGGAATATGTTCTGTGGCTGAGGACGTTTCGGTATCCTCAGCACCCAGAATGACTGCGATATTTCGTGAAAGATAGCGCTTGAGGTCCGGAAGACTGCCGGATTCCGGCCAGTTACGGAACCCGTAGGGGACCGCTGTCTCCGTTTCAGGCTCCACATAGGTCGCGGGGTTCATGATGACCGTCATGACCTCTTCGCCCGGAGCATAGGCTTCGACCCGTTCCAGATACTGCGCTCCGGCGGAGTGCCCCATCAGAATGATCGGCACGCGCGGCTCGCCGGAAACCGCCCGGGCCCACTGTTCCAGCAGCTTCATGTAGGTCGCCGCAGGGGGCGTCTGCTGTAACGCCGGAAAACCACCGCGCTGATACTGCCGAACGGAGAACCGTGCCACGGGAAAGTCGGGCGCGAACACAAGACTGCATTCATGTCTGGCGAGTGGGATCGTGTCGTCGCGATATGTGGCGCTGTTCCGGTTCTTTCCGGCGAGCACGAACAGGATGGCCCGGATCTGACACGACGCCGGGCGGAAGACCGAAACCTCGAAATGCTCACCCGCGAGGGTCGCAGTCTCAAGGCTTCGCCCCTCCGGTAAAGCCTGGGCCTCGGCCACGCCTGCCATGACGGCAAGAATGGCTCCTCCAAGGCAGGCGGCCGTTTTCAACTCAGGCAAGACGCCCCAGAGCCGCCTTCAGACGCTCCAGATCGCTCTGGAAAGTCGCCAGACGTTCGCGGTTTTCTTCCACGACTTCCGGCTTGGCGCGGGCCACGAAGTCCGCGTTGTCCAGCTTGCGCGTCACCTTGAGGATCTCGCCTTCAATCCGGGTTATTTCCTTGGCAAGCCGCGCCCGTTCCGCATCAAGGTCGATCAGACCTTCCAGCGGAATGAAAACGGTCGCCTCATCCAGAACGATCTGAGCCGCATTGCGCGGCGCATCCTCACCGACGACACCAACTTCGGAAACACGGGCCATACGGCCAATGGCCTCAGCCCAGGTCTTGGCGCGTTCCAGATTTTCCGGCGCGCCATCGCGCAGCAGCAGCGGTGCCTTCTGCGACGGCGGGATGTTCATTTCCGAACGCACCGTCCGGACATCCCCGATCAGCCGGATAACCCAGTCCAGCTCGGCGCGGGCGTCGTTGGCCCGGGTCACGGTCATGATCTCCGGCCAGCGGATCTCTTCGAATTTGCCCGGATAGCCAAGCTCCTGCCACAGCGTCGCCGTCACGAACGGAATAACCGGCTGCATCAGACGCAGGATCAGCCCCAGAACATGCGCGCTGACAGCCCGCAACTCCGCAGTTTCCTCATTTTCCGCCGCAAAGACGGGCTTCGAGAACTCCACGAACCAGTCACAGAAACGGCTCCACACGAAGCGATAGCAGCAGTTTGCATATTCATCGAAGCGATAGACCGAGAGGGCCCGCCCTGCTTCGGTGATGGCATCGTTCGCTTCCGTCAGGATCCATCGCCCAAGTGCGCTTTTGACGCTCGCCGGATCGAAGTCTTCCGTCGGCTTGGCACCGTTCATTTCCAGGAAACGCGCGGCATTCCACAGCTTCGTGACAAAGGCCCGGTGTTCTTCAACACGCTTGCGCCCGAGCTTGATATCCCGCCCCGGACCCGTCCCCGCACAGATTGCCAGACGCGTCGCATCCGCTCCGAACTCGGCCACAAGATCCAGCGGGTCGAGACCGTTGCCCTTGGACTTGGACATCTTCTGGCCCTTCTCGTCCCGGACCAGCCCATGGATCAGGACCGTCCGGAACGGAACATCATCCATGAAATGCAGCCCCATCATCATCATCCGGGCCACCCAGAAGAAAATGATGTCAAAGCCCGTAACCAGCACGCTGGTCGGATAGTAACGGGCCAGCTCTTCCGTTTTGTCAGGCCAGCCAAGCGTCGTGAAGGGCCACAGGGCGGAGCTGAACCATGTGTCCAGAACGTCCTCATCCTGCGTAAGGCTTACGCCCTCGCCTGCCTGGGCCTGGGCATCCTGTTCATTTTCAGCGACATAGACCTTGCCGTCCGCCCCATACCAGGCGGGGATCCGGTGTCCCCACCAGAGCTGCCGGCTGATGCACCAGGGCTGGATATCGCGCATCCAGGCGTGGAACGTGTTTTCCCACTGCCGCGGCTCAAAAGCGATCTTTCCGCTTTCGACCGCTTCCACCGCGGGGCCGGACAGGGTCTTGGCATCGCAGTACCACTGAAGCGTTAGGCGCGGCTCAACGATTGCACCGCCACGCTCCGCATGCGGCACCTGAAGCTTGTGCGGCTCGATCTTCTCCAGCCATTCCAGACGCTCAAGTTCGGCAACAACCTGCTTGCGGCCTTCTTCGCGGCTCAGGCCGTTCAGGGTTTCGACGAATGCAACCGAAGCCAGTCCTTCGACGTCGCGCAGTTCAGGGCGGATTTCCTCGATCCACAGACAGGCTGTTTCATCAAGAACAGTCGGAGCCGGCAGATTGTGACGCTTGCCAACTTCAAAGTCATTGAAGTCATGTGCCGGCGTGATCTTGACTGCGCCTGTGCCCTTTTCTGGATCGGAATGCAGATCGGCGACAACGGGAATGCGACGCCCCGTAAGCGGCAGGATCACGGTCTTGCCGATCATGTCGGCGTATCGCTCATCCTCCGGATGAACGGCCACTGCAACATCGCCCAGCATGGTTTCCGGACGTGTTGTGGCTACCGTGATGGTCCGGCCGTCTTCCAGCGGATAGCGGATGTACCACATGGACCCCTTGGTCTCGTGGTTTTCCACTTCCAGGTCCGAAATGGCCGAACGGAACTTCGGATCCCAGTTCACCAGACGCCGGTCGCGATAAATCAGGCCTTCATTATAAAGGGTAACGAAAACCTTTCGGACAGCACGAGACAATCCGTCGTCCATCGTAAAGCGCTCACGCTCCCAGTCCGCCGAGGCACCGAGCTTGCGGAGCTGCTTGACGATCGTGCCGCCGTATTCCTGCTTCCAGTCCCAGACGCGTTCGAGAAAACCTTCGCGTCCCAGAGCGGTTCTGCTGGTGCCTTCCTTGTCGAGAGCACGCTCGACGACCATCTGCGTGGCAATGCCCGCGTGGTCCGTCCCTGGCTGCCAGAGGACATTGAATCCTTCCTGACGTTTCCAGCGAATCAGCATGTCCTGAAGGACAAAATTCAGAGAGTGGCCGAGATGCAGCGTGCCCGTGACATTCGGCGGTGGGAACATGATCGAAAAAGGCTCACCCGGCTGGTCGGGGTGAGCCCGGAAAGCGCCGCTTTTCTCCCACGCGTCGTAGAGGGCATTTTCATGATCGGCGGGGACGAAGCTTTTTTCGAGCATGGTTATCCAGGACAGTCAGTACAGCAGGTGGAAGAACGTGCTTCCGCCGCCCTTCTTACTCTCGTGGACGCAGACGGGCAATTTCCGCACGGACAAGAATTTCAACCAGCGACGGAAGATGGGCATCCAGCCATGTGCGTACCATGCTCCGGACTTCGCCTCGCACCATGTCTTCGATCGTCAGGCCGCTGCTCCGGCTGATGACAGTGTCGGATGCAAGGGGGGTGGCTCCGCTGAATGCGGCGTGCAGCTCATCCAGAGAACGCTCCGCTGCGGCGACTGTCTGGGCGTTCATGAGGTCATCCTTGGCCGGTTCGCTCTGGGCAGGCTGAGCTGCCGGGGGGGCTTCAGAGGCGGAAGTCGCGGTGGTATCGGCCGGAGCCGTTGCGACGGGCGGTGCGACCATCATGGAGTTATCGAGGGTCAGTTCTTCTTCCTGGGACGGCATGCTGGGCTTCTCATCGGTCGATTCAGGCGATTTGGGATCCTCATGAAGGGCACGCCTGATCGAACTCAGGACGTCTGTCATTGCGTTGTCGGCATGCTGGTCTTGCTGGATCGAGTCAGAAGAAGTCATGGATTGTTAATATTCCGTTTTATTGAAAAATTTTATCGACCGGGCTGGTTGATCGCATAGTCGCTCAGACCCCACAGCCTGTTCTTGACCGCGTTGTAATAGGCTTTTTCGTCATAAAGCGGGACGCCCAGTTTGAGATCGACGGCTGTAAGCCGTCCGATCGCGGCCGCGACGGCGTAAGAAGAGGTCACGAGGTTTGAAAGATGCTGCACCAGAGTTCGCTGGGACTGCAGCAGGGTCTGCTGCTGCTGAAGGACCGCGAGCGTCGTGCTCGTGCCAACGAGAGCCTGCCGTTCGACGCCGTCCAGAGCGATCACATTCGCCGAAATGGCCATGCGGTCGCTGGAAATCGACTGCTTGAAGGAAACCATCTGCTGCCAGCTTGAAGCGGCCTTCTGAAGGACCGTCCTGCGCTGGACATCGACTTCACGGTGGGCCGCCTGTGCGTCCTGACGGGCGCCCCGGATCGAGGCATATTCTGAACCACCCTGATAAAGGGGAACACTGAATTCGATCTCGCCGAATTTGTTGTCCTGTAGGGAGTCCCCATAAGCCTGATTGACCTGATGCTGATAATTCAGGCTGGCAGAAACCTTGGGCATGATCTGGGAAATCTGGACGGAAATATTATCTTTGCGCTGGGCCTCGGTGAAAAGCGCGTTGACGACCTGAGGATTGTTCTGAACAGCAGTGGCCACCGCTTCCTGTTCACTGTGAACGGGAAGGTTGAGCGGTTGCGGGGGCACCAGATTGGGGGCCGCGGCAATGCCGACTATCTGGAGATAGGTTGCCTGAGCACTCTGAAGCGTGCCTTCAGCCTGCTGCCGCTCAGCGGTTGCGCTGGCAAGGGCTGCCTGTGCCTGTGCAACGTCGGTCCGGGTAATTTCACCAACATGGAAGCGTTCCTGGGTCGCCTCGACCTGCTGCTGCAGGACGTGTTCGTTATTGATGGCGATCTGGAGGAGCTGCTCGTCTTCGATGATGCCCACATAGGCACTGACGACATTGGTGAAGACGTCCTGTTCCGTCTGGATCAGATGGGCGCGTTCAGCCATGATCTGGTTCGTGGCAGCATGAACGCTGGCGACCGTTTTGCCACCCTGATAGAGCGGCTGGGTGATGCCGATGGTGCCCGAGTAGCCGGGTGTCTGATAACGGCGTGAACTGCCAAGATAGCCGCCTTTCGAGGCGTAGTTGGTGCTGCCATCATAATAGGTGAGGTTCAGGCTGGTCTGGACCGTGGGGCGCCAGCCTGCGAGAGCCGTGGGGAGCTGTTCATCCGTGGCGCGCAGGTGAGCGCGTTCTTCTCGCAGTGTAGGATTGGTCAGGTACGCTGTCGAAAGCGCTTCCTGAAGGGTGTGCGGGATAAAATTGGGTGAACTGCTACCGTCATATTTCTGGGCAAGAGCAGTTCCGCTCAGGAGAAGCGACAGAAGACCAAGCCCGAGGGGGGCTTTCAGTTTCATCGCGCCGTTGCATCCTGAAGTCATGAGATTTCCCGCTCTTTAAGTATGCATGATATCACAGCATTATGTGAATCAGTCCTTAATAGCCTGTTGGAAGGCAGAAGAAAAATCCTTCCGAAGATCAATTATCGGTCTTGACCCTTCGGGCACTAAGAGAGATATAGCGCCTGTCTCCGCCGAGGTCCGGTGGCAGAATGGTGATGTAGCGGACTGCAAATCCGCGTATGTGGGTTCGATTCCCGCCCGGACCTCCAGAGATTTCTCCCCGGAAATCCAGTCTTGTTTTTCGTTTTTACGGATGCGCTTCCGCGTATGCTGCTGCAGCGCCGAACAGGCCGGGCTGTGGATGTGTGATGATTTTGACCGGCATTTCGGTCATCATCGCTTCGAAACGGCCCTTTGCGACAAAGCGTTCGGCGAATCCGGAATGGCCGAGGCTGTCGGCGAGACGCAGTCCCAGACCACCACCAATGACGACGCCGCGTGCGCCATGTGCCAGCGCCAGATCGCCGGAAATGGCGCCCAGGCTGAGGCAGAAGCGTTCCAAGGCGGCCACGGCCACCGTGTCGGAGCCATCGAGGGCGTTTTTCCACAAGGTGCGGTTATCACGCAGGGTGATGGGCCAGCCCTGCATCTCGGCGATGACTTCGTACAGATTGGTCAGGCCGGGGCCGGAGACGATCCGCTCTGCCGAGACACGGCGGAACCGCAGACGCAGGGCGCTGAGGATCTTGTCTTCGAGCTCGTCGAGCGGCGGATAGTCCAGATGGCCGCCTTCGGTTTCCATAACAAAATAGCGGTCGCTGCGGCGAAGCAGGCAGGCTGCGCCCAGCCCCGTGCCCGGGCCTACGATCGTGATGGCGCCTTCTGTCGGAAGGTCGATGTCCGGTCCGCAGAGATGCTTCATGTGCGAGGAGTCGACCTGCGCCACGGCGTGAGCCACGGCTCCGAAATCGTTGACGAGCACGAAATTGTCGAGATGCAGGCGCGCGCCGAGCTGGCTCGGCTGGATGATCCAGGGGTTGTTGGTCAGCTTAAGGATCTCGCCGCTCACCGGGCAGGCCACGGCAATGCCGGCTTCGCGCGGGAGCGTCCGGTTCAGGGAGCGTCCGAATGTTTCCCAAGCCAGGGCCAGACTGCCATGTTCCGCGCATTTCAGTGTCGTGGCCTCACCCAGTGAGACGACCTTGCCATCTTCGATGGTCGCGATTGCAAACCGTGCGTGCGTTCCACCGATATCGACGGCTACGATTTCCCTCATGGCACCTCAAATCCTCTGGCGATGCTGGCCGGTGGCCTGCGCTTTTTCCAATGCGCAGCAGTTGCCTACCGGTTCCGCCACGTCAAGTTCCGGATCGTCCTGACAGCGTGCATCAGCTGACCGGACGCTGCTTCACTTCTGCTGTTCTCAGCAGCCGGTGAACGATGGCGCGCGGCACGATCATTTCAAGGAAGCGGGCGACAGCGAAAGGCCATGGAAAGAGAAGATGTGCCCTGCCCTGCCCGATCGCGCGTGCGATCATGCGCGCGGCGCGGCGCGTCGAGACGAGGAACGGCCGGGCTCCTTCGAGGCGCTGACTCATGGGTGTGTCGACATAACCCGGAGAAATGAGGGTTACAGAGACATGATGTGGCGTCATGGCAGCATGAAGTGCCGTGCTGAAGCGGGCCAGGCCGGCTTTTGAGCCGCTATAGGCCGTGGCGACCGGAAGGTCGTGAAAGGCCGCTACCGAGCCTATGAGCGCAATACGGCCTGCTTTGCGGGCTGCCATGCGCGAGGCCATTTCGGTTGCGAGGGTCGCCGGGGTCGTGAAATTGACGAGGGAAATATCGCGGACCTGTTCGGCCGTTTCGGTCAACGCTCCTTCCGGGCGGATGTCTCCCAGCCCAGCTCCCAGGATCAGGATGTCGATCCGGCGTGCATCATCCGCCTTGCGCAGTGTCGCCAGGGCGTCATCGGTCCGGCACAGATCGAGCGACAGGATCTCGGCCGAAGCGCCTCTGCGGATGACCTGCGCGGCAATATCCTCGAGGCGTGCGGCGTTGCGTCCCCAGAGCGTCAGATGCGTTCCAGGGCGCGCATATTCAAGGGCCAGCGCGGCGCCAATGCCGCTTGATCCTCCGGTAATAAGGACGTGAAATGGGGTGTTCGAAGGGGAAACAGAAGCATCTGGCATGGAAAACCGCTTTATTCGTGGTCGGATCGGGGCTGGAAGGGTATAGCCCTCCCATGCAACAAGATGCGACCCCGTGCCGTACTGGCACATCACCCCGTCGGACGGGATGTTTTTTTCGATCAGAGGTACACCTGCCATTATGACACTGCCCGACAGGACTGACATCCCTGCGCCGCATGATGATCTTGTGGTTCGGCCAGTGACGACGCGGGCTGACCTCAAACTGTTCATGACGCTCCCGCGTCGCATCTATGCCGGAATGGCGGGTTTCGTCCCGGCTTTCGACATGGAACAGGATGATCTGCTCAATCCGAAGAAAGCACCGATTTTCCGCCATGCGAGTATCCGGTACTTTCTGGCCTGGCGCGGCAACACGGCCGTAGGGCGCATTGCCGCGATCGTGGATCATCGTGCCATCGAGCACTGGGGCATGAAGATCGGCTGTTTCGGTGCGTTGGATGCCGTTCCGGAAGGGAGCGTTGTCAGCGCTCTTCTGGAAATGGCACGGAACTGGCTGCGTCTGCAGGGAATGCAGACGATGCGCGGGCCGGTCACGCTGAGTGGCAATGGCGAATCCGGTCTGATGGTCGAAGGACAGGACCAGCCCCTGATGGTTGCGATGCCCTGGCATCCACGTCTGCTTGGCAAGCTGGTCGAGGACGCGGGTTACAAACCGGTCGAGGATCTTCTCAGCTACAAGCTCGATCTGGACGACCAGACGGAGTCGCGTTTCAAGGTTCCGGGTGATCTGAAGATCGGCGAAGGGCGTCTTGGGGCCATCGCCATCCGGCGCCTGTCGAAGAAGCAGATTGCCCAGCAGGGCGAGATCCTGCGTCAGCTTTACAATGATGCCTGGAGCGACAAGTTCAACTTCGTGCCGCTGCAGGACTACGAAATGAAGGCCATGATCAAGCAGCTTGGTCCGGTCCTTCGTCCTGAACACTATGTCCAGATCGATCAGAATGGCGAGCCTGTCGCCATGGCGCTGGTTGTGCCCAATATTTACGATATTGCCGGTGATCTCGGCGGGGCGCCCTCGCCTCTGGGCTGGGTGAAGCTGGTTGCACGCCTGACGACGCATCGCTTCCATTCGGCCCGTGTCATCCTTCTGGGCGTAACACAGCGCCTGCGCGGAACGGTTCTGGGAGCTCTGCTGCCTTCGCTGGCGATTGCCGAGCTGATGCGTCGGCGGAAATCCCTGCCCTACTCCTGGGTGGAGCTGGGCTGGATCCAGGCGTCCGATTCCAACATGCGCAATCTGGCCGAGAGCATCGTGCCCGAACCGTACAAACGGTATCGGCTTTACGAACGCCCGATCGACGATCCGGCCTGAAGCCGCGCCTTCACAGGGCGTCTGTCAGAAATGCTGCCAGCCGCCCTGTTCCGGGACAATTTCATGTCCCTTTCCATCCAGAAGCCGGACTCCCGAACCGGTGTGTACCGTTCCGATGCGGTGGACCGGGACTTCGGCAGCCTGACAGGCGGCCTGAAGCGCTTCTGAGCGTTCGGGCGCGCAGGTGAGAAGCAGTTCGTAATCGTCGCCGCCGCACAGGCGTTGCATGAGCCACTCATGCCCCAGTGAGGCCGCCGCAGACGAGACGGGTACGGCCTCTGCGTTCACGACAAGCTGGACCCCGGATTCCTCGGAAATATGGCCGCAGTCCTGAATCAGTCCATCTGAAATATCCATCGCAGCACTGACGATGCCGTGCAGATGAAGCCCTGTCCGAGGACATGGCAGATGATATCGTTCTGCCAGAAATCCCGACGGATCGTGCAATTTTTCCTGCAGAACAAGCAGTCCCAGAGCAGCGTCGCCGATTGTGCCAGTGACCCAGATATCATCGCCGGGTCTGGCTGTACTGCGGCGGAGCGCCGTATTGTGATGGAGTAGTCCGAATACGGTAGCGGAGAGGACCAGAGGACCCGAAATGGACGTGGTATCGCCGCCGATCAGATGCACGCCATAGCGTTTCTGATCTTCCGCCAGTCCGCGCGAGAATGCGACAAACCAGTTTTCGTCATGCCGGCCGCCGCGCGGAACGGTCACGTTCAGCGTATAGGCGTAGGGCTTTGCACCCATGGCTGCCAGATCGGACAGGTTGCAGCGCAGCAGTTTGCGGCCGAGGGTCTCCGGCGGATCATTCGGAAGGAAATGGACGTTCTCGACCATCGTATCGGTCGAAATGGCGAATTCCTCGCCTTCGGGGCAGCGCATGAGGGCGCAGTCATCCCGAAGATCGAGGCTTTCCGCTCCGGCGAGAGGCCGGAAGTGACGGGCGATGAAGCCGAACTCGCCTGCCCCCGCTGCTTCGGCCCCTGACGCGCCCGGCATGAATCAGACGTTGCCGTCGTTGGCGCGACGGCTGAGGGTATCGAGGATCCCGTTGACCATCTTGGGCTCGTCACCCGAGAAGAAGCCGTGGGCGACATCCAGATACTCGTTGATGATGATGCGGTCGGGTGTGTCGGTCCCGATTTCGAACACGGCGGCGCGCAGCAGGGCACGCAGGACCGGGTCCAGACGCGGTAGCGGCCACTGTTCCGGCAGGACATCGCTCAGCTTCGCATCGATATCGTCCTGGCGCCGCGTGACCCCAAGGACGATTTCCTGAAACAGCTTCAGGTCGGCATCGGGGATGTGGCCATCGTCGAAGGAGGCCGTAGAACTGATCCGGCGGTGACGGATGAACTGGCTGATGACGGTTTCCGCCGTGTCGCCGGACTGTTCGCACTGGAACAGCGCCTGAACGGCTGCAACGCGGGCAATGGTCCGGCTGCGGCGCGTTGGATTTGCGGCGGGGGCGTCTGTGACGGTCATGGTGTCTCCTGGGAGTCGTCGGGGGACGGTATGTCCGTTTCCCCGGGAATGGGTTTCATGTCGGCGAGGATTTTCGAGAACGCCTCGACCTCGCGGAAGTCGCGGTAGACGCTGGTGAAGCGGACATAGGCCACACCGTCCACTTCACGCAATGCGTCCATCGCAAGCTGGCCGATGCGATGTGAAGAAATCTCGTGTTCCCCGGAAGCCTCAAGCTGTCGGACCAGCCCGTTGACCAGACGTTCCTGACGTTCCTCGGGAACCGGGCGCTTGCGCAGGGCGACGCGGATGGAACGTGCGAGCTTGTCCCGGTCAAAAGGCACGCGACGCCCGTCTGCCTTGGTCACGGACAGTTCGCGCAACTGGACCCGCTCAACGGTCGTGAAACGCTGGGTACAGGCTGAGCACACACGCCGACGACGGATCGCAACGCCGTCTTCCGTGGAGCGGCTGTCCTTGACCTGGGTGTCGTCATGTCCGCAAAAAGGGCAACGCATTCGCGATCCTGAGTGTTCGGGCCTTGTCGTGGCCGGGGAAATGGGAGCACTTTACCGGATGATGCGTTCCGGCCCAAACGGGCTTCCCCATGGCTTTGGGAAATCGCGCACAACACCGGGAGACTGTCGTTGAAACGGGTATCTGTCCTGACCGCCCTCTTTGCTCTTTCCACTGCCCAGGCCATGGCCCAGCAGACTCTTCCGGGAACAGCGGTGGCGCCGGATGCCGATCATGATGCGCAGCGGGTCGTGGTCATGGACGGGACATTCCGCCCGTCAGCCTATTTTCCCAACCGTGGGGCCGGTTATTTCACGATTCGCAATGACGACAGCGTTGATCACCTGCTGAAGGGGATTTCATCCCCGCTGTGTCAGAATGTCGTTGCGCATCATACGAACCAGCAGCAGACGGATGGGGCAAACGATCTCTTCACGCATCTGGCGCTACCCCACGACTCCACGATGATTTTCCCGCGTTCAGGTTACCACATGATGTGCATGGGAATCCGTGAGATGCCTGCCGCTGGCAGCAAGGTGCCGTTTACGTTCGAGATTCTCAATGGCGGCAGCATTACCGTCAGCTTCACGGTCACGGCGCCTGACGAACTGACGCACGACTGACGTTCTTTACTGGGCTGAGGCGGGTTCGCTGATTTCGCGCAGGACAGTCAGAACCGCAGTTCCGTAGCGGTCCAGTTTTGAGGCGCCGACGCCCTTGATGCCTCCCAGTTCAGCGCGGCTGGCAGGCTGTTCGCGGGCGATGTCCCGCAGCACCGAATCGTGGAAAATGACGTAGGGTGGGATTTCCTGTTCCCGCGCTTCGGACAGGCGCCACTGGCGCAGGGCCTCGAAATACGGTTTCTCATCCGCCGACAGACGATCGTTTTCCGTATGGCCGTCCGAGCCCGCGCTGGCGGTCAGGGCGGCCCTGGCTTCGAGCCTGAGTGCCACGCGCTCCTCGCCACGCAGGATCGGGCGCGCGATTTCACTCTGAAGCGCGAGACTTCCATATTCGCCATGCATCCGGATGGCTCCGCGCGCGATCAGCTGACGGATGACGGCGCGCCACCACTGCTCGCTGTGTTCCTTGCCGATTCCGAAAACTGAAAGATGCTGATAGGCATTGCGTTCGATGGTTTCGTTGAGCTTTCCACGCAGCACATTGGAAAGCTGGACTGCTCCGAGACGCTGGCCGGTGCGATAAATGGCCGAGAGGACTTTCTGGGCGGCCTGGGTGCCATCGAATGTCGAAACCGGGCTGATGCAGTTGTCGCAGTGACCGCAGGGCTGGGCGAGGTTTTCTCCGAAACACGCAAGCAGCGCCTGTGTGCGGCAGCCTGTGGTTTCCGTGAGCGCGATCATGCTTTCCAGACGGGCCTGCATGACGCGCTTTTCGTGGTCGGGCGCGCTGGACTGTTCCAGCCAGTACCGCGCCCGGGCCATGTCCTCGCCGCCATAGAGCAGCAGCGTGTCTGAGGGCTCGCCATCGCGTCCTGCCCGTCCGATCTGCTGGTAATAGGCTTCCGGCGATGAGGGCATGTCCAGATGGACGACGCAGCGCACATCCGGCCGGTCAATTCCCATGCCGAATGCAATCGTTGCGACGATCACCATTTCCTCCCCCGAGCGGAAACGCATCAGCGTGGCCCGCTTCTCGACCGAAGAGAGACCGGCATGGAACGGCAGGGCGGTCAGGCCCTTGTCCCGCAGCATGGTAGCGACGCGTTCCGTCTTGTTGCGACTGCCGCAATAAACGATGGAGGCCCCTTCGCGATGGTTCTGAAGCGTTTCGAGGAGCTGTCGGCTCTCGCTGGCCTTGGCGCGGGCTTCCACGACAAGGTTGGGGCGATGGAAGCTCGCCATCAGGACCCGCGCATCGGGCATACCGAGCGCGTTGAGGATATCATCCCGTGTCCGGGGATCGGCCGTAGCAGTCAGGGCAATGCGCGGGACGCCCGGGAACATTTCTGGCAGGCTGGCCAGTGCCCGGTATTCGGGACGAAATTCATGCCCCCAGGCTGAAATGCAGTGTGCTTCATCAATCGCGATCAGCGAAATCTGGCGTTTTGACAGAAAATTCGCTGTTGCCGGCTGAAGCAGGCGCTCTGGTGAAATATAGAGAATATCGATCCGGCCATTGCGCAGATCGCTCTGAAGTTCGTCGCGCTCGTCCGGCTCAAGTCCGGAATGTAGGGCAGCGGCGTGGACGCCGAGCTGTCTCAGGCCCGCAACCTGATCGTCCATCAGGGCGATCAGGGGGGAGATAACCAGACCCATGCCATCCCGGCAGAGTGCGGGCACCTGATAGCACAGGCTCTTGCCGCCACCCGTCGGCATAAGGACGAGCACGTCCTCGCCCCGCATGACCGTTTCGACGGCCTCCTGCTGAAGACCACGGAAGCCGGAAAACCCGAAAACTTCCGCCAGGACGCCTTCAGGAGTTAGCGGCTGCGTGGATCCCGGAGCGACGGGAGGGCTGTTCTGCGCCTGCGTCATCCCGGGCGCCGGATCAGTGACCCGGAACGATGGTGATGGAAACGCGACGCAGCGCCACGTGGGAGTCTTCAAGCTCGCTCGGAACATACGGCGTCATTTCGATCCGTGCACCGTTGAGTCCATCATTGCTGAGCTGCGTCGCTACGGTCTGGGCCCGGCTTGTCGCCAGTTCCTTCAGAACTGCGGCATCACCGTTCGTGCCTGCGGAGCCAGAAACGCGAACGACGGAAGCGTGTTCAGCGCGGGCGGCTGTGGCAGCCTTGGTCACGACAGCCTGGGCGACGGGGCTGAGTGTTACGGATTCACGGTCGAAGAAAACGACGTAGCTGTCACGCGACGGCTGTTCGGCGCAGCCTGCCAGCGCAGCCGACAGAACGAAAACCGGGGCCGCGATGCGGACGAAGGAAAGGAAACGTGCCATGGCGTAGCGTCCTGTCAGGATAAAGAAGTGTGAAGCTGGATCGGCGCAGGCCGGTCAGCACGCACTGGAAATAACCTGTCCGTCCTCAAGGCGCCAGATGCGGTCAAGTTTTTCCACACCGGTCAGTCGATGGGCGATCAGCAGAACGCTCCGTCCCTCGGTCGCATTATTGAGTGTTTCAAGAAAAGCGCGCTCGGTCTCCGCGTCCAGTCCGGTTGCCGGTTCGTCCAGAACGAGGATGGGAGCATCGGACAGCAGAACACGCGCCAGAGCGATGCGGCGCCCCTGCCCGCCCGAAAGTTTCGAGCCACCTTCTCCGATCCAGGTGTCCAGCCCGTCTGGCAGGTTGCGCACGACGTCTGCAACCTTGGCCTGGTCGAGCGCAGCCCACAGGGCCGTATCCGGAATGTCCGTCCGGCCCAGAAGCAGGTTTCCACGCACGGTGTCATCAAACAGATGGCTGGCCTGCGACAGCCAGGCGATCTGTGAACGCAGGTCACTGTCGCGCAGGGTGGTGATGTCTGTGCCACCCAGCAGGATCCGGCCCTGTTCGGGAGATGCGGCCTTGAGGATCAGGGCGGCCAGGCTGGATTTGCCAGCACCGGACGGTCCGATCAGGGCTGCGCGCTCCCCCTGCCGGAGGGTCAAGTTCAGATCATGGAAAATGGGAGCCCGGTCTGGGGTCCAGCGGAACGTCACGTTCTCAAGACGCAGATCGCGACCTGCCGGGAGAGGTGCGTTGCCTTCGGGGGCCGGGGGAGCCCGATCGGCAATTTCAACAATTCGCTGCGCCGCGTGGCTGACCTGCCCGCTCAGCAGGCCCGCACGCGCCAGACCCGTCACACCTTCAAGCGCTGTGATTGCGACGAACAGTGCCGTAATGCCAGCAATGGCCGGAGCCTGCGGGAAGAGGAGACCCGCAACGGCGCACAGAATAATGACAATTCCGGCCTTGGCGATCAGGCCTGCAAAGCCCTGCATGAGCGCCATGCGCGTCTGCTGACGGCGCTGGGCCTTGAAAAGGGTTTCCTGACGGTCCGTGACGGCTGCGGCAAGGACGTCTTCAGCGCCAAAGGCCCGGGCCTCGCGCAGACCGGATGTGAGATCGAGTGCGGCGATCCGCAGTTCCGATTCCGCACGCAGGATGTCCGGACCAAAGCGACGGGACAGGCGTGCGCCCATCAGTGGCAGAATGAACGCAAGGACGGCAAACAGGGCGCCGGTCAGCAGGCCTGCTTCCGTTCCCGCCCGCATCCAGACAAGCGTTGCGATCGGGAGTGTCAGGAGAGCGGATACCAGCGGGACAAGGATCCGCAGATACAGGTTGTCCAGTGTCTGGACGTCTGAAACCAGACGGGTCAGCAGGTCTCCCGAACGCTGGAAACCCAGACCGGCCGCAGCACCGCCAGCGAGCCTGCGATAGAACCAGACCCGCAGATCGGCCAGCGCGCGGAACATGGCGTCATGTGTATAAAGACGTTCGAAATAACGCAGGACGATTTGCGCTACGCCCGACAGTCGCAGGAGGAGATAGGCGGCTCCTGCTCCGACGGCAGCGCCTGCAATCCGTCCACCGGCTTGCCCCATCAGGGCCAGCCCCGCACAGACGGCCAGCTCGGCGATGACCATACCGGTGATCAGGCGCGTATATTGCGGACGCCAGACCTGAAGAATGCGGGACAGCGCTGTTTCGCTTCCCGTCTCTGCAACCGGATTTGTAGGCAGCGGGGCGCTCATGCGGCTTCTCCCGTAAAGGCAATGGCACGACCGGCATCAAGCACGAGGTGCCGTCCCTGAAACTGGCGGGCCTGCGCGGAATGGCTGCACAGGATGACGGTCCGGCCTTTGGCGAGGTCTTTCAGGCTGACAAGGATTTCAGCTTCGGTCTTCGGATCGAGATGGGATGTCGGCTCGTCCAGCAGCAGAAGTGGCGCGTTCTTGAGGTAGGCGCGCGCAATGGCGATACGCTGCGCCTGACCGCCGGAAAGGCCAAACCCGCCCTCGCCGATCCGCGTTTCCAGACCGTCTGGGAGCGACGCCAGATACTGATCGACGGCTGCCGCTGAAACGGCACGGTTCAGATCTTCAGCCGAAGCATCGGGCCGCGCGAAAAGAATGTTCTCACGGATGGTTCCGGCAAACAGGACGGGCTTTTGCCCGATCCAGCTGATCCGCGAGGAAATCTGGCGGGGCGAAAGGCTCTGCATGTCCTGTCCGTCGAACAGGATGCGTCCCTGCGAGGGAGAAACAAATCCGAGCAGCAGTTCAAGAAGCGTGGATTTGCCGGCCCCCGATGCACCTTCGAGGATCAGTGTCGCACCAGCAGGAAGAACGAAGCTCACGTCATGAATGACCGTGCCGCGCTGCTCATCCCATGCAAACGAGACGTGTTCTGCCGTGACCGAAATGCCGCCTTTGGTCGGGACAAGATCAGGACCTGTCGCCGTCCGGTCGGTCAGCGGTGCTAGTTCATGCATGGCTTCTGCCGCTGCAGTGGCATGGGCGCGGTCCTGATAGGCTGCCGAGAGGGCGCGGAAGGACGCAAACGCCTCGGGCACCAGCAGGACAGCATACAGCGCGCGTGTCAGGACAGCGTCAGAGGGATGCCCCATCAGGGTGTGGGCCTGTGTCACGACGATCAGCACAAGGGCTGCGACCATGGCGACATCCGTGGTTGCTGAAGCCAGAAAGGCGATCCGCAGGACTTTCATGGTACGCTGACGCAGGTCATCGGCGCTTTTTGCCAGAGCCTGGGTTTCTCGTTCGGTTCCACCTGAAAGGACGATGGTCGCAATGCCCTTCACACGGTCCAGAAAGCGCGTCTGAAGGCGGCTCATGGCCAGGAACTGCTTGCGGGATGCGACGGCCGTGGCAATGCCGAAGACAGCCTGAAAGATGGGAAGCATGGCACAGCAGGCCGCAAGGATCAGACCTGCCGGATGGTTTTCCACATACAGTGCGATCACGACCAGCCACTGTGATACCAGCCAGAGTGATGCCGCGGGCAGCCAGCGAGCGAAGTAACCATCAAGCGCTTCGATACGGTCAACCAGTGTGGCTGCAATGGCTGCGCTGTGATGGCGACGCAGGAGTGCTGGCCCCTCGCCGATGATCCGGTCCAGCACCTCGCGGCGCAGGCGGCGACGGGCGTGGATCCCGGCTGAAGCGGCAGTCATGTCCTGTACGGTGGACAGGATAACCCTGAGGACGCAGGCCAGAAGAAAGACGCCGATGGCTGGGCCGGTGCTGTCCGTGTCGCGGGTCAGGACGGAAGCAAGCGTTCGAGCCAGCGCCCAGGCCTGCAGGAGTCCCAGCAGGGTCGAGAGCAACCCTAAAAATACTACGACAGAGGTTCGGGAGCGGCTTGCGCGTCCCTGTGCCTTCACCCACGCTTTTGCGATTGTCTTGTCGGCCTTCATGACCCCTGCATATAGGTCGCAAAAGCCTGACAAGACAGTGCTTCAGGCAATTCTTGCCGCTTATTTAGGTTTTTTTGTGGATTTGCGGGCGGAACCTGACGTCGCTTTGCGGTTACAGGCCCGAGTCTTCTCCGTAACTGATGGCCTTGCGCGCCATCGCCAATGCCGTCAGGGAGGGACGTTCAGGAATGAAACGCAGGGTATACCAGGTTCCGTTTTCATTGCTGACCGTCATATCGGCATTGATCTGACGCGCGAACCCGCGGATGAGCTGCATCCCGATTCCTTCCCTGCGTGTGCGGGACTCGGTGGCCTGACCGGCATTGATTCCGATTCCATCGTCACCCAGCTTCAGTTCCACCAGCCCTTCCTTTTCCGGATCTATTGGAACAACCTTGTGCAGGTTGATCACGATATGACCCGCCCTGTTCTCCGGGAACGCATATCGCAGGGCATTGCTGACGACTTCGGTCACGATCAGCGCGATCGGGACGGCCTGATCGGGAGAGATCAGGACATGCTCGATATCGAGTTGCAGCCGGATGCGGGTCTGGGCGTTCATGCCGTTCGCGGACAGCAGGATGCTGCAAAGCTCCTCCAGGAAACTCTGGACATCCAACGCCGAGAGACCGCTTTCGGAATACAGGTAGCGGTGCAGGGTCGCGAGTGCCCTCACCCGGTCCCGCACGAGACGGAATTCCTCACGCGCCTCATGGGAGCGGATGCGGCTTGCCTGCAGGTTGAGCAGTGAGGCCACGACCTGCAGGTTGTTCTTTACGCGGTGGTGAATTTCCCGGATCAGCATGTCCTGATTGCGGGCCGACTGTTCCAGGTCCTGTTCATGCTTGCTGAGACGGCGTGTTGCGCGAAGAAATGCTCGTTCCAGATGCCTGATTTCAAGCGGGATCGAATGACTGATCCTGGGTGCGAAGGCAGCCCCCTTGCGCCAGTCTGCGACCGCCAGGGCCAGTTTCTCCAGCGGATCGACCAGGAACAGACGCGCGCCCAGTGCGACGGCCATCAGTTCAAGTACCAGCAGACCGACAATCAGGCTGACCCGGATCAGGAAAATATTGAGAGCGTGGCTTTCTTCGGCCGTACGCTCCGTTGCGACAATCAGACTGACTGGCCCATAGGCATTCTGAAAAGCGTAGGTAATGCCCTGGCTCGTAAAGACGTCATGCAGGCTGAGGGAAGAGATGTCCCTCTTCAGACGCGCAAACGCCCTTGCAGGTAATTCCGCGGTTACAGGGCGATCCGGAAAAAGCGAATAGAGGGTTCCATCCGGCATCGCCAGAAAATGCCGTGAATTGTTATCCGTACCGAGAAGAAGGCGGCTGTCTCCTTTTGGAAGGTGACTGCGCTGCCAGCCAAGGGTCCGGACGGCAATGATATAGCCGGAAACGGAGTTGTTGCTGAGAATGGGGACAACGAACTTCAGGAGCGGGCCACGGTCGCCCTTCAGTACATCGACGCCGACAACCGGCGTTCTGGCCGTCGGAGAGTTCATCGCAGGCGCGGTGAGTTCGGGGGACGAGCAGATTGCCGCATCCTGCGTTGAAGGAGGCGGCAGAACGACTGATGGCCGGCCAGACACGTCCGTCAGCATCAGCATGCAGTAGTGATGCTGCGAGACGGTCTGGACCAGCGCAAATTCCCTCAGGGCATTTCCTGAAGAAATGTCTCCATCGGCAAGCATGTCCAGTAGCGTGTGGGTCTGGTCGAGATCCGTCGTGATTTCCGAAATGGCGAGCTGCGTGTCGCGTTCGGTACGCATGGCGCTGTTACCGACATTCTGCTGGTAGCTATGCCACGCTAGCAGAGAGGCGATGATCGCAAGAGGCAGCGTCGTCGCGACAATCAGGGTCATCACCCGCGCGCCGACGGTGTCAAACATCCGGATGCTGCGCAGGGCGTCGCGCCTGTACCACAGACGACGCCAGCGCCGCGGATTCAGGTCTGGAGAACCAGACCGGGTAACAGTCACTTGTTTCGGTCTTCCTCGATCAATCGGAGAAGCTCATCGGGGATCGGCTCGTTTGCAACATCATCAAAAAGCTGATGCAGGCCCCGGCTCAGCCAGATTCCGAAAGGCGAATCCTGATCCTCGCCCCTGGGCTCCGTGGCTGAGGACTTCCGCTTGTCTCCTGCGGTCATTGGCTGGTCCTGAACCTTCCTGTGACGTCAGAAGATGCAGATCCTGCACCCCTGAATACTGACTGTGGCGCGAACTCCGGGTCTCTCCTGAGAAGCCGCTGCGGGATAAACTGCCGACCCAGTCTTACGAAAACAACACGTTTTCTGCAATCGCTGCCGATCCGCAATGGATACAAATTCTTTCCATTGCGGATCCTGAGATCATGAAAGCATGAGATCGTCAGAGGACTGACCGGCACGGCGACGGGCATCCATGGCATCGCGCAGGGCCTTGACCTTGATGCGCAGCTTGTCGTTCGCCGGCAGGTCTCCGCTCATCCAGGCTTCGAGCTGACGACGGGCGCGGAAGACGCGACTCTTGGCCGTTCCGACGGCGCAATCCGTGGCTTCTGCCAGGGCTTCGTAGCTCATGCCCTGGATCACGACCATGACAAGAGCTTCGCGCTGATCGGCCGGAAGGCGGGACAGTGCCATCGACAGATCCTTGAGAGCCAGGTTGTCCTCATGGGTTGCCGGGCTGGCGAAGGACGATGCGGGTACATCATCGATATCGGTGGTCTCACGACGCTTGCGAAGGTCGGAAATGAAGCGGTTGCGGAGGATACGATGCATCCAGGCCGAGAAATTCGTGCCCGGGATGAAGCTGTTCTGGGCTGCCAGAGCGTTGCACACGGCGTCCTGTACGAGGTCTTCGGCGGCGGCGCGGTTGCGGGTCAGCGAAAGAGCCTGAACGCGCAGCTTCGGAAGAATGGCAATGACCTGATCGTGGAACGTCATGGAACTGACTCCTGATTTCGTTCTGTTTTCATGGGATCAATGAACGGTCAGGCGAAAATGTTGCATCGGGGTGCAGGAAATTTCCCGAAAAAAGGAAAAGACAGGCTGGAGCCCGCGGAAATCAGGAAAAAATCAGGTGATATTTTTTTTCGGATTCCGTTTCCGGAGGTTCGGTATTTTTTGTCGCAAGCTCGGCGAGCTGGGCTCGGGCACGGGAAACACGGGCCCTCATCGTTCCGGCGGGCACATCGCAGACGCGGGCGGCATCTTCATAGGACAGTTCCTGTGCTCCCACGAGAATCAGGGCCTCCCGCAACAGATCGGGCAGCTTCCACAGCAGTTCTCCCAGGTCCTGAACGGCATCGCGGGCATTCTGGCGTGACGGTGCAGCCGTGGAAGGCTGCATGTCCTGCTCGATGTCGAGCATGATTTCCTGCTCGCGGCTGCGACGGCGCGTCTGCTCGTAGAAGGCATTTCTCTGTATTGTGAACAGCCAGGCTTTGAGGACCGTTCCCTGCTGGAACTGCTCCTGGGAGGCCAGTGCGCGGACAATCGTGTCCTGCACCAGATCATCCGCCGCCGCAGGATCGCGAGTCAGAAAACGCGCGAAACCCCGTAGATCCGGAAGGGTCTGGAGCAGGCCGCGGTGAAAGCTGCCTTTCTGGGGAGACGGGTCGCGCTGCTGGCCCGCGGGCAAGGGTGTGCTCAGAAGAAGATCCTTCACGCGACATCGCATGCGACCGGGGCGGCCACGAAGACTATACGGAGATTGGGCATCGTGTCATGACTATTCAACCTTCATAACGAGATGCATTCCATTCGGGATGCGTCGGCAGATATCTTTTCAGGAGGCCATGGACACATGACTGATCTGACACGTCAGGAACTCGTCAAGGCGCTTCCCTATGCCCGCCGCTTTGCCCGTGCTCTGGTCGGTGACCAGAAAGCGGGCGATCAGCTTGTGGCCGTGGCCCTGAAGGAGCTGGTGGAAAGTCCCTCCGGGAGCGATCTGTCCGCACGGCAGGCTTTGTATGGTCTGCTTGTGAACGCTTTCATGCAGCGCCACGGCAAGGATGCCACTGTGGGCATGCCGCTGCGGCAGCGCGCGCTTCTGTTGCTGACTTCTCTTGAGGAGCAGTCCCTTTCGTCCAGTGCGCAGGCCCTGAGCATTACTGACGAAGAGGCCGCGGCCGAACTGAACAAGGCGCGCGAAGGCCTTCAGGGCATTGCGCAGACAAGTGTGCTGATCATCGAAGATGAGCCCATCATCGCCATGGACATTCAGGATCTGGTTGAGCGCTGTGGGCACAGGATCGCCGGGGTTGCCCATACGGAGGCTGATGCGGTTGCCCTGGCTGCGAAAACCAAGCCCGGACTCATTCTTGCGGACATCAATCTCGGCGGCGGCGGTGACGGCATGCAGGCCGTCGGGCGCATTCTGCGGACCCATGAAGCGCCGGTTATTTTTGTAACTGCCTATCCGGAGCGTCTGCTGACGGGTGAGACGCAGGAACCGTCCTTCGTCATCACGAAGCCCTTCGAGCCGATGACGCTGGCTGTGGCTACCTATCAGGCTGTTACAGGTGGTGTCACGCCTGTCTGAGAGTATGATTCGGTGCGGAGGTGGCTTGCGGCGGGCGTCCTGCTGCGACACATAGGGAACCATGTCGGCACCCATTCTCTCCCTGCAGAACATTACCTATACTCTCGGCGGACGTCCCCTGTTGGATGGCGCGGAACTGGGCGTTTTGCCTGGTGAGCGGATCTGTCTGGTCGGACGTAACGGTTCCGGAAAATCCACGCTGCTGAAGATCGCCTCGGGCGATATCGTGGCGGATTCCGGAACGCGTTTCGTTCAGCCGGGAATCAAGGTTCATTATCTGGCTCAGGAGCCGGATCTTTCCCGTTACGCCACCACCTTCGATTATGCGTCCGAAGGGCTTGATGAGACCGAGACCTACCGGGCGCGCTCCATGCTGGCCGAACTCGGGATGACGGGTGAGGAAAGCTGCCAGAACCTTTCAGGTGGTGAAGTGCGCCGCTGCGCCCTCGCCCGAGCGCTTGCGGCGGAGCCCGATCTTCTGCTTCTGGATGAACCGACCAACCATCTGGATCTGCCCTCCATCACGTGGCTTGAGAAAGAGCTCTCTGCCTGTCGCTGTGCGATGATCGTCATCAGCCATGACCGACGCCTGCTTGAGACCCTGTCCCGGAGCGTTGTCTGGCTGGAAAATGGCGTGACGCGTCGGCTGGATCAGGGATTTGCACGCTATGAGGCCTGGCGTGACGAGGTGCTGGAACAGCAGGAGCGTGATGCACACAAGCTGGATCGCCAGATTGCGCGCGAAGAAGACTGGATGATTTACGGCGTCACGGCGCGGCGTAAGCGCAATGTGCGGCGTGTGGGGGAACTGGCGGCACTGCGGGCGCAGCGCAAGGAACTTGCGTCACGGGGCAAGGGTACGCTCCGCATGGCAGCCACAGACGCCGAAAGTGCGGGCAAGATTACGATCGCAGCGGAAGGTGTGAACTGGGCCTATGACGATCGGGCCATCGTCCGGGATCTCGATCTGCGGATCCTGCGCGGTGACCGGCTCGGTCTGGTGGGCGCTAACGGCGCGGGTAAGACCACGCTTCTGCGCCTGCTGACCGGTAAAATGGAGCCGCAGTCCGGTACCGTGAAAATGGGGCCATCCGTGGCCATGGTCACATTGGACCAGCAGCGGGAAAGTCTCGATCCGGCCAAGACCCTTGCCGAAACCCTTGCCGGTGGTAGTGGGGATATGGTGCAGGTCGGCGACGAGAAGCGTCACGTGATCGGCTATATGAAAGACTTCCTGTTCCGCCCGGAACAGGCCCGTACGCCTGTGGGGAAGCTGTCCGGCGGGGAACGGGGCCGCCTGGCGCTGGCCTGTGCTTTGGCCAAGCCATCCAGCCTCATGGTGCTGGACGAACCGACCAACGATCTCGACCTCGAGACGCTGGATCTCCTTCAGGACATGCTGGCCGATTATGCGGGCACGGTTCTGCTGGTCAGCCATGACCGTGATTTCCTTGACCGGGTCGCAAGTTCGGTTCTGGTATCGGACGGCGGCGGAGACTGGATCGAATATGCCGGGGGGTACTCGGATATGCTGATCCAGCGCGGGGATGTGCCGGCAGGGCGGGAGGCATCTTCCCCGGAAACGGAAGACATCGCCCCAAAATCTGCTTTAAAAACAGATAAGAAGCCGAAAAAACTTAGCTATAATGACAAGCGGGCGCTGGATCTTCTTCCGCAGAAGATGGCTGATCTGGAAAAGAAGATACAGAGCTATCGGGATGTTCTGGCGGATCCGGGTCTGTATGGCCGGGATCCTGCCAGATTCGAGAAGACGACCCAGCTTCTGGAAGCCGCCGAGCGGGATCTGACCCAGTCGGAAGAGCAATGGCTTGAACTGGAAATGAAGAAAGAACTTCTTGAAAATCAGTAAGTTGAAGGAATTCTCTTAGTTCTTATCTGAGGCGGGGATCAGGCCAGAAAGTTCCATGATCTGTCGTGATTTCCGGATGCTGTCCGTCACCCGGATGGCGGCATCGAGCGCTCTGATCCCGGCCTGCGCATCGACCAGTACCGGTGCGCCGTGAAGGCAGGAAGCGGCAAAGGCTTCATGTTCCACGGCCAGATTGTCGTGGTCTTTCCAGCTTATGGCTTCCCGCCTGAAACCGCCTGTGCCCGGAAGAGGCATACCACGCTCACGCCCAATGAAGCTCAGCTTGCGCTCCATGAAATCGGCGGAAAGATATCCATCCTGTGAGAAAAGACGCATACGCCGTTCAGTTTTCAGGGAAATCCGACTGGCTGTAATGGTGGCTACGCAACCGTTTTCGAACCGTACCCGGGCGTTGGCGATATCTTCATGCGCGCTTGAAACGGCAGCCCCCAAGGCATCGATTTCCGCAATCGGGCTGTCCACGATTGCCAGAACGAGATCGAGATCATGGATCATGAGATCCAGAATGACTGATACGTCCGTTCCTCGCGGCTTGTAGGGCGCAATACGGGTGGCTTCGATATAAAGAGGCGCCTTGATCCGTTCTGTAATGGCCTGATGTTCCGCCGAGTAGCGCAGCAGATGGCCGACCTGAAGGACCTTCCCAGTCTCTCTGGCAAGGTCGGCAAGGGCGTGGGCTTCGTCCAGCGTGGCTGCGATGGGCTTCTCGACCAGGGCATGTCGCCCCGCTCTAAGGGCCTGGCTTGTCAGGCGAAAGTGATACTCCGCTGGTGCGGCGATGATGACGGCATCCACCTGCTCCAGAAGATTTTCATAACTTGTGGCAATTCCGCAACGAGCTTCACGCGCCACGATCGCCGCACGGGCCGGATCAGGGTCATAAAGCGCCACAAGCTGTTCGGCCGGGTTTGCGGCGGACTTGAGGGCATGAAACCGTCCGAAATGGCCGGCCCCGACGATGCCGACCCGAAGCTGTTGCGCTGTATTCATGCTGACAGGCTTATCAGGCGCGGTGTTTCCCGGAAAGGCAGTGGGGCGTCAAACAGGCAAAAGGTTGCATCGGCATGGCGGAAACGGCATGGTCCCGGCCTGAAAATGATCTGAAAAACGATCTGTCCAAATCCGCCGAGGACGTCTCGACCTGATATGATGTATTACAGCCGGCTCAGACTGCTGGGCGTCGCAGGCATCTGCCTGATTGGCGTGCTCCTGTGTCTGCCCAATTTTCTGCGTTCTCCCGCACCCTCCCTGCCCTGGCGGCAGATTCATCTGGGGCTCGATCTGCGGGGTGGGTCCTACCTTCTCCTTCAGCTCGATCTGAAATCCCTTGAGCATGACCGCCTGCAGTCCCTCCAGGATCAGGCACGCCAGACGCTTCTGGACCGGTCTCTGGGATATCGCGATTTTGTCCGCGACGATGCAACGGCCAGCCTGAGCTTCATGCCCCGTTCGGACGCCGAACGTGATGCCGCGCTCAAGGCCATGCAGTCCCTGCCGCCGGTGGTGCCGAACGAGTTCACGACGTCTGAAAAGGACGGACGCATCGTCCTGACGCTTCAACATGAGGCGATGCTGGCCCGTGCGCGCGAAGCCGTGGCACAGTCGATCGAAATCGTCCGTCGCCGTATCGACGCAACGGGTGCGATTGATCCGAGCATTGCGCGTGAAGGTGACGACCGGATTGTCGTGGAGCTTCCGGGCGTCAGCGATCCGGAGCGGATCAAGAGCCTTCTCGGCACGACAGCCCGTCTGACCTTCCGTCTGCTGGCGCCAAACCCGAGCGTTGCAAGTCCCGGCTCGACAATGCTGGAGGACGAGAGCGTTCACACGCAGGTCGCGGTGCAGGATCATGTCGATGTTGATGGCACGGACCTGACCAATGCGGGTGCCGTGATCGATCAGCAGAGCGGTGGCTGGGCCGTGACGTTCCAGCTCAACAGTGCTGGTGCAACGGCTTTTGCGAACGTCACGCGGGCTAATGTCGGCAAGCGCTTTGCGATCGTGCTGGACAACAAGGTCATTGAGGCGCCGAACATCATTAACCCGATCACGGCTGGAAACGGCCAGATCACGGGTGGTTTTGATGCCCGCAGTGCGTCTGATCTTGCGCTTCTTCTACGCGCTGGTGCCCTCCCTGCTCCGCTTTCGGTCGTAGAGCAGCGGACGATTGGTCCGAGCCTTGGTGCGGCGTCCATCCATGCGGGTGTCATCAGTCTGCTGACCGGTCTTCTTCTGGTCATTGTATTCATGGTCCTGTTCTACGGGCGTTTCGGCCTGTATGCGGATATCGCCCTGTTTGCGAACCTGATCCTGATGGTGGCGATCCTCTCGCTGTTCCAGGCAACACTCACCCTGCCTGGCATGGCGGGTATGCTGCTGACCCTGGGCATGGCTGTGGATGCCAACATCCTGATCAATGAACGCATCCGTGAAGAAGTGAAGCGGGGTCGTGGTCCGCTTCAGGCCCTGCAGGCCGGTTTTGACCGTGCAACCGGCACCATCATCGACAGTAACGCCACGGCGTTCCTGGCGCATGTCATGCTGTTCGTGTTCGGAACGGGTCCTGTCCGCAACTTCGCCCTGACGATCACCATCGGTATCGTTACGACCCTCTTCACGACACTCCTGCTGTCACGCCTTCTGGTCGTGCGGTGGTACGCCCTCGCCCGTCCCAAAGAACTTCCGGTCTGATCGTCATGCTGTCACGTCCCCTTTTCCGTTTTGTCCGTGACGATCGGCGCATCAACTTCATGCGCGGCCGTCATATGGGGCTGATCGTTTCGGCGGTCCTCTCCATTGCTTCCGTCATCCTGTTCTTCCAGCCCGGCCTGAAGCTCGGGCTGGATTTCCGCGGTGGCATCATCGTCGAAGCCCAGACCCCGGGCCCTGCCGATTTTGGCAAGCTGCGCGCAGCACTTGATCATGCCGGCATTCATCCCGATGCCGTGCAGGCGTTCGGATCGCCGCGTGATGTCCGTATCTCGATCAATGCTCCGGAAGGTGCGGATCGTGAAGTGCAGACCCAGAAGCTGGTTGATGGCGTCAAGAGCGCGATTTCGGCCGCCGAGCCCGGGACACAGGTTCTTCGTGCCGATGCCGTCGGTGCGTCGGTCTCGTCCGAGCTGTTCCGCGATGGCCTGCTGGCACTTGGCTTCAGTCTTGCGATGATCCTGATCTATATCTGGGTTCGTTTCGAACGCGAGTTCGCCATCAGTGCGGTGGTGACGCTCATTCTCGATCTGACAAAGACGGTCGGTTTTCTGGCCATTACACGCTTCGAATTCGATCTTGTGATGGTTGCCGCCCTTCTCACGATCCTGGGCTATTCCACGAACGACAAGGTGGTGGTTTATGACCGAATCCGCGAGAATCTGCGCAAGTATCGCACGATGCCGTTGCGGGAGCTTCTGGATCTGTCCATTAACGAGACCCTGAACCGCACGCTGGGCACATCCATGACAGTCTTCCTCGCTGCTCTGCCGCTCGCCCTGTTCGGTGGCAGCACGCTGACCGGATTTGCGACGGTCATGCTGTTCGGTATTGTGGTGGGAACGTCCTCGTCCATCTTCATCGCGGCGCCCCTTCTGCTCCTGATGGGTGAGAAGCGGCTGCGCAAAGAGGTTGTAGCAGACTGATCGGGTCTGTCTCGGACACAAAAAAACCGGCGTCCCTCATGGGAGCCGGTTTTTTTGTGTCTGCTCTGATGGATTGGCGGGTATGGGCGGTATTTTCTGAGGAAGGTCTGCCAGAAGGCTGGAAAGTGCCTGATCAGCCTGTCGATTGGCTGAAGAGCTTTGCAGCTTCAGGGCATTGACCGTTGCCTGCTGGGCCGCCCTGTCCAGAGCCACCAGTTGTGACAGTCCTTCAGGGCCGATCTGTCCTGTCATGACCGCGCCCCGGGCCATACCATGGGCGATCAGATAGGCATAAAGCCGCGAATTGGGAGATGGCGGCAGTCCTGTCATTGCAGGGCGTGCCGCGCATCCGGCCAGAAAGCTTCCCATCACAAACAGTGTGACGGCAGGGCGCCAGACTGCGCGACGGGAGGCTTTCGTTTCTGTCATCAGGAGTTTTTCTGTGCCAGAAGGTCGCGGATTTCCGTGAGAAGAACCTCTTCTTTCGTCGGAGCCGGCGGGGCGGCAGGAGCGGCTTCCTGCTTGCGGCTCAGTTTGCTGAGGATACGCGTCAGCCAGAAGATGAAAAATGCAACGATCAGGAACTGGATCACGGCATTGAGGAATACACCGATATTCACGGTGACGGCGCCGGCCTTCTGGGCTTCGGCGAGCGTATCCTTGACGGGGCCCTTAAGCGTGATGAACAGGTTCGAGAAGTCGACGCCACCCGTGAGCAGACCGATGAACGGCGTCAGGATGTCCTTGACCGCACTGCCGACGATCGCGCTGAATGCAGCACCGATCACGACACCGACGGCGAGGTCGAGCACGTTGCCACGCATGATGAACTTCTGGAAATCGCTGACCCAGCCCGGGGTGTGCAGCTTGTGTTTGGTTTCGCTCATATCAAACCTTTCTCGGTAGCCGTGCAGGCACGGTCGCAGGCCTGACAGTCGAGCCCGCATTCATTGCAAGGGATAAACGGACTCATACGATCCAGTAAAGGCCACTTTCATCCGGAAGCGCTTTCCGTTATATGCGCCTGATGATTCGCCCCGGTCGGCATCGGGGCTTTCTTTATGGAGTAGAAATTCATGAAATCCGGCATCCATCCCGACTACCACGAGATCACCGTCATCATGACCGACGGAACCGAATACAAGACCCATTCGTGCTATGGCGAACCGGGCGCGACGCTGCGTCTTGACGTTGATCCGAAGTCCCATCCGGCCTGGACGGGCGTCCAGCGCATGATGGATACCGGAGGCCAGGTCGCAAAGTTCAACAAGCGCTTTGCTGGCATCGGTACGCGCACGAAGTAATTCGGCGCACCTCCCTGCCGTCTCCTCTTGAAGACGGTCGGGTCGGAACCTATCTGGAAAACCAGCCGTGATGCCGTTCGGGTCGCGGTTGGTTTGACCATAGCATTTTGCCATATCGGGAAATGCGCCAGATGATTCCTGCCTGAAGGAGGTTTCAGTGACCTACGATTTTACACCGCTGTTCCGCAGCGCGATCGGTTTTGACCGACTGGCCACCATGGCTGGCAATGTTGCCAACGCCCAGGCCCTTCCAAGCTATCCGCCCTACAATATCGAAAAAACCGGCGAGACGAACTATGTCCTGACGATGGCCCTTGCGGGTTTTCGGCCTGAAGACGTGGACGTTGTCCAGGAAGACAATACGCTTGTCGTGCGCGGTAGTGTTCCCGAAAACAGCCGTGACCGGGAGTGGCTGCATCGCGGCATTGCTACGCGTGCGTTCGAACGCCGCTTCGTTCTGGCCGATCATACGGAAATCGACCGTGCGGATCTGGTGAACGGCCTGCTGTCCATTGCTGTCCGCCAGCTCGTCCCGGAAGCTGCAAGACCGCGCCGTATTCCGGTGCGGACTGAAGCCGTGCACGCAGCCCCGGCTGAAACCGTTCAGGCGGCCTGAGCATTTGGAGCGGGAGTGCTGTAAAAGCACCCCCGCTCCGTTTTGGTGCTTGACCGCCGCGGCTTCGGTGCCGCATACCCGTTTCCATTATCGCAGAGCATCCAGCAGGTGCCGCGATCATATCCCGGGCGGGATTGGTTCCTCGCCGGATACGCCCGATCGGTGCCTGCGGAAGCTGGCTCCATCCGTGTCCCAGCAAGGAACGCACCGACATGACCCTGCCTTTGATGCCCAAGGCCACGGCCGTCTGGCTGATCGAGAAAACCGGTCTTACCTTCACCCAGATCGCAGAATTCTGTGGCATGCACCCGCTTGAGGTCCAGGCGATTGCGGATGGTGAAGTCGCCGCCGGGATCAACGGCTATGACCCGATCAAGAATCATCAGCTCGCCGAAGCGGAAATCAAGCGCTGCGAAGCGGACACGAATGCCCGCCTGAAAATCATGCCGACGTCCAGCCCGGTGAAGCGTCGCGCCAAGGGCGCCCGCTATACTCCGGTGGCCAAGCGCAATGACCGTCCGGATGCCATCGCATTCGTCCTGCGCCAGTTCCCCCAGCTTTCCGAAGCGCAGATCGTCA
The DNA here is from genome assembly GCF_018811945.1 of Gluconobacter sp. P1C6_b. GTDB lineage: Bacteria > Pseudomonadota > Alphaproteobacteria > Acetobacterales > Acetobacteraceae > Gluconobacter. The sequence goes on from NZ_JACRVU010000002.1 coordinate 252,204, forward strand.
AGCTGCTTGGTACGACCAAGGACACCATCACCAAGGTCCGTGACCGCCAGCACTGGAACAGCGCTAACATCAAGCCGCGTGATCCCGTGATTCTCGGCCTGTGCACCCAGACCGATCTGAACGCGGCCGTTACGGCTGCCAATGACCGTCTGGCCCGCGAAGGCCATGCGCTTCCCGTTGTGGAAGCCTATGTTCCTGACAGCGACAGTCATGCCTGATTGCGGTGTCCGGACCGGCCTGTAAGGGGCTGGTTCGGATGAATGCCTGACGGGCACTGGCCCGGTACCCGTCAGGCATGATACTGCAATGAAAAGAGTGGAAAGAATCAGTCTCTCCACGACGCCTGAACGTTCTCCGGGACCGGATGCCATGATGACTGACGACAATGCCATGCTGAAACGTCTGCACGAACTGCGCAGCGAGCATCGCGACCTTGATACCGTCATCGAGCGTCTCGTCCATCATCCCCTCAACCAGCTCCAGCTTCAGCGCCTCAAGAAGCGCAAGCTCCAGCTCAAAGATGAGATTTCGTGGATCGAGACTCGTCTGATCCCGGATAATATTGCCTGAATGAGCCAGATCCTCTCCGCCGACGAAACCCTTCAGGACGACATGCCGATCCGTGTCGGTGTGATCATGGGAAGCCAGTCCGACTGGGACACCATGCGCTATGCCTGCGAGATCCTTGACGATCTTGGAATTGCCCACGAAAAGCGGATCGTCTCGGCTCACCGCACGCCTGACCGTCTTGTGGATTATGCCAAAACAGCCCGTCAGCGTGGCCTTCATGTGATTATCGCCGGTGCGGGTGGTGCGGCGCATCTTCCGGGTATGTGTTCCGCCTGGACAAGCATTCCTGTCCTCGGCGTTCCTGTGCAGAGCCGTGCCCTGAACGGGCAGGACAGCCTGCTCTCTATCGTGCAGATGCCGGGTGGGGTTCCTGTCGGGACCCTGGCGATCGGCAAGGCCGGCGCAATCAATGCCGGCCTGCTCGCCGCGTCGATCCTGTCGGTTACCGACAAACAGGTCATGGCGCGTCTGGATGCCTGGCGTGCGACGCAGACGGCGGCTGTTGCGGATGTTCCGGTCGAATGAAGGCGCAGGTTTTTGCTCCCGGCAGTACGATCGGGATTATCGGTGGCGGGCAGCTTGGTCGCATGTCAGCCGTGGCGGCCTCGAAGCTTGGCTTTCATGTGCATGTTCTGAGCACTGAGGCACAAAGTCCGGCTACGGAAGTCGTGGCGTCGGTGACGGTCGGAGCCTATGACGATCCGGCGGCGCTTGAGGATTTTGCCTCGCGCTGTGATGTCGTGACCTTCGAGTTCGAGAATATCAGTGCCGAAGGACTGGCCCTGCTTGAGAAGCACCGGCCGGTGCGACCAGCGGGCGAGATCCTGCGGATCAGTCAGGACCGGATTGCGGAAAAGACGCGCCTGTCCGAAATCGGCGTCAGTCTGGCCCCCTGGCGGGCCGTTAATGGCCCCGAGGATCTGGCAGGGCTTGAGACGCTCGGTTTTCCGCTTATTCTCAAGACGACCCGCTTTGGTTACGACGGCAAGGGTCAATTCCGGGTGGCTGATGCCGAGGCCCTCGCAACTCTACAGGATCTGCCCTACCCGCTCGTTGCGGAGAAGATGATCGATTTCGAGCGTGAGCTCAGCGTGATGGTAGTCCGTGGTCTGGACGGGACCGTGCGGTGTTTCGATACGGTCGAGAACCGGCACCGCAATGGCATTCTGGACGTAACGCTGGCCCCTGCCCGCGTCATGCCGGATCTGGCTCTTCAGGCTCAGGACATGGCAGCCTGCATTGCCGAGGCGCTGGGTCTGATCGGGATCATGGGCGTGGAGATGTTCCACGCTGCCGATGGCAGCCTCATGGTGAACGAGATTGCTCCTCGTCCGCATAACTCCGGGCACTGGACCATGGATGCGTGTCTGGTGGACCAGTTCGAAATGCATGTGCGTGCCGTCGCGGGACTGCCACTTCCGCCGGCGCGTCGCCATTCCGATGCGGTCATGCACAATCTGATCGGGCCGGAGGACATGACGCGTGTCCCGGCCATTCTCGCGACGGATGGGGCATCGCTTCACCTTTACGGCAAGGCGGAGGCGCGTCCGGGCCGGAAGATGGGGCATGTGAACACTATTTTCCCGCGAGGGGCCCTGCCGGGCGAGCTGGCGCTTGAAGGGCTTCTGCCGCCTCGTATCCGAGGCCTCAGAGCAGATTGCTGCGGCGAAAGCTCGTGTGGCGGCCATTGCCGATGATGAAATGGTCTGCGATCGTGACACCGACCACTTCGAGCGCCGCCTGAACCTGCATGGTCATCTGAAGATCGGCTTCTGAGGGCGTGGGGTCGCCGCTGGGATGGTTATGGACCAGAACGAGCGCGGTCGCGCCGATTTCCACGGCGCGTCTTGCGACTTCCCGCGGATAGACGGGTGTGTGATTGACTGTGCCTCTGGCCTGCGCCTCATCGGCGATCAGGCTGTTTTTTTCGTTGAGAAACAGGATGCGGAACTGCTCGATGTTCTCCCGCGCCAGACGGGCCGTGAGATAGTCGAGAAGTTTCTGTTCGTTGTCGAGCACATCCTCAGGCGGCAGGCGCGCATGATTGTAGCGTAACGCCGCTTCCTGAAGTACGCGGATCATGGGCAGCATATGCGTGCCCATATCCGTGATGCTTTCGAGTTCCCTGTTCGTAGCGGACAGGACGGTGGCCAGAGAGCCGAAACGCGCGAAGAGATTGCGCGACAGTTCAGCACTGCCCGTTTCACGTCCGGTGAACAGAACGGTTAAAAGATGCAGCAGAGTTGCATCGTCGAGATGCCGCCCCCGCCCCGTTAGCAGGGCAAGCGGCGGCTCTATTTCTGGAAGAGTATCCGTCAGTGCCGTGATCTGTCGCAGGTCGGCCGACGACAGGCCTGTCATGCTGTCAGAAAATCCGGTTGTTTCGGCATTCCCGTCGTCCATCTTACAGCAGCCCTTCCTGACGCAGGCTGGACGGGCGCCCGTCCCCTGCAATGAGTACATCATGAAGCATGATGGACAGGGGGCGCATCGCGAAATCGAGCTGCCGTGCCGATTGTGACAGATCGGCCGGACGCTCCGTGGGGCTGATATGGAAACCGATCAGGGCCGTTGCGTGCAGTGCGAGGGCCCGGATGGCGATGGCGCGGTTGCGTTCGGCAAGACTGTCAGCCTCGGCCGCGGTTTCATCCGCGAGAAGACGGTTGCGGTTGTCGAGATAGAGCAGCCGGAACTGTCCTGGAACACCACCCTCCAGCGCCTGTTCGAGATAGGCTGTGAGCTGTTCCCAGTTGCTCAGTGTCGGACGTTCACGCTGTTCAGAAGACGCCAGACGTTCGGCTGCCACACCGGGGAGACGCAGGACCCGGATGGCATCATCTTTCAGACCCGCGGTGCGCAGGGCCTGCGTGGGTGCGCGGAAAACGTTCACTAGGCTGCCGAAATGGGAGATCAGTCCTTTGGCAAGCGGTTTCGTGTCCTTGCGCGGAACACCTGCGAAGAGCAGCATTTCAAGGATCTCGTAATCGGCGAGCGTGTGGGCACCATTGGCCAGCACGCGGGCGCGCATTCTGGCGCGGTGCCCCTGAGGTCCTGTGCCGCGTGTCAGATCGATCCGGGGATAGGTGTTGGCCATGACGGTATCTCACTCTATATCGGGAGGGTGCCGCAAGACCTACCTTCCCCTACCCCCGAGTATCTCTCCCGCCTCAATCCGGAGCAGAGACGCGCCATTGAGACAACCGAAGGCCCGCTCCTCATTCTGGCAGGTGCGGGAACGGGCAAGACGCGCGTCCTGACGACGCGGTTTGCGCATATCCTTCTGACGGGTCGGGCCTATCCGAGCCAGATTCTGGCTGTGACATTCACGAACAAAGCCGCGCGCGAAATGCGCGAGCGTGTCAGCGCGATTCTGGGGGAACCTGCGGAAGGTCTGTGGCTCGGGACGTTTCACGCGATCTGCGCACGGATGCTGCGGCGTCACGCGGAATATGTCGGGCTGACGAGCAGCTTCAACATCCTTGATACGGATGACCAGATCCGGCTGCTCAAGCAGGTCATGGAGCCTTGGAAAATCGACACCAAGCGCTGGCCGCCCAACCAGCTTATGGGGATCATCCAGCGCTGGAAAGATCGCGGGCTGACGCCTGACCGGGTGACCCCGGCTGAGGACTCCGATTTTGCGAATGGTCATGCGCTGGCAATTTACCGGGCGTATCAGGAGCGGCTGATTGCGCTTAATACATGTGATTTCGGCGATCTGATGCTGCACATGACCGAAATCCTGCGCAACCAGCCCAATGTGCTGGCGCAGTATCACCGGATTTTCCGCTATATTCTCGTGGACGAGTATCAGGATACGAATACGGTCCAGTATCTGTGGCTGCGTCTGCTGGCCAAGCGTGAGCATGGGCCATCCAACATTGCCTGTGTGGGTGATGATGATCAGTCCATCTATTCCTGGCGCGGGGCGGAAGTTGAGAACATCCTGCGCTTCGAGAAGGATTTTCCGGGGGCGGAAGTCGTGCGTCTGGAGCGGAATTACCGCTCGACAGCACAGATCCTTGCGGCTGCGGCGGGTCTGATCGCTCATAATGAAGGACGGCTTGGCAAGACGCTGCGGCCCGGGCGGGACGATGCTGACGGCGAGAAAGTCCAGATCATCGGGGTACGCGATTCGGATGAGGAAGCGCGGATCGTGGGGGGCGCGATCGAGCGTCTGCGCGGTGACGGGCATCCGCTGTCGGAAATCGCCATCCTCATGCGTGCGGGCTTTCAGACGCGGCCGTTCGAAGAGCGGCTGATGATGATTGGCATCCCGTATCGGGTTGTTGGTGGGCTGCGGTTCTACGAGCGCTCCGAAATCCGGGACTGTTTGGCGTATCTGCGAGTACTGTCGCAGCCTGCGGATGATCTGGCGTTTGAGCGGATCATCAATGTTCCCAAACGTGGCGTTGGTGCCGTTGCGGTGCAGAAGCTGCATGCTCAGGCACGCGCCCTGCCGGGTCCGCTGACAGCCGCGGTAATCTGGCAGCTTCAGGCAGGGCTGCTCAAGGGCAAGTCGAAGGATGCGCTGGATGGGCTGATGGCGGCGTTCCAGCGGGCCAAGGCGACGCTTGAGACCGAAGGCCATGTTGTTGCGGCCGAGCAGCTTCTTGAGGACAGTGGCTATCTTCAGATGTGGCGGGATGACCGCTCCGTCGAGGCGCCGGGGCGTCTGGACAATATCCGCGAGCTTCTGCGGGCTCTTGGAGAATTCGGGACGCTGCAGGGCTTTCTGGAGCATGTTGCGCTCGTCATGGATACCGAGAGCGAGGCGTCGGATGACAAGGTCAGTCTGATGACGCTGCATGGCGCCAAAGGGCTGGAGTTCGACACCGTCTTCCTGCCGGGCTGGGAAGAAGGCGTGTTTCCGTCCCAGCGGTCGCTTGACGAAGGCGGGAACCGGGCACTCGAGGAAGAGCGGCGGCTGGCCTATGTGGGGCTGACCCGTGCGCGGCGTCGGGCCATCGTGCTGCACGCGGCGAGCCGGCGGATCTATGCGAACTGGCAGTCCTCGATGCCAAGCCGCTTTATCGAGGAAATACCGTCCGAATATGTGCAATTGACGGGACAGGCATTCGAGACGCGCCGGCAGGCTGCGGCGGCCCCGTCCATGTTCGCATCCGGCCCGCTGAGCAGCACGCGCCCATCAGGTTTCCGCGCTCCGCGCCCGAAAATCCATGATGTTAAGCCGGAGCCGACTGTCGCGATCGGGGCGACGGTCTTTCATCACAGGTTCGGCGAAGGCACCGTCATCGGCGCTGACGGGCCGCAGTTGCATATCAATTTTGAAAATGGTGGCGTTAAACGCGTCATGGCAAATTTCGTGGAGATCAGATCGTGATGGCACCCCGCAGCATTGGCCGTCGCCATGCCAGTGCGCTCGAAACCCTGTCCATCACGGTGGAAGAGCCTTTTGTTCCCCTGTTCGAGCAGGCCCTGATGTGTGCCTGCGAGACGGTCGGCATTTTCGAGGCGGATGACGCGCAGAAATACTGGCGCGTTGAAGGCGTGAAAGACACGGGCTTCAAGGAAGACGAGCTCGAAAATGCTCTGGCGGTCGCGCGGATGCTTACCGGTTGTGAGGCGGAGCTTGAACGCATCCCGACGGAATCCGAGGGCTGGCTGGCCCGGACCTATGAATCCTTCCCGCAGCAGAATGTGGGCAAGCGCTTTGCCATTCGCGGCACCCATCTGCATGGCGCCCCGGACCAGTCCCGTCTGACGATCACATTGGACGCCGGGATTGCCTTCGGCTCTGGCGAGCATGGCTCGACCCGCGGTTGTCTTCGGGCATTGGAAATGGTCGCATATCGCAAACCGCAGCGTATTCTCGATATGGGTTGCGGGTCCGGTATTCTGGCGATGGCGGCGGCGAAGCTGCTGCACCGCCCGGTTCTTGCGGTCGATATTGAACCCTGGTCCGTGCGGACGGCCAAGCTCAATGCGCGGCTGAACGGTCAGGGCAATCTGCTGGACTGCCGCTTCGGCAATGGCTGGCAGACCGAGGCCGTACGCGCCAAGGCGCCGTATGATCTGGTCTTCGCCAACATTCTTGCCCGTCCGCTGTGCCGGATGGCGCAGTCTCTGGCGCTGAACCTTGCGCCGAACGGGACAGCCATTCTCGCTGGCCTGCTTTACAGTCAGGCGCGGATGGTGCTGGCAGCGCATCAGCGTCAGGGTCTCGTGCTGGAACGTATCCTGCGTGAAGGCGACTGGGCCACGCTGATTCTGCGCCGTCGCGGTTGATGGGCGCGACGGGATCATTGCCGTTGATTCGGGACGCCGGACCCGACGACCTGCCGGCTATCCTGCGGATCACCAATGATGCCATCGAAAACACCGATGCGCTCTGGATTACGACGCCTTTTACGCTTGAGCAGCGGCGCCAGTGGTTCGAGGACAGGCTGGCGCAGGGCTACCCCGTGCTTGTTGCCGTCGATCCGGCTGGGGCAGTTGCCGGATATGGCGCTTACGGGGCTTTCCGTTCCTTTGAAGGCTATGCCCGCACAGTCGAGCATTCGGTGTATGTTTCGCCCGATCATCAGCGCCGGGGCATTGGCCGCAGCCTTCTGCGAGCCCTGATCGACCACGCAAAGAGCGCGGGTTTTCACGTTATGGTGGCCGGGATTACGGCGGATAACGCTGCCTCCGTTGCGATGCACCATGGGTTTGGTTTCCGGAACTGTGGCACGCTTCCGCAGGTCGGTCGCAAACGTGGCCGCTGGCTCGATCTGCTGTTCATGACACTCTGTCTCGACGATCTTCCAACTGTGGAAAAGGACTTTTCATGACTCTGTCCTCCATCCCGCTCACGGAGCGCCCTGCCCTCGTCCGCGAAGCCTGCAAGGCGCTGGGCGTTGACGGTTTCATCATCCCGCGCGGTGATGAATATCTCGGCGAATATGTCGCTCCCTGTGCCGAGCGTCTGGCCTGGCTGACGGGCTTTACGGGAAGTGCGGGACTGGCGGCGATCCTGCCGGAAACAGCCGCCGTATTCTCCGACGGGCGTTATACGGTGCAGATGGAAGAGCAGGTTCCCCATGACCTGTGGGAGCGTCGTCATGTCGCGCTGGAACCGCTTTCCGACTGGCTGGGGGAACATGCGAAGGGGCTGAAAGTCGGTTATGATCCGCGTCTGGTCAGCCGCTCCATGCTGGCCTCATGGCAGACGCCGGGTGTCGAACTTGTTCCACTTCCGCGCAATCCCATCAATCTGGCCTGGACAGACCGTCCGGCTGCACCGGCTGGTCCGGTTCTGCCGCAGCCGCTGGAATTTTCGGGAGAAAGCAGTGCGGACAAGCGCAGGCGGCTTGGCAATGCTCTGCGCAAGGCGGGACAGGATGCGGCTGTCATCGCGGACTGCACTTCCCTGGCCTGGCTGCTGAACATCCGTGGCAGCGACGTCCCCCTCACCCCCGTCGCGCATGGCTATGCGATCCTGCACGCGGACGGGACGGCAGAGTGGTTCGTCTCATCCGGTCGTCTGTCGGAGGGCGTGCTGGAGGTCTGCGGTCCTGGCGTGACGGTTTGTTCGCCTGCGGATCTGGCGAAGCGGCTTGAGGTTCTCAAGAGCAGGACCGTGCGGGTGGATCCTGTTACGACGGCCGTATGGTTCGACACCACGCTTGCCGCTGCCGGTGCGACAGTTGTGGATGAAACCGATCCCTGCACGCTGCCCAAAGCCATCAAGAACAGCACGGAACAGGATGGTGCGCGGAAAGCTCATGTCCTTGATGGCGTGGCGATGGCCCGTTTCCTGCATTCCCTGACGGTGTCGGGGATCGGCCAGCACGAGACGGATCTCGTCACCCGGCTGGATGGTCTGCGTGCCCGCTCCGGCGATTACCGGGAACAGAGCTTCGACGCCATTTCCGCCGTCGGTCCGAATGGTGCCTTTCCCCATTACCGGGCACAGGTTGGTCACGATCGGGTTCTTGAAACCGGAAATGTGTATCTGATCGACAGCGGTGGGCAGTATCCGTTCGGTACGACCGACATTACCCGCACGCTTTGGGTGGGCGATCAGGAACCGCCTGCGAATATCCGTGAAGCATTCACGCGTGTTCTGAAGGGCAATATCGCCCTCTCCCGTATCCGTTTTCCGTCCGGCACGACCGGTCACCGGCTGGACGTGCTGGCGCGTGCAGCCCTTTGGCAGGTCGGGATGGATTATGATCATGGTACCGGACATGGCATCGGAAGCTATCTGTCGGTCCATGAAGGCCCGCAGAATATTTCTCCTGCTCCCCGTCCGGTTGCACTTGAAGCTGGCATGATCGTGTCCAACGAGCCCGGCTATTATGAACCGGGACAGTACGGTATCCGGATCGAGAACCTGATGCTGGTGCGGCCCTCTTCTTTCAAGGGGAGTAAGGGCCCGTTCCTCGAGTTCGAGATCCTGAGCTATACGCCTATTGATTACAGACTGATCGATGTCGCCCTTCTCAACGATGCGGAGTTGAACTGGTTGAACGCCTATCATGCCGAGGTTCAGGCGCGGGTCTCACCGCATGTCGAGCGGGATGTAGCCGCGTGGCTGGCTGAGGTCTGCAAACCGCTCGTTCGGTAAAGTTACGGGCATAACCTAATTTTTACCTTTCCCGATCATATACAGGACGATGATCGGGAAAGTTCTCCTCTCTGCTGCTGTCACGACGCTTTCGGGCATGCCCACTGCGTTCGCCTATGACGCATCTTCCGTCTGTCGTGTAGCGGCGCAGGCTGCGGAGCAGCAGACCGGGATTCCGGCGCGGCTGCTCGATGCCATCAGTCGCGTCGAGAGTGGTCGCCGTGATCCCAATGGATCGGCGACTGTTGCCTGGCCCTGGACCGTCAATGCGGCCGGGAAAGGCTATTTTTACGAAAGCAAGGACGAGGCTATTGCGGCCGTGCTGGATTTTCAGGCGCGCGGGATCGTCTCGATTGATGTGGGTTGCATGCAGATCAACCTGCATCATCACCCGGATGCTTTCTTCTCGCTCGACGATGCCTTTGATCCGTTCAGCAATGCCCGTTATGGCGCCCGTTTCCTGTCCGGACTGCACAGCCAGCTTCAGGGCTGGCCTGCTGCGACGGCGGCCTATCATTCCCTGACGCCAGCGTTGGGGGAAGAATATGCCAAGCATGTCATGGCGATCTGGAATGGTCAGGCGGACAATTACAGACCCCCTGATTTTCTGCCACAGATTATCATGACGTCTTCTGGTCTGAAGGCCATGTTTCCTGTAGCCCGTGCGCCTCATTATTTCGCATCTGGCAGGCAGAGTGGATATCCTGCTCCATCTGGGCTTCCCACACAGGGCGCAGCTTCCGTGCATATGGTGTCTTATGCGCCACCACCACGCATTATCCATCATGCATTCGGTGCGCCGGCTGGTGGTGTCCCGCCGCAGATGGGCCGTAGTCTGGCATCCTATCGGGCTATGCCGGTCCGGCTGGCCTGGCGTCAGCGTTGATCAGTATCCGGACCAGCCGCTTCCCGCTCCGGCATACGCGCCATGTGGCGAGGTGTGGTGTCGTGGAATCGGTGTGCTGCCATCAGCGGGCATTCGGGTGCAGGCGGATATTCCAAGCAACAAGGCCAGAACCAGTATACGAAACGTCATATCAAACATGCTTTTACACTTTGAAACCGGCGTTTGCAGAAACCCGGACCACTCTGGTTCGTTTTCGAGCTTCATGACCGGAGAAATATCATGAAGTTCCTGTTCTGCCTGGTTTTGGGCGCAATGACCGCCCGCGTGTGGTTCCGCGTTCTGGCCAACACCTACTCACGCCCTTCGCTTATTGGAAGCCGGGGTGTCTGAACGGATGCTCCAAATTCAGAACAGGTGTGACCTATCGGGGCTGGATGCATCGAGCCAGCCCTGGAGCATATAAGCTGCGGCCATCTTGTCCACGACCTCTGCACGACGACCGCGCGTCATGTCGGCATCCTTGATCAGAAAACGGTTGACGGCGCTTGAGGACAGGCGTTCGTCCCACAGGCCCGCGGGAATCCCGAGTTTTTCCGACAGGGCCTGCGTCCAGTCCGATGCGGCGCGTGCCGCCGGGCCAAAAGATCCATCCAGCGACAGTGGCAATCCGACGACCAGGGCTCCTACGCCCTGTGCGCGGACGATTTTGGCCAGTTCCTGCGCATTCTCGCCCAGTTTCCGGCGCTTGAGGCCGATCAGGGGAGATGCCAGCATGAGTGAGACATCTGTCAGGGCGACGCCGATAGTCTTCGATCCGGGGTCGAGACCGAGGACGCGCTGACCGGACTGAAGAAGATTACGGAGATCATGTGGATTGAACAGGGGCATAGCACGGCGTTATGATCCCCCTGACGGCTGAAAAGCCACCATAAAATTTCCTCTTGTTCAGGAATATTCATGTCGCTCGACGCGAAAACGGTTACGCGCATCGCCAGACTGGCGAGGATTGGTCTCCAGCCCGAAGAGGTTGAAACCCTCGGGAAGGACATGGGCTCCATTATCGACTGGGTGGAGCAGCTCAAGGAAGTTGACGTCACGGGCGTCGACCCCATGATTGGCACGGGTCTCGCAAAGCCCCGCCTGCGCGAAGACCGCGTTACGGATGGCAACTGCCGTGACAAGGTTCTTTCCAACGCTCCCGAGCGGGAAGGCCCGTTCTATACGGTTCCGAAGGTGGTCGAATAATGTCCGGCATTCACGATTTTACGTTGGCTTCGGCCCGGGACGCGCTCAAGGCCCGCAAGATTTCCGCAGTCGAACTGACGGACGCCCATATTGACGCGATCGAGCGTCTGGATGGCCAGCTTAACAGTTTCATTACCCGCACCCCCGATCAGGCCCGCGAGGCTGCCAGGGCTTCCGACGAGGCTCTGTCCAAGGGTGAAGGCGGCAGTCTGTGCGGTATTCCGCTGGGCATTAAAGATCTGTTCTGCACGAATGGTGTCCGCACCACGGCTGCCAGCAAGATCCTTGGCAATTTCGTACCGCCTTACGAGAGCACGGTCACGGCCAATCTGCTCAAGGATGGCGCTGTTTTCCTTGGTAAACTGAACCTTGACGAATTTGCCATGGGGTCGGCGAACCTGACCTCCGCGTTCGGGCCGGTCGAGAGCCCCTGGAAGCGCAGGGATTCTGACGCGAAACTGGTTCCAGGCGGGTCTTCGGGCGGTTCCGCGGCGGCCGTGGCGGCCGGGCTTGTTCTGGGTGCGACGGGTACGGATACAGGTGGCTCCATCCGTCAGCCGGCAGCGTTCACGGGTATTGCCGGGATCAAGCCGACTTATGGTCGCTGCTCGCGTTTTGGAACGATCGCCTTCGCAAGCTCGCTCGATCAGGCCGGTCCAATGGCGCGCAATCTTCAGGACTGCGCCATTCTGCTTGAATCGATGGCCGGGTTCGATCCGCGCGATTCAACGAGCGTTGATACCCCCGTCCCGCATTACGAAGCGGCGCTCAAGCGTGGAGTGAAGGGCCTGCGCGTTGGTATTCCCAAGGAATATCACGTCGAAGGCATGTCTGCGGAAATCGAGGCACTGTGGCAGCAGGGCATGACCTGGCTGCGGGATGCCGGGGCAGAAATCGTCGAGGTTTCCCTGCCGCATACGAAGTACGGTCTGCCGACCTACTACATTGCTGCTCTGGCCGAGGCTTCTTCCAATCTGGCCCGTTATGATGGTGTCCGGTTCGGTGAGCGCGTCAGTGCCCCGACGCTCGATGGTCTGTATGAGGCCAGCCGTGCCGCCGGCTTCGGTGATGAGGTCAAGCGCCGCATCCTGATCGGAACGCATGTGCTGTCGTCGGGTTATTATGACGCCTATTACCTCCGTGCGCAGAAGGTCCGCACGTTGATCCAGCAGGACTTCCTCAAGGCTTTCGAGAATGTCGACGTGCTTCTGACGCCGACCGCTCCGTCGGGTGCTTTTGCGCAGGACGAAAAGCCGAGCGATCCGGTGCAGATGTATCTCAATGACGTCTTCACGGTTCCGGCCAGCATGGCGGGTGTCCCTGCCCTGTCCGTCCCGGCTGGCTTGGACGCACGTGGCGTGCCGCTTGGATTGCAGCTTATCGGCAGGTTCTTCGATGAAGAGACGCTGATTGCGGCCGGTCATGCCATCGAGCAGGCTGCGGCTTTCCACCACAGACCCACCATTCATGCAGGAGTGTCGGCATGAGCTATCGTATCACCGGCAGCACCGGCGAATGGGAAATCGTTGTCGGTCTTGAAGTTCATGCCCAGGTCGTCAGCGAGGCCAAGCTCTTTTCTGGCGCTTCGGCGGAATATGGCGGCGAGCCGAACACGCATGTCAGCCTCGTGGATGCCGGTTTCCCGGGCATGCTTCCGGTCCTGAATCGGGAATGCGTTGCGCAGGCCGTCCGGACGGGTTTGGGGCTTGAAGCTGAGATCAACCTGTTCAGCCGGTTTGACCGCAAGAACTACTTCTATGCCGATCTGCCCACCGGGTATCAGATCAGCCAGTTCGCCCATCCGATCATCGGCAAGGGCAAGGTCCTGGTTGATCTGGCCGATGGCAGCACGCGCGAAATTGGTGTGACCCGTCTGCATCTGGAGCAGGATGCGGGCAAGTCGATCCATGATCAGGATCCGACGCGCTCTTTCATTGATCTGAACCGTGCCGGCGTCGCGCTGATGGAAATCGTCAGCGAGCCGGATATCCGTTCGCCCGAGGAAGCCGGTGCCTATCTACGTAAGCTGCGCCAGATCCTGCGCTATATCGGCACCTGTGACGGCAACATGGAAGAAGGTTCCATGCGTGCCGATGTGAACGTGTCGGTCCGCAAGCCCGGTGAGACAGAATATCGCACGCGTTGCGAGATCAAGAACGTCAACTCGATCCGTTTCGTGATGATGGCGATCGAAGTCGAGGCGCAGCGTCAGATCGAGGTCTGGGAAGCTGGCGGGACCGTCGATCAGGAAACGCGTCTGTTCGACCATGTGCGTGGCGAAACCCGCTCCCTGCGGAGCAAGGAAGATGCGCATGACTATCGCTACTTCCCTGATCCGGACCTGTTGCCGCTGGTGATCGAGCAGGCCTGGGTTGATGAACTCAAGGCGGCTCTGCCGGAGCTTCCGGAAGCCAAGCGTGTCCGCCTTGAGCAGGAATACGGTGTCAGCCGTTATGAGTCGTCAGTGCTTTGCGTGGAGCAGGCGATCGCGGATTTCTACGAGACCGTGGCGCGTGGTGCAGATGCCCGTCTGGCAGCCAACTGGATGCTGGGCGACTTCTTCGCAGCATTGAACCGCACGGGGCGTTCGATCGAAGACAGCCCGGTCAGTGCGGAAGGTCTGCGGGAACTGCTGGGTCTGATTTCCGACTCAACGATCAATGGCAAGATCGCCAAGGAAGTTCTCGAAGACATGGTCGAGACGGGTGACTCCGCTTCTGCCATCGTTGAACGCAAGGGCCTGCGTCAGGTGACTGACACAGGAGCAATCGAGAGCGCCATTCGCGAAATCCTCGCAGCAAACAGTGACAAGGTCGAGGAATACAAGGGCGGCAAGGACAAGCTTTTCGGCTTCTTTGTCGGTCAGACGATGAAGGCCATGAAGGGCAAGGGCAACCCTGCCCTCGTCAACGAAACCCTGAAGAAACTTCTTTCAGAGTAAGGCGAAAAAAATGTTCTCGGGGGGTTTGACCACGACGCGGTTACCCCCTAAGAACACTCCTGCATACGCCGTGCGAACCGCGTAAAAGAGCGGAGGGGTGGCCGAGAGGCTGAAGGCGGCGGATTGCTAATCCGTTATACGATTTCAAGTCGTATCGTGGGTTCGAATCCCATCCCCTCCGCCAGCGCGCTCTAAAAAACTCAATAAAATCAAATAGTTAGTCATTGCTGGTCTAGTCGTACCCCTCTTAAAATCCCCCTTAAAACATGCGCTTGCCTGATACGTTATGTGACGGTGTGACGCCTATCTGGCGAATGGCCCCTGGGAAGATGGCTTTGTCTACTGGCCTATCGTCGGATGCGGGACGCCCTTGGCTACCTCATGTGCTTGCCGGATGCTTTGGGTCCTTCCTAGACCTTTTCTTTTGCGGCTGCCCCGACACCCCGGCTTGCGCGTTATGCGTGCCTAAAATTTGGGCACTTTTTGTTTTCTTCGCGGTGCTTTTCGGAAAGTGCCCAAAAGTACCGACAGGACTGACAGAGTGACAGAACCGCAGTTTTCTGAGGATTATTTCTTCATCCGATCGGCAGGGCTGCTGACAGGACTGCCAGCAGAAGAAAAAAATTAGGCTAAAATAGTCGCATCGATATCGTACAAGCGAACAGGCCCGCGTCGATCAGGAACAGTATGCGCGTTTGAACTGTCGGTGCCTTTGGCAATCAAAAGCCCTGCCTTTCTAAGTGCTTTGATCGCGCCTTTCACGTTCAATCCCTTACAGACCTCTTTGCGGAATACCTCGCGGGCAATACCAAAGAAGTCTGTCTTTCCATTTCTAAGGAAGCGGTATCCGGCAAGATTATCGATAGCCAAGCGGCTGTCCGCATTTGTTCCGCCTCCTGCTAGGTCCAAGGCCTTAAAACGGCTTTCACCGCGCGTTTGTAAGAACATGCGGACCTGTTCGATTGCGGCCTGTTCCTCGAACGCCTCACCGCTGCCATTCTCGGCAAGCCATGCCCTGAAGCATACCATCGCTGCTTCCATCGCTTCACCTTCGGGCCAAGGCAGCACACCAAAGCGTGTGGCGAGTTCTCCGGCACAGGCCACGAGTGCGAACCGGCCCGCGACACTCTGCGCCTGACTTCCGGCATCCTTGGCGTGCTCTGCTACAAACGCCTTGCGCCGGGCGTCGACCCATTGCCGTAACCCGGCCTCATCGCTCGCCCGTTCGCTGGTCAGTCTCGCAAGGAATGCACGCGATGCCGTGCCGTGCTGCCGATGGACCGCCCGGCGGAGGTGGTTTGAGAGGGCCGCGCCATCGGAGAAGTCGTGCAGCGTGTCGAACAGCCCGTGCCCGCCTTCCGGCGCTGCAGGAATGTTTGCAAGCCGCGTCTTTTGCCCGGCCATCGTTTTCTTGCCCGCCTCATTCTGTTTGTCTTCAAGCGTGCACTCGCCTGTGGAAAGGAACAGGGTTCGCCATGTGAACGCGCTTCGTGCTCCGCCCCGTTGGTTGGCCCGCTGCTTCCCGGCTTCATTGCTAAGAGAATAGACGATGTTGCCAACTTCATAGTCGGCGGCCTGTCCGATCTCGTCGAGGATCAGCACGGTATCGGAGATTTCCGCCGCGATGCCCTCAAGCCCGTTCGCTGTCGCACGCCACGCACGAACCTGACCTGTCGGCCCCCACACGCTTCCCGCCGCATAAGCCGCAGTGCTTTTGCCGGAGCGCGCCCCGCCTACCAGATGAAAGCCGCCGCTCTGTTCTGTGGCTATGTCCAGCAATGGGCCAGCCAAGGCTGCGGAGATATAGAACGCAAGACGGCTGTTTCCGATAGCGTAGCGCGCCACTTCATCCCGCCAGCCTTCCAGAGTGCCGGACACTGCAAACTTGTCGCCTGATGATGCCCGGCCCGCTTGGAGTGTCACTGATCCGGCGCCGGGGCCGATCTTGGCGCCATTGGCAAGGACGAACACGAGACCGCGCTCTGTCGTATGCCACCCCGGCTGACGCACGCACGCAAGCCTTGCGTCCGTCTCGACCGTCGCAAGGAAGGTTTGCAGCAAGCGGGCGGCGTTCGGGAGGCAACGCAATCCCTGTTCAGCCAAAGCGCCGCTAATCTCGCGGGCATCTCCGTGCATCTTGCTATAAGGGATCGACCATTCATGCGGCTTGCCGTCATGGTCCTTCCATCGCAGGAGAAGCCCCCAGTTATTGCTTTCGGGGTCGCGGGTCTGGGCCACAATCTCGAATGGTGCCGAAACGCGCACGGGCGGCTTGTCGCTGTCGCCGGGTGGCTCGTAAAACAGACCGTCCGGCTTCATGGCGAAACCGCCGGGCATCTGCACGCAGGCAACGGTCGGCGTCGCATCCAGTAACGCCCGAAGATCGGTTCCGGCGGGCGCATCATCGGCAAGGTCCCATGCTTTCGGAAATGTCCCAGATACGCTGACGACACGCAGGGACGAGATACCCGCTTCGTGGAGTCGCTTCGTCGCTTGCTGTGCGGCTTTCTGTCCCGGTTCGTCATGGTCGGGCCAGATCACCACGTCTCGACCAGCCAGCGGCGCATAGTCCGCTTTTCCCATGCTGACCGCGCTTCCTGCGGTGGTGGCGACGTGATCGGGAAACAGGAGCGTTGCGGCGTCTGCGACCTTCTCGCCTTCGACCAACAGAACAGGCGCATCAGGTGAGATAGCTAGCCTGTCGAGATTATAGAGCGGAGGTAGCCCGGCGGGGGACTTGGAGTGCCACCGCTCTACCCCGTCAAGCGTGCCGTAAGTCTTCTGCGAGTATGTCTTGCCGCCGCCGGGCTTCTCGCTGCGGTATTTGGCGTGAAAGGGCTGGCCTGTCGCCGTGCGGTAAACCCACATGGCGGTGGCATGTGCAGGACGCGCCGGTTCCGTAGGAGCGGGAAGGATTTCCACACCCTCCGTTGGTTCGGAAGGCATGGGAGCAAGCGTTATCTCTTTCCCTAATGGGGCAAATGCTTTATTAAGTTCGTTCATTAGATATCGGAAATTCCGAGCATGACGGCCATCTGTCGGGCCGCCTCATGCTGTTTGAGATTGAAGAGATACGCCGCCAGCGATACGGGGTCGCCGCCCCGGTCGCCGGTTGCGAAATCAGACCAGCGGCCTGTTCTTAAATTCACTTTGAATGACCCGCGCTTGCTGTCGGCTCGCGTCGGGTTCAGTGCCACCCACTCACTGCCTTCCCTGACACCATCAGGGAGCCAGCGGGAGAGGATCGACGGCAATGCGGCGCGTGCGGTGTCGTTTATGCGGGGAAACACGGCATCCCTCTAGACGCTAGGAGAAAGCCGCGCTGTGTCAGGTGATAACGCCCGTTCTCTGGGTCGTGCTCACAAAGTTCAGGGTGAAGGCCACTAAACTCCGCACAGCGGCGGCGCCAGAGTTTGCTAGAAGGCCAATGCGACCACATGGATTTGGACAGTTTGCGAAGAGTCCTGGTGCTTTCATCCCCTAGTGACGACACAGTCTCGGACGTGACGGCGAAGCGTCCGCAGTATTTTCCGTCAGGGCAGTATACCAATCGGCGTCCATTAACTTCTGTGCCGACTATCTTCATGAGAAGCGCCCGGCAGATATGGACCGATGGCACCCCAAGTTTTGTCCACCAGACCCGACGCGCAAGGCGGGCGAGTGGGCGTTCGTCGTCGCGGTGGTTCGTCCATGCTATCTCTACCGGAGTAAGGAGCACCCCTTCGCCGTGGGCCTCGGCAATCCCTGAAAAAAGAATGTCAATATCCCGGTCATCAAGTGGATTTCTAGCCCGCGCCATCACACAATCTCCTGTGCGTTCAGATATTCGCTTGTGAGCTGCGGCATGAGGGTGGCCAGCCTGTCGGCTGTTTCCCGGCCGAAGATCGCGGCAATGTTGTGGAAGGCGTCCAATGCGATGGACAGTTCCGGGAACAGGTGCCGTTCCTGTCGGTGGTTCCAGTCCGTGGCGTGCTCGATAAACGACAGGTCTGCGGCGTGCTGGTCGAGCGTCGTTCCACTTGTGCGTTGCCGGGCATATCGGCGCATGGCCGTGTGGTCGCGTTGAGACAGCAGCATCAGGCCGCACCCACCGCAGGAAGGCTGGCAAAATACTGTTCCACGCTTGCCACGCAGATGCGGGTCAGTTTGCCGCACTTGACGGCTTTGAAACGCCCGGCGTGAAGGGCGCGATAGATCGTGCTTCGGCTCATGCCAAAGTCTTCTCCGATCTTCTTGATGGAGGCGTAGCGGCTATGGTTGGTGGTCAAGTTATATTATCCCTGTGACTTAATTGACGCCGCTTTGATGCGTCCCCTATTTGGTTGCATGGAGTTTTCGTTCGTTCCACTGGATTTCGGGAAGGTTTCATAATTGCCTGTACAGGTTCAGGCCGTTTCATACCCGATACGGGGCAGCCTAAGATTGGCTCGATCTCGGTTCCACTGCATCCGTGGAATAATTTGTCTTTCCCGCGTATTTTTATATTTTCGAATGGTTTTCATTATTGCCCCGTAGTGGTGCGGACAGGAACAGTCCTGTCTATTACGGGCCAACCAGATATAGAGGGATTTCTTCCGGCTCTACTGTAAGATGAGAATAATTTCGGTATTGCTCCGTTTCTTTGCGGGTCAGGACTGCCCTGACTGCTACGGGCTAACCAAATAGAGCCGGTTTTCTGCTGAAACTACGTCATACGTGGAATAATTCATGGGCCCTGCGTTTTTTTTTGACGCGGGTTCTCGCCGGGCGGAAAATTTCATGCTGGCTCCATGTTGGCCCGTTAAAGCGCGCTTTCTGGCGTGCTGTTTTGTCTTGCTCGGCTTTGCTGGTTGCCGGTAAAGGCTGTGCCTGTCAGCAGCCTGCCGCTACGGCTGCCGATTAGCATATAGAAAGAACCGCAGTTTTCTGCGGTTCTGTCACTCTGTCAGTCCTGTCGGCAAAAAACGCCAATTCCGAAAACGGCCGCTGCTGTGCTTAAAAGCCGCCTAGCCATCCTACGTCTACGTCAGTGTCCATGCCGCATCGCCCGCGCTCGTCACGCCAAGCACGCTTTAAGACGATGGCTAGGTCTTCTATACAGTATGAGGCATAGGCCGCGATTTCTCGGCGGTCTTCTGGGGTTTCCGCTTTACGTTCAAGCGCAAATGAGATCGCGCCAAGATCAATTAGCGTTCGTTCAATCACCGCATCAAAACATTCATCAAGAACCGGCACCTCAACCACACGGACAGGTAGCAGCCGATGAAGTGCTTTTGTGATAAAGTCGAACATAGCCATTGCCGAAATCCCTTTTCGGTTTGTGGTTAGGCCGGGTGCGGAGGTCCTACGCTCCGTATCCGGCCACTTCATTCCTTGCGGAATGTCTCTCTGAATGCCACTATGTTTTAATGTATGCAACAAGGAAGTGGCGCTGTGGATGACATTTTGGCCGCACAAGTAAGGGCCGCTCGCGGCTTGCTAGGCTGGAACAGGGACAGGCTAGTAGAGGCCAGCAATGTCCCCAAACGCACGATAGTCAGATTTGAAGACGAGGTTACGTCACCACGCACCGCCACTCTCAAAGCAATCCGCACCGCCCTAGAAGCCGCTGGCGTTGAGTTTGTGCCGGAGAATGGCGGCGGTGCTGGTGTTAGGTTGAAGAAAGAGTAAATGTCGTATCAGATGCTCCTGTCACTTAGGCAGGAAATCATTGATGCTGACGAAAGAAGATATCACGAGACGGTTGACAGAGCGGGGTTATAACCGCGCACCCACCTCGTGGGAATATGCTGACGAATATGATCTGGGTTCCTGTTACTTCTATATCCTCACAATCAAGAGGACACATACGGTCGTAGTAGTGGACCGTCCTACTTACGAATTTTTAGCGACCTTAAAATTATCGGGCGTTATTCTCGGAAAGGACCGCAAAAGCGCCGATTTTCGAAAATTCAAAGAAAAGAACGCTTCAGGTAGCTATATAGGCTTTTTCGTCAATTTCGAGACACTGTCTGCTTTCGATAGCTTTATAGCTGCCTTGACGGGCGAAGAAGACACCCTAAGCAGCGACATTGAGGCCATTACCAACTCGTCGTCGCTTACCGCCACCCAAAAGCAGACCCTCGTATATGCTCGTGTGGGGCAAGGTGCGTTTCGTGCTGGCCTTGTTGACGTATGGGATGGGAAATGCGCAGTCACCGGCGTCTCGGTGCGGGAACTGTTACGGGCGTCGCATGTAAAGCCTTGGGCTAGTTCCACAGATGAGGAACGCCTAGACATCCACAACGGCTTGCTATTGGTTGCCAATCTGGATGCGGCTTTTGACAAGCATCTCATTTCCTTCACCGATAGCGGGGAAATGCTTCTCTCCGATGCTCTTGGGGCGGATGGGCACGCCGTACTCGGCGTTTCTTCCGATGCACGGTTACGAAAGCCTCTGACACTACAGCAAAAAGCATATCTGACAGAGCATAGAAGCCGACTAAGGTAGTCGCATGAACCGCAGCGATTTCAGAATTGGCGCATCGTTGTGGCCATCTTCCAAGGAATAGCGTTTTACTGACATAGGCCTGCGAACCGTGGTTGCTATCCAGATTGAGCCAGGCCGTGATCCATCTTGGTATGATGGACCACCCTACACCGTATTAGAGGGCGTGTTCGATGAGTACATTTAGAGGGGTGTTGCGCTACCGAACCTGACATGGCGTAGGATACGGCTGATTAACTGCCTCACATGCCACAGTAACCCGCCCATTCTTCCATCATTTTCCGCCGCTTCTCGAATAGATCACCGCGTCGATAAGCGGCCTCTACCTTGTCCCCAATGGCGTGGGCTAAAGCCATTTCGGCAACCTCACGCGGGTAGTGTGTTTCCTCTGCGGCCCAATCCCTGAATGTCGAGCGTAAGCCGTGGACCGTTACGCCTTTTGTTCCTGCCGCCTGATGCAAGGCTTTGGATAGCGCCACGTCCGAGAGTGGCTTGCCCGCCTTCTGACCGGGGAACACCAGATCACCATTTTCCGGGTCGCGTAGGGTTGTGACGGCTTCCAAGATCGCCATTGAGCTATCGGTAAGGGGGACGCGGTGTTCCCTTCCCGCCTTCATACGCCCGGCGGGAATGGTCCAGACCTTCGATGATAGGTCGATTTCATTCCATGTTGCGGCCCTCACCTCACCGGAACGTGCCGCCGTGAGACAGACAAAACGGACGGCCTTGGCAGCGAGTCCATCGGATGCCGCAAGAGAAGCCATTACCTTGCCGATATCCTTGCGCTCAACGGCTGCATGATGCTCGACCTTTGTCACTTTGCTCGGTGGTGGGAGAATAGCATCCAGATGCCCACGCCATCGGGCGGCGTTCTCGCCCTCGCACCAGCCATGAGCCTTGGCATACCCTAAGATACGTTCAACGCGGGATCGAAGCCGTGAGGCTGTTTCTGTCTTGCTATCCCATATTGGACGTAGGGCATTCAGCACGTCGTCTGTGGATACCCTGCTCACGGGTCTGTCACCGAACACCGGGAACACATGCTGCTCGAGAGAACGCCGCCATATCGGTTCGGCCTTCTTGTCTTTCCAACCTGATGCCTGTTCCGTGATGAAGCGCCGGGCGACCTGTTCGAACGTCAGGGTTAACGCCTGTTCCAGCTTGCGGGCTTTGTCGATCTCCTGCTTGCGGTCGAGTGGGTCTATCTTCTCTGCAAGCAGCAAGCGGGCCTCACTGGCGCGTTGCCTCGCTGTCGCAAGAGGCACATCGTAGGCAGAGCCTAAGCCCATCTCTCGACGCTTGCCGGTCACAGGGCTGGTGAAGCGAAATATCCAGCCGCGTGAGGTAGGCGTTGCAATCAGCCATAGGCCGCCACCGTCGCAGAGGTTGCCAGACTTCCATGTCTCGACCTTGCGGGCCGTCAATTGATTAGGGGCCAGTCTGCTCATAGTGTCCTCTTACCCGCCTTAAAACCCCTCTTAAAACATGGGTTCAAGCGGGTCAATCTGACACATTGAGGGATCGACCTTATAATAATACCATATTATACAATGACTTACTGGTTTTCAGGATACAGTCTGAACCTATGGTTAGGCGGACATCCCCTCCGCCAGCGCGATCCCAGGAAATATGGAATTCCGGCTCCCGAGCAGTTGTCCGCTGACCCATTGAATGGGTCAGCCTTATCAGGCTTTCTTCCTGGTCGGAGACCGTGTAGAGGCTTGGATCTATGTCAGAAAATCTTATTCCAGTTTATCTGGCGGGCGATCTGGTGTTCCGTCCGGAAGCCCTCGCTCTTTTCGCAAAACTGAAGTCGATCTGTGCAGAGTATGGCCTGGATGGCGTTGCACCTTTTGACGGTCAGGCCGAGGCGCGTCTCCTGCCGCCTGGTCGCGAAACCATTCTTGCGTTTGTCCGTGCAGATCGTGATCTGATGGACCGGTGTGCTGCGGGTCTGTTCTGTATCGATCCGTTCCGCCGTTCCCCGGAGATGGATCCGGGAACGGCTGTGGAAATCGGCTATATGATGGGCCTGGGCAAACCGATGGAAGCCTACACGGTGGACGGCCGTCTTTATTCCGAAAAGGTCGAGGCCTACTGGCGCGATGTCCTGAAACAGGAGCTACGCCAGCGGGAGGAAAGTGATGCGCCTTCCTCAGGCAGTATGGAAGATCCTGACGGCATGCTGGTCCATTCCGAAGGTCTGCTTCAGAATGGAATGGTGGAAGGCTTTATTGGCATGGCCGGTGGGCAGGTTTCCATCCAACGGGATTTCTTTCAGGCCTTCCGGAAGGCGGCTGAGCGCCTTTCCTTGCGGTTGCACGCAAGAGTTTAGACGACTTATCAGTTTTTCGCGTAGATGCCCTGACGGCAGCGTGGCGCCAGACCACAGACATTGCAGACGACGGTCATGGAAGGGTCGTCGTTGAAGGAACAGCTTGACGGACGTTCCAGAGCATACCCCAGCGCCGGAGGTTTTGTCTGGAATGCGGTTACGACCCGCGTCATCCAGTTCTGAAGCTGCTGCGGCAGTTCCTCGTGATGATGAGTCCACCACAGGATGTCATCGGTTGTACGCCCAATCTGCTGTGCAAGCTGGTCGGGAGACCATTGGGTCACTTGCAGAAAATCAGTCAACGTCACACTAGGCACGTTACAGCCTTCCGAAAGTGTAAAACAGAAATGGATGTGTAAAAGACTTCTGTTTTTACGTCAATAAATCATAAAACTCTTTTTGTTTGATAAAGATTATAGTGTTTTTTATTGGTTAACAGCTCCATCATTTTGGTTTCGGTATTTATCTAAGGGTAACATTTATCCCAAAATGATGATGGCGACTGAGCGAAGTCTACACTTTCGCTCCTGACCGAAGCAGTGACGGTTTATTCTTTGTGCGCGACAACAGAAGCGGCTGCTTTGCGTTTCAGGAAGCGCCGCAGTCCGATCTGTCCGACTTTTTCGAGAAGTGGCGTCGTGATGTGCAGCAGCCACGGCATCACCAGACAGGCATGGGCAAAAATGCCGTCTATCCTGGGCAGGAAGATTTCACGCCCCACCCCTTCACTGGTCCGGATAATCATTCTGGCTACATATCGGGCCGACAGGGGCTGATTGACGAAATTCAGGACAGACCCACCGTCCCGCGTTTCCTGCTCGAGCATCCGGGTATCAACAGCGGCAAGAAATATGGATGAAACTCTCAGTGTCCCTGGGCTGAATTCAAGGGCGAGTGAACGCGCAAAGCCTCTGAGGCCGAATTTCGTTGCGCTATATACAGAACTTCCCTGCAAGGGCATCACACCGGCAATGGAATTGACGAACATGACATGCCCATTGGGAGACAATGCGGGGAGCAGTTGACTGGTCATGAGGATGGGCGATGTCAGATTGATTGCCATCTGTTCTTCAAGGCTATGTTGCGTGATATCCTTGGTTGGTTCAGGCTGTATTTTCCCCGCGCAATGAATCAGAAGCCCGATGGGCCGATTCCTGTCCCGGATCGCAGTACTGACAGCCTGAAGATCCGATGGCACTGTCAGATCACAGAAAACAGCTTCAAATCGCCCTTTGCTGCTTGAGATCTGTTCTTCCGCCTTGCGGGGTTGGCGTGTCAGCAAAAGGACATCCCATCCCTGCTCCAGCAGGAGCCCCGCGATTTCACACCCAATTCCACCCGTTCCGCCAGTCATGACGGCAAATGACGGCACCGTTATCCTTTTTCTGAAGGAAAAGGGATTCATGTAATGTGCGAGCAGGTCAGAGTTGGGGGCGTCAGGAAATGCATGATCAACTTTCTGAAAAAGACGGTTGCATCTTCATAACGCGATAACACTTTGCATCCTATGGTTTTCTGGCGCCCTGATCTGGGGAGGGCCGCACCTGTACAGGTGCCGCAATTACAGCGCCGGGCGGGGGCGCACAGAAAGATGTGAGCCTATGATCTTCAGCCAGTCACTGCCGGCACAGACCGTCCAGCAATACGTCCAACGCGGCTCGTACCGGTTCGGGCCCCACCTTATCCTCAAGAAGCTGTCCACTGATCGCCAGCATGGCCAGACCATGTACCTGTGCCCAGCTTGCAGCCACCTGCGCCCTAATGCCGACCTTCCGGAAACTGCCGTCCTCCTGCCCGTCTTCCAGAAGGCGTAGAGGAATTGCGAATGTGTTCATGGCGGCATCATGCAACTGCGGATCTATCGTCTTGTCTGCATCGGAACTGAACATCAGCCGGTAAAGGCCAGGATTGCCGAGTGCAAAATCAATACAGGCCTGGGCTGTTGTGACGAATTGCGCGCGCGTGGAAGGGAAATCCTGGGACATGGCCTCTGCCATACACTCCCCCAGCCTGACGAAACCGATCCGGGCGAGTTCCCGCAGTAGCATCTCGCGATCCTGGAAATGCTTGTAAGGGGCTGCGTGACTGACCCCTGTGCGACGCGCCACTTCCCGGAGCGTGAACGTCCAGTTTTGGTTTGTAGCCAGCATGGCAAGCGCCGTATCGATCAGGGCGCGGCGCAGGTCTCCGTGATGATAGGGGCGATCCTTGGTTTCACTCATTCGTGAGGCTCATGTTTACAGAAGAAACTTTAATTGACGCTGAAGCATTGTGCTCCATATCCTGCCTGTTAAAGTTTCTTCTGTAAACATGGAGGACATCATGTCCGATACTGTTTCCCCGGCCGATCTGTCTCGTTTTCTTGACCGCCAGCGCGCTGCGTTTCTGCGGGATGGGCCCCCTGCCCCGAAACAGCGTCGGGCCGATCTGCGTCGCCTGAAAGCTGAAATTCTCAAACGGCGGACTGATATCGTACGGGCCCTGAAAGCGGATTTCGGCCAGCGGTCAGAGCGGGAAAGTGCCATTGTTGAACTGATTCCGCTGATCCAGTCGATCAATTACATGATCCGACATCTCGGATGCTGGATGAGACCGGAGCGTCGGCACGTTTCCGCCTACTTTCAGTTTGGCCACGCCTGGATAATCCGCCAGCCCGTTGGTGTCGTAGGCATTATAGCACCCTGGAATTATCCGGTTTCCCTTGCTCTCGTGCCGCTGGCAACGGCAATTGCAGCTGGAAACCGGGCCATGCTCAAACCATCGGAATTTACACCGGTGACATCGGCCGTGATCGGCGAAATCGTACGGGCCGTTTTTTCGTCGGAGCGCGTTTCGGTCGTCACGGGAGACGGCGAAGTGGGCGCGGCATTCTCTGCGTTGCCTTTCGACCATCTCTTCTTCACCGGTAGCACTGCGGTTGGAAGGAAGGTTGCTGAGGCAGCGGCTCGCAATCTGACACCCGTTACTCTTGAACTGGGCGGTAAATCGCCCGTGGTGATCGAGCCCGGCTTTTCCAGGAAATGGGTGGCGGATCGCGTGGTATTCGGTAAGCTGACCAATGGTGGGCAGACCTGCATTGCGCCGGATTATGTGCTGGTTCACGAAAACGACCGGGACGCCTTTGCGGCGGCCTATCAGGCAGGCGTGAAAAAGCAGCACCCCCGTGATTACGCCGGCTCCTCCGACTACACTGCCATTCTCAACCAGCATCATTATGAACGGCTGCAGGGCCTGATCGACAATGCTGCGGCACAGGGCGCGCAGGTGATCCGTCTAGGCAGCAATTCAGACGAAGGCCATGTTCTGGCTCCCGTCCTGCTGCTAGATGTGACACCGCAGATGAGCGTCATGCAGGAGGAAATTTTCGGGCCCATCCTGCCAGTCCTCACCTATCGCACACTGGATGAAGCGATTGCTTTCATCAATGAGCGCCCGCGTCCACTGGCTCTGTATTATTTCGGTGATAACCGCGCTGAACGTGACAGGGTTCTCAGGCGTACGGTTTCCGGAAATGTCACCATCAATGGTGTCCTGCTGCATATCGCGCAGGACGATCTGCCCTTCGGAGGCGTGGGAGACAGTGGTATCGGGGCGTATCACGGGAAGGAAGGCTTTATCGCGCTGACTCATCCCCGGGGCATTTACCGGCAAGGGCGCTTCAGTGCCGCGACGTTGCTCAAGCCACCTTTCGACAAACTCACCGATGTCATTACAAATCTGATTTTGCGATAAAAAATGCGAATTCCTCCCTGCACTATCCGCATGGTGGATCTCGGTCGGTGCTGACGCTATCGTCGCTGGAACTGATGTTAAGGGGCGCAGATAAGATGAAGCAGGATGCTGGCGATATTACCGGGTTGCATCACGTCGCCATAATCGCATCTGATTATCAGCGCTCCCGGGCATTTTATGTTGATGTGCTGGGCTTTAAGGTCATCGCTGAAAATTTTCGCGCTGAGCGTAATTCATGGAAGTGCGATCTTCAGGTCGGTGACGCCCAGATTGAGCTCTTTTCTTTTCCGCAGGCTCCACCTCGGGTTTCGCGACCAGAAGCCTGCGGACTGCGCCATCTCGCATTCCGTGTTCAGGATATTGCCCAGGTCGTGCAACGTTTGGATGGGCACGGAATTGTTTCGGAGCCAATTCGCACAGACCCCTATACGGGGCGCCTGTTCACGTTTTTCGCTGATCCGGATGATCTTCCGCTCGAACTCTATGAAATATGAGCGGTCCCTGATTGCGGCCGCCATGGTAAGGCGGCTCTTGGGTGTTAATTATCCAGAGTGAAATTTGCCGTTGTCTTATGATGATGCTCAACCACGGGAACGCCTTTTACGGTCGCGGGGGCATATCGCTGTTGCCGACAGTGATCGAGTGCGCTTGCGTTGAATTCAGGGTTTGTACTGGAAACCACCTGACAGTTCACCGTATGCCCGGTTTTATCAATATCAAACATCATTTTGACCTGGCCCGTGGCATTTTCCCTAACCAGTTTTTCCGGATACACAGGTCCGTTTTTCATAACCTGCGGGGAATTGGATTTCGTTTCCTGGGCGCAGGCTACGCCTGGCGCTGCCAATACAGCTATCAACAATAGAAAATGCTTCAAATTCGCCTCCTGTTCATCGCTCTTCATTCAGGATGATACATTTCCAGCGCTTGTGATAGCCATGGTTACAATTTCCTGACTTGAGTAAACCTCACCCCGTTTCAATGGTGTGTCCATGGCGGAAGAAACCTGCCCAGTGGCCGAATGCGATACTGGTGGGGCTTTGATCGCCGAGGAGGCGGATTCAGTGGCCGGTTTCCGTCATTCTTGGGATCATTCCTGCCGTATGGTTCTGGATCGCGACGCTCTGAAGGCGGAATGGGCTTAATGCTGCGCTCATCAACTGGAATGGACATGATCTGCCCTCCTGCAAAACGATTCAAGCGCTCTGCGAACCCGGGGTTCATCTGAGACAAAAAGAAACCCGGCTTTCACCGGGCTTCTTTCAGTTTATCCGATTGGGAGGTTCCTGCATGGGGGGAGGATCTGTACCCGGTGGCGGATATGGATTGGGTTTTGGCGGTTCGGGTGGCATTGGCGGCGGGGGATTGGGCAACTCACTGGCACTTTGAGGGAAGAGCATCATCATCTCCATTGCCGGGTTGACAATGCCTCAAAGCTGTTTTGGAACGGCGGTTCGGTCGCAGCAAAAAGAAAGCCGGCCGACTGCCCGGTTTGGGACGATGAAGTCCCTTTCGTGGGATCATAGTCCTTTTCAACCTCTTCCTCTTCTTCCGGGGGCTCGTCTATGATCGGGCTCTTGTCGGGATAGGGATCGAAAGGCTCTCTCTCACCTGGAGAACCGGGAGCTTTTGTCGGATTGATGGGTGTGTTGCCGGATTGAGCGAACATGGTCGCCTCCTGTTGTCCGACGACTCAAATCCGCAGTCCGTAACTGGTTCGATATACACAAAAAGAAACCCAATCAGAGTCGGACTGTCAGCCAGTCCGTCTGGCATGAAGATGCTCCTCTTCAAGGATCAGTTTTTCGATCCTTCTGCGCACATGAATGGCTTCTGCATCCGTCACGAAGTTGGGCTCACCGCAGACTCGTGCCTGATCGAGGCAGGGTTCAATGGCATTGAGAACACGCACGTCCTCGGCAATCACCTCCCTGTTCCGGCTGGCATACTGTTCCGAAATATCATCAGAATCCGTGGCAAAATCACGCAGGATGGCGAAATGATAATGCGTGGTCGTATCCGTTTCCGGGGTAATTCCATGAAGGAACTCCAAGTGACCCATACTCTCCTGCGCATGCCCGTCTTCGTCACAGGAAACGATTTCAGACCCGGCTGCCACAACCAGTGAAACTCCAAACAGTTCGGCCCGACTCCTGATCCCCATGGTACGTCCAATCCCGGGAAAGAAAGCAGTCATGGCATCTGCAGTGGGAAAAGCTTTCAGGGGGTGGTGAAAACAGAGACGCGTTGGCTCTTCGAGCATCGCACAGGCCTTTGCCGGACCATCCTCACAGCTCCGACTGCCCAGGCTGGCAGGGTGGGTGAAGCTGATATGTGACTGGTCGAACAGGTTCTCCAGCACGATCTGGGACCGTGCCTCAACATGGCAGGTGCCTG
This sequence comes from Gluconobacter sp. P1C6_b, assembly GCF_018811945.1. Classification (GTDB taxonomy): domain Bacteria; phylum Pseudomonadota; class Alphaproteobacteria; order Acetobacterales; family Acetobacteraceae; genus Gluconobacter. The sequence goes on from NZ_JACRVU010000002.1 coordinate 281,309, forward strand.
TTCCGAAAAGGAGTTTTTCTGTGTCATGCGAAAAAAGGGAAGCCGTGTCTGGCAGACGGCTCATGTCTGCGGGTGTTTCCAGATCCGCCCAGATCCAGACGAACGGTTTCTGTTCGACGAAAGGGAAAGACTTCAGATCCATGGCTTTGGGAATATGCTTCTGAAAGGGGAGACTGACGCACTGGCCTGATGTCTCAAAAACTGCCCCGTGATAGGGACAGATCAGGCGCTCTCCGTCCTGATGATCTGAGCATAGCGGCATTTGACGGTGTGGGCACAGGGCTTTCAATGCTCGTACGTCCCCGCCTGAAGTCCGCAGCAACAGAATATCCTGCCCAAGCAACCGTCGTCTCAGAGGGGTACTGGTGATCTCCGAACTCCAGCCGGCAATGTACCACTGCTGGCGCGGATAGGGACGTGTAGCGGCGGAAAATGGATAGACCGGCATCATGAGTGGAAACGTCTCCCGAGAATTCTTCCCGGATATCGGAGCGAGATGAACAGAGAGTAAAATCGAGACGTTTTTCCGATGCTGATTCAAAATTTCAGTGAAAATATTATGCTGACTGAACCCTGTTCAGGTCATGGTACAAAAAATCTATGTGTTTGTTCTGTTTCAAATAAAGGATTCACCACGATCATTCGGTGCTTCCTGAGAGCTTGAGCACCAGTAAAGTGCCACAACAAAGCTGGACATCCTGTTTTCCAGGCTTCACTCTTTTCACACAAAGGAGAGCACAGCATGCGACACGATCATGACGATGATGAAAATGGCATCGACGCGGAAATTCAGGAACTGATGTCCGAGCTGCAGAATGATGCAGAACGTCTGAGCACTGCGACCGAAAAATCAGGTGCACCGGATGAGATCAAGCACATGGTTGCGGCGCTGGCCGATAAGATTGATGGGCTGGCTTCGCTGGTTCGGTAAGGAATGGTGGTTTCCTTCGCGACACTTCGATTGCTTTCCCCTCTCGGCATCGTGTCGGTATTTATTGTGCCAACGACCGATGCGAACGAATGAAATCCACGAACGCGCGCAGCGGCGGTGGCAGTTGGCGGCGGCCGGAATAATAAAGCATGGGCCCCGAAAAAGGCGGCGCCCAGTCTTCAAGCACCACTTCCAGCGCACCGCTGCGGATGTGAGGAGCCAGCCAGTCTTCAAACAGACAGACGATACCCAGACCTGACAGAGCAGTTTCAACCAGCAGATCGCAGGCAGATCCAGGTTGGACCAGTAAGGGCCCTGGAGGATCGAGGCGAATAACCTCACCGTTCTTTTCGAACTCCCACATGGCTGGCGCTCCACCGGCGAAACGAAGACGCAGACAGGCGTGTTTTAGTAATTCGCTCGGGTGTTGAGGTCGTCCCTTCGCAGACAGATAGGATGGTGCGGCCGCAGTAAGAACGCGCTGAGTAACTGGCCCGACGGGGACAGCGATCATGTCCTGTTCCAGACGCTCTTCATAACGGATGCCTGCGTCCGCACCAGAAGCAAGAATATCGACAAAACTGTCCTCTACCGTCACGTCCACGCGGATTTGTGGATGAGCGCTCAGGAAAGGTGACAGAATACCCGGCAGCACAGTTCGGGCGACATTGGCCGGCACGTTGAGGCGGATTGTACCCGCAGGCAGGTCGGTTTGTGCATGGACCGTATCGAGTGCGGCGCTGATCTCGGCCAGAGCTGGCGAAAGCCGCTCGAACAGTCGGGCGCCTGTTTCAGTAAGCGAAATGCTGCGTGTGCTGCGGTGAAGCAGGCGTGCGCCAAGGCGGGTTTCCAGCCGGCGCAGAGCTTCGCTCAGGCCGGATGCTGAAAGACCTGAAACACGCGCCGCCTCTCGAAAACCGCCTGCCCGCGCAACCGCAACGAACACTGAAAGATCATCAAGTTCGAAAGACATTGTGCGATTTTCCGTACGGGTCGTTCAGGATTGAACAGCTTATCGATCATTCGAGCGCCGTCCATGTTTGGTGTGCACCCCTTATCAAGGAGATACCAATGAGCAGTCAGGCCAATGCCGGAACCTTTATACTCGGCGACCGCGTTGTGAACCGTATGGGGTACGGGGCGATGCAGCTTGCCGGCCCGGGTGTCTTCGGGCCGCCACGCGATCGCGAAGCCGCTATTGCTGTGTTGCGAGCTGCTGTTGAAGCCGGCGTCAATCATATCGATACCAGCGACTTTTATGGCCCGCATGTCACGAACCAGATTATCCGGGAAGCCCTGCATCCTTATGGCGATGACCTCGTGATCGTGACCAAAGTCGGCGCAGTGCGCGGTGAGGATGCATCATGGCAGCCAGCCCAGAGCGCGGAAGACCTGACCAGAGCCGTGCATGAGAATTTGCGCAATCTGGGGCTGGATCGGCTTGAGGTGGTCAATCTGCGACTGATGGGTGACATCTTCGCGCCCAAAGAAGGCTCGCTGGCAGAACCGTTTTCTGCACTGGCGGCTCTGCGTGAGAAAGGTCTTATCCGTCATCTCGGCCTCAGCAATGCAACGGCCGCCCAGGTGGCTGAAGCGCAGACGATCGCGCCAGTCGTCTGCGTGCAGAATCATTACAATCTCGTCCACAGAAAGGATGATGCGCTGATCGAGGCGCTGGCTTTACAGAGCGTGGCCTATGTGCCGTTCTTTCCCCTGGGTGGGTTCAGCCCCATCCAGTCCGATGCCCTGTCCCGAGCTGCAGCAGATATCGGAGGTACACCGTTACAGGTCGCTTTGGCCTGGCTGTTGGCCCGTTCCCCCAATCTGCTCCTCATCCCGGGAACTTCGAGTCTTCTTCACCTGTCGGAAAACCTGGCAGCAGGAGGGCTGGAACTGCCGGACGATGTTTGCGCGCGCCTTGACGCCATTGCTGCTTAACGGGGGAAATCGGTTTCTTTTGAAGGCCAGTTTGCGTTCTGAGGCATGAAGCGCAACCAGAGCCACCCGATCAGAGCCGACAGGACTGAGCCGGCGAAGATTCCCATCTTCGCCGGGGCCATAAGATCTGACCCGGAAAATGCCAGATTTGCTACAAACAGGCTGATCGTGAAGCCAATGCCGCACAGCAGCGAAAGGCCGAACAGCATTCCGGTTGAGGTGCCGGCTGGAAGCGTGGCGGCCTTCAGGCGGATCGAGAGCACCGTCGCGCCAAAGACCCCGACAGGCTTGCCAACCATCAGTCCCAGCATGATCCCGAGTGGAACAGCTTTCAGCATCATGTCCGATTTCATACCGGCCACTGAAATGCCCACGTTCATGAAGCCAAAAAGTGGGAGGACGATCCAGGTGACGAAGGGCGTGACTGCAGATGAGACCCGATCGAGAGGCGCGGCCCCTCTTGCGTCCCTTGCGGGTAGACACAGGCCGGTGATGACCCCCGCAAGTGTCGGGTGTAGCCCGGAATACGGAAGCGCAGTCCAGAGCAGAACGCCGCCAGCGCCATAAGCCCAGAGTGTTCTGACCCCTGCCCTGTTCGCTCCAATCAATGCGGCCGTAACAAGTATGGCTGCGAGCAGTGCAGGCCAGTACAGAGCGCTGCCATAAAACAGGGCGATCACCACAATCCCCAGTACGTCATCGAATATGGCAAGTGCCATCAGCCAGGCTCGTGCTCCGGGCGAGACACGCCATCCAAGGGCAAGGATGATCGGCAGAGTGAAGGCCGCATCCGTTGCAACTGGAATGGCCCAGCCAGACGTTGCCTCGGGGTGTCCCCATGTCACCAGCAGATACGTCAGTGCTGGCACTACCATCCCGCCCAATGCTCCAATCAGTGGCAGAGCGACGCGACGGAGCGACGAGAGATGTCCGGAGACGATTTCCTTTTTGATTTCGAGAATGACCATCAGAAAGAACAGGGTCATCAGCCCGTCAGAAACCCATGCGTCGACGGTGTCGGGGCCCGGCTTTCCAAGAAAGGGAAATTTCAGCGGGAGTGTCGTCAGGGTTCTATAACCCGCCGCCCAAGGCGAATTGGCCAGAACAAACCCTGCAAGAGACGCGAGCAGGAGAAAGGATGCTCCACCGGCGGAAGATTTCAGGAAACGTCTGACATGGGCAGTGGCCGGAATAAAAGGTGCGGTCATTCTCTGTTGTTGAACGGGATAGCCTTCAACACAAGCTTTCCAAAGAATGAAGTGTAGCAGCTAAAATCGCAGCACATCCCTACCCGCCAGCATCGGCTCGATACGATTAACCCAAATCAGGAGACGGCATGACTCTGTCACAGGTGGGAATATTACGACCTGAGTATGAATAGTGTAGGCTATACCCGGGAAAACGGGCTAAGAGGTTGTTTATATGGGGGAAAATGGCCAAAAACAGCCGGTCAGGATGGTGGGCGCGACAGGGATTGAACCTGTGACCCCTGCCGTGTGAAGGCAGATTAAATCCAGACTTAAATAACTGGAAAATAATCATTTTCTCGGAGCGTTTCGGGTGAGATTGCCTGTTTTTTGCATATAGACTTCACCTTAAGGTTTCCTTCAAGGGTACAGCATTCATCGCTGCACTAGCGTTCCCTGCCCTCCCCTACGTTTAACCCGTGTCATCAGAGAATCATTGACGCGCTCTCTTTTGTTCTCTTTCTGTTCTCGGTATGGAGGCCAGAAACATGAACTACCAAGGCGAGCGCACGACCGGCTTCGCATCCCCCGCAAGCGACAATATCGAAGGCACGATCGACCTGATGTCGGCGGCCCTTGATCTGCGACAGCCCAGCCGGTACCCGGTTCGCGTGGAAGGCGATGCCCTTCTTGGACGCTCCATTCGGCATGGCGACATCCTGGTCGTGGATTCGGCCGTGGCGCCCCGGGCTGGGGTCGTGGTGGTGGCCAGCGTTGGCGACGAGCTCCGGGTCTGTGAGCTGACCCAGCGGGCTGGAGAATGGTGGCTGCGGTCGTCTTCTCCTCAGGCTTCCCCAGTTCAGGTCGATGATGACACGGATGTTGCCATCTGGGCCGTGGCCACCGGCCTAGTCCGAACGGACGTGTGATGCGTGTCTACGGCCTGATCGACGGCAATTCGTTTTACTGCTCCTGCCAGCGCGCGTTTGAGCCTCGTCTGAAGCACAAACCCGTGGTGGTACTCAGCAACAATGACGGATGCGCCATTGCACGGACTCGGGAGGCCAAGGCGCTTGGCGTCAAAATGGGAGATGCCTGGCACATCGCTCGCAAGCGTCCAGAGAGCCAGCCGGTCGTCTGGTACTCCTCGAACTATGCATTGTATGCCGACATGTCGCGGCGAATGTATCAGGTCCTGGCAGAGCGTTTGCCGGCCGTAGAGCCATATTCGATCGACGAGATGTTTCTCGATCTGAGTGACCTTCCCGGAGATCTGCATGAGCGCTGCCGACAGATCCGCCAGGACGTGGCCGAGCACGCGAAGATTCCCACCTGCATCGGATGGGGGCCGACCAAAACGATCGCCAAGGTGGCCAATGGTGTTGCCAAGGATCATGCGGAATTGGACGGTCTATGCGACCTGACCGATCCGGCCGTGCGTCAGGACTGGTATTGCCGCACAAGCATTGATGAAGTCTGGGGTATCGGCCGGCAGACGAAGCAGAAGCTGCTGGGAGCAGGCATCGAGACAATCGCCGAGTTCGTGGCCCTCGATGCAAAAACCGTGCGCCAGATGCTGACAGTCGTGGGCGGCAGGGTTCAGGCGGAACTGCGCGGCCAGTCGTGCCTGCCCCTGTCAGATATCGCGGCCACCCGCAAAAGTATCGCCTCGACCCGGACGTTCGGACGCCTGTTGCTGAAATGGGAGGAGATCCGCGAGGCGATCGCACATTATGCGAACCGAGCTGCGGAGAAACTCCGGAAGGACGAGCTTGAAGCCGCGCACCTCTCCGTGCTGATGCAGACGAATCCGCACAATGGCGATCCCTGGTATGCCAAGCATGCAGCCATCACCATCGAGCCGACGTCAGACGCGCGGGATCTGATCCGGCACGCTACAGCGCTTGGACGTGCCATCTGGCTTCCCGGCTATCGGTATTTCAAGGCTGGCGTGATTCTGTCGGACCTGCGCCCTGCTGGCAGTCAGGGCCTGATGTTCACCTTCAGGGATCCGGCGCAGTCCGCCACGGTCATGGCGGCGCTGGACGCGGTGAATGCGCGCTTTGGAAGCGGCACGCTCCTGCCGGGATCAACGGGACTGAAGAGAACATGGTCGCCGCGACAGTCCCTGTTATCAGGGCGTTATACGACGCGGCTGGAGGAGATTGTGAAAGCAAGGAGTTGGTAAAGGCTGCTGTCACCCTCATTTAGGACGTTTGATTGAGTTTTACCTTTCGAAAAGCAGACGTAGTTTGTAGAAAGGTGACTTAGATTTGGGCGAGCTTGTCTTCAAACCATCCAACTGCTCTACGATGAAGTGCGGTATCAAATACATCAATATTTTTCGCATGAGCATCTGGACGCTCGTTGATTATAGAGGAGTACTTGTCCAGATCGCTCTTGTCACCAAATATACGATCGAACAGAGCCCACTCTTTCTTAATGACCGAAATAAGCTCCAACCAAAACAACTTGGACATTAGATTGTCTAGATCGTAGTTCTGAAGAGCTTTTCGGCGCTTAGCATCAACGCATTTGAGAACTCGGTCTTTCGAATTACCCTTGGATGCGTCGCTCATAGACGAAAAACGAATGAAATTGCCAACAACTCCGCGCAATTTTATCTCAAGAAGGTTTCGGCGTCTTGAAATTATTGCAAGTTCGTCAGCCCACTCCCCATATTCCGTCTGTTTCTCGGCACGTTGGATCGGAACTAGCTGCGTGTCAGCGAGGCCTAGATCGCCTTGTGCCAAGTGCCTTAAGCCGGTAGCCATTATCTCTCCAGTAACACCCGGAGTGTGTCCAGTCGAAACTATGCCGTACTTTTGAAGCACTCTTAGCATTCGTGGCTGAACGCTTGACATTTTTCCTTCTGAACAAGCAATCGCCGGCTCGGTCACTTCTGGAAATACACGGAAAAGATGAGAAAGAGCGACCTCAGACATTGCTGTACCGTCAGTGACAACGAATTCCTTGAGAAAATCACGCACCAGTGTCAGCTGAGGTTCAAATGGTCGAAGACCGATTTCGACTTTTGAGTGAATAAAACTACATGCCTTGCGGATCCAAAACGGCATATCAGCACAAATTTTTGCAATTTCGTCTGCAACTGGGTCAGTGAATATCAAACCAGCGCTTCTACCGAGACGGCGAATCATCGCAGATGCCGCACCCCGAGGAAGAGGACTAAGATATTCCTCTGGGACAAAGGACAAGGCAGCATTTTCGATACCATCTATTGATTCTGCAGAGAACCATTTACTCGAAACACCCGACACGAGAAGCGAGAGGTTTTTTTTATCCATTGCGGACGTTTGATATACTGCTCTGAGGTTTCGCCAAAAAGAATTAAAATCCTTTCGCCAGTGAGAGGCTGTTGGACTAGTCGGCGTCAGGTAGTCAATCTCATCGAAAACGAAAAGAATCTGGCGTGGATGCTGTGTAACAGCATCTCGAAGCCGCTCAGATGCAATCGCTATATCCACGTTATCAGTTATAATGACGAATTTATAATCTAAAACCGTTTCTGCCCGTTCTAAAGACTGGGCAAGAGAGTTGAGAAGCTGTCCGGCAGTTAGTTTAAAGACTGCATCACTTTCTGCGTCAATAAGAAATGTTGAGCATTCGTAATGCTCTCGAACTTCTTGTACTACCCGGTGTAGAATAGAAGTTTTACCAATTTTGCGAATTCCGAAGCAGGACCGTATCTGCCCTGCTTGAAGCTTTTTTGCCAGCTCCTTGGCCTCTTCGCGACGACCGTAGAACTGGAGATCATCTGCGACAGGCCCTGTGACATCGAAAATATCGAATGAGTACAACTCATGTGCAAGCGCTTGAAGAAGAGCATCACCTTCAGGGACAGAGCCATTATAGAAGATGGGCAGTACCGTTAGACCTTGTTCACGTCCCCACTTCTTAAGCTTATTATTCCCACGTCTGTCACAATGAATGATAACAAACATTGAAGAGTCTAGGCGGCCGTTTGATTCCTCAATCAATTCACGGGCTGTCTGAATAGTTCTAGTCTGTTGATCCTCGAACGTAGAGATAAGAATAAGGAGTTCCCGATCGACCGAAAGCGCGGCTTTGACCTTTGCCGATGGCATTGAATAGCAAATGCCGTAGTAACCTTTTTCACGAGTGACTGCAGAGGCTAAGTTAATCTTAAAAATACCCTCGAACATTCTATTCAAGTTGGTACGGATGAAATCGGTCAGTTCCACTGGATTCTCTAACGGTTTCGATTTCATTTTTAAACTCCTGCCACTAGACGTTCATTCTCACATAAATTTCCATCTATATAGCTGAACGTGAAATACGTCGAGTAGCGTCGACGGTAGTTTGGTTTGTTCACTGCGCTTTACATAGGCGAGAAGCGTCTTTTTGATAAGATATCCATCAGACTTGAGACTCAAACGAAAGCTGACCTTCCGCTCCCCTCAATGCCGACATTACTGTCCCTTTTTTAACCCTACAAACGGTCTGATTTTCTTTGCACAACAGGATCGGGCTACTGCGATCAACAATTCACATGCGCGCCCCACGCCGCCTGTTCTGCCTCAATCCGCGTCGCTACCTTCTGCCGCACAACGCCGTTCTGACCAAGCACGGCCTCCGCATAACCGGCCTGTCATCTGGCAGCCATCAGCCTGCAAACTGCAAACCGCCGCTCAAGGCGACGGCTTACTAACCCGCTTATAGGCATGGACCAGTTGCTCCAGGACAAGCGCGCATTGCGCTGAAACCTTCATCCGGGCCCGACCTTCTGAGACACCCGGATAGATCATGCGAGCGATCGCCGAAAAGGACATCTCGCGTGCCAGCATCATTTCCAGACGGAGATGGGCACAAAGGCCGAGCTGATCCTTGATCTGCGATATTCTGGCGGAACAGCGCCCCCGGCCGAGCATCCAGGTATGGACGTCGCCCTTCTCTCTTTCACGGCTGTCGCTTCGTTTCTCAACGACACCAGTCGTGGCGAAAACGTATTCCCGATACCATCGGTTCGCAGCTTCGATCTCTTCATCGCCGATATCCTGCGCATCATACAGCGACTGAACCGTATGGAGTTGGACCGCGATCGAGGGATGGCGCACCTTCGCAGCATCAGACATCGGACAATCCCTCCATGGGATACGGCGGGGCCTCGGCGGACCAGATAGCGCGCCAGCTGATAGGATGTCCGCGACGCAGTGCCTCTTCCCCGGACTCGACGCGAACAGCAGAAATTTCCGGGATATCGCGCCGCATGATAGCCGCCCGCTCTTTCCTCGGTCGCCCAGAACGCCGTCCTGAATGACGGCTTACCGGAGCCGCCGCTAACTGCGCCGCCAGATCCAGCGCTGATACTCTTGCCATTGATTCAGCCTCTTATCCTCAGTTCAGACTGGCAGCCCGAGGGGGTTCTCCAGCCTTCGGGTGCGAAGATGTCGGATCAAGCCCCAGCGTTGCGGCCGCCACCGCTCGATCAGCCCCGGCCGGGATCATCAGGGCCTTGGCGTCGGGCTGGTAAGCGTTTGTGTTCCAGCCCCTGGACTGCGCTAGGGCGGAGACGAACCTATAGAGCAGCGCCACTTTGCTGCCGGCCGCAGGCGGTTTCCAGAACCGTAAGGCCAGAGCGGCCGACGCGATCAGAAAGCTCAGGATCGAGACGAGATCGCCCGCATACTTGGCTGGCAGATACGGCAGGATCGTCTGGAACAGGGAGGTCCAGTCCATTTCAGGTCTCCAGAGATGAAAAAACCGCCTCACAGGCGGCATAAGGGGTCAAACAGACAGAGGATCGGCCTTGAGCACCGATTGCCTGCCCAGGAACACGTCCCGCTCACAGGCGCGGCGTCTGGCGAGCCCCACCAGCTCGACCAGATGGCCGTTGACGGTCGCCTTGTCCCACCGAAGCAGCTCATCGGCCGCGCCGGCATAGTCGCTGGCGTTCAGCTTCCGCAGCAGCGTGGAGCTTTCCACGGCTGGCCCGCCGACATTGTACTGCCAGGACAGCAGGGCAGCCCGCTGGACATCCGAAAGCGGAACCTTGACCAGGCGCGACAGGACCGCGTCACAGACCATGACGGACTGGAGCAGCAGGCTGGCAGCATCGGCCTCGCTGATGGCAGCTGTATGAGCTGTGACAGGCCAGCCGTCCTTCAGCCAGCGGCTGCCATATCCGATCGTCCAGCATCCGGCCGGACAGACATAGGGCTTCGACCTGAAGCCCTCGAAGCCAGGACGCTTCAGGAGGGTCATGGCCAGCACGACAGCAGTTTCATGCATGGTTTTTCCATAAAAAAAGTCGCCCGAAAGCGACTTGCATAAATAAAGTATTGATTTGATGTTATCTGTAATGGATTTTGGTTTTTATGTTTTATTGAAAGCATTCATCAATATTTTTATAAAAAAATTAGCATGTTTGAAATTATTGTTTTCTGGTTTGGATGATTTTTTAATAAATTCTGAACCGTCTCTATGGTTTTTTATTTTATTGTTTAATTCTTTCCGTAGAGAAGCAAGGTCTTTTTGATAAAGGCTTCGGGTTGGGTTTCGAGCGACAGCTTCTTCTTCCAGAGGAAGAGCTTCGGAAAGTCGTCCCTCTGCTCTAAAGGAGAGAGCCATGAGATGGAAATAATCGGCTTCTTCCGGAACGGCCTGCATTAGGTTTTCGAGGATTGTGCGACATTTGATGGTTTCTTTTTTTTCAAGAAGAATGATCGCAAGGCATTTCTGATAAAGAAGATTAGAAGGATCGAGTTCTGTCGCTTTCTGCTCCCAAAATTCTGCCTCTGCGTATTCGCTTCGTTCTTTATGATATTGTGCAAGGTTATGGGCCGGTCCAGCATCTGAGGGACATATCTCAGCCGCTTTCCGGGCGAGAGAAAGTGCCCACTCGGGATGTCTGCAGCGTGCTAAAGCGGAAAGAACTTCATAGTATTTGGCTGATTCCCGGCGGCGCTTTCTTGCGTGATGGCTAAAGGATAATGCATCAAAATTACCATTGATAATTTCTAGAATACCTTTTCCCAGCATGCCGACTTCTGCCAGGTAAACTCCTGCCATGTGACCTGCATAAGGAATGGCAGCTTCAGTAACGGAAGTATCCTGAGAAATTCGCTTTACATGTCTTCGGTCCATGGCATCAAACGGATCGTAAAAAATTATAGTGCATTTGAGAGGCTCAATTGGTCTACGGCGTTCCTGAGAATATGTGAGGTTGACGGTTTCAAGCCATCTACGCTCCTCTGGCATAATCTTAGGATCTACCGAATATTGCGGGGCTATGGCGATAGCCGTGGCATCCAATTTGCCTCCAAACCGGATGGCTGCGTAGCCACCCATACTTGCGCCATAAGTGAAAATTCGATCGTAATTTTGAGAAATTTTGCGGATTTCATCTGGAGGGTTCGAAAAACCTTCTGGATTTGAGGGTTCCTCTGTGATTCCATCTCTCCTGCGTTGATTGGGGATGATGGCAGATGAAGCAGCCGAGTTTCTTTGATGTTGAAGAGCGGCTGGCCCGGTTAAGCGGGCTTGGCGATCAGCTTGAGGCATTTTCCCGGACTGTGGATTTTGAGGTGTTCCGCCCCGATCTGGAGAAGGCTCTGGCCTATTCAGATGGGAGCAAAGGTGGACGACCGCCGTTT
>NZ_JACRVU010000020.1 GCF_018811945.1 Gluconobacter sp. P1C6_b
CCCGCTTCTCCTTCCCCGAGCCGCAGCCCCTGCCCCCGCCGATGCTGAGCCTGAACAATGTCAGCCTCGGCTATGACGGCCGCGTCGTGCTCAAGGGCCTGAACCAGCGTCTGGACATGGAAGACCGGATCGCCCTGCTCGGTCAGAACGGCCGCGGCAAATCCACCTTCGCCAAATTGCTGGCCGGTCGGCTGGAGCCCATGTCGGGCACCTATACCCACTCACCCAAGCTGAAGATCGGCTATTTCGCCCAGCACCAGAGCGACGAACTCGTCCTGACCGACACGCCCATCGACCATATGAGCCGCGCCATGCCAGACGCGCTCCCCGCCGCCGTCCGCGCCCAGCTCGCCCGCTTCGGCCTCGACGAAAACCGTGCGGAAACAAAAGTCGGAGAGCTCTCGGGGGGCGAAAAGGCCCGCCTGCTCCTCGCCCTGTCCACCCGCGAAGCCCCGCACCTGCTGATCCTCGACGAACCGACCAACCATCTCGATCTCGATGCCCGTGACGCCCTGATCCGTGCGCTGTCAGAATTCGAAGGCGCGGTTGTCCTCATCAGCCATGACAGCCATCTCGTGGAATCGGTCGCCGACCGCTTCTGGCTGGTCGAAGACGGTACGATCGCCCCCTTCGAGGGCGACATGGCCGAATACCGCGCCTGGCTTCTCGAACGCGCCCGCAAAGCCCGTGCCGAAATGGCCGAGCGCAACAAGGCCGCCACCCCATCAGAAAACAGCGGCTCTTCGTCGGCCCAGAAGCGTATCGACCGCAAGGAACAGACCCGTGCCCTCGCTCCCCTGCGTCGCAAAATCCGTGACGCGGAGAGCAAAATGGCCCAGCTCACCGGCGAGAAGACGAAAATCGAGGCCAGACTCGCCGATCCGGCCCTCTATCAGGCTGGCGATGCCGCGGAAGTAACGTCCCTGAACGTCCATCTCGCCGCACTCAACGCCACCCTCGAAACCGTTGAGGAAAGCTGGCTCGAGGCCCAGGCAGAGCTTGAGGAAGCCACCGGCTAAAGCCCTGAAATTTCCTTGACAGGAAACTCTTAACAAAAATGATTTGTTATTTGTTAACCACTATGGGAGATATAGGCTCTCCAGGGGGTTAACATCCTGTTTCGGTCCTGACCGGCAACAGCTGCAGGGTGTTCCTGACCTGTCACTACAATCAGGCACTCTTTCCAATCCGGCATGCGGATCTCGGAATGGAAGGAACCTCCAGCTCTAAAAACCTGCCGTTATACAGGAACCCAGCACATGACCCGCGAATATCACGCTCCATCCGACTGCTATTACGGCCGCCCCTTCCATTCTCCCTCCTACGACGGGCACGGCTGCTCCTACCGTCCGCATCACGCCCAGTCTGCTTCCGGCCTGACCGTCAGCGGCTGTAACCGGGTCCTGTATGTCCTTGATGGCGATTCCATCACGAAGACATCCATTGTGAATGGTGGCACCGTCGTTGTCGGATATGGCGGGTCATCCAGCTACGCCACGATCAGCCGTGACAGCCTTCAGGCCATCATCTCGGGCGGCACGTCCTCCCACACGACGGTCGGAAGCGGCGGCATCGAAGCCGTTTACACCAACGGCAGCACGACGCAGACCGTCCTCAATGGTGGCGATCAGGTCGTGTTCGGCGGCACCGCTACCAACACGACAGTCGGCAAGGGCAGCACGCAGTACGTGCTGACAGGCCAGGCAAACGGCACGACCATTGGCGCCGGCGGTACGCTTGCCGTCTCGAGCTGGGGCACCGTCCGCAACGCCTCGGTTCTGAACGGTGGCACGCTGGTCGTGAATTTCGGCTCCGTTGTCCAGAACACGAAGCTCTACACGGGCAGCACGCTCGATCTGAACTTCCTGCGCTACAACAGCAGCACGACGGCCACGATCAGCAACGACTATCTTGTCATCACCAGCAACCACGGGAAGATTTCCTTCAAGCTGGCTGACAATTACAGCGGCTATGCAGGCCAGACCGTGACCCTGTCGCGCGACAGCGACGGCAGCACGCTCGTCCATCTCCAGGAAGTCTGCTTCCTTCCGGGCACCCTGATCGCCACGCCCGATGGCGAGCGCGCCGTTGAGACGTTCGAGATCGGCGACAGCGTCGTCACCCCGGACGGCGAGACCCGCACCCTGACCTGGGTTGGCCGCGCCCATGCCCGCGTCCGCGCCGGTCTCCCCGACGACCAGGCCGGCTATCCGGTCCGCATCCGCGCCAATGCGATCGCCGATGGCGTTCCTCATACCGACCTTCTGGTCACCGGCGAGCACTGCCTGTTCCTCGATGGCGGCTTCATTCCGGCCCGCATGCTGGTCAACGGCGCTTCCATCGTCTGGGATTACGCCATCACGTCCTACGACTACCTGCATGTCGAGACTGACGGCCATTCCGTCATTCTCGCCAACGGTCTGGCAACGGAATCGTATCTCGACACCGGCAACCGTCGCAGCTTCACGCAGACCGGCCGCGTCGTCGCCTTCGGTGGCCCCTCCGCAAGCTGGGAACACGATGCCGCTGCCGAACTGGTGACCGATCGCGCCCGCGTCGAGCCGGTCTGGACGGCCATCGCAGCCCGCAGCAACGTGACCGCCGCTCCCGCAGCGACGACCACGGATGCCGAACTGCGCCTGCAGCTGCCCTGCGGAACGCTGCTCGCTCCGAGCCGCATCGCCAGTGACCGGGCGGTCTTCAGCCTGCCGGACGGTGTCAGCGCTGTCCGCATCCTGTCCCGCACCAGCCGTCCCTGTGACGTGGTCGGACCGTTCCTCGACGACCGCCGCGATCTCGGCGTCCTGGTCGGTGACGTGACGCTGTTCGAAAGCACCTCTACCCGTCAGGTCACAACACACCTCACGACGGACGCCGATGGATGGCATGGCCATGAAGCCGCCCCCATGCGCTGGACGGCTGGCAACGCCATGCTCACCCTCGACACCATGACAGCAGCGGTCCTGACCCTGCAGATCGTGGCAGCAGGCCCCTACACCATCGAAGACACCACCGCTCCGGTCGCCCTGCGCGCCTGAGACCCGTTCGGGCTCCGGGCATTCCGTCCGATCCCGGCCAGTGTCGGCGGCACGCATGCGAGCGTGTCGGCAAAAGAAGGGGGGCCATTGACCCCCCTTCCCTCTGCCCATAAGCCAGTCGACAACGACTGACCAAGGACAGACCTTCCCCATGCCCATCTCTTTTTCCGATCCGGCAGAACGCAGCGAGACAGAGCCTCGCGCGCGGGAACTGTCCAGAATCGCCGGTCTGCTGCGCATCGCGCTGACCCTCACACTGGGCCTGCTGGCGATCTGGCTGATCGGCGATGTCCTGGCCGTGATCTTCGCCTCCGCCCTCGTGGCGATCGTCCTGCACGGGCTTGCGCGCATGCTCCGGCGTCACGTTTCCGTCATCCCGTATCAGGGAGCGGTCGCCCTGGTCACTGTCGTGATCCTCGTGGCCCTGTTCGGTCTGGGCTGGTACAGCGGGCCGGCCATCAGCGACCAGTTCATCCGCCTCAAACAGGCCCTCATCACCCAGTCCGGTGAACTGCGCGCCCATCTCTCCGGCTCAACGTTGGGCCAGATGGTCCTCGATCACCTGCCCTCGTCGCTCGGCGGCAATGCTGCGGGCACCGCGAGCCTCGGCTCGCTGGGTTCAGGCCTCGCAGGTTCGGTCACGGGACTGCTCAGCTCCGTGTTTGGCATCCTCGGAACCCTTCTGGTGGTCCTGATCGCCGGGCTGTATTTCGCACTGAGCCCGGCCGTCTATATTGACGGCATGCTGCGCCTCGTCCCCACGCAGCACCGTCCCGCTGCACGGGAACTGATGCTGACCGCCGGCTCCACCCTCTGGGCCTGGACCGCCGGACAGGCGCTGGACATGCTGGTAGTCGGGATGCTGTCGGGGATCGGTCTTTCGCTGATCGGGATCCCTCTGGCCCTGGCGCTTGGCGTCGTGGCGGGCCTGTGCAACTTCATTCCCTATATCGGCGCCATTCTCGGCGCAGTCCCCGCCGTCCTGCTGGGACTATCCCTCGGCACCCACGAAGCCCTGTTCGTCGGCATCCTGTACTGCGTGATCCAGTTCTTCGAAGGTAATGTCCTCGCCCCGCTGATCCAGCGCCGCGCGGTTCACATGCCGCCCGCCCTCGCCATCCTCTCGCAGACGGTCTTCGGCTCCATCCTCGGCGCGCCCGGCCTGATTCTGGCGTCCCCCATCACGGCCGCACTGCTGGCCATGGGCGACAAGGCCACGGCCCCGCTGGAAGACGAAAACCAGACCCGCCGCGCCGTCGGCGAAGTCACGGAACAGGAAGAAAAACAGCAGAAGTAAATCCGCCCCAACAAGCCACCCGCTACAGAACAAAAAAAGACCGGCACTCCTTGAGGAGGCCGGTCTTTTTTATGTCATCGGAACCCGGAGCCGTCTTTTATTTCGCGGGTTGGGCGCCATCAGGCTGAAGCGCCATGACCTGCGCATCCGGAAAGGCATTCATCCGGTAAGGGCCATTCTTTTCAAGCTGAACGCCGATAATGTCGTCCTGCTTCTTGTGCTTCCAGATGGACACGATCACCGGCTGCCCCTGCGCCGTCGTCATTTCCAGAATGACCTGCCCCGGTGCAGGCGGACGCTCACCCGACGGTCCCCACGCCGTTTCGTGCGACTGCAGCCACAGATTGACCTTCTGAACCTCGTCCGCCGTGAGTTCACGACTGACAGGAGCGCTCAGTTGCCCCGCCGTCACCTCCGGAAATTTCCAGGCATGCAGCAGCGGCCAGGTCACGAACCAGATGATGCCCACCGGAATGAGGACAAGGGCCGCAAAAACCAGCAGAAGTTTCTGTTCGCGTCTCACGCCTGTTCTCCTGCCCAGCGATTGAGGGCTTCTGTGATGTAACGGACGTCATCGTCCGTCAGTTCGGGATGAATGGGAAGGGCCAGAACCCGCGCACCGAGCCCTTCGGCCACCGGCAACACGGCCCCATCGTGATGTGGCGCATAAGCCGGCTGACGATGGAGCGGCTTGGGATAATAAATGGCCGTCGGAACGCCGGCATCCTTCAGGAACGCCTGAAGCGAATTCCGCCTGCCCGCATCGGGCAACAGGATCGTATAGATCGCCCAGGCGCTCTCGCTGTCGGCAACGCGAACAGGTGAAACAATACCTTCCGGCATGGCAGCATCATAGGCCGAAGCAATCGCATCCCGACGCTTCAGCTCGTCCCCGAACACGTCGAGCTTCGCCAGAAGCACGGCGGCCTGAAGCGTATCCAGACGCCCGTTGATGCCGATCCGCTCGACCTCATAGCGCGTGCGGCCTTCCCCATGCGTGCGCAGGGAATGATACAGCGCCGCCAGAGCGTCATCATCCGTCAGGATTGCGCCACCGTCCCCATAGCCGCCCAGCGGCTTGGACGGGAAGAAGGACAGCGTCGTCGCCTTCGCCTCATGCCCCAGACGACGACCATGATACGTCGCGCCAAAAGACTGTGCGCAATCGGCCACCAGCGTCAGATCTTCCTGCACCGCCCAGGCCTTCAACTCGTCCCAGGGTGCGGGCTGACCAAACAGATCCACCCCGATCACGACCCGAGGCTCCATCTCCCCGGCCTGACGCACGTCCTCAAGCCGCTCCTTCAGAGACTCAAGACTGATCTGAAACGTCTGCGGGTCCACATCCACGAAAACCGGCGTGCCGCCCAGAAGCAGAACAACTTCCGCCGTTGCCGTATAGGTAAAGGCCGGCAGAAACACCGCGTCTCCCGGCCCGATCTCCTCGCCCATCAGCACCATCAGCAGCGCGTCCGTCCCGGACGACACGCCGATCGCATGTTTCGCACCGCCGAACTCCGCCAGACGCTGCTCCAGTTCCTGCACTTCGGGGCCAAGCACGAAACGGCAATGCGCCATGACGGCGTCCACACGTTTCTGAATGCTGCCCTTCAGCCGCGCCTGCTGGGCGGGAAGGTCGAGAAAAGCAATCTGCCTTGTCATGGCGCTATCATCTCCGGATCGGGATGGGACATCGCAACCGGCATTCCACCGTCGCGGTTATGAAGGAATTCAGGCACCAGCCTGTACAGGATGCTCATGATGGCCCCCAGATCACTCGCGTGACAGGCCGCCTCCAGCTCATCCATCGCGGCCGCCGCCACCTTGAAATCGACCGTACGCGGAGATGCCATCCGTAGTCCCGGCGCATCGGTCGGGACCGGCGCTTCACGGCCGTGGAACAGTTCCTCGAACAGCTTTTCGCCAGGGCGCAGTCCGGTAAAGCGGATCTCGATATCGGTCTCCGGCCGCAACCCTGCCAGACGGATCATCTGGAACGCCAGATCCATGATCCGCACCGGATCACCCATATCGAGGACGAAAATACCGCCCTGCCTGAGACGCAGATCCGTCGCATCGTTCTGCGCACGCTCATGCGTACCGCGCACGGCCGCCTGCAACACCAGCCCCACGGCCTCGGGCACCGTCATGAAGTAGCGCGTCATGTCCGGATGCGTGACCGTCAGCGGCCCGCCATGCTCAAGCTGCCGCCGGAACAGCGGCACGACCGATCCCGTAGAGCCCAGTACATTGCCAAACCGTACGGTCACACAGCGCATACTGCCCTGCCCGGCCCGCGCCCGCATGTCGAGCGCCTGCCCGTACACTTCGGCACAACGCTTGCTCGCTCCCATCAGGCTGGACGGATTGACCGCCTTGTCCGTGGAAATCATCACCATCGCCTGCGCACCGGCCCGCTCGGCCTCATCCGCGACGATCCGCGTGCCGATCACATTGGTCAGCACACCTTCGACCGGATTGTCTTCTACGATCGGGACGTGCTTGAGCGCCGCTGCATGAAAGACGAGATGCGGCCGGTACATTCCGAACACTTCAGCAATACGTCGCCGGTCGCGCACATCCGCGATGATCTGCTGGCGCTTCACGTCTGCAAAACGCTCGGAAATATCCAGGTTGATCTGCCACAGCGCATATTCGCTGCTCTCGATCAGCAGCAGCATGGCTGGCTGGAAAGACGCGATCTGCCGCGCCAGTTCCGAACCGATACTCCCGCCGGCCCCCGTCACGGCAATGACGCGCCCGCAGATCAGCCGCGCCATCCCCTGCGAATCGAGCGCCACCGGCGGCCGGTTCAGCAGATCCTCGATCGCGATCGGTCGAAGCTCCACTCGGTCCGCCGGCTGTAATGCCGTAAGCGACGGTGTGCGCTGCACGTCGATGTCATAGACCCGCGCAGCTTCGAGGATCTGGGCCAGCTCCCGGCCCTTGATTTCCCCCGCCGTAATGACGAGCGCATCCGGCAGTTTCCCCGCAGCGAAAAGCCGCTCCAGAATGGCTGGCGTTTCGCTGATCGTCCCCAGGATCGGGCAGTCATGAATGCGCCGTCCGGCCTGCTGCGCTCCACCGGTCAGCAGCCCCACCACACGACGGTTGTTTCCGCTGTCACGCTCCATCGCCCGGATGAACAGATCGGCTTCATGATCCGCTCCGAGCAGCAGAATGCGCTCGCCGTCCAGAGCCAGACTTCTGCGACGCGCCGCCAGACGCCACATCATGCGGATGGCCCCCAGAAACACGAGCAGGACCAGCGCATGAATGATGGGAAAAGTCGGCGTCGGCAGCGGATAACCCGCCACATGCAGCAGTTCCGCGAACAGCAGCGCGCTCAGAACCGACGCACAGGCGATATTGAACAGGTCCGCCACACCCGAAAACCGCCAGTACTGCTGCGGAATACGGAACGGCAGCCCCCCCACCAGCAGCGTGATCCCGCCCCCGGCAATGAACCACAGCGGATGAAGCCATCCCCCTGCCGGATCAGCCAGCCAGCGCGCCACCGGCGCCGCAGCCGCGGACACGACTCCATCCAGCACCACATTGAGAGCGATGCGCCGCGCCGGCATCGAAGAGCGCGGGGCCGGGCCTGAAGGGGGCATTGAGGCCTGGGATGTGGGCCCTGTAGGATGAACGGATGTCACGCGCCCCTTATAGCGCCAAAAGCCTCCCTCCCATAAAGTCGTCCCATGCCCTTTTCTTTCCAGAACCTGACCAGCGGCGTCACGCTCGCCTGCATCGCCGCCGTTGTCCTGTGCAATCTCCTGATCCTGCTCATGATCCGCGCGGGCGTTCTGGACCATCCCGTCGCCCGCAGTTCCCATACCCGCCCGACGCCCAAAGGCGGCGGGATCGGCATCGTCGGCGCCTTCATCCTCTGCCTGCCACCTGCCCTGTACGAGGCCCATGCGTCGACGCGCATCGTCCCTGCCATCACAGGGCTTCTGGTCGGCATGATCCTGCTCGGCACGGTCTCATGGCTCGATGACGTCCGCCCTTTCCCTGCGCGATATAAACTCGCGGCTCAGTTCGTTGCGGCAATCGCCGCGGCCATCGGAACAGGCGCAACCCTGCCCGAACTGATCCCTTTCGTGCTCGCAGCCGTCTTCATCACAAACGCCCTCAATTTCATCGACGGCATCAACGGACTGGCCTCGGGCGTCATGGCAATTTCCGCTCTGGTTCTCGCCAGCACGGGCCTCATGCCCGTCGCCTTTGTCCTGCTCGCCGTCTGCCTGCTGAGCTTCCTGCCCTATAATTTTCCGAAAGCCCGGATCTTCATGGGCGATGTAGGCAGCCAGCCAATCGGCCTCGCCATCGCCTGGGGCGGCATGACCGGCTTCGGCACAGGCAGCGCGGTGCTCGTCATCGCCCTGCTCTCAGGCGTGCTGTGGGATGTGACCTTCACGCTCGCACGCCGGGCGCGCGCCGGTGACAGGCTCGCACAGGCCCATCGTGGCCATCTGTATCAGCTGGCCGTCCGCTCAGGACTATCCGTCCCGCTCGTCACGTTCATCTATTGGGGATTTGCCCTCTGGGGCGCTGTAGCTTTCGCCACAGGTCAGATCATCACGATGGTTCTGATGATCGTTCTGCCACAGCTGCTGTGGACAGGGTATGTCTGCACGCGGGCCAAAACCCGCGTGCAGGACCGCTGGTAACCCAGCGGGTCAACTCAGCCAGCGCGACGGCTGCTCAGACGCTCGACCGAAGCCGAAGCGCGTTCCGTGCGCGTGGAGCGCGTGCCGGAAGCTTCCGCCATGACGGCGCGCATTTCACGCAGGAAGGTGGAACCCTTCAGCGTGCGCTGCACCAGCACCGAGCGACGGTCCAGCGGATCGACCTTGCGGCGTGCCAGATCCAGTTCGCCCAGACGGTCGAGCGCACGGGTGATGGCCGGCTTGGACACCTTGAGTTCCAGCGCCAGGCCACGAACCGTGTGAGCCCCGTCCCGCAGATAGCAGGTCAGGAAGACAGCGAGCTGGCGGGCCGAAAGGTCGGGTCCGTCACGGCGGACCATGGAAACGATGGTGTCGCACAGAAGGTTGAGCATCTGATCATTGGTAGCCTGGGGCATGATCTCTCTCCTAAGCAGTCCCTCCCTCATCTGTTGTCCGATCCCATAACAGGAGCCGACGGGATGAGGGTCGACGTGAAATTGTCTCTGCCTCTCCATGTCCGGAGAGGCCGTAGTGGCATTCAGATGGTGATTCGAAACGCATACGCAAGCATACGGGTTCCAAAACAATCCAGTAGACGATGACTCTGCATCGAAACGATAAAAGGGCGTATGCCTCATTAAAGCGCATTTGACACCCTAATCTTTTAACACTCCATCGCTCGGCCACACTGTTCGCCGACTGAAACGCTTTATGGAAGCTCAGGAATTATTATGAATTCGTGACAAACTCTCCAGAATTGCCCGAAGACCAAGCACTTCTCCGCCCTCGGGACGGCCCGGCCGGGCGCCGTCATTCCACGCATAAGTGTCGATATGCGCCCATTTCTGGCCGTCCGGAACGAATTTCTGAAGATAGAGCGCGGCCGTAATCGCCCCCGCCATGGGCTTTGAGGTCACATTTCCGAAATCAGCCACTTTACTATCCAGCCATGCATCATAGCCATGCCAGAGCGGCATTCTCCACATTACATCGGCGGTCGTTTTTCCCGATTCGAGAATGAGTGAGGCCAGTTCATCGTCATTACTGAACAGCGCGGGCACATCCGGACCGAGTGCCACACGCGCAGCACCCGTCAGGGTTGCAGCATCCAGAATGGCATCCGGACGGCTTTCAGACGCCTCCGTTATGAGATCACACAACACCAGACGCCCTTCCGCATCCGTATTGCCAATCTCGACCGTCTTGCCACTGCGTGTCCGCAGCACATCGCCGGGCCGCATGGCATGACCCGAGACACTGTTCTCTACACAGCCCAGACGCAGTTCCAGATCCACATCCAGCCCCAGATCGATCGCAGCACACATGACGGCCAGCATCAGCGCTGCCCCGCCCATGTCCTTCTTCATGCGCAACATGCCCGCCGCACCCTTGAGATCGTACCCGCCCGTATCGAAACACACGCCCTTGCCAATCAGCGAAATCCGCGGCGCCTCCTCACGGGCCTTCCACCGCGCCACGACCACGACCGGCTTGCGCTCCGACCCCTCGCCCACTTCCGCCAGGCACGGATACGCACTCCGCAGATCATCCCCGTCCACCAGACTGACGCTCGCCCCGCGATGCACCAGCGCCGCACCGGCCATATCCGCCAGTTCACACGGCCCCAGCAGATTGGCGGGCATGTTGATCAGATCCCGCCCGAACCACAGCGCCTTCGACAGGGCAACGAGCCGCTTCGCATCATCCGGCACGACCATCCGCGTCGTGACAGGTTTGTCCTCGCCCAGACTGAAACGATACGCCCCCATGCAGAACCCGAGCAGCGCGCTCTCCAGTGCCCCCTCATCAAGCCCGTGGAGCACCGCCGTCCAGTCCCCCTCCGGCAGGGCTGTCCCCAGCTTGCCGAAAGCCACCGGATCATGGGCGCGTGCGGACGCCACACACAGAATCGCCGCCCCGACGCCCCCGTCACCCGGCAGCAGCGTGAAAGCCCCGTCCTTTGCGGAAAATCCCTGTCCCTGAAGAAACGCCGCATGCTCCCCCAGAAGGCGCGAGACGGTCGCACTGTCCTCACAGGCCACCAGGTGAACCAGACGGGCCGAAGCTGCGTCGGCAGAGGTTACGAAGGGAAGCTGGGGATGCGGATTCATATGACTTTCTTCCTCAAATACCGGCCCGACCCGATAAAGATCACCCGGATGGGCTTCAGATGCTTGCTTTTGCTCCGCAGGCACCCGACCATTCAGACATGAAGGGTGCATTCCACGGAACCTCGTCCGGCCATCATACCATGCCAGCCAGCATCCGTGCTGCCCTCGGCCCCACCAATACCGGCAAAACCCATTATGCCTTAACGCGCATGATGGCCCATGCGTCCGGCATCATCGGCTTCCCACTGCGCCTGCTGGCCCGGGAAAACTACGAGCGCCTCGTCAAAATCAAGGGCGAGCGCAGCGTCGCCCTCATCACGGGCGAGGAAAAGATCGTCCCGCCCGGAGCCCGCTGGTTTTCCTGCACCGTCGAATCCATGCCACTGGACCGCAAGGCCGAGTTCGTCGCCATCGACGAGATCCAGCTCGCCTCGGACCCGGACCGCGGCCATGTCTTCACCGATCGCCTCCTTCACGCCCGTGGCACTGTCGAGACGCTCTTCCTTGGCGCCGAAACCATCCGCCCGCTGCTCCAGAAACTCGTCCCGGGCATCGAGATCGACATCCGCACCCGCCTCTCCAGCCTGAGCAGCACCGGACACACCAAACTCTCCCGCCTGCCACCCCGCTCGGCCATTGTCGCCTTCTCCATGAGCGAAGTGTATGCGCTGGCCGAAGTCATCCGCCGACGGCGCGGAGGATGTGCCGTCATCATGGGCCAGCTCAGCCCCCGCACCCGCAACGCCCAGGTCGAGCTCTACCAGAACCGAGAAGTCGATTATCTCGTCGCGACCGACGCCATTGGCATGGGCCTGAACATGGACGTCGATCACGTCGCCCTGGCCCAGCTCAGCAAATTCGACGGCACCGTCCCCCGCCCCCTGTTCCCACAGGAAATCGCCCAGATCGCCGGACGCGCCGGACGCGGCATGAAAGACGGAACCTTCGGTACCACAGCTGACTGCCCGCCCATGTCCAGCGCCCTCGTCGAAGCCGTTGAGCAGCACCGCTTTGACCCGATCCAGCGCCTCTACTGGCGCAACCACGAGCTGGACTTCACCAGCCCCGCAAACCTGCTCAAAAGCCTGACCCGGCCGCCCCCGCTGCGTGGCCTGACCGCAGGCCGCGTAGCCTCCGACGTCACCACGCTCGAATCCCTGATGCTGGATCCGGACATCCATGAGAGCGCCCGGGGCAAACGTGCCACCACGCTCCTCTGGGACGTCTGCCAGATCCCCGATTTCCGCAAACTCGGCGATGACAGCCACACCCGCCTCTGCGCGCGTCTTTATATGCATCTGCTCAAGGAAGGCTCCGTCCCCGCCAACTGGATGGAAGGCCATATCCGCGGCCTGGCCAAAACCGAAGGCGATATCGACACGCTCATGCACCGCCTCACCGGCGTGCGCGTCTGCTCCTACGTCGCCGCCCGCACTGAATGGAGCCGCCACTCCGCAATGTGGCAGGAACGCGCCCGCGAAGTCGAAGACCAACTCTCCGACGCTCTGCACGAACGTCTCACCGCCCGTTTCGTGGACCGCCGGGCCACAACGCTCCTGCGCCGCCTCGACAGTGACAGCGACCGCAGCCTGCTCTCCGCCGTCAAACCGGACGGAGAAGTCCTCGTCGAAGGCCACAGCATCGGTCGCATCCGTGGCTTCACACTGGAAACGGATGTCGCCGCAGGCCCCGACCGCCAGATCATCCTGCGCGCCGGCCGCAAGGCCCTGCTGCATGAAATCCCGCGTCGCATCCGCATGCTTCAGGACGCGCCCGACACATCCCTCAGACTGGACACTACGAACGGCGAACTCTTCTGGGAAGACACGCGCCTCGGTCGCCTCACCGCAGACGCTTCCCTGCTCCGTCCCGCGATCCAGCTTTTCCCGGCCGAGTTCACCGACACCGTCCAGAAAACCCATGTCGAAACGCGCCTTCTGGATTTCGTGGCACAGTTAATCCAGCGGGACCTCAGGCCTCTCTACCGCAGTCAGGCCCTCGCCGAACACGAACCCCAGCTGCGCGCGATCCTGCACCGCCTCATGGAAGACGGCGGCATCACCGAAACCCTGCCCGAAGACCATGCGCTTTCCCCGGCCCTGAAAAGCAGACTGCGCAAGGGAGGCGTCGAGATTGGACGTTTCTCGATCTACTGCCCCCCCCTCTTCCGGGCCCGTCCACTCGCGCTCCTGGGCCTTCTCCATGCCTTGCACAACAAGACCCCGATCCGCCCGACCGCGCCCGGCCGCGTTTCGCTACCCTGGAGCGATATCCAGGGGCAATTCGGCTGGATCCGGGCAGGCGACACCGGCCTGCGCCTCGATATTGCGGAACGCTGTATCGCGGAAATGCACCAGCTCGCCGTCCGTCACGACCATGCCGCCCCGCTCAGCCTGGCATCCAGACTGGGCGTGAAGGCTGACATGCTCCCCTCCATTCTTAAAGGCCTCGGCATCGCACACCAGCCGGCCGAAGCCCCCTCATCCGCCCATGCAGGCCCGCCCCGTCCGCTCATGATCCTGAATGACCGCAAGACCCGGGCGTCGCGTCGCCGAAGATCCGCACCGCACCACGTCCCGCCCAGACGTCCGGCCCCACCCCGAACCGACAGCCCCTTCGCAGCGCTCGCAGCTCTCAGAGAAAAAATCCGTCCATGAGCGAAGACTACCAGCGGCTGGACCAGTGGCTGTATTACGCCCGCGTCGCCAAGACGCGCCCGCTCTGTGCGGCCATCGTCAGCAAGGGCCGTATCCGCATCAACCGGCAGGCAACCAGCAAGCCCCATGCCAAACTTCACGTTGGCGACATATTGACTTTTCCGGCCGTTTCTGGCGGAGAAGTGCGCGTGTGGCGCGTCTTGGATCTTGGTGAACGCCGCGGTCCGGCAAAAGAAGCCGCACTTCTTTATGAAGCCATCACAGAAGACGGCTGACGATGCTTGCGTCTGAGGCCAAACCTTCGCATATCATCCCGCTCGGATGAAACCGGCCGGATGCCGGACCAGCAAGACGATCGGAGACGTCAATGACCTATGTGGTCACCGAAAACTGCATTCGCTGCAAGTTCACGGATTGCGTGGAAGTCTGCCCCGTAGACTGCTTCTACGCCGGTGAGAATTTCCTCGTCATCAATCCTGACGAATGCATCGACTGCGGCGTGTGTGAGCCGGAATGCCCGGCAGAGGCCATCTTCCCGGACAGCGACAACCGTGCCGCCCCATGGATTGAGATCAACGCGAAATATTCGACTCAGTGGCCGAACATGACCCGCAAGATCGACGCCATGCCGGACGCTGAAGAATGGAAAGACAAGCCCGGCAAGGCCGCCATGCTGTCCGAGGCACCCCACAAGGACTGAACCCGCTTTTCTTTGGCGGCATCTTTCACCCGGTCTCCCAGGAGACCGGGTTTTTTTATGCCCGCTCGCCAGCTCAGCTCCTTTAGCGGCCTGAAGCACAAAGGAAACCGGGCATAAAAAAAGGGCTGACAGGATTTCTCCTGCCAGCCCTTCCCTCAGGTTTCGAAAGAAACCTTAGCGGGACATCATGTTGATCGCAGTGTCATGCATGATGAAGATCGTACCGCCGATGATGACGATCACCGATGCCGCAGCAAAGATGAAGCACATCAGGTTCCAGCTCTGCTCGGTGCTGGTGTTCATGTGGAGGAAGAACACCAGGTGGACGACGATCTGCACGACGGCAAGAACCGTCAGGGCTGCAAGCGCCATCCCCGGAGACAGGGCGTGAGACATGACAGCGGCAAAGGATGCCACCGTCAGGATCACGGCCAGAACGAAGCCGATCAGATAGGACGGATAAGAGCCGTGGCTGTCACCCGTCATCGTGGTGGTAGGAGCCTGGGTCATTACATCACTCCTGCGAGATAGACGAACGAGAAGACACAGATCCAGACGATGTCAAGAAAGTGCCAGAACAGGCTGAGGCAGGCCAGCTTGTTCATCATACGCTCGGACAGATCCTGCGGACCCATCATCTGCACCATCAGAACAGCCATCCAGATCAGGCCGCAGGTGACGTGCAGACCGTGCGTTCCAACCAGCGTGAAGAACGCGGAAAGGAAAGCGGAACGGTCCGGACCATTGCCTTCTGCGATCATGGAGCTGAACTCGTTCAGTTCCAGACCAACGAAGGAAAGACCCAGCACAAACGTAACGGCCAGCCACAGCAGGACCATCTTCTTGTTCTTCGCCAGCGCGTTCAGCGAGGCGAAGCCGTACGTGATGGACGAGAACAGCAGGATAGCCGTCTCGATCCCCACGTTCGTCAGATCGAACAGTTCCTTGCCCGACGGGCCACCGGCATACTGGTTCCGGAGGACCGCGAAGGCAGCGAAGATCGACCCGAACAGGACACAGTCCGTCATCAGGTAGAGCCAGAAGCCGAACACGTTGGGGGACTCGTGGTGCTCCCCGTGGTGATCGTCAGCGTGTGCCAGAGGCGACATGGTTGCTTCGTGAGCCATAAGTCTTATGCGCCCCTCTTACTCTGCTGCCTGCGCAGCAGCGATACGACGAGAATAGACTTCCTCGTTGTGCTCGATTTCGCTCACCGGGACATAGTAGTCGACGTCGCGGTCAGCGCTGCGCAGGATCATGGTTGCAACGATACCGATCAGGCCGATGGCAGCGAGCCACCAGATGTACCAGATCGAAGCGAAACCGAGGATGAAGCTGAACAGACCGATGAAAACACCAGCAGATGTGTTCTTCGGCATGTGGATCGGAGCCAGCGGCTTGCCGTGAGCCTTCAGGCCCAGCTGCTTCTCGGTGTGGAACGTGTCGAGACCATGAATGTCAGGAATGACCGCGAAGTTATAAGCCGGCGGCGGAGAGGAAATGGACCACTCCAGCGTACGGCCGTTCCACGGATCACCCGTCAGATCAAGGTTCTCGGGCAGGTTACGGTCACGGATGGAAACGTAGAGCTGCGTGAGCTGGCAGACGATACCGCAGGCGATAACGATTGCACCAACTTCAGCAACGAGCATCCACGGATACCAGTCGGGGTTGTCATAGTGGTTCATACGACGCGTCATGCCTTCGAGGCCGAGGACATAAAGCGGAATGAAGGCCAAGTAGAAACCGACGAACCAGCACCAGAAAGCGCGCTTGCCCCAGGCTTCGTTCAGCTTGAAGCCGAAAGCCTTCGGGAACCAGAAACCCATACCCGCGATGTAGCCGAAGTACACACCGCCGATGATGACGTTGTGGAAGTGGGCGATCAGGAACAGGGAGTTGTGCAGGATCCAGTCAGCGGCCGGCATGGCCATCATGACACCGGTCATACCACCGATGGAGAAGGTGATCATGAAGCCGAGCGTCCAGTGCATCGGAGCCGTGAATTCCACGCGGCCCTTATACATCGTGAACAGCCAGTTGAAAATCTTCACACCCGTCGGGACGGCGATGATCATCGTCATGATACCGAAGAAGGTATTGACGTTGGCACCAGCACCCATGGTGAAGAAGTGATGCACCCACACGACGAAGGAGAGCACCATGATGGAGCACGTGGCGTACACCATCGTCTTGTAGCCGAAGAGCGGCTTCTGGGAGAACGTTGCAGTGACCTCGGAGAAAACACCGAACGCCGGGATGACGAGGATGTAAACTTCCGGATGGCCCCAGGTCCAGATCATGCTGAGGTAAAGCATGACGTTGCCGCCGGCATCGTTCGTGAAGAAGTGCATGCCGAGGTAACGGTCAAGGCTGAGCAGAGCCAGCGTCACGGTCAGAACCGGGAAGGACACCATGATCAGCACGGTCGTGCAGAACGCGGTCCAGGTGAAGACCGGCATCTGCATCCAGCCCATGCCAGGCGCACGCATCTTGACGATGGTCGTGAAGAAGTTCACGCCCGTCAGCAGCGTACCGACACCGGAGATCTGAACGGCCCAGATATAGTAGTCAACGCCGACACCCGGGCTGAACTGCATTTCGGACAGAGGCGGGTAAACCAGCCAGCCGCACTGAGCGAACTCACCGATGAACAGCGAGATGTTGATCAGCAGGGCACCGACCAGCGTCATATAGAAGCTGAGCGAGTTCAGGAACGGGAACGCAACGTCGCGAGCACCGATCTGAAGGGGAACAACCAGATTCATCAGGCCCGTCATGAACGCCATCGCCATGAAGAAGATCATGATGGTGCCGTGAGCGGAGAAGATCTGGTCGTAGTGATGCGGCGGAAGGTAACCGGGATTACCCTTGTAAGCCAGCGCGAGCTGGGTACGCATCATGATGGCGTCCGCGAAACCGCGGAACAGCATGACGATCGCCAGGATGATGTACATCACGGCAAGACGCTTGTGGTCGACAGTCGTCAGCCAGTCACGCCAGAGATAGCCCCATTTGCCATAATAGGTGACAGCACCCAGTACGGCGAGACCGATGACAGCAACACCAAGGAACGTACCGACAAGAATCGGCACATCCAACGGTATGGCTGATAAGGAGAGTTTTCCGAGCATCTGTCGGTTATTCCTTCATGCCAGTGTCGGACGGTGCAGTGTTGGAAGCAGACTGCATGTGCATGACCTTGCCCGTCTTCTTGTCCACCATCATGCCGTTGTTATACTTGGCAACGATGCCGTCGAAGAGATCCGGCTGGACATGCGCGAAATACTGTACCGGTGCAGCTTCCTGCGGTGCAGCATATTTCGGGTATGTGGTGTCGTCGAGATTTTCACTTCCGCTCTTCACCTTCTCAACCCAGTCGTTGAACTGAGCCGGATCCATGGCGAGGGTACGGAACTTCATATCCGAGAAACCACGACCGCTGAACTGTGAAGCCTCACCGAGGTAATCCCCGGATTCACTTGCAAGCAGATGCAGCTGGGTCTGTTCACCAGGCATGGAGTAGATCATCGAACCCAGACGCGGGATGAAGAACGACGTCATGACGGTGTCAGAAGTAATCTGGAAGTTCAGCGGCGTGTTCGTCGGGACATCCAGCTGGTTGATCGTTGCGATCCCCAGATCCGGATAGATGAACAGCCATTTCCAGTCGAGAGAGACCACCTGAACATTCAGGGGCTTGACGTTGTCAGCCGTCTGAAGCGGGCGGTACGGGTCATAAGCATGCGTGCTCCACCAGCTGATGGCGCCCAGAAGGGCGATCAGGATGGCGGGGACGCCCCAGATGACATATTCAATTGCGGTCGAATGATCCCAGGTCGGGAGGTATTCGGCCTCTTTGTTGGAAGCACGATACTTCCACGCAAAATAAAGCGTCGCGGCGCAGGTGGGAACCACGACCAGCATCATGATGACGAATTCCGCCACCATGACATCGCGGTTCATTTCTGCGACCGGGCCGCGCGGCTGAAGCAGATCAACCGTACAACCCGATAGCATCAGCGCCGGCAACGCTGGGAGATATCGCCAGAGTTTTTTCATCGGTCCTGCTTTCATCATCCGTTCCGGCTTGCAGTAGTCGCCGGGAAACGGTTTGACACGATAAGGTCCGCATCAGTGCCGCCGAACGCTGCCATAGTCTGCTACCTTTCTCGTTCGTATCCTGACGTCAGGAACCGGATCAAAGATCCGACCCTGAAATTCATTCAGCATGGGACACGGCTGTCCCGGTTCCTCAGGTTTTTTCCGCCTGAATCGCCTCAAAGACAAGGCTTATCACGGATTTCGTGAGCCCTCCCCCGACATAGGGCTCAGAGTGAAATGGCTGTTTTTCGCCACATTTGATCTAATTACGACTTTCATTAAGTCTGAACATTACCGATTTTTAATGTAAACTCGTTTAGAATTCGCGGAAATAATTCAAGACTTTTTTGGTCCAAAAAGCAGAAAGGGGCGGCATCAACTGCCGCCCCTTTCAGGATCTCCAGTATCGCTGAGAGAGTAATCTCAGTCGTTGTTACCTGAGCGAACCCCCATGAACTGGATCAGGAACTGAAACAGGTTCACGAAATTGAGATACATTGTCAGCGCATCATAGACACTCAGCTTCGCAACATCTTCTGGACCAGCATAAGCCATGTACTGCTGGTACGTGATCTTGATGCGCTGCGTGTCATACGCCGCCAGTAGGGTGAAAAGCCCCACACCTATTATGGAAACCAGCATGCCAAGCGGCGAACTGTGCAGGAAAATGTTCACCACGGAAGCCAGAATGATCCCGATCAGCCCCATGAACAGGAAGGAACCGAGTCGAGCGAGATTGGCGCCCGTCGTGTATCCCCACAGCGACATTCCGGCGAATGTAATGGCGGTCACGAAGAAGGTCCGCGCCACGGAAACGCCCGTATAGCTCAGCAGAATGCTGGCCATGCTGGCACCCATCGCCGCACTGAACAGAAGGAAAATCCCCTGCACCGCCGGCCGCGACAGACGGTTGACCCCGAAGGACAGGACCATCACGAACACAAGCGGCGCAAAAATGCTGATCCCGCCCAGCAAGGTCGGGCGCAGGACGATGGCACCGTTCGGCATCTCTGCCAGATGGAAGAAGAGAGCGCGCAGGGATGTCTGCGCCACGCCATAGGCGACCAGTCCCGTGATCACCAGACCAAGCGCCATCCAGTTGAAGACCCGGCACATATAAGCACGAAGCCCGGCATCGAGACTGCCGGCTCCGGCCTGCACACCGGCTCTGCTGAAGTTGGTATTAAAAGCCATGACACCTTTTCCAATGAGATGCCCTTCTGAAAAGGGCGCTTGACGAACCCGGGAGGGCCGTCCGTACACTCAAACTGAATGTGGGGTTTTTGCCGGAAGGGTCAAGAATACTCATCCGCCCCTTACTTCTTTTTCATGGGAAACGCGCCTCTTGAGACTTTTTGTCGCACTCGACCTTCCTGCCGATGTCCGGGAAACGCTTGCGCTGATGCGCGGTTCCATGCCCGGCGTGCAATGGGTTCCAGCCGAAAACCATCACATCACCCTCCGCTTCATCGGAGAGATCACCGACCGGCACCGGCTGGAGGAAATCGACCTCGCCCTCTCCCGCCTTGCTTGGCAGCCTTTCGAACTTTCGCTCGCTCAGGCCGACATCCGGGAAGGTCTCACTGCGGACAGTCTCCTGATCGGGGTCGAGCGCACCCGCCAGTTGGAGGCGCTGCAGTCCCAGGTTGAAAGCGCCCTTCGCCGTGCCGGCTGTCCACCAGCCAGGCGCCGCTTCCAGCCAGCCGTCACGCTGGGGCATTTTTTCCCGAACCAGCGCGCGGACGCCATCAAATGGGTCCAACGGCACAATCTCTTCCGCAGCAAACCCATGTCCGTAGAACACGTTACACTCTTCGAGAGCCTGCGGAGCCTGGGCGAGCACGTCTATGTCCCCCGCGAAGAATACGCCTGGCAGCCGGAAATGCCGCTGATCCCCGAGGAAGAATGACCCTGCCCGTTCCGTCACCCGAGGAGCGCCTCGAGGCACTCCTCACGGAAGTCCGGGCCTGCCGGGTCTGCGAGGCCCATCTCCCGCTCGGCGCCAGACCTCTGATCCATGCTTCAGCCACATCGCGGATTCTGATCGCCAGTCAGGCCCCTGGCACCAAGGCCCATATTGCCGGAAAATCTTTCTACGACCCCTCCGGCAACCGCCTTCGCGACTGGCTCGGCATTTCAGAAGACATCTTTTATGACACGCGCCAGATCGCCATTTTTCCGATGGGCCTGTGTTATCCCGGACGCCTGCCCAAAGGCGGCGACAACCCGCCCCGCCCGGAATGCGCCCCACTCTGGCGCCGTCGCGTCCTTTCCCTCATGCCGGATATCCGCCTGACGCTGCTCGTCGGCAGCTATTCCCAGAACCATGTTCTGGGACGCGGTTCAGTCACGGAACGCGTCAGGAATTTCCGGCATTATCTGTCCGAATATTTTCCTCTGCCCCACCCCTCATGGCGTACCGGCGTCTGGGAAAGAAAAGCGCCATGGTTTCAGGAAGAGGTCATTCCCGCCCTGCGCGAACGCGTTCACGCCATACTGGCCGAGCGATGATCAGGCGGCCCTGGCCTGTTTCAGCGCCTCGACA
Source organism: Gluconobacter sp. P1C6_b (assembly GCF_018811945.1). Taxonomy (GTDB): domain Bacteria; phylum Pseudomonadota; class Alphaproteobacteria; order Acetobacterales; family Acetobacteraceae; genus Gluconobacter. The sequence continues at coordinate 21,129 of NZ_JACRVU010000020.1, forward strand.
AGGAACCCTTCCGCACCGGACGCCAGGATCTGCACACCGATCGCCAGCAGGATCAGCGCCGCAAGCCGGCTGACAATCCGCGTTCCGGTCACCCCCAGCATCGCAACAACCCGCTCCGCGTAGGCGTAAACGACCGCCACCACGATCGCCATGGTCGTCGCGGCAGCCGACACACCAACATAATAATCCGCGGTGGGCATGTTCGGCGGCGTGGATGAACTGAGCGCGATGGCCACGGAAATGCTGCCCGGCCCCACCGTAAACGGCATGGCCAGCGGAAAGAACGCCGTCTCCCGCAGATCCGGCGTCGTTACCGTCCGGCCACCCTGCAGCGCCTGCTTTTCCTTGCGCGCCTCCGACGTCTCGGGTTGCAACAGCATCAGCCAGGCTCGCGACGCCACAACCAGACCGCCCGTAATGCGCAGCGCGTTGATCGAAATTCCGAAGAACCCGAGGATCCAGCTCCCGAACCAGATGGACACCAGCATGATGCCCAGCGAATTCAGTGCCACCTGACGCGCCAGTTCGACAACCTCGCGGCGATCGCGCCCTTCCGTCGCCTGAGCGAAGATCAGTGATGCCCCCAGGGGATTGATGATCGAGAAGAGCGCCGGAAAGGCAATCAGCCAGCTGCTGAGCGTATTCCCCAGCCCGGGTGCCAGACTCATAAACCTGCGCTCATGAACCGGTCAGACCTGACGCAGTCTGTGGCTGGCGCTTGCGTGCCAGCCGTTCCTCACCCTTCAGAAAAGCCCGCAGCATCCGATAATCCTCGGAAAAACAGCACACCGTCCCAGCCGTCCTGTCCGGACAGACCGTCAGTCCCAGGTCGTTATAGACGGCCATCAGCGACTGGCCAACCTGTATGAAGGCGAGCTTGCACCCTTCCTGCAACGCCAGATCCCGCAGCCGCCAGATCGCCGCCACACAGTTCCGTTCGGACCCGGCGGGATCGCCCAGCCCGATGATGAACTGTCCCGTCCGCAGGAACGGAATGGCCGCACGCCCGGCCTCATCCAGCAACAGCCCGGTCGGACGACGCGCACCCAACTGCGGCAGTGCATGGGCCAGACTGTGATAGCGATGCGCATTCTCCGCAGTCCAGGCCTCAAACCGGATCCGCGTCCTCCGCATCCCGCGCCACAGGACATAGAACCCGCACAGCGCCGAGAACCCCAGAAACCAGCGCCCGACGGCCGTATGGGCATCATAGATCATCGACCGCCACCAGATTGGCCCGAGATGCCGCTGCACGGCAACCCAGCCCACACCCAGCAGCCCGAGCCCCCAGAGCGAAAGCGGCGCCAGCATCGACGGCGTGAGCGGTGCGGCCAGAAGATGCGCCCGGCGATAATAGCAGTTCCGGAACGGCAGCAGCAGCAGCATCACGAGGACGATGACCACTGGCCCTTCCCACGGCGCATGCCGCAGCATCAGCAACAGAGCCGCCGAACCCAGCATCCCGAGTGAAAATTTCCAGGCCAGCGCCACACGCTGCGACAGCCCCCAGGACAAAGCTACCAGCCCGACACCCGCTACCGTCAGCAGCAGATCCGCGATCTGTGACACAGCTGCCCCAAGGGACGTCTGAAGCGGCGGCAGATCCGCCACCAACGCATAGAGCACGAGCAGGATGCCCACGACCGCCTGAACGCTGGTCGCCACGGCCACGGAAAAATCCGCTTCCGACTCCCGGATGACCTGACTGGGCCGTACCCGCCGCGGCGTCTGTCCGGCCGAAACCAGAGCCTGCTCGCCCCGCAGGAACAGTTCATGCCCCGCGAACATCAGTCCCGCGAGAAGCAGCGGAATAATGTAATAGAAAAGCCTGAAGACAAGAATGGCGCCCATGATCTGCGACGCCGGCAGATAGGCCTGCAACGCCAGCAGCATGGCCCCGTCAAAAACGCCGAGGCCACCCGGCACACTGGCCATGAGTCCGGCCGTATATGACGCCAGATAGATCGCAAGGAATGTCCCGAACCCGAAATGCGCCTCGGGCGGAAGCGGAGGCAGCACGCAATACGCAATCAGCGCCGTCGCCGCCATATCCGCCGCGCTGACCGCGATCTGGGCAATCGCAATACCCGGCCCCGGAAGCTCGATCTCGTATTTCCAGATCCGCACATGCCGCCGGACGCGCGCCACCAGTACATAGGCCAGCAGCACGCCCCACAGCGCCAATCCTGCAAGACGAAGCAGAAACTCCGGCAGATGGGACAGAACTGGCACGGCATGCGGCTCGATGATCAGGATGCCGCCAATCAGCGCCATCGTCCCCAGCAGATAGGTCGCCGAGCAGAACGCAATGATCTGCGCGATCGCCCCGGGCGCCACGCCCCAGCTCCGATAGAGCCTGAAACGCACCGCCGCCCCGGAAATCGCCGCACATCCCAGATTATGGGACAGCACATAAGAGCAGAACGCCGCAAAGGCCGAGCGCTGGTAGGACACCTTCGCCCGGACATGCAGACAGGCCAGCCGGTCATAGAAAGACAGGATGAAATACGACAGGACTGTCGCCGCACCACCCGCCAGCAGCGCGGAGTCCGGAATGGCGCTCAGGCTCGTGGTGATGTCATGCAGCGACAGATGCCGCAATTCCCGCCAGATGACGACGACCGCCGCCACCAGCAGGACCAGCCCCACGAGAGCGGGCGCACGGGACATGAACACCTGCCACCGCCGCTTCCGCTGCCCGGTCTCCGCACACGTCCCGCCAGCCGCCCCCACATCCACAGACAGGCGCTCCTCTTCCATCACGGAAGACACCTGAACATCCTGTGGCCTGTTATCCCCGGGCATGCCCACGGCTCAGTCCTGCACAGGCTCTTCGACAGGCCGCGCGAGGGCATCCCGGATCAGGCCGACCGTCTCCGGCAGCCCGAACAGCGACGCAAAAATCCCGAAACGCGGCCCTTCGGTCTGTCCGAGCAGCACCTCATACAGGCACCCGAACCAGGACCGCAGTTCCGGCTTGGCGAAATAGCGCTTGCCCACCTCGAACACGACATCCTGCACATCGCCCGGCGCCGTGTCGGGCGCGAGCTTCGCCAGTTCGTCCGCCAGATCCTCAAGTCCCTTGCGCTCGGTCTCTGTCGGCGCACGATAGGTCTTGTTGGGGTAAACCTGCTCCTTGAAATAGGTCAGTGCACAATGAACGAGCCTATCCACATACGGATGCGTCTCGGGCGACAGCGTCGGATCATAGCGACGCAGGAACTTCCACAGCGTCTCCGGCCTGTCGGCATTGGCCACGTTCGCAAGGTTCAGCAGCGCCGTATAGGACACCGGACTGGTATCTTCCGGACGGATCGTCCCGCCATGGATGAACCACACCGGATTGGCCATCAGCTCTGGCCCTTCCTGCGTCCCGGCCTTCTGCACGAGCGTCAGATAATCATCCGTCGCACGCGGAATGACGTCAAAGAACAGACGCTTCGCCCGTGTCGGCTGCTGGAACATGTACTGCGCCAGACTTTCCGGCGTGCCGTAACGCAGCCATTCCTCAACCGACAGGCCATTGCCCTTGGACTTGCTGATCTTCTGCCCCTGCGCATCAAGGAACAGCTCATAGGTCAGACCCGCAGGCGGCTCCTTGCCCAGAATGCGGCAGATCTTCGAGGACAGCTTCACACTGTCGATCAGATCCTTGCCGGACATTTCATAATCCACACCCAGCGCATACCAGCGCATGGCCCAGTCGGCCTTCCACTGCATCTTGGCATGACCGCCCAGAACGGACGTCTCGAACGTCTTGCCGGCATCGTCCTTCCAGACAACGGTTCCGGCATCCGGATCGACCTTGATGATCGGAACCTGCATGACCTGCCCGGTCTCGGGATGGATCGGCAGAACGGGCGAATAGGTTGCCCGGCGCTCCGGACCAAGCGTCGGAATAATGGTCGCCACGACTTCATCATGGACTTCAAGCATACGGCGCAGCGCCGCGTCGAACGTGCCGTTGGTGTAATACTGCGTGGCGGAGGCGAATTCGTACTCGAAACCGAAACTGTCGAGGAACTGGCGAAGGCGCGCATTATTATGCGCGGCAAAGCTGTCATATTCGCCAAACGGGTCGGGCACCCGCGTCAGCGGCAGTCCCAGATGCTTCGCCAGCAGCTCCTGCTGCGGCACATTGGTCGGCACCTTGCGCAGCGCGTCCATGTCATCGGAGAACGCGAGCAGACGCGTCGGACGGCCGGTCAGCGCCTCATAGGCCTGACGCACCCAGGTCGTGCGCGCCACTTCACCGAACGTGCCGATATGCGGCAGGCCCGACGGGCCATAACCCGTTTCCAGAAGGGCCGGAGCCTGCTCCGAAGCATCAGAAGCGCGCGCGTCCATGCGCGCGGTGATTTTTCGCGCCTCTTCGAACGGCCATGCTTTCGGAAGCGGCGCGTCAGGAGAGAGGGACGGGGCGATAGGTGTCTTGGTTTTCTGCATGATTGCCGGAAAAGGTAGGGAGACACCTCTTCCCGGTCAAGCAATACGACACATTGCGGTTTCACTCGGACGCATCCATTACATTACGAAATATTTCAAAGACTTTTCCGCACTTTCTAACCCCTTGCAGACAGCCAGCTTTCACGTTCCGTTCGCAAAACCCGCAAAACATCCTCGCCGGATTTTTCCCTTCCCGCTACACTGGCGACAATGCCCCGCGCCCCTACCTTTCTCTCGCCATTCGACGCTCCGGCCCTCGTTGCCCGTCGCGGCCTGTCCTCGCTCCTCACCCCGGATGGCGAACTGCTGGACCTCACAGCAGAGGAAACCCGCGAGCGCCTCACCCAGCTTCCCCCGCCGCTTCTGGTCCACGGTCCCGCCGCCCTGCGCGCGCTGGATCTCTCCCCGCTCTCCCAGCCTGTCCCATGGTTCGACCTGCTGGACCTCTTCCTGTTCGTCCGCCCCGCCACGACCGTCGCCCCAACTCCGCGCGGACTGGCCCTCGCTCTCGGCATCGAGCCCCCCGAAACCATCGGCGCGGACCTTCTCCCCGTCCTGTGCGAAACCCTGCTCGACGAACTACGGCACAAGGCCGAAACACCCGAGGGCACGCGCCTCCGCGCCCTGATGGTTCCCCTGACCCGCGCCGGATGGGCTTGGAGCGGCGAAGTCACGGACGTCCTCGGAACTCCGCGAGACACCACGGGCGCGCACCCCTACGAAGCCATCCGCATCTGGAAACGCCTGCCCCGCTGGGAAGAAACTGCTCCACGTCCCGCCCCCGGCAGCCAGCCCGTCTCGCCAAACGCCGCCCGTCAGCGCCTGCGAGACATCCTCGGCGAAAACGCCGAAATCCGCCCCGGACAGGCCGATTTCGCCTCCGTCGCCACAGCCGCATTCGAGCCGCGCGAAAGCATCGGCTCTCCTAATGTCGTCCTCGCCGAAGCCGGAACAGGCACAGGCAAGACGCTGGGTTACATCGCGCCCGCCAGTCTCTGGGCCGAACAGAATGACGGCGCCGTCTGGGTCAGCACCTATACCCGCCATCTCCAGCGCCAGATCGAGCAGGAACTCCGCCGGCTCTACCCGGACGAAACCACCCTGCGGGACAAGGTCGTCGTCCGCAAAGGCCGCGAAAACTATCTGTGCCTGCTGAACATGGAAGATCTGCTCAACGTCGCCACCTCCCGCGGCCCTGACGGTTATTCCGCGCTCCTTCCAATGGCCCTGCTCGCCCGTTGGGCCGAAGCCAGCCGCGACGGCGACCTCATGGGCGGAGACCTTCCCGGCTGGTTCGGCGAACTCTTCGGTCACGGCACACTGTTCGGCGTTGCGGACCGGCGCGGTGAATGCATCCATGCCGCCTGCCCGCATTATCAGACCTGCTTCGTCGAACACGGTATCCGCCGCGCCCGTCAGGCCGATCTGGTCGTCGCCAATCACGCCCTCGTTCTCTCACAGGCCGCATGGGCCGCCCTTGCTCCCCCCGGCCTACCCGACGAAGACACCACGCCCACGCGCTACGTCTTCGACGAAGGCCATCACATCCCCGACGCGGCAGACAGCGCCTTCGCCACGGCCCTGTCCGGCCTCGAAGCCGCAGAACTCCGCCGCTGGCTACTCGGTGCCGAAGGCAGCCGCTCCCGTGCCCGGGGCCTGCAACGCCGGCTCGACGATCTGGTCGAACGTCTTCCCATGATCGACACGCCGCTGCACGCCGCACTTCAGGCCGCCCGCGCCCTGCCCGCTCCCGGCTGGAGCACGCGCCTGCGCCCGCAGGCCGAGACCGAACAGGACCCCGACCTTCCCCCACTGCCCGGCGAAACACCCCTGCTGATCCCGGAAGACCCTGCGCCGGAAAACCCGTCCGAAGCCTTCCTGCGCGCTCTGGACCACCAGCTCCGCGCCCGGCAGACCAAAGACAGCCGCGACGGCTACATTTCGGCGGAATGTGACCTGCACCCCGTCAATGAGGACGTCGCCAGCGCCGCCGAAACTCTCAGCCGTGCCCTGACCCGCCTGCGCGATCCCATCAGGATGCTGGCCGACCGCCTCGCCGCACAGGCCGAAGACGACGCGGAAATGGACGCCCCGACCCGCCAGCGCATCGAGGCCATGATCCGCACCCTCCACCGCCGCGCCATCAGCCGCCTGTCCGGCTGGATCGGCATGCTGGACGCGCTGCAAACACCGCCCGAACCGGACGTCACCCCCACCTTCGTGGACTTCATCCGTACCGAACGCCTGCCCCGCACCCGCGCTACACAGGGCGACCATGACATCGGCCTGTACCGGCACTGGCTGGACCCGACCATTCCCTTCGTCTCGACAATCCAGACACCCGCGCACGGCCTGCTCATGACCTCCGCCACCCTGCGCGACCAGACGGGCCATGGAGACGCCCAGAACGAGGCAAGCTGGCACGCAGCCGAACTCCGTCTGGGCGCCACGCATTTCCTCAAGCCGCCCATCCGTGCCTCGGTCATGAGCCCGTTCGACTACGCCACTCAGACACGTGCCTATGTCATCACGGACGTCTCGGGTGAAATCCCGTCACTTGCCCATGCCTTCCGGGCCCTGTTCGAAACCGCAGGGGGCGGCGCGCTTGGCCTGTTCACGGCCATCCGCCGCCTGCGCGAAGTCCACCGCCGCATCCACGAACCACTGGAAACACAGGGCTTCCCGCTCTACGCCCAGCATGTCGACGCCATGGACAACGCCACCCTCGTGGACGTCTTCCGCACCGAAACCCATAGCTGCCTGCTGGGAACGGATGCCATGCGCGACGGCGTGGACGTCCCCGGCGAGGCCCTGCGCATGGTCGTGTTCGAAAAGACGCCCTGGCCCCGCCCCGACATCCTGCACCGCGAACGCCGCCGCCTGCTGTCGGAAGGCCGTCCCGGCGATTACGACGACCGCATCACCCGCATGCGACTGCGTCAGGCTTTCGGCCGCCTGATCCGTCAGGGCACCGATCGCGGCGTCTTCGTCATGCTGGACCGCCGCATGCCCTCACGCCTGCTCTCCGCCTTCCCCGACGGCGTAGACGTCCGACGCATGCCGCTGGCGGACGCGCTGGAAGACATCGCCCGCTTCCTGCGCCCCGAGGAACAGGAAAACGGACCGCCCCTCCTTCAGGGCTGACCCAAGGGTTGAACGGACTGCTGCGCCAGGCTGCGCATGCTGGTGGCCAGACCGTCCCGAAGCTGGTGCAGTTCCTTTTCCTGCGCCTGCGCCCGCTCGGCCGCGAGCCTGTCATTCTGCGCCATCTCGCCCAGAGCCTGCGTGACCTTGTCCGCCGCCTGCGCCAGTGCTTCCATCTGCCGCAGATCCACACCCCGGCTGGACGCCGTCGTCCGCGCTGCATCAAGCGCACCATCAGCCACAAGACCAAGGATCTTCCGGTCCGCCTCGTTCAGCGCATCGCGGGCCGTAGCCGCATTGCGGTTGTCCACCTGCCCGACCGCCACCGCACAGGCCGCCTTCAGATTGGGAATGGTCTTCGTCAGCGCCGAATGCAGCGCCATGATCCGCGCTTCCGCCGCCTCACGCGTGCTCTTGATCATCGGAATGGTCAGGGCAGCCCGCATCAATCCTTCGCGCTGCTCGCTCAGATGCCCCGAGAAATTCGCCAGACGCCCACGCAACTCCATGACCTCGGCCGCATCCACAGGATCCTGTGTCTCCAGTGCATGCTGCCGCAGCGCCTCGACTTTCCGCTCGCCGTCTTCAAGCGCAAGCTGCCCGGCCGCGATATCGATATTCAGTTCCCGCACGCCATGCCGAAGCGCCTGATACATGTCCTCGAACGACGTAATATTCCGCTTGAGATCGGCAATCGTGACCCGTGCCTTGGCTTCCTGCTGGTCCATCAGGGCGTTGAACTTCTTGCGGTTCTCGGCAAACCCGCCGAGCGCATCCTTCGCGCCCCCCAGCAGTCCACCCATCTTTGCCAGAAAACCACCCGGCGCCCCACCTTCGCCCCGCGCCAGCTTCTGCAGATCCCCGATGCGCAGGATTTTCACACCATCCAGAACACCCGCCGCGATTTCACCCACCGCATCACTTTCGCCAAGTGTGCGCCCGGCCAGCATCCGGTCGGAAACCTTCGCAAGTTCCCCCAGCGCGCCCATGCCATGCGACAGAAGTGTGTTCAGATCCGAAAAATCAATCGTCTCCGCCCGCCGATGGGCCTCCTCAACCATGTCCGCTGGCAACCGGCTGATTTCCACCAGCCGCGGAAAAGCCGGCATCGGCTCCAGCGCCACCTGCGCCGCCCCGCCGGCAACCGGAGCCTCAACCTTCACAGGAGCGGGCGCAGGCTCATCGGCATAAAGATCGCTCAGATCCAGCGGTCTGGTCTCGTCAGCACTCATGTCAGTCATCCAGCGTCAGGGTGAAGGTCGGGTCGATGCAGAAATCCGGGTCCGGCTTACCGGTATCGTACATGGCCGTCCCTACGGCCAGAAATTCCACGATATGATCGCCCCAGACATGTGATTCTTCCCGGAGGGTCGTCCCGATGATCTCATTGGCCCCGACCTCCGCCGCATGAGCTGACATCCGCTCCATGGCGTGCTCGCGCGCCGTGTAATAGGCCTGCGTGAACAGATCGAGTTCCACGCACTGCATGGCCTGCTTGAGCGTCGTCATCAGGCTCCGGCGCGGAATATGCTGCACGCAGCACCCCAGGACCAGATCCAGCGGCTGCCGCCCCGACCGCAGCGCCAGCGCAAAATCCTGTCCCGACAGATCGGACGTGAACGGCCGCCCGTCCGGCCGCCGATACCCCGGATGCCCCTCGGCATGCACGATGGCCGTCCCGAATGCGCGGAACTCCAGCATCCCGCTATCGGCAAGCTGCGAAATCTCCAGCCGCGTTCCCACGATCCCGTCCGCGCCAAGCTGCTCGGCCTCCTCGCGCATGATCTCGACCGCCTTCTCACGCGCGCCATACATGGCCCCCGTCAAATCCGTCAGTTCATAGGACGTGTTGCGGAACTGCGTATTGGCCTGCACCTTCCAGATACTGTTCCCCAGACACAAGCCCAGCGCCCGGAACCCGGCCTGCTCGACAACCAGCAGTTCACGTACGCTGAAATCCGACGTCGCAACCCGCCCGCCAGCAGCCCTCACCGGAGGCACCTCGCCACCCTGCGCCGGTTCCGAAGCACCGCTGCCGCCCCAGCCCGGAGGAAGACTGTCAAAACCCGGAACCTGATCAAAGATACCCATGAGACACCCGCCGCAAAATCCACAAGAACCTGAGGTCAGCTAAAACGCGCCTCAGAAAAGATCACCCAGCCCGTCAAACAGGCCACCAAGCCCCTCGGCCACTTCGCTGACGACCTCGCCGCCTGCCTCAAGCCCCAGAACAGTCGCCTCAACGCGCCCTTCCCCGGCTTCTTCCTCAACCTCAATCCGATTTGAAACTCCCGCAAATAGCGGCCGATGCTGCACAGCTGAACGCACCGTTTCCTCAAGCCCGCAGAGCATCGCAGGCGAAACGGAAGCGTGTTCCCCAATGCGCCGATACCCGAGAATACTCACAGCCGCCCGCACCCGGATCGACTTCACGACACCCCGCTCCGACCGGACCATCAGCCCGACCGTCTCGTCATGTCCCAGCGCCCCGTCCCAGTTCTGACACACCGGATCGTTCCGCAGACTCAGCGCCGCCGCATCCCGGGCCGCCCGCTTCGCCTGCGTCAGAAGCGCGCTCTCCCCGAGCGTCATTGCATCAAAAAAACCTTCCAGAGGCCCCGTATACCGGACCTCCTCCCACGTCCCGACGCCATAACTCACGGGCACGATCCCCGCCGCAAGCGCCACATCCAGCGTCGCCGCATTCCACGGCACGCAGGGAATTACGCCCCGCCCCGCCAACTGCGGAACCCGCACGGCCTCACCATGCAGCATGAACCCCAGCGCACCACCATGATGCTCCAGCCGATACCGCAAATTCAGAACTGCATCCGCCCCCAGCGTCCGTGCCTGCTCACGGACCCGGTCTGTCGCCGTCCGCCAGCCCGCTTCATGCACGGCCTGCCATCCCAGACCGGACTTCCACCAGGTTTCCGCATGAACATTCCCGATCGGTACCATCGCCATCGACGGCGCCAGTAACGCCTGCCGCACCGAACCCAGCCGCACCAGAAGTCGGGGACGCCCCTCCAGTTCATGAAACGCCCGCGATTCAGGGGCCTTTTTCGGACCTGAAGACCACGGAAACAGCCCCATCACGGCTGGAAATCCGTCAGTTCCGCCGCAGCCTGCCCCTCACCCGAAACCGCCAGTCCCGCCTCGTGCATCTTCTGGCGCAACTGCACGATCCAGTCCCGGACAGGAACCTGTCTGCGACTGATGACCACGCCCCGTACTTCATGCGCAATCTCGGCCACCACCGCAGCTCCTTCGCGCCGAAGCACAAACACCCGTGTCTCGAACTGCAGGGAAAGCCCCTCGATCTCAACCGTTCGCTTCAGCCAGCCCCGGGTCCTGCGCGAAACCGTCGTCTGGCGCGGAAAAGCCTGTTCGCAGAACGCGGCGAACTTCTCCAGAAAGCGCTCACGACCGCCCTCGGCTTCCCTGATCAGCGCTGCAAGATCGTCGATATTCCCGCTCATGAGCCCTCTCCGAGATCCCTGTTACATTTCGACAGGTTTCAGCGCCCGTCAATCAGGAAATTACGCCCCCGGAAAATTCGTACAAAAAAAGCCCCCGACCACAAGGGCCGGGGGCTCTTCAGGACCCCGAAAGGTCCAGGCCGTTTTTCAGACTGACAGGATCAGAAGTTCAGACCGGCCTGCAGGAAGAAATAACGTCCCTGATAAAAGCTGCCATAGGTCGCGCCAGCGCTGTTATCCACGCCACTGGCCACGAAAGGAGGCTTCTTGTTGGTGATGTTGTTGATGCCGCTCTCGAAGTTCCACTTCTTCCAGCGATAGGCCAGCGTCAGATCCTGTTCGATCATCATCGGCGTCTTGTAACGGCCAGCCGTCGTGGAGTTCAGGAACTCGGACTGATCGTTCCAGCGCATACCGCCGATGAACTGCACCATATAGGTCGCCGTGAACGCACCATGGGTCCAGCCGAACGTCGCATAGTCACGAACGCGCGGAATACCGTAAGACGCATTGGCGTTGTTCGGACCGCCGGCATACAGCAGCGCACCGGTGTAGTTGGTGAACGCGCCACCCGGAACCAGCTGCTGCGTGTAGTTCAGCAGGTACTGGAAGTTGTTGGACACCGACAGCACATCGTGACGTGCCACACGGATACGGTAGTCGAAATCGAAGTCCACACCGCTCTCATGCAGCGCACCCGTGTTCTGGTTCGTCGCCGTAACCGTATTGATCTGGCCATTCGACAGACGGTTGATCGTATTGCACAGCGAAGGGCTGGTGCCCGTGTAGCATCCATCCAGAATATACTGCGTCGGAAGCGCGCTGATCGTGTGGTTGACCGAGTAGTGCCAGAACTCACCGGAGATGGAGAGGTTCGGGATCCAGCGCGGCGTGATGATCGTACCGAACGTGTAGGTCCGTCCGATCTCAGGCGCCAGATGCGCATTCCCACCACCCAGCGTCGGAACCTGGCCCGTACCGGACTGATGGAACGTGGAGGTGTTGATGCCCTGCTTCGCACAGGTCGCCGCAACCGCCGCCGAAGCAGCACCATACGTGCCGACCTGGCCCGCATCGCACGGATCGTTGGCAAGGTTGTAGCTGAGCGACTGACCGCCATAAAGTTCATAGACGTTCGGCTGACGATAGGACGTGCCGATCGTACCGCGGAAACGGATGTCCTGCGTCGGAGCCCAGTTGATGGACGCCTTCCAGTTCTTCGCCGTGTCCGACGTCGTGCTGTAACCGGACGCACGACCCTGCACGTCAACCGTCAGATCCTTCGCGAGGAAGACGTTCTTCAGCAGCGTCGCCTTGGCTTCCGCATAACCTTCCGTCACGTCGAAGCCACCGCTGGTCGGCAGAACCGTGTTGGTCAGGCTCTGGCCGCTGCTGATCAGTTCGTCAGGCGTGTTGGTCAGCTGCTCGCCACGATGTTCGAAGCCCACCGCAATACCCAGATCGCCGCCGCCCTTCCAGGGCATCGTCGTCACGTGGTTGTTATTGATGCGCAGGTTCCAGTCACGAAGCTGGTAATGCGAATGCGTGTTCGTGTTGTAGTTGACGTAGGATGCGGCCTGGCTGCCCATCGTCCCGAACGGATTGCTGCACCCGAAAGATGGGCAGACCGACGGGTTGTAGACCAGAGCGCTCGTCGCACTGGACGGGTCAACCTGCTGCAGACCATAGGCGTTCAGCAGGTTCGTGTACGAACCCACGTTCTCCAGGTGATCCGTCGACATGTTGGAACCGTAGGTATACGACAGGTCGTAATCCCAGCCGTAGGCAATCTCACCGTTCACGCCCACCTTGGCCGTGACCGTGTCGGTTGCGTTCTCGTCGCGGCGATCCCCGAGCTCCGTCAGACGCTTCGTGATGTCCACGTCCTGACCGAACGGGTTGTTCGGATCATTCGCCGGCACCGTCAGAACGGACGGCAGCGTGCTGGGCTGGACAGAACCGTCAAACGGCTCGGCTGCCATGTAGCTGGAGCTGGTCCGATGCGAGTACATCACATTGGAATACAGGTTGGCGTGCCGGTTGAACTCGTAGTGGAAATCACCCGAGAGGCTGGCATCCTGAAGCTGGTTGATCAGGCTCTGGTGACGACCGTAGTCATAACGGTTGTTCGTGCCCCAGTCGCTGACCGTCTTGCCGTCCGGTGCAACGGCAGCGTTCAGGCCAGATGCGCTCTGGACATGCGTGTAGTTGGAATAACCGGATCCAAAGGTCTCTGCACCCGAACCCACCGGGTTATCGGACAGCTGCACCGGGTTGGCCCAGCTGCGGTCACGCTGCAGGACACCGCCCTGCGTCATGTACTGACCGAACAGCGTCAGGTTGCCCTTGTCATGATCGAAGTTCCAGCCCTTGTAGGCGGAGATCATGCCCGTATCGTTATCGCCCTGCCCGGTGATGCCACCACGGATCGTGATGTTTCCGTCCGAGAGGTTATGACGCATCTTGATGTTGATGACGCCCGATACGGCATCCGCGCCGTACAGTTCGGAACCACCATCCTTCAGGATTTCGACGCTGGCGATCTGCTGGACCGGCAGGGCGTTCAGATCGATGCAGTTCGACTGACCGTTCAGCGTGGCGCGCTTGCCATCGATCAGGACCAGGACGCGGTTGGAACCAAGGTTACGGATGTCCGTGCAGGACGCACCGCCCGTACCGTTGGTTTCCGAGTTGTTCGTACCCGTTCCGCCGATGGATGGAATACGCGCGAAGAAGTCGCTGAGCGTCGTCGCACCCGTCTGCTGGATCTGCTTTGCCGTCACGATCTGGACGGGGTTGGCATTCTGATTGTTCGAGGAGGCCAGAGCCGATCCCGTGACAACCATGCGCTCGGTTCCACCCGAGACACCCTGCGCCTCAAGAAGCGCGGCACGACGGCGGCTGGAGGAAGCCGGCGCGGTCGTGGCGACAGGGACGGCAACAGACGATGTGGCGGCAGGAGCAGCAACAGCGGCTGGCGCACTGCGGGCAGCAGCCGTCGAAGTGGAAGCCTTGTGATGCACAACCTTGTGGGAACGGTGTTCCGGCTGCGTCGAGGAATCGGCAAAAGCCGTCCCGGACAGGGTGCCAACTCCGAGAATTGATGCACACAGCAACAGATGGCGACGAGATGTGTTCATCAAAGAACAAGATCCTTCAGAAGAATGATGGACCCTCTCTAAAGATGTCAGAGCGTTACTGTCACGAAAAATACATACCAGCCATGCTTTTACGGAGCACTTGAATGCAACATGTGTTCTCCACGCAACAGTTATACCCCGCCCCCGTTTTTTCGTTATCTTTCAGCAACTAAATAGGCAAAGAAAAAGCCTCTGACCCGCAGGCCAGAGGCTTTTTTGCAACATCTGGGACCCTCCCTGCCCCTTCCGTGGAAGAGACAGGAAAGGGACCGGACTTCGATCAGAAGTCCATGTCACCCATGCCGCCCATGCCACCCGGAGCAGCGGCCGGAGCCTTCTTCTCGGGGCGCTCGGCAACCATGGCTTCCGTCGTGATCAGCAGACCACCAACCGAAGCGGCGTCCTGCAGAGCCGTACGCACAACCTTGGTCGGATCGATGATGCCGGCCGCGACCAGATCCTTGTACTCACCCTTCTGGGCGTCGAAACCGAAGACATAGCCGTCGTTCTCAAGCACCTTGCCTGCGATGACCGCACCGTCTTCACCGGCGTTGAACGCGATCTGGCGCAGCGGAGCCTGCAGGGCCTTGCGGACGATCTCGCCACCGACGCGCTGGTCGTCGTTGTCGAAGGTCAGACCCTTCAGAGCGGAGGATGCGCGGGCCAGAGCCGTGCCACCACCCGGAACGATGCCTTCTTCAACGGCAGCGCGGGTTGCGTGCAGGGCATCGTCAACGCGATCCTTGCGCTCCTTCACCTCAACCTCGGTGCTGCCACCGACGCGGATGACGGCAACGCCACCAGCCAGCTTGGCCAGACGCTCCTGGAGCTTCTCACGGTCGTAGTCGGACGTCGTTTCTTCGATCTGCGCACGGATCTGGTTGCAACGGCCCTTGATGTCGTCGCTGTTGCCAGCACCCTCGACGATCGTGGTGTTTTCCTTCTCGATGTGGATCTTCTTGGCGCGACCCAGCATTTCGAGCGTAACGGATTCCAGCTTGATCCCGATGTCTTCGGAAATCACCTGGCCGCCCGTCAGGATGGCGATGTCTTCCAGCATGGCCTTGCGACGGTCACCGAAGCCCGGAGCCTTGACGGCAGCGATCTTCAGACCACCACGCAGCTTGTTCACGACCAGCGTGGCCAGTGCTTCACCATCGACGTCTTCGGCGATGATCACCAGCGGACGACCGGACTGCACAACGCTCTCGAGAAGCGGCAGCATCGGCTGAAGCGAGGAGAGCTTCTTCTCGTGGATCAGGATGTACGGGCTGTCGAGGTCAGCCGTCATCTTCTCCGGGTTCGTCACGAAGTACGGGGAAATGTAGCCGCGGTCGAACTGCATGCCCTCGACAACGTCGAGCTCGGTGTGCAGGCCCTTGGCTTCTTCAACCGTGATGACGCCTTCGGAGCCGACCTTCTGCATGGCAGAAGCGATCATCTCGCCGATTTCGGTCTCGCCGTTAGCGGAGATCGTTCCGACCTGGGCGATCTCTTCCGGAGACGTGATCTTCTTCGTGTTGTTCTTCAGTTCGTCAACGACAACGCCAACAGCCTTGTCGATGCCGCGCTTGAGATCCATCGGGTTCATGCCAGCGGCAACAGCCTTGGCGCCCTCACGGATGATGGCCTGAGCCAGCACGGTTGCGGTCGTGGTGCCGTCGCCTGCGATGTCGTTCGTCTTGGACGCGACTTCGCGGACCATCTGGGCGCCCATGTTCTCGAACTTGTCAGCCAGTTCGATTTCCTTGGCAACCGACACACCGTCCTTGGTGATGCGCGGTGCGCCAAAGCTCTTGTCGAGAACAACGTTACGACCCTTCGGGCCCAGCGTTACCTTGACGGCATTTGCGAGGATATCAACACCACGCAGCATACGCTCGCGGGCATCAGCGCCGAACTTTACGTCCTTGGCAGCCATAATTCTTACTCCTGAATGAGGTTCTTACGAGAGGAAACGGGGACGGCTGATCAGCCGATCACACCCATGATGTCGCTCTCTTTCATGATCAGCAGCTCTTCGCCGTCGATCTTGACCTCGGTGCCGGACCACTTGCCGAACAGCACCTTGTCACCAGCCTTGACGTCCAGAGCCACAACCTGGCCCTGCTCGTTGCGGGCACCCGGGCCGACAGAAACGACTTCGCCTTCGGTCGGCTTGTCCTTGGCGGTGTCAGGAATGATGATGCCGCCAGCGGTCTTCTCTTCGCCCGTCAGGCGACGGACCACCACGCGGTCATGAAGGGGACGAAACTTCGTCATGGATCGCTCCATTTATGGCCACACCCTTGTACAAAGCAGCGTGACCGGGTTGCTGCACTCAATGACTGCAGTGCATTTTGGCACTCTCACATGGAGAGTGCCAAAGACATAGTCGCCCCCACCTTCTGCGTCAAGGATTCTCGCTTTCGTCCGAAGGCACCCCGGAAGAAAGTTTCCGCCCGTCCAAAAGCACCTGCATCCGCTGTTTCTCAAGCGTTTCAGCCAGTTTCTGCCCTTTGGTCCGGCCGTGCAGACGACGGTTCGCATCGGCAACCTTCGCATCCTCTACGCTCTTGCGGCGTTTGCGTTCCCGACGGAGATTGATGACGTCGCTCATGGCTCATGGCCTTCCGGGCATTACAAGACTGGATACACAGACATGAAACACAGCCCCTCGGACAACAAAACCCCTGCCTCCAGCGCTGACGGTCACATGGCCAGCCTGACCGCAGCCGATGGCCACAGCTTCAAGGCATGGGAAGCCGGCTCCGCGGAGTCGCCCCTCGCCGTCATCGTCGTGCAGGAAATTTTCGGCCTCACCTCCCATATCCGCAATGTCTGCAACGACTTCGCGGCCGAAGGTTTTCATGTTCTTGCCCCGGCCGTCTTCGACCGCGCAAAGCCCGACGTCATTCTGGAATATACGCAAGCGGGCGTGACCGAAGGTCTCGAACTGCGCAGCCAGATCCCGTCCGAAAAAACCCTCGCCGACATCGCTGCCTGCGCAAAAGCCCTGCGCGACGCCGGCCATAAGAAGGTCGGCATCATCGGCTTCTGCTGGGGCGGCCTCCTCGCCTGGCTCACCGCCACCCGCACCCATGACGTGGACGCAGCCGTGAGCTGGTATGGCGGCAGCATCGGCAACCATGTCGAAACAGCACCGCACTGCCCGGTCGAACTACATTTCGGCGGCGAGGATTCCTCCATCCCCCACACCGAAATCCAGAAGATCCGCGATGCCCGTCCCGAAGTCGAGGAATACGTCTATGACGATGCCGGGCACGGCTTCGGCTGCCCCGAGCGCCCGAGCTTCAACCGCGATGCCCGTGACCTCGCCTGGTCCCGCAGCATCGATTTCCTGAAGTCTCATCTCGAACAGAAGTGAGCCCCACCATGACCACGGACAACATCGCCGGAAAGGTCGTCCTCATCACGGGCGGCAGTTCCGGACTGGGCGAGGCCACGGCCCGTCATCTCGCCGCCCGGGGCGCAAAGGTGGCCATCGCCGCCCGCCGCCGTGACCGGCTGGACGAGATCGTCTCCGAACTCACCGCGCAGGGCCAGACCGCCCGCGCCTACACGCTCGACGTCACGAAGCGCTCCGAGGTAGAAGAAACCGTCGCCGCCGTCGTCCGCGATTTCGACCGTCTGGACGTTCTGGTGAACAATGCCGGTCTCATGGCCATCGCCCCCATCCAGAAGCTGATGGTTGATGAGTGGGACCGGATGATCGACATCAACATCAAGGGTGTCCTCTACGGCATCGCCGCCGCGCTGCCGGTGTTCGAAAAACAGAAATCCGGACACGTCATCAATCTGTCCTCCGTAGCCGGACTGAAGGTCTTTGCTCCGGGCGGGACCGTCTATTCCGGCACGAAATTCGCGGTCCGCGCCATCAGCGAAGGCCTGCGACAGGAAGCCGGCAACACCTTCCGCGTCACCTCCATCGAGCCCGGCGCGGTCCAGAGCGAACTCAAGTCCGGAAGCGGTGACACAGACAGTCGCAAAACCGTGGAAGAGTTCTATAAGATGGCGATCCCGGCGGACTCAGTGGCCCGTGCCATCGCCTTCGCCATTTCACAGCCTGACGACGTGGACATCAATGAGATCGTCCTGCGCCCGACCAGACAGGAGTTTTAAGATGAGCAGCAATCCGCTCAAAGACGATCCCAAGCGCGACGCCGCAATCCGCCACGAAGCGCGCCTCCTGTGGGAAGCCGACGGCAAGCCGGCCTGTGGCCCCGAAGGCTATCTCGAAAAGGCCACCGACCTGATCGCCATCAAGGGCGTCCCCGAGGGCACCCCGGTCAAGGATCTGCCGCCGCCGGAACTCGACGGCGTGGAAATCGACGATGCCCGTGCCGGCATCGACCTGAACGCAGATCCGAACCACAACTTCGACTGATCCCGTCAGCCGAACATGCTTCCAGCCGCGCCCGCATCATGCAGGCGCGGCACTCGCAGGGCCTCAGCCCTGCTTCAGAACACGCCCTGCAACAGCATCCAGCTTGGCCACCAGCTTCGGATCACGGGCGGCAGGCGCCGTAATGATCGCATAATCCAGAGCCCGCTCGGCGCTCGCATCCACCGGACGCTTCTTCCCGAGCACCGGAATAACCGCCTTCACCAGGCGACGCGCATTATCCGCATTCCCCTTCATGACCTTCACGACAGCCTCGACCGTCACGCTGTCATGGTCGGAGTGCCAGCAGTCGAAATCCGTGACCATCGCAACAGTCGCGTAGTTCATCTCCGCTTCACGTGCGAGCTTGGCTTCCGGCATGTTTGTCATGCCCACAACCGAACAGCCCCAGGACCGGTACAACTCGCTCTCGGCGCGTGTTGAGAACTGCGGACCTTCCATCACCAGATATGTTCCGCCCCGCGTGAATGGAATCCCGAGCGACGCCGCCTCGCCCTGCACCACATCCAGCACACGTGCCGAAACCGGGTCAGCCATGCCGACATGCGCCACACAGCCCGTGTCGAAGAAGCTCTTCTCACGCGCGAAGCTGCGGTCGATGAACTGGTCCACCAGCACGAAATGCCCCGGCGGCAGCTCTTCCTTGAGCGACCCCACAGCCGAAAGCGACAGGATATCCGTCACCCCGGCGCGCTTGAGCGCATCGATATTGGCGCGGAAGTTCAGACGCGACGGCGGAATGGGATGCCCCCGCCCGTGACGCGGCAGGAACACGCACTGCACGCCTTCAAAAGTGCCGAACAGCAGTTCGTCCGAAGGCTCGCCCCAAGGCGTTTCCACCCGGCGCCATTCCTTGTTCTCGAGTCCGTCAATATCATACAGCCCCGAGCCACCGATCACACCGATGACGGGCTGGATTTCCTGTTCCGAAGACATGACTGTTCCTGACAGCTGGTTGATCCGCTCGCCCGTTCTGGACCACGAGACGGCCCGACACGCAAGCCTTGCGGCCCGCAAGCCGCGCGTTGCAGCATTCAGAGAAACTTTTTCACAAAACGCTGCCGTTTTTACGAAATGAAAACGTCTTTGCGCCATCGTCCCGCCACGGATCAGCGGCAGGCATGCATCAGCCAACTGTTCGGCAGCGGCGCGATTTGCTAGGACACTGCGCGTAACGAAGTTTTGTCCTGTATAGACGGGGGAAGAAAACATGGACCAGATCAGCCCCGGTTTCGCCGAAACCGTTCGTCCAGACGTGCCACACGACGCCCTCAAGCAGGACGCCAAAGCCTGGTTCGAAACCCTCCGCGACCGCATCTGCGCGTCCTACGAAAAACTCGAAGACGAAGCGGCGGAAGGCGGCTCGCAGGTCCTGCGTGACCGCACGGCCCCCGGCCGTTTCGAGCGCACGGCATGGGAGCGCCCCGAAGGCGGCGCAGGTGTGATGTCCGTCATGCGCGGCCGCGTGTTCGAAAAAGTCGGCGTCAACGTCTCGACCGTCTGGGGCGAGTTCTCCCCCGAATTCCGCAAGAACATCCCCGGCGCTGACGAAGACCCCCGTTTTTTCGCCACCGGTGTGTCCCTCGTCGCCCATCCGTGCAATCCGCATGTCAGTGCCGCGCATTTCAACACGCGCATGATCGTCACGACAAAAGGCTGGTTCGGTGGCGGCGGTGACATCACCCCGATGTTCCCCGAAAGTGCGGAAGCCCAGTCGGATGCCGCCTATTTCCACAAATCCTTCGAAGACGCCTGCAACCGCCACGACCCGGAGCACTATCCCCGCTTCAAGGAATGGTGTGACCGTTACTTCCACCTGCACCACCGCAACGAGCCGCGCGGTCTGGGCGGCATCTTCTACGACCAGTTCTATACCGGTGACGTCGATCTGGACTTTGCCTTCACCAAAGACGTCGGCATGGCCTTCCATGACGCCTACCCCGCCGTCGTCCGCCGCCGGATGTTCACTCCCTGGACAGAAGCCGACCGCGACGCGCAGCTCATCCGCCGCGGCCGTTACGTCGAATTCAACCTGCTGCACGACCGCGGTACCCTGTTCGGCCTCAAGACGGGCGGCAACACCGAAGCCATCCTGATGAGCATGCCGCCGGAAGTCCGCTGGCCGTGAGACTGACCCGACGTGCAGCCCTGAAGGGGCTGGCGGCTCTGACCGGAGCCGCCCCCCTCCTGAATATCCCGGCCCGCGCTGGCACCCTGACGGATGTCCAGCTCCTTCTGGGCGGCACGCTCGCCTCCATCCCCGGCCAGTTCGCGGAACTCGCAAGCGGCTCCCTGTCGCATGCCCTGGGGCTGGAGACGCCCCTCGAACTGACCCCCGACATCGGACAGGATGGCGTCCGCGCCGCCAACCTGTTCGACGCCAACAGCGCGCCTGACGGCAACACCGCCCTGGCCCTCCCCGGCGCCACCCTGCTGGCATCCCTGACCGGCGATTCCCGCGTCCATTACGATTTCGGTCGCTGGATTCCCGTCCTCGTGGCCTCAACCACAACCGTCGTCATCGCACGCGCGGAACTGCACAAGACCCTGCGCAGCCGCCTGACGGGTTTCTTCCATGACCATCCCGTCCGCCTTGCGGTCTCGCATATCGGAGGTCCGGAACTGAACGCCCTGATGGGTCTGTCACTTCTCGGCCTGCGCCCAATTCCCGTGCCAGGTTATGTCGATTCATCAAATGCCCTGACCGCCCTGCATGAGGGCAGGGTCGATGCGGTCCAGATTTCCCCCTACACGCTCGACCGCCCGCTTGATAACGTCCTCGCCAACCTGCCCGAAGGCACGAGCGCGATCTATTACACCGGCGACCTGACCGACACGCATGCGACGACCATTCCCATTTTCATGGAAGCCTACCAGCAGGCCCGGCACCGCCCACCCGAAGGCCCGTTCTATCATGCCTGGCAGGCCGTTTCCGCCGCCGCCGATACAGCCATGGCCGTCGCCCTGCCCATGCTGACTCCACCTGAAATCGTCACCCTGTGGAGCCACGCCTGCTCTGCGGTCGGGGCGGATTCCGGCATCCGGCGCTGGGCCGATCTGCATCATTTCAAACTGGCGACTGGCGACAATGCCGCCCCGTTCCTGTCACGGACGGTCCCGGATCTCGGCGCCACGCTGGCCCTGCGCCGCTGGCTCGCCGTCAACACGCCCCGCTGGCGCGAAGGGCAGGAAACCCGCCACATCTGACAGGATCAGCGACGGCGCGTCTTCAGCAGAATGCGAACAGACCCATGATTGGCCGCATGGGGATGCACCACGGCCAGCACCATGGACCGCAGATCCCCCCGCTGAAGCCACATGGGCAGCTCGCGCCGGATCAGCCCGCTGGTCTGTCCGCTCCCCAGCCCCGTCACGACTTCCACACAGCGCCAGTTCCGCACCCGTGCCCGCTGCATGAAATCATACAGCCGCTCGAACGCTTCCTGTACGACATAACCATGCAGATCGAGCCGCGCATCGACCTTCATCTGCCCGCGTGACAGACGCTTCCAGCTCGTATCATCCAGCCCCGGCGCACGAACGCCAACGGCAAGCTCTGCCGGACGTGACACAGGCTTTTTCGGCTGGACCGGCACAAAGGAACGCCGGGAGACCACGGGTGTCGGGCGCGCAGCCTCCGGCATGGGCCCAGGCGGTTCGGCCTTCGCCACAGGCATCATGCGGCGTGGAGCGCGCGGAGAGCGCAACGGCTTGATGTCACGGACAACCATCCGCCACAACGTCGCCTCGTCCTCCCTCAGATCCCGCTTCGCCACACCATCCTCGCTTGCTGTCCCACCCGCATTGCCTGATCGGGCACGCAGGTCCCGAGCATGTAACGGGTTCCAGCGCCATTGAACAATGTTCTTTCGGGATTTCGGCACTTACGCCGCACTGATACGTTTACTTTCAGGTTTCATTTCCGAGAGAGCAGACCCATGAGCCATCTCACACAGGAAGAACGCGACAGCCTGCCCGACAGCGCCTTCGGCCTCCCCGAAAAACGAGCCTACCCGATCGACACCCGCGCCCGCGCCAGCAACGCCAAGGCCCGCGCCACGCAGGAATACGAGCGCGGCCTCCTCACTGCCGAAGAGCGCGACCGGATCGACAAAGCCGCTGACCGCCGCCTCGCTCAGGACGACTGAACCGAGACGACAGACCACGGGCACCATCGGAAATTCACTTGACCTTAAGGGCCATAGCGTCAGTCTCGCCAGCACCGGGCATGAGAATGTCCGGCCTGCAAAGCCAGACTGAACAAGGATTTTCCATGCCCCTGCCTCCCCTGCGCAAATTCATTCCCCTGCTTGCAGGCACGGCCCTCTGCGCCGCTTCGCTCACAAATATGGCACACGCGGCCCCGTCCGGTGTCCAGAAGCCCGGAACCCTCACTGCCTCGGCTCCCCTTGCCGATGCCCTCGGCCTTCCGGATTCCGGGCGCGCCCTGCGCATCACCTATCTTTCGACCAACGGCATCACCGGCAAGGGCCTCGTTCCCGTCACAGCCGAAATCATCCTGCCCGCCGGTCCGGCTCCACAGGGTGGCTGGCCAATCGTCGCCTGGGCCCATGGCACTGTCGGTGTGGATGACAGCTGCGCGCCGTCCCTTAATCCCGTCAGCGATCGCAACCGCACCTATCTGTCCGCCTGGATGAAGCGCGGCTTCGCGATTGTCGCCACAGATTATCAGGGCCTCGGAACACCCGGCACCCATCCCTATCTGGACACCCGCGTCGAAGCCTACAGCGTCCTCGACAGTGTCCGCGCCGCGCTCGCCAACGTCCCGGACCTGAAAAACCGGATCATGATCGTCGGTCAGTCACAGGGAGGCGGCGCGGCCGTCGCCACAGCGTCCTACGCACCAGTCTATGCGCCTGATCTCGACATTCGCGGCACCGTCGCCACCGGTGCGCCTTATGTGACACCCGAACTTCTCGGTGGCCTGCTCAAAGCCGCTTCACAGCCCGGCGTCGGCTACAGCCCGCTCATCAATTACGTCTTCTACCTTGCCGCCGGACTGGAAGGGCGCGATCCGCATTTCCGCCCCGAACAAGCCTTCACCCCCAAAGCGCTCCCGATCTATCACAACGCCGCCCATGAATGCCTGACGTCCCTGTCCCGACAGACGCAGGAAGCCGGCCTGACCCTGCAGAACAGCCTCCAGCCGACCTTCCTCAAAGCCATGAGCCCGGCCCTGAAAGCCATGGCGTTCCCGACCCTCAAACTGGCGCAGCCGCTCTTCACCGGCACCGGTACGGAAGACCGCGACGTGCCCCCCGCCCTTCAGCTCGGTCTGGTCAAAGCCGCCTGCGCGGCAGGCTCAACCGTTCAGGCCCATCTCTACAAGGGACTGGACCACAGCCAGGTCGTAAACGGCTCCCTGCCGGACTCCGCCGCCTTCACGACAGCCGTCATGACCGGCCAATCCGTCACCCCGCAATGCAATCCCGTCCCGGAACAGGCGGAAGGGAAATAAAGCTTCTCCCTGATCCCCAATCAGTCATCACGATTGTCAGAAGAGAAAAATTCTACTGACAATCGGAGCCTTCAAACCGATGAAGCGCATTCTCCAGACAGGGAGCAATCGCCAGGCACCCCGCCACATCTCCCGTGTCAGAAAGATAAGCCAGCGCCTCCAGAAGACCTTTCAGGTCACCGGAAAAATCCGGATATTCCACAGGTTTCAGTCTGAACAATTCCCAATCATTAACATGCTCCGCATCGCAATGAAGATTCTTCTTTAACTCGGGCGGCAATGCTTTGAGCCATTTACCATTTGCCGGATTGCGAAATCCGATACCATTTTCTTCTTCAGAATTCAGATATGATATGACTCTTGTCTCTCTCAATTCTTTTTCTATGAAAAATGGCGGCAAAGAGGAATGATTTGCAAAAATAAATGACTTATTACCCACTGCGGCGACAAGAACGTCATAATCCCCAGCTTCCTTCACATCTCTCGAAAGAAGAATATTTTCCCGACCTGCAAAGAAAATATTCCCTCTGTTTTTCCGTTCCAGAAATCCCAGGCCCAATTTTTCTATTATTGTTTTCCAATATGCACTTGATCCGGCAGCATTCACCAGAAATTCTGCAAGCGTGGAAGGATCTACTTTAACTTCGCTGTATACATAGCGTATCTCGGACTCATGCGCCGCATCCATCAATTCGTATGAACGCGCAATAGGTCGGTCTTCCGGGCAGATGGCTATGCCTTTCGGCGCCCCCGCAAAAATCGACGTATGAAAAGCCGAGCCAATAGGCCCTATGACAATATTCTCGTTAAATATCTTGATCTGATCGGCAACAGACAGGTCTTCAGGCCGAACAACCTTTACTCCACGAACCGAAAGTTCGGCACAGAGATCCTCTTCGTCACAGGGTAGACGACTATTGTAGAGAGAACTGACCCTGGAGAGATACACCATCCCTTTGAAATCAAAGCTGCTTTCCTGGACCGCCTTCAAGGACAGCGCTTTCAGATATTTTGCATAGCCCGTATAAACAAAGCCATCTTCAGAAAAAGCCTGTCCCGGTATGGTCATGAAATCAAATCTTAATGGCACACGGGGAATAATAATCTGTTCTTTCCGGACGCCTGCATAACGAAGCAGATCGACCATCCAGGACTTGGAAAAAATCTCTTCAACGGTCATGTCACTATGGAAAAGCACCAGCGTTTCCGGTGAACATTCCCTTGAAAAATACCAAAGGGTGTTCAGACATTCCGTGATGAAATGACCGTAATGGTCGCCAATACACCCCCCATACACGACAGGCCGGTTCTGGTAAGAGGCTGCCTCTCCATTTTTCTGTGTCGTCAGAGCCTGTGTTTTCAATACAGGCGGATAACTTGAAAAAAGAGCGTTTCCCAGGATCTGTCGTCCTGTTTCATCAAATAACCCAAAGTCCTTGTCCAAACCGCCCTCCCGCCGTGGAACGTAGAGAACATGACGCCGCTCAAAAACTTCCGGGAAACCCTCTATAACAGAACCAGAAATATCATATTTGATGCAATCCTTGATATAATCACTCATATCATATCCTGTTCTGAAATAGTTTTATTCCAGATCGATAGCGAAGCTGTTCTCCGCTGTCCATATCACTTATTAAAGCTCATCAAGCCGTAAACAAACGTTTTCAGCCACGAGAAGAACTGCTTGATACAAGGCGATCCATATTAACGGTTCTGTATATATAAAAAAACCGGAGAGGTTTCCCTTCTCCGGTTTTTTACTAGATAAAGACTAAAGCGTCAGTTCGGGGAACCAGAGCCCGACACAGGAGCCTGTAACGGCTGGTCAGCCGCCACATCCTTCAGCGGAATGCCTTCGTACTTGCCCGTCAGCGTCTTGAGGAACGCCACGATATCCGTGACATCCTGATCGGCAATGTCATGATCCGGCGTCTCGTAACGGGCCATTTCCCGCACGACCTGCTCCAGCGTGGTGGCCGAACCGTCATGCAGCCACGGCCCCGTCAGCTCGACATTGCGCAGGTTCGGAACCTTGAATCGCTCCTTGTCGCCTTCCCGATGCGTCACAGCCATGCGGCCTTCGTCCGCAGCCGTCAGCTTCGTGTGGCGGTTCTCGAAATACGGACCTTCCAGCCCCAGGATCTCATAGGCGTCGCCACCCACGGCAATACCGCTATGGCACCCCGAGCAGCCGATTTCCTTGAAACGCTCATAACCGCGCTTCTCCTGCGCCGTAATCGCCTTATCATCGCCCTTCAGATACAGATCGAAGCGGCTGTCCGGGGTAATCAGCGTCTTTTCATATTCCGCAATCGCCCCCGTGATCGTGTCCTTGTCAATCTGGTCGGAGCCGAAGGCCGCATTGAACTGCTCGGCATAACCGGGCGTGGTGCGGACATGCTCGGATACCGTGTTCCAGTCATGCGACCCCATTTCCAGCGGATTCATGACCGGCCCGGCCGCCTGCTCCGCCAGATCTTTCGCACGCCCGTTCCAGAACTGCGCCATGCTGAACACGGCGTTATAGACGGTCGGAACATTGATCGGCCCCTTCTGCCCGCCAATGCCCGTCGCGGTCGTCAGGTTGTCCACGCCACCCTTGTTCAGACCATGACAGCTTGCGCAGTTGAGCGTGCCATCACCCGACAGCCCCTTATCGAAGAACAACGCCCGGCCCAGCTCGGCCTTCTTCCAGTTCACATCCACGCTCTCGGGGATCGGCTGGATCGGTTCACTACGGAACTGCGCCGCCACACCCGGCGTCGCATAGTAACGCTCACGCTGCTCACGCACCCATTTCAGAATGTCCGCACGCTGCTTCTCGTCCAGATGCGCATGCGGATGCATCAGCAGATAAGCCGCCGGCGGCATCCGGTTCTGCGTGATGACTTCCTCAATGCGGGAAAGCTGCTCGACGGAAGGCGGCTTGCCGTCCTGCAGGGCCGTCAGAACCGGCGCATATTCGAAATGGCGCTGCCCCTGCACCAGGTCGCGCTTCATGATCTGGTTGGCCAGCGGCAGCTTGAAATAGAACGGCAGTTCAACATTCTGCGTATGGCAGTAATCGCAGCGCACTTCCCGAAGGGCCGCAAACGCCGCCATGGCCGTCGGATCCTGACGGGTCGGGCTGCTGGCGGGCAACTGCGGTGCTCCAGCATGATCGAAATGCTCAAGATAAGTGACGGTCCCGCCCCAGGCGACAACGCCCAGCGCCACCAGACCGGCAATTCCCTTTGTAATCGTGCTGGAACGCACCACTTTTCTCCTCATACTCACGGTGTCGTGATAATGTCGAAAAGTGACATGCAAAGTCAAAGTGATTGAACCTGTTAGAAAAACAGGTGTTGTCGATTAATCCTCGTCCTCATGATCGATCGCGGCCCGCACCCGCTTGCGCGCTACGTTCACATAGGACGTATCGGTATCAATCCCGATCCCTACACATCCCATCCGCTCCGCCGCTACCAGCGTGGTGCCCGACCCCATGAACGGATCAAGCAGAACGCCCCCCGGCCGCAGTCCGTGCAGCCGGATGCACGCCTCGGGAAGCGCCACCGGGAACGTCCCCGGATGGCTGAACTTCTCCTTGCGGCTGCGCACGGTCTCGTAGGGAATGAACCACGTATCGCCACGGCACCGTCGGTCCGTGATGTGCTGCCGCCGCACGATATTGCTCTTGTCCGTAAACGGAACACCCGCATCCAGACGCGACACCGGCACATTGCCCGTCTTGGTCAGATGGAACACATGCTCATGATTGCGATTGACGAAGCGCGCCGAATTCAGCGGCTTGAAATGCCCGTAAGTAATCTCACCCACCGAAATCGACTTGATCCAGGTGATGTGATTCTGCAGCACGAACAGCTTACGCAGGCGCGTCATCAGCTCAAACGGCATCCATGGCTGTGAGGACGACCCTGCAATGTTCAGGAAAAACGACCCGTCATCCTTCATCACCCGGCACAGACTGGTGCAGACATCCTCCAGCCAGTCCAGATACGCATCCTCCGGCAGGCGGTCTTGATACGTCCGGTACGGCACCCCCAGATTATACGGCGGAGACGTCACCACGACGTCCACACTCTGCGACGGCATCCGTCTGAGAACCGTCGTGCAGTCCCCACGGATCAGCGTATGGACACCGAGCTTCTCCCGGCGACTGCGGATCATTGCGCCCCAGAACCCGTGGGAAAGTCCGCAGGCGGCCGCGGCAGAAACAGCACCATCCGGCCATGCGCATGCAGGTTCCCCGCCACAGACTGCGCGGTCGCCCCCCAACCCGTAAACAGATCGGCCCGACCGGCGCCCTTGATGTCCGTCCCGATATCCTGCGCAAACACCAGATGATCCCAGGTCACAGGCTGACCCGCCCCATAAGGCAGCTTCGTCTCAACCCACAGCGGCATCGCAAACGGCACCACGGACCGATCGACCGCCACGGAACGCCCGGCCGTCAATGGCATCCCAAACGCCCCTTTCGGCCCCTGCGCCAGATTGCCGTCATCACGACGGAAAAAGACGTAATTCGGATTACGCTCCATGACGGACATCATCCGGTCCGGATGCGCCTCAAGCCAGTTGCGGATGCTGTCCATGCTCACACCATCTGTCGGCAGTTCACCGTCCTGCACCAGAACACGCCCGAGCGGCACATAAGCCTGCCCGTTGCGCCCGTCATAGCTGACACGCACCTGCCCGCCATCCGGCAGGATCAACCGCCCGGAACCCTGGATCTGAAGGAAAAACAGATCCACCGGGCTTTTCAGCCAGGCGATCTCAAGTCCCTGTCCCGCCAGCGCGCCGCCATCAATGGCGGCACGGTCATAATACGGCGCGAACTGCCCGTTGACCCACCGCCCGCTGACCATCTGGCCATTGGTCGCCTTCGCCCGCACCAGATCGCGTGGACGACCATAGACCGGCGTCTGATAGGCCCCGCCGCGCGTCAGAGACGCCGGGATCTGCGGCTCGAAATAGCCGGTATAGAACGCATCCGTCCCCACCTCGTAAGGCTGGAACCACGTCTCCAGATACGTCCGCGCATCCGAAGCCGTCGCCAGCGCCGCGCAGGCATTGCTCCAGTCGGCAGCATGACGCCCATAGGTGATGGCCTCGCTCCCGCCAAGCACCGTCTCAGGCGGCAACTGCGACAGACGATGGCACTCATCCCGCAGCAGCGGCATCAGGGACGTGAAATCCTCCTGCTCCCATCCGGCGAGCGAGTCATATCCGACAGGAGAGAGCGAAAGCGACGAGGGCGCATTCTGCGGCGTGCATGCGCACAGCGCGCCAAGCGTCAGCAGGGTCAGCAGTTTCTTCATCGGAGAACGCGATCAGGCCGGACGCGATGCCGCCAGACGCCACCGCGCGTCGGACTGGCCCGCCACACGCTCGAACAGCCACAGATCGTGGAACTCGGTCACGGCCTCGGTCCCGACCAGCGGCTCACCCTCACGATCCGTGAGGATATTCACCTGACGCGACACGATCTTCACTTCGATTCGGCCAACCCGCGCCCCGTCTTCCCCGGACACCAGCATCGCATCCAGAATAGACAGGCTTTCGATCCCGCGCAGATCGCTCCGCTGCGTCTCACCCGCCTGTACCCGTGCATCAATCGCGGCGGAAAAAGAATCCATGGAGGCCGGGGTCAGCAGCTTTTCCAGCGCGGTACGGTCGCCGACCGCAAAAGCCGGAACCACCTGACGAAACGTCCCTTCGGCTTCCTTCAGGAAAGCATCGGGGGAAAATCCCGGGAAAACAGATCCGATCTCACCCAGAACCGTTCCGACCCGCGTGGCAGGCGCCGGAATTTCATACGCCACATCCGGCACCGCCTGATCGGACACCCCGGGAGCAGCCCCCGGTTTCCCTGCGACCTGCCCCGGCAGCGGCGGCGGAACACTCGGACGTGCGGCATCCGGAGCCGCCCCCTTCTGTGCCCCCGGCCCAAACC
>NZ_JACRVU010000021.1 GCF_018811945.1 Gluconobacter sp. P1C6_b
TGTCGTAAATTGCGACCCCTGGTCAGTATTGAAAATGTCCGGGGCGCCATAGCGCATGAGGGCATCCTGTAGCGCCTCGATACAGAACTCCACGTCCATCGTGTTCGACAGACGCCAGGACAGGACCTTGCGCGTGAACCAGTCCATGATCGCCACGAGATAGAGAAATCCCCGTTTCATGGGAATATATGTGATATCGGAACACCAGACCTGGTCAGGCCGATTGATGACCAGATCCCGCAGCAGATAGGGATATTTCCGATGCTCCGGATGGGGCACGGTCGTGCGCGGCTTCTGGTAGATCGCCCGCAGGCCCATGAGCCGCCGGACCCGCTTGCGGCCCACTTCATGTCCCAGGCGGCGCAGATGCCATGTCATCTGCCGTGAGCCATAATACGGCGTTTCCAGGAACTGGCCGTCGATCAGCCGCATCAACGCCAGATTGGCCTCGCTCTGTGGCGCAGGCCGATAGTAGACGCCAGACCGGTTGAGATGCAGCAGCGTGCATTGCCGCACGACCGAAAGCCGGGGACGCTGTGGGTCAATCATCTGCCGCCTCTGATCACGCCCAACCGAACAGAGGCATCGCGTAAAAAATCCCGTTCCACGAGAAGCTCGCCAATCTTCGCGTGCAGTTTCTCCACATCGGCAGGGCTGACCAGGGGCTCAGACACCGCCTTCCCCGAAAAGGTTGCCGCCATGCCCTCGACTGCCTGGCGCTTCCACTGGGCAATCATCGTCTGATGCACACCATGTTTCGAAGCCAGTTCCGCCAGCGTCAGCTCCCCACGGATCGCCTCCAGCGCAACCCGTGACTTGAACTCCGCCGCATACCTCTTGCGCGTAACCTTGCCCATAAAACCCGTCCTCTTTCAGGTCGGATTATAGACCCAATGACCGTCATTCGCCTCGTTTTCCGAGGTCAGGGGGAGCGTAAGCTCACTTTGTCAGGAGAGGAGAATGACAATGTCGACTGCGAAATTTATTGGCCTGGACGTTCACAAGGAGACAATTGCCGTGGCGGTCGCCAATGACGGGCGATCGGGAGAGATCCGGTTCCACGGGACTATTCCCAACACGCCCGATGCCATACGGCGCCTGGTGGCACGCCTGGCAGCGCCCGATGTCACGCTCCACTTCTGCTATGAAGCAGGCGGCTGTGGATATGGTATCTATCGTCAGTTGACCGACCTGGGCGTGGAATGCAGCGTCATCGCCCCATCTGTAATACCGCGCAAGCCAGCCTACAGGGTGAAGACGGACAGGAGAGACGCCCAGATGCTGGCGCGCCTGCTGCGCTCGGGCGAACTGACAGCAATCTGGGTGCCGGACGAGGCGCACGAAGCCATCCGGGATCTGATCCGGGGACGTCGGCAGGCGAAACAGGATCTGGTTGCCAGCCGGCAAACAGTATTGAGCTTCCTGCTTCGCCATGGGCGCAAATTCACCGGGCGATCGAATTGGACCAAGGCGCATTGGCGCTGGCTCAGTGAGCAGGCCTTCGACGCACCGCATCAGCAATTCGTGTTCGGTGAAGGTATCCGACGGATTGAGGAGGCACAGCATCGCTGCGACAGGCTGGACTCCATGCTGGTGGAAGCACTGCCGCAATGGTCGCTGGCTCCTCTGGTTCAGGCGTTGCAGGCCCTCCGTGGTGTCGGGCTCGTGGTGGCCGCGACCTTGGTTGCCGAAATTGGCGATCTCAGTCGCTTTGATACGCCCAAGCAACTGATGAGCTGGCTTGGCCTAGTTCCCTCGGAGGCGTCCAGCGGCGCCCGCACCCGCCGTGGTGCGATAACAAAGACGGGGAACCGGGAGGCACGGGCGATGCTGGTAGAGGCGGCATGGTCGTATCGCCTGCCGGCGCGCGAAGAGAGGCGATATCAAATGCGCGTCGAAGGCTTGCCGGAGGATATCAGGGCCATCGCGTGGAAAGCCCAGGTCCGTCTTTGTCAGCGCTACCGCTTGTTGGCATCGACCGGAAAGGCCCTGCCAAAAGTGATTACGGCGATCGCCCGCGAGCTGGTCGGGTTCATCTGGGATATCGGTCGACGTATACAGCCAATCTGATAGGGAATTCCGCGCCCGATTATTGGACCTGACGGGCGTGCCGCGAAGACCAGGCAAGATGGGTAATCCTCGTTGTAAGCTGGGGCAGGTTTCGACCGACGCCCGTCTATAGAGAGAGGAAGGCCCACGACGGAAATGGGAAATGCGGTAGCCAACCCGCGGATGAGAGCATGATCAATCGTCGTCGATCGGCTCGCGGCACACCCGTCAGGTCCACTATCAGTTTTTGGTCACACCAGACACCAGTCATGGTGTAGGCTTCTTGCAACTGCACTCCCCTAATGACGGTCATGAGAGCTTATTGCCCTGTCCGAAAAATGGGGTCCACCTCTGTCGATGCCAAAATCTCCGGTCGAAGTTTCTCGCCAAATTAGTTCAAGGTCGGCCAACTTGGCCTGAATGGCCGCGATGCCCTTTCGTTCAGTGGCATAGTATCTCCGCATGATTCAGGTTTCCAATTTTTGCAGCTCTTATACGATTATCACCGCTTCGGGGAGTAAGTCATGCTGCGTCGTGCATGGATGTCGCAGAAGGGCTGAGAGCCGCTTCAAGCCGGGCAAGCGCTGCCCTAGAAAGTGATCTCAAGAGGGGGTGTTCAGCGTCCCCGCTGCCGACGTCAAAGCCCATCGCTAGACCATCAGTTCAGCCTCGAATGAACGGGCCGGCAAGGAGCTCGTCAAAGGACCACCTTTGTATCGGTTCCGATGGAATGCAGACGGAAAGATCGTGCTGCCACCTCCCAAGGCCCTTGACGCTGAGGTTTACGCGAATTGGTAACCAATTGTTCGTAGGCGTGTTAGCAAGAATTTGGATACCAAAGACGCGCTCGACGCATAGAAGCGGAGTGTATTGCTGGTTGTCGGTGGGGTTGAAGTAGGGGATTGCTGCCAAGCGGATTATCTCAAGATTCAGGTAGCGATCAAGCCACGGTGAACCAGCAAGCAGGTTGTAATACTCGGCAAACCTCGTCCCAAAATCGCGGTGAAACGGGCTTTCGCCCATCTGATGCGATAGGCACGTCTTCACCTGCTGCGGCAAGGCGTCCACGCCGGACACCATGGCCCATTTGCCGTTGCTGGTCATCAGGTCATGGCTATCCGACAATGCCCACATCTTCGGAATGTCGGCAGCTGGAATCCGTTCGGCACTCGGGAAAACCAGACACCGAACCGTGTAGCAGCCAGTTGTCTCCCTGGTGACAGACGGCTTAGCCCTCAACGCGCGTCCGTCTCCAAGCTCATTCACAAGGACAAATCGATCTTTGACCGCGGTTTGTTCGTAACGATCGGCAAACGTGATCAAGTTATGAACATCGCCGTCAATGAAGCTCTGCAGATGGAAGCTCCATACTTCACCTTCAACGCCCAGAAATTTGCCAACGAATACGATGTCGGGTCCGATAGCGATAAGGTCGGCATTGGGCTGCCCAACTGAGAGGACATTGCGCTGTCTTTCGGCGCACTTCCCCTCGTGCTCGGCTTTCATCTCGCGAAGCACTTCAGCTGTGTAGGTCGCCTCGTCCCGGTCGATAAGGTCGGCGTGGGTTGCACACAACCAAATAGCATTGGAGATGTGAGTGCGCTCCTCGCGGGTCATTGACGCGAGATAGCGCCGCGCGCCTGGTCCAGGGGCGGCAGCATGAATGTGCGCTGCCTTACCGATCATGTTTACAGCCTCGGGCGATTCATCGCTTGGGCCTGATGTCGGCTGGGGGCAATCACGAAACGAACAATGATGATTGGCGCGAAGCGCGACTGCATTCTTTGTGCTACGGGAGAATTCGTCGCGGTTACTCATCACACCTTAATATCCGAACAGCGCGCTTGCTGCCAGCATTCCGAATGCCGCTTCCGCTTACATGCCCTCGTTAATCAAAGTCTGCTTGTTGTTGTGGTGCAGCTATCCCCGACAGTCTATTCTTGACCGGGTCTCGCCATAAGGCGAATGTCCGGTATCCGCATTCGCTGATCGTAAGCTGACTGGCAATAAGCCCTCCAAGTCAGCCGCGAGCCTCAGAATAGTTACAGACCTGCGTGAGTTGGAATGTCTCTCGCAAAGAGGGCCAGGGACGATCAGGCTGTCCTTCCGTGAGCAGACTTTGTCCTTGCATGAGCGTCCGTGGAACACGCCTTGAAAAGACCTTTGCGGGTCTTTTTTGTGCCCCACCCCTATGTCCGATAATAAGAATTAACGGACATAGGGGGTGAAGAGGGGGCGATTTTTGGAAAAAAGACTGAGACTTACCTTTTGAGGATATTAGGGTAATTGAATGCTGTTGCTACGGGCCGCTTGGTGGTATTGAAGGCTCATAGGCGAGAGACGCAGCGCGCCTTCCGGCCTGTGAAATAACGGAAAAGTCTCTCAGACAAACAGTCATGACATCCTGTTCGGAGTGTGGCGCAAATCAGGCCCTGTGACTCATCCTTCCGGTCGAGGACTCAAATGACGATTTCCCTTGAAGCGCTCAAAACGCAGGTCCATCTTGGAGACCATCCGAAAAGCGACGCCTCATAGGATCAATGGTTCCTCCGTTCGCCGAGAGGCTCACCCGTTTCAGTCTCGAACTGGGACGTCTGGATCAGGCGCTGAGACATGGCTCGGCTGTACCTGCCGTCCTGTTCCGGCAACGCCTGGTTGCGATTCAGCGCCATAGCGCTGTTGACGGCTGGCTGATCGATCCCTGGTATCTGGTTGCCGAACTGCATGGCCTCGTGCCGAAAGTGGTTGGCCAGGACGGCTATGAACGCGGTACCGCCGTGGATGCGGCATCCCATGCCTTTACGCTCTGGCGCTGGTACGCTCGCCCGGATGCTATGCAGGCGAGTGCCATTACCGAAGCCGAAGCGTTCCTGAATGATCAGTCATCAGGGTGGGGATCGATCCTTGATGCGGGGATCGCTTTTCATCGCTGGTTACAGGCCGGTCACCCCCGTGCTCCCTTCTGCGCGGCGTTAAGCCGGTACTGGCACTCCCATGATATTCTCCGGGCGCCCTTGATCCTGACCGGCATAGAAGCACTCACCCCGGGAACGCCTTGGGAGATCGAGCCCTGGCTGTGCTGGTGGCTCGATGCTCTTCTAGCCGAGGTCCGAGAAGCGCTCGATCTTCTGCGCCAGCTGGAGCGAGCCAGGACACAGGCGCTTGATAAGTGCGGCGCACAGCGTCGTCATTCCCGTGCGCCCCAAGCGGTCAATGTGCTGGCCATCCAGCCGCTCGTGTCTGCCTCTATGCTGGCGGATCGTCTGGGCATGTCGATGAAAAGCGCGCTGCAGCTTCTCAGTGCATTCCAGGACCGAGGCATTGTTGTGGAAGTCACGCACCGAACGGCTCATCGCCTGTTTGGTCTGGCTGGCATGGGAGCGCTCCGAGACGTTGTGAAACCTCCATCACGCCCCATCCCCGGCCGCAAGCGCGGCCGGCCCCGTAAGGATGATCCTTTCACGACGCAATCTATCCCGGAGGAAGAGATTACGCAGCTTCTTCCGCCAACGCGGTTGGACCCGGTTCAGTTCGACTATGAGGATCTGGCTGCAGCCATGAAACAGGCTGATGAAGCCATGTTGAGAAGCTCCCGGCTAATCGCCCGCCTCAAGGGACAGAGGGCCAGCTAGACCCCTCGTCTGCTCAAAGAACCTGAAGGGATGACTCTTGCAACGGTCTCTGGAGCTGCAGAGCGACCGGTGCGGGGGCCGTCAGCCAGGTTTCGATCTCCTCCTGGCGTTCCAGAATGACGGGCATCGCTTTGGGATGATAAGGCGCGACCACAGCGTTGGCTTCCGTGGTCAGGAAGCCGAAAAGATCGACCGTGACCTCGCCTTCCTTGAGTTTGCGCACCGAGGTCCAGGACGTCCAGATCCCGGCAAAAAAGCGGAGAGGCTTCGTCTCATCGGCGGCAAACCACACTGGATGAAACGATCCGTCATCCTGACGCGCCTGTTCCGAGAAAGCCGTAAACGGTACCACGCAGCGATGAGGAACGCCCAGCCAGCGGCGCCAGTGCGGAGACGCCGTATTGCGGATGTTCGTCACCCCGCGGTCAACCTTGCGCCCTTTGAGGGCGAACGCCGGCGATGGCATGCCCCACCGGGCCAGAACCAGCTCCCGGCCGTCCTGTCCATTGCGCACAATCGGAGCCGCGTAATCCGGATAGATGTCGGGCATGGGCGGAAGATTGCCCGTATGGTCACTGAGAACCTGCGCAATGGCGCGGATCTCATCCTGCGAGGAGGTCTGGGCGTACAGATTACACATGAGCACTCTTCTGTTCTGAGCTTCGGTGCCCGTCAAAAAAGATAGTGGGAAGAAAAACACCGACCACTACGCCCACGTTTCCTTCTCAGGAAAATAAAAAGCCTGTTTGTAATTGCGCGGTGGAATTGTGGGCAGAGCCGCTTCCTGTGGTCAGCTCGTCAGAGCTGTCCCCGGGAAGGGAGTGACCGCCGTGAAGGCGGCTGTCCACAACTCCACGGCTACTGCCTTGCTTTCAGACCGATGAGGGAGGGCCTTCACCTCCGCTTAAAAGTTCATTGCGCTCAAGAGGCGCTGAATCTGAGAGAAGAGAGGCCCGGCCTATTCGTGCTGGCGGTTGATCAGGAGAGGGAGGAAGCGCCTTATTTCAGTTTCCACCTTTTTTACAGAGGCGGTCCCGCACAGCGACTTCTTCCGCCTTTCCGGTTTCCCTGGAGCGCATGGCGAAAGGAACTGGAGAGACGCTTGAATGGAAATGCGCTGCAATTCACAATTTAGGACCGGTAGGCTCGGCGGAGAGGTTCTACAAAGCCATGCTTGGGCCCTTCACCTGTCCGTAGAGCATCAAATTTAACTTGCGTCCCACGTTCGTTTGTTCTCTTTCTGTTCTCGTTAAGGAGAACAGCCATGACTTCGAACGCGCTGGCGCGTCTGCGCGAGCAGGTCCGATGCCTGGAGCGTCGGAGCCTGCCCCATTCTACAATCCGGATGTTGCCAACAGGTCTGCAGCCGGTCGATAACCATTTGGGCGGTGGTCTCAGAACCGCCAGTCTGCATGACGTCCTGGTGCCCGATGCGCTCGAGGTCGGGGCCAGCCTCGCCCTGCTACTGCCCCTGCTCGCCCACAGCGGCCAGCCTGTCTTCTGGCTCGGTGCGGTTCCCTCTCAGCTCCATGCCTGGGGACTGCGCCAGACCGGGATCTCACTTCGTCGCCTGGTCTGCATTGAAAGCGATGAGGCCAGTATTCTGGCTGTCGCTGAAGACATCCTGCGCAGCCCCGAACATGCCCTCGTCGTGATAGGCGGCCCGCGCGTTCCCTCCCTGACGGAAGTGCGGCGTCTGAATCTGGCGGCCGAGGCGAGTGGCAATACCGGCTTCTTCCTGCGGTCTGCCGCACCCTCTCGCACGCCCGGCAAGGATCCCTGTGCCTGCGCCACGCGATGGCAGGTCACGTCTGCCCCCTCAGCGCCGCTCTTCCTGCCGGGACTGGCGATGCCGCTACCCGGTCCCCGCCGTCTTTCCGTCTCGCTGCTGCGGCTGCGTGGAGGACGCCCCGCCCACTGGTTCCTCGACTGTCCCGATCATGCGCCGTTTTCTCGCCCTGTGGATGCCCTTCTGGCGCACCGAGCGCCTTCAGCTCTCACAGCCGGAGCACTACCCGGCCGAGCGTCCGCTTGTCGTGCACGCGCCTGAGCACAACCGCCAGATGCTCACAGGCGTCAGTCCGGCGGCCCTGGCAGCAGGGCTGACGTCCGGCCTGCCGCTCGCCCAGGCCCGCAGCCTTGTGCCGGATCTGTTGTGTGCCGAACAGGACAACGAAGCCGATAACGAAGCCCTGTCAGAGCTGTGTTCATGGCTGCTCTGGCTCTCGCCGCTTCCGGCCCTCGATGCACCGGACGGGCTGTTCAGTGATACGACCGGCTGCGACCATCTGTTCGGGGGCGAAGAAGCCATGCTGTCGCTCGTCCGGCAACGCCTGACAGAGCGGGGCCATGTCTGTTCGGTCGCGCTCAGTGACAGCGCGGCCGCCTCGCGTGCCTTGGCCCGATCCCGGATCAACCGGGTCTGTCTCGTCCCGCCCGGCCAGCAGAAGCGGGCGCTGGAACGTCTGCCCTGTTCGGCGCTGCCGCTGGCAGAAGAGACGGTCGCGCGTCTCAGGCGACTGGGGCTGGAGACCATCGGCGCCCTTGCCGATCTGCCGCGCGCGCCCCTGGCCAAGCGGTTTGGCGCGAAACTTCTGACCTGTCTGGATGAAGCCCTTGGCCGTCAGGCGAGGCCGCTGAACGTATTTCAGATCCACGACCGGATCTCATTGTCCCGCTCGCTTGTCGAGCCGATCGGGACAGCGGAGGC
Organism: Gluconobacter sp. P1C6_b; assembly: GCF_018811945.1. Classification (GTDB taxonomy): domain Bacteria; phylum Pseudomonadota; class Alphaproteobacteria; order Acetobacterales; family Acetobacteraceae; genus Gluconobacter. Next base: position 8,392 of record NZ_JACRVU010000021.1, read on the forward strand.
GATCGCAACCGTAATCGAGACCCTTGTGCCAGAAGCCTGCGCTCTGCTGTCCCGTCGCGGCGAAGGCGCGCGGCAGATCGATTTTGTCTGTGTCCGCGTTGACAGCACCGTTCAGGCCATTCGGGTTGGTACGTCCGATCCGACTTCAGACAACTCCCGGATCCTGCGTCTCCTCAGAGACCAGATTTCGCAGATTGATCCCGGCTTTGGCATCGAGGGCGTCACCCTGACCGTGAGTGTCAGCGAGCCCCTTGAAGCTGGGCCGGATCGCCCGGTGTTACCGGACACAGACGATCTTCAGACGGAGACTCTCCCGGCAAACCTGATTGACCGGCTGATGAACCGGCCCGGTGTCCGCGCGGTCTATCAGCTCGCCCCCCGGGTCGCCGCCTGGCCGGAAGAGGCCCAGTCTCGCCTTTCTCCGGGCGACGTGGCAGAACGCGCCGACGCGCGCCAGATGCTCTGGGTGCGACCGAACATTCTGTTCGATCTGCCCGTCCGGGTGCGGGTCACGGCCCTGCTCCCGGACGGTGCGCCGCGCCAGTTCGTGCTCAGACGCCAGACCCATCGTATTGCTGCCGCTGACGGCCCCGAGCGCGTGCAGGGCGAGTGGTGGCGCACTCCCTGTGACTACGCCGCCTTGCGCGATTACTGGCAGGTCGAGACCACCACCGGCCTACGCCTGTGGCTGTTCCGTCAGGGCGACGGGATCCATGACTGGTCCGGCTCCGGGGACTGGTTCCTGCAGGGTCTGTTCTGATGACACGGCCTGACGATCTGATCCCGGCTGATGCGGCCGAGATTGCCGATGCCCTGATGCACAGCCTGCGCTATGACGGCCGCCGCCGCGTGCATGATGCCGACGAACTCATGGCCCGCCTTGTGGCCGAACGCCTGGTCGAGCATCTGCAGCGCTGCGGCTTCGTGCTGATGCGAAGCACCCCGCCGACCGCGCCAGACACCAGTCGGCATCCCCATCCGCATCGGCGCTGAGACATGAGCGCGCCTTACGTCGAACTGCAGGTGACGTCGTCGTTCTCCTTCCTGCGCTCGGGCAGCCAGCCGGACGAGCTTGTCTTCCAGGCCAAAGCCCTGGGCCATGACACGATCGGCCTGACCGACCGGCACACCGTGGCCGGGGTTGTCCGTGCCCATCTCGCCGCCCGCGAGGCGGGCCTGCGACTTTTGCCGGGATGCCGCCTCGACCTGCGGGATAGCAGCGTCCTGCTGGCCTATCCCCGCAACCGGGTGGGCTGGGCGTCTCTGTGTCGCCTCCTGACGCTCGGCCATCACCGGGGTGAGCGGGATGTGCTCGTGCTGGACTGGAGCGATCTCGCCCCGGCCGCCGCCGATCTGCTGCTGATCCTGCTGCCTCCCGACGATCTGGCGGATCTTTCCAGACAGATGACACAGCTGCTGGCTTTGCCGGGGCAAAGGGCAGGCGAAGAAGAGGGGCGCTATCTGGCCCTGACCCTGCTGCGCCGTCCGGGCGATCAGGCCCGTCTGCACGCGCTCGCCGCGATCGCAGAACAACAGGGCCTGGCCTGTGTGGTGACAGGTAACGTGCTCTATCATGATGCGCGCCGTCATATCCTGCTCGATGTCGTCACCGCCATCCGGGAAGGCTGCACGCTGGATGATCTCGGGGATCACCGCCAGCCCCATGCCGATCGCCACCTGAAAGCCCCGGAGGAGCAGGCGCGTCTGTTTGCCGCCTTTCCGGAGGCACTGGCCAACACACGCCGGATCGCGCAGGCCTGCGCTTTCAGTCTCGATGACCTGAAATACCAGTATCCCACCGAGACGGATCATCCGGAAGAAGGGGCACAGGAGACCCTGACCCGCCTGGTGCAGGCCGCCCTGCCGCGCCGTTATCCGGCCGGGGTTCCATCCGGGGTGGAACGTCAGCTCGCCCATGAGCTGGGCCTGATCGGATCGCTGGACTATGCGCCCTACTTCCTGACAGTGAACACCATCGTCCGCCAGGCGCGGGCTCTGGGCATTGTCTGTCAGGGACGGGGATCGGCGGCCAACTCGGCGGTCTGCTATGTGCTTGGCATCACCAGCATTGACCCGGTGCGCTCGGGTCTGCTGTTCGAGCGGTTCATTTCCGCCGAGCGGAAAGAGCCGCCTGACATCGACGTGGATTTCGAGAGCGACCGCCGCGAGGAAGTCATCCAGTGGATCTACCGCCATTACGGCCGCCATCGCGCCGCCCTGTGCGCCACGGTGCAGCGCTATCAGCCCAAAGGCGCGTTGCGCGAGGTCGGCAAGGTGCTGGGCCTGCCGGAGGATCTGACGGGCCAGCTTTCAAAGCATGTGGCCTCATCCCTGGCCGATCCGGATCTGTGCAAGGCACGCGTGGCCGATCTTGGCCTGAACCTGAAGGATCGGCGGCTGCTCCTGACCTTCCATCTCGCGCGCCTGCTTCTGGGCTTTCCCCGCCAGCTCGGCACCCATCCGGGCGGCTTCGTGCTGACCGAGGACCGGCTGGATGAACTCGTCCCCCTGATGCCGGTCGCCATGGAAGGACGGCAGATCATTGTCTGGGACAAGGACGATATTGACGCGCTGCGTTTTATGAAGGTCGATGTTCTGGGCCTGGGCATGCTGGGCTGTCTGCGTCGCGGCTTCGAGCTGCTGCACGACTTTTACCAGACCCGCATGGATCTCGCCTCGATCCCGGCCGAGGATCCGCAGACCTACGCCATGATCCGCAAGGCCGATACGCTCGGTACCTTCCAGATCGAGAGCCGGGCGCAGATGTCGATGCTGCCGCGCATGGAGCCTGCGACCTTCTATGATCTGGTGATCCAGGTGGCGATCGTGCGGCCGGGGCCGATCCAGGGCGACATGGTCCATCCCTATCTGCGCCGGCGTGAGAAACTGGAGCCTGTCACCTATCCGTCCGAGACCCTGCGCGGAATCCTTGGCAAAACCTTGGGCGTGCCGCTGTTCCAGGAGCAGGCCATGCAGGTGGCCATCCATTGCGCGGGCTTCACGGCAGGCGAGGCGGATCAGCTACGCCGCGCCATGGCGACTTTCAAGATGACGGGCGGGGTCTCACCGTTCCGGGACAAGCTGGTGAACGGCATGCTGGCCAATGGCTATGAGCAGGACTTTGCCGAGCAGACCTTCGCGCAGCTTGAAGGCTTTGGCAGCTATGGCTTCCCCGAAAGCCATGCCGCCTCCTTTGCTCTGATTGCCTATGCCTCGGCCTGGATGAAATGCCATTACCCGGATGTGTTCTGTGCCGCCCTGCTGAACAGCCAGCCCATGGGATTTTATGCCCCCTCGCAGATCGTTCAGGACGCACAGCGCCATGGGGTGGAAGTCCGACCGATCTGTATCAACGCTTCACGATGGGACTGCACGCTGGAGCGGACCCGCACCGGCCGGCATGCGGCCGTAAGGCTGGGCTTTCGGATGGTGAAGGGGCTGGCGAACGGCCATGGGGCCGCCCTGATTGCGGCCCGGATGCCGGACTATGAGAGTATTGACGATGTCTGGCGCCGTGCGGATGTGCATGTGACAGCCCTGGAATGTCTGGCGGAGGCTGATGCGTTTCGGGTGTTCGGGCAAATGCGCCGTGCAGCCCTGTGGTCAATCAAAGGGTTGGCGGACACGGCCCTGCCGTTGTTTGAGGCAGCGGATCGGGGACGGAACTTTCCGCTGCCGGAGGTGATCGAGCCGGAGATTACCTTGCCACTGATGTCAGAGCGGGCGTCGGTGCATGAGGACTACCGGGCGACGGGACTCAGTCTGAACGGGCATCCCGTCGCGTTCCTCCGGGAGGACTTACGAAAAGAAGGGGGCGTTCGTTGTGGGGATCTTCCGTATCTACGGGATGGACGCCGGATCCAGCTCACCGGATTGGTGTTGATGCGGCAGAAGCCAGGGACGGCCAACGGCACCATGTTCGTCACGATCGAGGACGAAACCGGCACAGCCAATCTGATTGTCTGGAAGGATGTGCAGGAGAAACACCGGCTTCCTCTTCTCGCGTCCCGTCTTCTGGCCTGCAAGGGACGGCTTCAGAAGGAAGGCGATGTGATCCATGTCGTTGTGCTCAGTCTGGAAGACCGCACGCCATCGCTTCAGGGATCGGAGCTGCTGAAGGCACGGGACTTCCGTTAGGGAAGCACATCGGCACGGGCAACTTTCTTCTAAGAAGAAAAATTCTTGTTGATGTTGAACCTGTGGAATTGTGGGCAGAGCCGCGCCCTGTAGTCAGCCTGCAGGGCTGTCCATCAGGACGCGAGCGGCCGTGGAACGGCTGTCCATAAGTCCATGGGAGGCTCATGCCGGTATAGCCAACAGCAGTGATACACAAACATAGGCGTCCTTCTCCCGACGTCCCGGCCTTACCTTGTCATATGTGACACACGGTTGCAGTAATATCGCCAGTTGTTTGATCCTGCTGAACTCTGCTGCACACCAAGGCCCGACATGAACCCGACTGAAATCTACGATGCCCTCTCCAAGATCGCAGAGGTGTCCTTTGATGCAGAGGAATTTCCCTTCTCGTTTGCAGAAGCAACAGATGCCTCACAGGCGGCAATTTCAAAGCTTCGTAACGGGTCGACCAATAAATCTGACCTTCCGGGCGGGGTCTTGTTTGGCAAGCGATTTCATTATGCACCGGCCCCAGCCGGGAAGAGCGACACTACTCTTGAGCAGTTGAGAGCATCGAAGAAAACCAAATCCTCCAAACCCGCAATTTTGCTCGCAACAGATGGTGAGATGATTGCGGCGGAGCATACTCCCTCGGGCGAGACACTTCATTGCGCCTTCAAAGAGTTAGGGGATCAGTTCGGCTTCTTCCTCCCCGCTGCGGGCAAAGAGCGGTATCGTGCCGTTGAGGAAAACCCGGTCGATGTGAAGGCGACTGGGAAACTTGCCAAGCTTTATGACGCGTTAATCAGGGCAAACCCCGACTGGGCAACAGATGCACGTCGTCATGAGATGAACCAACTCATGATGCGGCTGATCTTCTGTATGTTTGCCGAAGACGTCGGTATCTTTCCAGAACAGCAATTTTCCCGCCTGATTTTCACCTATGCAGGCGATAAAGGGGAGGAAGCCCATAAGGCCATTATTGCTGCCTTCCGGGCGATGAACCTTCCCACGAACGAACGAACAGGTCTGCCCGCATGGACTGGAGAGTTGGACTATGTGAATGGTGGTCTCTTCGCTGGCGCCATTGATGCACCGAAATTCGATACTATTGCCTTCCGCTATCTGCGTGAGGCCTGTGGGTTGGATTGGGGCAAGATCAATCCGGACATTTTCGGTTCGATGATTCAGTCCGTTGCGGATCCAAAGCAACGCTCTGAACTGGGAATGCATTATACCTCAGTTCCAAATATCATGAAGGTCATAGGACCGCTTTTTCTCGATGATCTGGACGCTGAGATCCATAAGGGTTGGGATCGTGCTCGTGCACTTCAGCAAACTCTGGGTCGTATGTCCCACATCCGTGTATTTGATCCCGCCTGCGGATCTGGGAACTTCCTTGTTGTATCCTATCGAGAACTCCGGGCACGCGAGACGCGCATTATGCAGCGTCTGGAAGAGCTTGATGGCCGCAATGCCATGGGCACAAGCGAGATGTTCTCGCGCATCAAGATCGACAATTTCTACGGAATTGAAATTTCTGATTTCGCTGCTGAGACGGCAAAACTTGCACTCTTCATAGCTGAATATCAGGCCAATGCGAGTTTTAAGGCCGTTTTTGGGCGGTGCCCTGCGGCCTTACCATTGAGGGATGCCGCCCGCATTCATAGAGGCAACGCTCTAGAGATTGATTGGGAAGTCGTATGTCCGCCCCCCAACAATGATGAGGAGATTTTTATTGCGGGAAATCCGCCGTTTGTGGGGTCTAATTTTCAGACATCAGAGCAAAAGAGCGACCGCAGCGAATTATTTAAGAGTAATTTTAAATCTTATAAAAATTTAGATTACGTCGCTGCGTGGTTTTATTTGGCAACACTATACGCAGAAGCATTTGGCCGAACGAATTTCGCCTTCGTCTCGACAAATTCAATTACGCAAGGTCGTCAGGTACCTTCATTTTGGCCTCGGATACTTGAGGAGCAAAAAATAAGGTTTGCACATACATCATTCCAGTGGAGAAATAATGCATCTTCAAATGCAGCAGTTATCTGCGTTATAATTGGTTTGTGCCCTAAATATATTTCTGGAGCAAAATTATTTGATGGAAAAGTAATTAGCGATGTATCTTCTATTAGTCCGTATTTAATACCAATTAATCCCGTATATGTAGAAGGTTCTGGAAAATCTATATTTAACCTTCCTCGCATGGACTATGGGTCAAAGCCAGCCGATGGCGGAAACCTTATATTATCGACTGAGGAAAGAGACGAAATCGTTCAATTATATCCAGATTCGAACCGATTCATCCGTAAGTATCTTGGGTCTCAAGAGGTCGTTCGTGGACAGGTTCGTTATTGCATGTGGATCAAGGACCACGAAGCATCAGACGCATATCAGTACCCACCATTCCGAAAACGAATTGACGCGGTCCGTCAGTTTAGGACCGAGAGCAGTAATCCTGTTACACGCCCAACTGCTGCAACCCCGTATAAGTTTTGGTTTACAGGACCAGAAACCAAAAACCACGCTATCCTCGTCCCCAGCGTCACTTCAGAGCGCCGACCCTACCTTCCCGTGGAGTGGGTCGGAGCAGACGTCATTTCATCAAACCTCAATCAGGTCCTCTACGACGCCCCTGAATGGTGCATCGCGCTCATTGCGTCACGTTTGCATCTCGTCTGGATCGGCACGGTTTGTGGGAGACTTGAAAGCCGTTTCCGCTATTCGAACACGCTTGGTTGGAACACCTTCCCAGTCCCGAAATTCACAGACGAGCAGCTGGAAGCCCTCTCAGCCTCTGCGCGCCGCATCCTGAAATGCCGCTATTCCCACTACCCAAAAACAATCGCGGATTTATACGATCCAGACAAAATGCCTGACGACCTTCGTGCCGTGCATAAAGAAAACGATGACTTGCTGGAGAGCATGTATATCGGCCGCCCCTTCCGCAATGACACGGAACGCCTGGAGACACTCTTCAAGCTCTATGCGGCTAAGATCAAAACACTAGAAACTGCCAGCAAGAAGAAAGAGGCCTGATCCATGGTCGAGATGCTCAACGTCACCTACGGCACCTCAACAGCCAAGACGAACGCATTAGGCCAACGCCCGATGCAGGCCCGCACCTATGACGCCCGTGCCGCGCAGTTTCTCCTTCTCAAAGCCCCCCCGGCTGCGGGTAAAAGCCGTGCACTCATGTTTGTGGCACTTGATAAGCTGCTACATCAGGGGCTGGAGAAGACGATTGTCTGCGTTCCAGAAACCTCAATCGGTGGCTCTTTCCGCTCTACCGATCTGATGAGCTACGGCTTTGAGGCGAATTGGGACGTTGAGCCACGCTGGAACCTCTGTCTGACGGGCGATGACGCGAGCAAAGAAAAGGTCAAGGCGTTCCAAGCCTTTCTGCAAAGCGACGCAAAGGTTCTGGTCTGCACCCATGCGACATTCCGTTTTGGCGTTGATGCTGTCATTGAGACCAGTGGTATCGAAGCGTTTGATCGGTGCTTCATTGCGATAGACGAGTTCCATCACGTCTCGGCATCAGACAACAACCGTCTCGGCGTTATTCTGCGGAACCTGATTACCCGGGACGCCTGTCATATCATGGCTATGACGGGCAGCTATTTCCGGGGAGATTCAGACCCGGTTCTGCGAGAAGAAGACGAAGACCGCTTCACCAAAATTACCTACAGCTATTACGAGCAGTTAGAGAGCTACACCTTCCTCAAAGCCCTCGGCATCAATTACGAGTTCTATAAAGGGAACTATATCAACGGCCTTGAGGGCGTTCTGAACCCCAATAAGAAAACGATTATCCATATCCCGCATCGTGGCTCATCTGAAGCATTTGATGACAAATACAATGAAGTTGGCCGCATCCTTGATTTCTTAGGCAAGCATGAGGGGCAAGACCCTGAAACCGGCTTTGATCTGGTGCGCACAGCAGCAGGACGCCTTCTAAAGGTTGCGGATCTCGTCGATGACGGCCCCGATCGGAACAACGTGAAGACCACCCTGTCCCATGAGATTAGAGGAGCGGATGGTAAGCGCGATGATGACGCTGACAGGGCCAAAGTTGATATCATCATCGCCCTTGGCATGGCCAAGGAAGGCTTCGATTGGGTGTGGTGTGAACACGCTCTCACCATAGGCTATCGCTCATCGCTGACGGAAATCGTGCAGATCATCGGTCGTGCGACGCGTGATGCCCCTGGAAAACCGCGGGCCTTGTTCACGAATCTTGTTGCTGAGCCTGGAGTTGAAACAGGCGTCGTCACAGACGCTGTGAATGACATGCTCAAGGCGATCTCGGGTTCACTGCTCATGGAGCAGGTTCTCGCCCCGAACCTGAAATTTTACCGTCGCGAAGATGGAGATGTTCGTGCACCGATTGGTGTGGATCATGAGGGGAACGTCACGATTGGGATTAAAGGCCTTATGGAGCCCCCTACAGACCGTGCACGAGCAATTTGTGAAAAGGATATGAATGACCTGATGGCAACAGCCTATCAGGAAATGGACCGCCGTGTGCTGTCACCGGAAACTATTCCTGAAGTCGCAACACAGATGGTTCTGACGGATATCATCGAAAGACGTTACGAAACGCTCGACACTGAAGAGACTGAATCCGTTCGACAGCATCTGGCTGCAAGAATGAACGTCCTGACCTTGGCCCGCAAGCAAGCCGAACAGGGCACTGCAAGCGCGCAATCCGTCCTTGGTGCGCCACCAACCGAAACTTCTCCCGCAACAGGCGACGCGAACGATAGTGACGAGGAGATATCTGATAGCGCTCCGAACACTTTGCTGGCGATGGTGAAGAAGTTCATCAATGTTCGGGACATTGACATTGAGCTGATTGATAGCGTCAACGTCTTTCAGGAGCGTTTCGAAGTCGCGTCAAAATCTCTCAATGCTGAGATCCTCGCGCATGTGCAATCGGCCATGGTCGCTTTGCGGGTGAATATGAGTGGAGACGAAGCACGGACTTTATGGCCCCGCATTAAGGCTTTTCGTGCGACAGAAGGCCGTGAGCCCAATGTGAACTCCGCAAACACACTCGAAAAACGTATGGCTGAAGCACTTGCGTGGTTGAAGGCGGAAAAGGCGAAACGTCTGCGTGAGGCTGGACAATAATGGCGCGCCCCTCTCTGGATGATATCTTCAGCGAACATGACGAGTACGGTCTTTTAGAGATTAAGCAACGTGGCGCTCGAAGCGGCAGCGCTACGGAGCGTGGCGTCGCGGTATTACTCGATGTGACCCATTTTTTCGAGAAAAACGGGCGTTTGCCAGATCCAGAGGCTCTGTCCCATGACGAGATGAAGCTGGCGATGACATGGGAAGCGGTAAAGGCTTCACCGACAGAAAAGATGAGAGCAGCCGATCGTCTGGGTCTTCTCGACGAAAAGCCAATCGCCCCACCTCGTTCGTGGAAGGACGAAGTCCCCGAAGAGGCGATCCCGGAAAGCCTTGATGACATCTTTGATGACGACGATCTGGAGGTTGATTCTTCACGCGTCACCTTCCAACACACAACGCCGGCAAGTGAACGGGTAACCCCAGATCATCGCGCTGAGTTCATACCCTGCCGGGATTTTGAGAAATTTCGTGAACGTTTTGAGGTCGTTCAACGTGCTCTCGAGAAGGGAGAGAGAAAAGCAAGAGCAGTGAAGAAATGGGCCATTATTGAACCTATCGAAGGCGATTTTTTTATTCGTAACGGCCTACTCGCCATGATTGCGGAGAAGTCAGAGCTGACCTCACGCGGCGGTTCTCGGGATCATCGGTTGCGGATCATCTTTTCGAACGGGACAGAGAGCGACCCTTTAATGTCTTCCTTCCGCAAGTCCCTCTCGGAAGACAAGACTGCGCGCACCGTGCAGAAGGTGGGGCTTGGGCCGGTTGATCCAGAATGGGAGAGTGATCAGCTTGAACTATCTGGCACGATCTATGTCGCACGCTCGCGCTCAGAAGATCCTGCCATTCGAGAGCAGCGGATGATCTTACACAAAATCGGTGTGACCAGTCAGGACGTTGCCCGCCGTGTGGCTGATGCCCGTAACGATCCAACATTTCTACTGGCTCCAGTGGATATCGTGGCCACGTACAGCCTCAAGAACCTCTCCCGCCATAAGGTTGAGGATCTTCTGCATCGCTTTTTTGTATCTGCACGCCCTGCCGAATTATTCGTCGTGGATCGTCTTGGAAAGAAAATCTCACCAAAAGAATGGTTCTATGTGCTACCCGAGCATGTTGGACAGGCCGTTAAACTGATCGAAGACGGGCAGCTCCACCTCTTCCACTACGATGTCACAACGCAGAAAATCATTCCTATATAATGCAAGTCAGAACTGAATCGCTGCTGCTAGCCGTGGGAACCAAAAACCAACACGTTATCGCAGCTACACCAACAAACACGGGAAAGGGGCCGTAGCCACAACCCCTTATCAACGCGCGGCTCAAACAAATTAAAGATTACTCTCTCGTACCAGAAAGCACCGGTTTATTCGCAGCTGCAGCCTTCTGCGAGCTGATTGAGTTCAGATCGTCCGCCGACGCGCCCGCCTGAATCAGGGCTTTACCCGTCTGAACCTGCTGCAGCCCGGTCGTCGCTTCCTGCGCCATGTTGTCCAGGTTGATCTGGCCGGCAGTTTCAGAGGCCTTCGGGGCAACCGCCTTTTCATAGATGATGGGCGCACCATCTGGCGTTGTGGTCGGCGCACCCGGAGCAGGCGCTGCGGCTTCCACAGGTGCAGACGCAACAGCATTAGCCGGTTCACCTGAAGGCTGTGCTGTCACCACGACAGGAGCAGATGGTGCAGTCGGAGCAACCACGACGGGAGTGCTGTACGCCGCTCGATTAATGATCAGGTGGTCAGGACCATCAGAATCTGTCGGATCCTTATCATAAATGTCGACAAGCTTGTCGTTACTGCCAAAGCAGAACAAGACTGTGTGGAGCTGCGGGCGCGTCCCGGCTTTCACAGGGGCCCAGATGACTTGCGCCAATCCGAGGGTCGCGACACTGGTCACAACTTCCCCCGCCTTCATGGCAGCGCGCCCACCCGCGGTCAGGCCGGACGTGTAAATCTTATAGATATCGCAGGAACGGCCGTTCTTCTGGATCGTACCTTCGGCCTTGCCGACTGTGCTTACAACACCGAAGCGATCGGTATTCTTGTTGAACTGACTCAGGAGTACCGGCTCGGGCGCCGGCATCCCGCCGCCGCAGGCTGCCAAAAGCAGAAGGGCGGACGTAGCGAAAAGGGTTTTTGAAATGGCTTTCGGTGTCATAACGGACCTGTCGATCACGATCCCCATCTGAGTAACAGGGACACAGTATGTTGCGTTACAAGTCATATTAAGCGCTATCGTTTATTCGTCAATAGACGATATCTTTTATTTATGTTTGACATTCGGATCATGAGCCGTGTAGCGGAGGCGTATGGGAAGACCACCACTGAACATCAAAATGACGTCCGTTCGATTGAGCCCTGAAGAGCGCCAGCGCATTATCGCGCTTGTCGGGGACAGGGGCATGGCACAGTTTATTCGCGAGGCCGTTGAGAAAGAGTTAAAGCGCCGCGAGCAATCGCTGCGCCGTCAGGACGATACACCCTCAGATCCCTGACAGCTTCTGCCAACCCTGCCCCCAATAGCAGAAACGCAATCCCACCAAGCGGCATATTCAGGAAAGCGCTCTGCGACGACAGAGGCCACTCGTGTAGAACAGCAGCCCCAAAGAGACCAACGCGCCACGCAATGTCTGGGTCGGAAAGGCAAACTTGCCTTTTTGCGGCTCGCCCAAGAGCAACCCACCAGCCTCCGATCATCACCACAAACAGAGCAGCTCCAGGCAACCCACTATTTGTTGCGGCTTCAAGCACATGATTATGGGTGTGCTGGACACAGACAGACACGCCGCCTCCATCCGGTTGCAGGTCAGCGAGACCCGGCTTGAGATAGATCTTAACGCGACAATAATAGCGGAACGCATCGTCCCCTAAACCCATGACCGGATGTGCCTGGATCAGGACGACCGCACGGTTGTAAATCTGCCCATATGGGGAACCCGCAAAATGCGCGAGTTGGATGTGCGTCTTTGTGACCAGATGTCCGAAAGCGTCCGGTGACATGAACGCCAACAGCCCAATCAACACCGGGCTGGCGATCAAAAGCGCGAGCGCAGGACGCCGCAAAGACGGGAGAACTAAGGCACATACCGTTGTGCCGAGAAGAAAAGTCGCCAGAGACATTCGCTGGCCAGCCAGCACGAGCAACCCCAGAACCGGCAGAAGAGCCCCGCCCATCACGAGTGCCTTTGGCCAGGAGCGTGTCATGCCCTGCCCCAGTATCGCTCCGACAAACAGAGCAACCGGAAGACCCATCACCGCAAAAGGCGCAGACACACGGGGTTTATCGTAAGGGCCGGTAAGCGTTCCATCACCGAACCGCGGATTACCAAACAGATTATGACCTGTGACCGCCTGAAGGAGCATCTGTGCGCCCAAATACAGCACACAGACCACAATCAGACGACGACACCATGTCCGGGTCCAGGGATCCTGCAAGGTCCAGAACGCCAGAGCATATGCCGCGACTGGAAAGCGAAAGGCGAGGAGCGCTTGGGTAAGGCTGGCGATTGCCTCAGTCGGGACTGGTACCTGACGTGGCAGAGAACACAGGACCAGCCACCCCCACCAGACAAGACCTGGCCAGACGAAGCGCTGGAAACACCAATGCCAATCGCGGGTCAGGCCGCTCCGAAGCAGGAATCCAACGGCCAGCCCATCCAGACATCCCTCGGCGATACCGCGCCAATGAACCAGAAAGAGCGGGAGAATCAGAGTTAGGACGGTCCCTAGACGATCCAAAAATCTCAGCAAAACGGCTTTAGTGACACGCACTCTCTTAGATCCACGCTGCTCGTGTCTTTGGACTTTGCACACTGACGACGCTCAACGAGACACCAGCCTCGGCCAACATCCCTACCTCCCGGGTGCGATGATCCCGCAGTGCATACAGGCTGCGATCAAGAAACAGGGTGTTCCGTGCCCCGCGCTCGATCAGCGAGCGGAAATAGGCATCCCGAAACCGGATAACAGCGCCCCGCTCCAGCCGGGAGGCCATGACGATGACAGCGACGGCAGCCTGCAATCGGCCCAATACCACACAGGCCTGTGACCAGGCATGACAGGACACACCCACCTGCCCCGACAGATATTCGGCCGCGTCGATCAGTTGCTCTGCACTCGGCCGACCCGTTGAACACAGATCCCGCAGACTGGTGCAAATTTCTAGGTAGAACGTGGCTGTGCCTTTGAACCCCCGCAACGCGGTTCGGTCGTACACGCTCGATCGATTGAGTTCGGATCCCTGCCCTTCACGCCGCATGTGTTCAATGCGATCGCCGCCGTCGGCGGCTACGTGATCTACTTTTTTAGAAGATTGAATGTTTTTAGTATCTGTATAGAGGGCCCCATTTTGAGGACCCATGGGCCTCATTTCTACTGGATACAGCGTTGAAAAAGCGTCGTTTTCCACAGGAGCGTGATCAGGGCGAAGGTCAGGCGCGGCGAGCTGCTCGGTCAGCGCCGCTGAGAGGGCCAGCATCTCGCGATACAGATCTTCGAGCGGTTTAACCTGTGCTGTCCTCAGACGGCTGCGCATGATCGCCGCTGCCTGTTCAAGGATCGGCTCCAATCCGAGAGTTTCTGCCTGTGCGCGGACCGTGTCGTTCAGGCTGGCAATGTTGTCACGCAAAAAGGAGACGCGCTGGCGCAGTCGCCGCTGTTCCGCACTCAGGGCCAGCAGATCCGGCCAGCGGTAGCGCAGGGACGCCAGATTGAAGCCAACCTGCGTTTGGCCCTCTTCCGTCTGCCACCGTCGGCCGCGCTGCCCGTTGCGTCCGTCCTGGGGCACCAGAAGCCGCGCGTCCGCCAGCTCCCGGATGTGCCGCTGCAGTGTACTGCGCGACAGTCCTGTCCAGGACATGAGCGTGGTGTTGTGCGCGTAGATGAAAGGCGTCTCAAGCGCCGTCCAGGCGTCCGGAGAGGTCTTCTCCACCATGATGATCAGCGTCGAGGCTGCTCCCCGGCTGACGGGCAGGACACCGCGGAGGGATTTCAGCATGTTCAGCATATCCCGCTTGCCGGGCTCGGCCGGGACGGGGGTGGTCAGTTCGTCGCGTGCGGCCAGCATGGCCTCACTGATCCGGCGTCGGCCGCGCCGCGTGCACGGGGCCTGCGCCCTCTGCGTCTGAGCAGAATGCTCCATTGATCGGTCCGGTCTGGGGGTGAAGGGACCACCTCACGGCCGGACACCAGACAAAACGCTCCCGTTCGCAATTTAGTGCTTGCGTTTCGAAAAGAGCTGACGCTAGATGAATTTACCAATTCATCACCTAGCAACTGTTTTGCCGGAGCCCTGGCTCTTCCGATTTGGCGATCGGAGGAGGCGGGGTTTTTGGTATGTGGGCGCTACGTCATCGGGGGTCCTCTGGATCGACTCGCTGGCACCGCCCACAAGGACGTCTCCAGACATCCGGGCATCGTGCCTCCGTTCGGGCGCTGTAACAACCTCGAAAGCGGGCTGACAGCGAAAAAATTGAGTAAAAACGGGCGTTTAGTGTGTCCATTTTGGCGCGCTACTTTCAACTTGTGACGGCCTCCGAAGCCCCGCTGCCCATGCGGCTGGCCACCGTCTGCTGGTACTGCCCCACCGTCCAGCCGCTCATGTTGTTGGCCGCGAGCGTCTTGGCGGAGACATACTGGCTGAGTGGCGTACTCGCATTTGATTCGGTTGCAATGGCCGCGCCGGCTTTGGTGCCGAACATGTAGGCGCCATAGACCTGCGTTCCGGTGGCCGGTGCGCCTGTCGCGCGACTCACGGCCGACGCGTAATCGCTGATGATGGCGCTCGCCACCTTGGCCTGGGCCACGGGATCGGACCGGTCCGCCGCGCTCAGGCCGAGTTCCGAGGCATACTGGTTCCAGGTGCCGTCCGTGACCTGCCACACTCCCTGTGCACTCGAGGACGTATTCCCGACATTCTGGAAATGGCTCTCGATCTGCCCGAACGCCGCCAGCGTATCCGGATTGATCCCGGCCGCCTGTGCCGCAGCCACCGCGTCCGCACCATAGGTCTGTGACATCAGTGTCGCGTAAGCATCCGCCGTTCCCCACGCGCCCTGATACGAGGATGTGGCGGTGGTCCCGCCAGTCCTCGTCGAGGTCGATGGCTGCGTAAAGACGGGCGAACCGGGTTCCGGGTTGGTCGGCACGATCTGCTCAGGCACCGCCCCGAAAGCAGCAATCACAGGACCGCTCACGCCGAGGGTCAGCAGGGCCAGAACCGGGAAGGCTTTCACTTTGCCGGATGCGTAAACAGGACCATCCCGGCCGCGTTCTCACCCGAGACAACACAGGCCCGGGATGCCCCGTCCACGAGCGGGTGATAGGCCACAACGTCGGCCTCCGGGATCCAGGCAAAGGTCGTTCCCGAGCGCAGAACCTGCCGCCAGCCCTGAAAGACTGTGTCCGTCACGGCGATCTGCGGCGCGGCAGTTCCGACACGGACAGCACCACGACGCGGCTCGGCAAAGAGGGGCTCGAAGTCATGAGCGGGACTGTGGCAAGTCACCGGAACCGGCGTGGCGTGCAGTGTCTGTGGGGCCTGCGTAATTCTCGGGGGCGGCCCCCAGTTGCGGGAACCGATTTCCGACTGACGCTCCTGCGACAGTTTGTCGAGTTGCTCAGGCGTCAGATGCTGCGCCGAGGCCTGGGACACCAGAGGGGCCGCCAGCGAGATACAGGCAGCGAGCCAGAAGCGAAAGCGCATGGTGCAGAATCCTTCAGAAAGTACCTCCCCATACTCTGACTGATCCGAATGTGAGTGCGAACAGGACCCTGATTGACGCGCTCAGATCGCACTCACATGCCCGCCCGTCATCATGTCCGCAGGAGGATCAAACCCATGCGCTCTTTCATCCCGATGCTGATGCTCGGGCTCCCAGCTGTTGCTCTCGGAGCCTCGACCTGCCCCGCCGCGGAGCCAATCCGTGCCGCTGGTGGCCCGCCCCCTTCACAACCGCTACCTGTTATGCCGGAGATGGGGCCAACGATGGCCGCCGCCGACATTGCAGCCTCACCTGCCTTGACCCGCCTTGCGAGCCAGGGCGCACAACTCTATCGGCTGCAATCGGAGCACGGTCTTGAGGCCGTCTTTGCCCGGAGCGGTACGCAGTTCCGTGTCTTTTACCTCACACCCGATCATCTGGCCGAAATCGGAGGGGTCATGTGGGATGCGACCGGTCATAACATCACACGCGACCAGGTCTCATCGATCCCGGGTGCGATCCCGACTGTGCAATGGAATCCCTCTGGCTCCGGTCCAGGCTCAAGGTCGGGCGCGGCATCAGCAACGACTGCACCTCCTGCAGTGGATCCTGTTGAGCGCGTGAAAGCGGTTGCCTTCGGGCTTGAAGGACAGGACACGGCACCCCGCGTCTATATGTTCATTGATCCGCTGTGTCCGTTCTCGACCCGTGCCTACGCGGCCCTGAAGCCTGCTGTTGCGTCCGGCCGGCTACAGCTTGCGATCGTCCCGGTCTCGATCAACGATCATGAGAACAAGGGGGCCAGTACGCCGGCTGCGCAACAGATGCTCTCTGCAAAACCGCATGACATGGCTGCACTGTGGAACCAGATCGATGATCTTGGTCACGCTGTTCCAGGCCACGCGACCTCAGACACGGCGGGCGCCAGCCTGATGCTGAATCTCTCTGCCGCTCATTCGATTGGCCTGAGAGGAACGCCAACCTTCGTGTGGAAGGATCGCAACGGCGCCCCGCATGTTGAGGCAGGCCTGCCAGACGATCTCGATGCGTTTCTCGCGAGCCTCCACGCATGAGCCTTCGTGCGACACTGAAGCAGCGGGCCGGACGAGCCGCGTTATGGCTCGTCTTTCCGTTTATCTTTGCGCTGAGGCCGGGTCTGCGCACGGCGCAGCAGGGTCTTCGGATCCTTCAGGACGTTCCTGTGATCCAGCCCGTAGATCAGACGACGGTCGAGGATCAGCCTCCCATGTCGCCGCAAATGGCTGCAATCCGCAAGCGAACCCGGACCCTGGGGCGACTGTATGGCACGCTCTGTCTGCTGGCGAGCCTCTGGTGGGTGATGATCCTCATGTGGAGCGGTGGGGCCGCTTTCAGCGCATCCTGCGTGGAAGCGCTCGCCTGTGCGATTGTTCTGGGAAGCCAGTTTGTTATTCAGGGCTTCTCAAACTGGCAGGCCCGGACAGGACGCGCCGGAAAACTTTCGGAGTATCTTTCGGACGGGCGGCTGCTCTGGCCTCGATAAAGCCAGTCTCCGGGACGTCTCAGAACGTCCCGGCTTGGGCGGCTTTGTGGTCAATCGACCAGGCGGCCTTTTCATAATCAGGGCGATCACCCTGATCGACCGGATCATTGGGTTTGACAATGGTGCCGGCGCGGGTGGCCAGCGCAGGACGCCAGGTCACGGGCGCCGAGCCATAGGGCGCATAAGGATCGTAAAGCGGCTGCTCCACCTTGGGTGGTGGTGGTGGCACATTGTAAGACGAGAGTGAACGGATGTTGCCGTGAGCGCAGGCTGACAGGCTGCACAGTAAAGCCAAGCCAGCGATACTGTGCTTCAGAGTGACAACGCTCAAGAGCCGTTACCCTTTGCCTTTAGTTTGGCTTCGAGTACGGCAACACGCGCTTCGGCCTTCTCGGCGCGACCTCGCCACAGGTCGCGTGTTTCGCGCCCCCAAGTCTGCCACTCGTTACGGTTCTGCTCCATTTCATCAAGGCCACGGTTAGCCACCGCGTATTTTTCTGCGAGGGCGTCGTACCTCCTGACAAGGTCGTTATGAAGATCTACGACCTGATTATAGGCTGCCAGGGGAACCGACTTACCGACAGCCTGTGCCATTCTTTCGGTAGCCTGCGTAATGCGGCAGAGCTGACCAAACTCCAGAATGTCTGCCATTATCCGTTTTCCTTAATCCTCGGCGCGGCCAGAGATCTGCATGAGAGCTCTGGTGGTAGAGTCTACTGGCTCTGCAGCGCCCTTGTCGACGGTATTCTGGGCATTTCCGATTGCACTCACATCCGACACGGTCTGTTGGGCAATATTTGCCACTTTATCTGTAGGAGCTGCGATCCCCCGGCCGGTTGACTTGTCATTAAAGTCATCACTGTCCACACGACCGATACTCGTCATGCCCGCCATCGCAGGGATGTGGTGTGGCAGGGTCGAAATCAGCCTGAAGCACATGACGGCGATGCTCATCTCCATCGTGACGAACATGCAGAGCAGGACGATCAGGCCGATAAAATTGTCCAGAAGCCAGCCACGCTCAAAGACGAACCCGGTGGCAATCGAGAACGCCTTCATGACCAGCCAGGAGATCGAGGCAAAGATCGTGTAACTGAGCACGAGACCTGCAATCATCATCACCGGGCGAAAGAGAATTGTGAACAGCACTTCATAGCCACGGTTTCCGCGGCCATGAAGGCCCTCCCCCTGAAACACCAGATGGGCCAGCATCCACAGCGGAACGCCCACCACGGCTTCGACCACGACGATGTACCATCCCGCCACACCTGCCATCCAGTAAGCAAACGGGGTCATCGGGAGGACGTAAGCAAGCGTAATGCCGGGAGCAAGCAGGAAGAAAGCAGCCGCAAAGACAGGCGTGAGCAGGGCTTTGATCAGACCACTCAGTGCGAAGCTGCCCGCGGATGCAATGGCAGCCGGGACATCCCCGGTGGCAAGATTGGCCGCTGTCGCGAGCCCCGCCCCTGTCTTGCTACTGAGCACCGCAGCACCCCCAATAATCGCCAAGGCTGTGTGAATCAGAAGATGGCCAAGCCCGATCATTGCCCCCAGAGGATCGGTCCAGTCACTCCCGGATGTTGGCGACAGGAGATGATTGACGATCAGCGTCATGACCCCGTTCGTAATGCCGAGTGCCTGAAGAACACGGTCCAGAGCCGATTGTCCGGAACTGGGTAAAGCTGCGTTGTTAAAGAGCCTCGTCGCCCCATTAGGCGCACTGGCGCTATCCGACGTGGCCAGCTTCTGCTCTTCCGCAGCCTGATACTGCTCGATCGCGGTGATCGGACCCGCAAGGTCCCTGGAGAGGAATGACCCTAATCCCTGCCAGCTTGGCAGAGTCACCGACGGGACGATGGAGGACATGGACAGCACCTCTGCATTGAGGCGCGAAATCTCAAGGTAGTACGCCCCCAGCCCGCTCCAGCCGAGGTTTTTCATAGCCACATAGCCGGCATCACTTGAGCCGTTACCATCTGAGGAATACTGCGCACGGATCTTGCTGATCATGGCCGTGGCCGCCTCACTCAGCGCCGAGGAATAGGACGTATTCTGTGCGGTCAGAACCGCATCCATGGAGCGAAGGGCCGTCACATCCCGCGTCTGCCAGATCGTATCCGCGAGAGACGACATGGGCGTGCGCACCGCGCTGATCAGATCCTGAAGCGCTTTGACCTGCCTGGTGCCAACATCTGTCAGATCAAGATTTGACCCGAGCATCTGCTGCTCAACCTGCTGCGGGATCGTGACCGAGATGCTGCCGCATGTTGCCGCAGCCGTCGCCTCGCCTACGGCAAGGCTGTAATCCACCGTCACTGGCGAACCATTGCCTGGGTTTGAAACCTTTGGTTCGGGCATAAGGTCAGGATTGTTTGAGGCTTTGTTGACCAGGGCGCGGCAGAGTTCGCTTTCCATCACGGCCATGACCACCTGCCTGGTCCCAGGGATGATCGGTTCTGCAAGCGGCAAAGCGTTCGGGCCGATCGATTTGGCCACAACATCCGTCAGGTTGCGGGCCATTCCGATCGCCGTCTTCGCACCCTGCACGACGAGCGCCTGCCCCACCGAGAAGCCACCGTTTGCAGGGATCGGCACGATCAGCCCGAGGGCCACAACAACGCGCAGCGGCACCCACCCGGAGAAGCTTGCAGAGAAAATCTTTCCGCTTTCCGCTGTCTTATGAACCTGCAGGATGGAGGCATAGCTGATCCAGAACGCCGCAATCAGCATCGCATAAGCCGAAATATACTGCAGCATTGTGCCTGTGGCTGTCTCTGTGCCCCCTGACATCGGGAAGAGACTGTCGAGCACGCGGGCGGACCAGTCATCGCCCGCGCTCAGGTTGCTCCAGCTCACGCTGTCTGCCGTGGTTCCGGCATAGGCGGATCCCATAGTCACCGTGAGGACAACGACTGTCATGGTGACCGCCCGGAAATGCCGGGACGCTCGAAGGAGCCGCATGAACTGGTGCATTGTTTTTAGACCTCAGGGCTCGGGCTGTTATCGCGACTTTGCTCCTGGCCCTGCTTTCGATCTTTGGTAAAAAAATCATGAAAACGGTCCACCAGGCGTTCCAGAGCCGCGCCAACTTCCTTCAGAAAGTCCTTTCCCGGCTCCTGGCCCGGAAGAGATTCCAGCTTCTTGCCAACACTGGCGGCGGTTTCCTCTGCGCTCTGCACAGTGGGATCACTCAAAGCGTCCCGTTTGGAGGCTTCATCACCCAGAACCTCGACTTCCTTGCCCAGTCGCTGAGACGACTTGCGCAGTTTTTCCCAGGACTCTGCGAAGCCGGGCGTTTTCTCCAGGGACGCGGTGAGCTGCGCGCGAAGCGCCTTATGGCTCCCATCCTCGGTCATGCCCGCAATGACAGAACTTTCTGATTGTCCAGGCTCTGACGCGGCTTTGGTGAAGGCTTCAAAAAACTCCCGGCCGACACGCTTGAGAGCGCCAAGATCTTCTTCGACTTCACGGGCCGCTTCCTTGACCTTGCGCGTTCGGTTCTGGATCTGGCGGTCATCGCTCTTGCCCACCAGATCACTCATAAAGTCGGCCAGTCCACGACGATTGGTCGCCGTGGCGGTGGTTGGCGCAACTTTCGCCTCAGGCTGATTTAGTTTGCTCTCCGCCTTCGGTGTGTTCTCCTCGACCGCTTGATCAGCGTCGGGGTGAGGTGTCCGGGCGCCGGCATTATCGCGTGGAGCTGGCTTCTTGGTCTCGGGAGGCTCTTCTTTTTCCGCTTGGTCGGCGTTGCTTTGATCCTCATGCTGTATCGCACGATCCTCTTGTGCGGGGCTTTGCGACACCGCATCTTCCACGTCTCCTTGCCGCTCAGAACGGCGAAGCTCTCCCTGGAACTCCTCGTCGTCCCGAAAGGGACCGGCCTCTTCTTCCAGAGACTGTAAATATCCTTCGTCCTCAAACGGGTCATTCGAGGGAAGGCCTGGCTCAAGGATCTCGTGCTGTGTCCGGGGCGCCTGCTGAGGCTCGTGGGAGGTGTGTTCACTTTCCGCGACAGGAGGCTCATGCTCCGTCACGGGTGGTTGGGACATGTCAGCAGAAGCCTGTTGCTGTACTTCCGAAGATGCTTCCCGCGCAGGCGGGGGCTGTGGCGTCGATGTCGCCGCGGCGGGGTCCGGCTGCTGTGCATCGGGTCGAGGTGACGGCTCTGGCTCGGTCTGTTGCGCGCGGGCAGGAGTGCCCGACAGGGCCATGGTGATGCGATAGTCCAGAACGGCAGCCAGCCGTGCCGCGGCAACGGAAGCCTGGTCCTCCGGAGACATTCCGGACATATCCAGCGCTGTTTTACGGAGATCACGGACAAGATCTCGATCTTCAAGCGAGCCAGCCTGCGCCAGCATGGCTTTGATTTCTTCGTTCTCCAACCCCGGCAGATCTGTGCCATGAGCTTTCAGGCCGGCCGCCAGAATGGGAGGGATCTGCGGATCTGCGCCGGTTCCACTAAAATCCTTCCAGTCCTGGACAAGCCACGCCACCTGAACGGTGAACTTTGGATCGCTTTCCAGTCCCGGGTTTTCCCGCAGACGCGCGGTCAGGTCAGAGAGATCTTGTGCAAGCCCGCGCTCTGCTTCGGGGATGGTCGACTGCTGAGCATCAAGGGCCTGCAGGACGTAGCCTAGCGGCCCTTGCTGAGTGAGAGTACCCGACATGGTCATTCCTATTCGAGATGTTCAGGGGAGTGTTGGGGTAGGAACCGGCAGGGGAGACACCGCCCGAAGCCGTTGTTCAGCAGACGTCGCGAGCCTGTTGGCTTCCATCAGCGCCCGGGTCTGGTCCAGTTTGAACTGCTGCCAGGCAATCCAGTTACGCTGCGCATCCAGCAGAGCGATCTGGACAAGAACCGACTTGTCGGATGGCATCGCCTGCAGGTCTGCCTGCCAGTCTGTACCGCTATATTTCCGGTTGATTTCCAGCTCAGTGGCTTCGCTTTCCGAGCCAACCGAGGTGTTGGTGTAACCCTCACGGACCGCCTCAGCTTTCTGGGCGGCACTCAGGGTCACGGTGTTCGCGTGCCACCCGATAATGTCGTCTCCGACGTGGTGGGCGAGCGAAATGGCAGCATTGTAGGCACGGCGGCCCGGAAGGGCAGACTGTCCATCCACTGAGGTCAGAGCACTCCCTCTCAATGCGGCGGGAGCAACCGGCTGGATCAGTGTCGTGACGTAGTCATTGGCACGGTCGATCGAGGCCTGATCCTGATATGCCGGTGGCGTTAAGAGGCTGGTGGCGTCCTGATCCGCATTCTGCTGATCGGTGGAGGCCAGCGAGCAAATTCCAGCGTCCGCTTCTGCATCTGAGCAGTAAAGCGTAAAATGGCGGTTGTTGTTGGCCTGCGCGCCCTGCCCTGCGCCTTCCCAGGAAGGCGTTCCTTTCCCTGCCTGCGTGCGCTTGTCCTTGCCGATATCCAGCGCAGTTGCGACTGCGGCGCCATTTCGCGCCGCAACAACGGCAGTCTGCCCGCCTTCAAGATTAAGACAATCCTGCCGATTGGTCGCATGGTTGTCGCGCTGCTGAGCCGCCCGGACGTCCCGCGCAAGTTCGGCCTGAACCATGTTATTCGCGTCTGCAATCTCCTCCTGCGCCCCCACTTGAGCCTTCAAATAGTTGCTCACTTGTGTGAAGCCGTCTCCGAGAGTGCTATTAACGTGGCCGAGTGCGACGTTCAGGACTTTCTGGGCAGTAGTGATGACGCTGTTCATCGCGCCCTGGAGCGTACTGATCGCACCCACGATCGCGGCAGAATCAAAGAAGGCATAAGCTGGTTTCGGAACTGCTAGAGTTGCGAGGGTTAGTACAAGCAGACTCATTATTCCGAGGCGTGCCACCCTGCTGAAAGCCTGCTTCATTCGCTCACCTGGGAGATACCGGTGTTCGAGCCAATCGCCTCAAAACTATACCCAGAAGGAAGCTGGCTTTGTCCGGTTACGACCCAGCTCTGCTGCCCAGTCGTATTAGTACCGGCATTGATCAGGCTATCACCCCCACCACCGAAACTCAGGTTCGGGCAAAAGCTTCCAACTCCAAGACCCAGATTGAAGTTCGTATCCAAGCCCGTGACAGAAAGACCGCAGTGAGCCGCACTTTGGAGACTGTCCCACTCTGATGTGATCTGGGAACAGATCTTGCCCATCGTAGCCTCAGCAAGCGCAGTCAAATTTACTTTGTTCGTAACGACATCCAGGCCAATACCGTTGAAGAAGTTCCCCAAGCATGTGAATTTCGTGACGGACTTAGGCTGATGGATCGTTGCGTCGTCAGCCTTCAGGTCTGCGGCAAGCCCTGTCGCGCCTGCCTGCACGAGTGTCTGGCAGCCGGAGGAAGAGCCTTCTCCACAAGCCGGTGTCACCAGACTGAAACCTAGCGCGGCGATCAGCGGTACAACGGTGAGACGTGTGCTCTCTCGGCACGCGCTCATTGTGCTGCACCCGGAGGCGTCCCCGAAGGGCGACTGTCCTGTCGTGAGACAGGCTTTCCGAGAGGCCCAAGGATCTGCCTCGCGCCCTCTGCTGTCAGCCATCCGCCCTTGGGCTTTTCCTGCTCTCTCGTCTCACCAGACACCTCGACCCTCCAAAGCGGTTTCCATCCTGAGAGATAATAGAGGTGGAGGATGTGAGTGCGTGCCCGGTCTGTCGCGGCGGCAGGAACGGGTTGGCAACCGAAAAACGTCTTTGCGAGACATTCCGAAGCCGGAACGGGAAGCCCCAAAAATCAGATTGTGATCCATGCAAAAACGGAATGGGGGTATTCCTCAAACGCGGCCTAGCCGATTTTCGGGACTCCGCTGCCTTCTCCACGCACTGTTGCAAAACTACACAGTTCCTCAAAAACGACCAGTCATCGGTAACATTTTGCGACGCGAGCGGTTAGGCTGTTTGACGATGAATTAACGATTTTACGGATGTAAAGAATATCATGCAGGCAAGCATTGCGGAAATTAAGTTTCAAAGCGAGGTGGTTTCACCGTGGATAGGTTTGCCATTTAACAAGTTCTTACGTCCTGTTGGGATATTAAAAGAGTTAACAATAAGTAAAGAAATATCGTTAAAGCTGACGAAAACCAGAAGGCTATGGTCTCACAACGAGACGACACTGCTCACGAAAATCTATCCGACGGACACGGCGATCAAGGTCATTGCCGAGCGGCTCGGCAGAACTCCGCAGGCGGTCGCGAACAAGGCAAAGCGACTGGGCTTGCGCCGTCCGCTGACGCTGAAGCGCCAACGTGCTGCACAAGCTCGAAAAAATACCGACACCGTTCATGAACGATACAACAGTCCTGCATCAGCAATACCGGGCGCGTTTCCAAAAACAGCGTCTGGAAGAGCCATCTGGAACACACAGTCCCTGCATCTTTTGGCTGATCTCTGGAAAAGGCTTTATTCGCCTGCCTTTATCGCTGAATACTTCGGACTGAAGTATAATACCGTGTGCATGGCCGCTAAAAGGGCGGGGCTTCCAAGCCGGGCTGGTTTCACACTGTTACGCACTTCTCCGACCGAAAACCCGTTTGCTGTTGCCGAAAATGCAACACTCGCCAGCCAGATGATCGCAAGGACCTGTGGCATCACGAACACAGTGTTTTTCCAGCATCCGAAAGATCGCCGCCAGCAGCATTACAGCTACCTCGGCAGTCGTCTTGTCGAGCGCCGCGCGTCGGGATGCTTCCATTGATGCGTAACGCGTCCGCTGCCATCAGCCGGAGACTTCTCGATCCGGAGTTCCTCCAGCGCATCGTCAAGCGCGTTCTCATTGCCTTTTCGGGCAGTCTGATCCTCAACGTCATTCTGGGACTGGCCCTTACCGTATCGGTAATGAAAACACCGCACGTCCGTTACATTTATCATGACTCGCTTGGGAAACCCCGGGAGCTGATCGTCACGGACCAGCCATATTTTTCTGACTCCGAGGTCATCAACTGGGCCGCGAGGAAAGTCACCAATCTTTATACGATGGATTTCGTGACTTACGCCAAGCATCTGGATGCCTCTGCGAAAGACTTCGACCTTCCCGCATGGAACGCCTGGGCTCAGTCCTTTTCCGGGCCGGGAAATATTGATTTCATCAAGGCCAAACGTGTCTTCCTGACCGCCACGCCGAAGAGTGCGCCATCAATACGATCCGAAGGAAAAACGAGAAGTGGCGACTATGAGTGGCACGTCTCATTTCCAATGCTGCTCAAATGGGAGAATGCCTCCGGCTCGACCACCAACCTTCTTTCGGTGGATGTGACGATCAGGCGCACCAACAGCCCCGAGCATCCTGACGGGCTTGTCATCACAGAACTCAACGCGCCTCGCGCCGCCGATAACGGGGGCTGAATGAACATCACAGTTAGAGCGGTCATCGGGCTTCTGCTGCTAGCAGTTCCCGAAACGGTGGTTTGCGCGCAGACCACGCGGGACAGCAACGGCGCGCTACGGGTCGATCCCATTTATGAAGGCTTGCCGCCGCCTCCCAGCGCAATGCAACACTTCTATGACCGGGTCGATCAGGGCCAGAAGAACCTGGACGCAGCAGAAGATCCTCACCGTCTGGCCACCCCTGTGTCGCGGTCTGTGCGGATCTCCCTTGCCCCGGGTGCTCAGACCAACATCATCAGGATTGCGCAGGATTATCCCGCCGCCATCACGTTTCTCGATGAAACGGGTCAATCCTGGCCGATTGCCTGGGATATCGCCACCAACAAGAGCGGCGGCTGTGACGCCCATGGTCAGGGACAGAACTCCGCCGTGCGCAGTGTCGGGATCAATGCGTGTGTTCCGGAAGCCGGCTCGAACGTCCTGCAGCTGACCCCCGTCTCGCGTTATGCTCATGGCGGTGTTCTGGTCAATCTCAAGGGCGCGCCAAAGCCGATCTCCTTCATGATCATCAGTGGAACGGGCGCCTATGACGCGGACCTGACGGTGCGCGTTGCCGCACGCGGACCAAATGCGAAGGATGCGCCCAATTCCGAGCCCGACGCACCGGCTACGGGCGATCGCAACCTCGAAGCCATGCTCGATGGCGCGGCACCGGCCGATGCCGTTCCGCTGCGTGTTGCTGGCGTCAGCCCGGACCGGATCCGGGCATGGAAGCTCGGCGACAAGATGTACCTTCGCACGGATTACACGCCGATTTCTCCCGCCCCAAGCGCCCATGAGACCGAGTACGGCATCGGAATTTACGAAATCCCCGAGACATCAAACGTGCTCCTGTCTTCAGGCGCCCGGATCATCTCTGCGACACTATCGGAGGACGGCCCGTGAGCGAAGCTCATCCAGAACCGGCCGCATCTGCAAGCGGCCTTGCCACCAGTTTCA
Source organism: Gluconobacter sp. P1C6_b (assembly GCF_018811945.1). Classification (GTDB taxonomy): domain Bacteria; phylum Pseudomonadota; class Alphaproteobacteria; order Acetobacterales; family Acetobacteraceae; genus Gluconobacter. The sequence goes on from NZ_JACRVU010000021.1 coordinate 35,186, forward strand.
AGGCGTCTCGTCGCCCGGCCTTCGCGGCCGCAGGCCTTCTCGTTTTTGCCGCGGGGGGATGGTACATGATGAGCCACGGCTCGACGCCAAAACCGAAGTCGGCGGCTTTGCAGACCCCAAATCTTGCGCCGCCAGCCGGCGGAAACAACCACTCCGACAAGCTCGACAACGCAACGCTTGAGAAGGAAAAGGCTGATGCCGACGCCGCAAAGGCCAGTGGACGCTCTTTTGCAAGCGCGCTGACGACGAGCAGGCCATTGGGGGACGATAAAGCCCCTCTGCTGGGTCGGATGCCTGGCACTGGTTCTGCAACAACTGCCGGCGTAACGCCCCCTGGGACGCCTCGGCCAGCCACACCTCCGCCTCCTGCGGTTAATCAGTTCACGCGCGCGCCGGAAGGCACAAAGACTGTCTCCGAACGGCCCGCCAGCCGGGAGCGGCTGGCAGGAGAACTCTCCGAGGCACAGGAGGTCGAGCTGTTGGCTGCGTGGAGCGGCAGGCCCGCTTCACTGGACATGGAACTTCCAGCGGAAACCGCGGCGGCAGGTGGCCACAGGCAGGACAGCACGTCTTTCACGCAGGAGCCACAGGCGACCGCCTCAGGTGAAACCGGCTCACAGCAGAATGTGGCGACCGTGAAATCGGCAACCCACAGGCTCCTCGCTGCGGGAAGGGGCGTTTATGGCCATTCTCTTCTTGGTATCAACAGCGACTATCCCGGTACTCCGGTTCTCGTCGAAATTGATTCAGGACCACTCGCTCATGACAGGCTGTCGGGGTCCTTTGAGCGTAAGGACGAACGTCTGGTCATCAAGTTCGATAAACTCATGATCGGTGACAGCGATCCTCTGCCGGTTTCAGCCTATGCCGTCGCACCCGACACCATGGAAACCGGGCTTGCCTCGGAAGTTCACGAACATCTCCCGACGCGTATCTTTCTTCCGGCCGCGGCGGCTTTTGTCGAAGGTCTCGGCAACGCGATGCAGAACTCAAACACAAACAGTGTGACCAGCGGGCTGGGCGTGAGTTCGTTCACGCACCTGACCTTACCTCAACAGCTTGGTGTTGCTGCCGGACGGGCTGGACAGGAAATGGGCCAGATCCTGCAAAAGCAAACCCCTCAGAACCCTACAGTCCTTCTTCATAAGGATGATCCTATCGGGGTGATTTTCACGGAGCCTCTGGACGCCCCCTGACTGCACTCACAACGGCCTTTGGCATCCTGCAAGGACGACACAGGAGGGACCATCAGCATGCGAGGAAACGCAATGCGCCGTGAGGACACAGGAGAGGTCGTGGAGATGCTGCGACCGCAAAAGCGCTCCACGGACCGGACCGGCAAACAGGCCGGGGACGGCCCGATGCCACAGGAGGCAGAGCTGTCAGACAACCGGGCAGATGCGCCGGAGGAAACGACAGCGGGCCGCCGCAAGCCTCTGAATGCGCAGGATGGCAAGGAAGATCGTGCCCCGCGCGCGCCACGAAGCAGACTTCTGGTCGGTACCGCTCTGGCGGTGCTAGGGGTTGGAGGTCTGCTTGGCGGTGCTGTGGCGGTCGGTGCACATTTTGGCGTCCCTATCCCGTTTGTAAATGACAGACCACGCGCATCAATCACCACCACACCAGCGGTCCCGTCGGCTCAAAAATCGGCCTTTACGTTGGCACCACCAGCGCTTGGCACGCCCGACGCCCCGGAAAAGCGGACCCAGCAACCCTCTGTCGCTCAAAACGACGACCCGTTCGGCGGCGAGGGCATGACAGCCCCGGTTGATCCCCCAGCCACCACAAAGCCGACTGAGATCAAAGCGGCCCCAGTCATTCCCGTGCCGCCCGCCGTCGCGGATGGAGCACCAAACGCCTCTGCGGTGCCACCGAGCCAGGCGGTCTCCACGCCTCAGGCTCAGTCCGCTGTGTCTGCCGCTCCGGCTGCGGCCCCCGTGGCGTCCATCGCTTCCCCTGCATCCCCTTCACCAGACGCAGCCCTCGAGCTGGAAATGGCCAAACAGCTGAAAGCGCTGGATGATCATGTGGCGGCCTTGCAGAAAAACGTCGACGCCATGCAGGACAATCTGACGGCGGCGCTGAACCGCGGTCTTGGCGAGTTCAAGGGACGCCTTGACGAACTTCAGCATCACGAAGACCAGACAGATCGCGCGCTCCAGGCAAGCCAGTCCGCTCTGGCCCATCCGGCTCGTGAACACAGCAGTGCTGTGCCAGTTGCGCCGCGGGCCGTAAGTGTTGCGCAGCCTCACCCGTCAGCGGAACCAAGTGCGCCGAAAGCCGCACCTGTACATCTGCCCCAGTTCACGGTGCAGGCGGGAGCGCCAGGAATTGCCATTCTTCAGGACGAACAGGGCAATGCCAGCCGCGTCGAAGCGGGCTCCGTGATCCCCGGATGGGGGCCGGTCATCGCGATTACCTCTTCGGGGTCGAGATGGGTCGTTCGCACCCCAAAAGGTCTGATCCACTAAGATGGAAGGGCTTTTCGACTTCGCTCAGGATCTTGGTGCCGCACTGTCCTGGCTGCTTCCGTTCCTTTGCTACGTCGGCGGAGGCTGCTTTCTCCTGAGCGGCGTCATCGGCATCTTTCAGCGCTCATCCATCAGTAACGGGCTGCTCTCCAAAGGCGTGGTTCCGGAGATGATGATCCTTGTTGGTGCGACTTTCCTGTCGTTCCCCGAGTTTCTCAATATGGGAAACCGGACCCTCGGCTTTGAGGCCAATGCCGGCATCGGTGCATCATCGAAAGTCAGCTTTTCCTCGGATGCCCTGATGACAGCGGCACAAGGTGGCCCGCTGGCCGCCCTGACAGCCATCCTGAATGTCTTTCACGTCTACTTCGCAGCCTACGGCGCACTGATCGTCTATTTCGCGATTGTGCGCCAGATGGGCCGGGCGAAAGGCGCGAACAACAGTTCCACCGGCCTCAACATGGTCATGGGAATAGCGGGATTCCTCGTGATGAACGCAGACGTCCTTGGTCCTGCACTCCTTAAAGAACTGAAGCTTGTGCAGTGACCCTACACCCCCACCCCACAATCGACGCCCCGAGCGTCTATTCCGGAGTCATTATGACACAGACCTCCCGCACACACCTGAAGCGCTCCCTGATGGTCGCGGCCCCTGCACTTTCCGCATTGTCGTCTCTTGCTCTCGCCTCCGCAGCACATGCTCAGGCCATTGACGACATCACGCGAGACGCGACCCAAAAAGGGATGAACGCCTTTGGTATGGGGCTGAATGCCTTCTGTTTTATTGGTGGTGGCATTCTGCTCGCCATGGCCATCTTCGGCTGGTGGCAGCATCAGCGCAATCCGAACGCCGGATCGAAGCCTGGCATGATCATCGCTGGCTTCATTTGCGGCGGCGTTCTCCTGGCCTTCCCGTTCCTTGCCAAGACCGCGTCCTTTACGATGTTTGGTACCGCGCCGAGCGTCACTGGCGAACAGCAGCAGATGAAGTTCGACAAGTAAGATGCCGTCGTCGCGCCCATTGGCTTCGGCCGCCCCTGAAAGGTTGACGGTTGAAGATCTGACAGCACCGATGAGCGGGCATTGCACCTGCTGCGAGCACATGCTCGCAGCAGTTACCGTGTCAGGCAGACCCCTCTGTCTGACCTGTGCGCCAGCATTCGCGCTCGATGAGCCCGGTATAGACGATGTCGCGACGCTGATCTGGCTCCCGCATCTGGATCAGGGCGCTCTGGGGCGTTGTGTCACAGCACTTCATGTGGCCGCGAAAACAGCGGGACACACCGTTTACGATCAGGGGCTTTCAGGCGAGGCTCTGAGCGCAAAGCGCGCCTTCGAGGCTCTTCTGTCCTGCCGCCTCGGGGCACTGGAGAAGATCGGGACGGACCGCCCGTCTTTGTACCGATCCGCTCTGAAAAGCCTCTCCCGTAACCCTTTCCCGGAAGCTCACGAAACCGGGCTTCGGATCCTCATGCGGGGAACGTGGTTTCCAGACAATCCGCGCCGCTATCTCGACGCGGCTCAAGAATGGGCAGTATCACGCTGATGCTACGTAAAAAACCAGCGCACTCAGAGGGGCAGGAGGCACCGCGTCCCGCGCGGTCCAGAGCCTCCCTCTTCGATGGTGTCCTCCGAACGATTGCCGCTGTATCAACCTTCCTGCATCGGGACGTGACGTCGTTCTGCGATCTGGCAACCTGCGATCAACGCGGCCTGATCACGTTTCAGGGCGATTACGCCACCGTCATCCGTCTGCGCGGGATGCGGCGGATCGCCAACGGGGCTGAAATCGCCGCGGCATCCTCACGACTTCGTCTGGCTTTGGGAAGTCAGTTCAGTCGGCCCGGCCATGCTTTGCAGTTCTGCTATGTCGCCGACCCTGAGGGTGTCAGTGAGAGCATCCGGCGAAACCTCGATGAACGACGAACCGTTGCAGGTGCGCTGAACGCCGATTTTGAAGACATCTTCACGGAACGACAGAAGGTGCTTCCACCTTTCATGCGTCAGGAACGCACGTACCTCGTTCTCTGGACAAGACCTGCATGCCTGTCATCGCAGGAGGTGTCCCAGGCCAAACGCGAGCGGGCCAGCAATCTCAAGGGCCTGCCGCCCCTGGGTGATGCTCAGAACCCGCTTCTGGGAAGCCTTGAGCTCGGGACGATCCATCAGACGTTCGTGCAGGGTACCTGTGATGCTCTGAGCGCAGAAGCGGTGCAGGTCGATATTCTCAGCCCCGAGGAGGGTCTGCAGGCCATTCGGCATGAACTCTACCCCGATACGATCGGCTCTGCCTGGACACCGTCCACGCCGCTTCGCAAACCGGGCGGAACCGTTCCCGAGACGGATGCTCCGACTGACGCGGCCGATGTTCTCTGGCCTCCGCTGCGCGAACAGCTCTTCCGTGACGATGCCAGCACGCCTGACTTCTCCACGGCCCGCATGGGTGTCTTCGACTGGAGCCCGATCGAACTGACGCGTGTTCCCGAAATGCCGGTACCAGGCGTGAGCAACAAACCGGTCCCGACATTTACCGAGCTTGCAGGGCGTCTGTCAGGTCGCCGTATGCCGTGGCGGGCAACGGCTTTGATCGAGGGCGTGCGACCGGGCTACATGCTCTGGAAGGACACGATTGCCCAGTTCCTGAAATTCGGCTCCAACACCCCCATCAACTCAGGGTTCGAAGAGCTGAAGGCCATGCGCAGCCGCCAGAGCGACAGCATCGTCAAGCTGCGCATGGCCTTCGCGACCCGCTCGTCAACCGGTGATACAGAAGCGCTCCGCACCCGCGCCTCCAGGCTCGAGCAGGCCATTCAATCGTGGGACAGTGCTCAGGCCAGCCGCGTGTGTGGGGACCCGCTTGCGGGTGTTCTGTCTTCCGTCCCCGGGCTGGCCCTAGCCTCAACCGCACCGCCAACCCCTGGCCCGCTGTCCCAGATTCTGACGATGATGCCATGGGCCAGACCGGGGATGCCCTGGTCCGATGGTGCAATGCTGTTCCGCGCGAACGATGGCACCGTGGTTCCCTACGACCCGGCCGGATCGGGGCGCGAGGCGGTGCTTGACCTGTTCGTAGCACCTTCGCGCCGCGGTAAGTCCATGCTTGCCAACGCCTTGCTTCTCGCAACAGTTTTAAGCCCCGCTGCCATGACGTCTCAGGGCGCGCGGCTTCCACTGATTGGCAAGATGGACGTCGGAGATTCCTCCTCCGGCTTTATCGATATGGTCAGGGCCGGACTGAGACAGGAAGAACGTCACCTTGCGCTTCACATTCCGTTTCAGCTCATTGACGAACACGCCTACAACATTTTCGATACCGAAACCTGTTGTCGCACGCCGCTGCCCTATCACCGCACGTTTCTGACGAATTTTCTCGCGCAGATCTGTAAACCGCTCGACGGCTCTGACTTCGAGAGCATGAACCAGCTGATCGACGCACTCATTACGGCCGCGTATGAGTATTTCTCGGACACTGGTCCCTCCGTCCGTCCCAAGATGTACCGCGAAGGGGTCGATCGCCTCGGCATTGACATGGCCCTCGCGCATCACAGGCTTTCCGCAACACGGGCGACGACCTGGTGGGAAGTCGCTGACATGCTGGCAAACGCCGGCGACATGCGTATGGCGCACCGCGCCACCCAGTTTGCCGTACCGGTCATCAGCGACCTGGTCGAAGTGGTGCGTGAAGAGCGCATCCGGCTGGAGTTCGAGAAGGCAAACCCGACAGGCGGGACAGAGTCCTCCATCGACGTTTTCAGGCGGTACCTCAATCATTTCGTCGCCAAGTTTCCAAGCCTGACAAAGCCGACACGTCTGGATCTTGGGGCTGCCCGGATTGTCGTCATCGACATTGATCGGGTCGCGCCGGAAGGACAGGGAGAGGCGCAGCGCCAGACGGACCTGATGTATCTCCTCGGATTTCAGATCGTCTCGCGGAACTTCTTCCTTCATCCGGATGATGCCCAATACGTCCCGATCCATGTCCGCCCGTATCATCGCAAACGCTTCGAGGAGTTCCGGGAAAGCTTCAAGCGGATTGAGTGTGACGAGTTCCAGAGAACCGCAGGTGCGCCCTTCATCCAGAAGCAGTTTGAAGAGGCCGCACGACGGGGCGCCAAGCTCAATGTGAAAATCGGCCTTGCCAGCCAGAAGCTAGCAGACTTTGGAGACTATCTCATTTCTCACTCAACCGGACGCTTCATTCTGGGTGCCGGCGACGAAGAGGAAGCCAATGAAATCTGCCAGCGTTTTCGCCTCAGTTCAGCCGCCCAGGCGATTGTCCGCAATGGACTGAACGGCCCCCGCGCCGATGGAAGCGGTGCCCCGCTCATCTGGCAGACGCGCGTGAACCACGAACTGTACGAGTTGTTCGTTCTCAATCTTATGGGGCCGATTGAACTGTGGGCGCTGTCCACCAGCCCCAAGGACACCGCCCTGAGACGCCGTCTCTATGACGCACTCGGGACGACAGAAGCACGTCGACGCCTCGCAAAGGTCTTTCCAAGGGGATCGGCCGAACAGGAAATTGAGCGCCGCGAAGACGTCCGGATGAAAGCCGGCCAGGACGCAAGCACCGCCCTTGGCGGCGTGATCGAGGACATTGCCAGAGAACTCAGGGATGGTGTTGGGCTGGGAACGGTCATCCGCATGCCCTCTGAGGACGAGGTGTCCGCACTCACAAAGGAGTCCGCCACACTGTCGGCATGAAGAACGGTCCTGTCATGCTACCACTCGTCATTCTTTGCTCCCTAGCGGCATGCTCTGGAGAACAATCCTCCCCTCCCGTCTCGGTAGACGTGCCAGGTATGCCCTCGCCGGAGCTTGCGCTGCAGAAGAGCCTCGATCGGATTAACGGCTTTCTCGGGAGCCTGAACGAACGAATTGCTACACCTGCGCGTAGCAGTTTTCCCCTCGCGATAACGCATGACCGCCCGGTCGTGCTCGCTCCCGCTGCACCTGCTGTCAAGCAGCCACCTGTAACCTCGGCAGAGAGCGCAGCGGAAGCAAAGCCAATCCGAGGACGCAACGGCATCGTGTGGTTCGCGTTCGGGGATGGATACCCGCGCATCGGATGCGTCTCGGGTCAGGTCTGTATCGTGCGGCTCCAGCTGGGCGAAACAATGACGGCCGGTGCCCTCTCCCTACCGGAGAAGAGTGGCTGGGCTGCAGATCTTGTTCAGGGCTCGCACGGGATTCACGCAGGTTGGGCAGTCGCGCTCACGCCATCACCTAATCCGCGCCGCGCCGTACTGCGGTTCACGACGAACCGTCGTTCCTATGTGCTGCTACTGGATCCCTCAGAAGCCACTATGCGGAGCGTGGCTTTTACGTATTCAGCCGGCGACCCAGCTAGCCAGCCGGATCCACCGCCCTCCCCGCTTGCGATGGCACAAAAGAATACACCGGATTTCGACTACAGGATGACCGGTGCTCAACCGACGTGGAAACCGATGCGGATCTACCGCGAAGGCGGTCACACGTACATCCAGTTTCCCCCGGGCGGCATAAATGCCGCTCCGCGCCTTGTTGTCATCTCGCCCAAGAGCGCGGCCACACAACCCTATCGCACGGTCGGAGACTCTTACGTCGTCGATCTGCCTGTCGATGACGCGATGCTCATCGGCTCCGAGGCCGGCTCTCCCGTCGTTCGTATTACCCATGGAGGAAAGGCCTGATGCGTCGCCCCCACGCCTATGCCGCCGCGTCCCTGCTCGCCTTTCTGAGCGCGTGCGCCGGCGAACCAGTTTCTGAAACGTCCCACGTTACCGGGGCAACTTTTCGCGACACGTCAGCCTTGACGGTCTTTATTGCAGACATTCTGGCTAACAGCATGGATGCCGGCCGCACCGTCTTGCGGCTCGCGCCTTATAGCGGGCCAGACCAAGCCCACGCCCAGACGCTGCTCGCTGATACGCTGCGCGAGCGCGGCTTTGCGCTCTCTCCGGAAGGAATGCCTTATCCAGGAGCACAGACGGTAAGATACGCAGTTTCGCCGCTCGGAGCGGACCTTCTGGTCGAATTGGACAGCGACGACGCTGCGGCCACCTGTCTCTACAGCCATGACGCAGATGGCGCTCTTCGCCGAAAGGGAAGCTGCAGCCTACGGGCGGGGACAGCTCTCACGCTGCGCATTCCAGCACAGGAAGTGCTTGTACCTGCGCCGAGCACCGAGGCCCCAGTTCATACGGCCCCAGCCGCGCAATCCGGACCAATCCAACTTGCGCCCGCCGCTCCGGCTGCGCCGCAGTCGCAACAGAAAGTGCAGAAGGCCCCCCTTCCGACGCCTGTACCGGAGCCCACAGCCCCACAACCGGTAGTCTCCCAGCCTCCAGTACGTCTGCAGCCACCGGCTGAATACTGGACGCTCATCGAAGGACAGCCGATCCGCGACCAGATGATTGCTTGGGGCGATCGGGCCGGCTGGAAGGTGATCTGGCCAGCTGACATGAACTGGATGGTGCCCGTAACGACGATCTTCTCCGGTGGCTTTCATCACGAGGATGTCCACGGAAACGACGACGGTGTGATGTCGCAGGTCGTTCGCGCCCTGGCAGCCCAAGGCAAGACCATCCGCCTGCAATTCTTCAATCCGAATCACGTGGCGCTCGTCACCAACACGGGGATTCAACAATGATCCGGCCGACCCGTCCCGCACTCCTTCTAGCGGGCATGAGCATTTTCGCCTTTCTGACTGGCTGCACGGACTGAGGTGGTCCCGTCCGTTCGGACAGTTTTGCGGGCTTGATAAGCTATACCCGGTTGTTGTTATGCCGCCCTTCTGACGGCGTTGCTGTTGGCCATCTGGTCCGGGGTTAACCCCGGACCAGATGGCGTCGGCACGTCATGATACGCCTCATCGGGCGTACGTCCAGCCAGCGCCGTATGCGGACGCCTTTCGTTATAATGGGCGATCCATCTGCCAAGCCCGGCCCTCAGCTCTGATCCGGTCTCGA
>NZ_JACRVU010000022.1 GCF_018811945.1 Gluconobacter sp. P1C6_b
AAGACCTGGTGGCCATTGCGAGGGCCCTACACCCGATCCCATCCCGAACTCGGCCGTGAAATCCCTCAGCGCCTATGATACTGCACCTTAAGGTGCGGAAAAGTCGGTCGCCGCCAGGTCCCCCAGCCTACCCAACTCACCACACCAATCCCCCAACATCAACAAACACCACCGCGGGGTGGAGCAGCCCGGTAGCTCGTCAGGCTCATAACCTGAAGGCCGCAGGTTCAAATCCTGCCCCCGCAACCAATGTATCCTGCACTAAAAACTTCTCGAAAACGCCAGCATCAGGGTGACGCTCGGCGCTCTTTCTGTTCGTCGCAAATCCCAGCATCGCAGCCAGATCACCCTCAAGAAAAATCCCAAGCTCCCCATTCTCCGGAATGAGGCGGATCCGCGTAATCAGGGACCGGATTGCCTCCATCGTCTGCGTGGCATCGGCCTTGTTCTGGAGGCTGTTGTGGAGAGACGCGATCTTCTGGCGATACAGCTCGGCCATGTTGGGGTGCAGCAGGGGAGGTGGAGCAGGCGCATCGGCCAGTTGTGTTTCGATTTCTGCCTTGCGGGCTTCGAGTTCCTCCATGCGTGTCTTGAGAGCAGGGCTGGCAAAACCGTCGAGGATCGCCTGCACGGCCTTGTCGAGTTCGCGCTCGATTTTGGGCAGTTCAGATTTCAGAGCGACCAGATCGGCCCCTTTTTCCATCCGCAGACGGTTTATCTCGAGCGTGAACTCGTCGCAGAATTCTTTGAAAAGGGCAGGGTCCATCATCTGGGTCCGCAGTCCGTTGAGCACGGATTTTTCCAGAACATCCCGTCGGATCGTCAGGCGGTTCTCGCAGGTGCCCTTGTTGCGGGCGGTTGAGCAGCCGAGGTGATGTTTGGAGATCATCGAAAAGCCACCGCCGCAACAGCCGCATTTGATGAGGCCTGTCAGAAGATGGGTCGGACGTTGCAGGGCGTTGAGGGGGTGTGTGCCGGTGCCGCGGGATTTCTGGGACCAGGTTGTTTTGCTCTGACGGGCTTTGACCGCATCCCAGAGATCCTGCTCGATAATCCGGAGGTCAGGCACGTCCTGAAGAACCCATTCGGATTCAGGGTTGAGGCGGGAGACGCGTTTCCCTGTGCTGGGGTCCTTGATGTAGCGCAGGCGGTTCCAGACCAGTCGGCCGATATAGAGTTCGTTGTTGAGGATGCCGGTGCCGCGTTCGCGGTTGCCATTGATCGTTGATGGGCTCCAGGCTCCGGACAGGGGGCCGCGATGGCCTTCAGCATTGAGTGAAAGAGCAATGGCTTTGGGAGATTTGCCGTCGGCATAGTCCCGAAAGATCCGACGGACGATCTGCGCCTGCTCGTCATTGATGGCGCGTTCGCCACAGATCGCCTCGCCATGACTGTCGCGCTGTTTGACAACATCGTAGCCGTAGCACAGGCCGCCACCGGATTTGCCCAGTTCGACGCGGCCACGTAGACCCCGCCGGGTCTTGTTGGCCAGTTCCTTGAGATAGAGCGCATTCATCGTGCCGGTCAGGCCAATATGGAGATGATTGATCTCACCCTCTGAAAGGGTGACGATCTTTACCCCTGCAAAGCTCATGCGTTTGAACAGACCGGCAATATCTTCCTGATCGCGGGACAGGCGGTCCATGGCTTCTGTCAGGAGGATCTGGAAGCGACCAGCATTGGCATCCGTGATGAGCTCCTGGATCCCAGGTCGGATCAGGGATGCCCCCGAAATCGCCCTGTCGCTGTAACTGTCAACGATCGTCCAGCCCTGTGTGTCAGCATAACCCCGGCACGCCCGCAGTTGATCCTCAATGGACGCATCCCGCTGATTGTCTGAGGAGTAACGCGCATAAAGGACAACTTTCATGGCGGCAGCTTTCTGTCAGGTGGCGGTGGGAAAACGTCCAAATCAGGGCTGATCTGACCCTCATACCATTCTCGGGCCGCTTGGCGTGCGAGAATTTTAGCAAGCGTACGAAGCGGATGGTCAGAAATCCCGGCAGGCTCCCGATAGGATCGATTTATATCCCGAGATTTTTTTTCATGCATGATCAGGAGCTCTCTGCCGGAAAAGATGAGCGGCAGATTCCGACAGAACGTAATGACTCCGACCGATATGCAGGCTTGTGATCAGATTGTCCGAGACGCAGCGTCTCAGCGTCGATCGCGACGTTTCAAAAAAGCTTGCCGCGTATTCGATCTTTATCAGGGCAGGGATGCAATAATAATTTTGCAGGACTGTTTCCATATCCCCGGCAAGCGTACCGCGCGTCTTGTCAGCTGCCATCTTCTTTTGGAGATATCGTCGGCATGCGCTCGCTGGTATCAATACCCGTGCCCGCCGTCCCTCCTTACGGTGCACGACTTCGCCAGGTTGGATCAAAGGGAGGATGCGTCGGCTCGATATTCCGATGACGCTGCTACACTCAGACGCCAGGATCAGGTCAGGGAAAGATTGAGCGGAAGAATACTGAGACGTCATTGTTTTTCTCCAGGCGACTTATGTTCGGCCTGAAGAGAAGCAAGTGGGATCCGTCTGCTGGAGTCCGGATTTTCCGGGACACTATTTTTTAGGTTTTTTGTTGGGATCCTGATACGCCAGCGCAGCCGCTAAAACATTTTCCGGTAACGGAGGCAGCCGAAGTGGAATCCTGGCACTCAGAAAGCGTCTGTCATGATCGTCGGACACAGAAGCGGCGCCGTCTGTCTGGGGTGGCGGCCCCTGGTTATCCGCAGAGCACTCACGGCCTGGCAGAGTCTCGAGATCGTCCGGCTCTGAAGGCTGTGGAATATACTCTGGAATATGGAAAGGCTGGTTCTCGTCATACTCGTAGCTGTCAATTTCAGACTTGTACGGAGAACTCGGATCTTTCACATGATAGTTCTTATTAGAGAAGGGATCGTGAAAAACAGAGATCGAATTATCTCTGAAGCGCATCCCGGTATCGTTGGACAGCGCGGAGGACTGAAAATCGCCGTTCAGCGGAATGAAATCTCCCCTCGTGAGAAGGGATTTCCTTTTTTTTGAACGGGCCGCGGGTAACTGACGGGTCAAGATCTGTTCCAGGGCCAGGGTATGCCCGATCGTCGCATAGGTCATGTCCTCGTCTTCCGGATCCTCAAGAAGGGTATAACCACCCCGCATCAGAGAAGGGGCCCCGCTCTCAGGTGGGATGACAGAAGGCCATTGCCCGGTATTCGGGCGTGCCGGCTCGGTACGGTGGCAGGCGAGAAGGTGCATGGCACCCAACTGGGCAGCCACTGGTTCATAATATTTTTTCAGATCCAAAAACACGCTTCTCGTCAGACCCAGATACTTGGAGTCCGTCTTGGCCTGTCGATTTTTGGTGCGTGCTCCGCTCAGGGGATATGTTACGGTGATGAATTGCTCCAAATCATTACGAATTTGAACCGACGTTTGGTCCATCAGGTAGTGGGAAAGACTGCGTCTGCTTCCGGGTTCGACAGCTTCAGAAAAGAGATGCGCCAGAAGGTTCCAGGACACATTGATCGTATCACCGTGGTGGACAATCAGGCGAGCTGCAACATGGATGGCCTGGCCGATGATATAAACTCCGGCAAGAAGCAGGGTTCGGCGCCGCTCTTCATAGTCGATAAAGGTCATCTCCCGCGACGTCAGGCGTGTTAGTCGCAGGCGACGGGGCTTCAATCCCCGGTGAAGGGCAGCGAAATCAAAAGGATCTGATGCTCCAATGCGACCTGTCATATCCTGAAGCCGGGACATGCGCTCATTCAGGAAATTCAACCGTGCCTGCTGTGACGCCGATTGGGATCGTCCTGATCCGACGGCCTGCGCCAGTTGTGCATGTAGATATTGCAGGCGAAGATAGGTTGTGACTGTTGTCTGGCGATACCGCCTTGCACGGTCCGCTCGGATAAGCATCGTCTGCTCTTGTGCATCCGGTTCATAGCCAAGGGGTTTCTCTGCCCCAAAAGTCCTAATCCAGTAGGGTCTGCAATGACGATAATGTTCTGCCGTGAACAGCACTGCCTGAAGACGGAGATTGAGATCACGGGCAGTCATGCCGCTACGAAGGTTGATGTGCCAGTTCTGCCAGGGGTTCCCCAGGGAGGGCCGGCTCTTGTTCGCGGACTTAGAGATCGTATCCTGAGTGTCTTTGGCGGTCATGGCGGGACGCTTTCGCTTTTCCAGAATGATGCCGTTCAGATGTGACGGTCAGAGTCCTGTCGGACGAAATGCCCGGTGACTGCCGCTCATCAGGGCGGGCCAGGAGCAGAAAACGATCGCAGACAGCCAGAACCGTTTCAAGATCAAATGCCGACAGCGCGGAAACGAGGGCGTGGTGGGATATGGAAACTCTGCTGTCTGGTTGTCTGGCGGAGGCGTGAAACGCAATTTCCATATCGTTCAGGTCGTCTATCAGGTGATCGGTTAAAGAAGACGGCTGGCCCTGAGGCGTGAGGACAAGATCCTGATAACGATCTGTAGGCCCGTTGCTGGAATACGCCTCTGGCAGAGTGAGCTGAAAGAGACGTGTGACTTCGCGCGTCGCAGTCTTTAATCCCACGGGTTTGCCGCGTCGGGCGTCCCCTTTGCGCCAGAGCGCGTGTTTGTAGAAGTCGAAGGCATCGCTCATGTCTATCGAGCGCCGACCGTTCGCATCGGAAAGACCGATCAGGGCGAAATAATCCGGGGTTCCCCAGTCCGGCATCTCCTCATCCGTCAGAGGCCGTTCGATCCGTCGCCAGCTCCGCGTTTCCTGACGACGAAGACGCTCTTCCGCTCTCTTGCGCGCCAGACGGCGTGCGCGGCGGCGTCTGAAGGCGGGCAGAGTGTCCGCGAGCGGAGCCAGAGCGTCAGAAATCGTTTTTTTGAGATGGGCGGTCAGATCGGTCACGCCTGTTGAAAGGCTCGTTGCATGCCCGGTTTGTGCAGACAGGGAGGAAGAGACAGTTTCAGCCAGAAGGTCATGGATTTTCTGGTGACGATGGCGAGCAAGGGCAGGAGCAAGACTGGGTGAGGAACCTGTCCGTTGTCGGGTCCGTTCAATCGTCAGGCAGGCCTGCTGAAGTGTTGCATGCGCGCTGTGTCGTCCTGCCCGGGCTTTGTCCAAAAGTGCCAGAGCGCCCTCGCGTTGATCCGGACGCGCCATGTTCCGCGCCATATTGTCGAGAATATCCCGGGAACGAATGGGACGGATATCTCCCAATGCGCGGCGTCCTGCGACCTGACGACGTTCCGCTGCCTCGGATGTTACAAGCCATGTGTGTTCCCGATGCCGAGAGCCCTGGGTGTAGGCTCGGTGGGCATTGATGGCCTGCGAACCACGCGGCATGGCCTCGATATGTTCTGTCGAGGTCACGCCCTGTGTGGCATCAATCGAAAGCACATCCCCGTAACCAAGCCGGATCTGGCTGCGTTGAGGATGCTGGAGCGTTGTCCAGGCAACGAAACCTTCACGGCCAGTCCGGTTGCGGAGGGTCAGTCCTGTCTGGTCAGCATCAAGGACTTCGAGCACGGATCCGTTGTTTCCGATGATTCCCCGAGTGGCGGTTGGGTATCTGGCGTTTGTGCGCGCATAAAGTCTGACGTGATCGCCACGTGCGACTGTCATGGGATAAGTGGTGCCATGCTGGTCGATGGCATCAATCTGGACCAGATCTTCTCCAAGAAGACCGATCTGTCGGCGTCTGATGCGGATTTCACGGGCAATCTCACGGGCATCTGCATTGGTCGGAGCGGATACTGTCAGAGAAAAATCTGGCGCGGTGTATCCTGCGTGATGACGCTCGAGCCAGAAATCGGCAATACGCGTAACAACGTCGGAGTAGTCGCCGGATGCCAGAACAAGCGTGCCATCTTCACGTTTGCGGTCAAGCGCCTCACGACTTTTACCATCCCGCAGCATGAGAGCCGTGGCGCGTTCGCGTTCAGAAGTCTGTCTGACACTGGAGACCAGTTCCGGGATGGTGTCTGGTCCGAGCGCTCTGCGTAAAAGGTCTACGACGGGTCCGGCTTCCACCGCCTGGCACTGCTGGGGATCGCCGATCAAAACGAGCTGGCACCTGCTATTCGCCTGCGCCTGAACAAGTTCGAGGAGCTGGATGGTGCTCAGAAGGCTGAGTTCATCAAGGATGACCACACTGTTCGCGTCGAGGGAGATCTTGCCGGTTTTGATGCCGTGCAGGAGCGGATGGCAGGCTTTGATCTGATTTTCAGGAATGCCGGCATCTGCAAGATCAGTCGCCTGGCGCCAGGCTATTGCAGTGCCCCAGACTGTCCGTCCAGCTTTTTTCCAGGCCTGCACCAGCGGTGCCAGAAGAGTGGTTTTCCCCGATCCAGCCACACCCACGAGAACAGAAAGACGTCCGCATGTGGCCAGGGCCGTCATGGCGCGACGTTGGGCCTGCCCGTGGGAAGAGGAGAAGTCCAGACCGGTCGCGAGAATGGCTTCGTCAATTTCTGGCTCAGTTATTGCACCATCGCGATCGTTGGCGGCGTTTCGTGCCAGTTCAATCACCGTCTGCTCACGCGTCACATGCAGTCCTGTAGTAAATTTGAGACTGCGGTCGCCACGTCGGTTGTAATGCTCAACGCAAATGAGCCTTGTTTCCTCGCCGTCCAACAACAGGGGCCGGGTGTGCATTGTATTGATGATGATATCGATGTCTTCAGGGGCATGGACGCCGACGGCGATCAGAGCCTGCGCGGCGCAATGTCGCGCTGTGGCTTCATCCAGGACAGCGCTCTCTTTAAATCGTTCCGCAACCAGCTCGGCAGCCAGATGATGCGCGCGGTCAAGCTGTTGGTCAGGGTGGGTCAATGGCGTTATCGGGTGATCGCCCACAAAATCGGGAATAGTCCACCCAAGATCTGCCGCAGTCTGCCTCCAGAATGCAAAATCGGCCATATCATCCGATTTGGGCTGTCTTTTGTCTCCCTGAGTACCAGATTTGAGCAGACTGATACGCTGTGAAGATGTCAGGTTGTCCCATTCCAGACCCTGGGATGTCGCAAATTGTCGCGCCGCATCGCGGCCTCCCTGAGTTCGCTTCGAGAAAGCATCGCGCACGGCGTCCGGCACATCCGGAAGGCGCGCGGCTCCTGTCTTTGGATCGAACGCGATTTTGACGCCAAGTTTGCGTAAATTCTGGGCAAGATACGCTTGATAGAGAGCTCCGAGTTCCTTGATCCGTCCACCAAGACGATCGAGGTCAAGGGCGCCGACGCGACCGGACCGTGTGACAACCGCATTTGGCACCACCACATGCGTGTGAAGCTGAGGATCGCCTGGGATCATGACCGAGACAGGGCGCGTAAAGGTTTCCCCACTTGACGGGTCCGTGTCTTCCAGGTCGACGGTAGGCCTTGCGGTGAAGTGGATAAACTGCATCCATGCGATGTGCCCCTGGTCAAAGCCGCCTGAGCCTGCTTTGCCTTTTCTCGCACGACCGATGAGTGTTTCCATGAAGGCCATGGCAGCCGTCACGGCGTCTTGATGCGCCTGCAGGATCATGGCGCGTTCGGCATCAGTTTTCGCCAGTGCGAAGGCGATCGAAACGGATTTGTCTGCGGACCAGGTAAGATCGATATAACCAATCGGTGAGCGACGGGACGTGATTGCGTCTCCAATTGTCTGTCGGGATATCTTTTGCCCAGCGAAGTTGAGGCCTGCGGCAAGCTGCAGGCTGAGCTTTTCGTCAACGGCATGATCCTGGGGAACACCGTAAAGATGAAGCAGACGTTTAAATGCTGCGCGGCGCGTGTTGTCCTGTGTACATCCGGCTGCCATCCCGCCAAGTCGTTGCCACGCCTGGGGATCAGATAAAGACGCAAGCGAAACATCGAGAGTGGAAGCAATATCTGTGGTGCCGGACTGATACTGTTTTCCGGATATCGGACGGCCGTCCGCCCGAAGCCCGCATAACAGGTTCATGATCATCTCGCGCGAAAGCCCTTTTTCTGTCGTCGACAGGCCGAGCGCGGCTAGCGGTCGTGGATCAATGGAATCGCCAAGCTCGGCTGAGCAGATATCCGGCCCGAGCGGAGCGCTGCTCCCATTGTAATATTGAAGCAGTGCGTTCTGTACGCTGGGAATGGTTGCTTCAAGGAGGTGGTCAGCCATGAAGCGCGCGGCTGAGGGCACGCCCCCCGCACCCGTTCGATAAGTCAGCATCAGGTATTTTCGCTGAGGAGCGTCTGTAATTCCGTGGACAGCGTTTGAGCAACACTGTCGGGAAGCCGATAAATAGTCGTATGCAGGTCGGCAATTCTGGCCTCCTGCGTTTGAAGTGCAGAAGCGATCTTACCCACGAGGGATATCAGGTCGCTTTCTCCGGGGGCGGGGGCGGTAATTGCTTCAGTCAAGAGACAGAGCAATTTACCGTGCGCCGCCTGGGTCTCCACAATTGTGCCAAGTAACGTAACGAGCACGACTTGTTCAGTTGAAGTCTCATTGATTGCCGTCATCTGATCCACTCGCATCGAGAGTCGCAGTAACAGGATCTGGAAGTCGACCGGGTATAAGCATAGTACTTGGGCGATTTGGGTCGGTCGGGATTTTCAAAGGAAGCCAGCAACCCAGTTGATTGCGGTCATTATCAAAAACAAACGATGTTTTGTGGCGACAAATGTCCCAGATACTGGTCACCGCGAGCCGGTTCAGTTTGATAAGGGGGGCCCACGCTTTCAGCTCTTCCGGATGCTCCTGAAATAGTTGGGCAGCCTCACCGCTATTGCTGTTGATCGTGGTAATTTCCGCAATGCGCGCAGCGTCGTTGACTTTATAAAAGGCATCGCCTTCTGCTTTCGCAATGGCGAACCCATCATCGTAGCCGCGTAAATGGCCAACCCCGTAGAGGCACGTTGCGAGAACGACTGCTGCAAGTGCGGAAGCGACCAGTGTATTGCGATTGATAGATCGCACGCGCTGGGTAAAGGCTTTTTCGGCAATTTTCGCGACATGCTCACTCGTCTCGTGGATCGTTTTCGCATGAATCTGCCGCGCAAGTGTCGCGTACCTTTCCGCTTCTGCATCGAGTTTGCGTGTTTCTGCCGTGAGGGTCTCGGTCCGAGCTCTGAGAGCGCCCGTAATTTCAGTATCAATAACTTGCGTGAATTTTCTCAATTCGCACTTTTGCTCATCAAGTGCCTGACATGCGGCATCCCATGCGACCATCAGCGGCCACAACGGATCCTCTTCAAGAATTCCGTATTTCTTTGCGACGTCGACCATGCCAAGCGGCCGATCGAATGTGCATTTCGATGTATCTGTCATGATTCTGTTCCCAGACGTGAATTACGGAAGATAATGAGTAACTCTGGCGAAGCTTGTTTCCATTTCGCGCATCCAAGTCTGAACCCGCTGGCGATCGAAAACGCCAAGGGGGTTACTTCCGGCCCCCGAGAGGGCATCGAAAAATTTCAATCGTCGCTCGGATAGTCGATGCGCACAGCTCAGGGTCGGCACTGGAACGAGCTCAGCGCCGGCGTTGAGGATGGCTTGAAGAGGTTGATGTTGTCGGACCGCGGTCTCAAGCCACGAAACTGCATCGATGTGGCTTGGAAGAGAGAAACGTGAGAACACGATGAGTGTAGCTGGTGGTGCAAAAGCATCATACAATGAATAAAGCGCTCCCAGATCGTCCGGATCCCCGCCAATGCAGTACAAAGCGACCGGGGTCAGTCCTGCTTCGTTGATGCTCTCGACAAGAGATAATTCGCGGCTCATCTTCTTGATCGTTTGATCTCCTCCACCGAAATCGACGATGAGGGACTGGGCTGTGGTGGAGGCTCGTTCGATCTCTGCTTCAAACCAGGCACCCACTGCCGCTGGCTCTGCAGAAGGTGGCGATGATGCCTCCGGGAAAAATCCTCGCAGGGACTGATTTGTATGATCGCCGTCCGCGAGAAGTACTGATCTCCCGGCGTTGTGTGCTCGTTCATATAACCAGCGCTGGGTGGATGTTTTTCCTCGCCCGCCGCGGCCCCCGCCAATCAGGCAGATCGGCTTGCTCGCTTTATCGCAGTCCAAGAGGTTCTGCGGCGCGTCTTTTTGCGTCTTACGGGCTATTTCGTCAGACGATGGACTAACCATGATTAACTCCAGTGTTCGCCACCAGAATGAAAGTCATTTCATTAGGAATGGCATAAATTAGATAACCTCATCCTTGAGACGCTCATCAGATAGAAATTTTGTCTCTTGAGGATGAGGTATTTAATTTGAAAAACCGGAGAACAATCAACCTATTTATGTAGTCTTTCCTCGATTTATCAAAAAACATCTCCATAATTACATAGAAGTTATTTCATAATTAATTGTCTGGATCGTTCATAATATTATTGGGCGTGTCACTGGACGGCCCTGACGGTTCACGGCGTCTGGTGTCCTGACGGCGGAATGCAATATCACTATTTCGTGATGAGCTAGTTCCTGTTGTCCTTCGATCTCTGATTCGCAGAAATTGGCTTCGGCATGGGAGTCTCCGAACGCCGTAACTGTTGCATAGCCCCCTTCAGCTTTTCCTCTACGCTCCAATTTCTCGATGGTGACTCCTCGTTCGGTCTTTGGCCGTCGAAGCCTGTACGCCCATCCACCTTTGGAGCTGGCCGGGCAGTGTTGGATGTCGGTGGCGCAGCGGTGTCTTGAAGAAGATGGACCGACGGAGAGGCTGGTAGTTCCAATTGGGTTTTTGCATTAGCCTTGAGTTCAACGCGTCGCCATGCCTTACGGACCGTGTCCGGCGTCAAAGGGCCATTACGGGCATTGCGAATGCCAAGTCTAGAGAAGCCGGCCGTGACCGAACGCCAGTCAGGCGAGCCGTTCAAACTGGGCTGCAATGCCTCATATTGGAGTTCAAGAAACGTAGGTAGCTCTTGACCGCGTGTCTTGATCCGGGCCTCGCGAAAGAGAAGTATGATCTCCTTCTCGGACAATATTTTCATAAAAACCCTGACTGCTGCAGTGGCACGAGACTGAAAGCGCCCATCATAGAGGACGCACGCTCAGACCCCTTCAGATTTAATAGACTGAAAATAAGCCACCAGAAAAATCGCTCATCCTGAGGAAAAGGATTCAATTTTTTTTCTGGATGCCAAACGATCGGGACCGGAAAGATCTCAAATGATTTCTGACATGATTGCGCTCTTGACGGGGCACCGAGCGGATATCAGGCGGACATCCGCCGGACAAAGAGAGTGCGGAAAATCTGTTACAGACCAAGGCACCCTTGGTGCGTGGCAGTGGATTTTTGAGAAAAATAGCAGGACCCGTCTGAATTGCTGAACCAGCTGGTCATCGCCTGCTGGCGCGGCTTATGAAACCGGTGGAGTTGCAACATACAGGGGCTGGGAGTTGCATTCCGTCGGAGCGGAGGAGGTCTTTTTCTTTTGCAGACAAGGGGAGGGGAGCTGCGCTGCGGCTCTCGCCCCAGAGGTTCTCTCTGCCAGATGGCAAGACCCTGCGGGTGATCACAGTCTTTTACTGGATCTCCTATGTCTTTCTCTCCCTCTGACATTCCAGCTCGTATTATCGGGCTTGCCCCCACAGGCTCTCCTGGTCGTCCAAAGGGTGGTGCCTCCACTTTGATTGAAGCCTGTCTGCTCGATCTGCTGGTCGGCAATTCCGGCGGTGCCAGCCACTCTGCTGAACGCATGTGTCTGTGGTCTCCGACCGAACAGTTCACCGTGACGCACATTCCGCATGATACGATCAATACGTCGGTCTTCCTGAGTCTTGATCCGGAACTGCGGAACGATCTTGTTCATCGACCTTTTCTTGAGGCGATCGAGAACGGCCAGGGCGTGGGAAAGGAGCATGGCGCACCGACACTGATCGTTCCACTGGACGGTCGTGTCCAGTGCTGGCTCGCGCCTTTGCCTCACGGGGATGATCTGCGAGTTCTGCGTTTTGACAGGCTGATGAGAGGCCTGTTTTCAAACCTGATTGTCGGTCACGACGATTATCGTCGCATCTGGAAGCTCTACGATCCGCAAACAAGCGCTCCATATCATCCGGCCTCTTTGATTCACGACGTGTTCGTCGCCGGCCGCATTCTCTCTGGCGTGCTGAGTGAGCTTCCGCTTTCCGAAGTGCTCGCCGTCGCCCGCTGACGTCAGCTTCGTTTCCGCTTCTATCCCGCGGCAGCATCCCTGCGCGTTGCCGCTGTGCTCTTCTTATTCAGGACAATCGATCATGTTGCTCTTTCCTTCCTCCAGCACCCGGACGGGTGCTGGGTGCTCTGTCGCGCGCTCTTTCTTCGAGCCCACACCGGACGACCTCCGTCTCTACCGCGAACTGAGCCTGCGTCTGCGCGCTCAGCCGCCCAGCTCCTTGTTTCGTTATATCCCAACACCGGCCGGGCAACACCTGACCCGGCTTGGCGACTGCGGAACCTGGGCCTGGGCGGCAGTCATCAAAGCGGCCATGGCGTGCTGGAACGATCTGCCGACAGGAGGGAAAATTGCCGAAGATGGGACGCAGCTCAACTCCACGCCCGAGCGGATCGCGTGGGAAGCCCTGTGTCCGGTTACCCCTTCCGACATTACACTGGACGTCGAGCCCCCCATCCAGATCGCGGCACCGGCACGCTTCTTTTCGGATCTGGGGATCCGGTTTCAGGATCGGGTTCGGTACGTTGAGATCGTGGGCGCCTGCGGTGCGGACCGCGTGACCCGAAACAATTGGGAATCCCATCTGCTAGCGCAGTTCGACCGAAGACTGGAGGTCTACCGGCAGCAGCGTCTTACGCCCGAGATCTGGTATCTCAACGATCTGCTTGAGCCAGCGCAGTTACAGAAGCGTTTCCTCGCCCTTGTGGCGCAGCTGCGCGCGGGAGGCGGGTCATGACCCCTAGTCCGATCCGGCTGCCGCGCTGGCCCATCACGCGCCTGAAACTGCTCGATATCACGCCGGATCAGAAAGGAGCGCCCTATGCGGGCGCTCCCGTCACGCTGCTGCAAAGGGATGGCTTCGTCGAAGGACGCAGCCTGCTCTGGCTTGGCGCCCCCCGGCGTTCCTCGGGTCATCTGGAAGAAAGTCCCGACGAGCATGGTCAGCCTGCCCTGACCATCAGCGATCCCCTGTTCCGGGCCCTGATGCCGGTGGATGCCCCGCGACCCTTTGTTCTGGCGGGATTTCATATGTCCTTCCTGCGCCGCATACTGGGTGGACCGCAGGATCGACCACCGTATGATCTCTGCCTGTACCGGCTCGCACGACAGCGGGCGTCCTGGTTACGGCCGTGCGGGTTGCAGGAATCCGTCCTCGAACTACGGACAGACCTGATGACAGAACTGACGCAGGACAGCCCTTTTCTGCGTTTGAACTGCGCAACTGCTCTGCTTGAAACACTTCTTGAGTGGGAGCCGCTGAACCGGCTGCTGGTGCTGTCAGGCAATGTCGTCTCTCCACCGCCTGGCGAGGAGGAACCCTTCGGTCAGGCCGCAGAGTGGAGTTGTCTGCCTCAAGGTCCTGCCATGCTGGAAGACTGAGTGACCAGCGGAGGCGTCGACGATGACTTGGGAAGGTTTGAAAATGTCCTCAGACCCGGACGATGCATCCAGTTCTTCAGCGGCCTGGGCTACCCCCTCTGCTTTCAACAGCAGAGGGGGGCTCTCTCTTATGTAGCCTCAGAACAACCCGCTGCCGGTTTTGACGGCGGAGGCATTCATGGTGTGGTGCCAGACGACATCGCCATTGAAGATCACGGTCAGAGTCTTTTCCGTGCCATGGGTGCCCTGATGCAGATCGCCATAAAGCGGAATGAAGTTTGCGGCGTCAGACGAGGCATTGGTGAACGCATAGCGCCACTGTTCATGGCCGCTGTCGGTGAACGTGCTCTCGCGCGGATCTCCGAACAGGGCCCGGATCTGGTCCTTGGTGGTCACGCCATCATGGATCTTCTGGTCAATGGAGGCACTGGTCTCGTTTTTGAGTGTTTCGTTTCCTTCCGAGGCACAGCCTGTCAGGGCGATTAGCCCCGTAAGAGACAGAGTGACGGCCAGGGTTCTGAGAAGACGTGCAGACATGCGGGATCCTTTGCTGTTTTTGCAAAAACAGTCGATGACGGGACAATTGGAAAAAAGCGGGCGACCTGCCGAAAAACGAACGGACTGTCTCAGTCCAGCCCGCGAAGGTGGCGGCGGTCTTTAGCGGCTTTCAGTTTTCGCAGAAACGGTTCACGCGGAGCCGTCCAACAGCTCATGCCCAGAACGAACGCAAAGAGCGGATGCCAGGGCAGAGCCAGGGCGATGCCGCACAAAAGACAGGCACCCGCTCCGAACCACGAGACATATCTCAGCAGAAGCCGTGTCTCGTCTTCCTCAGCACCATATTCTTCGAGATAGGCAGCCAGACGGGCCGCGCGTTTTGCTTCGGTCGCCTCGCTGTACAGACCGTCTGTTGAAGACGTCATGAGCGCTTATCTCCCCCAGTGGGCGTGGAAGACGACCCGGATCACCAATGCCGTGCCCAGCATCAGAGCCGCAGGCGGCAGAATGTCGCGGGCCTTGAGCCAGGCGAACAGCCTGACCGACGATCCGAGCGCCAGCACCAGCAGGAGAAGAACGATCAGGACAAGGAGGATGGAGACGACCATGTCAGGCGCCCCCTGAAAGGCAGGAACAGGGGCCAGACCGGAAGACACAACGGGACAAAGACATCATCGCCAGCTCCTTGCAGGTCCTGTGCGGCAGGACGACCCTGCCACCCGACGAACTCAATAAGCCAGATGATCTACGATTTCCCGCGCATCGTCAATACGGATATGCGCCTATTTCGAGAAACAGGTTCCCGTATATCAAGAACGCCTCAGGGATGAGGCACGCCGCCGATCCAGACCACTTCGCCGAGCAGTTTGAAGCAGTCCAGACGATCGGCTTCGACGTCCTGGGGCGGGTAGCGATGATTGTCAGCAATCACCCGGACCCCACCACCGAGTTTGGGATCAAGACGACGGATCAGCACAGCGCCAGCGCTCTCCAGCGCATAGAGCGCGCTGCCCGTCACAGCCGTGACGCTCCGGTCCACGATGACCAGATCGCCTGAGGACAGGGTCGGCTCCATCGCATTGCCTGCATTGCTGATGAGGCAGAGGGCTGCGAGGTCCCGGGGAATGACGCTCTGCAACCAGTCGCGGCCAATCCGCAGGCCATCTTCATGATGATCATACCAGGGCACGACGATCTGGCGGGTCGAGGTGGTCTGGACCGCTGTCGCCCCGGAAGGTGAACCGCCGGACGCGCCAAAGGCGATCCAGTCCAGGGACACGCCGCAGACCCGGGCCAGGGATGCAAGGGCGGAGAATTTCATCTCCCCGCCATTCATGTAATCCCTCAGGGTCGTATACGGCACGCCCGCCGCCTTGGCAGCATGGGTGATGCCAATACTCTGGGCCGCTTCGCGGAGGCGCTCGCCGCGCTCACGCATCAGGCGGATCTGGTCGTCCATGAGTTTACGCTTTCGCCTGGAATGTCGGGGCACGCAAAGGGTCCTCATTCGGAAATGAGGCGTGAATACGATATTCCGCTTGATATGGAAGTCGGAAAACCGTATCTCTTGGCATCGAAATGTTGCGTGGCCCGTGACTCGTCATGGTCAGATCCTCGCATGAAACCGACATTTTTGTCCAAGGGATTGTCATGCCTGAAGATCCACTGCCACCACCACCCCGTCCAGCCGGTCTCGAGGACCTGCATGCTGGTCTGCATGACGTGCTGCGTCTGATCGAGATCGAGCATGCGCTGCTCAAAGGGCGACTGGAGAGCCTACGCGCGGATACGGAAGGCGCGCGCCTGCTGGAGGGCGTGATGGTGCTCGGCGCCGTGCTGCAGCAGCGGATGGGCGGTCTGCTCCAGCTCTGCCGCGAGGTCGGGAAGCTGTGACGAAGTGGTCCATCGGACACAGCACGTCCTGACCCTGCCGTTTGCTTCATCGAAGCCCCGTTGCTCTCTTCCATACGGTCATCATCTTTTATGCCAGAACACT
This sequence comes from Gluconobacter sp. P1C6_b, assembly GCF_018811945.1. Lineage (GTDB taxonomy): Bacteria > Pseudomonadota > Alphaproteobacteria > Acetobacterales > Acetobacteraceae > Gluconobacter. The sequence continues at coordinate 15,972 of NZ_JACRVU010000022.1, forward strand.
CAGACCCGTCTTCTGAGCACGTTGTGCTGGACGGGCACAGCCTTACGCGTGCGCTTCCTTTTGGTGCCTATCCATTGACGGACGTGCAGAAGCAAATCCGGAAAGTCTTCTTCAACACGCCCTTGGGGTACAGCCGTCTGCGTCGGCCGTTCATGGAACGGTTCAAACGAGACTGCTCCTCAGGTCTTGTCGATGCGACCCTGTTCGGGCTGAAGGTGCGGTTTTACCCGCAGGACAATCAGACAGACGCAAAATCAGCGGTGTGTGGCGCGTGCTACAATCATCGTGAGCTGAAATGGCTGCGGCGTCATCTGCCGAAAGGCGGCACGTTTGTGGATGTGGGCGCGAATATGGGGTTCTTCTCGCTCTATGTCGCCCAGAGAGACGCCCGCGTCATCGCCGTTGAGCCGAACCCGGTGCTGTTCGAGCGGCTGGCCACCAATATGAGGCTGAACGGGATGCGCGCGGATCTCTTCCGTGTCGCCGTTGGGGATCAGGAAGGCTCTGGTCAGCTCGTGCAGGTGAACGGGGATTTTGGCGGCGGTCGGATTGGTGCGGGGCACGGTGCCGCAGTGCGGATCCGTCCGCTTCTGGACATTCTGAAGGCCTGTGATGTGACGGCCGTGCATGTGCTGAAGATCGATATCGAAGGCTATGAAGACCGGGCGCTGCTGCCGTTTTTCCGCGAGGCGCCGGCGACGTTGTGGCCCGATCATCTCATCATGGAAGACACCGAGCATGGCCGGTGGGCCCAGGACGTCTTTCCGGTGCTGCGGCGCTGTGGGTATGAGCGCCGCTCCCGCAGCCGAGGGAATATCCTGCTCTCAAGGTTTTGACTGGTGCTGGTGAGGAGAAGCTTGTCAGCTTTGGGGGGAGAGCGGAATGTCCGGTTCGGAATAAGCGGCCAATATTTCGGCCATTATTATGATATCCGGATCAAAATTCAATAAATTGAAATACGTCAGATAGATGCGAAAAAAATAATTTATTTTCCATGAGATATTTTCTTAATCATTCCCAATATCAAAAAGCGAATATTTCATTCGTTGACGTCATGTCGAAAGCAATAATCTTTGCAGGGTGCGTTTAGTAATTTCATCATATGAAAATTTGACGCATAATCTAAGAAATTATCTGATTGAAGGATAAAATAATCATGGATTGGGTTTCTCTTTTTAGCGCTTCAGAAAAGCAATTACAGTTAGAGCTCGAGAGAGCTCGAGCTGCTGTTGAGCACAGGGGCCTGAAAGGCACCGTCAATGAAAATACTCTGTCCGAGTGGTTGGCTCAGCACATGCCTGGGCATTTAGATGTATGTACTGGTGAGGTAATCGATAGTGACGGGAATAGATCAAAACAGTCTGATGTTATTTTATTTGATAAAGAAAAAACCCCTAGAGTTTTTTCATCAAGAGACATATCTATTATACCCATAGAAACTGTGTACGGTATTTTCGAAGTAAAAACGTATTTGAATAAAAACGAATTGGATAATTCGTTTCAAAACATGAAATCTTTCAAAAATCTATCAAAGAAATCATACAAACAAAAGTCTGGAAAGAGGTTTAAGCAATACAATCTTATGTCAGATTTCTGGCCGCCTCAGTTCTATATATTTGCCTACGAAGGTGATACGCTGGAGGGATTATCTGAATATCTTAATTCCATACAGGACAATGAGCATATCGCCAAAAGAATCGATGGCATAATTATTCTTAATCGTGGACTGATAATGCATCGTGGTGCAGACGGTGTTCGACCGATCCCCATGCCAGGAGATAAAATGTGTAATATCAAAACTGAAAACAAATTACTCACGTTCTACACGTTAATGATGGAGATGTTCGCAGAGGCGACCACAGATCCTATCAATATAATAAACTACACATCAAATAATGGTTCCATTGGTGACATAACTGATGTGGGAGAGAAAATACGTTCATAAATTGCATGTCTCAGTGCTCGGTGGAAACTAAGTTGAATGGTATCCGCAGGTTAGCTTGACCGCATGGCTCTTCATCGCCTCGATCCAGTTCTTCCCCCGCCGCATCTCAAGATCATGAAATCATGACAAATAATTTTAAATCAGCCTCTCACTCCGAGGGCTTCAATGCGGCAATATTGATCATCTCCAAGATCGGCGTTGCGATCGTCTGCTTTCGGGATACATCAAACCGATCTTAAGTGTCTCGATTGTAGGCGTAAGCGGACCAGCCGCTTTCGCCTACATGTCAGTCGTTCAACGGATCAAATTTTCTTCGGAAAAGCGGACATAAGTGTCGTTGCCCGATAGTTGACGGCTTGTTCTCTATTTTAGTGTGGAGCGAAGCGTCAGCTCCGTTAGGTCGAAATTTTCGTGCAGGCCGATGAAAGCCTTCCTCCGGAACATGCCCAGAGATCGGCCACCCTCTGGGCTTCTTCAGGCCTACCCGTGACCAGAACGAGGTTGAGGTCGTAATCGTTATAAAGCGTTTCGATATTGACGCCTGCATCAGCCATTGGCCCGGTCAGAGTTCCGAACTGACCGGGAACAGTCTGTTTGAGACGTAGAAGAACAACCTCCCGGACGCGCCCAACCGTTATTCCTGCATGCCCAGAGCCTTGCTGGCCGCTGCCCCGTCATCAAAGAGGAAATGCGCCACGTCTCTGCCTTCGACTACATCCTTTTGACGGCACGCTACCTGTCATCTTTCGCCTGCCTCGAACGGAAGCGGGAGAAACTGGCTGGCTGCGCCCGGATAGCGGTCAAGACGCTGGAGCAGGAGTTCGACTGAGCCTGACGCTGCCGCACTGGATCACTCACTCTGGCAGACCGCCTCGATGTTATTACCGTCGGGATCAAGAACGAACGCGGCGTAATAGCGGGGGTGATAGCGTGTGCGAATACCTGGCGAACCATTGTCGCTGCCTCCATTGGCAAGGGCTACAGCGTGAAACGAATCGACCCGGTCATAGCTTATGGCGGTGAAGGATATGTGGATGGAGCGACCGGCACCTGTCTCGCCATGAATCCAGAAGCTAGGATAGCCGTCGCGACCAAAGCCATAACGCGCTGTGCCAAGAATGGTAAGCGCGGGATCGACACTGATGACCAACGATAGCCCCAGTGGTGCCAGAACCGCCTCATAAAAGCGCCGCGATGCATCGACGTCAGCGACGCCGATCTCGATGTGATTGATGACGTCCATTTCGTAATCCTTTTTAATGGGCCGCAAAGATGTTTACGCTGACGCGGAATGGTCATCGTTCTTTATACGCGAGTGGCAAGTCGATGATGTGCGTATCCGCGATCGTTTCGGCAAAGCCGCTGCCAAACAATCCTGCCGGCGTCTGGAATCCGGCGCGAACCTCGCCAGCCAACACGCGCTTTGCGGCCTCAGCCGCGGCCATGGACGTGAAGCTGTAGCCGTTGACCGTGTCGAGCACTGAGCGCGCGATGCGGCCACCTGCGGCAGTTACCGCGACTGCGGCCTGGTAGCGATTGGCCTCGCGCTCCGCCGCATCCGGGCCGTCCAGAAGTGCCGCCAAATCGCCTTCGGGGAAGGCGTTGCCGGACACATACACATAGGTCTCCACGTCGGGGATACCCGTCGACCGGCCAATCGTGATGATGTCGGGCAAGGTGACGGCGAAACAGGAGAGCTCACCCTGGCCGAAGTCAAACAATGCCGTTTCGCCAGCCGGCCGCGGCGTCAATCGCCCACCATGCAGTGTCAGGGTTTCGGTCACGAGGTTGCGGCTCGCGCTGATTGCCGAACCGCGCGACATCGACCCGGCGACACGCAACGCAACCGCCACTTTGCTCGGGTTCTCTACGCGTGCGGCAGCATGGCCGGCGAGGCAGCCCAACATCGCCACGCTGCCACCGCTTCCGGGCAGGAGCATCACGCCTGCTGCCTTCGCGTTCTCGTCCAGCTCTATCGCCAGACGGTAGCTATCCAGCTCGGCGGCGATATCGAGATAGTGCACGCCCGACCGGATCGCGGCGCGCATCAACGGTGAGGCCGTATCCATGTAGGGACCAGCGCAGTTCAGCACTGCCGATACACCCGCCAGGGCAGTGTCGATCGCGCTGGACTCTGATAGCGTGAATGTATTGCAGGCAATGCCTAGCTGCTCGCCAAGTTTGTTGAGGGAGGTAAGAGTGCGGCCACCAAGAACAAGGGACAACCCAGCGGCATGCGCACGCTCGGTGACCATGCGGCCGGTATAGCCGGTAGCACCGTAGATCATCAGTTTCTGCATGATCGTCTACTCCAGATTCGCCTCGATACGCGTGATGAGCCGATCGGTGTCGATAGTGAGGTCGAGCAGGCCGATCTCGTGACCGAAGTCGCCGGTAAAATCGACACGCACGCGAGCACGGCCCTCAGGCAAGCGATTGATCGAGAGAAACTGGGTGACGGTGAGATAGCCGACGAAGTATCGCTCGATATAGTTACGGATACCGGCGTGGCCTTCAAAGCGGTGACCGATGGACGGATCATCGATCACCGTGTCTGGCGTGAACAACGCGACAAAGGCATCGACATCGCCCGCATTGAGGGATGCAATCAGCGCGTCGGCGATGTTGCGCACGGAATCATGGATCATAGCTGCTGCCCTTCGTGCTGCCAGCTCTTGTAAACGAATTCGAGGGAATAACCGTCCGGGTCACGAACCTGCGCGGCGTAGTAGCGCGGGTCGTAATGAAGCTGCGGCCCAGGCGGGTGGATCTCGCTCGCGCCAGCCGCCATTGCGGCGGCGTGCGCCGCCTCCACCATCGTCGGCGAGGTTGCGATTAAACCCACATGGACTGCACCGGGCGCGGCATCTCCCTGTCGCAGCCAGAAGAACATGCGTCCGTTCGCGCCGAAGCCCTTGAGGTCAGGATGCCCCGGCGGCCCATTCTTGCCGTCGTAATCGAGCCGTGAGGTGATGCCGAGAACGGGCAGTACCCGTTCGTAGAAGACAATCGAGCGATCAGTGTCACTTACTGTCAGGAAAATATGATCGAGCATCTTGCATTCCTCAAATCATGTCGCCGCCACCAACCTCGATATTCCGGGCGATCAGGCAATCGATAGTCGCCGCATTTTCATGGAAACAGGTAGCTGCATGTTCGTCTGGGCGCTCATCTGATCCTGCCCACTTCTTGCCTATTCCTACTTATCGATTGTCCGGGAAGAGAATTCGTGGGAGCGAGCGGAGATGGAGACACAACTCGTCGAACTGCGTGCGCTGGCGGCACGCGCCGAGAACCGCCGTACCGAAAGCGGTATCCCCCGCGTCGCGATGGTGCAGGGGATGGTTCCCGAGCATCAACTCGCAGCCGTCTATGAGCCGATGGTCAATCTGATCCTGACGGGGTCGAAGACGATGACGGTGGGTGACCGCATGCTCCGTTACGATGCGGCGACCTACTTCGTCATGTCGGTCGACCTGCCCGCAGTTGGCGCCATCCATCCGTCGGATGGCGGCGCACCGTATCTTGCGGTCAGCCTCACGATTCAGCCCTCCGTGGTCGCCACATTGCTGACAGATATGCCCAAAATTGGCGGCGGTGAGCTTTACCGTTCCGGCTTTTCGGTTGCTCCAGTAACGGCGGACCTGCTCGACGCCTGGGTCCGGATGCTTCGTCTCATAGACCACCCGAACGAGATTGCCGCGCTAGCGCCCGCTTACGAACGCGAGATTCTGTTCCGCGTCCTGCAGGGACCAATGGGCTGGATGTTACGAGACATCGCCATGCCTGACACCGCGTTGTCGAGGATCGCGGTGGTGATTCAATGGATACGCGTGAATTTCGCGCGCCCGGTGCGCGTCGAGATGTTGGCCGAAATGGCGGCGCTCAGTGTCACCGCCTTTCATCGCCACTTCAAGGCGGTAACGGCGCTCAGCCCCCTGCAGTACCAGAAGCACGTCCGCCTTCTACACGCCCGATCCATGCTAATCGCAGGCGATGGAAACGTTACGGCCATAGCGTTCCGCGTCGGCTATGAAAGCCCAACGCAATTCAGCCGGGAGTATACCCGTCAGTTCGGCTTAGCGCCGTCACGGGACGCCGTGCGACTAAGGCAACCATGATCCCTTGGCAGAGGAGAGATCGTCAATGACACACGAGGTGCAGAAATCATTCAGAGACCCTTTACCCGTTGCCTCGCGGAAAAACCTCGAATTAAAGCCGCCGCCACGTGGCCACTCGTAGATCAGTCGACTCAATGAGTAGGCGCCAGCTTCCGGCGGTGCCGCATGCTCAGCTAGGAAATGAGAGCGACTTGGTATTATCGGAAGCCGTCATCAACTTGAAGGCTGCGAATGGCAGCTTCCGGTCAGGCCTCCCCGATAACCGACATTCCGTTCTCCCCCCCATTGCAGTCACATAGAGCTATTTTTGCAGCATCATTTCCGCCATCCCGTCCAGCCTTGCCTTATGCTGTTCCCAGTCCGGCATCACGCGTTCTAGAAGTGACCAGAAGGCTGGGCCATGATTGTGCTCCTTCAGGTGGCACAGCTCATGCAGGATGACGTAGTCAATGCAGTCACGCGGCGCTTTGGCTAGATGTGGGTTCAGTGTGATGGTGCCCCCCGGTGAGCAGTTGCCCCACTGCGTCTGCATGACCTGAAGCTTCAGAGCGGGAGATGTTTTGACCCACAATGTTGTGGGGAGAAGGGCTGACAGGCGGTGACGGAACACCTCTTGCGCCCGCGTAAAATACCAGAGTTCCAGCAGCTTCTGAATCCGCAAGACGTTGCGGTCCTGCACGGACACCTCCAGTCGTCCGCGCAACATGCGCACGGTTTCCGGCGCATCGGGCTGATGATGCACTTTCAGCAGATGCCGCCGTCCCAGATAGAAATGGCTTTCCCCGCTGACATAGGCGCGCGGCGTGGCATGTTCCTGCACCGCCCGAAAGTCCCGCAGTTTCTGCCAGATCCAGCGGGTTTTCTGGTGCAGCGCCTTGTCCAGATCAGCCTCTGTTGTGCCTTCGGGAACAATCACCTGCACAGTCAGGTCAGGATGCACCTTGATGCGCAGCGTCGTGCCGGGGCGCGCACGGGGGATCAGGGTCACGCGGATCTGCTCACCCCCATAGGTCAGGATGCGAGTGGGAGTTTCTTCCATGCTCAGCCGCGTAGGGTATCAGCAGGCCCGGCCCGCATGATCTGGATAACCTGCTCGATGATCTCCTGCGCCTTGTCGACACCAAAGCCTGCTTTCTGGCCCGTGCTGAACAGCAGCGGCAGCAGTTCTTTCCTGACTGCTTTTTCCATATCCGGTCGGCTGAGTGAGTTCTCCCGCACTGCCTTGTCCACGATGGTGTCGATCTCAAACGCCAGATCAATCCAGCGCTGGTTCTCCTCATCCGTCTGCTTATGGTTGAAGATGGCCGCCAGTGTTTTCAGGAACACGCCATAATAGGCCTGCGCGTGGCGGTGCCCGTCAAATACGGACGGAATGTTTTCCAGCTTTCGGTTGGCCACCTGTTCCTCGAACTCCTGAAACAGCATGAACTGCTTGAGCGGATGATCGAACAGGCTTTCCGCTTCCTCAATCACCTTGCGCAGCAGGGCCGAGAAGGCCTCCTTCGCATACGGATCATCCTGCATCTCGTGGTCGATCATTTTCGTCACACGGGTGCGGATCAGATCCGTCTCGTTGCGGGTTTTCTCCTCGCTCCAGGTCTCTGGCTGGTTGTCTTTCGACTTCTGCCCCATCTTGCCGACCGCATAGAGCCCTTCGGACTCATGAACCTTCACCCCGGCGACGTGTCGGTCCAGCAGCTTCTTCACCTGTTCGGCATACTGATCGAAGTCCACAGTTTCGCCTGTATCCTGCATGACTATTTGGCGGAGGCTGGTCATCTGCTTCAGCGTCTCCTTGTAGGTGGCGCGGTCTTTTTCCGTGAAGCTGGTGTCTTCAAAGAACGCCACGGATTGCAGCGCCACCTTCAGACAGGCCGCAAACTTTGTCAGCGCCTCATAGAAGTCATCCCGGCGCTTGAGGTTCACGTCCACCATCTGGCCGTGTTCCTCCACCATGCGGGGCATAAGCACGGCACGTAGCTGCTGGAGGTCACTCCTGTTCTTCACACCGTCAAAAATAGCCCAGAGTGCTTTATGCAGGGCCGGGAGCTCGCGGTATTCCGTGCTCATCTGGCTATACAGCCCGGCAATATCCTTCGGGTCATACCCGCCGACATTTTCGGCAGCCAGTTCGTCATACCGGGCCAGCGTGGTGTCCAGTTCCGCCAGAATGCCGCGATAATCAATCAGCAACCCGTGCTTTTTCTGGTCATGCAGCCGGTTCACGCGGGCAATGGCCTGAAGCAGATTGTGTTGCTTCAGCGGCTTGTCGATATAGAGCACAGCATTTTTCGGTTCATCAAAGCCGGTCAGTAGCTTGTCGACCACGATGATCAGCTTGAGGTCCGGGTCTTTCTCAAAGCGTTCAATGACGCCGCGTGTGTAGTCATCCTCGCTCTGGCTGCCGACATTATCCTTCCACCAGTCCTGAATCTCGGGCTGTTTGCGCTCATCGACTTCCGTATGGCCTTCGCGCGTATCGGGCGGGCTCATGACGATGGCGCTTTCAAACCGCCCGACCTCATCCAGATACTGCTTGTAGCGGATGGCGGAGAGCTTGCTGTCACAGGCCAGCATGCCCTTGAGGTCGCTGTCGATATTGTTGTCAAAATGCGTGGCCAGATCCATGGCAATCAGCCGGATGCGGTCATCCGCCTTGTAAACCTGATTGGCGCGGGCAAAACGCTTCTTGAGGTCCGTAACCTGCTCCTCGGTCAGTCCCTGCGTGATGCGCTCGAACCAGGCATCAATGGCGCGGTCGTTCACATCCAGATCAGGCTTGCGTTCTTCATAGAGCAGGGGTGTGACCGTTCCATCCGCCACGGCCTGCTGCATGGTGTAGGAATGGATGATCTTGCCGAACCGACTGGTGGTTTCACTGCCTTTGAGCAGCGGTGTGCCGGTAAAGGCGATAAAGGCGGCATTGGGCAAAGCGTGCTTCATGCGGGCATGGTTCTCGCCGCCCTGACTGCGATGGCCTTCATCCACCAGCACGATGATGTCCGCGCTGTCGTTATGACACTCGGGCAGCGTGGTCGCTGTGTGAAACTTGTTGATGAGCGAGAAGATGATGCGCTCCTGCCCACGCCCGATCTGCTGCGCCAGACGGCGGCCAGAGGTGGCGAGAGCTTCGTCCTTGTCCTTCTTGTCCGCCAGTTCGCCGCCGGTGGAGAAGGTGGTGCTCAACTGGCGTTCCAGATCCTTGCGGTCTGTCACCACCAGAATACGGCACTGCTTGAGATCGTCATCCAGAATGAGGGCGCGGCTGAGGAACACCATGGTGAAGGACTTTCCCGACCCTGTGGTGTGCCAGACCACGCCGCCTTCACGCCCGCCATCGCTGCGGCGGGACTTGATGCGTTCCAGCAGGCGTTTGATGCCAAAGACCTGCTGATAGCGGGCCACGATCTTGCCGGCCTTGCGGTCGACCAGCGTGAAGAACCGCGCCATCTCCAGCAGACGCTCAGGGGAGAGCAGGCCGATCAGAAGCCGGTCCTGATCCGTGATGGCAAGCGGGCGGGAGGCCCAGTCATCGAACCACGTCCGGTCAGACGGTTCGCGTATGGCAAATAGCGCGTCTTTCTGGGCCCCAGAAAGCGGCGTGTTCTTGAGCGCCTCCATCCGGCTTTCGGGAATGTCCTCTTCCTTCCAGCTTGCCCAGAATTTCTTGGGCGTGCCGCAGGTGCCATAGCGCCCGTCATGCCCGGTGATGGAGAGCAGAAGTTGGCTGTAGGCGAAAAGCTGGGGGATTTCATCCTTGTTCTGATTGCGAATACTCTGGGAAATCCCGACCTCCACGGTCGGGCCTTTGCCCGGCTGACCATCGGGGCGCTTGGCCTCGATCACCGCCAGCGGAATGCCGTTGACGAAGCAGACAATGTCCGGCCTGCGGGTCTGTGTCAGATCCGTGCGCAGGACGCTGAATTCTTCCGTGAAGGTAAAGCTGTTGTTCTGTGGGTTCTGCCAGTCGATCAGCGCGATGGTCGGGTTGGCCTTGCGCCCACCGATGAACTCGTGTGCAACAATTCCGAACAGCAGATGCGTCGTCATCTTGTCATTGGCATCGCGGAGGCCGGAGACAAAGTCCGGATGCGTGACGTGCGACACCAGCGCATCAATAGCCTGATCGGACAGGCTGTGTTCCTGGCCTTCAAACGTAAAGCGCCGCTTTTTCAGCTCCGCTCGCAGGAGAGGAACCAGCACCACGGTGCTCTGTTTGCCTCCCCGCAACGCCAGCGCCTCGGATGGCGACAGAAACCGCCAGCCAAGGGTGCTGAGGAGGGCCAGCGCCGGAAGCTTGGCGCTGTATTCTTCCTGAAATTTTGGGGCGGGAGCCATAATGTTCAAATGTCCTGTAAGCTGAAATACCTTAATCGACCTTCACGCGGCGCTTGCCCGTGAGAAGCTGCTGCATCAGGGCTTTCTTTTGCTGACGCAGGCGCGCAAGGTCGGATTCAAGGGCCGTGATTTCTTCGTCCGCTGTGGTCAGGACGGCGGCGATGGCTTTCTGTTCAGAAAATTCGGACGGGATCTTTATTTTTTGTCTAAGGACATCCTTTTTTCCCAAGCCCAACTGAGCCGTGCCGTTAGCCCTGCGACGTAAATTCTTATTTATTGGGTGTGAATTTATTAGAAAGTGAAGAAATTTACTGTCACAATCGCCAATATGGAGGGCATAAACATGGTCTCCCAGCACATACAGATCGTCTCGATCAATATAAGAAGTTCTACCTATAATATTTCCGCCTCCGATATCATCTTTTGGCATGACCAACGTACCTTTTGGCAAAAGGTCGGCATTATGCTGAGTGGATTTCGTGCAAACGAGATTTCCTAACCGGTTTACAGAACCCATATCGACAATAAATCGTTCTCCATTTTCACAGATATATTGAGTTTTAGATGTTGCTGTTTGTACCGTGGCAACATCTGAAAGAGAGCAAATTTTCCACTCCCCCGTGAACCCCGGCAGGCGTTTTTTGCCTGTGAGGAGTTGCTGCATGAGGGCTTTTTTCTGCTGCTGACTGTTGGCCAGAAGCTTCTCAGTCCCTTCAATCGCACGATCCCACGTCGAGAGGATCGCTGCGATCTTCTTCTGTTCGGGGAGTGGGGGGAGGATTACGGGAAACTGTTTTAATTGTGTGGAATTGATGCTTGCCAAATTTGTGCTGCGTTTCGCACAGGACAAAAAATATCCTTTGCCGTAGGGGCTGGCCGAGAGATTGGCTAGAAAGTAAGAATCAAGTTTATTCTGGTCTGGCCTTACGGCAAAGACGTGATTTTGATGTAGGCAAGGCATTATTTGGCCTCGCCATACATCTCCACGGCCCAATTTATCGAAATCACCGCCTTCGTTCATCAGAACGTCGCCGGAGTGAAGGGAAAAACGATTTATTTTCTCTTTATCTATTTCGATAGTTTTGACGTCTCTAAGATCAAGATAACCATCTTGCACGTTTGCAACGCGTAAATACGGAAGACTGATCGGATTTACGATGGTCTTCTGACTTTTGGCAATGCCGCTACGGATATCGGCAACATCTTCTAGTGACGCTTTTCTCCACCCCTCAGGAAGCATAACCCAGCTCCTTCAGATAAACGTCCATCTGTGTTTCTAGCGTTGCCAGTTCCACCTTAATCTCCGCCCGTTCGGCCCGAACGGCGTTCAGGTCGATTTCCTCTTCTTCCTCAAATGTATCGACATAACGCGGAATGTTCAGGTTGTAGTCGTTCTCCCTGATCTCGTCCGGCGTGGCGAGGTGGGCGTATTTGTCCACGTCCTTGCGGGCGCGGTAGGTGTCTACAATCTTGGTGATGTTCTCTTCGGTCAGCACATTCTGGTTCTTGCCCGCCCTGAACTCGCGGCTCGCATCAATGAACAGCACGTCCTTCGTCTTGCGGTCCTTGCGGAAGATCAGGATGGCGGCTGGAATCCCCGTGCCGAAGAACAGCTTTTCCGGCAGGCCGATCACGGCATCCAGCAGGTTTTCCTCAATCAGTTTCTGGCGGATCTTGCCTTCCGAACTGCCACGGAACAGCACCCCATGCGGCACGACCACGCCCATGCGGCCCGTGCGGTCTTTCAGGGTGCTGATCATGTGCAGAATAAAGGCGTAATCGCCCTTGGTTTTCGGCGGCACGCCACGGGCAAAGCGGTGATGCACGTCGCCTTCCGCCTCGTCATGTCCCCATTTATCGAGACTGAAAGGCGGGTTGGCCGTCACCACGTCAAAGCGCATCAGGTGGTTTCTGTCATCCAGCAGCTTGGGGTTGCGGATCGTGTCGCCCCATTCAATGCGGTGATTGTCCTCGCCGTGCAGGAACATGTTCATCTTGGCAAAGGACCATGTGGAGCCAATGGCTTCCTGCCCATACAGGGCGTAGTCCCGGCTGCCCTTGTGGTTCTGCGTCACCTGCCGTCCGCATTTCATCAGCAGGGACGCCGAGCCGCAGGCCGGATCACAGATCGTCTCGCCCGGCTTCGGGCTCAGAATACGGGCCAGCAGTTCACTGACTTCCGGCGGGGTGTAGAACTCCCCGGCCTTCTGCCCGCCACTGGCAGCGAAGTTCTTGATCAGGAACTCATAGCCGTTGCCAATCACGTCCAGATTGCCGACGCGGGAAGGGCGCAGGTTCAGGTCCGGCTTGTGGAAATCTTCCAACAGATGGCGCAAAATGGTGTTCTTCTGCTTCTCGTCGCCCAGCTTGTCGGAGTTGAAGCTGATGTCCTGGAAGACGCTCTTGCCTGCGTCCTTCAGCTTGGTGCCGTTGGCCTCTTCAATGGCGTGCAGGGCTTTATCAATTCGCTCACCATTGCCGGGGACATTGCGCTCTTTATAGAGGGTGTAGAAGTCCGCACCTTTGGGCAGAACAAAGCGTTCCTGCGCCATCATGGCTTCGATCAGGGCGGGGTTGTCGCCATAGTCTTTCTTATAGCCGTCATAATGGTCCTGCCACACATCGGAGATGTATTTCAGGAACAGCATGGTCAGCAGGTAATCGCGGTAGGTATCGGGGCTGACGGTGCCACGGAAGGTATCGCAGGCGCTCCATAGTGCCTTGTTAATCGTATCCTGTGAAATCTGCTCGGTCACGAGGTCAAATCCTGTTTCAAAACGTCAAGGGAGTGTCAGTCCGCCAGAAGGTCTCTGGCAAGCCCGGTCATGATCTGCTGGTTGGTCTGGCGCAGGCGGTGCAGAAGCTCTTCCTCGCGCTGCATGGCGTTGGCCAGACCCACAATCTGTTCCTGTCGGGGCAGGGGAGGCAGCATAACAGGCGTGGCCTCCAGCACCGGTCGGGCGATGTTGCGGACGAGGGTGGAACTCTGGCCGTTCTGCTCCAGATGCCGCTGCGCCGGTTCCTGATTGAGCCACCAGGCCAGCCAGGCGGGCAGCACGTCTGGACGCGACACGCGCAGCAGAAAGAAGTGTGGAGCGGCGACGGCCTGAAGGCTGCCAATGCGCTCATCGATCAGAACCGCCAGTGACACATTGCCCCGCGCGGGGAAGAGAATATCCCCCGGACGCAGCCAGTCCGGCTCACGACGTCCGGCCACTTCGGTGCGCACGCAGGACGTCCAGTCCACGCCCGACGTGGACGTGTTCCGCATCTGCACGACAGCCGTTTCCGCCCCATCGGTCGGGTCGATTTTCCCTCGGAACGGGTGTCCCGCTACGACTGCCGCGATGTCTGAAAGGACCGCTTTATATGCGTGAAGGTGTTTCATGCGATTATATAAGGAGCATGAACGTAGATCTGTCAATGATAAATATGCGCGAAAGACATTCACGCATAAAGGGGCATGTGGGACGAACTCGGGATCGCTGGCCTGAGGGAATAGCCGCATCTGTTGCGGTGATTGACGTTGCACCCTGCGGCGATTAGATGGCATATTCTCCGCAAAGGATGCAGGGAAAATGGTGCGATATATCTATCAGCGCGCGGAATGGCCGAATTTTCAATGGGACAAAGAGATCATTTCCCATGAACTGGCCGCCGTGCGTCACCGACAGGGTCGGCTTCTGGGACGCATGGAAAGTCTGGGGTTCGATTTCAGATCGGAAGCCCTGCTCCAGACCCTGACGGAAGATGTCCTCAAATCGAGCGAGATCGAGGGCGAAAATCTCGATCGTGAGCAGGTGCGCTCGTCCATCGCGCGACGGCTGGGCATGGATATTGGCGCGCTGGCACCAGTGGATCGGGACGTTGAAGGTGTCGTGGAGATGATGCTGGACGCGACCCGGCATTATGCCGATCCATTGACCGCAGAGAGGTTGTTCGCATGGCATGCGGCCTTGTTCCCGACTGGCCGAAACGGCATGTCGCGCATTCTGGTCGGAGAATGGCGTGATGACAGAACCGGTCCGATGCAGGTCGTATCAGGGCCTGTCGGACGCGAGAAAGTCCACTATGAAGCCCCGTCCGCCAGCAGCGTGCCCGCGGAGATGCAGGTTTTTCTCGACTGGTGCAATGCTGGGCAGGCGTTGGACCCTGTGCTCAAGGCGGCCATTGCACATCTGTGGTTTGTTACCCTTCATCCATTCGAGGACGGGAACGGGCGCATGGCGCGGGCCATTGGCGACCTCATATTGGCGCGTTCGGAGCAGACAGACCAGCGTTTCTACAGCCTGTCAGCCCAGATCCGTCAGGAGCGGAAAGAGTATTACGCCATTCTTGAGGCCACCCAGAAAGGAGACATGGACATCACGCCCTGGCTGCGCTGGTTTCTGGGGGCTCTGGATCGTGCTTTTGACCGTGCTGAACTGGTCCTGGGAAAGGTCATTCAGAAGGCCCGCTTCTGGGACACTCTGGTAGGTCAATCAATCAATGACCGGCAATGTCTCATGCTGAACCGTCTGCTGGACGGGTTCGAGGGTAAGCTGACGTCATCCAAATGGGCAAAGCTCGCAAAGACGTCACCAGATACAGCCCTGCGGGATATCAATGATCTCGTAGAGCGCGGTGTCTTGGATAAGGAGGCGGCGGGTGGCAGAAGCACGAGTTATGTTCTGGTTCTTCCCTGAGGCGTGAGCCGTGGATTGCATTTAATGCTCTGGTTTTCTCCAGATCGCGGGAAAGGCAATTCATCGTCTCTGTAGCGGCAATAGAGAATTTCCGAAGAATTATCCAAAGTAAGGTTAGTGGAAACAAAAAAGGAATATTTTAACATTCACTTATTTTTCAAAAAAACAAGAATATTAACAAATATGCAGCCAAATTTCTCCGTGTATAAGGACAAATGGGATATCTATCGACTGTAAAATATATCGATTTTGGTCCGTCATTCACAAAATTTTTTTTGAATATATACTATTCGCGGCCCTGAAAAATAAATTCTTTCAAAGCGACAGGAAGATTATGATTTTCGTGGCCAGATCGGCAAAGCTTTACAAGCGAAAAGCGTTGCAAGGGCGTTAAGGTTGCCCATTTTTGCAGTGGTATAGAGGAAAGTTCTTTCTCCATAATCTGCTTTTGGAGGCACAGGGGCACCGACTGGCTATCCTGCCATTCAGTAGACTGTGGCTGATCAAGAAAAACAGGTTCTTCATTGGTGCGTGTGCGAATCAAGTCTTTCAGGAAACGACGATAGGTCAGCCTATCAGGATCTGATTCTGTCGGACGGTAGCAGAGTTCGTAACGATCGTTGTAACTGAAATGGCTCCATTGGCGGAGACTGAGTTTTATTCCACATTCATCGAGTTTCATGCGCACGCTCATTGGAATGCAGCGAAGCGTATCGGCGAAATCACGTTCGAATTCAAATATCTGTAAATCTGTGCTCATGGTTCTGTCTCCGGAAGATCTGTGTAGCTTAGGAAATAGGGGCCGGTGTGAGCCAGCCAAGTTCGTAAAGCCGCTTCATATTCGCAGGGGTTAACCAACCCTGTGCCTGCATGGCCCGGATCATCCAACTGATTGAAAGATCGACGTCTGAAGCCGAAAAATCGAATTGCATGGCGTTGAGGTTGTGCTGATCAGGCATGATCTTTTCTGTCGCTTCGCGTGGAAGGGCCAGGCCGCCGTTCGCCAGGGGGCTGGAAAGTTGACGAACGATCTCCGCAGAATTGCTGGGGTTCATACAGAAGCGTGTTGCTTCGCCAATGGCGGCCTGCAAAGCTTGCGTCAGCGCCGGCGCACTCTGACCCCAGCGTTGTGTCGTCACGAGAGTTTTCTCCAGATGACCGGTATGGATATTGGCGGATCCAGCTACGATGGATCCGAGACCATGCAGATCGGCTTCCGTTCCCCAAGGTGGGCCCGCACAAAAGCCGTCAATTTCCGCAGCGGCCAGAGCATCTATCATGCGGTCGGGGGGCATGATGACGATTTCCACATCCTGTTCTGGATGGGCATGCAAACTTTTGAGGAAGTCCATCAGAATGAGGAAATGGGTCGAATACAGATGTACTACTGCCAGCTTGGGGCGCCGGCTTAAACCCGTACGCCAGCTTTCAAAATTTCGGTGCTTTGTCACGTCATCCGTTCCCAGGAACGGTGGGAGGTGCTGTCCACGAAGAACAACCGTGTTGCCGCCACGGCTGATAGGGATACCCCGGTGCAGGCCGATTTCCCGACCGCGATGACCCAGCGCCGTCATGATCGCCAAAGGAGGGAAAACCAGCGCAGCGTCCAGTCCATTCCAGACAAGACCATCTGCGATATTGGCCCACGATGGCGAGACTATCAGTTCCGCATCCAGACCATGTTTTTCAAATATTCCGAGATTGCGGGCGATAATCAGAGGGGCGCTATCTGCCAGCCTCAGCAGGCCTATTCTGATGGCAGAACTCATGATGCATTATCCTTGGTGTGAACCCGGAGGTAGTCAGTGGCAACATCCACCAGCTTACGGGCCTGCTGCATGGCTCGGCGTCTGAACCAGCGATAGGCTTCTGCCTCGCTGCAGCGTTCGTTACGCATGAAGATTTTCTTTGCTGTATCGACAGTTTCCCGATCCGAAAGGACCTGTCGGGCCGCTTTCAGCTCGGCTGCTGTTTCCTGAAAGCGACGGTATAGTGCAATCGCCGACCGAAGCAGGGGTTTGACGTCCCGAGGCGGCGTATCCATCACGTTGTAGGAACAGACGCCAGCCGCAAAAGCATCTTCCATGAGCGCTTCGTCATCTTCGTCGACAAACAGGGCGACGGGGCGCTCCAACCCGGAGGAGGATAGCGCCCGCACACTGTCCAGTCCGTCGCGGTCGGCGCGGCAGATGTCCACGAGCACAATGTCAGGAACGTGAGCTTTGACCGCTGAAATCAGACTTTCGTACCCTTCAAGTCGAATGACCTCCAATGAAGAATCAGCTTTCAAAATCTCTGACAGGGCGCCAGCCCGCTGGGAGTTCTCGTCTGCGAGAAGAATTTTCATTGTCATGGAGCTATATCAGTACACATCACGGACGTATCGCCCATTTCTTACAAGGTTACTGACATACTCATCGGCCTGTTCCGTGGACATACCGCCATAGCGGGCTACGATACGGCGCAGGGCGCTATCGACGTCCCTGGCCATTCGCGCAGCATCTCCGCACACGTAGAAATATGCGCCTCCATGCAGCCATCTCCAGAGTTCTTCGCCGTTTTCTTCCATGCGGTCCTGGACATAGATCCGCTGGTCCTGATCACGGGAAAATGCCGTATGCAGATGTGTCAGGCATCCCTGTTCCATGAAGCCTTCCAGCTCCTCGCGATAGTAAAACCCGTTTTCTGCATGACGCTCTCCGAAGAAAAGCCAGTTTCGGCCCGGGCTGTTACAGGCCGCCCGCTCCTGGAGGAAAGCACGGAAGGGGGCAATTCCTGTGCCTGGCCCCACCATGATGACAGATTTGGTATGATCGTCAGGTAAACGGAACTGGGATGTGGTCTGTAGGAAAACCGGGACCTCGGAATCTTCGTGTAAACTTCCCAGCCAGTTTGAGCACAGACCAGGGTAGGGCTCATTATTGACACCCACCGTGATGTGTACGCTGTCAGGGTATGCTTTCAGCGATGATGCGATTGAATAGAGGCGAGGCTGCATCCGGCGGAAAAGGTTCGGGATATCCTGAGCCTGCACGCCGATTTTGGCTGTTGCCAGCAGCTCCGGCAGGTAGCTGGAAGACGGCGCCCCCAATTTTTCCAGCAACGCCGGAGACGGTCGGGACAGATCGAAATGTCTGGTCAGGGCGTCTGCGAGCGACACAGTTCCATGACCTCGCACTGAGACTGTTGTGCCGGAAGGTAGTCCCAGAGAGCTTAGAACGCTCTCAACAGTTGAGTCAGCATTGCAGGGCCAGACCCCCAGAGCATCCCCAGGTTCATAGTGCAATCCTGTCCCGGAGAGATCCAGAACGATCTGTCGTGTTTCCTTGTCGCTGTTCCTTCCCGTCAGGCAGTGATTAAGGCTGATGCGTGCAATCGCAGGGTTGGCTCGGGTGATGGCTGGTGCGTCCGGTAACGGAACGGCTGGGACTGGGACCGTTTTGGCACCCAGGGCAGCCAGAAATCTGTGCTGCCAAGCCTCAACGGTTTCTTCGTAATCGGGCTCACAATCCTGTCGTGGCATAAGCGGGGTTGCGCCGAGCGCGATCAGGCGGTCATCAAGAGCCCGACCAAACCCGCAGAAACTGGCGTATGAAGAATCCCCAAGCGCTATCATGGCGTAACGGATATCTTCGCGCAGTTCCTGGGTATTGCGAAGCTCATCCCAGAAAGCACTGGCGCTATCAGGGGCATCTCCGTCGCCGAAGGTGGAAACGACGAAGAGGACCGTTCCGCAAAGATCGGCGGGTTTGCTGGTATCCAGACTCATGGCATCGACACCGTAGCCGCTTTCTTTCAGCCAGACAGCGAGTTCTTCAGCCAGACCTTCTGCCCGACCTGTCTGGGACGCCCACCGAAGAAGAAGCCTTGGTTGGGTACCGGTCGGACTTTCCGAAACAGCAGGATCCTTCGACACAGGGCTGCGGGCATACAGACCAGCCAGAAGGCCATTAATTCTGGCTTTCTGCTCTGTCGGCAAAGGAGCACTCGGGGGAACAAAGGGAAGCTCGTTTGCCGGTGGGGCAAGTTTCAGGCCGCCCATGAATCCCGTCAACCACTGGCGACTTTCAACGGACAGGACCAGGGGTTCCGCTCGAGCGAGGCCAAGATGCTGTGTCAGATAATCAAGCGGCATGGCAGGAGCGTTCTCCTCTGCGGGAACAGAAACAGTTTCGATGCGCGAGAGGGACACTGCGCAGTGTTTGATCCCGGGCTGAAGGGAGACGGGGTCCGTGAAATCGGCCGTGACAGCATTGATTGTCAGATTTTCGCCGAAGCGGTCGTTCCAGTGAAAGGGTGCAAAGCATGTTCCCGGCGCAACGCGGTCAGTTGGACGGGCGGGAAGGATTGCGGTGCCCCGGCGGGAACGGAGTTCGACGGGATCGTCCTTGCACAGGCCCAGCCGTTCGGCATCAGCAAGAGCGATTTCCACGAAAGGGCCGGAATTGAGCTTGTTAAGTCCATCGACCCGACCAGTTTTGGTGAGCGTGTGCCATTGATGCTGGAGGCGCCCGGTGTTGAGCAGGAAAGGGAATTCGTCGTCCGGCTGTTCTTCCAAGGGGAGATAAGGTCGGGCATGAAAAGCCGCTTTTCCGTCGTCAGTGGCGAAAACAGGCGGTTTATTCGGGTCAGGCCGGTAGCGGATCGGATGGCGGGGCAGGGCGTCTCCCGTCTGGCTAGGCCACTGGACGGGACCGGATTTCAGACGGTCGTGGCTGACTCCGGAAATATCGTAGCCTGTCCTGGGATTGGCGAAACGGCTGGCTTCGTCAAAGACTTCAGTAGAAGATGAGAAAGTGAAAGCCTCCTCAAAGCCCATCTCACAGGCGACACGTGCAATGATGTCCCAGTCTGCCATGGCTTCACCGGGCGGAGAGACAGCCTGCCGGGCCAGCGTCATGGTGCGGTCAGAGTTGACCAGCACGCCATCTCCTTCGGCCCATAACGCACCCGGCAGAAGAATATCCGCATAAGCCGCCGTTTCCGTGTCGGCGTAGGCATCCTGAACAATGACCAGATCAGCGGCTTCAAGAGCCGCGGTAACGTTGGCACGGCGTGGCACAGTCGCGACAGGGTTTGTGCAGATGATCCAGCAGGCACGGATTTCACCGCGGGTCATGGCTTCGAACATGGCTATCGCGCCATGGCCACCTGCTTTGCGAATGGTTCCTGCGGGCAGCTTCCATTGTTGCTCGACAAAGGCCCGGTCATCATCGACCAATGCCGAGCGCTGGCCGGGGAGGCCGGGGCCCATATAGCCCATTTCTCGACCACCCATGGCATTGGGCTGTCCTGTGAGGGAAAACGGTCCGGCGCCCGGGCGGCAAATGGCGCCAGTGGCAAGATGAAGATTGCAGATCGCGTTGGTATTCCAGGCTCCTGAAGTGCTCTGGTTCAGTCCCATGGTCCACAGCGTCAGCCACGCATCGGCTTCCGCAATCCATCTGGCGGCTGTTTCGATATCATCTTGTGGAAGGCCGGTAATCCCGGCAACGCGTTCGGGAGAATAATCTGCCAGAAAAGCTGGCATATCGCTCCAGTCCTTCGTTGCACTGGCGATAAAGTCCGGATCTATCGCGTCATCACGAACCAGAATGTGAAGAATGCCGTTCAGCAGGGCGAGATCGGTGCCTGGGCGGATCTGAAGGAACAGGTCCGCCTTGTCTGCCGTAGCGGTCCGTCGTGGATCAACGACGATGAGTTTAGCTCCCTGACGTTTGCGGTCCATCAGGCGCAGGAACAGGATCGGATGGCAGTCGGCCATATTGGCGCCGATCACGAAGAACAGGTCCGTGCAGTCGAAATCCTCGTAGCTTCCCGGAGGGGCATCTGCGCCCAGGGAGAGTTTGTAGCCAGCTCCCGCCGCCGCCATGCACAGACGGGAGTTGGACTCGATATGCTGGGTTCTCAGGTATCCTTTGACGAGTTTGTTCGCCAGATACTGCGCTTCCAGAGACATCTGGCCGGAGACGTAAAGGGAGATCGCATCCGGGCCGTATTCTTCCAGAATCTGCTTCAGGCGACGGGCTGTTTCTCTGATGGCTGCGTCCATTCGGGTGGGAACGGGCAGAGACGTCCTGTGCGGCCGGATCTGCGGCATATCCAGCCGTGTAGACGATGACACCGGTTTGTCGCAGGAACTTCCTTTGGTGCATAGGCGACCACCATTCGTCGGGTGCTCGGTATCTCCGCGCACCTTGACGATCTGATGGTTCTCAACCTCCAGCACGATGCCGCAGCCGACACCGCAATAGGGGCAGACAGAACGGATGTCTTCCCGTGTCATGAACAGTTAAGCAGACAGGCGTTCTGCGATGGTCTCCATAACCCTGGCGCGGATTTCAACCTTGCCTTCGGGGGTCAGACGCGTGTCCCACGTTCGCAGGGATTTGCTGGAATCTTCAAGACAGATCCCGTTTTCCAGATTGAAATGCTGTTTGTAAAGCGGGGAGGCGACAACGAGCTGCCCCCGCAGATCCCCTATGATGCCGCGTCCGATGATATTGGCCTTCGAGAATGGGTCATGGTTGTCCACGGCAAAAACGCGGGCGGATGTGTTTTCCGTTTCCGGCAGATAAAACAGGGCGATCTGCGCACCTTCATACCAGGCAACCACGCCTGATCGTGGGACCAGATCGTTCTTGTCGCACAGGGCCGTCCATTCCACCGGACCCGCGCCTTCCAAAAGGGTAGCCTGATTGGGGGCTGGTTTGACCTGATCGCGCTCGGGAACAAGCTGAACGTTTGGATCGGGGCGGCTGTCATTGACAAAAGTGCGGAAGCGCTTGAGCTTCTCGCCGTCCGTCAGGGCATCCTTCCATTCACAGTGGTATGTTTCGACCACATGCTGCATCTGCTGTTCCAGCTCTTCGGCAATGCCAAGGCTGTCCTTGATGATGACGTCTTTGAGATAATCGAGACCGCCCTCCAGACCTTCCCGCCAGACAGACGTGCGCTGGAGCTTGTCTGCGGTACGGATGTAGAACATCAGGAAGCGGTCGATGTATTTCACGAGCGTTTCTGAATCGAGATCGGTCGCGAAAAGCTCTGCATGGCGCGGACGCATCCCGCCATTGCCACAGACATACAGGTTCCAGCCGTTTTCCGTAGCGATAATGCCCACATCCTTGCTCTGGGCCTCGGCGCATTCCCGCGTACAGCCGGATACGGCGAATTTGAGCTTGTGCGGAGAGCGCAGCCCCTTATAGCGGTTCTCAAGATCCAGCGCCTTACCGACGCTATCCTGCACGCCATAACGGCACCATGTGCTGCCAACACAGGATTTTACCGTCCGTGTGGACTTTCCATAAGCATGGCCCGTCTCAAATCCTGCCTCCAGAAGCTCTCCCCAGATTTCGGGAAGCTGGTGGAGTTGAGCGCCAAACAGATCGACACGCTGGCCACCGGTGATCTTGGTGTAGAGGCCATATTTCTTTGCAACCTGCCCCAGGACAATCAGCTTGTCCGGGGTAATTTCGCCACCTGCAATGCGGGGAACAACGGAATAGGTCCCGTTCTTCTGCATATTGGCCATGAACGTGTCGTTCGTGTCCTGCAAAGGAATATAGAGCGGATCGGTGATCGGCTTGTTCCATGCCGAGGCAAGGATCGAGCCAATGGTTGGTTTGCAGATATCGCAGCCTAAACCGCCATTACCATGGCGTGTCATCAGCTCTTCAAAGCTGCGGATGCCATGGACACGAACGAGGGAGTACAACTCCTGACGTGTATGGGAAAAATGCTCGCAAAGGCTGTGATCGACCTCGATGCCCCGGGCGGAAAGTTCCGTTTCGAACACGCTCTTGAGCAGAGCCGCGCAGCCGCCGCAGCCTGTACTGGCCTTTGTGCTCTGCTTGAGCGTGGCCAGATCGGCGCAACCCGCATCAATGGCGCTACAGATCGAGCCTTTCGTAACGTTGTGGCAGGAGCAGATCATGGCCGTATCAGGCAGGGCGTCCGCGCCCAGAAGCTCTGCCCCTTCACCACGCGGCAGGATCAGTGCGGCGGGGTCAGCCGGCGGTTTGATGCCGTTCTGAACATACTGGAAGATCGTGTCGTAATAGGAATTGTCCCCAACAAGGATCGCCCCTGTCACACGCTGGCCGTCCGCGGACAGAACGAGACGCCGATAGGAGCCATCGGCCTCGCCGATGAAGCGATAGCTCGTGGCGCCGGGCTCCCGTCCGTGCGCATCGCCGATCGAACCTACATCCACACCCTGAAGCTTGAGCTTGGTGGACATGTCCGCGCCCGTAAAGGCGGCGTCTTCTCCGGCCAAAAGGGAAGCAACGGTCCGCGCCATGGTGTATCCCGGTCCGACCAGACCAAAGACCTGATCCTGCCAGAGCGCACATTCACCGATGGCGAAAATGTCCGGATCGGACGTCCGGCACTGATTGTCGATCACGAGGCCGCCCCGTGCGCCCACAGCCAGCCCGCAAGCCCTGCCAAGCTGATCGGTCGGGCGGATACCGGCAGAGAAAACAACCATATCGGTTTCAAAAGAAGGACTGTTCGCAAACACCAAGCGATGACGTTTTTGTTCGCCGGCGACAATCTCTTTGGTCGCGTGGGAGGTTCTCACATCAATCCCAAGCGTCTCAATGCGCCTGCGAAGCGCGCGACCGCCCTCTTCATCAAGCTGGGCCGACATCAGATGCGTTCCAAGCTGTACGACACTGACGTCCAGCCCCAGAAGTTTCAGGGCATGAGCGGCTTCCAGTCCCAGCAGGCCGCCACCAATGACGGTTCCATGGCTGGCTCCTTTAGCGGCAGCGCGGATGATGTCCAGGTCCTCAAGCGTGCGGTAGACAAGACCTGCACTTCCGGTATTGCCTGGTATTGACGGCACGAACGGGACGGAGCCTGTCGCTAAAATCAGTGTGCTGTAGGGAAGAATACCTTCTTCGCTTTCCACGGCCCTGGCGTCACGGTCGATCCGCATGACAGGAACACCCAGATGCATGATGATGCCGTGAGCCGAGTGAAAATCTTCCTCATGCAAACGCAGGGCCAGCGCATCCTGACTCGTCATGTATTCCGTAAGATGAACGCGGTCATAGGCATGGTGGCGCTCGGAGCCAAAGACATGGATCTGATGCGTTTCATGCAGACCGTGCATGACGAGCTGCTCGGCACAGTAATGTCCAACCATTCCGTTGCCGATGATGATGATGTTCTCTTTCATGGTCATCTGTCCGTTCTCTGAGGCAGTCATGGTCAAAACTTGAATTCGAGAGTCTGCATGTAGAACGCGTCGCTTTTTGCGCCTGCCGTGCGCATGCTGCGAGATGCGATGAAGCCTGCGATGTCGTGAGTCCAGGTCCAATGTGGAGCAAAGTTCCAGGCAAGTTGCGTCTGGGGAGTGGCCCCAATAAAGCCGCCAGATAACCCATTGCGCCAAGAATAGATCTTGCCTGTGCCATACACCGCATCCTGTGTGCTTTCCCGCCAGAAGAAAGGCACATGCAGCTTGATGTGAAGGTTTTTCCGCAGAGCAAATGTCGCCAGAGGCCCCACACCGATCAGGTTCTGGGACGTTACGGACAACGTCACATCGTTATAGTACGGCAAGGGAAAATAAGGGGATGCAAACGTCCCGACTGCGCCATCCTTGCTATGATAGGAGCCGCCGGAAAAAAGATCGGCCTGCAGACCAGCGCTCGGCTTGGTCGCAAGATCAGGACGGTTATACAGCAGGGATGCATTAACAGCATAAGCCCGTACAGCACGGGTGGGCTGCCTTTCCTGTGCTGGCCGAAACTGGCCTCCCTGAAACACACCGCTCAGGCTCGTCGAGAAAGGGCCGATATTTCCCCATAGTCGCATGCCGACATTGTCCCGACGGCTGGAACCTGCCTCTGTACCCGTTGTCGTCGGGATAGATGCTGTGGAGCCACTGTAGAGATAGCCGATGTAAAAGACGTCTGCGAAAAGCTGACTCTTCTTTCCCATGGCTCTGAATGCAGGAAGCGCCGTGGACGTCATGGCGCCATACATCCGGGCACTGTAGTTCGTGCCATCTCCAAAGACAGCATCAGGCAGTTTGTTGGTCTGCATGAAATCAAACAGATCCACCCGAAAACGTTTCCAGATGGCATAGCCACGGATACCATCCCAGGTCTGCTGTGCATTCGTCAGGTCCCGGGCGGACTGCATGAAGACAGGCGTATCAAGGAAGACCTGTCGACCACCAATAATGCCGGCTTTGGCTCCCAGAAGATTGCCCTTCACTTCCAGAATACCCTGCTGGAGATCCAGTCGTTCCCGCTGCACCCCTGTCTGGTATCCGTAGGTATTGGAGCCTCCTGCGACGCCGTACAGGAACTCGGCATAAGCGCGGACATGCGCTCCCAGATGAAGATCGGCGCCATAAAGATTGCGCAGAAGAACCCGGTTGGCGTTGGTCTTGCCTGCCGTTCCCATCATGGGCTGGTTTTCATAGACATAACGGAGGCGTTCTTCCGCGTTCAGAGAAAGCCAGATACTTCCGCTTTCATTCAGGCGAATATATTTCAGGCGGCTGAACCAGTCATTCCTGCGCTGTTCCGGCGGGGTATTAACGATATCGCTCCAGTCTTCCGCCCAACGAACCTGACCAAAGCCCGCCATTGACCCGAAACCGGATGCGGCTCCGTTCCCCGCATTGAAAACATCCCAGTCCGGGGAGTGCGCGGAGCGGTTTTGCTGGGTGTGAACCGGCTGAGTGACGGCTTTTGTTCTGGAGCGTTCGGACAGATGAACCCCGACATGGGGGTTGGGAGTATCGTCAGCTTTCACGGGGCTGGAGAATGCCAGCCCCCCCAAAGCAAGACCTGCCAGCATGGGCGCATAGGGAAGGGGAGAGAAGACGGAAAGACCAGTCATCAGCCGATCTCCCGCCAGCGATGGTGACACAGTACAACGGCGATGCAGGCAATCAGGCAGATCCCGGCGAAAGCGAGAAATCCCGGCCCGTAAGAATTGACGATCTGTCGGGCTTCCCCCAGTGAGAGCGCCAGGTAGAAGCCGCCGACCCCGCCGGCCATACCGACCAGCCCTGTCAGAATGCCGACCTGACGCGGGAAGCGGGCTGGAACAAGCTGAAAAACGGCGCCATTGCCCAGCCCGAGCGTTACCATCCCCAAGAGGAATACCGGGAATGCGAGATAGATCGTCGGAAGTCCAAGGGCAATGACGCAAAAGCAGCCTGCCGCGACCGCATACAGGATGGTCAGGGCTTTCGTGCCGCCCACACGGTCGGCGAAGGCTCCTCCAACTGGCCGCACAAAAGAGCCTATGAAAACGACAAATGCCGTACACGCACCAGCAACGGTGGGAGAGAGATTGTACTGGTCATTGAAATAAATGGTGAGGAACGACGCAAGACCCACAAACCCACCAAAGGTCACGCTATAGAAAAACATCAGCAGCCAGCTATCGCCGGATCCCAGAACTGGACCCCATGAGCGCAGGCCCGGAGATGCTGGCCGATTGACAGGCTCTCTGGCCAGAATAAGGAAAAGTAGCAGAACGCAGATGAGCGGAAGCGTCGCAAGGCCGATGACGTTGCGCCATCCCACCAGAACCGCCAGTCCGGGCGCAAAAAGTGAGGCCAGCGCGGTTCCTGAGTTGCCTGCGCCTGCAATGCCGAGCGCGGTTCCCTGATACTGCGGAGGATACCAGACGGAGGCAAGGGGAAGGGCAATGGCGAAAGATGCCCCAGCAACGCCAAGAATGCCCGCCAGTCCGAACATCTGACCGTAAGTATGAGGTGCAAGGTACCAGACCAGGGCAAGGCCGAAAATGACTGTAAGCTGTGCGGCAATCGCGACGCGGCGCGGGCCGAACATATCCACCAGGCCCCCAGCCAACACACGAAAGGCGGCCCCGGCCAGCACAGGCGTTGCGACTAGCAGTCCTTTCTGCCCAGCATTCAGGTGAAGGTCATGCGCAATCGCAATGCCGAGAGGACCTAACAAAACCCAGATCATGAATGAGACGTCGAAATATAGAAAAGCGGCCAGCAGGGTTGGTGCGTGCCCGGCTTTCAGGAAACCCCTGTCCACAATACATTTCCAGACGACACATCAAACAGGGATGCGTCATCGCCCATTTAGGGCCAGTGGACCGCCATTGATCCACCCTATGCGTCTCCGTCCTGACCGGACAAACCCGACTCTCCACCGGCACTGATAGAGTATCGTTACATTGTGTGTAGAGACTATATTGCAGAACGATCTGATGTCAAAATAATAAAGTATGGTTGGAACGATTCCTTCTGACGGTTAAATTTCGAGTGCTGAGAAATAAATATCGCATAATATCATGCGTAATTTTGGGTTTTTTAAGAGGAAAACAAGTTTTAATGAGCATACCTAAATTATTACATCTATATAAAATAATTATAGAAAATATATTTCTATGAAATCCTTTGAAACACTTAAAAATAATATAAATTATCAAAATTATTTTTGTAAGTATTTTGTAATAATTTAATTATTATTTATTTAAATATGTATGAGGCGCCCCCTGCTTGATGGGTTCGACGGAAGACGGATCATCGGAGGATATGTGTGATCAGAACCTGGGGTGGGGCCTCCAGATAGAGGAGTCGAATTTCCTGGATCACCAAGCGAGTGAGCTTTTGCGACATGGCGGCAGGCGCTTTCTGAACGTAAGCGTATTGGCGTGGGAGCGCATAATGGGACATTATGTAACCTCCGTATTCGGGTATTGCTGCGGAATAGGCTACAGAGGCCGCTGTCAAAACAAAATTTTGATAAAAACAACGGTTTGTCAATCGACAATGTCATGCAGTGAGCTTCTTCACGAAACCGCTCACAAGGTGCAGGCTACATTGGTTGTGTGCCCCCGCAACCATCTGAACTTGCAATGCCAACGCATCACGAACCCCAGCCCCGAAACGGGCTGGGGTTTTCGTTTGTCCACTGCCCGACGCCATCGTCAGAATGCCGGCGAGATCGCCACGAACGTCGATCTGGAGGCCCTTGTCGGATGGCGTGAGGATGATCGCCTCGATCAGCGAGCGGATCACCTCGGCTGCCTCCTGGCGTTTCTCGTCCAACTCGGAATGCAGCATGTCGTGCAGGTGCGC
>NZ_JACRVU010000023.1 GCF_018811945.1 Gluconobacter sp. P1C6_b
GGTCTTCCATAGCCGTTTTCCCATCTATKAATTGCGTTATAGTTCCCACGYCCTGGGTCTGGTTTTTCTTTTAGAGCAGTTCCACTGATCCAGAGTTAAAAGGACTGGTCGAACCGCTTGATCCCTCGGATGTGGATGCGAACTCCCCTGCGGACTGAATCAGTCTCTGGAAGGGCTCATGGCCCTTCCGGCTTACATCCGGTGCCAGCATGGCAGACAACAGGACAATATTCTGGCATGATCTCGCACGGCCTTTGGCAAGGCCAATGTCAGTTGATTTTCGAGGTCTCCCAACGACTAGCCCAAGGCCTTGGCCATGTGCGTGCGGTCAGCGACAGGCAGGAGTTTTCGGACCACGGCGTTGGTCGGGTCGTCGCTTCCGGGTCTGGCGCGGTTCTCCAGCGAGATACCAGGTGGTAAATCAGATGGTCAGCCGCCCGATGCATGAGGCCGCCGTATCCGCGGTCTTTTTCCTCGTAGCTGAGATAGTGGGCAAGCAGGACCGCCAGTTCTGTGCTGATCTGAACGGTCGGAAGCGACATAATTTTGTTCGGCCTGTCCGTATGAAGAGTCATGGTGCACTCCTCAGGCCGGACCGCGTGTCACCCGATGTCAGAGCCGTCGCATCCAGAGGACTGACGCTCAAGCCAGAAACAGTGGCGGTGACGTCGATATGCACGGATCCGAACAGATGCAGGAGGGCGGCCTGAGGCGTATAGGCGCCCTTGACGGCTGCCGAGGTCCTGCCGTCCATAAGGATCGGGTCGATTAGGACCGGGCACCCGGTCTGCCGGCTCAATATCTCTATGGCGCGGGCCAGTGGCATGGATGGAATGTTTACCGGCTGCTTTTCTGTCTCGCACGACAGCATACCCTGCGGTGCATGAGCTGATGTCGGCGAGACCATTCCGACCAGCAGCATGAGGATGAGACCGACAGCGACATGTGGCCTCTCCCGCTGCCGAAGGTGCCGAGGTTGCTTGGCTGTCTGTTCCGCTCGCTCCGTCTTTCCCGCGGAGTGCGACCAAACTGGCCGCATTGTCCCCCGTGAACGGGGCACGGGGGGATGGTTATTCCAATAGTGCTGAAGCGCCTTCAGGTTGAGAAAATGAATAAAACTCGACATCTCCCTGTTCTCGCTGCTTTTGATTTCATCTGCAGAAACGCGGGACCTCCGATGGAAGGCCCCGCTCCACCCTCTCATTCGTGCGGTCGTTCCAGAAAAGATGGCGCTTCCGCTCGGAGAAGGCGTTTCTGATCTACCCGGCGCGGTTGTGCCTTACGCCGCGATCGGAACTGGCGGTGCGGCTCTTGCCCGCATGGGGACACGGAACGCGAGATCAGAAGCCAGAGGATCACACCCGGCAGGGGTGACCGTGCCCGCCTGGACCAGGCATTCCAGCGTAGAGCGAAGTCTGATCCCCGGTATACCGGTATGGGCCACCAGAGACGTCAGCATCACGCCACGTCCGTCATGACCGAGGCGGCGGAGCACGGAGAGGACACGCGGAGCTAGCGGATCGTCTCCAAAAAGGGGGCGCGTTACCATGATACGCCTCCCTCCAGTCGGTTGCGCCATCTCCGGGCGGCTGTGCGCAAGGAGCGGCGATAGCGGGAATAAAGTCCTTTCAGTGTCGACATCCACATCCTCCGATTAAAGCAACATGGACTTCAGTTGTCTGGCTCACAGAGCCTATGCCGGACCCGATGGCGTCCAGCGAAAGAAAAATTGGAAGAGATGCTTGCCTCGTCAAGAGGGCACGAAATGCAGATGGAGGGATCGAAGAACCGTTGATTGATGTGCTTGGCCCGTGATTTCTGGGTTTTGGCAATCTGATTGACGGTTCTTTGGGGCGTTTTCTGTTTGTGTTTTGAACGGATTAGGGGCTGTCCCCTGCTGGATGACTACGCGCTCGCGCTGATTCGCTCCAGGAAGAGAAGACGGCGCATATTATAGACGATATTGGCRAGSCCGATCCTCATGGTGGCCCGGGTGATACCGACAGTTCGGAYSARCAGWCCCRTYTGYGATTTCTGATCGGCAAAGACATGCTCGACACGAGATCGGAYCACMGACTTTCCRGCATTCGATTTCTGGATATGCCGGGGCATAGGTTTGAGATGCGGCTTTTTCCTGTGAACCTTSGAGACAAAGCCCTGCTTKTCCATGAAGTCYTCRTTGGCTTTSGAGCGATACGCYGTRTCWGCCCAGACGCTTGAGGCCGTATTGGTTTTATCCAGCAGCCCCTCTCTCAATCGCGCGCCATCGCTGGCAACGGCATCCGTCGTCTTCCATTTCCGGATGAACCGATACTTCCGGTCGATGGAGACGTGATCTTGTACCGAGAGCGCAAGCAATTTTTCCGGTTTCAGGAGTTCTTTTCGATCCGATTGGAACGACGTCCTGCTCTACTGTTTTCTCCGACAGTATAGCGCTCCAGAGTGATAGCTTTTGCTTCACAGAGGGTGATGCTGTTTCCCTCCCTGTCGCGCACTTCATAAGGCTTTCCTCGTTTGAGAACGCTGAAGATCCGGTTCACAATACGATTGGCAACGGCACATAAAGCCTGTTTGTGATGATGACCTTTCGCCGTCATCAGCCTCCAATAAAGTTCTGCCAGTTCAGGATCTGTTTTTCGTGCCGTATCAGCAGCAAGATAAAGTGCATGTTTGATGCGGTTATTGCCACCCTGGATCAGGGTCTGGCCCGCTCGCTCCACACCACCACTATCAGCCCTCCTGGGAAACAGGCCACAGAACCACCGTAAATGTTTTTCGGAATGAAACCGCTCAATGTTCTGCAAGATACCGATCAGGGTTGGCGCGAGATGACGGCCGACACCCGGAACACTGAGCAGAAGAGCCTGTGGGTCGAGGTGTTTATAGAGATCTGCAATATGCTGCTCAAAATCTTCAACTGGTTGGATTTTCTTCAGAACATTCTCAATTCCCGTCGCGATTTGGAATTGTAGTTCCGAAAAATCAATGTGTGTCCCATGAAGGTCTTGAGCGTATTGCGCCGCTTCACGTAACCCTGTGATCAGCGTTTCCACAAAGGGCCCACTGCGCGGATGGTTCCCTCCCGCATGAGCTCCAACATATTTGGCGAATGTCGTACGACGCGCCTTCAAAACATCCGAGGGGTGAAACCATTTCTGCAACAGGGCCAAAGAGAGCCGTGTTCCTAAGTCGGGCAAGACTGCTTCAAGCCTGGGGGATGCCCAACGAATGAGATCAAGCAGGCGCCGCCTGGCATCCGCGATCTCGTTCTGAAAGCGGCTTCTCTGTTTGATTAGACGTTGAAGAGCGTGGCTTTGCG
This sequence comes from Gluconobacter sp. P1C6_b, assembly GCF_018811945.1. Lineage (GTDB taxonomy): Bacteria > Pseudomonadota > Alphaproteobacteria > Acetobacterales > Acetobacteraceae > Gluconobacter. The sequence goes on from NZ_JACRVU010000023.1 coordinate 3,320, forward strand.
GATCCGGAATGTGGACTGGATCAAGACGTGGTCCACCAAATGACGGTATGGCCGCCAGGATCTGGGCATCAGCCATATCCGTTTTGGCGTGTTCGGAAAGGTAACGGCGTAGAGCCTTGACCCGTTTTCCCTTGACACGAGCCACGGTGACGCCAGCATCTGCAAGATGGTGGGCAACAGGAAACCAGCTCATGCCGGTTGGCTCCATGATGGCCTGAATGTGGTCATCCGCTCTCAGCCCCATCACGGCTGTCTGAACAAAAGCGGCGAGTGAGGGCTGATCGTGCCTGAAACGAATTGCACGGCCATTAGGGCGGCCATCGTCATAGATCTGAGCGAGGTGATCTCCGCGAATGGCCAGATCAATACCAATGATACGGAATGTCATGGTCGGTCCTTTCTGGTGAGGGAACCAACGCTACGGTCACAGTCAGGTGTGTCATTCGTGGCCGATCAACTTCACTCAAAGCAGACGCCACAATCTTGTTACTCTTGCCCCGTCAGCGCGGCCGGACCGGGTTCATGCTTCACAAAAGACGAGACGATCGGCGGATCTCTCAGGGACTTCAGCCCCGAACCGGCCTGGTTCGCTCTGAGAGTATAGACCCGGTTCCCGGCATGCTGGGAACCGGGTCTGATCCACAACCACGTCTCCGAAGCCTGCGCTTCTCCGACTTTCTCCATGGCATCAAACCCGGCCCCGCTATCGATACCTGGGATTTGTAGCCAAAGAACGGGATGGCGAGATCGCTGGATGGCATGGTTCCATCATCCTGCCGCTTCGCCTTCGTGAACTTCAGCGTCCAGCGCGCATGGCGATCCTTGTGCGACAGCTTGGACGGCTTGTCCTGCCAGTCTTCGGGGGTACGTCCTGCCCGGAGATCTACCTTCTCGGCATTAGTATTGCGCTGCTTTGGAGCAGCCACCAGCGTTGCATCCAGGATCTGACCCGACATCGGCAGATAGCCTGCGTTCCGCAGGGTCGCATCAAAGCGCTCAAACAGTCTTTCAATGGCCCCCGCCTGTGTCAGGCGTTCACGGAACAGCCAGATTGTTTTGGCATCAGGCACCCGATCTGAAAGCCCCAGACCAAGGAAACGCATGAACGACAGCCGGTCGTTGATGAGATATTCCGTCCGTTCATCAGACAGATTGTTCAGCGTCTGGATCACCAGGATCTTGAACATCAGCACCGGATCAAATGGCCGTCGCCCGCCTTTGCTTCCATCTGAATAGGCCAGGGCCTTCTCCAGATCAGGGCAGAACGCTTCAAGCTGATCACCAAGCCCGCTCAATCGCGCAAGCCGCTCTTCAACGTCAAAGAAACCAGCCTGCTTCATCTTCTCCCTCAATCAATGCAGGAGAAATGGAATCACAGAGACAGACTCAAAACCAGAGGGTTTTTCGAACCCTCCAGGTAGCCCTGACGATTGGCTTCTGGCTTCGCGGGGGCGGGACGATACGATAGAATAGTCCTAACCACCCTCCATCTGCCATCCAGAGCGGGGTATTCCCCCACTATTGAGCTTTCTAAAATTAATTAGGCAAAACAATGCGAAGCCAGTCACCTTGGAATGCACGTCTCCCAGACGGAACCGGATCGTCAGCAGAGCGTCTAGCCGACGTGCTGGGATCAGACATACTCCATGGTATTTTGTCTGTTGGCGATCGACTGCCAGCACACCGTGACCTCGCGTGGCGTCTGGGCATCGGCATTGGATCCGTTACGCGCGCTTATGCCATTCTTGAAAGACGCGGATTAGTGCGGGCCGAGCATGGGCGTGGATCTTTCGTTGCAGCACGGGCGGATGATCGGTCGATTTTGCTGGATATGTCCACCAATATGCCCCCGCCCATGTTTAGTGACCGAGCACTCGCTCGCACCCTGTCACGTCTGGCCCGTACCGTCGACGCCGCCCTTTTTAACGTTTATCCACCTGTTGCTGGACATATCGAACACCGTCGAATTATGGCGCACTGGCTGACAGGTTGCGGTATCGAAATCGATCCGGAAAATCTGTTACTGACTGGTGGAGCGCAACAGGCACTCAGCGTGGCGTTCACCGTCGCGCGCCCACATGTGGGCAGCATTATAACCGAAGAGGTGACCTACCCCGGCATGCTGGACACAGTGCGTCGCGGAGGAAAAACCTTGCAAAGTATTGCCATGGATGCGCGCGGGATGATGCCTGATGGGCTGGAAGCCGCCTTATCGTCACCCCAAACTGGACGGGCATTAGTGTATGTAACGCCCACCCTGCATAATCCAACCACCGCTTGCATGGATAGCGATCGAGTACATGCCATTGCCCAGTTATGCCGCCGGTTCGATGCTCTGGTCATCGAAGATGGTGTCTATGCTGGACAGAGCAAGCTAAACCACACTCTCGCGGCGCTCATTCCGGAACGGACTTTTCATGTTTCCAGTCTGTCAAAAATCATCAGTCCAGGTTTGCGCATAGGCGCGCTTGCCCCCCCAGCTGCATTCGCAGCGCAGACACTTCCAGTACTGCTTGCATCATCCCTGATGATCGCTCCCCTGTCCTATGCGATGATGGCTCAGTGGTTGAGCGATGGAACGGCTAGCAGCGTCCGTCAATCTTTACGTGCCGAAGCCGCAAGACGACGGAATCTTGCCCGTAATATATTGGGCAAACGCATGACAGAACCGGGTGGAGACGGCTTTCACCTTTGGCTGCCCATGGATGCATCCACAGCAGAAAACGTCGCTGAAAACGCAAAGGCACTCGGTGTTTCAATCGCACCACCGAGCGCTTTTGCCAGTTGCGACACCCTGCAAACAACAGGCGTAAGGCTCGCCCTGGGTGCCGTATCCTTCAAAAATCTGACCGTAGCGCTGACGCGCATACGTCAGGCATGCGAACTAGTAGAAAGAAAAGTGTCACGCGACACTATAGTCTTAGGCTGAAAGTGTCACTCCGCGTTAGTCTGACAAGAACAGTCAGGCGGCGGAGAGAAAGCATGTCAGACCTATCAACAAATGTCCTTACTATCATTGCCGAAATCTACATCCGACCTGAACACAAAGATGCCGTCCTCGGCGCAGTTGCGGCATGCGTTATCGCGTCGCGTTTAGAGCCGTCCAATATCTCCTATGACTGCAAGCGTGACCAAAACAACCCGCAGCATCTCGTGTTTATCGAACAGTGGGAGAGTCTCGACGCGCTTCTAATTCATGAGCAGACGGCACATTTCCTGGCCATGAAAGAGACGTTTACGGCAGGACTGGAAAGACCACTGACGGTCACATTGCTTGAGCCGTGTCCCCGGATGGCCTGACGATGGCAAAATACGTCTATATCATCGGAACGCGAGACACCAAGGACGCAGAACTCCGTTATCTGCAAACCAAATTGTCGGAACGTGGTGTGCTCTCCAGAGTTGTCGATGTCTCCACAGGACACAATTGCACCGGTGTCATTCAAGCCACCGATGTCGTGGCATGGGACGTCGCATCATGCCACCCGCGTGGGCCCGATGCCGTATTCGGGAATGTCAGAGGTCCAGCAATTGCAGGAATGTCTGACGCGTTGTTGCACTATCTCTCCTCGCGCCCTGATGTGGCAGGAGTACTGGCACTAGGGGGGTCTGGAGGCAGCGCACTGGTAGCACCTGCTTTGCAGGCAATGCCCATCGGTATTCCAAAAATTCTTGTGTCCACCGTGGCATCTGGAAACGTTGCGCCTTATGTTGGTGGATCCGATATAGCAATGCTGTATTCCGTGGTCGATATGCAAGGGCTGAACCGTGTGTCGCGGCGAGTGCTCGAAAACGCAGCGAATGCCATGGCCGGTATGGTGCGTTCTGCGACGCATGAACCCGAAGACCAACGCCCTGCGATTGGCTTGACGATGTTTGGTGTAACGACACCCTGCGTCACACACCTGACTGATACCTTGCATCATCAGTTTGACTGTTTGGTGTTTCACGCCACCGGCACGGGTGGTCGTTCGATGGAACAGCTTATTGATCGTGGAGTCATACGCGGTGTAATTGACGTTACAACAACGGAATTCTGCGACCTCATTGCGAATGGTATTTTTCCTTGTGGAGAAGACCGGCTCGGCGCAGTTGAACGCACTAAAGTGCCTTATGTCGGCAGTTGCGGTGGTCTCGACATGGTCAATTTCGCTGCCCGAGATACGGTTCCACAAAATTATAGAAATCGTGTTCTGGTAGAGCATAACCCACACATCACACTGATGCGTACATCAGCCGAAGAATGTCGTCAGATGGGGCAAATGATTGCCGAACGCCTGAATCACTGCGAAGGCCCCGTCGCATTCTTTATACCGGAAGGCGGCTTTTCTTTACTTGATGCGGCTGGAGAGGTCTTTTTCGATCCCGAAGCCGATGAAGCATTCGTCGCGGCGTTATCAGGGATGCTGCGCGAAAGCGCAAGGCGAAGGCTGATACGCCTGCCATATGCGCTCAATGATTCTGCTTTTGCTCAGGCAATGGCGGACGAATTTCAGACAATGTTCAAGGAGACCGAATTCAATGCCTAGCATTGCACGCGAAACTATTCTTGGTCGTTTGCGCGGCCTTATCGCAGAAGGGCGCCCCATCGTTGGGGGCGGAGCAGGAACAGGTCTTTCCGCCAAATGTGAGGCGGAGGGCGGCATCGATCTGATCGTCATTTATAACTCCGGTCGTTACCGCATGGCTGGACGCGGTTCACTTGCGGGCTTGCTTGCTTATGGCAACGCCAATCAGATCGTTATGGAGATGGCACGTGAGGTGCTGCCAGTTGTCCCAAACACGCCAGTACTTGCCGGCGTGAATGGTACCGATCCATTTGTGGACTTTGATGTATTCCTCGACGAAATACGCAGGGTGGGTTTTTCTGGTATACAAAACTTCCCGACAGTCGGGCTGATTGACGGTACATTCCGAAAAAACCTTGAAGAAACCGGCATGAGCTATGCTATGGAAGTGGATGTCGTCGCTCGGGCCCGCAAGAAAGATTTGCTCACGACCCCTTATATCTTCGACCCAGAGCAAGCTGTCAGCATGACAAAAGCGGGCGCGGATGTTCTGGTTGCCCACATGGGCCTGACAACTGGTGGCAATATTGGTGCAGAAACAGCATTCACACTGGACGACTGTATAACGCTGATCAACCAGATGACGGATGCTGCCAAAAGTGTGAGAGACGACGTCATCGTTCTTTGCCATGGCGGACCGATTGCAATGCCTGAAGATGCCCAGAAAGTCCTCAAGGCTTGCCCTGATTGCCATGGATTTTATGGTGCATCGAGTATGGAACGGTTGCCAACCGAACGCGCGCTGGTCGAACAGACACAATTGTTTAAATCTATGACGCGCTAGTATTCTTCCTGAAGGGCATGTTAGGAAATAGTAATGTCTTAAACATGCCTTTCTTTTTCCTTCCGTACATTTGAAAAATTCCATGAATAGCCATATAAATCAGGAGCATAGACATGATAGGAAGCGATATCAGTGATGCTATGCTCCGGCCCCAGTCTCGGGAACAGATCCCCGACGATGAAGAGATCGCCAGTCAGCGTCACGGCTGGTAGTGTGTATGACACAAGGCGATCTCATGAAACCATTACCAGCCCTGATACATGGTAGATCATACCTCCCAAAAAGAATGTAGTGTTATGGCGCCTCGCATCAGCAAAGATGCCATCACCCGAAATGAAACTCTGTAGGCCTACGGTTATCCCGGACGGGCCAAGGGGAACGATGGAACACCCATCAGACGGGCCGTCTCATAAGCCTAAGCACCCTTAATGCCCTCTCCGCGTTGACAGGGTAAATTGTACAACAGAGCCACACAACAGGAGAAATGTCATGCCCCTCGACGTCGCCAGTGCCATTCTGCAACGCCGCGCTACCAAAGTCTTCGATCCCGACCACCGCATGACGGACGCTGAACTCGACACACTGCTCGGTCTCGCCCGCCGTATGCCAACGGCGTTCAACATCCAGAATTGGCGCTTCGTCGCCGTGACCGATCCAGAACTGCGCACCAAGATCCGCGCCGTCGCATGGGATCAAGCTCAGGTTACCGACTCTTCCGTGCTTCTGGTTCTCTGCGCTGACATCAAGGCGTGGGAGAAATCCACCACGCGCTACTGGGAAAACGCCTCCACCGAAGTGCAGCAATTCATGACCGGCGCGATCGATCAGTATTATCGTGGACGCGAACAGGTCCAGCGCGACGAAGGCATGCGCTCGTGCGGTATGGCAGCGGCAGCCATCATGCTACAGGCCGAAAGCATGGGCTACGGCACATGCCCGATGGACGGTTTCGACTTCGACGCAGTGGGCAAGCTGATCAATCTTCCCGAGGACCATGAAATCGTCATGTTCGTCGCGGTCGGTAAATGTGCCAAGTCCCCTCACCCGACCGGCGGCATCCTTCCGACAGACGAGATCATTTTCAGGAACACGTTCTGAGCCGCCACTCGCCTCAAAAGTTGCCAGAAGGCCGCCCGTGACAAACGCTACCGCTCACACGACATTCCGCCTGACACCGGCGATAACCGGACTGTTCGCCGGGGTGTGCGGCCTGACGGTCGCGAACATCTACTACGCGCAGGCTCTGATCGGCCCCATCACGAGTGCACTGGCCATTTCCTCCACATGGGCGGGAAGTATCGTCACGCTGACCCAACTCGGCTACGGGGCTGGGTTGGTCCTGATCGTGCCGCTCTGCGACCAGTCCGAAAACCGTCGTCTGATCCTCCTGACGATTGCCGGGCTTGTCGTCAGTCTGATCGGAGCGGCGCTCAGCACCTCAGTCGCGACATTCATGCTGTTTTCCGTCACCATCGGTCTGTGTTCCGTGGGGTCGCAGATTCTGCTGCCGCTCGCCACGCATTTCGTGGAACCCGGTCAACGTGGCAGAACGATCGGCAATATCATGGGCGGCCTGCTGTCGGGGATCATGCTCTCGCGGCCCGTCGCAAACGCTATGGCGGCCGCGTTCGGCTGGCGAGCCGTGTTCTGGGTCTCTGCTGTCGTCATGATGCTCGCGGGTCTTGGGCTGGCGCGCGTTCTGCCCGTTCAGGCCCCAACCCGCCGCATGTCTTACGGAAGCCTCTTGCGGTCGATCATGCATCTTCTGGTCCAATACAGGACGTTAAGGGTTCGCATCGCCTGTCATGGTCTCGTCTTCGCTGTCTTCAACATGTTCTGGACCGCCATTCCGCTTTTGCTTCATGCCCAGTTCGGCTTTAGCCAGGGCAAGATTGCCCTCTTCGCACTCGCGGGAGCAGGCGGCGCACTGGCCGCTCCTCTCGCAGGACGCTTGGCTGACGCCGGACTGACCCGTCCGGCGACACTGAGCGCAATCGCACTCGTAGGCGCAACGTCTCTCACCTCGGGCTGGGCCGTCGCTGCAGGTTGGATTATCGTCCTCGCGGTACTTGCGCTGCTGCTGGATGGTGGGGTGCAAACCAATCAGGTCATCAGCCAGCGCGTGGTTTACAGTCTCAACGACACTGCGCGCGGACGCCTGAATGCTGCTTATATGGGCGGTGTGTTCGTCTGCGGTGCGCTCGGATCGTCTGGCGGGGCCGCACTCTACAGCATTGCAGGTTGGTGGGGCTTTGCGAGCGCAGGAACGCTCATGTGCCTTGCCTCCCTCGCGCTCTTTGCCGCCACGAATGGTAGGCATGCCGCCTCATGAACCCTGCTCCATTCTCTCCGTCCCTGATCTGGTTTAAAATGCACGAACAGATAGAAATTCAAGACTAGTCTGCTTACCGGCGTCGACCTTCTTGATGCATTCGTTCAGCGTATGCGTCGAACAATCTACCTTGGTAGTACTCGATCTAAGTGATATCGGCTGAATTTTATTATCGCTGTCCTCGTTCGGCTATCAAATTCAGAGTTCCAGAAGGACAAATTACTGGAGAATTTCATTAAATTCCAGAACGTTTCCGTCTGGATCACGAATAAAACAGACGACGCGTCTGTCGTGTCCCATATGCACGGGGCCTTCTGTGATCGTAATCCGTTCCTGTTCCAGCCAGGGAACAAAATCTACCATACTTTCGATAATAAATGCCGCATGTGTGTATCCTGGATATTTGACAGGAACATCCATCAGAACATTACCAGCCGGGTCTGACACACCATTAAAAATAAGATGAATACGAAGCCCGGATGGGTGATGTAGACCACAGGCTTTCACCGCTGGAGCGTATTCTTCTGGATCACGGATGAAGCCAAATTTGGCATAAAACCGTTCGGAAACGGCGAGATCCGTCACACGAATGCCTACATGATCTAGACTCAGATGAGAGAAGTTCATTGCGCCTCTCCTGTTTTCAAATCCGCTACAATATTCGCGAATGGAACAAATCCCTCTAGGCTTTCCGTGCGCTGCAACCATCTACTAATGGCCTTGTATTCTGATAGATCAACATTTCCTTCCGGAGCTCTCGCGACATAACTGTAAAGCGCGACATCCGCGATTGTCGGTTCTTGGGTTCCTGCGATCCAGGTCCGGCCCTGCAAGGTTTGTTCGATCACTTTGAGTGTGTCGTGAGCACGCTGGATGACCTCTTCCAGATTGAAGGGGGCGCCAAAGACTGTCACAAGACGCGCAGCACAGCATCCATATGTGATTTTTCCTGCCGCAACAGACAGCCAACGTTGAATTTCCGCTTCTGTTACTAGATCCTCTGGCAGCCAATGAGATGGCCCCATTTTTCGCGCGACATAAACAAGGATGGCATTGGAATCCGCAATGATAGTCCCGTCATCATCTAGAACGGGAATTTCTGCAAAGGCGTTCAGCCTTAAAAATTCCGGAGTTCTCTGCTCACCCGCGGCCAGGTCGACAAGCGTCAATTCGTGAGGCAAGCCGACAAGAGAGAGAAAGAGGTGCGCCCGATGCGCATGCCCCGAAAGGGGATGATAATAGAGTTTCATGGAGCAATCCCGAAAAAAAATAGTTGAACAGATACATTGTCTTCTCACGGAACAAAGCGTGCGATAATCTGTCGAAATCGCACTTCATTATTGCGTTTTGTGGCTATAATTTGTTGATTACAGGAGAGAGATCTGATCGACCTTCCGGCATTGCGGATCTTTATGGCCGTGGCCGATCACGCCAGTTTTGTCGGAGCATCCCGGAAGCTGGGTCTTTCGGCAACAACGGTAACACGGACGGTGAGAAGCCTAGAGACAGCCCTCGGAATCTCCTTATTCAGCCGTACAACCCGCTCTGTACATCTGACCACTGAAGGCGTGGAGTTTCTGGCTCGGTGTCGGGCAGCGATTTTCGACCTAGATGGTGCGATTGCTATAGCGCAAGGAGCGAGGACTGCCCCCCAAGGAGTGTTGTCGATTACCGCCCCCGTTATTTTTGGACGGGTACACGTCCTTCCCGTTGTCACAGAACTTTTAAAAGCCTGGCCGCAATTGAACATCAGGCTTTTTTTGACAGACCGGGTTGTTCATCTTGTGGAAGAAGGAATTGATCTCGCCATCCGGATTGCACCTCCACAAGACAGCGCCCTGAAGATGAAGAAAATCGGAGAGGTCCAGAAAATTTTTGTTGCCAGCCCAGCTTATCTGAAGAAACACGGAGAGCCACAGGTCTTTGAGGATCTCGCAACGCATAGCCTCATTGAGGTTAATGAATATGCAGCAGGATATTCTGAGTGGCGACAGGGCGGGAAATCTGGTTTTTCGATAAAAGTCTCGCCCCGGCTTTTCGTGAACAGTGTCGATGCGGCTCTCACAGCCGCCATCGAAGATCTAGGCATCGTCACGGCATTATCCTACCAAACTCACCAATTTGTTGAAAATGGGCAGCTTCGAAGAATTTTGACTGACACCCCCGCCTCAGTACTTCCGGTCTTCATCCTGTTCCCTGCCAAAGAACGTCAGTCCGTAAATGTTCGAACGTTTGTTTCCGCGATGAAAGACAGGTTTATGGCAAAAAGGTCTCTCAAAGCACACCTCACATAGAAGAAGGGTCCCCTGCAAACAGCCGCTACCATTTTTATGCATTGTGCGGCTTTACGTTTGAGCTTCATTCCATCGAGTAACTGCAAAGCTTTTTGAGCTCTAAAGCGGCAGACTACCCTGGTTCAGGGAGAGCTCGCACAAGACGCAGAAAAGCGCCGGTCAAAATCTTTGGCGATTGCTGCAAGAGTGACCTCGCCTAGTTGAGCAATCAGAAGCGCCTCAGCTTTTTCGAGTGCGCTCGTCATTGACGCATTTACGGCCTGCTCGACGAGGCAATCGGGCGCCGGGTCGGCCAGGCCAATTGCGAAAATACGTGGCTGCCCCACGGCTTTGTAGACATCAAGCATCGAGATACTTTCCAGCGGCTTCAGAAGCGTCCACCCGCCAGCGTGCCCCTTGATGGAACGAACGAACCCCACATCCCGCAGGCCTGCCATCGTACGCCGAATAACAACCGGATTGGTATGCAGCATTTCCGCTGCTTCACCGGAGGTGATGGGCCCATTCGCGCGATCCATATGGATCAGCAAATGCATCATTCTCGATAATCGCCCGTCCAGTTGCATCGCCTGCCCTTTAGGCTCTTCTATCATGTCACATCAAGAGTTGCAAAAAGCTGATATGCATATATGTAACTTCAGACATTACATATGAAGTTGAATAGGATTTAACCATGTATGATGTGATCGTGATAGGCGGCAGCTTTGCCGGACAAGCGGCAGCTATTCAGCTGGCACGGGCTCGCATGAGCGTTTTGCTGATCGATGCTGGCTTACCGCGAAACCGCTTCGCAGACGCGTCTCATGGTTTCCTCGGCCAGGACGGCAAAGCGCCGAACACCATTATGCGTGAAGCCACTGCACAATTACGGCGATATCCAACTGCGCAGATCTTGCAGAACGACGCGCAGAAGGTGGCACGGAATGGCAAGACGTTTACTGTGTCTCTAGCCAACGGAGCAAAATTTCAGGCGAAGCGGCTGATACTCGCTACTGGCGTTTCCGATACTTTGCCCGATATCCCTGGTGTAGCGGAACGATGGGGCAAGACCGTTCTTCATTGTCCTTATTGCCACGGATATGAGGTCCGCAATCATCAGCTTGGAATTATCGCCACAAACCCAATGTCAATCCATCAGGCAACATTAATACCCGATTGGGGGCCAACAACTTACTTCACTCAGGGAATTTACGAGCCTGATCCAGAGCAGGCAATGTTGCTTAACAAGCGCGGCGTCGTGATCGAACGTACTCCAATCATTTCTCTCATCGGAGATGCTCCTGGTTTGGATGCCGTGAAGCTGGCGGATGGACGGCTCATTGAAGTCGCAGCTGTGTTCACGGTACCGAAAACCAGACCTGCCAGCCCGATTGCCGAGGATCTGGGCTGTATTCTGGAAAACGGACCTACCGGTCCGTTCATCAAGGTCGATACCTGGGGCGCAACCTCTGTGTCCGGGGTCTATGTAGCTGGGGATGCGGCTAGCCCGATGCATAATGCAACGGTCGCAGCAGCGTCGGGTGTCCTGGCAGGTATAGCGGCGCACCAATCTTTAGCCAGGGCGTGATCACGCGGTAACGCAATCCGCTGCTTGTCATCGAATACTCAGTTTTCTTTTCCATGCCCGAGCCGATGGCCAGGTCGGAACCCATAGGAGCGGGCTTGCCATGCGATCAGGAAGCTTACAGCAGCGAGTGCCATCACAATCCAGGGGAATGACAGAGCTCCCCACGTTTCCAGCAACACACCACCCAACAGGCCACCGCCGGCTATGGCGCTGTTCCAGACGACGACATTCATCGATAACGCAACATCTGTACCCTCCCCGGCTGCATCAGCCAGAGCCGTCTGGAGCAACGTCGCGGCCCCTCCGAAAGTCAGACCCCATATCGTAACGCCAATCATGATCACCGCAGGCGATGCTGATCCAATTGCAAAAAAAACTGCAACAGCAGCGAATATTGCCAGACTGACCAGAACAGAAAGCCGGAGGGCATGATCGACCGTGCAACTGGTGAGCCAGATGCCTGCAAGGGCAGCAAGGCCAAAAAGCAGGAGGATGCGGTCCGCCTCTCCTGCCAGCCCTGCCGGTGTAATGAACGGTACGATATAAGTGTAGAGAACGTTATGCGCGAGCATCCATGTTACCACGACGCCCAGAACAGATCGCACCCCCGGTGTTCGCAGGACATGACCGAACGGCTGGCGCTCATGATGTGCAAGGCCTGGAAAATCAGGAACCTTCGCCAGAACCCAGACAATTAACAGCAAGGTGGCACCCGACATGATCCAGAAGGCCAGTCTCCATCCCACAGCCGCGCCCAGCCAAGTGCCCGCCGGAACACCTACAGAAAGCGCGATCGGCGTGCCAACCATGGCGATAGCCAGAGCACGTCCTTGCTGAGCGGGTGTCACCATTCTGCGTGCATAGCCGGCCAGCAGGGCCCAGGCGAGCCCTGCCGCTGCACCCGCGCCATATCGCGCCACGAGGGTCAGGTCATAATCCGTCGAGAATGCTGTGATGGAGTTAAAAACTACAAAACCAATGATCGCCAGCAGTAGAACCCGCCTTCTCCGCCAGCGCTGTGTGGCCAATGTTAGCGGGATCGCAGCACTCAGGGAGCCCAAGGCGTAAGCCGTGACCATCTGCCCTGCCAAGGCGGGGGAAACATGCAGCCCAGCCCCGATCTCAGGCAGCAAACCTGCAGGAAGAGTTTCAGTCATAATGCAGATGAAGCCAGTCATCGCCAAGGCGAGTAAGCCGGCCATAGGTAATCTGTCATCGGGACTTCTGCGAAGGGGTATCGTCTTGGAGGTCATGCGGCTCTCATATATGGATCGAACGATCTATATATGAGAGCGTAAATTCTTGGCAATTACTTCTGGATCACTTAATATGAAAATCTTTCAAAAGGAGCAATACCATGGCGCGAACAGGGCGTCCCCGGGAGTTTGACAGGGACAAAGCACTCAATGCCGCCATGACGCTTTTCTGGGCGCAGGGCTACGAACCGACCTCCCTGACACAGCTCAAATCCTGCATGGGCAATATTTCGCCGGCAAGTTTCTATGCCGCGTTCGGCTCGAAGGAAGCCTTGTTTCGCGAAGTCGTGCAGCATTATCTGGCGACCTACGGACAGGTGATGTCGCCCTTATGGGACGAAAACCTGATACCGCGGGATGCGATTGAACGGACTTTGCGCGGTTCAGCGCGTATGCAGGCGACCCGGACGCATCCCTGTGGCTGTCTGGTCGTCTCGGGCGCCAGTAACTGTTCGCCCGAAAATAAAGCCGTTCAGGCCCTTCTCGCTGCAGAGCGCCAGCGGACGCGGACCGGAATCCGGGTCTGCGTGGAGCGCGCGATTGCCCGCGGCGAACTGCGCGATTGCGCGACAACAGCGGCCCTGCCCGATATTTTCGCGACATTTTTCCATGGCATGACATGCGAAGCGCGGGACGGGATGACGTCAACACATCTGGATGCCGCCATCACTTCGCTTCTGACCTTATGGGATGCCAACGCGCTGCTCACCACGCCGTGAAACGGTCTGCCAGACATTGATGAGCCTGCAACAGGCCAAGCCTTATGCCGTTAATTCCATATCGACCACTCCATAACTCCTTGACCCTGTTTTGCGCACATATTATGGACCATCCAGTACGGAATTAAATTCCGGAACATATCGCCGTGTCTCGGCCAAGGAATCCAGTTATGAGCAAACAGGACATCGCATTCATCACGGGGGCCAATCGCGGCATCGGATACAGTATCGCGAAACATCTGATTGCCTCGGGCATCAACGTGATCGGGACCTATCACTCCAACGAAGACGAGGCGAACGCCGCCGAAGCAGCCCTCGTCGGCGAAAACGCAAAACTGCGCATGCTGAAGCTGGATATCGTGGACCATGAATCGTTCGCGAATTTTTCCGGGCAGGTCAGAGCACTTCTAGCACATGAGTTCGAGCACAGTGCACTGAGTTATGTCGTTCAGAACGCAGGCAATATCATTCACACTCGCTTCGATGCTGCGACATCCGAACAGCTCGACAACCAGTACAACATCCATTTCAAAGGCCCCTATCTTCTGACGGTGGCCCTCCTGCCCTTGATCCGGGACGGCGGTCGTATTCTCAACATCACCTCTGCCGCGACCCGTTTCTACCTGACGGATCATGGACCTTATTCAGCCATGAAAGCCGCTACCGAAGTCATCTCACTCTACATGGCGAAAGAACTGGGAGAGCGGGGCATTACCGTCAATGCCGTCGCCCCCGGTGCGATCGCCTCGGATTTCGGTGGTGGTCTGGTCCGTGACGATGCCACGATCAATAAAAGCCTTGCAGAGATCACGCCTCTGGGGCGGGTCGGGCAGCCCGATGACATTGGTGCCGCCATCCGTGCCCTTCTGTCTGACGACCTGCGCTGGGTGAATGGCCAACGCATTGAGGTGACGGGAGGCCAATCGCTATGACACTCAGACATTCACAACCGGGAGAGGCCTCATGATCCACGTTATGGCCAGCAGCATCATTCCTGCATCCCTTCCCTCTGTCTGGCGGCTGGTCCGTAATTTCGACGCTCTTGGACGCTGGTTGCCGGGCGTCAGAAGCTGCGGGATCGAAGGCAATGAGTCCGGTGACCGCGTCGGCGCAATTCGCCTGGTTGAGATGGGCGATGTCGGACTCATCCGCGAACAGCTTCTGGCACTCTCCGACGTGGATCACGCGGTCACGTTCTCGATCGTTGAATCAGCCCTGCCGGTCCGGAACTATCGCTCTACCATCAGCCTTCTTCCTATAACGAAAAATGACCACACGTTCATCCAATGGCGGGGGCAGTTCGAAGCCCCAGCCGAACATGCCGCCAGTATGGAGGCCCGGATGCCGACACAGATCTACCAGCCAGCTTTCGACAGACTGGCCGAGATACTGGCCTCAGAGACGACATTGTCATGAAGGAACCTAAACCCATGATCCAGTCCCCCTCTAACGCTTCCCGATCAGGCACATTCAGGATTGGCGGCGATCTCGGCATCAACCGGCTTGGTTTCGGTGCGATGCGCATCACTGGCCAGGGTATATGGGGACCGCCCGCCGATCACGACGAGGCCATCCGCACACTGAAGCGCCTCCCAGAACTCGGCGTCAATTTCATCGACACGGCGGATTCCTATGGTCCGGACGTCTCCGAATGGCTGATCAGGGAAGCTCTGCATCCCTATCCCAAAGGATTGGTCATCGCGACGAAAGGCGGCCTCACCCGATCCGGCCCCGACATCTGGAAACCGGTCGGACGGCCGGAATATCTATTGCAGCAGGTGCACAAAAGCCTGCGCAACCTCGGCGTCGAGCAGATTGATCTGTGGCAACTCCACCGGATCGATCCCAGAGTCCCGGCAGACGAACAGTTCGACGCGATCCGCTCCTTCATTGATCAGAAACTGATCCGTCATGCAGGACTGAGCGAGGTCTCTGTCGACAACATCAAAACAGCATCGAAATTCTTCGAGGTCGCGACCGTCCAGAACCGCTACAATCTCGTCGATCGCACCAGCGAGGACGTACTCGACTACTGCACGCAGCAGAACATCGGGTTCATCCCGTGGTTCCCTCTCGCCGCCGGCGACCTCGCCAGGCCGGGATCCATATTGGACACGATGGCGAAGAAATACGGCTCGCATCCAAGCCAGATTGCTCTTGCCTGGGTCCTGATGCGCAGCAAGGCGATGCTTCCGATCCCCGGCACGTCCAAGGTCGCCCATCTGGAACAGAATGTCGCGGCAGCCGACATCACCCTATCCGATGAAGACTTCGCGGCGCTGGACGCAGAAGGCCGCAAGGCGTTCCAGTCAACGCCTTAAGGAAGCGCGTCCGGACAGTTACAATCCCAGTGTCGAAAGACCGGGGTGACTGTCCGGACGCCGTCCCTCAGGCCAGCGGAACAGGCGGTCGGTCGCTGAAATGGGTTGGTCGTTGATTGACGCTGCGCGGTAACGCATCAACCCGTTTTCATCGAACTCCCAGTTTTCATTCCCATGAGACCTGAACCACTGCCCGGCCTGATCCTGCCACTCATAAGCAAAGCGGACCGCGATCCGGTTCTCCTGAAAAGCCCAGAGTTCCTTGATGAGGCGGTATTCCTGCTCGCGCTCCCATTTGCGCGTCAGGAACGCCACGATGTCCTCTCGTCCGTGGATGAATTCCAGGCGATTGCGCCACTGGCTATCGGTCGTATAGGCCTGCGCCACCGTTTCAGGATCCTGGCCATTCCAGGCATCTTCCGCGAGGCGGACTTTCTGAGCAGCCGTTTCAGCATTGAAGGGAGGCAATGGGGGTCGGGACATAGGGAATTCCGCCTCTGGTTCGGGGACGGATCACGAGTTGATCCGAGACCTGTCAGTGTTTTCCAAAAGAGCATTTGACGAAAGGACAACGATCCCTCATTTCAAGCCATGACCAGACAGATCGGTATTCTTCTCTATCCAGACTTCCAGTTGCTCGACGCTGCCGGAGTGACGGCAGCCTTCGAGCTTGCCGGAGGATTTGGGGCGGCTCCGTATGAGATGACGCCCCTGTCCCACCATGGTGGTCTGGTCCGGTCGTCTTCCGGGATGACGATCGAGACGGTTCCGCTCGCGGCGGCAGGGTCGTTCGATACGCTTATCGTTGTCGGAGGCGAAGGCCACAGGCAGGCTATGAGCTGCCCAGAATTACTGAACTTTATCAGGCATCAGGCCAGAAATGCGCGACGTATCTGCAGTGTGTGTACAGGGGCTTTCCTGCTGGCAGAAGCTGGCATGCTTGATGGCCGTCGTGTGACGACACACTGGCAACAAGCCCCGGCCATGGCAGCACAGTTCCCTAAAATCCGGGTTTCGGCAGATGCCATTCATATTCATGATGGCCTGATCTGGACATCTGCGGGGATCAGCGCTGGCATCGACATGGCGCTGGCGTTGATTGCCGAAGATCTTGGGGCCGACATTGCCCGTCGTACGGCGCAGCAAATGGTGGTGTTCTATCACCGTCCCGGAGGACAGTCCCAGTTCTCGGCACTCCTCGAGATGACGAGCCCTCAGGAACGCTTTGCCGAACTGTTGGGATGGATCCGGTCCAACCTGGAACAGCGCCTGACCGTGGATATTCTGGCCAGTCAGGCCGGCATGAGCCCCCGAAATTTTTCTCGCAGTTTCCGGGCAGCGGTGGGGATGAGCCCCGCAAAAGCAGTCGAACGACTGCGTCTCGAAGCCGCACGCGAGCAGGTGGAGAGATCTACCCTCCCCATTGAAGCCATCGCCGTCATGACAGGCTTTCATGATCCCGAACGGATGCGACGCGCCTTCCTGCGGGAGTTCCATCAGCCGCCTCAGGCTATCAGGCGAAATGCTGCGGCCGAGGCGACCTGAGAGTGCTCATTTTTCCTGGACGAGAAAGCAGCTCGTTTTGCAAGCAATCCCGACGAGATCCACTTCAATGATGGATCGCGTCTATCCCGCTAGAACAGGTCAAACACGCGGCAGATCAGGACACTTCCTAGAATTTAACCCTTTGAATGAGGGGCAGTCCGCAGGAAGATCAGAATTTCTTCAAGCACCTGCCATCGGTTCCTTTCCATAACCACCATATGCGTTCCTTCCCCAATCTCCGTCCAGCGACGATACGGGGCATTGAGAAAACGTGGAAACAGGTTTCCCATCTGCTGAGTAGTTACATCCAAATCCCACTCAGCATGAAGCAGAAGAACCGGGACCGTGATCTTTTCGGGACTGTAAAACGCCTTCCCTGCGGACCAGTAGTCACGCACATCCTGAATGACACCCGCAGGCGCCCGGATCACTCCATCCTGCTCTGCGGGATCGCTCGCAAGAATAACTGCGGCCCACTGTTCAAACCACCCTGCTGGCAGAATCTCTTCGCGTTTCTGCTCAGGTGCGCCTTCAAGCCAGCGCTGGCGAAATGCCTGAACATTAAAGCGGCGATAAGCAGGCACTGGACCACCCGGATCCAGACGAGAAACCCCGTCATTGATCCATTGCGGTGCAATCAGCGTTAATTTCTCCACCTTGTCATTGTGAGCAGCCGTATATGCGCCGGTAACCGTGCCACCCCAGGAC
Source organism: Gluconobacter sp. P1C6_b (assembly GCF_018811945.1). Taxonomy (GTDB): domain Bacteria; phylum Pseudomonadota; class Alphaproteobacteria; order Acetobacterales; family Acetobacteraceae; genus Gluconobacter. The sequence continues at coordinate 21,414 of NZ_JACRVU010000023.1, forward strand.
ATTCCGATCAGGCAAAGACGTGGGATGGCAAGCGTTGCGAGAAGATAGTCAACAGCAGTACTCAGATCGCGTACTGCTGTTTCGGTCCTGACCTGAGGCAGCGCAGCTTCAGGTGCACCTCCCATTCCATCAGGACGCGTTGATCCTCCGAAACCCCTTACGTTAAGCGCATAAACATCGAACCCTTCCTGAGCGAGGAGGTCCATGAATGCCCCCTCCCCGACAGGCACATCGAAAAGACTTTCTGCCGGCAACGTCGCGCCATGCATCAGCAAGATAGTGCGTTGTGAACCAAATATCTGGATGTCTGCACGGCGTTTATGGCACAGATGAAGCGTGATATCGGCCGTATCACTCGGGATGAACAGGTTTTCCATAAGCAGATTTGTCATCTGGCGTCTCCTACATTTGGTTGCGCAAATTCCCATGCAAAACCTTCTGGACGACGCCTGACATATCCGGCACCCGTTTCCGCGAAATGACTGGTAAAGCAGAGACTCCCGCTTTCCGCCGCTTCTTTAAGAAGCCACCGCCGCGAATGCTCGGCAGACTGAACGAATTCGCAGTAAACGGACCGTAGATCCGGACGATAAACCTGCAGAGGATGGTGCATGACATCTCCTGTAAACCACGCCTCTTCACCATCCGACCGCAGCTGGATCGAGGCATGATCGATGCTGTGCCCAGGGGTCGGATGAAAGGAGAAACCCGCAAGAACCTCTTGACCGTCGATGATAATCGCCTCTCCCAGACCGGCTTCGATAACGGGGAGCATGCTGTCTGTATAGACACGTGGGAGTGGGTGATGGTCCGGGCGCCCCAAGATCTCTGGAGGCAGGTCTGGAGCAGGGTCAATACCGTCATTGCTGGCACCGTATCGGGCCTCAATCACTGAGAAAACATGACGGGCTTTCGGAAAGGTCGGTACCCATTTTCCGTTGTGCAAACGCGTATTCCATCCAACATGATCGGCATGAATATGCGTATGCAGAACAGTATCAACCTGCTCCGGTTGTACACCTGCGGCTGCAAGATGTTCGAGAAACGACGTATGCAGATGATCCAGTGCCGGTGCGGCAGGTAACGGCTTGTCGTTGCCTGTGGCGGTATCAACCAAGATAGTGAGACCAGCAACCTGAACAAGCCACGCATGAGTTCCCTGCGCGAGCCCACCGGTCACGGGGTTAAATGATCCTGGCGTCAAATACGGACCGAATATTGCAAGTGCCTCAGCGTCGATATCCGGATACAGTTTGTGAGGGCGCGCGTTATCCCAATGAAGTTCGGGAATACGCGTGATACGGGCGTCACCCACTTGAAAAGCTGCTGCCATGATTGACTCAATACGATTGTTTTACGTCGCATCAGACGTTAGGGTGCGCGCAAACATCATACAAATCGATTTGATATATGAAACCCATTGATCATTTCAATCTTCGCTCTTTCGATCTCAATCTTCTGATTGCTTTCGACGCCCTCGTTTCAGAACGCAGTGTCACAAAGGCGGCACGACGCCTTCGCATTCAACAACCCGCAATGAGCCATGCACTCGCCACCCTCCGAATGTTACTGGGCGATGATGTGCTCGTCAGAACCGGTGCTGTCATGCAGCCGACAGCCAAAGCATCAACCATGGCGTCACATGTCGCGGAGTTGTTAAGGCAGGCTCAGCACATCCTGATGTCTGAGGAACAGTTTGATCCTGCGACGGAACAGCGCATCTTTCGTTTCGGCTTTTCGTCCGAACTTGAAGTCTTTCTGATGCCTAAACTGACGGCCTATTTGCAACGGCATGCACCTGGAATACGACTGCTGTCACGTGGATCTCCTCGGAGTGAGGTCTATACATTACTGGATACGGGCGCGCTGGATATCGCAGTTGGGTGTTTTGATTTCGGTTTGGAACGCCATTGTGGGGTATCGTTGTATGAGCAGTCTCTCGTCTGCTGCTTCAACCCAGAACTGATCGATCCGGATGCGCCAATCACGGTTGGGCGTTATCTTGCATTGCCCCATGTTCTCATGACACTGAAAGATGACATCCAGGGATGCCTGTCAGACGCACTGATGCAGATTGGTCAGGAACTCAACGTGGTTCTCGCTGCCTCAGATTTTCTGACGGCACTTGCTGCCGCAGCGGCCGCACCCGTTCTGGCTACGCTTCCCAGCCGGATCGCTGAGCAACATGCCGCGCATTTCGGTTTGGCAATCCATCCCGTTCCACTGGACCTGCGTATCCCGGCAGTATCGATGATCTGGTCAGCCCGGAGTGATCGTGATCCTGCCTCAATATGGCTGCGCGATGCTGTCGCATCAGTATTGGGTAGTCATGTAAAGTGAGATTTTTAATGGGCGCTCAAAATAGCTATGACAGATAAATCTCTCCAGAAAGAGATAGGCTGTCATAGCTTCCCCAAAGCACGAGGAGTCATGACGACTTACATCAGCAGAAATTCTGATTATAGAAAAAAATGCGCAGTCATCTTTGTATGAACGTCAAATTTTTACCAATTTGATTGCGCGCTCAGGACATGCTTTCACACACAAACCACAAGCACGGCATTGATCAGCATGCGGGGTATAGGCGACCATCCCTCCGTGGACATAGCTCTTGATTTTGCCCACAAATGAAAGATCGCGATAATCGGACGGATCGATCTTGCGCACTTCAAACACGTCGTAAGGACATACGGCGACGCAGGCGTCTTTTCCCTCACAGCGATTAAAGTCTACGACCGGCATGACCCGTCCTGTTTGGCCGTCTTTCAGACATTTAGGTGTGATCATCGCTTTATTCCCTGACCCGCTCATTTCGCGCCTTGTTGTAAATGCCGACTTTGCCGCAGCTCCTGCGCGAACATCTCGAGCGTCGTTGTGGGCTTGCCCAGTTCCTGCCAGATTTTTTCGGCATAGAACGGATCTTCGTGATCCCCGAAATACGCAAACAAATGCGCGACGAACTTCATTTTCGGATTAAAAAGACCGATCATCCGCATGATCCAAAGTGGAGCCACGCGAATTTTAAGTGTCGGATCATAATTTCGGACAAACCGCTCCAGCGCCTGCCTGACGGAGATCGCTTCCGGCCCCTGTACGGGGCAATGTACAGGCATTGCCTCAGGATTCTGAAACGCCTCAATCACCCAGCGCGCATAATCGGCGGAGCTGATCCACCAGATTTTGATGTGTGTATTCCCGATCCACTGGAGCGCTCGACCGCTGATCATATTTGGGAGCAGGTCCATGAAATGGGTCGGCGCGAAAAACGTATGACGAATACCGGAATCCGCGATGATTTTGTGCCCTTCCATCCGAATAATATTGGGCACGATGTTATGTCTGATAGTGTTGAGCGCGGGAGGATAGGCGCCCAGAGCACCGATTTTAGCAATATAATTAATATTCAACCCTTTGATGGCGCTCATCAAGTTCCGCACACCCTCCCTCTCTTCGTAGAAGGGAAGCGTCAAATCCGCCGTGTCGGTCGCAAGGTTGAGATAGAGCGCATCCACCCCGTCGAGCGCCTTGTGCAACCCCGCAATGTCCCGCAGATCTGCCTGGGCGATTTCGACATTAGGCGGCAGTATCCTCCGAGCTTTGTCTGGCGAACGAACGATTGCCCTCACCTGAAAATGTTTTGCCAGTTCCGCTGCAACTGGCGCGCCAAGCCGCCCCGTTGCACCGATGACGCCTATAGTCCTGATCGGTTCCATCATATTTTCTGATCCATTGATATAATGATCATCTTGAGTTTTTTCGGGTCGTAATGCCGGTCTATGACGGCGTTCTGGAGGCCGAGCCCGCGCAACAGAAACCGGATAGTGTTCTCGACCAGCTTGTCTCGTGTGATGCCGTATTCAACGACCGTGATGTCGGGCAGGCTGATGAGATGCAAAGTATTCGCTAGATGATGGACGAACCATATCTCTGCATGACCGATATGAATGCCAGATTCGACGTCTCCCGCGTCTTGAGCCGCCCTGAATGATTGCGAAAAAACGCTGACCCACGGCTTTACATGCTGGTCGAGGAACGCCTTTGCGAACTGGCCATCGCCAAGCAGGCTGGCCGTCACAAGGCGTTTGGTGTCTTCGTGAGACTGCGCATCGCCAATACCGGGAAACACTGCGTGCACGAGTATGGCGACACCCATGACCAGTGTTTCAGTTGAAGGCGTCACCTCGGCGAGAATACGGCTGCCAACTGCATTCGCTTCAACGCAGTGAGTTTCAAGCGCCGCATAAAGCACGTCCTTGCTGGTAAAGTGCCGATAAAGCAAAGCTTCGGAAACACCAGCGGCTCTGGCGATTTCCTTGGTCGTCGCACCGTCCCGACCGAGCCGGGCGAAAATGGGAGCTGCAGCGGACAGGATGGCCTGCTTGCGGTCAGTCGCGGACAATCTGGAACGGCGTGAGGTCGGCATGGGTTCTCCTTACGGAAGTAAGGTAAGTGAACGCTCACTTATATTCAAGCGCTTATTCCATTTTTCCGTATAAGATCAGGCTCGGGCGGGCATCGACGGCTTGAGAGTCTGTTTGGAAAATCGGTCTGATGTGATTCAAGCCTTGGATGTCGACGTCAGAACAGAGGGGCCGAGTGGCCAGGATCAGTTAGAAAAAGAAACACTATCCGTTTGAAATGCCAGGACTTGATCGTATTCTGGCAACAGAAGCCTCTGCCATGGCCGGACTTGCACCAATGGCTCATGACAATGGCGTGATGCATAGAAAACGTGTCATTTCAAGGGGAGGAAGATTTCTCCGTCAGCCCCTGTTTCAGGCAGGATTGGCAACTGCGTGCCATAAACCCTTCTGAAAGATGTTTCCAAACCCATGAAACAATCGGGTAAACCACACAAACTGGTGATCGTCGCTATCGTACGGCGTCTCATTGCAATCACCAATACAGTCCTCAAAACAAGGCTGCCATGACGTATTAGATCCGCCGCTCCAACATAGTTTCTAACATCTGAAATTTCCTCGCGAGATTATGAAAAATGACCAGATCGGTTCCGTTTATCTCCCGCATTCTGATCTTTCCGATTAAATCATTGGATCCGGTGGAAGTCACAAATGCGCGGGTTCTTACTAGCGGGGCCTTGGCAGACGACCGGTGCTGGGCTCTATTTGACGCACAGGGGCGTGTGGTTAACGGCAAGAACCACGCAGAGATTCATCGCATCCGCGCTGGTTTCGATCTTGATAAACGGACCGTAAGCCTACGAGATGACTCTGGTCGAGGTCTGCCTACTGTTCTGTTCAATCTTGATGGCACTGCAAGACCAATAGAGGCATGGCTAAGTCGGTTTTTCGGTTTTCCAGTCCACCTTCGGGCGGATACCACTACGGGACATCCTGATGATACGGATTCGCCTGGTCCGACTATCATCAGCGTTGCGACGCTAGAGACGATTGGAATATGGTTCGGGTTGCCAGTCGAGCAAGTTCGGGCCCGCTTTCGGACCAATATCGAGATCGGGGGCGTCCCGGCTTTTTGGGAAGATGCACTGTTCGGAGGACTTGGAGACGAAGTCGAGTTTCACCTTGGTGGCACAGAGTGGTTGGGAATAAACCCCTGTCAGCGTTGTGTCGTGCCGTCTCGCGATCCGCTAACTGGTCAGAGAGACAATGCTTTTGCCCGCCGCTTCGCAGAGTACAGGCGCCGGACGCAGCCGGCATGGTCTAATCCCGCGCGCTTTAATCATTTTTTTCGTGTAGCGATCAATACTCGGTCTGCACGCACCGGCGTTAACACAAGGATCGCACTGAACGATATCGTTACAACGTATAACAATGCAGCGGCATGCACGGCGTTGGAAGAAAACAAACGCCCCGCAGGATTCTGAGCGGGCACCATGTATATCATTCACGTGCGAGCCGAAACGCCAGATATCCGTTCGTTCAGACGACGCCCGCTGGTAGGTGAACGGCTTCCCTTCCGTTTTATAGCCGATCATCATATGCGTATTTGCGGCCCAGTTGCTATGGTCGCCGCGGCGCTTGTATTGTGTGATGAACTCGGGACTTCACCTGAACGGATCGCCTGTGAATCGTTCGGCGGCGTTCTGTCGCACGGAGATAACCTGCCGGACACCAAGGAATATCCGATCAGCTTCTCGCTATCGGGCACAACCTACACTGCAAAGTCAAGCTCATAAAAGGCACCATCACAACCGGTTGCGAAGTCGGTCTATCGGCGGCAGACAAGAAGGCGGGCTACATCCTGGCGTGTCAGGCAAAACCTCGTGGGCCACTGCTCATGGTACGATAGTGTCCACTTAGCAGATGATCGCCAGATATGCGGTTCCAACTGGATTTCCTGGCGCCCGTGGTGTTCACCGAACCGACAAACCGGAGGGCTCTAAAAACCCTCCGGTTTTTCCAGGAGAATAAGGTCCCCATTCAGCCAAAATTGGTTCGTACCTCTTTAATTGCGTCCCTTGACGGAAGTTTTAAAGTTGATTGGCTATACGTCGATAGGAGTGTGCCAGACTAACATTCATCTCCGCGACGCTCTCAGAAAATGCCGTCGCATCCTGAGTGACCTGCGTAATCGTCAATAGATCTGTATTCGAATGAATTGTTGTCGTGGACGGAATATAAAACTGCTCCGGCAAGACGCAGTCTTCGACAACGGAGTTATGCCTTACCACGCAACCCCGTTCGACCGTGCAGTTGAAGATCACGGAATTGAAGCCTATGAATACCTCGTCTCCAACAGCGCAGGGACCGTGAATGATCGAGCGATGTGCAATGGACGTGCGCGACCCGATCGTCACGGCCGCGCCATCTTTTGAGTGGATGACCACACCGTCTTGAATGTTCGACCCACTCCCGATCCGGATGGGCTCGACATGGCCGTCTTCATCGGCTTCATCGGCGCGAATAACGGCATAGGGACCGATGAAGACATCGTCCTCGACAATCACATGACCGCACAGGATCGCGGTCGGGTCGATAAAGGCGCTTTCAGAAACTACGGGGAAATCACCACGTGGATTTGGTCTCAGCATAGCCACATTTCGTCTCCTTAAAGATCGGTCAGAATTTTGCCAGGTAGGTCATTCGACATGGTTTCGCCCGGCTGATAATGCATGACAGAGCGAATGGCCTCTCCCCGATGCAGAAGATCAAATGCCGTATTGATCCGGTCATGAGTCATGTTGTGGGTGATGTAAGGGTCAACGCTAAACTTCCCCGCCAGCCATTCATCGACCATACCGGGTAACTGCGAACGCCCTTTTACACCCCCAAAGGCCGTGCCCCGCCAGACCCGTCCCGTGATCAGCTGGAAAGGCCGCGTCGAGATCTCCTCGCCAGCCCCAGCGACACCGATGACTGTGCATTCACCCCAGCCTTTATGGCAACACTCAAGGGCCGCTCGCATGACATCGACCCGACCGATCGCCTCAAAGGAATAATCCACGCCGCCACCCGTCATCTCCACGATAACTTTCTGGATTGGATCGGTATGATCGGTCGGATTGACGAGATCGGTCGCCCCCAGATTTCGGGCCAGCAGGAACTTCGCCGGATTGGTGTCGATGCCGATGATCCTTGCAGCACCGGCCATGACAGCCCCCTGAATGACGGCCATGCCGATCGCACCGAGACCAAAGACGGCCACAGTCGATCCCGCTTCCACTTTCGCGGCGTTCCGCACGGCTCCCATACCTGTCGGGACGGCGCACCCCATGACGCTGGCTTTCGCAAGCGGCGCCTCTTTGGTGATCTTCGCCACGGCAATTTCGGGCAGCACGGTATATTCGCTGAACGTGCTGGTGCCCATGTAATGAAAGATCTGGCGGCCCTTGTATGAAAAACGGCTGGTGCCGTCTGGCATCAGACCGAGCGCCTGTGTCTCGCGGATAGTCGAGCAGAGATTGGTTTTGCCCGAACGGATCATCGGGCAGTTCGGGTCTTCGGGAATATAGAGCGGAATGACATGATCACCCGGAGCAACAGAGGTAACACCTTTACCCACATCCTCGACGATCCCGACCCCCTCGTGACCGAGAATACATGGAAAACGTCCTTCCGGATCATGCCCCGACAGGGTAAACATATCGGTATGACACAGGCTCGTGGTCACGATACGGACCAGAACCTCGCCGTCTTTCGGGCCTTCGAGATCAACCAGATCGATCTCAAGCGGCATGTTAGGTTCCCACGCAATTGCAGCTCGGGTTTTCATGAAAATATTCCTCAATAATAGCGTGTGGGAATTCGTTCAGGCCGACTCAAGACTTTCCGACTGGCGACGCCAAAGCGGAAAGGGATCAGGGAGGCGTGCATAGCGTGACGGCTCAAAAGCGGTGTCTCCGAGATCTGGAACAAGACAGGCATCAAGTTCCTGCCGAAGACCGGATTCATCCATATCTCCATTGCCGATAAAGACGATTTCCTGACGACGGTCGCCGAAGACCGGATCCCAGTTTCCCAATACGAAGTCGCGCCACTGATCAGTATCCGGCCACTGATTTTTCGGAATCGCAGCCCACCACAGCCCCATCGCCTCGCTTCGCACCAGGGCTCCAGCCTGACTCATTTCACCTACCCAGTCCGGGCGCGTAGCTAACCAGAAATGGCCCTTGGCGCGTACGACGCCAGACCAGTTCCGATCAAGGAAGGCCTGGAATTTCGCTGGTTCGAACGGACGGCGCGCACGATAGACAAAATTACGGATGCCATATTCGTCTGTTTCAGGAACATGGCTGGAAAAGCCGTAAAGTTCCTTGAACCACAACGGATGCTGATGTGCCTTGTCGTAATCGAAACGGCCTGTATTCAGGATCTGCTCAACAGGAACAGACCCCATGTCGGTCTCGATGATATCAGCGTCCGAATTCAACGCACGAATGATCTGCCTCGCCGCATCAACCTGATCCGATGTAGCGGTGGAGACTTTGTTGATCACCACGACATCCGCAAACTCGATCTGCTGGACGAGCAGATCGACCAGGGCACGCTCGTCGTCCTCCCCGGCCGTTTCACCCCGATCCTTCAGGAAATCGCTGGAAGAATAATCGCGCAGGAGATTGACCGCATCAACGACCGTCACCATCGTATCCAGCCGTGCGATATCGCTCAGGCTGACGCCACTCTCGTCACGAAACTCAAACGTTGCGGCTACGGGCAGCGGTTCCGCAATGCCTGTAGATTCAATGAGCAGATAATCGAATTTCCGCTCCTCTGCGAGCCTCCGTACTTCCTGCAACAAATCGTCGCGGAGCGTGCAGCAAATGCAGCCATTGGTCATTTCAACCAACTTTTCATCGGTACGCGACAGATTGCTGCCGCCCTCGCGCACCAGAGCGGCGTCAATGTTGACCTCGCTCATATCATTCACGATGACCGCGACCTTATAGCCCTGGCGGTTATTCAGTACGTGATTGAGCAAGGTCGTCTTTCCCGCGCCAAGAAAGCCGGACAGCACGGTAACGGGAAGTTGGTCATCCATGGGGATTTTTCCTCTAAAGCTTTGTCGGGTTTGGGGCGTCGCCATAGACGGCGAGCGGATCGAATATTTTGTGCGTTTCGCAAAAGAGGAGTGCTGCCGATGATGACGGAAGGCCTTCCTCAGAAGTGAGATCAACACGCCGATAAAAACAGCTTCGATAACCCACATGGCAGTTCGCTCCTGTGCCCGCAGTGTGAACGCGCAGCCAGATCGCGTCCTGATCGTCGTCGATCCGCATTTCGAGGACATGCTGGACCAGCCCGCTCGTGGCGCCCTTTCGCCAGAGACACTGACGGCTCCGGCTCCAGTAATGCGCCTCACGGGTTGCGATAGTGCGTGCGAGCGCCTCTGCGTTCATGACGCCAACCATCATGACATCACCGCTTTCTGCGTCCGTTGTGACCACGGTCAGCAGTCCGCTGGCGTCGAAACGTGGGGCGAGATCGCTCCCCTCCTCGACCTGCTCAATTGAGACGCGCGACCCAAATGCCGTGGACACAGAAGATACAGTTGTGCCCATCACACGCCACCCATTCCCGCCATAGTGAAGAACTGGCGCCGCAGAGATTCCGACGTCTCGAACTCGCCCAGCAGGCGGCTGGTCACCATACTCACGCCTGGCTTATGTACTCCGCGTGTGGTCATGCACTGGTGAGCCGCGTCGATCACGACCGCGACGCCACGCGGTTGAAGCACGCCCTGGATTGTATCCGCGATCTGGGCCGTCAGTTTTTCCTGGATCTGTAGACGATGGGCGAAGACGTCCACGAGACGCGCCAGCTTGCTGATGCCAACTACCCGCTTGTCGGGCAGATACGCCACATGCGCCTTACCGATCAGCGGAATGATATGATGCTCGCAATGGGATTCCAGACGGATATCGCGTAGCACCACCATCTCGTTGTAGTTACCGCTCTCTTCGAAGGTCCGCTCCAGAAGAGCGACCGGGTCGTCATGATATCCCTCGAAAAACTCCTCATAGGCCCGCACCACGCGGTCAGGCGTACCGGCAAGCCCCTCGCGATCAGGATCATCACCGGTCCAGGCGAGCAGGGTTCGCACCGCCTCTTCCGCCTGAGCCCGGGTCGGCCGGGTTCTCACTTGCCGTGGAACGTCCATCAGTGTGTCCATTGAAGTTTATCTGCTATTGACTATGTTATGTTATAACGTAACCATAAAGACGTTCGCCACCTATCGTCAAGCTCGGGAACCATGCCCCCTCCCTCACAGCAACATTCTGTCTCGACGGATATGACTCCACCCGCGCGCGCGCCGAAGGAAAGTCTCGGCGCCATGCTATTCATTGAGAGCTGGCCCGCGCCAACAATCGACCCACCGGAAAACAGTACTCTGGGCCGTCTTGCACCGCATGTGGTCGCCTGTGCCCACGCGACAGTCGTGATGGATCTGCAGCGACCGGATGTCGATATGGTCGTGTGGGGGCGCCGGATTCCGGCAACATGGGAAGGAACTCTCACAAACTGCTCACAAGCCCCATCTGCTCTCACTCTCGCCGGCACACCTTCGGAAATCGCAGATTCCCTTGTAAACCCGGCTTTACATCAGGACTGGTCTCCCCTCATCCTGACTGATGTCAGGGACTTGTCCGCACTGTTCGGTGCGCTGACAGGAGGCGTCCGGCAGCACATCCAGCTAATAACGCCATCCCGTGGGGAGACTGCGTTCGAGTTGCCCCCCGATGCACTTCGGCTGATCTGCGCCTATGGAAGCGCTGGACCAGAGTGGTGCGGCAGCCAAAATCCAAAGAGTGGTATTGTCAGTACCCTGACACCGTTCGCAGTAGTGTTCATTAAAGGGGCGGCTGAAGGCAAACTCGGATGCCTTCATCGTCTCCCGGCAAATATCGCAAACGGTGCAAGGCCTGGGTCGGTCCTCGTGATGGATACAATTTCCCGATGATAGAGCGTGTCATGCCGCCGTCTCGCGACGCACGTCAAGGTTGCGATGCCTTCAAAAGGCGGACCACGTCTTTACGGAATGATGTACTCGACGTGCTGACGAAGGCAAACGTCCCACTTTCGGCTTACGACATCCTACGGTGTGTCAGTCATTCGAATTGCCCGCGGATTGCTCCGACTACAATTTACCGGGCTCTCGGAAAGCTGATTGCCAGCGGGTTAGTGGGACGGCTCGAAAGTCGAAATGCCTTCGTGCGGATCTGGGCAAACGATCCCTCTCACCTCGTCTACTGTATCTGCGATCGATGTGGTGCCGCGCAAGCGGTGGAAAATACGCTATCCTGTCAATTGATCGACGCTGCGGCCGAGACCCTTGGATTTCAGGTCCGGCATCGGGTCATCGAAGTTCAGGGCGTCTGCGCACGATGCAGCGTCTGCCCGTCTTTCTTGCCGACACAACAAAAGCACAAGCTTCCGACACGCGCGCCCAAATGAACCGCGCCCCCTCGCCGCTCTTCTCCGTTAAGGCTCTCTCATGTTACCGACCACCATCTCTTCCCGTCCTTCATCCCACCCACCAAAGGATATGCTCGCCTGCCGTGTGAACGGCATTATCAGCGATCTTTCCTCCACAACTGGTGACCAACGGGCTGACCCTGTCTTCCGGTCGGACGCCGATGCGCTTTCCCTGATCCGTCACGACACGGCCCATGTTCTGGCACAAGCCGTCAGTGAGTTGTATCCCGGCACCGCGCTTGCGACAGGGCCCGCCACGGAACAGGGATTTTTCTACGATTTCGCCGCTGAGCACGCTTTCACCGATGATGACATCGCTCGGATCGACGCACGGATGCACGAGATCGTCGACCGGGACGAGCCGATCATCCGGGAGGAGTGGGATCGCGAGAGAGCACTTGCCTGGTGCCGGGAGAATGGACAGCCCTACAAGGCCGAGATCATCATGTCCCTGCCTGCTGATGCCACCCTGAGCTTTTATCGACAAGGCGACTTCGTCGATCTCTGCCGAGGGCCACATCTCGTCAGCACAGGACAGATCGGACACGCCTTTCGACTTCTCGGTACGGCTGGTGCCTATTGGAAAGGTGATCGAAGCAATCCAATGCTGCAGAGGATTCACGGAACGGCCTGTCGTGATGCCGACGAACTCGCCGCGTGGGAGCAGCGTCAGGAAGCAGCAGCACGGCGTGATCATCGTCGTCTCGGCCGCGAGATGGATCTGTTCCATTTCCAGGCCGAAGCTCCAGGCGCGGTGTTCTGGCATCCGAACGGCTGGACACTGTTCCAGACCCTGCTCGCTTATCTGCGCGAACGTCAGAAGGCCGAGAACTATGTGGAGATCAATACGCCCGACATCATGGATCTGTCGCTCTGGCAGGCCTCTGGCCATTGGGAAAAATTCGGGGAGAGCATGTTCACCACCGAAACCGAAGGCCGTACCTACGCCCTCAAGCCTATGAATTGCCCCGGTGGTGTGCAGGTTTTCCGCCAAGGCCTGAAGAGCTATCGCGACCTGCCCCTGCGGATGGCCGAATTCGGCAAAGTCCATCGCTTTGAACCGTCAGGAGCGTTGCATGGCCTGATGCGCGTACGTGCATTCACGCAGGATGACGCACATATTTTCTGCACACCGGAACAGATGGAGGCCGAGACGCAGCGGATCTGCCATCTCGTGCTTTCGATCTATAAGGACTTCGGTTTTGAAGATGTCCGTATCAAATTTTCCGACCGGCCTGACAAACGTGTCGGATCGGACGAGATCTGGGATCGCTCGGAGGAAGCGTTACAGCGCGGGGTCGAAGCTTCAGGCCTCTCCTACACACGCAATCCAGGAGAAGGCGCTTTTTACGGTCCCAAGCTGGAGTTCGTACTGCGTGATGCAATCGGCCGGGACTGGCAGTGCGGTACCGTTCAGGTCGATCTCAATCTGCCTCAGCGTCTGGACGCGCATTATATTGGCGCGGATGGAGAAAAACATCCGCCCGTCATGCTGCATCGCGCCCTGTTCGGTTCGCTTGAACGTTTCATCGGCATTCTCCTTGAACACCATGCCGGCCACCTGCCTTTCTGGCTTGCACCCATTCAGGTCGTGGTGGCAACAATCACCGGCGCTGCAGACGATTACGCAGTCGATCTGATTAAAGCGCTCCGCCAACGTGGAGTCCGAGCAGAGCCCGATTTGCGCAATGAAAAAATCGCTTACAAAATCCGCGAACACAGCCTCGCGAAAGTACCCATGTTGCTGATCGTCGGGAAGAAGGAAGCACAGGCAGGCACCGTGTCTATCCGGGAATATGGAAGATCAGAAACACCAATGTTGGACATGGAATCCGCTATCAATTTAATCGCCAAAGCATCGGAGTCTCGTTTGGCACAAGTCTTTTAGCTTATCGACACGATTTCTTTGGTTGTTAGATATCATTGGGATAAGTGATTATACGAATAATATTTATAATAATTTCTACATTTCTGACTTCGCCCCGACATCTATTTCGAAATCCCAATATATACAAAGAGGCTATTGATTATTTCTACGCAACTTAAGTCCGGGATCGAATACGTTAGTCTTATGCTTGACGAATATTGCGATGTCGGGTTATTTGTGATGTTATAACGTAATGATAGCCACCGAAAATAAAGTGTTTCGACGCGAGTTAACATACTAAAATTCGTTAAACAAGGAACGGGAATTATTACAATGTAAAACGTCAAGTAAAGTTATGTTTCCGTATCTTTAAGGTTCTTAATTCGGGTTTATTTATGAGAAAAAAATCAATTTTGTTTGCAATTATTCCTGCGTTTATTGGATCTGCTCAGGCTGAAGAAGGCATGTGGACGTTTGATCATTTGCCTATTCGGCAGATGAAGCAGCAATATGGGTTTGAACCCTCTGTCGAATGGATTAACCATGTCATTCAGTCTTCGGCACGCTTGGCGGAAGGCTGCTCTGCCTCGTTCGTATCAGGTGATGGTTTGGTGATGACAAATCATCATTGTGCCAATACGTGTCTCACGGATCTGTCTGACAAAAATCACGATTATTTCCATGATGGTTTCTCGGCTCGAGAGGTCTCAAAAGAGCCTCAGTGTCCGGGGATGGAACTGGATCGTCTGGATCAGGTGAAAGATGTAACGGGTCGTGTCGCAGAAATGACCGCAGGAAAACATGGTGCGGAATATGGCAAAGCTTTGCAGGTTGCCAATAGTGTCCTGACCAAGGAATGCGCGCTGGGTGATGCCTCACACTGGCGTTGCGATGTCGTGACACTCTATCATGGTGGACAGACGGCGCTTTATCGTTACCGCCGTTATCAGGATATCCGTCTCGTGATGGCGCCCGATCAGGATATAGCATTCTTTGGTGGTGATCCCGATAACTTTACATTCCCGCGTTATGATATTGATCTATCGATGCTGCGGGTGTTTGAAGACGGCAAGCCGGTTCATACGCCGTTTTTTAAATTCGATCCAAAGGGCCCCAAGGCTGGTGATCTGGTTTTCACATCCGGAAACCCAGGACGCACACAACGGTCCCTTCCGGCCAGCGCATTGGCATTTCAACGAGATGTCAGTCTGCCAACCATTATTGCTGCTTATTCGACCCTTGAAGGAGCGCTGTGGCAGTATTCCAGAGAAAGCAAGACCCACCTAATTGACGCACAAAATACGCTTTTCGGTGTTCAGAACGCACTGAAATCTCTGTCTGGTACAGCAAAGGCTTTGCGTGAACCTGAAGTGATAGAAAAGCGCGAGGCGGAAGATCAAGCCCTTCAGGCGTGGATTGACGCAGATGCAGAACGTCGCAAGACTTATGGTGATCCGTACAAAAAAGTGGAAGCCGCTCTTGCTGTGCAGCGTCAGTATTATGTGCATGATTTTGCCATAACACGCACAGTTCATGGTCTGCTGGGGGACGCTGTTATGCTGGTGTCAGCGGCGCATGAACGAAAGAAGCCAGATACAGAGCGTCGGTCCGGTTACCATGATGCGGAATTAGCCGCACTTGAAACCGAGATCGCTGCGAAAGTGCCGGTGCATACTGAATTGGAAACTACGACTTTGGCGTTAGGTATGACGACCATGCGCCAGATACTCGGTGAGGATGATGCAGCGGTCCATCTGATTCTGGGAAAAAAAAGCCCGGATGAGCGCGCCGTAGAACTGATACAGGGCACGAAACTGGCGGATCCCGCAGAGCGTCTCGCGCTTTACAAAGGTGGCGTCAAGGCCATTGAATCATCCAAAGATCCAATGATCGTTCTGGCACGTCACTTAGAGCCGGTTCTGGACACGATCCGCAATCGCAGCCGTGACCAGATTGAAGCACCGATGCACGAAGCCCAGGGTACGATTGCACGGGCCCAGTTCGCGCGTGCTCAGGCAGAAGGAAAGGCAGATACACTTTATCCGGATGCCACGTTCTCGCCGCGACTATCTTACGGCACAGTTAAAGGCTTCCAGGATGGCGCAAAGGTCATTGCACCCTTCACGGATTTTGCAGGGATGTACAAACATGCAACGGGCAGTGATCCGTTCCGTCTGCCGCAAGTCTGGTTGGATGCGAAGCCACATCTAAACCTCTCTACGAAGCTTGATTATGTGTCGACCAATGACATTGTCGGCGGCAATTCAGGCTCCCCTGTTATTAACCGTCAAGGCGATGTCGTTGGCCTGATTTTTGACGGTAACCTCGATAGCCTGGCGGGCGATCTTTATTACGACATCGAGCGCAATCGTGCTGTTTCCACGGATACAAGTGCCATCATGGCTGCATTGAGGACGGTGTATCACGCTGATGCTCTTGCTGATGAACTTGAGACGGGGAAGCTAAAGTCGCGTCCGGAATAAAAGTGGAAAGATAATAACTTGAACAACTCTATACCCGTTCGGATTGCCATTCTGACTATTTCAGATAGCCGGAATTTAGAAACCGACATTTCTGGTAAGATCTTGGCCGACAGAGTCATGGAGGCAGGGCACGTTCTTGCGGCTAGGTCGATTGAAATAGATGATATCAATCGAATTACTGACGCGCTCAATATCATGATCGATAATAAGGATGTTGATGTTATAATTACCACAGGAGGAACTGGATTAACCAAACGAGATGTCACTCCGGAAGCATTCGATCTGGTTTTAGATAAATACATTCCCGGTTTTGGAGAGCTGTTTCGAATGTTGTCTTATAAAAAGATAGGGACCTCTACAATACAATCTAGATCCATGGCGGGAGTGTCCCGTGGGAAATTACTATTTGCGCTTCCCGGATCACCAGGCGCAGTCAAAGATGGGTGGGATGATATTTTAAAATATCAGCTAGATAGCAATCACAAACCGTGTAATTTTGTCGAAATTATTTCAAGGATATAAATAAACCCGCAACTGTGTCTAAGCGGCGGAGCTAATGCGCTATGGCACTCCGGTTTTGAGGATAGCGATTGTGACGAGACGCCGTGCGATAGCGACGATCATCAGTTTATGTGGTTTACCCCGCTGTTTCATGCGTTCGGCGGCAGCTTTCAGAACAGGATTATGGCAGGCAGCTGTTAATCCTGCCTGGAACAGCACGTGGTGGAGAGATCTTCCTTCCCCTGAAATGACACGTTTTCCGCACATTGCACCACTATCGTGAGCCATTGGCGCAAGTCCGGTCATGGCAGCGGCTTCTGTCGCTGTCATGCGGCCGAGCTCTGGCATTTCTGCGAGAAGCATGACTACTGATACCGGGCCGATACCAGGAATGGAACGGAGAAGCTGTGCTTTGGCGGAGAGTTCTTCTGCCTCTGCGATAACGATTTCAATCCGTTGTTCAAGCTCGCGGATCTGGCTTTCGCGAAATACTTTGGGCTGTTGTCCATATGGAGGGATCGAAGAACCGTTTGTTGATGTGCCTTGGTTCTGATTCTGCGATGGCATCCGGTCTGCATTTTGAGCAGATTGGGGGCTGTTACCCGCTGGATGACTACGCGCTCGCGTTGATCGGCTCTAAGAAGAGGAAGCGGCGCATGTTGTAGACGATATTGGCGAGCCCGATCCTCATGGTGGCCCGGGTAATATCGAAAGTTCGGACGAACAGCCCTGTCTGTGATTTCTGATCGGCAAAGACGTGCTCGACGCGGGATCGGATCACGGACTTTCCTGCATTGGACCGCTGGATATGGAGTGGCCAGATCCGTTGTGGGGATCGTCCCGTCATCCTGCCGCTTCGCCTTCATGAACTTCAGTGTCCAGCGCGCATGACGATCCTTGTGCGACAGCTTTGCCGGCTTGTCCTGCCAGTCATCGAGGATACGTCCTGCCCGGAGGTCGGCGTTCTCAGTGTTCGTATTGCGCTGCTTTGGAGCGGCTATCAATGCTGCATCCAGGATCTGGCCTGACATCGGCAGAGAGCCTGCGTTCCGCAGGGTTGTATCAAAGCGATTGAACAGACCCTCGATCGCTCCCATCTGCGTCAGGCACTCACGGAACAGCCAGACCGTTTTGGCATCAAGAACACGATCTGAAAGCCCCAGCCCAAGGAAGCGCATGGACGACAGGCTATCGTCCGCCAGTGCTTCCATCGGAATAGGCCAGAGCCTCCTCCAGATCAGGACGGAACACTGCAAAATCCACAATCTGGGAAAAGGCTTCGAGCTGATCACCAAGCCCGCTCAACCGGGCAAGCCGCTCTTCAACATCAAACAAACCAGACTGCTTCATCATCCACGCCCTCAATCAATTCAGGAGAAATGGAATCACACAGATAAACTCAAAACCAGAGGGATTTTCGAACCCTCTAGCTTATTCAAGCCCGAAATTGTCCGGACAGACGGGTCCACCTATTCCCTCAATGGAAGTGAATAACTGACCGAATAGATTTTCCTTCATGCATGAGATCAAAAGCCTTGTTAATCTGATCCAGATGCATCGTGTGCGTGACGAAGGGCGCAAGTTCAATATCCCCCTTCATAGCGTCTTCGACCATAGTCGGAAGCTGGGAACGTCCCTTGACACCGCCGAAAGCAGAGCCTTTCCAGACACGTCCTGTAACCAGTTGAAACGGACGTGTCGAGATTTCCTGCCCCGCTCCGGCGACACCAATAATAATAGACTGTCCCCATCCACGATGCGCGGCCTCCAAGGCTGAGCGCATGACATGGACATTGCCAATACACTCGAATGTGTGATCGATGCCCCAGCCACTCATCTCGATCAGCACCTCATGAATTGGCCGATCAAAATCTTTGGGGTTCAAGCAGTCTGTAGCACCAAACTGGCGTGCTAACGCAAATTTTTCCGGATTGGTGTCAATGGCAATAATGCGCCCTGCTTTCGCCTGCCGTGCCCCTTGAACCGCAGCAAGACCAATACCGCCCAGGCCGAAGATCGCAACGGAATCCCCCGGCTGAACATTGGCTGTATTATGCACTGCGCCAATACCCGTCGTGACACCGCACCCTAAAAGGCAGACGTGTTCGGGATTGGCCTCAGGATTGATCTTAGCCAACGAAACTTCTGCAACAACCGTATATTCGCTAAACGTCGAGCAGCCCATATAATGATACAGAGGCTGACCATTATACGAAAAACGCGTTGTTCCGTCAGGCATCACACCTTTGCCCTGAGTGGCACGAACAGCAATGCAAAGATTGGTTTTCCCAGACAGACAAAACTCGCATTTCCCACACTCCGCCGTGTAAAGCGGGATCACATGATCTCCTGGGGCAACACTTGTGACACCTTCGCCAACCTCGACGACAATGCCAGCGCCCTCGTGCCCCAGCACAACTGGGAAAAGCCCCTCCGGATCATTGCCTGACAGGGTGAACGCATCTGTATGACAGACGCCAGTATTCGTTATCCGAATGAGCACCTCTCCTTTACGGGGAGGCGCAACATCAATTTCGACAATTTCAAGCGGTTTCCCTGCTTCAAAAGCAACAGCAGCCCGTGACTTCATGTTCAGCTCCTTAATTATTTTATTGCTTCATTTGATGGCACTGCGCAGTCTTCGGGCTGCGTCCTGAGGATCCTCCGCGCCATAGATTCCCCCTCCCACGATAGCAACTTCGGCACCTGCATCCCGAACTGTCACGATTGTAGAAGCATTGATCCCACCCGCTACGGCGAATGGAAGCACGCTTCCGGAAATTGTCTTGAGCAGATCAACAATGCTGTACCCAGGTAAAGATTGCTCATCCAATCCCGCATGGAGTTCGACGTGAGAAACCCCCAGATCTTTTAGTTCGGAAATCCGGGAGAGACGGTTCTGTGGAGGCACACCAATCAAATCAGCAACGACCCGTTTTTGATACGTATGTCCGGCTTTAACGGCACCTGCGATCGTAGCATCGTTCGCAAGGGCCAGCACGCCAACGGAGTCAGCCCCCGCTTCAAACGCCATGGTGGCTTCAAGCTCCCCGGCATCCATTGTTTTATAATCTGCGAAGAGTTCTTTCTCTGGATAAGCAGTCTTGATAGCCCTGAGAACCGCTAAACCCTCTGCTTTGACGAGCGGTGTACCAATTTCGATAATATCAACATATGGCGCAACCTTTCCCAGCAGAAGGAGAGCATCTCGCGTGCGCAGAAGATCCAAAGCAATCTGAAGTTTCATGACATTATTCCCAATTTGCGTGACGGGCCCAAAGCACGTCCTTTTCGAGGTGGTTGGCCTGCCAGATGGCATGAAAGAGGCTGTCCAGAACCAGAATGGCCGCCTGTTCGAACAGCGACCCGGCGTACTGAACCGTGGATCCTCTATGTGAACTTTGCTTCCCAGCAGCATCTATGATGATCGAGACAGTCGCGATCTGGCTCAAGGGACTGTCCGCTGCTGTGGTCAGGGCAATCACATCTGCTTCCGCACGGACCACTTTACGAGCGATCGCGAGCATACTGTCCGTGCTCCCGGATCCTGACGGAATAATTACGACATCTCCGTAACTTACGGCCGGTGCCGTTGATTCAGACAGCATGTGGACCTTCAGTCCGAGATGCATGAACCTCATTGCGTTCATTCCCATCCCAATGCCACTGCGACCGGCACCTGCAAAATACAGGCGCGGCGCAGATGCGATCATGCGTGCTGCCCTTTTACAGTTCTCAATACGTACAGAGTGTAAGGCATGAGAAATCTCAGTCACGATTGTCGACAGAGCGTCGGAAACAGCCTTCGTATCGGGCGATATAAACGCCATGCTTCCCCTCCCCTGATTCTTTTTGATTGACTGGCTTATCTGCCCCAGAGCCGTTGCCAGAAGATAAGAGAACAGCCAGGATCAAACAAACAAATGAGGTCAATGGTGGGTATCGATCATATCAATTTGGCTGGGCTCGATTTGAATCTTCTGATCGCTCTGGATGCTCTTCTGGAAACGGGAAGTGTGACAAAAGCTGGAAAGCTGATGGGGATCGGCCAATCTGCCATGAGCCATAATTTAGGGCGTCTTCGAACTCTTTTTGGAGACGAACTGTTGACACGACATGCGGGCGGCATGCGACGCACCCCGCGCGCAGAAGCTCTCCGCCTACCCGTGCGAGAGGCCCTCAGTAGTCTTCAGGCTTTGTTAGGGCGTGAAACACCATTTGATCCAGCCACAGCTGAACGTCTTTTCAGGATTGCAGTCCCAGACAGTATCGAAATGCTTCTGATGCCTCGATTTCTAGCGTACCTTCAGGAAAAGGCTCCAGGAATTCGCCTGCGCCTACATAACGTTGATCCTGAATCCGTCCTCAATACGCTAGATGAAAACAAAATCGATCTCGCGATTAGTATAGGACCCTTCAGTGGTGCACAAACCCACCATAAAAGCCGTCTTTTAATGCGGGATGAATATCTGGTTCTCTTCAATTCTCATATCACAAAATTAAAAACACCACTTTCTCTCGACGATTTTCTTAAATTCCCACATCTGCTGACAAGCTTGCGACCTGGGGAGCATGGTGTGGTTGATAAGGCCTTGGCGCTCCTGGGATTGAGCCGCTCAATTGCCCTGACAACGCCAAGATTTATGAGCGTTGCTCCTTTGCTCGTGCAGGCTCCCGTGATAGCGACCATGCACAGCCGCCCTGCGCAAATGCTGGCAAAGATCTTCAATCTTACGACCAGTCCGCCTCCTGTAGCACTCACAGATGTCAGGATCGACATGATCTGGCATGGATCCTACGGAGACGATCAGGCGCACTGCTGGATACGCGACACGCTATGGAAGATGGCGCAAATCCCTTAAAAAATTTGTTCCTCAGTTATGACGGTATTATTTCTAAGAAACAGGAAGATGATATCTCATGGCTTCTACCAACGCTGCAAAAGCTGGTGAGTGTAATCGCCTGCTGGGATAATACAGATAGGGGCCTTCACACTCTAAGCTCCATTCAGAAAGCACCTCAACCAGTTGTCCCATTTCAATATCGGGCTTTGCCAGATCATAAGGAACGTAGCCCAACCCAATCCCATCAATAGCAGCACCGAGGACCAACATAGAGTTGCTAAACGTTGTTTGTCCTGCCACACGAAATGCGATTTCGCGTCCTGTCGGTTCACGAAACTCCCACTTCAGGTTTCCTCCAGCAGTCGTCATCCGCATATTAATACAGTTATGACGGCGCAAATCATGAGGCGTTGCAGGGGGCAGATGACGGTGAAAATAATCCGGTGATCCTACGACGCAAAAGCGCCAGTCGGGGCCCACACGCGTCGCGACCATGTCTTTCTCGATGGCTTCCCCGATACGGACTCCTGCATCAAAGCGTTCTGCAACGATATCAACAAAAGCGTAATCCATGCTGAATTCGATGTTGATGTCGGGGTATTGTTGGAGAAATTCGAGAAGTTTAGGTCGAAACACCAGTTCTATGGCCGCATCGGTGCATGTAGAGGTGGTCCCCATTTTTCGGACAGGGCGATAAGCTATCATCTGGCCTGAACGAGGACGGGTTTTATGGGCAAGGTTACGCGGAAACGGTATGCGGCAGAGTTCAAGTCACGGGTTGCGCTGGAGGCGATCCGTGGGGAACTGACGCTGGCGGAACTGGCTTCGAAACATGGGGTACATCAGACGATGATCGCCCAGTGGAAACGGCAGGCGATCGAGGGGATGGCGGCGACCTTTTCCGGGAAGAC
>NZ_JACRVU010000024.1 GCF_018811945.1 Gluconobacter sp. P1C6_b
GAGATAGCCCGCCCTCCCGGCCCGCACAACCTTCACCTCGGGACAGAGAAACCCGCTGATATCTCCGCCCGTCAGCGGATCGACAGTATTGCGGTCCAGCAGCAGTGTGACGTCATGGCTCCGCGCCTGGATGGCGGAGAGTTCCGCAAGATGACGCTCCGTCCCCGCGAATTCCCGGGTCGAGAGGCAGTGCAGAATTCTCAGTCGGGAAGTCACGCGCTTTTTCCTTGATGGGCGTGTCGGGAAAACCGAGAGTCAGGAGTTGATCCGGCCCCCGGCGCTCCAGACACCCTCGATGATCGGGCCGCTGCGGGTGGACATGCGCTGATACGGCGGCCGCGGCTGGCACGCCACGAGATAGAGACCCACCGTGAACAGAAGCTGGGAAATCGTGGTCATCTGGGTCAGAAGCCAGATGAAGCCCGGCGCGCCCATGCCCCGGAACAGCTGGTAGACCAGAAAGGCTAGCGACAGCAGGCGCATGGCCCGCAGCAGCGGACGCAGCGGATTGAGCATCCCGGGACGAACCAGCGGCGCCGAACGTTTCATGCCGAGGAAGAACGCCAGACTGATGCACCAGATCAGCGCGCTGTCGATCATGTTGGCCAGACTGGCGCCGAACAGCAGCATAGGCAGCACGAGGGAGAGCCCGTCCAGCATCAGCGCGCCGAGCTGACAGCTCAGGCCAAGCTGCAGCGCCGTCAGGCGCCCGGGAAGGCGATCCGCCACTGGCTGGAACAGCCGGTCGAGCAGCCAGTCATCCACATGGGCAATGCGTTCAGGTAAAGTCATCACAGACACTTTATCCGGCCAGACGCCCCCCTGCACATAATTTTTTCTTCATCCGACCGTCAGATACAGCCCGGCCAGCGCAGGCTACACATGCTGGACAGGGACCGGCACAACCGGTTTACTCTTTTGTGAAGATACGTTTCTCCTCTGGAAAGTTCTGAACACATGTCCGCACTCTCCCGTCTTTCCCGTCTGTCACTGCTGGCAGCCACCATGCTGGCGCCTCCAGTCCTTGCGGGAGCCCAGGCCGCACCGGCTACGGCCCCCACGACGAATGCGGCCGCAACGAGTGCCGCCCCCGCGACGGTGACGCGGGCGACCCTCGCCAACGGCCTGCGGGTCATCGTGGTGCGCGATACCCTCGCCCCGGTGGTGCAGACGATGCTGAACTATGAGACGGGCTCGGTGAACGCACCGAAAGGCTTTCCGGGTACGGCGCATGCGCTTGAGCACATGATGTTCAACGGCTCACAGACCCTCTCGCGCGACCAGCTTTCCACCATCAGCGCGCAGCTCGGCAACAACGACAACGCCGACACCACATCCGACGTCACGCAGTATTACTTCAAGGCCCCTGCCAGCGACCTCGACGTCCTGCTGCGCATCGAGGCCGGGCGCATGCGCGGCCTGAACATCACCGAAGCCGAATGGGCACATGAGAAAGGCGCGATCGAGCAGGAAGTCTCACGCGACCTCTCCAGCCCGATCTACCGCTATCTCTCGCAGATCCGCTCCGCCCTCTATGCCGGCACGCCCTACGAGCAGGACGCCCTCGGCACCCGTCCGTCCTTCGATGCCACGACCGCGCCCCTGCTGAAGAAGTTCTATGATTCGTGGTACGCGCCCAACAACGCCGTGCTGGTCATCACCGGCGATGTGGACCCGCAGGACACGCTGAAGAAGGTTCAGGCCGCGTTTGGCAGCATCCCGGCTTCCACCCTGCCCGAACGCGGCACCGTTTCCCCCACTCCGGCCAAAGCGCAGAGCATCGCGCTCGACACCGACCTGCCGATCGGCCTCGTGACCATGGCATGGCGCATGCCCGGCCAGCGCGACCCCGACTACGCCGCGACCACCCTGCTCGCCGACGCCATCAGCAGCCAGCGCGCCGCCCTGTTCGACCTCGTGCCGTCGGGCAAGGCGCTGGATACCGGCTTCATGTATGACCCCGAGGCGCAGGCTGGTCTGGGCGTCGTCTATGCCGGCTTCCCCAAGGGTGCCAACCCGGACGCCCTGCGGAGCAGTGTGGCCACCATCATGGAGAATTTCCGCACCCACGGCATCCCGGCCGAGCTGATCGAGGCCGCCCGCCGCAAGGAAATCGCCTCGCTCGAGTTCAACGCCAACAGCATTTCCGGCCTCGCCGAAAGCTGGTCGCAGGCCGTCGCCATCCAGCACCTGAACGACCCGCAGGACATGCTGGCTGCCTTCCGCAACGTGACCAAGGAACAGGTTGACGCGCTGGCCAAAAAGCTGCTCGACCCGGCCCATGCCATCACGGCGACACTGACGCCGAGCCCCTCGGGCAAGCCTGTCGGCCAGAAGGGCTTCGGCGGCGCGGAATCGTTCAACACGCCGCCTTCCGGCAAGGTCGCCCTGCCGGACTGGGCACAGCAGGCCCTCGCCCGCCTGACCATTCCGGCCGCAGCCCCGCTCCCGGCCGCCTATACGCTGCCAAACGGCCTGCATCTTCTGGTCCAGCCCGAGCATGTCAGCCACACCATCGAACTGATCGGCCGCATCCGCCAGAGCGCGGATCTCGAACAGCCGGTCGGGCAGGAAGGCGTGGCGGACGTGACCGAACAGATGTTCCTCTACGGCAGCAAGACGCATGACCGTCTGGCCCTCGCCCGCGCCCTCGACGATCTCTCGGCAGACGAGGAAGCCGGCCCGTCCTTCTCGCTCAGCACCCTGACGCCGAACTTTGAGAAGGGTCTCGCCCTGCTGGCGGATCACGAGTTGAACCCCGCCTTCCCGGAAAAAGCCTTCCGCATCACCCAGATGCAGGCCGCACAGGCCCAGGCCGGCGAACTCCAGTCACCAGGCTACCGCTTCGGCCGCGCCGCCCGCAAGGCGCTGGTCCCCCCGCAGGACCCCACCCTGCGTGAAGCGACTCCCGCCACGATCGGCAAGCTCACACTTGCGGACGTGCAGGCCTATTACGCCCATGCCTATCGCCCGGACCTGACCACCATTGTCATCGTCGGCGACATCACCCCCGAGGCCGCGAAGGCGGATGTCGAAAAGGCCTTTGGCGTCTGGAAGGCCGTGGGACCAAAGCCGGTTGTCGATCTGCCCGACATCCCTCTGAGCCGCGCCTCTCAGGCCGTCGTCGCGGATCCGGGCCGCTCGCAGGATGAGGTCAAGCTCGTCGAGACCATCGGCATGAAAGTGACCGACCCCGACCGCCATGCCCTCGCCGTCGGCAACACGATCCTCGGGGATGGCTTCTCTTCGCGCCTGATGCAGGACCTGCGCGTGAAGACGGGCTATGTCTATGGTGCCGGAAGCGGCTTCACCTATTCCCGCACCCGCAGCGGCTTCGGCATCACCTTCGGCGCCGATCCGGACAAGGTCGCCAAAGCCCGCGCCCTCGCCGTCAAGGATGTCCAGGACATGCGCGACACCCCCGTCTCGCAGGAAAGCCTCGACCTCGCCAAGGCGTCGCTGCTGCGCAGCCAGCCCATGTCCCGCGCCAGCTTCAGCGCGCTGGCCGGAAGCTACCTGTCCCTGATCGCCCTGGATCTGCCCCTCGACAGCCCGGCCAAAGCTGCTCAGGCGATCTACGACATGAAACCCGAGCAGGTGCAGGCCGCCTTCCGCAAATGGGTCCGCCCGACCGATCTCGCCCAGATCGTCATGGGACCCCAGCCGAACTGATCTTTCCTTTCCGGCACAACAGACAAAGGCCACGGACTGCTCCGTGGCCTTTTTTCGTACCCGTCCCCCGAACCGGAGACACAAAAAAAGCCGGAGACACGCCCCGGCTTTTTTCAGGATCAGGCAGGAAAGAGCGTCAGGTCAGACCAACCCTCAGCCGATCAGCCCCTCATCCCTGAGCACGCGCAGCGCATACTGGATGCGATGCTTGTACAGATGCTCGGCCTGCGTCCGCGCCTGGGCCTTGCGGGCCATCTTCACGCGAAGTTCGTTGTTGTCGAGATACGTCACCACCAGCCGCTCAAAATCCACGCGATTGGAGAACACCGGGATCTCGTCGGCGGAGTAATAGCGGCGGATCTCATGCGTATCCTCGTGGAACACCTGGAATGCCCCGGCCAGAGCAGCCTCGAATGTCCGTGGTCCCGGCGTGGACGGCGCAATCACGAAGCGCTTGTTCTCGAAGCTCAGCGAACGGCCGAGATTCAGCACCAGCTTGGAGCGGCGATAAAGCTCCACAAGCTGGGACTTCTCGATCCGAGCATCGGAGAACCCGATCCCCAGTTCGCCCCAGCCCGGCCCAACGATTTTGATGTTCAGGTCCCGCAGAACAGGCAGCAGGTTGCGGACGATGTCCTTGCGGTTCGTGAACGCCACACCGCAGAACAGGACGTCGATCGTCTTTTCGGAATCCGCTTCGATCTCGCCGTAATGCAGCTTCGGGCTCGCTGCCAGCGGCAGATGGAACACCCGCTCGCGCTGATAGAAGTTATGCCCCCAGCGATCGCAGGAGAAGATCACGTCGAAATCATCGGCAATACGATAGTTCGCATCCTGCTCGTAGGGATCTTCCGTCGCCCAGAACACCGTTACCGCGCCGATCTTCTTCGCCTCGCGGCAGACCTCGCCGAAATACGTGCTTTCCGGAAGATAGGAGCCGATGGCGAAGACGATCGTCGGCTTCAGGATCCGGATGGAACTGGCCGCGGCCGAAATATGGACGGCCGTGACGTTGTCTTCGCCAAAACAGTCCGCCCAGCCATCCATGATGGACTCACGGATCTGCGCATTGGCCTGGCTTTCATACCGGCCACCACTGCAGACAAGAACACGCCCTGTCAGGCCACTCATTCCGCTGGCCGTCCCGCTGCTGGCGCTTCCGGCTTCCACGATCGTTTCATTCACTGCGTCCATAACCTTCCCTGCTCTCCCAAACTTTTCAAACCGGAGTTCCCCGGCACGTCATGCAATGCAGCCCTGAACAATCCCTGACAGCGCCTGCCGGAAATGGACCGGAGAACAGTCCCGCTCGACAGCCGCGAGCGCGCCAGCCCTCAGAGTCTCCCACAGTTCCGCGTCCTGATAAAGCCGCTCCACGGCCGCCGCGAACGCCTCCGGATCATCCGACGGAGCCGCCAGGATCTCTGCGCCGTCCGTCCAGCCAACTTCTTCCTGAAGCAGCGTCGTCACAACCTGCGGCAGCCCATAGGACGCCGCTTCATGGACCTTGAACGGAATCCCGCCCGCAAACCGCGTCGGCGCCACAAACACCCGGTGCCGGTCAAACAGCTCCCGCGGATCCCCCACAGGACCCACGATTTCCACCCGGCTGTTCGTTGAAAAAACCGTCATATCCACATCCGGCCCCACATAACCGGCGATCGTGAAATGGACATCCGGCGCCAGAACCCTGTCCAGAATCGGCAGCACACTGTCCACAAACCAGACAAGACTGTCGTGATTGGGCGCACCCTCGTCATGGATCGCACCGAAAAAGAGGATGCTGTGCCGGGTCTCGAACGGCGCCGGCGTCGGCTGGACCTGCAGTTCATGCCCGAGAACCGAGACATTCTCATAGCCTGCGCGACGCACCAGAGCCGCGTCATGGGACGTCACCGCGATGATCTTCTGGCAGAACCGGGCACAGTCCAGTTCCTGCTGAAGCATGTCATCGAAGCTGATATCCGGCTCCGGAAGGTCCAGAACCCGGATGCGCTCCAGCGTGCGAGGCGTGGCAATCACTTCCGTGTCCAGGATCGGACCGGCAGAAGGCAGATAGCGGCTCGATTCATTCAGCAGGGGCAGGAGACGCGCCAGATTGTGCGTGCGCCCGATCCAGACCAGATCGTAATATCCCACCCGCTCCTGAATGAAATCGGAGAAACTGGACAGATCCCGATTCACGATCAGTTCCACCGTCTCCGGAAAATCCCCGAACAGGTCGATGGCCGTCTGATCCCTGGGCAGGACGGGAAAAACCGTGACCTGATATCCCAGCGCCGTCATCTCATGAATGATATCATTCGAGCGGACATAGCCGGACCCCAGACGTCGCAGAGGCAGACGGTCCTCGATGAAGAGGATCCGTTTGCGCTGGCTGACCCGGTGTTCGCGCGCCAAAACGGCGTTACGGATATGGGCCGGCTGCTGATGACGCAGGAAATCCTGCTGCAGACGGGAAAATGTCTTGAGATTGCCCCGGATCAGGGCATGGGATCCGGCGGCACCGGAGCTTCCAAACTCCAGATGCTCGATGACCACGTCCGGATCATAGATAATCCGCATTCCCGCCTTGAGGATCCGCACGCACAGATCGGCATCTTCGAAATAGGCCGGCGTGTACCGCGGATCATACCCGCCCAGACGACGCAGCAACGTTGTGCGGACCATCAGGAAAGCGGCTGAACAGTAATCAACGTCCCGGACGAAATTGGCCGTCGTCAGGTTCGGATCGTCCTCGCGCAGATAGCCGTAAGTCGCACCGTCCCGCCAGATGATCGATCCGGCTTCCTGCAGGCGCATGTTCGTGCGGATCAGCTTGCCGCCCACCGCCCCGATCGCAGCCTCGGAGCGCAGACGCTTCAGCGCGTTGACGATGGCATCAGGATACAGGCGGATATCGTTGTTCAGATACAGGACAAACGGTGCTTCCGCTTTTTCCAGCGCAAGATTGCAGCCCAGGAGATAGCCGATATTGTAGCGGTACCGCAGGATCGTGGCGCCCCGCACCATGCGCCCGATATGGCGGGTCTGGTCATGCGAGCCCGAGTCCACAAGTATGAGCTGGATGGCTCCGGCATAGTTGGCCCGCAGCGAAGCCAGGGCCTGCGCCGTCAGTGCTACCCGGTCATAGACGACCATGAGAACGCTGATTTCAGGAACGCCGTGAACCGTGAAATCCAGCGGATGCCGGACCAGAGACGGGAGGATGGCTTCGGCCTCACGTTCAAACAGAAGTCTGGACTGTTCCTCGGGAATCTCGGGCACGGCCGCAAGCGCTGCCATCCGCCTCTCACCCAGCCCCATCCGGCCGGCGACGAGATGGGCGAACGCACTGTCATACAGGCGATTGCGCACGTCGTTGCGAACCTGTGCCTGCGCCATGTGGGCGGCGAGGTCCACGTTTTCCTGCGGCGCACGTCCTTCCTGCGCGCCGTAACGGACGAAATGATCGTATCCGTTGCGGAAATATCCATGCTCCAGTGACGGCACCATATCCGGATGGGCCTGCCGGTAGAACTCTTCGGAAAAGAATTCCTGCGGATCGAAAAGACGGGGGGTCTCGTTGGTCAGGTAATGATGCAGGGCGCTCGAATAATGACCTGCGGCAATTTCCTTCCGAACTTCGGGATAGCGCGTCAGATACCAGACCGGGTCGAAATACCACGAGACACGTCCGGCATCGGCAACATGGGCCGGAAGTCCGAGCCATGACCCGAACAGCCCGATCCGGCTGTCGAAACAGTCCGGAAAGGTCAGGGCGAGTTCGCGGCAGAGTTCATCATCGAAGAAATGATGCCCCCGGTAATAATGGCTCTCTCCGATCTCGAGATAATGGTCGTAGCCGTTACGGAAACCGTTCTCGCTCAGAAAACGCTGCGTCAGTTCAGGATAACGGCGCCGATAGCCCGGCTCGTCAAACAGCCAGTGCGGCGAATGGGTCTTGTATCCGATTGCGGTATAATGCTCGAAACCCGATGCCCATTCTTCCCGGATCAGCCCCTGACGCACATCCTTGTGCGCGTCGCGATACCAGATCTCGTCAAAATACCGGTTCGGAGAATGCCCGTAACGCTGGCCCGTCTGCAGATAAAACGCATACGGATCGTCCTGCCCTTCTTCCCGCATCCAGTCCCGCACCTCGGGATAGCGCAGCAGATACCACTGCGTATCAAAGCGGGACCACCGGGGTTCCCGCGTCTCGGATAACGGGGCTGAAACAGTTTCGGACATCAGGGCAAGCCTCCTGCTCGCAGGTCAGGAAACGATTTTTCCCGCGAGAAGACGTTCCCCGCGTTCGACGTTCTCGGTGTGCAGGTCGACATATTCCGCAGACAGGATCGCACCATTGTCGAACGTCACGGCAATATTCGTCATCCTGGATCCGTAGACGTCTCCCACGACATTCACGAGAATGAAGCGATAGACGCCATCCAGCGGACGGGCATAGCCTTCGCGCGGCATGAACGTACCGCTGAATCCGGCACAGGTCGGCGCATCGCGATGCGCTGTCCCGACATCAGTCCGAAGCACGCGTTCCAGCGCAAAGAACACGATCTCGTCACGGCTTTCCGAAACCAGTCCGCCATAGGCCTGACCAGCACGGGACAGATTGCGGAAGAACATCCAGCCACGGACCGACAGAGAACCGTCCGGTGTCAGTTCGGCAGGCGGATCACCAGCCAGACCCGTGAAATCATCAATGGAATAATCCAGCGCTCCAGACGTGTAAGGATGCATCTGGTGCTTGCCGACACCCGACAGCTTCACCCCACGCATCAGACCGTCACTATGAGAGACACGGCGGAAGTCGGACAGGATGAGATCGTTGGAAGGAGCAGAACGGATGATCTTCCGGATCTGCCCGCCTTCGACCTCAATCTGCATGGACGTCAGTTGGAACGCACCCTGACCATTGACCACGTTGATCAGACCGATGCGGAAACGTCCCTCACACCACTTACCGCGCAGGGCCACCTTGCCGGAGAAACCGGCGCGGCGCGGTGCATTGGCGAAAAGCTCCGCAATATCCGCGCGAATCTCGCGCTGGCATTCCAGGAAGATCATGGCGCTGTCGGGATCTTCGCCCAGCAGGACCGTGAACATCTGACCTGCTGAACTGATCCCGGGCAGGATCATCCATCCGCGAATATGGAACTCGGGAGCACCCGGGAAGGGCTTCTCTTCCACACCCGCGAAGACATGGTGGCAGATGTCATCGATATAGCATTCGGCACCCTGCACCGAGAACCAGTCCGAAACCGGGACCGGCATTTCCACTGACAGGTCACGCGCGGTCGGCGGATCGAAGATGTGACGCGGCGGTGCCTGATGGCGCCAGGTGGGATGGGCCAGAAGGTGAACCTGCCCGGCATCCAGACGAAGTTCCGACACACCCATTTCGCGACGTGGCGCCGTATCGTGATAGAGCGCCAGCAGTTCGTCGGCATAGTCCCGGGCATGGGTCCAGAGCGCAGGCGTGATGTTCTGCATGATCTGCCGGCGCAGAGGCTCGGACGAACGCAGCAGTTCCAGACGCTCGAGCACCATGCTTGGACGGCTGATGGGAACCTTGAAACCGTTGACGCCGTCTTCGACGCGGTCTCCCAGAGCGCCCACATCGGTCACGATGGGGATGAGACCATTCT
Source organism: Gluconobacter sp. P1C6_b (assembly GCF_018811945.1). Lineage (GTDB taxonomy): Bacteria > Pseudomonadota > Alphaproteobacteria > Acetobacterales > Acetobacteraceae > Gluconobacter. The sequence continues at coordinate 9,321 of NZ_JACRVU010000024.1, forward strand.
GCCAGGCCTCGGACAGGGAGATGCAGTAGGTCTCGGGCCAGATCGACAGGTTCAGTGCGACATCCGCCACCTTCAGCGCATCGATATCCCCCATCTCGTACCGGCCGTAAATCTTGACATGCGGACGCGGGACGGAGGTCAGGACCGCTTCATATTCCGGATGCACATAACCGAAGATATGGAAGACGAAATGATCCGGATGAGCGATATCGATCAGGTTGAGAATCGTATCAGCACCCTTGGTCCGCAGAAAATTCCCGACAATCGCAACACCAAGAGGGCGGTCCCCCAGTGGCTCGTAGGACTTCATCACGACCGGAACGGTATTGTCCGGGCTGGGAATGCCCATCACGAGGCTGCGCTTGGTATCGAGCACCGGATAGATTTCGTGCGTCAGGTTCCGGGAATGAACCGTGCCGAACAGGATGGCATCGACGGAATGCAGCATCTTGGCCACGAAGGCACGACGGGTCTGCTCCCCGCCATGGTCCACATTTTCGGAGGCTTTGAGCGTGATGTCGGCGGCCAGAACGGAGCGGACTTCGTCCTCGACATAGCGAAGTTCATGATTGAGTAGGTTGTACCGGGCGGAAACCAGCCAGAAATCATGAGCAGAGAAAATCACGCCCGCGCCGTTGGCCTTCGCGATGATCGGCAGCGAGAGAGCATGATGCCCCAGATGCTGAAAGTGGACGAGATCGATGTTGTACTGGCTGATAACGCTGGAAAACGCCATTTCTTCCGGCGAATCACACATCGCATCCTGCCAGCCCACTTCCGGCACGTCGAAACGCTCCAGTTCGTGACCGTTGGCCGTGGTCAGACGGCAGAAGCCGCCACGACGCAACCAGTAAAAGTATTCCACGTCACGCGACAGAAGCGCGCACAGGCCCTGCTGATAGACTTCAACACCACCCCATGCCTGCTCGTGAATCGTGGAATGCGTGCACATCAGCACACGCAGACGGCGGCGGCGATGCAGAGGCGCAAGGGCCTGGGTCCGGCGTCCGAAATCGGCCCCCGTAATATCACGCATCTTCTCGAGACGGTGCTCGTAGAGGTGCTGCGATACGACGGATTTCTGTGCAGCCAGAGCCGCATTGCGACGTGTGCCCTTCTGCTGGAGCAGCCGGGCAATCGCATTCACGACCTGATTGGCATCACGGGCCAGGGAAATGCCATTCACGGTCTCGAAATGCTCGACACTCATGCTTTCTGGAGCTTCCACGACCTGGGCGGCACCTGCCAGCGCCAGCTCGAAGAATCGCGGCCCGGGAGCCGTGGCCTGACTGACATCACCGTGGCTGGCATAGTCACGGAACATCGTCAGGGTGACGGCGCTGACATTCGCGAAATCGATGAAGGCTTCGTGGCTGATCGGGCGCTGGATGGCCAGCGCAGCCAGATCAGCCGGCAGGGGCGGCAGGAATTCGTTGGTCGGGCAAACGAGCTTGAGACGGGCATCCGGGAACGCTGCGATGACCTTGCGCAGGGTATGGACACGGTTGGGCCACATCGTACCGGCAAAGAAAATATCATATTCCAGCTCGGCAGCAGGAAGTACGGAACGCTCGTGAATCGACGGGCTTGCAGCCAGCGGGAGATAATGGCCCTTGCCGTGATAGTATTCCGCACAGGACGGATCATTCGTAAAAACGTAATCGAAGAGTTCGGCATTCTCGACATTGAAGTCCCGCATGAAGGGGTCTTCGAAAGTCCAGAGAATCATGGTCTTGAAGGCAGGACGTACACGACGGATCAGGGGCAGATTGATGCGCTGGGCATCCAGGCAGATCAGGACATCATGTTCACCTGAAGCCGCGATACCGGCCAGGCTCATGTTGTCCGCGACAACCACCTGCTCCTTTCCGAAAAGCGTCTGGGCTGCCCGCTGAACGGCAAGCGTCAGATAGGAATTGGGATTGTGGGTGTAGTTTGTATTGTAAATGACCGCCATCAATCTCTTGGGCTCGGACGCCCACTCCCATATTCAATATTGGCCAGTCGTCCGGATTACAGCAGGGCATGCCCTCCGTTCACGACATTTCCGTCTCAGCGCTTTTTCTTTTGTAGCGGATGGCGCCGTTAAGAAAAAGCCCACCCGGGAAGAATGAATTTTCAATAAAAAAGGGCCGCCGAAGCGACCCTTTTCATATCCGACCGGGAGAGAAGACTCTCTCCCGGTTCACCAGAGCTGGAGCTCAGGCGTCCGTGTTACGACGACGGATGGCGGCACCCAGGATGTCACCCAGGGACGCGCCCGAGTCAGAAGACCCGTACTCGTTGATGGCCTGCTTGTCTTCCTCGACCTCACGGCCGCGGATCGTCAGGGCCAGCTTGCGGGACGCGCGGTCAACGGAGACGACCTTGGCGTCAACCTTCTCACCGACTGCGAAACGCTCCGGACGCTGCTCGGCCTTGTCACGGGCCAGCTCGGCGCGACGGATGAAGCCGGTCAGAACGTCGTCGACCTTCACTTCGATGCCGTTGCTCTGAACAGCCGTCACAACGCAGGTGACGACAGCACCCTTCTGGACGCGGGACAGGGTGTCAGCTGCCGGATCTTCCTGAAGCTGCTTGATGCCCAGGGAGATACGCTCCTTCTCGGGATCCACGTCGAGAACCTTGGCCTTGACGACCTGGCCCTTCTCGTAGTGCGCCATGGCTGCTTCGCCCGGCTCGTCCCAGGACAGGTCGGACATGTGAACCATGCCGTCGATGTCTGCGGAAAGACCAACGAACAGACCGAATTCGGTGATGTTGCGGATCTCGCCTTCGATGATCGAACCGACCTTGTGCTCTTCCTCGAACTGCTCCCACGGGTTGCGCTGAACCTGCTTGAGACCGAGGGAGATGCGGCGCTTGGCGCTGTCCACATCCAGAACCATGACGTCGACTTCCTGCGAAGTGGCGACGATCTTGCCCGGATGGACGTTCTTCTTCGTCCAGGACATCTCGGAAACGTGCACCAGACCTTCGACGCCCGGCTCCAGCTCCACGAATGCACCGTAATCGGTGATGTTCGTAACGCGGCCCGTGAAGCGCGCACCAGCCGGATACTTGATGGCGACGTTTTCCCACGGATCAGCTTCAAGCTGCTTCATGCCGAGGGAGATACGCTGCGTGTCCGGGTTGAAGCGGATGACCTGCACGCGGACCGGCTGGCCGATCTGCAGGGCTTCGGACGGGTGGTTGATGCGCTTCCAAGCGATGTCGGTGACATGCAGGAGGCCGTCAACGCCGCCGAGGTCAACAAACGCACCGTAGTCGGTGATGTTCTTGACGACGCCGTCGAGGATCATGCCTTCCTTCAGGCCCTGGATCAGCTCGGAGCGCTGTTCCGCACGGGTCTCTTCGAGAACGGCACGACGCGAGACAACGATGTTGCCACGGGCGCGGTCCATCTTCAGGATCTGGAACGGCTGCGGCTGGCCCATCAGCGGTCCGACGTCACGAACCGGACGGATGTCGACCTGGCTGCCCGGAAGGAACGCCATGGCGCCGCCGAGATCAACCGTGAAGCCGCCCTTGACGCGACCATAGATCGTGCCGTTGACGCGCTGGTTGTTGGCGAACGCACGCTCCAGAGCGGTCCATGCCTCTTCGCGACGAGCCTTCTCGCGCGACAGGACGATGGAGCCGTCACGGTCTTCGTAACGCTCGACATAAAGCTCAACGACGTCGCCCGGCTTCACGTCCGGAGCAACGCCGGCCGGACCGAATTCCTTGAGGGACACGCGGCCTTCGCTCTTGAGGCCGACATCGACGATTGCGAATTCGTCGGTCAGGCGGACAACGCGGCCCGTGACGACGGAGCCGTCAAAGCCGGTGTCACGGCCCAGGGTCTCTTCGAGAAGGGCTGCGAAATCTTCGGTGCCGTGATTGGCCGTGGGGGTCTGAGTGGCTGAAGCCATGTAGATACTATATTCCCGGATGCCCGTTCCTTTGGCGGAGCGGATATCCACGTCTGCGCCAGATCCATGACGGACCGGACGTCTCCCCGCTGCCGCTGAACGGTCAGATCGGGTTGTTGGCTGTTTGACCTGCCTGCCAGACGCAGAACAGACCATCACCCTGCCCTTGCGGCCGGGTGATACGGTGCACCAACACCCTGCAAGGGCGCGGTGTCAATAAAAAAAGGCGCTTTTTCGGGCGCTTCGTCGTCAGGTCAGTTTCGCGCGCGACGCAGGGCGACGGTTTCGCATGCCTTATCAAGGACCTCGGCGGCAGAGAGCGCATCGGTCTCGATCAGGATGGCGTCAGGAGCCTGCACCAGCGGAGCGGTTTCACGCGATGAGTCGCGCTCATCCCGCGCCACAATCTCGGCTACGGCAGCCTCCAGAGCGGCCTCGTCCAGCGGAGTCCCACCCTGAACCTGATGATGCCGGCGCAGCGCACGGGTGCGCGGCGAGGCCGTGATGAAGAACTTCACGTCCGCATCGGGGAAAACAACGGTGCCAATGTCACGGCCGTCCACGACCGCGCCCGTTTCAGACGCGAAAACGCGCTGGCGTTCGAGCAGGGCCGCGCGGACGGCGGGCTGCGCGGCCACGAGGGAAGCACCCCGGTCAATCTCGGGGACGCGCAGATCCGTGCGGGCCAGGTCTGCCTGTTGCAGGGCCTGTGCCTCAGTCGAGGCATCGTCAGCCGGATCCAGTCCGGCATTCACCATCCGGCGGGCGACGGCGCGATACAGCAACCCTGTATCGAGATAGGGCAGCCCCAGCTTCGCGGCGAGCGCCTTGGCGAGCGTGCCTTTCCCGGCTGCGGCCGGACCATCGACGGCAATGACAAGCGGACGGACCGTCACGGCGTCAGCCCCGCGCCGAGACCGTTCATCAGATCCACGAAACCGGGGAAGCTGGTTTCGATGAAAGCCGTGTCGTCCACGTTCACCGGCTTCTGGGCAGCGAGGCCAAGCACAACGGCGCTCATGGCGAGGCGATGATCCATGTGGGTCTGGACCGTGCCGCCGCCGAGGGGACCGTGATGACCCTTCACGATGAGATCGTCACCGATCACTTCGGTTTCGGCACCGTTCACGTTCAGCAGCGCAACCGTGGACGCCAGACGATCGCTCTCCTTCACTCGCAGTTCTTCCAGACCGCGCAGACGGGATGGACCCTCGGCAAAGGCACAGGCGACGGCCAGAACCGGATATTCATCGATCATGGACGGCGCACGCTCGGGCGGAACATCCACACCCTTGAGCTTGCTGTAACGCACATGCAGATCGCCGACCGGCTCACCGCCTTCGACGCGTTCGTTTTCGATGGAAAGGCTGGCGCCCATTTCGATCAGCGTCGTGAACAGCCCCGTGCGGAGCGGGTTAAGCCCCACGCCTTCGATCCAGATATCCGAACCCGGAACCAGCAGGGCGGCAACGATCGGAAAGGCCGCGGAAGATGGGTCGCCAGGGACAGTGACGTCACGGGCCGTCATCCGCACCGGCCCCGTCAGGGCGATTCGGCGTCCGCCGGCATCAATGCGCGAGACATCCACCTCAACACCGAAATGGCGGAGCATATTTTCCGTATGATCGCGCGTGGCGACAGGCTCTTCCACAACCGTGGTGCCGTGGGCGTTCAGGCCGGCCAGCAGAATGGCGGACTTGACCTGGGCAGACGCGACGGGAAGGCGGTATTCGATCGGCTTCGCCTCACCCGTGCCGCGGACAGCCATCGGCAGGCGACCACCCTCGCGGGTCAGGAATTCAGAGCCGTTGGCTGCAAGCGGAACCGTCACGCGGCGCATGGGACGCGAGCGCAGGGACGCATCGCCCGTCATGATGCTGTTGAAAGCATGGGAGGACAGGATGCCGGAGAGCAGACGCGCTGCCGTGCCGGAATTGCCCATGTCCAGCACATCCGCCGGCTCGGTCAGGGCGCCCACACCGCGCCCCTCGATGACCCAGTCCGCGCCTTCACGCGTAATGGTTGCGCCCAGCGCGCGCATGGCATCTGCCGTCCGCAGCACATCCTCGCCTTCGAGCAGGCCGGCCACATAGGTGCGGCCGGAAGCGAGGGCGGCGAACATCAGCGAGCGGTGGCTGATGGATTTGTCACCCGGGACACGGGTGCGGCCGGAAAGTCCCTTGGGGGACGCGGAGACGGTCAGGGGGCGCGAGACTTGCATGGCAATGTTCTTGCTGGGGCTCCCCTCGCCTGTCAATCACCTCGTGAATCACGCCGGGGCGGCGCAGTCATGCGCCTGAAAACTGTCAGGAATCATGCTTCGGGATTTGACAGAGCGCGCACAAGCTGGCATGGCCGCGTTCCTTATTCGAGGCATTAGCAGGCTCCGCACAATGGCAAAACCCGAACTTGGTCTGAAACGGACATGCGTTGAATGCAGCGCCCGCTTCTATGACCTGAACCGCGTCCCTGCGGTGTGCCCGAAATGCGGCACAACGCAGCCGGACGATTCCCGCCTCAAGCGCAGCGAGGTTCCGCTGCCTGAGGAGAAGGATCCGAAGCCCCAGGCCAACGAGCATGAGGATGATGTGGATCTGGAAGTCGCCGAAGACGAGGACGACGATGATGTGATCGCCCCGGACGATGATCTGGACGATGACGATGATCTCAGCAATGACATCGAAGTCCCCAACGACAAGGATGACCGCGACGACAACTAAGGTTGTTTGCGCTGTTTTCCTGGCGGCACTGATGAGCGGCTGTTCTGATCCGGAAGGTATTTTTGCCCCGGACAGCGCAGCCGTTCGCGCATTCAGGGCCCGGCTTGACAGCCAGCCCAGCGCTACGGCCGCACTTCAGGCCCGTTGCTCCACCCCGATCCGCGTGATCCGACTGAGCGTGGACCGGCCGGTGACGGAAGACATCCTGACGCTGCTTCAGGTCCGCGAAACGCATCAGGTCATGACGCGGCATGTCCGGCTGCTGTGCGGCGAAACCGTACTGTCGGACGCCTGGAACTGGTATGTGCCCGAGCGCCTCTCCCCCGCCATGAACACGCTGCTGGAACAGACCGACACGCCGTTCGGGCGCGTGGTCCGCCAGACCGCTTTCCGGCGACAGAGACTCGAAACCCGCTTTCCGGGCAAGGCGTCGGGAATCGTTCTGGAAAACCGGGCGCTTCTGCTACGCGGCGCAGACAACGCACCGATTTCCCTTGTCGTGGAAGATTATCTTCCGGCTGCGATCCGCCCCTGAGGCTTCAGGAGGCGGGCGACCAGTTCAGGTGCTGCCCGCCGTCGAGCGCCAGCATCTGGCCCGTGACGGACGGAAGCGCAAAAAGCGCGAGCGCGGCCTGAGCAATTTCCTCGGGCGAGGAGCCGTGTTGCAGCGGAGTTCGCGCACACATGCTATCAAAATGCTCCTGGCTCTGACGCATGGCTGGCAGGACCGGCCCGGGGCCGATCGCATTCACCCGCACCCGGGGAGCAAGTGCGAGAGCCATGGTCTGCGTCAGGGTCCATAACCCTGTGCGGGACAGGGTATAGCTGACGAAATGCGGGGTCAGGTTCCACACACGCTGGTCCAGCATGTTCAGGATCAGACCCTCCGCGCCTTCGGGAAGCGCCTGCGCCATCGCCTGCGAGAGGACGAACGGGGCGCGGAGATTGGTTTCCAGATGCAGGTCCCAGCTTTCGCGGGTTACACTGCCCATTTCGTCACGGATAAAGGCGGATGCGTTGTTGATGAGGATGCCCACCGGGCCAAGCATCGCCTGAACACGAGGCAGAAGTGCCACGACTTCCTCTTCGCGTTGCAGATCGGCCTGCAGGACGCAGCCTTGGCCGCCAACCCGCTCCAGCAGGGCTTCGGCCTCGCCCGTACTGTCACGGCAGTGAATGGCGACCGCGAATCCCTGCTCCGCCAGCATTTCCACCAGAGCGGCACCAATGCGACGCGCGCTTCCCGTAACAAGGGCGACACGGGGGACACGCGGTGGAATCCGAAAAGACAGCGTCATGGTCAGAGAGACCGGCGGGCCGTGAGAGCCGCGGCCAGAGTGCCATCATCAAGCACGTCCAGCGCGCCGCCCATGGGCACGCCGTGGCCAACGCGCGTGACGGTCACGTCCGTAGGGAGCAGCCGCTCCTGAAGCCAGTGCGCGGTCGTTGCGCCTTCAACGGTGGCGCTGAGTGCAAGAATAACTTCCCTCACCCCGCCTTCTTCAATCCGCTCGAACAACGGCCGGACATTCAGATCATCCGGCCCAAGCCCCGCCAGAGCGGACAGGGTGCCTCCCAGAACCTGATAGACGCCACGATGGACGCCCGCGCGTTCCAGCGCCCAGAGGTCCCCGACCGTCTCGACCACACAGATCAGCCCGCGGTCACGTCCTGCATCCGTGCAGATATGACACGGATCGACCGTATCGAGATTACCGCACAGGGAGCAGGTCTTCACGCTCGTGGCCGCGCGCTCCATCAGATGGGCGAGCGGCAGCATCCGGCTTTCCGGCTGCCGCAGAAGCGCCAGCGCGGCGCGACGGGCGGAGCGTGGCCCCAGTCCCGGCAGACGCGCGAGCATGGTGATCAGCTGGTCGATATCGCCATGGCCCATCATGGGCGTGCAGTTCCTGTCAGCCGGATCAGAACGGCAGCTTCAGCCCGGCCGGGAGGTCGAGACCACCGGTGACATCGCGCATGGCTTCGGAGCTTGCAGCTTCAGCCTTGGTCTTGGCGTCCGTATAGGCCGCGACGATCAGGTCCTGCAGCGTTTCGATATCGCTCGGATCGGCCAGCTGCGGGTCGATCTTCAGGTCGCGCATCTCGCCCTTCCCCGTCAGCTTGACAGTCACCAGCCCCGCACCGGCAGAGCCTTCGACAATGAGAGACGCCAGATTGCTCTGGGCGGCTTCCATCTTGGCCTGCATCTGGCTGGCCTGCTTCATCAGTCCGGCAAGGTTTTTCATCGGTATCGTCCTAATCAGTTGAGGTTCAGGTCGTCTTCTTCAAGGGAATCGGCATCCAGAGGCGCGAATTCCAGATCGGGCGGTTCGTCATCGGTCAGCGGCACGGTAATTTCCGGCGGCAGCCCGTATTCATCAAGGGAGTGATCCTGCACTTCCCCGATCTTCGCACCCGGAAAGGTCTGCAGGATGGCCTGCACCAGCGGGTGCTGCTCCACCGAAGCCTGATTGAGGGCTACGACTTCCGCACCCTGTTCATCCAGCGTCGGCTCGCCCGGAGCGGTCGAGGCACTGACGCGCCACTGGCCGGGATAGACGCGATCCAGCAGTTTCTGGAGCTGGCGCTCGATGCGGGCCTGCGGCTCCTCGGCGCGGATCTGCACATCCGGCGGTGAAAAGCGCACGAGATGAACGGCATTGCGGAGCAGGCCATGCAGCACGGGTTCGCGCTCACGCGCCACCATCGCCACCATTTCACGCCAGGTCCGTGGCGGCGGCGGAAGCTCGGGTTCCGGCTCTGGCTCCGGGACAGGTTCGGCGTAACGGATGCCGGGCTCGATGATCTCACCCCCATTGGCGACCAGCCGGACATGCGCGCGGGGCCCGGAGCCGCCAGAGGTTTCACTGACACTGCTGGACGCGATGCCGCTGACCGATCCGGACGGCGTTGCAGAAGCCGCGCCCCCAGTCGGGCCGGAAGGACCAGCCGGGAGGGACAGATCCTGCCCCCCTTCGGTCAGCTGGCGGATCAGGCGGTCCGGCGTGGGCAGCAGGCTGGCATGACACAGGCGGATCAGCACCATCTCGGCGGCCTGACGGCGATCCGGAGCAGTTTCGACTTCCTGCACACCCTTGAGCAGGATCTGCCAGGTGCGCCCCAGAACCGCATTGGACAGCCGGTCGGCCAGAGCCGCGCCCCGTGTGCGCTCGGCTTCCGGCAGATCCCGCCCCTCTCGCAGTGACGGAATAGCCTTGAGACGCGAGATCAGATGCAGCAGGTCCAGCAGATCCGCCAACAGGACACCAAGATCGGCCCCGCGGGCATAGGCCTGATCCGTCAGATCAAGAGCATCCGCGGGCTTGCCAGCCATCAGAGCATCCAGCAGATCGAAAACCAGACCGCGATCCGCCAGGCCGAGCATGTCGGCCACGGCATCCGCGTCGCTGGCTCCCTGCGCGATCGCCTGATCGAGCAGAGAAAGCCCGTCACGCACGGAGCCGTCAGCCGCGCGGGCAATCAGGGCAAGCGCGTCTTCGGAAAGGGTTACCCCTTCCCTGACAGCGATATTGTGGAAATGCCCGGCCAGAAGAGACTGCGGAACGCGGCGCAGATCGAAACGCTGGCAGCGGGACAGGACCGTGACCGGAACCTTGCGCAGTTCGGTCGTGGCAAAAATGAACGTGACCTGCGGCGGCGGCTCTTCAAGCGTCTTGAGAAGCGCGTTGAAGGCGTTGCGCGAGAGCATATGGACTTCATCGATGATGAAGACCTTCATCCGCGCCTGCATCGGGCGGAAGCGCGTGGCCTCGATGATTTCGCGTACATCATCCACGCCGGTGCGGGACGCGGCATCCATTTCCAGCACGTCGGGATGACGGTCCGCGAGAATGGCGGTGCAGTTGGGGCAGACGCCGCAGGGATCGGCGGTCGGGCCACCATTGCCATCCGGGCCGACACAGTTCAGGGCGCGGGCAATGATGCGGGCCGTGGTCGTCTTGCCAACACCACGCACGCCAGTCAGCATGAAGGCATGCGCCACACGCTTGAGTTCGAAAGCACGGCGCAGGATGCGGACGAGGGAATCCTGACCGATCAGGTCATCGAAAGTCTGCGGACGGTATTTGCGGGCCAGAACGCGATAGGGCGTGGCCTCGGCAGCCGCTGGGGCTGGAGTTTCCGCTGTCGGAGCTTCCCCGAAAAATCCACCGCCATTTTCGGGCGGCAGGGGAAGATCGTCGTTTTCATCAGTCATGGAGATGTCGAACCATCAGCACGGAGGGTGGGACCGTGCCATGACGGTCGGGGCGCTGCGTGGAGGATGCCGGAACGCCCGGTGATCTGTGTGAGGTAGGAGGCCGGACATTCAACCCGGATAAAACTCACTGCGGCTGCTTCCTTCCGGACCTGACCGGGTTGGCAAGGTATCCGTCCAAAGCCGACCTCCCGGCGCTCTCCTAACACGGAGAGAGGGGTGTCTGACAACCCCCAATCATCAGAGTGCGCCCTCATTATTCCGTCTTATTCTCCGACAGCCGCCCCGCCCATGTGCCGCGGATCAGCCGCACCATAGATCAGACCGGTCTTTGCCGCAGACAGGCTCGGGTGGTCCGCAAGAATACCTTCGGCCACACCCCAGGGGCGATGCGGCGACAGGGCATAACCTTCGGCCTTGAGGGTCTGCATGGTCTCGTCCGACAGCGCACCGGGTTCCAGTTCGACAGCCGAGGGTTCCCACTGCTCGTGGATTCGCGGCAGATCCACGGCCTGACGGATATCCAGCCCGTAATCGATCACACCCAGAATGACGGACAGCGTGATGGTCGGAATCCGCGAACCACCCGGGCTGCCGATCACCATGACGGTCTTGCCGTCACGCGAAACGATGGACGGGGACATCGAGGACAGGGGCGTCTTGCCCGGCGCGATCGCATTCGCTTCGGAGCCTACGATACCGAACATGTTGGGCGCGCCCGGCTTGGACGAAAAATCGTCCATCTCGTCATTCATCCAGATGCCGGTATGGCCACCCATCACGCCCGCACCGAACCATCCGTTGAGGGTATAGGTCGCGGAAACGGCCATGCCATCATGATCGAGAACGGAGAACTGCGTCGTCTCGTGCTTTTCCTGCGTGTCAGGTGCAGCCTGCGCCACGGATGCGGGAAGCGGGTCCCCTGCCCTGAGCGTGCTGGACGACAGGGCATGATCGGTCGGGATCCCCTGACGGATCTGATAGGCATAGGCCGGGTCGATCAAGTGCTCGACGGGATTGTGCACGAAATCCGGATCGCCCAGGTCACGGCGGTCCGAATAGGCGTGGCGCATGGCCTCGATTTCACGCTGCACGGACGGTGCCGTGTGCAGGCCAAGCGCATGCATGTCATAGCCGGACAGGATGTTCAGGATTTCGCAAAGCGCAACGCCGCCACCGCTCGGCGGGGGCGCGGTATCGATCGTATAGCCGCGATACGTGCAGCGGATCGGTTCGAGATGCCGGATATGATAGGATGTGAAATCGGCAGGCTGGAGCAGGCCGCCGCCTTCCGTGCTGGCACGCACGATTTCCTTTGCGATCGGACCTTCATAGAAGGCTTTGGGACCATCCTTCGCGACCAGCTCAAGGGAATTGGCCAGATCTTTCTGCACCAGACGGTCACCCGCCTGAAGCGGCGTGCCATCGGGGCGCAGATAGAACGCGCGGGCATACGGGTCCTTCTGGAAATAGCGCGTGGACGTATGCAGAAGATCCGCATCGCCCTGATTCAGAATGAAGCCATCCCGGGCCAGCGCGATGGCAGGCGCCATGACCTTGGCGCGCGGCAGGTGGCCCCATTTCTGCAGGATGGAATCCAGCCCTGCGACGGTGCCGGGGATGGCAACGGCCTTCCAGCCTTCGGTGGACAGGCCCGGAATGACCTTGCCAGAGGCATCCTGATACATCGTCGCCGTAGCCGCACCCGGTGCATGCTCACGGAAATCGATGAAAACCGTCTGGCCGGTCTTCAGACGCAGGGTCATGAAACCACCGCCGCCGATATTGCCGGCTGCGGGATAAACCACGGCCAGCGCATATCCAACAGCCACAGCCGCATCGACCGCATTCCCACCCTGCGCCAGAATCTTCGCGCCCGCATCGGAGGCGAGATGCTGGGCCGAGACCACCATGCCGTGACGCCCTGAAGCCAGAACACCGGCGCTGACATGATCCGGACCGAAAGCCAGCGGATCATGGGCGGAACTGAGCGCCTGCGGGGCGGCACTGGCAAGCGTCGTGCTGCTGATCAGGAGCGTGGCGAGAAGAAGCGGAAACGCTCTCATGCAGTCTCTCCGTAGGGCGGCTTGGTGTAGCCTTTGGGGGACAGGGTGAAAATTTCGCAGCCATCGGCCGTCACGCCGACCTGATGCTCGAACTGGGCAGACAGGGTGCGGTCACGGGTGACGGCTGTCCAGCCATCGTCAAGAATCTTCACGTCCGGGCGGCCGATGTTCAGCATGGGCTCGATCGTGAAGACCATGCCTTCCACGAGCTTCACGCCCTCGCCCGGCCTGCCGTAATGCAGGATGTTCGGTTCGGAGTGGAAATCACGACCGATGCCATGGCCGCAAAAATCCCGCACGATGGAGAAGCGGTTGGCCTCTGCATATTCCTGGATGGCATGACCGATATCGCCAAGCGTGTTGCCTGGGCGCACCTGCGCAATACCACGCATCATCGCGTCATAGGTCACATCGACCAGCTTCTCGGCCTTCTTGGGCGCCTTGCCCACGACATACATGCGCGAACTGTCGCCATACCAGCCATCCAGAATGGAGGTGACGTCGATATTGACGATGTCACCATTGGACAGCTTCTTGGAACCCGGAATACCGTGGCACACGACGTGGTTGATCGAGATGCAGCAGGATTTCGGGTAACCGCGATAGTTCAGCGGGGCAGGCGTGGCGCCATGAGCAATCGTAAAGTCATGGATAAGCTGGTTCAGCTCTTCCGTGGTGACGCCGGGCTGCACATGGGGTGTAATCATGTCCAGCGCTTCTGCCGTCAGACGACCGACACGATGCAGATGTTTGAAATCGTCCTGATCGTAGAGAACGATACCCCGTGCCTTGTCCATATCTGCTGCCCGATCCTTCAATCTTCAAAAAGCCTGGACAAAATGCGTCTGTCCGGGCTGGATCGCAAGGCGGCAGGTCAGATTTTCGGTATCAGCTGTGTCGGGAACGCTTTTTGTGGGCAACGACATGCCGCGCACTGACCATCCGGACAGCCGCGCCATGATGGGAAATCCGCCCATAACGACGCGGAGAGGTCGGCGCATCGGCCACTTCCATCGGACGCGATGATGCGAGCAGGACAGAGTGCCGGAAATGACCCCGGCGACGGGCCGAAGCCATCAGCACGCCGGACGGCGCCACCGGATGAAGCAGCGGCTGCGGCGCAACGCCCTCGTCCGCGAACCCCTTGTCGAGCAGCGACACCATTTCCATCGAACGACGGGTATTGTTCGGTGCCCCCATGACCACGCCGATCAGCCGGACATTGCCCCGCTGGGCGGAGGTGATGAGATTGTGGCCCGCAAGATCAGTATAGCCGGTCTTGAGACCATCAGCGCCCGCATAGATCTTCAGCATCGGATCATGGTTCGGAACCATGCGGCGATGAAAGTAGAACGAAGGCACGTTGAAATAGTGATAATACTGCGGGAAATCCGAAATCAGATGCTGTGACAGCAGGGCAAGATCGTGGGCCGTGGTGACCTGATCCGGGTCCGGCAGCCCGGACGCATTGCGGAAGGTCGTGTTGGTCATACCAAGGGCACGTGCTTGCTGCGTCATGAGCTGCGCGAAGCGGACCTCGTCTCCTCCACCAAGAAATTCACCCAGAGCGCAGGCGGCATCATTGGCGGATTTGGTCACGAGTCCCAGAATACCCTGTTCCACCGTCAGGCGCGTCCCCGGTACGAGCCCGAGCTTGGAAGGCGCCTGGATGGATGCATGGATGGAGACCGGAACCTGCTCGTCCAGCGTGATCTGATGGGCCTCAAGGGCGCGAAAGGTCAGATACAGGGTCATGAGCTTGGTCAGGGACGCCGGATAGCGCTGAAGCTCGGCATCCGTTGCCGAGAGAACCGCGCCCGTGCGAGCATCCATCACATAGCTGGAGATATGGCCGGCATACTGCGCCTTCGCAGATCCCAGACCCATGGCTGTCATGGCGCACAACAGAAAAGCTTTCTGGAACGGGAAACGCATTTGTCTGACAGCCTCTGAACGGAAAATCGTCGCAGGAAGGGTTTCGGGCTCTAAAGCCACCTGCATTGCAGATACTCTAGGCGCATTAAAAACTTCCCGTCCACCAGCTTTGAAGGACTTTCCTTAATTTTTCGTAAGCAGACGGCAAACGCGGCAGCATCATGGCAAAAGGGGCATAAAAACCTCTTTTCAGAGGCGCGCGGCCCTTCTCAAGACCGAAATTCGCACCATATCATACCGGTCATGTCTTCTTATGATCTTCCCCCCCGCCCGAATGGCCTTCCCCGTGCCGCATTCCCGCGGCTCGCATCCCGCATGGGGCCAGAGTCTCCCGACTCCATTCCGCCCCATGGGCCCGGGAACGGAGTTGGGGACGGAGACGGGGATCAGGACCTTGACATCGGAGTGGTCGTGCGGCCGCGAACCCGGACGCGCAAGCCTTCCATGTACAAGGTCCTGATGCTCAATGATGACTACACGCCGATGGAGTTCGTGGTGCATGTCCTGGAGCGTTTCTTTGCCAAAACGCGCGACGAGGCGACGTCCATCATGCTTCAGGTCCATCAGCGTGGTGTCGGAATCTGCGGTGTGTTCACGTATGAAGTGGCCGAGAGCAAGGTGACACAGGTGATGGATCTGGCGCGCCAGAACCAGCACCCCCTTCAGTGCACGATCGAGAAAGACTGATCCGTCTGACAGACAGAAAAGCACGGACGCAGGATATTTTCTTGTTTCCATCTGCGTTTCTGGCTGGCGTTACACGTTACTCCGCGACAAGATACCTTTCCTACGAGAGGTCGAGAGGAGCGCCATCACATGCTGTCCCGTACGCTCGAACAGACGCTCCACCGCGCCCTGACATTCGCAGGTGACCGGCGTCACGAATATGCAACCCTCGAACATCTTCTGCTCGCGCTGACAGAGGACGACGATGCCCTGACGGTCTTCCGGGCCTGCGGCATCGACCTCGACAAGCTGCGCTCCGACCTGACGGACTTCCTGGACAAGGATCTGGCGGGACTGGCGGCAGAACGCCCGACAGAACCCAAGCCGACCGCGGCCTTCCAGCGCGTGATCCAGCGCGCGGCGATCCACGTACAGAGTACGGGCCGGGACGAAGTCACGGGCGCGAACGTTCTGGTGGCCCTGTTCGCCGAACGCGAGAGCCATGCCGTTTATTTCCTGCAGTTGCAGGACATGACGCGACTCGACGCGGTCAATTTCATCTCCCACGGCATTGCCAAGGCTCCGGATCGTGGCGCAGGCCGGCGTCCGGCGGCGGCTTCCAAGGACACGTCCGAGCGTGAAGAACGCAAGGAAAGTGCAAAGGAAGGCGCACTGGCGACCTATTGCGTCGATCTGAACGAGCGTGCGCGTGAAGGGCGGATCGATCCGCTCATCGGCCGCGATCAGGAAATCGAACGCACCATCCAGATCCTGTGCCGCCGTACCAAGAACAACCCGCTCTATGTGGGTGATCCGGGCGTCGGCAAGACGGCCATTGCCGAAGGTCTGGCCAAGCGGATCGTGGAAGGCGACGTGCCGGAAGTGCTGCTGAACAGCACGATCTACTCGCTCGACATGGGCTCGCTTCTGGCTGGCACGCGGTATCGCGGCGATTTCGAAGAGCGGCTGAAGGCCGTCGTGACGGAAATGGACCAGACCCCTGGCGCCATCCTGTTCATCGATGAGATCCATACCGTGATCGGTGCCGGTGCGACGTCGGGCGGGGCGATGGATGCGTCCAACCTGCTCAAGCCCGCTCTGGCTGCCGGGACGCTGCGCTGCATCGGATCCACGACCTACAAGGAATTCCGCCAGCATTTCGAGAAGGATCGGGCGCTCGTCCGCCGGTTCCAGAAGATCGACGTGCCGGAGCCTTCGATCGAGGATGCGGTCAAGATCCTGCGCGGCCTGAAGGGCAGCTACGAGAAGCATCACAAGGTCCGTTACACCGACGAAGCCCTGCGTGGCGCAGTCGAACTGGCGGCCAAGTATGTCCATGACCGCAAACTGCCGGACAAGGCGATTGACGTGATCGACGAAGTCGGTGCCGCGCGGATGCTGGTGCCCGAGAACAAGCGCCGCAAGACGGTGACGCTGAAGGACGTGGAAGAGGCCATCGCCAAGATTGCCCGCATCCCGCCCAAGAGCGTCTCGGCCGATGACCGCGAGACCCTGCGCCATCTGGAGCGGGATCTGCGGAACATGGTCTTCGGGCAGGACAAGGCGATCGATGCGCTGGCCGCCGCGATCAAGCTGTCCCGCGCCGGACTGCGCGATGCTGAAAAGCCGATCGGCAACTATCTGTTCTCCGGCCCTACAGGTGTCGGCAAGACGGAAGTGGCCAAGCAGCTTGCCAACTCTCTCGGGATCGAACTGATCCGCTTCGATATGTCCGAATACATGGAGCGTCATTCGATCTCCCGCCTGATCGGTGCGCCTCCGGGGTATGTCGGCTTCGATCAGGGCGGTCTGCTGACGGATGCGATCGACCAGCATCCGCATGCAGTCCTGCTGCTAGACGAGATCGAGAAGGCCCATCCGGACCTGTTCAATGTCCTGCTTCAGGTCATGGATCATGGTCGCCTGACGGACCACAATGGGAAGGTCGTTGATTTCCGCAACGTGATCCTGATCATGACCACGAATGCAGGTGCTGCGGACCTGTCCAAGGAAACGATCGGGTTTGGCCGCACCGTGCGCAGTGGTGAGGATGAGGAGGCGATCAAGCGCCTGTTCACGCCGGAATTCCGCAACCGTCTGGATGCGATCATTCCGTTCGCCAACCTCACGCCGGAAACGGTGGGCCGCGTGGTCGAGAAGTTCGTGCTGCAGCTTGAGGCCCAGCTGGCCGACCGTCACGTCACGATCGAGATCTCCTCGAGTGCCAAGGAATGGCTGGCCGAGCGCGGGTATGACCGTCTGTATGGCGCACGTCCTCTGGGCCGTGTCATTCAGGAGCACATCAAGAAGCCACTGGCGGAAGAGCTGCTCTTCGGACGGCTGGCTCAGGGTGGCGCCGTGAAGATCGGCATGAAGAACGGTGCACTCGACTTCGACATCATCGAAGGCCGGGACAGCGCCAGGGGCGAAGATGGCGCGTCAAAGAAAGACGAAGCGACAAACTGAAGCCCAGCTTTAAAAGAGAAGGCCCGGGAGACATCGTCTTCTGGGCCTTTTTCGTTACTGGTACCGGGTGCCGTTCACGACGACATAACCGGGCCAGCGCCATTTGCGGCTCGTACCATGATGGGTCCAGTCCACGCCCTGACGACGCAGGCTGTCGTAATAGTACCGTCCCTGCACCTCGACCTGATCTCCCTTGTTGACCCAGGGCCATTGGGGGGCGTTCATCTCATCGAGGTCGGAGACGATCCGGATGGAAACACCCTGCCCGACCGACACATAAAAATAGCCATGCCAGCCGCTGCGGGTCCGTTTAGCCTTCGGTGAAATGGCGAGAACCTGTCCGCACAGATGCTCGGGAAGATCGACGCGGGTGGGGCCGGACTGCTCAAGGCCCTGCTGATCCGCAAGGAAACGCGCATTATCGCAGGTGGCAGGCATGTCGTGGGTGGCCTGGCCTGTCAGAGCCTGACCGAAAAGACCCTGCGCGGAAGCAGCGAACGGGGCGCACAGCAGGGCTGCGGCGACTGCGGGGAGCAGACGGAATTTCATGGAATTTCTCCTGTCTGGGCGGTCCTGTGCGATGTTCTGCCGCCGACGGAAAGGACCCGGACACAAAAAAGCCCGCCCCGACACGGGAACGGGCTTTCCTGCTGGTCCGGGAAAACGGATCAGGGGGCTTCGCTGGAGCCTTCACCAGCAGCCGGCTCGGCCTTGGCGGCGTCGCTGGCAGCCGGGCGTGCGTGCGCACCATCCGTGATCATTTCGAGCTGACCGGTGATCTGGCCACCGTCTTCGACCTGCAGGCGGCGGCACTTCACCTTGCCGATCAGACGGCCGGTGGAGCGGATCGTCAGGCTGCCATTGACGGTCAGGGTCCCGTCAATCGTGCCGGCCAGTTCCGCATCCTCGACTTCAACACCACCGCGGAAGACGCCACCATGCGTGACCTGAAGCTCGCTGGCCTGGATCATGCTGGATTCGACGGTCCCCTCGACCACCAGGCGCTCAGCGTCCTGCACTGAACCCTGGACGCTGATGCCGCGGCCCACGACGAGCGTACGACGCTCCGGGCCGGTCTGGCGCGGTGCGCCCGGAACAGCGGCCGCACCGGGGCGCGGAGCCCCTGCCGGCATCGCGCCCGTCGGAGAGTTGGGAGACGGCGGTGCCGGGAAAGGGGTACGACCCATGGGAGCGGGGTCCTTCTGCTGGTTGGGCTGCTGGGGACTGGTAGGCGATCCGGATCCTGACGCGGGAGCCGTCTGGCTGGGAGCGTCCGGCCGGTTGGGGAAAATGGGCTGCCCTGCGAGCTTGCTGTTCTCTGCAGGTTTGGAGTCATCTTCCGGTTTGCGTCTTCTGAACAAGGAAACCCCGCTGCGGATCTGGAAAAGAACACTCTCTGTCTAGGACGTCTCCCGTATGTTCCATCGCGAGGGCGGAACAGTCAGGGCGGGCCTTTCGACAACGCTACACGCTCACCACCCGGCGGGACAAGACGCGCATTTCCATAAATGTGACGAATGGCCACGCATGAAAACGGCGCCGGGCGGACCGGGAGTTGGCGTGAACCCAGAGGGGACCTATGATCGTGTTGATTTAATGGCGCAGTCTGCCCGTTAGATGTTTTTTCCCGAAGTTTTCAGCGACCTGACCGGAGTTCCAATGTCTGCACCCCAGCATGACCTTCTGTGTATCGGCAATGCCATCGTCGACGTCCTCGCCCCTGTGGGCCAGGATCTGATCGACGGACTTGGCGCCGCTGCCGGAAGCATGACCCTGATTGACGCTCCTACGGCGCATGCCATCGAAAGCCGCGTCGATATCGAAAACGTGACCGGCGGCGGTTCCGGCGCGAACACGGCCGTCGTGGCGGCCCGCATGGGCGCAAAGGTTGCGTATCTCGGCAAGGTGACGGCTGACGAGGCTGGCGACCACTTCACGCGCGACATCCGCGAGCAGGGCATCACCTTCCCGTCCGAGCCGCTGCCGGCCGCCGATGGCACCCCGACCGCACGCTGCATCGTTCTGGTGACCCCGGAAGGCCAGCGCACGATGTTCACCTATCTTGGCGCCTGCACGGAGTTCACGCCCGAGGACGTGCATGAATCCGTCGTGGCCGATGCGGCGATCACCTATCTGGAAGGCTATCTGTACGACAAGCCTCATGCCCAGGAAGCATTCGAGCACGCTGCCCGTCTGGCCCGCAAGGCTGGCCGTCAGGTCGCCCTGACGCTGTCCGACACGTTCTGCGTGGAACGTCACCGCGCCGCCTTCCACGAGCTTGTGGCCGGCCATGTGGACATCCTGTTCGCCAACGAGGCCGAGCTTCTGGCGCTGTACGAAGTCACGGATTTCGAAGACGCCGTCACGCAGGTCTCCGCCGAGACGAAGCTGGCCGTGGTGACGCGTGGCGAGAAGGGCGCGGTCGTGATCGGCGACGGAGAGCGCCATGACGTACCGACAACCGAAGTAAAGGTTGTGGACACCACGGGCGCCGGTGACGCATTCGCTGCCGGCTTCCTGGCCGGTCTGAGCAAGAAGCATGACCTCGTGACCTGCGCGAAGCTGGGCAACCAGGCCGCCGGTGAGATCATCACCCGTTACGGCGCACGCCCGACCGAGACATTCACGCTGACGGCCTGAGCATCACCCTGCTCTCTCGGTCAGGGCCGGTCTTACAGATCGGCCCACCCAATGCGGGTGACGCCATACCGGTCGAATGAGGCCCGCACAGCCGGGTCCAGAAGAGCGGCGAGTTCGCCCTCCTGCTCATAGCCCGGCATGAAGCGCTTCATCATGGCGTTCTGGGCCGTGGCGGGGTGAAAATAGATTTCGCTCGTGCCTGTAGGCAGGCGCGGAATGAGGCCGTGGATATGGTCCGGTGTCATGTGGCCGGACCAGCGCAGACCGAAGCACCAGTCATTGGTTTTCAGCCCCGCTTTGCGGATCTGGTGGCGCAGGACGCCTATCCAGTGACGCAGGGCACGATCTCCCAGCGTATCGTTGGCTTCAACAGGCTCCGGCGGCTCGAAAGGCGAGCGGACAGCCCGCAATCCATGCTCCAGACCGGATTCGATCAGGAAGCGTCCCACGGTCGGATGCAGATGCATGTGCTTGTGGGCATTGGCATGATCGAGCGTCAGTCCGGTCGCTGCAAAGGCCCGGAACTGGGCTTCGATCTCTCGACGCAGGGCCTTGCGCGCGGCCGGGCTGAAAAAATACTCCACGCCCAGACGCAACTGGTTACGACCGAACCAGCCCTGCTCATCCGTGATGGCAGGAAGATCGAGAACGGACTTGCCCTCGATCGCCACGACATGCAGCCCCACCTTCAGATCCGGCATGGTCTTCGCCCGCCGGATGGCATCTTCGGCGGCATCGCCTGCAACCATCAGGCTGGTCGTGGACAGGATGCCGTTGCGGTGGGCCTGTTCAATGGCCTCGTTGACTTCGAGGCTCATGCCGAAATCGTCGGCGGATACGATGGCGCGGCGAAGGGAGCTGGATGTCATGGCAGGTCTCACGAAAAAGGGGCCATGACATCTGCCATGACCCCTGGGTAGTATCTGGTCAGACGCGCACCGTTCAGGCGGCGTGACGGTCCTTGAGGAACTGGAAGAACTCCACACCCTCACGCAGGCGACGCTTCATCATCTGCGGGCTGCGGATCATCTCGTTGACGATCGAGGCGATCTTGGAACCGCGGAAGTAGAATTTGCGGTAGAATTCCTCGACGCTCTCGAAGATTTCCGTGTGCGACAGATGCGGGTAGTGCAGTGGTGCAATCTGAACGCCGCTTTCATCGATCAGTTCGGCTTCCGCCTCGTTCAGCCAGCCGTTTTCCGTCGCCTGCTTGTGCAGGAACGTGCCGGGATACGGCGCGGCCAGGGAAACCTGCAGGGTATGCGGGTTGATTTCCTTGGCAAACTCGATCGTCTCCTGAATGGTCTCCTTCGTCTCGCCCGGCAGGCCGACGATGAAGGTTCCGTGGATCTTGATGCCCAGCTTGTGGCAGTTGCGCGTGAATTCCTTGGCAGTCTCGACGCGCATGCCTTTCTTGATGTTGTGCAGGATCTGCTGGTTGCCACTCTCATAGCCGACCAGAAGCAGGCGCAGGCCGTTTTCCTTGAGAACCTTCAGGGTCTCATAGGGAACATTCGCCTTGGCGTTGCAGGACCATGTGACACCGAGCTTGCCCATTTCGCGGGCAATGGCTTCAGCGCGCGGCAGATCGTCCGTGAAGGTGTCATCATCGAACATGAATTCCTGCACTTCGGGGAAGTACTGCTTGGCCAGACGCACTTCGGCGGCCACATGCTCGGGGCTGCGGGTACGGTAGCGATGACCGCCAACCGTCTGGGGCCACAGGCAGAACGTGCAGCGCGACTTGCAGCCACGGCCCGTATAGATCGAGATGTACGGATGCTTCAGGTAGCCGATGAAGTAGTCGTTGATGTTGAGGTCGCGCTTGTAGACCTCGGTCACGAACGGCAGGCTGTCCATGTCCTCGATCATCGCGCGATCCTTGTTCGCGATGATCTCACCCTTCTCATTGCGCCAGGTGATGCCGTCCACTTCGGCAAGCGGCTTGCCCTCGGCGATTTCCTTGATGGTGAAGTCGAACTCGTTGCGGGCCACGAAGTCGATCGGACCGCCCTTCTCCATGCTCTCCATCGGCTGGACGGCCACCTTCGCGCCCACCATACCGATCATCAGCTTGGGGTTCGCATCCTTGAGCATCTGGGCGACGCGGACGTCGGATGCAAAGGACGGCGTGGAAGTGTGCATGACGACGAGGTCACGGTTCTTCACGTCTTCGAGAATGGGATCCATGCCCATCTTGGCCGGCGGAGCATCAATCAGGCGCGATCCGGGCACGAGCGCGGCAGGCTGCGCCAGCCATGTCGGATACCAGAAGGACTTGATCTCACGCTTCGCCTGGTAGCGGGAGCCAGCACCACCATCGAAGCCGTCGAAGGAAGGAGGCTGGAGAAAAAGGGTTCTCATCATGATCGGACACTCCTGTGGGTGGCGCCGGCCTGGAGCGAGGGGGCGCAGGACGCGGAATTACGTTTTCTTCGGGCGATATGGACCGTTCTGCCCCGCCATGCAACGCGTGATCCGCGCGCACTGCCCACCATAATGGCAGCAGACAGCCAGTCACGGACGACCAGAAGCGGAATTGCGGCCGGGAGCGGGCACTCCGTGGCACGGTCCATGATGCGGCTTCCAATGGCGCGCACCAGCCATGTCAGAAGCAGCATGAACCATGTCCACCAGGCGTTCGGACGGAACAGGACAGCCGTCACAGCCCAGAAGAGGGGAAGCTGGATGGCGGACAGTCCGTAGCCGACAGGCGCGACGTTCTTGACGGTCCGTCCCCAGCGCAGCTCATGGGCCAGCAGGTCGCTGATGGAGTGCTCGCCCACGGTGGTATGGGTCAGGGTGGGCGCAATGGTGATGTTCTCACCCCGCGCCCGGATAAGCTGGCCCAGTTCGGCATCATCAGCCACATGATCGACCAGCGCCTCAAGGCCGCCGATCTCCTCAAGGGTCTGACGCCGCAGGGCCATCGTGGCCCCGAGACAGTCCTGACGCCCCAGAAAGCGGGACATCATGACGCCGGGCAGAAAGTTGTGATTGATCTGGCAGGCGCCAAGCTGCTGCACGAGCGTGCCTGCAGCCGGACGACCTGCATACAATGTCGTAACCAGACCCGTCCCCTGCTCTTCCAGACTCGTCACCACGTGACGCAGATAGTTGGGACTGGCGTGAATATCGGAGTCGGAAATCACGATAATGTCATGACGGGCTTCGCCGTACATGTTCATCAGATTTCCGACCTTGCGGTTCGGACCGTGCTCCTGCGGATCGATCACCACGCTGACCGGAATCCGCGGATGACGCGCCCGAAGGCGCTCAATGACAGCCAGGGCGGTATCTTCCCTGTCCTGAACGCCGAAGACGATCTGAAAATCCGGATAGTCCTGCGTGAATACGCTTTCCAGCGCATCCTCCAGCAGCGGCTCATTGCCGTGCAGCGGCTTGAGAACCGTAACTGACGGCCAGGTCCGGTCCGACAGGCGCAGGGCGTCATCCGCTTTGCGCTCCGTCCGACGGAACCGTGCGAGCAGGGTTGCGCCCGCCAGCGCCTGCAGATTGCCGGCGGCGGAAACAAGGGCGCAGAAACCGGCCGCGATCGTAAGAGGTAAGGGCACGACGGTCTTCTACCCTTCCCAAACGCTTTTGGGAAAGGGTGCCGTCATGGAGCCGGACTCAGTCATGCAGGAAATGGGCAGTCTTGCTGTCCAGATGATCGGCCAGACCGCTGGCCCCGCCCGAACTGAGGGCACCACCAAAATCGGCGCGCTGGGCAGCAACCTGGCTGATATGCGCGTTGAGCAGGACGTCAGTAATCCGCCAGCCGGACGTGCCATTCGTCATGATGTAGTCGATCGGCGTGACGTCACCCCCATCCGTGCCACCGATCGTCGTATCGACAATCAGGCCGCCGGTCGGGTTGGGTCGCGTCTGCGGACTGACCGTGAAGGCTGCCGGGGCTTCGGGTTTGAACGAAGAGGCGTAGCGGGCAATCGTGAACTGGCGGAAAGATCCCAGCAGGCGGGTCCGGTCAGAAGGGCTCAGGCTGTTGTAACGCACGCCGACCGAGCGACGGAGAATCGCTTCGAGGTCAAAGGCACGATCTACGGCCGGGGCGATCATCGTCGCGCGCTGCTGGGCGGTCTTTCCCGTCTTCTGAGCCGCTTTCAGGGCGTCATACAGGGCCGAAATCGGCGTTACCGCAGATGCTGCATCAGCCGGGGAGGCTGCGCCGGCCGTCTGGGCCAGGGCGACCGAGGAGAGCGCCGTCATGGCGACAGGCCCCGTCAGGAGGCAGGCGGACAGAAGGGACAGGGTCACTTTCGGGGAAAAACGGCAAATCATGATCGTGCTTTCGTCCTGTAGACAGTTCCGTGCGTAGAGATCAGGTTCATGACACACTGTATCAAGTTCCCTGTAACAAGTTCTGGCATCCATAGATCCATCTGTGCTCGATTAGCCACAGCCCTGATGCGAATTATGCAGCCTGACATTGAGGCGAACACGACAATGGGTCTATAGGCAGTCAATCTAATGCTCGATGGTCCTTCATGTTTCCCGACTTTCCGGAGCCGGGACAGGGAAGACAGCCACGGGCCATCCACGATGTGCAAGGCCCCGGGCGCCCTATGGACGCACCTTCCGGAGGCTAGAACCAGAGGATTATAATGGCCGTTCCTTTGATGCAGGCTGTCCGAGTCGGACGGTACGTTGTCAAGCAGCACCTCACGGGCCGCAAGCGCTATCCGCTGGTCCTGATGCTCGAACCGCTGTTCCGCTGCAACCTGGCGTGCGCCGGTTGTGGCAAGATCGACTACCCGGCACAGATCCTGAACCAGCGTCTCAGCCTTCAGGAATGCCTGGATGCCGACACGGAAGCGGGTGCTCCTGTTATTGCGATTGCCGGTGGTGAGCCCCTCCTGCACAAGGAAATGCCCCAGATCGTCAAAGGTTTGATCGGGCGGAAAAAATACGTTTACCTGTGCACGAACGGTCTGCTGCTTGAGAAGAAGCTCGACGATTACGAGCCCTCCCCGTTCTTCTCCTGGGACGTGCATCTGGATGGCGATCAGCTCATGCATGATGCCTCTGTCTGTCAGGAAGGCGTTTTCGAGCGCGCGACCGCAGCGATCCGTCTTGCGAAGTCCCGTGGTTTCCGCGTCTCCATCAACTGCACCCTGTTCGACGGCGCAGTTCCGGAACGCGTTGCAGCCTTCTTCGACGAAGTCATGGCGATGGGCGTAGACGGCATCATGACCGCTCCGGGCTATGCCTATGAGCGCGCACCGGACCAGGCACACTTCCTGAACCGCCAGAAGACGAAGCAGCTGTTCCGCGACATCTTCCGCCTCGGCAAGGGCAAGAAGTGGCGCTTCACGCAGTCTCCGCTGTTCCTGAACTTCCTGGCCGGCAACGAGAACTATCACTGCACGCCGTGGGGCAAGCCGCTTCGCACGGTCTTCGGCTGGCAGCGTCCGTGCTATCTGCTCGGTGAAGGCTATGCCAAGACCTTCAAGGAACTGATGGACGATACGGCCTGGGAGCAGTATGGTACCGGCGCTTATGAGAAATGCGCCGACTGCATGGTGCATTCCGGGTACGAATCAACGGCCGTCATGGATGCGGTCGCGCGTCCTTGGCATATCGCCAAGGTGGCCCTGTTCGGACCGGAAACCGAAAAGCCGATGGTCCCGGAAATCTCGCTCGCCAACCAGCGCCCGGCCGAATACGGCTACGAGGAGCAGGTCCAGCAGCAGATGGAGCGGATCTCCACGGGTGCCAAGCCGGCCCGCGGTCCCCGCGTCCGCGTGAATGGCCGTCCGGCCAACACGGTTTCGGATGTGGCTGACGCGGCAGACTGAGGACGCGCCTCCCCTGCGGCACGAAAAAAAAACCGGCTCTTCGCGAGCCGGTTTTTTTGTGAGGAAAGTCTCTCCTCTGCCGGGGCACAATCAAGGGCATGGCATCCGCCAGTCGTCCTGTTATGCTTGTGTCTTCATTATTCTGGCCGGACCATGCTGACCCCTATTCTCGTTATCTGTCTGCTCATTTTCCTCAATGCCGTGTTTGCCATGGGAGAAATGGCACTCATCTCGGCAAAGCGGCCACGGCTGGACGTGCTGACCAAGCAGGGAGTCCGGGGGGCCACGACCGCAATCCGGCTGGCAGAAGATCCGCACAGCTTCCTGCCGACCGTGCAGGTGGGCATGACGCTGGTTTCCATCCTTGAAGGCACGTTTGGCGGTAGCCAGATGGAAAGTACCGTCACGGCATGGATCGCCAATATTCCCTCGCTTCGTCCGATTGCCAGCGAAGTCTCGATCGTGCTGGTCGTGGCGATGATCACCTTCGCCATGCTGGTTTTCGGGGAACTCATCCCCAAACAGATCGCATTGCAGCAACCGGAAGCCATTGCCTCACGGCTGGCATGGCTGCTGGTCGGCGTCGCCCGGATCGCACAGCCAATTGTCTGGCTGCTCAGCGGCACGTCCTCGCTGGTACTCCGCCTGCTCCGTGTTGGTCCCCTGACACGCGCAGCGGTAACGGAAGAGGAACTGAAAGCCGTTCTTGCCGAAGGTGCCCGTGCTGGTGTTCTCGAAACCGACGAACAGGCCATGATCGAGCGCCTTCTGCGTCTGGCAGACCGCCCGGTCCGGGCCATCATGACTCCCCGTAACGAGCTTTTCTGGATCGACAGGCATGCGGATCAGGAAACGCTGGTCCGCAAACTGCGCCAGTCTTCTTACGCCCGGATTGTCGTCTGTGAGGGAGACGTCGATCATCCCGTCGGTGTCATTCTGGCCAAGGACATCATGGACCGACTGCTGCTGAAGCTCCCGGTTTCCGTCGATGCTGTCCTGCGTGAGCCCCCGGTCATCCCGGACAGTCTCAGCGCTCAGGACATGATCGAGCGCATGCGCGGCGTCAATCTTGGCATCACCTTCGTCCTGGACGAATACGGCTCCTTCGAGGGCATCGTGACGCCCTCAGACGTTTTTGAAGCCATTGTCGGCGAAGAAAAGACCGAATCCTCGTCTTCAGAGCTTCAGGCGGCCGAAGGCGAAGATGAATATATTTTCGATGGCTTCATGCCGGCGGACGAACTGCGTTCCCGTCTCGACCTGCCGGAACTGCCGGGCGCCGGCGGGTATCATACTCTTGGCGGCGTGATGCTGGCGCTTCTGCGGCGCGTTCCGGCCCGGGGAGACAAGGTGGCGTTCGGGGGCTGGCTGTTCGAGGTTCTGGAAATGGATCGCCGACGCGTCGGAAGGGTCAAGGTCAGTCATCAGGTTCTCGCCGAAGACTGAGCCTAAAACTCAGACTTTGCTGACAAACAGGGCCGGCCTGTCAGTCACAGGGGCATAGCCGCCCTGATTGCCGTAATTCTGCGGCTGAGCCGTCATCGGCGTGGATGTCAGCAGTTCGATGACGCGCTTCTGGGCTGTAATGGCCCTTTGCAGAAGCTCGCCATTGCGATTGCCCAGTTCCGTCATCTGTTCCAGCAGATCGCGGTAGGGAAAGGCTGGCGAGACTTCCCGCGCAATAGCCTCATCGTCCTCCGGGCAGCACGGGCAGAGATTCTCCCTGCGCTCATTGGCCGCAGAAACTTCCTGCTCCAGCGTTCTGGCAGCATCCTGCTTTTCCGGAAGAAGCGCCAGAGCGTCCGGAATCCGTGCCTCTTCCAGTGCAGAGTTCTCCGCTTCGAGAATGGCGATCAGACGCTGCATGGCCGGAATAATGGAAGCGCTCATTTCTGCTCCTGCATAGCCAGCATCTGACGATCAATTGCGTCCGTCAGGCCTATTCCACCGTTATTTTCCATTTGCTTGGCGATCTGTTCCACCAGCATGGGCCGGAACTGCTTTTCCCCTGCCCCGCCGCTGAACATACTGTCGCTCTCTTCAGCCGTGGCGAACATGGGCTGAAGCATCTGGTTGATGGCCATCGACTCGAAACTCTGAGCCGACTTCAGGGTCTTGGCCGGATCTGCCTTCTGCCCGTGCAGCGGCAATCCCTGCGATACCGTGGCGGTGGTCGAGGATACTGTCATCAACGCATCTCCAGTTCTGCCTGCAGGGCGCCATCGGCCTTGATGGCCTGCAGAATGCTGATCATGTCTCTTGGCCCTATTCCCAGCGCATTCAGCCCTGAAACAAGCTCCCGGAGCGTGGTACCCCCCGGCACGACAGCAAGATGATGGGTCTTGCCTGTGTCCACCTTGACGTTTGTGCGGGATACCACGGCAGTCTGGCCGCCGGAGAATGGCCCGGGCTGGGAGACCTGGGGCGTCTCCGTCACCTGAACCGTCAGATTGCCCTGCGCCACGGCAACCGTGCTGATCCGGACATCCGCCCCCATGATGATGGTGCCACTGGCTTCGTCCACGACCACTTTGGCCGGTGTATCCGGAGTGACCATAAGGTCTCCGATTCGGGAGAGCGTGGAGACAGGATCATGGTTACTCAGATCCAGCAGGACTGTCCGTGGATCCTGAACGATCGCAATCGGTCCGAAGGTCCGGTTGATGATAGCCGCAATCCGACTCGCCGTCGTAAAATCGGGGTTACGCAGACTCAGATGCAGGTTCGAACGATGGCTGAGGTCGAAGGGCACTTCCCGTTCGACGATACCGCCATTGGCGATATGCCCGCTGGTCGGCACGTTGCGGGTAATGGACGCAGCCGCACCATGGGCCGAAAAGGCATTGGTGGCCAGAGACCCCTGCGCGACGGCATAGACCTCACCGTCAGCAGCCATCAGCGGCGTCACCAGAAGCGTTCCGCCAGTCAGGGAAGACGCGTCACCCGCAGCCGAGACCGTCACATCGATGCGGTTGCCCCCATGAACGAACGCCGGAAGATCGGCCGTCACCATGACAGCGGCCACGTCATGCGTCTGGAGCTGGGTTTCCTGATCGCGGATGTTCACACCCAAACGGTTCAGCATGGAAATCAGGGTTTCGCGGGTAAAAATCGTATTGGTCAGCCGGTCGCCCGTCCCGTTCAGCCCTACCACCAGACCGTATCCGATCAACTGGTTGCTCCGAACACCCTCCATGTCCGTGATGTCCTTGATGCGAACACTGGCAGCCAGGGTAAAGCCCGGCAGAAGAAGCAGTCCGACACAGACAAACGCAGTCAGTCGCTGCGTCAGGGTCCGGATGGAGAACGGAGATTGCGTGAAAAAGCGCATGGGCGGCGGCGGGTATCCTGATGCCTGCAAGAACAGGTCTGGGGGTCTCAGGTGTTGAGGATGGGCGTACAGGGTAAAGAAACCCCTAACAGAGACGCAGATTTCCGCGCTTTCCGACAAACGGGCAAAGCATGTTCGGGGTTGGCGGATGCGGCTGGGGTGGCTATAAGCCGCGCGTTATCGCCTGCGGCTGTTGGAAGCGGACGTTGGCAGATCAGCCAGGGATTGGATGCGCATGATTACGCTGCCGCCGGATTATAGACCTTCCGACAATGAAGAGTTCATGAACCCGCTTCAGGTCGAGTACTTCAGGCAGAAGCTTCTGCGCTGGCGTCTGGATCTGCTGAAAGAGGCGGATGGAACCCTTGCGAGTCTCTCGGAAGGCGGAATTCATGAATCAGACATCACCGACCGTGCCAGCGTCGAAACGGACCGGGCCTTCGAGCTCCGCACCCGTGACCGTGCGCGCAAGCTGATCACCAAGATCAACATGGCCCTCGAACGCATCGATGACGGAAGCTACGGTTTCTGCGAAGAGACGGGAGAGCCGATCGGTCTGAAACGCCTTGAAGCGCGCCCGATCGCGACCCTGTCCATCGACGCGCAGGAACGCCACGAGCGCATGGAAAAGGTCCATCGGGACGATTAAGGCTTGCGCTTGGCGCGCTGACCCGTTACGAAGCGCGCCAAGGCAACGGTATGCTGCTGTAGCTCAGTGGTAGAGCACTCCCTTGGTAAGGGAGAGGTCGACAGTTCAATCCTGTCCAGCAGCACCAGTTAATTCCCTAAAAAATAATCATTATATCTTAAAGTTTTATGTGCCTGTTGGCACAGAGAACGAACCTTCGATCATTTTCACCTCCTATGGTCAATCAATCCTTGATTAACTGTGAAATATGATAATTGACACTGAAACGCTTCAAGTGCTCAAAATGATTCTGTGACCTAGCGCGCCAAGGGAGGCAAAGAACATGTGTTTCGAGGCTGACCACGGCGATGCTGAAATTGGTTTCAAAATCGACGGTTTCAAATTGTCTGGCGTTTCCCTGAAGCGTGCTGAAGAATACCTGAAACTTCTTAATCAGCTCTTGGGAAAGCAAAAATCTGGGGTTGCTCTGCGAGAGCTGCGTGACGGCTCTCTGGTCGCCGCAGTTCATATTGAATCCGCGTACGTCCCTTCCGTACTCGTATCTCTGCAAGAGGCCGATGAGTCTCTTGAGCGTGGCGATAACCCCGCAGTACGTACACTCATGCGTTATATGCGGCAGGACGGAGGTACAGGAGCAAAGATTTGGGACATTAAAACCCAACGTCCCCTTTTGGTTATTGAGCCTCAGATATCCGAACAAAAGACATCTCAGTCTCTAGCTCAAGACGACTCTCTTAGGGGACGTATAACAGCATTAAGCTTAGCCAAGAATGGCAGGAAATATACCGGCACCATTCAGTCTGGTGGTGAAAATATCTTTTTTTCTTATAAAGAAGATTTAGCTTCCACCCTGAAAGAGCAGCTCTGGGGTAATAAAATCGAGCTGCAAGGCGCCGCCAGATGGCAGCGTAGCGTTTTAGGCTCTTGGAAGCTGACGGGCTTCGACGTCCATAGCGTCAAAATACTAAAGAAACAAACGTTTAAAGAAATACGGCAGAAGATCAAAGATGAAGGCGGCTTTGGTTTTGAAGAAGCAGATATGTCTGCCTTTCTGAAGGACGTTCGCTAGCATGTCTCAGAAAGTCATATTTGATACAAACTTCCTGACCTACTTCAGCGACTCAAACGGTTCTTATGCATTCGAACCTGAAGATGAAAATGATCTTCTGGACGAAAGATTTGATTACCTCTTAGAGCGCCTCAGTGCTGCCGACACAGAGATAATAATCCCTGCTCCTGTCCTCGCGGAGGTATTGTCTGCAAAGCACAAAAATCAAGGGACAATTATCGACCTCATTAACGAGGCTGATAATATGAATATTATAGCATTTGATGCTAGGCAGAGCATTGAATTTGGATATTTATTCAGAAATACAAATAGAGACTCAGATCATAGCCGTAACGCATTTAAATTTGATCTCCTCATTCTTGCCTGCGCCAAAGTTCACGGCGTTTCTGTAATTTACACGGCAGACAAACAACTCCGTCGAAAGGCAGAGCGCATGGAAATCCAAGCGTATTCATTTCAAGACTTGGAACGAATCCCTTCAAACTCTCCAAAAACGTCAGAGGATCGGGATCTATTTAGCATCGAATGTCAAAGGTGAGCTAAAGCATCGGCGGCTTGCTTAAGCCAGTCCGGGCTATGGTGCCCATAAACTCGCTCAATCATCTCCACACTATTCCCCAGAAACTTGGCGACCATCTCAAACGGAACGCCATTCATCACCATCCAAGTGGCGCATGTGTGCCTGAGGGTGTGCGGTGTAACATCTGCCAAGCCTGCACTCTCTGTTGCGTCCCGGAAGGCATGTCGGACTGACTTCACCGGCTTGCCATAGAACTCGATGACCCAGTCCGAGGTTCTAATTTGTGCAGCCGCGCTCAATGCGTCTCGTAGCTGCGGCACCATCGGCACAATCGAGCGACGCTTGTTCCCCTCCCCTGCCCCAAAATGAATAATACCTGTCGCGAGATCGACCCGGCTCCATTCCAGTTCAAGAATCGCTCCCGTCCTTGCGCCTGTATAGAGACCGATCAGCACAAATAGATGGACATGTGGCGCTTTGATATGCGCAAGCAGACGCTTGGCTTCATCACGGGTTAACCACCGCTCCCGTGGAGCTGGTGCAGGCGGTGCCTCGATCTGCGGTGCATCCGAGATCCATTTTTCAGACACAGCCCATTTCAGAGCCGCGCGCAACGTGACGATCTCTCGGATGATCGTACCATTCGATAGTGGCTTCCGAGTCTTCCAGCTTGGACTGCGGGCACCTTGGGAACGGCGCTGCTCGGCATACTTGCGGCAGACCTGCCTGGTCAGGTGTTCTGGCTTCAGATCTCCCAGATGCACATTCAAGGCAGCGCAGGCATACTCAATGCTCGCAATGCTTTTGACGCGAGGCCTGCGGTCTTCAATATAACCAGCCAGAATATCTCTCACCAACGGCTGCGCAGGTGGTAAGGGCGAATCCACCCCTGCCAGAAACTGCCTTAATGCACGCTTGGCTTCTTCCCGATCTGCCGTCCCGAGAGAAACACGTTTCTTTTGTTTCCCGTCCCACCATTGGACATAGAAGCGGCCGTTCCGTTCGGCGAGACTGTAGGATGGGCTGTCTGATCTTGGGCGTGCCAATGCATTTTCTCGTATTTTGCGACTTCGTCAGGGTGAATGCGCTTGGAAGCGCCGATGCTGATCGCAGCCAACTAGAGGTGGTCCCCATTTTTCGGACAGGGCGATAAGCTATCATCTGGCCTGAACGAGGACGGGTTTTATGGGCAAGGTTACGCGGAAACGGTATGCGGCAGAGTTCAAGTCACGGGTTGCGCTGGAGGCGATCCGTGGGGAACTGACGCTGGCGGAACTGGCTTCGAAACATGGGGTACATCAGACGATGATCGCCCAGTGGAAACGGCAGGCGATCGAGGGGATGGCGGCGACCTTTTCCGGGAAGAC
>NZ_JACRVU010000025.1 GCF_018811945.1 Gluconobacter sp. P1C6_b
ATTTCCGCCAGAACCTGCTGATCCACGGGATCCTGCCGGTTATGCCCTCACGAAAAGACCGCAGTGTTCCACAAAAAAACAGACTGGCGACGTTACAGGGACCGCAACCGCATCGAGCGGATGTTCAACCACCTCAAGCAGATGCGCCGCAGCGCGACCCGCTACGACAAGACCGCCCTGTCCTTCATGAGTTTCCTCAATATCGCCGCAGCAAGGCTCTGGATCAACTCTTTTGTCAACGTGACCTAGCGAGTCACTCAAAAATCGATATTACCCCACAACGAAAGGGACAGACACAGTCCCATTAAGGATTCAAGGCGCCACGGACTACGTTTCATCACAATAACAAAACGAGAGTTTTCGATAGAAATTTAAATCAACAACCGATTAGAATCATCTTCAGACTAATGGCTCAATCTCTACAATACGCAATTATTTTACCAAAACATATTGTTAGCAATAAGATTCTATAGTAGCAAAAAAAACACTCCGTGACACCCTGGGTAGAAATTGACACAAAAAGACATACAAATCGTCGGAAAATCAATTTCTGTCTATTTCGAGTTATTATGAAAGATAGCCAAATGATTAAGATTAACAAAATTCATCTCAATGGGAAATATTCATCACGAAAAATATATATGTACTACACAATATACATAATGCTGGCTTTCTCGTATCAAAAAGCGTTCGCCAAGACGGTTTCTCTTCAAGGCTCCAGTACAACGCCCATCTCGATCTCCGGAGATGATGCGCTTTCCTTAACTTCCGGTACTACGCTCTCCACCGGCAATGAAAAAGCGGTTGTCATAAAAAAACCAACCGACATATCCATAAATATCGGTGTGGGTTCTAGCATCATCAGCGAAGATGATGGTGTGCAAGCGAAATCCTACACGGAAGGGTCAGCTGTAATTTCGCTAACAAACAGCGGAACCATTGAAAGCACATCAGGAGGTCAGAGTATTGATTTCGATAATATTTCATCACCATCTTCTTCAACAACAATAGTAAATACCTCTACAGGGTCTTTGATTTCAGATGATGCTGATGGAGTTCGTCCCGGGAATAACGCTACTGTCATCAATGACGGAAAAATATACGCTGACGGCGCAACAGGCGACAGTCATGATGGTATAGATTTTCAGGATTACGCCGGAACCGTAATAAATAATCAGTCCGGCACTATTTCCGGAAAACGTCATGGCATTACATCTTCCGTTGATGTGAACGTTGTTAATTACGGAACAATTGTAGGCAGAAACGGTTCTGGCGTTGGCTCGGATGGTGATGGTTCTGTTATGAATTATGGAACAATCATCGGAGAATATGATGGCTCAGGAACCGGCGATGGCGACGGCGTAGATATCGACAATAAGGCCGTTATTGAAAATTACGGACTTATTCAAAGCACCGGAGCAGCTGGATATGACAAAAACGGAGAAGGAAACGCTTCAGAAGCTGTTGCTGTAACAGGCGGCCTCGACCTCACAAATTATGCATCGGGCGTTATCGATGGACAGTGGGTGGGAGTTACAGCATTAAATAACACCAATAATATTAATAACCTTGGAGAAATAAAAGGTACTGGCTACGGATTGTACATGGATGGAAATGATAACATCTTGAATAAGGGCGATATTCAAGGTGAAGTCGTAGGCGTCTGGTCAAACGGAAATTTAAATATCACGAATTATGGGTCCATAGAGAGTAATGGATTCTCCGGTGGCGATGGTCACGCCATTGATACAACCGGCAATGGCTCAGTGAATATATATAATTTTGGGACAATATCATCAAACTCATACGCCATCCAATTAGAATACAACGGAACTCAACAGGAAAATAACCTCTACATTGAAAAAGGATCTTCAATTACAGGACTGGTTTCCGCGGACTCCAGAAACAATAGTAATAATATTTTCCTGGAAGATGGATCCGTATTTTCTTCCGCTGTAGGCTTTCATCTGTTGACAGCATCTGGATCGACTACCGTTACCGGTGATAGCGTTATAGATAATGTTGTTGTGAACAGTGGATCTTCCATAAATTTTGGTGTCGGCGGCAGCACTGGAATTATATCTGGAAACATACTTGATAATGGGGTGGTTGATTTTAACCATTCCAATGATTTGACGTTCTCCAATGCCCTTGAAGGATCAGGCGTCCTTGTTAAAGACGGTTCCAACAACCTGACTCTTTCCAATGCCAATACTTATACTGGAGGCACAATCCTGAATTCAGGTACCCTGACCGGTACCTCATCCAGTTTTGGTAGTGGTGCCATAACGGATAATGCCGCCCTGACTATTACACAGGACACGGACGGCACTCTGTCCAACTCCATCAGTGGCACTGGAACCTTGACCAAAGCCGGGAGCGGTAATGTCACACTGACGGGAATTAATACCTTTGCCGGTGGCACACTGATTTCAACCGGAACCCTGACGGGGGGAACGTCAAGCTTCGGCAGCGGCACCATAACGGATAATGCGACCCTGGCTATTGCACAGGATACGGACGGCACTCTGTCCAACCCCATCAGCGGCACTGGAACCTTGACCAAAGCCGGGAGCGGCAATGTCACACTGACGGGAACTAATACCTTTGCAGGCGGCACACTGATTTCAACCGGAACCCTGACGGGGGGAACGTCAAGCTTCGGTAGCGGCACCATAACGGATAATGCAGCACTGGCTATTGCGCAGGACACGGACGGCACTCTGTCCAACTCCATCAGCGGCACTGGAACCTTGACCAAAGCCGGGAGCGGTAATGTTACGCTTGATGCTTATACTACCTATACGGGTGATACGACGATTGAGAATGGAACGCTGACAGTCTCCGGTTCTATAGGAAACTCGGCGGTTACTGTGGATGATGGTGCAACGCTATCCGGCACTGGAACCGTTGGTACTACAAATATTCGTAGCTCCGGTACACTTGATACCTCAGCGAACGGTCTGGATAGCATCCTGCACGTAAATGGTAACCTGACGCTGGAACAAGGGGCGAATTATCTGGCTGTGGTAGGAGAGAATGGTCACTCAAGCCAGACAGAAGTGAATGGAGAGGTCATCCTCAACGGTAATACCCTGACTGTAAACACCGTTGGTAGCCCCATTCTATCCGCCAATAGCCGTTATCAGATTCTAACTGCTTCCAATGGGATTTCTGGCACCTTTGGTACAATTAATGATAGCGAACTAGTTAATAATTATTACTTCCTCTCCCCGACCATCGACTACACAGCGGACAGCATTTATCTGGATATGGATCGTAACAGCCGTAGCTTTGCTTCTGCTGCGGTAACACGTAACCAGTACGCCGTGGGAAGTGCCCTAGACAGCATGGGGGCTGCTGGCGGTGCTGTCACTGGGGCTGTTGAACTCCTGAATGAGAAGCAGGCTCGTCATGCCTATAATTCCCTGTCGGGTGAAATCCACGCCTCGGCGCGTACAACAATGATTGAAAACAGCTTCTACATCCGGAATGCTGCCCTTGATCGGCTGGTCTCATCAGATTGCATCGATGGCGTCAGCCAAAGCACGATCAAGACTGTATCCATCGGCACTGCCAGCAATGCCTCCGCTTGTCGCGAGCCCGGCCTGACGATGTGGGGCACAGCTTACGGGTCATGGGGTCACAATGGGGGCGGCAGCAATGCCGGCAGCCTCCATCACGAACTGGGCGGCTTTGTGATGGGAGCTGATACTCAAGCATTCCAGACATGGCGTATTGGTGGCCTCGTGAGCTATGGTCACTCAGCATTCAGCAGCAATGCAGTGCAGTCTTCCGGACACAGTAATGATGTCAATGTCGGTGGTTATGCTGGCACTCACTGGGGGCATCTCCATCTCCGGCTTGGAGCTTTTTACAGCTGGGATATTCTGGGTCTGAATCGGACCGTGAAAGCTCCAGGTCTCAGCGACCACCTATCGAGCAGCTATCTGGGCGGTACAGCGCAGACATTTGGCGACATCGCATATCAGTTCCGCTTTGGACGGGCCA
Source organism: Gluconobacter sp. P1C6_b (assembly GCF_018811945.1). Taxonomy (GTDB): domain Bacteria; phylum Pseudomonadota; class Alphaproteobacteria; order Acetobacterales; family Acetobacteraceae; genus Gluconobacter. The sequence continues at coordinate 4,012 of NZ_JACRVU010000025.1, forward strand.
CACGGATCGAACCCTTTGCCAATGTGGCCTATGTAAATGTGCATACGAACGGCTACCATGAAGATGGCGGAAAGACTGCTGCCCTGAATGGGCGCGGCATGGATACAGGCACCACGTATTCCACTTTTGGTGTTCGCGGCTCCACCGTTTTCCATGTAGGGAATATCGTACTGATGCCTAATGGTAGCCTGGGTTATCGGCATAGTTACGGCGTCATAACACCAACAGCACACCAGAGCTTTGCAACGGGAAGCTCGGATTTTGAGGCGGCCGGCGCTCTTCTGGCTCAGGATGCGGCTGTCATCAATGCCGGGACAGCAGTACGTCTATCCGATCGTCTGAATGCTAACGTGTCGTATGTTGGTCAGTACGGCGCCAACTATATCGATAGTGGTATTCGCGGAAAAATTATCTGGAATTTTTAAGTCCCTCTGACGCGAAATACGCCTCTTGTTTAGATAACTCCACAGGTTAAAGCGCTATACCCAGATGATCTTATACTGGTTTAGCTGTTACTCTCCCTGACCCCAGGTTGCCCCTGGGTCAGGGAATACTCTCAAGTTACAAGAGACTTTTGAGCACTGAAACAAACGTATCCTGCCATAGCTCCCCATAAACGCTCATGAAGACGCTATCGAGCCAGCGTTCTTGGGCACGGATTATGGTATAGCCAATCGTCAAAAAATCGGGCTCAATCGACCTTCAGACCGACTGGACAAACAGCAATCGACCTTTCACTCTGGACACAGGCGAAGGAAACCAACTCATGTCCTATGATGACAACGACACAGATTCGGAAATTCTCGAGCTTCTCGGTGAACTTCAGGCCGATGCGGAACGACTGAATATCACTGCGGACAAATCAGACGTTCCAGAAAATTTAAAACACATGATTGCCGCACTGGCGGACAAGATCGACGGACTGGCTTCACTGATCCGCTAGGCTCCATTCTCTTCAAGCGACAGTTTCGCGGCAGTTTCAGGATGCCGCGCTACAACCAGACTGATGATCCGATGGTGCAGAGCCGCGGGGGTCAGGGATATACCATCGAGCCGTGACATGGCCGACAACGCCCCGAAACCTTTAACAACAACCGGCGTATGACGCGCACCCCCCGGCATGACGGCACCGGGAAGCGAGGGGCGATGATCCCCATAAAACACCAAAAGAGCGTCTCGACCGGTCTGCCCAAGAGCCTGCGTCACACGCCCCAGAAGCTCATCCCCTTGTTGAAGATGCTGAAGATAATCGGCCACTCCTCCTGACCAGGGACCATGATTTTCGATCGTAACCGTGAAAATGAATGTTCCCGAAGGCTTGGAGACACCCTCATCGATCAGTGCCAGTATCCGGTCTCCCACGGCATGATCTGCAATATGACCTTCCCCTTGCACCGCAGCAGCGAACCCTTCGGTACCGATCAGCCGGTTAAAGCCTGCGATCGGCATCAGGACGTCCCGCCCATAAAACCTGAGATCGTGGGGATGCAGAAAGACCCTGTCCCCACAGACCGAGGCCAGCCGCGCCGCAAGCGCGTCGGCAGCCTGCTTTTCTGCCGTGAGATAAGGATCGAAACGACAGAAGCCGAGCTCACTCTCCTCATGACCGAACAGCACACCGTATTCCGTGCGCATGGTATAGGCACCGAACCCCGAGACCTGGAGTTTTCCAACCTCCCCTTCCCGTTCTGCACACAGTAGATGAGGCAGCACACAGGCTGACACATCTTCGAGACCGAACTCGCGGGGATCGGCAAACGATTCACACTGGATCACCACAATCAGGGGAGCCTGATCCAGCTGCCCTGCGGACACCGGTGGCCAGCCAGGTAATTTCCGACGACGGTCGTCCTTCCATCTCAGCCAGCTCAGTACAATGGTTGCCAACAGACCGTAGCGCTGTTCTCCCATATCCAAATCCGCAGCAGGCAGCAGTCTGCGCGCCAACCCAGCACGCCCTAGGATATCAAGACAGAACCATCCGGTCACGAACAGGCATAGCCCCTGCACCCGAACGAAAAGACCAGAGCCGCTCCGAAGCCAGAGCGCATCCTCCAGAAGCAATCCGAAAAAGGATGCCCCCAGAAACGCCAGTCCTGCCAGCACCAAAATCCGGGCGAACGGCGGAATGGCCCCGATATAGAATCTGGGATGCCGCACAAAGGCACCAATGACCGCGACATCGCTGAACATCAGCGGCTCTCCAAGGACATTCCTTTTCAGACCCGAGCCAAAAACCAGCAGAACTCCAGTCAGAACTGCCAACACCGCAGCCGCCAGAGGATGTCCCACAAGCGCAACCAGTGCCCCAAAAATCATAAATACCGCAAAGAATCGGAAAATAATTCCCCGACAGAAAACAACCAAAACCCTACCATTCTGAGGATTTTTTCTTGAAAATTCGACATAACTGGATGTAATCAAGTCCATAAACTCAAAAACAACACAAACCGTAAATAAAAAATATAGCAATATCACATATTTATCCCGATTTATTTACTTGTTTATTATATTTAAATAATTTTAAATACTTATGAGAATCCATATTTTTATTTCATTTCATTTTGTAATTAATTTTTTATCTTTCATGCATACTCTTTGAATGTTAGACCATCCGATAAGATTTACACAGCCCCGCAGAAACGACACTGGACGAGGGCAAGAGAAAAGAAGAGTACCGGTCTTGCGTCCAGGAGCCATTTCGCCCGTCAATTCACTCCCACTCATTCTTTCTGCACCCCCTTTAGGAAATCCGGTCCAGCCACTGACGCAAATCCGATCCGTCATCCCCCCCCTGACGGCTGAAGACCTGGTTTCGCCCGAGCATATCCGAAACAACCCCGCTGTGCGGATGATTTCGGAAGCACGGGTGGGTGGTCTATTCTGGGAGCGTCCCGCGGCAACGACAGCCCCAATAGTAGTCTGCGCGCCCCCTCATGCAGAATATGCCCGACAGATGTGGCGGAAAGCAAAAGAGTGGACCAGCCCTACCCGACTCCTTCTTGTAACGCCGCATGACGGCGTGCAATGGCGCAGAATGCGGAACGAGGCCCGAGCCGAAGGAGCGCAAGCCCTCTCCGAAAATGTTGACGCGCACTCTCTTCTGGATGGAACGCGCACATTTTTCTTGCCCCCCGAAGGCCTGACGACACTGTCAGCACTCGGTGCACTGACCGGACATCCGGTTCTGCGCCCGGACAGCAACATGGGATGGCGACCGGACCTAAACGCCCCCTCCACCGCATTGCATATCCTTCACTCCGCAACGGAATACCGGTCACCATTTTCGGGGCTGCCGATCGACATCCTGGATGCGCTCTCTCTCTTAACGGAATGGAAGCACATCCTCACATCCAATCGCACCATCCGCGTGTGTGTCGGCATGTCGTTCTGGAAACGCGCCCGGATGAAAACATTTTTCGCCACCGCGGAAAAACGTCGTCCATTTCCCCTCTTCCGCCGCACGACAACCGGTGCCCTGACCGCAGCGCACAATCACAGAGGCCAGAATGGCATTGCTGTCTGGGCGACACGCATACCGCACAAACTGGAACAGGCAGCCCAGAAAAACCATCTTCCCCTTTTCCGCATCGAGGATGGTTTCATACGCTCTGTCGGTCTTGGCAGCGGTTTCCTGCCTCCTGCTTCAATCATCGCGGACAGCAGGGGCCCCTATTATGATCCCGCACGTCCCAGCGATCTGGAAGTCCTGCTAGCCACCCACCCGCTTGGAGAGACTCTTCAGGAACGCGCGCGCTCGCTGATCGGGCTAATCCGCACACAGAATATTTCCAAGTATTCGGCAGGCGGCAGCATTCCCGCACTCGACGCACCAGCAGGTCGACGGATCATCCTCGTCCCCGGCCAGGTGGCGGACGACATGTCCGTCCGACTGGGCGGTGGAAGCATAAAGGGTAACATGGACCTCCTGCGCCGTGTCCGAGCGACCTGTCCCGATGCTTTCATCGTCTATCGTCCGCATCCCGACGTGGATGCAGGCCACCGCGCCGGCGCCATTCCTGATGCCGATATCCTGCACGTGGCGGACCGGATTTCCCGCGGAGGAGGCATGGCGCCCCTGCTGGATGCCGTCGATGAAGTCCATACACTAACGTCGCTGACAGGCTTCGAAGCCATCATGCGCGGCCTGCCTGTCACGACATACGGACAGCCTTTCTACGCTGGCTGGGGTCTCACCGACGATCTGGCACCTGTCGCACGACGGACCCGGCGTCTGAACATCGCTCAGCTCACGGCTGCCACATTGCTGCTTTATCCACGATATATTGATCCCCTGACTGGCCTGTTCTGCGGACCGGAAGTTCTTATCGACCGCTTCAAAACCCCCGAAGTCTGGCGACCTGGTCTTCTCATGCGACTGCGCGGAGCCCAGGGGGGAATCAGAAGAGCCTTTGTTCAGGGAGTTCATACGGTGTTGCAAACACGCGCGAAAAAGAAGGACTGGTCATGACTTCCGTCAGGACATCTCCTTCCGCGGGAGATCATGCGTCCAATACAACGCACGGCACCGAAGGCGTACAGCGCAACATCCTGCTCCTTCAGGGGCTGATGGGACCATTTTTCCGACTGATCGGCAGGGAACTGCGTCGCCGGGGATACGGAGTCTGGAAAGTCAATTTCAATGGCGGTGACCGGCTTTTCTGGCGCCTGCCCGGCGGCATTGACTTCACTGGCCGCGCCGATGAATGGCCGGACGCCCTGACCCGGATCATCATTGAGCACGACATTACCGATGTTGTGCTGTTCGGAGACTGCCGCCCGCTACACAGCGCGGCCATCGCCGTCTGCGCACGGCTGCACATTCCGGTACACGTCTTTGAAGAAGGCTATCTCCGCCCCGACTGGGTGACGTTCGAGCTCGGAGGCGTCAATGGCAACTCCACTCTCTCTCGCGATCCAGCCTACTACGTCGAGCGCGCCAGAACCCTTCCCGCTCTGCCACCGCACCACCCGGTTCCGTCTTCTTTCCGGACGCGTGCCCTTCAGGGACTGGCGTACAATACCGCCGATCTTCTTTCCCGCTGGCATTATCGCCACTGGAACAATTACCGCCCCTGGCATCCCCTGACAGAAGGCATCGGCTGGCTGCGCAAACTGCTCGCCCGTGACGAACGTCGTGCCAGAAGCCAGAAGACACTCGAGGCGCTCCGGGCCTCCGACAGCCCTTACATGCTGTTTCCCCTTCAGCTCGACGCCGATGCCCAGGTCCGCCTCCATTCCTCCTTCAGCGGCATGGCAGAAGCCATCCGGGTCGTGATCGCCTCTTTCACGTCCCACGCCCCCCACGGCATGCGCCTCGTCATCAAGGAACATCCGCTCGACAACAATATCCGGAACTGGTGTCACGAAGTTGCCATGCAGGCCGCAGCGTACGGCGTCTCAGACCGTGTGGACTATTTCGAAACGGGCGATATCGCAGATCTGGTTCGCACTGCCACCGGTGTCATTACCATCAACAGCACAACTGGAACGCTGGCCCTCGCTGAAGGCAAACCCGTCATCACGCTGGGAAATGCCGTCTACGACATTCCAGGCATCACGTTTCAGGGCCCTCTGGAGAAATTCTGGTCGAATCCGGGACAACCAGACCCGGAAATCTTCGCAGCCTATCGCCGTGTCCTGATCGAACGCTGCCTGATTCCTGGAGGCTTTTTCTCGAATGAAGGCATGGCCAAGCTGGTGCGCCACGCAATCGACCGGCTGACACGCCACAGCCCGCGGGACTTTGCCACCGCGTCACGTGCCGAAATGGCCCGCCGCGAAACCCTGCGCCAGGAACTGGCCTGCCATCCCGATACGCCGGCAGAAATCATCTCTCCGGTTCTGCCTGAAACGGAGGCTGAGGCTCTGGAAAAGGTCTCATCATGAGCCAGTCACGATCTGACAACATGCCATTCTATACACTCGACATCTCGCGGATCCTCACCCGCGCGGGCGCCCGCGTTCCCACAGGAATCGACCGCGTCGAACTCGAATATGCGCGCTACCTGCATCAGAACGCGCCCGACCATCTCGAATTCGCAGCAGTCCACCCGATCGGCCGGTTCGCCGCTCTCCCCTATGACAGGGCTCTCGCCTTTATCAGGGCCATTGGCACCGTCTGGGATAATGGAGTTGATGACGGAGGACGGGCTGCCAGACTGGGCCGGGCCCTTCTGCATGGCCTTCTCTTCCCCCGCCCCGTCCGTTCTACCGCGCCACACGCGCGAACCGACGGTCGCAATATCTATCTTCTGGTCTCCCATCACCATCTGACGCGACCCGGACTGATCGCGGCTGCAATCCGGCGGCGCAATGGCCTGTTCGTTCCAATGATCCAGGACCTGATCCCGCTCGAATTCCCTGAATACGCGCGGGAGCGGGAGCCGGCACGGCACCTGCGCCGTATCGAGACGGTCGTCCAGTATGCCGACGCAGTCCTGGTCCCGTCACAGGCTACCCAACAGTCTCTTCTTCCCTATTTTAAAAACGCACACCGAAACGTACCCATATGGCCCGTCCCACTCGGGGTCCATCTGCGTGCCGCCTCGGAAACAGACATCCTTCCTGGCGACGAAGCCGATAGGGTTACCCGACGCAGCCATCCCTATTTCGTCTGTCTGGGAACCATCGAGGCTCGCAAGAACCATCTTCTGCTTCTCAACCTGTGGCGACGCCTTGTCGATATCCACGGAAAGGCCGCGCCCCATCTCGTCATCGTGGGCAAACGGGGCTGGGAGAACGAACAGGTCATCGACATGCTGGAGCGATCTCCGGCTCTCAAGGGAATGGTGGAAGAACACAACTCCCTGCCCGACACAACGGTCGTTGACCTGCTCCGCAAGGCCAGAGCTCTTCTGTTCCCGTCATTCTCCGAAGGGTTCGGCCTGCCTCTGGCCGAAGCTCTGGCACTGGGCACACGCGTTCTGTGCTCGGATATTCCGGTCTTTCACGAAATTGGCCGCGCTTGCGCCACATATCTCGACCCGCTGGATGGTCCGGCATGGATCCGGGCCATAGAGACCCTGTCTGGACTGACACCGGACAGAGCAGAACCTGCTCCAGCAGTGCCCCTGGCCGAAGAGCAGATCCTCACCTGGCCTCAGAGCATCGCCCGTGCGCTCGCACATATCCAGACCCTGTCCTAGCAAGCTGCGGCGTTTGGCATCCGGAAAAACCCTCCCCCGTCTTCTTCCTCCTTCGGCAGGACATACCCTTTGATGTTTTTCAAGCGGCTCTGGCCTTTCTCCACCCGACAGGCAGATACGGCGCAGCGCACGGACACACGTGTACATTCACCATCCGTGCCCGTGGAAGAACTGCTGACGTTGTGCCGTCAGGAAGACTGGCCCCGACTTGCCGGCCAGGAAGGTATTTCAGATGTGCGTACCCTTTGGGATCTTCGTCCTGCAACCTGCCAGCGGTGGATGACGACCCTGACCCGGGAAGCGGATCAGATGAGGGACAGTGGCAACCCCGCAGACGCCGCAAATTTCTACAGGGGTGCCTTCGCGCTCGCACCCTGGCGTCTCGATCTCGGCATGCAGCTGGGCAACATGCTCAAGGATAGCGGACAGCTCGAAACCGCCGAACATATCTACCGCACCATTATCACCCAGGCCCCAGAAGAGGCCGAAACCTATCTTCAACTCGGTCACGTCTACAAGATCCAGGGCCGTCGCATTCTGGCGCTGAACCATTACCGTGAGGCTCTTGAACGCGATCCCACGTGCGAAGCCGCACATCGGGAACTTTTCCTCGCAGGCGACACAGCCGCGCAGCGGGCCAGCATGTCACATCGGCATCTGTCCCACGGCACCGAACAAAGCCTTCACCTTGCGGCAACCCTGACCGACATGCGTCGCCGGCTGGACGACATGACCGCCGTGCTCCCGGACATTTCCGCATTCAACGCTTTCCCGAGCGAAGATTACGCGATCTTCCGAAAACTCTTCCGTATTCCGCCTCCCCCTTCCGCCCCGCCGCTACCGCTTACAGTCATCATTGCGCAGGATGATGTCTCAGAAGCCGTTGCCGCAGCCCAGATGACGGCTCTGGGCAGCATGCCATCCCTCACGAGGCTTTATACAACCGGCGCTTCCTCCACCCTTCGTGATGCATGGAACACGAGGATGCGACCGGGTCTTTCCCTAACCCATCTGCCTGATGCAGGCGCAATTCCAGCTACCTTGCCTCACACCGAAGAACAGGTCTCCGGAAACGTCCTGCTCCTCGGCTCTGATTGCATTCCCTCCCCGCTTCTCGCGGACTGGATTGCCTGTGCCGTCCAGACCGGCACCTGCGACATTGCTTTCTTCGACGCCGAAACCCTGACCCCGTCGATCTCCCGCAGTGCCCTATTCGAAGCCACAGCCCTTCAACCACGCCCCGGCGCAGACGCTATATGGCTTGAACAGGAAGACACTATTGGAGACGCCATCGCCTTCTCCGCAGAGCTATGGCCGACATATCGCGGCAAAAATCCTGCCGGGGTCATCCGCGATGGACTGACAACAGGGCAGCGTATCGCTCATATTCCCTACCCGCTCGTCGCCAGTCCCCGGCCGTCGGACCGCCCCCTCTGCAGCGCCCCCCACCCCCTTCCGGAGCGGTTCGTCATTCACAACCTGCCCGAACCCTGCACGGTCGTCATCTGCACCCGGGACAATGCCGCAGACTGCTGCACAATGGTGGACAGCCTGTTCGCAACGGCACGGCACCCCGACCGCATCCACTGCCTGATCGTGGACAACGGCACCAGAATTGCAAAAGACCTCCTTCTTCTTGAAAAACTCGCCACGCGTCATCCCGGTGTGAACATTCTGCGCGACCCGTCTCCCTTCAACTGGTCCCGCCTGAACAATGAAGCCACCGCCGGGATCAGCACACCCAACATCCTGTTCTGTAACGACGACATGCAAATGCTGTCGGAGAACTGGGACATGGTGCTCGCCGGCCTGCTCCGCGCTCCCTCAACAGGAGCGGTGGGCGCCCGGCTGCTTTATTCGGACAATACCATCCAGCACGCCGGCGTGCTGCTGGGATGGCAGGGCTCCGTCATTCACGACGGCCTTTACGAACCGCGCGACAGCAATGCCCATTTCGGCCGCTGGCAATGCACCCGGCAGGTCTCTGCCGTCACCGGAGCATTTCTGGGCATCCGGACCGAGGTCTTCGCCACGGCCGGCGGTTTTGATGCCGAACGGATGCCCATAAGCTACAGCGATATCGACCTGTGCCTGCGTCTGCAGGAACAGGGCCTGCAAATTCTCTGGACGCCTCTCATCGAAGCCCGTCACGATGAATCTGCTTCCCGAGGACTGGACCATCTGAATCCCCTTCGGCATTCTCTCGGAACGATGGAGCGCGCGGCGTTCGAAAACATCTGGGGAGTGAGGAAGCTGAGCATGGATCCTACCGTCAATCCTGTCTGGGTCGATGCGACACTTCCGTTACGCCTGATCCGGCCCGTCTCTCCGGCCGTGGCCCTGCGCCATATTCAGGCGACGTAAATTTTCTTCCCCACACAGACCAGAAATTCACCTCCCCTCTTCATTCTTCCTGATATTCCGCCGAACGTCCCACCAGGTATCGTGATCATGATTTTTCCATTCAAAAGTGCTCCCCGCCTTCGCGATCTGGCTCGCAATGCGGACACGGCCAGGGACGCGAAACAATGGCCGGAAGCCGCCCTGGCTTACAGGAACCTCCTCACCCGATATCCAGATCGCGTGGATATGTGGATCCAGTATGGGCATGCCCTGAAGGAGAGCGGCTATCTCGTGGATGCCGAACTGGCCTACCGGCAGGCCATTCAACGTAGCCCGACACAGGCGGAAGGATACATTCAGCTTGGACACGCCCTGAAACTCCAGAACAGACGCGAAGAAGCGGCAGCAGCCTACCGGGAAGCCCTGCGCCATGATCCCGACGCCACAGTCGCAACTGTTGAACTCGCAGCACTTGGTTTCTAATTCCCCAGATTTCTGAAAACCCTGTCTTTATCTGAAAGCGGATCAGGCCCTCCTAATGCAGAAAATTTTTTCCCTGTCTGAAATCGGCGCCTCCGACGTAAGCCACGATCTCGTTTCCTTCGATATTTTCGATACGCTCGTCTATCGCCGATATCTGGAGGTCAATGAGGTTCATGATCTTGCCAGCGCCTATGCCCTCAGCCTTCTGGGACAATTCGGCAAGGAAAATCCGGGCGCTCTGACCCTGACGCGCTACGACATCACCAATGTGATGAAAGCTGCCGCACATGAACGTATCGAGGAACCAACCCTGGAAGCTGTCTGGAGCCGTCTTTTCACCGCCCGGATCGGCCATACGGAAAAAGCCCTGACTCTGGGTCGGAAGGTCGCAGCCTTCGAATACGAGATTGACCGCCAGAACCTGTACGCGGTCGAAGGTGCCGCCGAAATGCTTGCTGCGCTCAAGGCACAGGGCAAGACGGTCATCGCCATCTCGGATATGTATTTTTCCCAGACCGAGATTGAGGGCATCCTGCTTCAGACAGGGCTTGCCCGGCATATTGATCGCGTTTTCGTATCCTCGCAGGAAAACCTTACGAAACATTCGGGCAATCTCTTCACCCATGTGTGGAAGCAGTTCGACATTGCCCCTGCGAAGACGCTGCATCTGGGAGACAATACGCATTCCGACGTCGCCATGCCCACCAGCCTGGGCGGTAATGCGATCCACGTCGCCCATGCTCCGCTGCTTCGGATCAAGCGCCCCGATTACGGACGCCGTCCCGACATTCACATGGAAATCGGCGATCTTTCCAAGCTTTTCCTGACGCAGCTGCTGCTTTGCGCACAGAGCGATGGCAGCGACAGACTGTTCTTCCTGAGCCGTGACGGATGCCTGTTGCACAAGGTGCTGGAAAAGTGGAATTCGCCGCTGTTCCGCAACTTCTTCACTCCCATTCACTCGGAAGACCTGTTCCTCAGCCGCGCCGTCACCTGCTGGCTGAATGTCAATTTCCAGGACAAATGGCTCCTGCAGTCGATCGGGCACGCGTTCTGGCTGCATCACGGCAAAGCCACGCCCCGCCAGATTTCCGGAATGCTCGGTATCGACGCCACTCCAGCCGGTCTGGAGGCGGACAAGGTCTACCACTCCTCGATGGATACCTTCACGGTTCTGGAAGCCTATGAAGCATCCGGTCTGGTCGAGGAGATCCGCACGGCACTCCTGCACAAGCGTGCCATGGCCGCGTCCTATCTGAAGGATGCTGGCGTTCTGAATCACCAAAGCGTCCATGTCTGCGACGTCGGCTATTCCGGAACCGTCGTACGGGACCTCAACACCTTCTTCCTTCAGGAAGGCCCGCAGGGACTGGGTGGCTCCATTCCGCAGGTATATTTTCATTGCATCGCCAGCAATGCGAATTATTCGGGCAATGCCCGAACGGCGCTGCCCCACGTCATTTTCCAGAAAGACGTCATCCTGAATGACGGCCTTCTTCCGGGCGAACTGAAGGACAGCTTCGCCTGGCTGGAGATGTTCTTCAAACATCCGCTGTACGGCCCCCTGCTGGGCTACCGCAAGGATGGAGACCGGACCGTGCCGTCCTATGACGTCGCAGCGCAGGAAGATCCCCATCATCCCTGCCACCTGATCCTCAACACCATCAAATCCGATCCCTCGGATATCGTTCTGCTATGGATGAGCGCCGTCGGGTTCTGGTCCCAGTTCACATCTCCCCTGATCGAGCGCTTCCTGAACCCGGATGAGTCCACGATCGAACAGATGTTGAGTGACGTGTACGAAGTGGATGCCGTAAGCGGGAAGACCCGCAGCGTCGTCCTCGTCGCACCGGAGCTATCAGACGATGAAATCCGTCATCGCGCCCAGCGGGAGGATTACTGGATCCCGGGCTCCCTCGTCGCATCGCGGCTGGCACGGACAAGGTCAGCCTTCGAAACGGACGCTGAGCAGAAGTCGCTCGTCAACAAGCTGCGTGCCCTCGCGAACGGCGGCACGGCCGGAAAAGGTAGCAAACAGGCGGAGAAGAATCAGGATGCTTTCGATCCGGCGTTCTACCGTCGCTTCTATCGCGACCTGAGTGCCCTGCCGAACGACCGTGCTCTTGAAGATCACTATTTCACCCATGGCAAACTGGTCGGCCGGTATGGGTCGGAAGCCATGATGAAAAGGGAACAGGCCGCTCTTGAACAGCGCCTCCCGAGAGATTTTGACGCCGGCGCCTATTTCATGGCCAACCCTGATCTGCCTGTCACCCAGCCCGTTTCGTGGACCGCTACCCGACATTACCTTAACATCGGAGCCGCCCAGAACCGTCCGTATCATTACCATTTTCCCGGTCTGGACGAAGCCTTCGAGGCCCTCCTCGCCACGAATGAGATTTCCCTGAGTGACGCCGAGAGAAAGGATTATCAGGACGGCGTTCCCGCCCGTATCCTGCTCCTGCGTCGTCTGGGTGCGATCAGCGCGCCGTGGTTCAACATGCTGGACCTCCAGGAATTCAGCGCACTCAACTTCGAATGGTGCGGCAAACCCGCTTCAGCGGCTGAAGCGATCCTGACCTTCCTGAAAGACGGTATCGAGCGTATCGCCCCGCTCTCGGTTTCCGTGGCATTCGATCCGGACTTCTATCGCCGCCAGTACACCGATACCGCTGATCTGTCCGACGTTGATGCCTACCGCCACTGGCTGGAGGCTGGCAGCCTCATGCATCGTGCCCCGTCCGAGGAATGGGCCCTGCAGCACATGATCGGCCAGCGAACCTATCCCCCGGCATTCCACTGGGATCGCTTTCAGGCCACCGACCGGGCACGCTTCGCCCGCTCCACGCGTCTCGACCTGCTGGATGCCTTCCTGTCCACTGCCGTGCCCCCACGCGATGATCTGGTGGGCGGCCCGGGCGCCGGCGACCTCTGGACCTGGCGTGCAGCACGGGCCCAGGGAGCAGGCGACCAGCATCTCTCCACGGAATGTCTACGCGAAGCCGCCCGTGTTGAACCGCATCGCGGCGTTTTCTGGCATACGCTGGGTGACCGGCTTCAGTCACAGGGAGATCTGCACGGAGCTCTTGAAGCCTATACACGATGCCTGAAGACGGACACGCCGAACCGTTGGAGCCACATCAACTGCATCCGCCTGTCGGCAGATCTCGGCTTCTACAAAAAAGGCCTGGAGCATCTCCGCGCCGCCCAGGCAGCCTGGAAAGAAATGCAGCCTTGGCGCGAGGCCCGGACCCATCTGTTCATGCGCTGGTTCGATCACGCCGCACACCACAGCTACGACAGAATCACGCAGGACGACATCCGGGCCAGAACCCATCCTGACGCACGCTTCCTCGCGTTCATGAACACCTTTGTTCCAGCCGTGGCGTCGATAGGCATCCCCGCCCCACTGACCCTTGCCCGGACAGACGGACCGATCCTCATCCTCTCGGGCTCCGGACTATCGGAAAGGACCCGCTGGGAAGCCTCGCTGCGTATCGCACCCGAGGACGCGAGACAGGTTATCGTCTTCTCCCGTGAGCAGGTCGCCCTGTTTGCGGAAAGCCTGCCCGGCGCCTCAGTAGCCCTGTACCATGAGGTTGAGACCGACGGACTGATCGTCGATACCCTGCTGCGTGCAAAAGCCCTCGGCGTGCGCAACATCTACTGGGCCGGTCCGCTGGGCCGCGATAGCACAGGCGAAGGCCCGGATCTGTCCGACCTGGCATGGAGCGACTTCCTCCTGTATCGCGACAGCCGTGAAACCGGACGTACCCTGCGTTCGATCCATGCAGCAACGATGTGTGACGACGTGGTCCTGACCATGCCTTCCCTCATCACCCGCTTTCACGACCTCGGCCTGCGCCCCCGTCTCGGCGTCTCCGCCCTGATGGAGGCCCTGGCCGACATGCCGCGCACCACAGAAACGGCGCCGGGAAAAATCCGCATTTTCTGCTCCCTGACGGGCCGACCAGTTCGTGTATCTACGTCGGATGAGGACGCCTATGCCCCACGGATCGGGCAAAAGGCTCTCTTGAAGGCGCTCGACACCCTCCTCGAGACCTATCCGGATGTTTCGCTTCTCGTGGAAGGTGTCGATCCTGCTCTGCCACTGTCGATCCGCAATTCTACGCGTATCGAGCGCCTTGGAAGTGAACTGACATCGGATCAGCGTCTCGCCGCCCTGAGCCGCTCCTCCATCGCCCTCGACCTGCGCCACGTCCCCCGCGACCAGCGTTCGCTGGCGGATGAAGCAACATGGTCCGGCATTCCGTGCCTCGTGCTCTCGGACAATCCTGCACTGGGCAGCGCATCAACGCCGGGCTATGCCAAATGGGCACAGATTTCCGAAATCCTGAAAGCCTGGATCGGCCAGCCCCAGACACTGGAAGACGTCACCCTCGCGGCCCGTACGCACTTTGAGGAAGCCGCCTCCCCGACGCCTGTCGTCTGGTCACCCGTCCGGGCGGTCCCGACCACCAAGGCCAGGCCACGTATCCTGTTCGCCAATCTTTTCGCCCCGCCCCAGACTACCGGTGGTGCAACACGCGTCCTTTCGGACAATGCAGGCTATATGCTGGCTCATGCCGGTGACGATTATGATTTCGCGATCCTGGCATCTGATGACGAGAACAGTCATCGTGGCGTCACTCGTGTCGACAGCTGGAAAGGCGCACCGGTCTTCCGGATCGCCACGCCTCAGGAAATCGACATGGACTGGCGGACCTACAATTCCGAAGTCGATGCCCAGACACGCCGCATCATCACCCTGTTCAAGCCGGATCTGGTCCACATCCACTGTCTGCCGCGTCTTTCTGTCGCGGTCGCAGAGGCATGTCGCAGACTGGGCATCCCGTATGTCATCACGCTGCATGATGCCTGGTGGCTGTCGGACTTCCCCTTCCTTGTCCAGGAAGACGGAGAACCGGCCCGTATCAGCATTGACCCGGCAACACAGTCCTATTCGCACCGGATTGGCCTGCCGCGCAGTCTCGAACGGGCCGCTCGGCTGCGCAGCGCCCTGCATCACGCGCAGGAGCTGCTGTCGGTTTCCGAAGAATTTGCGGAAATCTATCGCAAGGCAGGTTTCCAGGTATCCACGATCGCCAATGGCGTGTCGGCGCTCGTCGCCCCCGTGCGCACTCCGCGGAAGGGTCGGGTCCGGCTGGGCCATCTGGGCGGACTGGAACATCACAAGGGCGCCTATCTTGTCGAAGCAGCCCTTCGCAGCCGTCCTTTCCGGAACCTCTCCCTGACCATCCTCGAACATGCTCGGGATCCCGGCTCCCCGCTCGAAACGCGATGGGGGAGTACGCCTGTCACCATCCGGGGAAAAGTTCCGGCAGACAGGATCGCCACACTCTATGGAGATATGGACATCCTGCTGGCCCCGTCCACCTGGCCCGAAAGTTTCGGCCTCGTAACCCGCGAAGCCGCCCAGTGCGGCGCATGGGTTATTGGCAGCAATCAGGGCGCCATGGGTACTGATATCGTCGAGGGAGTGAACGGCTTCGTAGTCGATACGACCTCGCCAGCGGATCTCGTCCGGGTTCTGGAGATGATTGACGCTGATCCGGAGCGCTACCTGACACGTCCCCCTCAGCCGGACACTCCGCTGCGTCATGCCGATGATCAGGCGCGGGACATCCTGTCCCTTTATCGTACCCTTCTGGCTTCCCGCCCATGAAACCATGGCGGATCGGCCGACTGTTCAGGACGTCTCTCCCTGCGGATCACCATATCCGTCAGGGAAACGCCCATAACAGCGACCGGAACTGGGCACAGGCCGCGAGAGCCTATCAGGCGGCACTGGCGGTCGATCCGGGCCTGGCGCATATCTGGATCCAACTCGGCCACGCCCTCAAGGAGCAGGGAGACCTTTCCCAGGCCGAACATGCCTACCGTCAGGCAACCCTTCTCTCGCCACATGATCCCGATGGCTGGCTTCAGCTCGGTCATCTGCTGTCCCTCGCGGGCAACGTCCGCGACAGTATCACCGCACTGGAAGAAGGCCAGCGCATTTCCGGCGATCCCCTCTTCGCGGCGCAGGACATCGCTGCCCTGCGCGAGCGCCAGAAGCAGCCCCAGCGTTCATGGCGACAGCCGGAATGGGTGACACCCGACATTACCGCGCTCTGGACCAGCGAGGGCTTCTGCCCCGCCGGAATGGAACTGTTCGACCCCTGGGCTTACTGGCAAATCAATCCTGAATTGCTCCAGACGTTCGACATCCCCGTGGCTCTGGACCTCGTGCGGCATTTCTGCACCTCCGGTGTCTCGAAATGCCTCCCCTTCAGCCTCATCGAGAGTTTTGATCCCGATTTTTATCGCAGGTTCTGTCTGAACGGCATCGCCTTCACGGATGCCGGCGCCTACCGACACTGGCTCACCACTGGTATTGCACAGCACGTCCCTGCGAACGAAAAACGCTGGATCCAGAGCCTTCTGGGCGACCGGATCACTAAGCTCGAAGACGTGGATCCCCTCCTCTCGTCGGCCTTCCGAGACGAAAACGCCGCCACCCATACCCAACGCACCCTGGTCGAAGGCTTCATCTCCGATCTCCTCACCGATCCCCAGCGCCCCGTCACGCCCACACCGCGCAACGCTCCCCTCCTGCACGCCATTGCCTGCCGTGGTGAAAAGGGCACTGAGCTCCATCAGGAGGGAGCCAGACGACTACGGGAAAAAATCTATCTTCATGTCCCGACCTATCGGGAGAATACCCGTGCCCTCACACGGACGATGACGACCCAAGGCCTCGATATCGCAGCACATCCCCTCCTGAAGGATCTGGCCGGACACCCGGATGAGCCTGCCGAAACCCTGATCGCTCTGGCCAAATGCGAAAACCGCCTAGGGAGCCTCGACGCTGCCGTCACAACCCTGCGGACAGCTACAGGGAAGAAACCGGGACGCCCTGATCTGCGGATCTGCCACGATCTTCAGGAAGACCGGAATTATCATCATGCCTGGAATACAGCTCTGGCCTTGGCCCGGACCGGACAGCTGGAAGCCGGACAGCTTCACTTGCGGGCCTATCTGGACAGCCTACCTTTTATGCTGCCAGACCACAGGCCCCTTCGTCCCCGATCGGGCGCAGTCGCCATTGTGGGTAAGCTGAATCTTCTTCAGTGCCGTCTCTATCGTGTCGAACAGCGACGGGATCATCTGCTGGCTGCCGGTTACACCGTCGAAATCTTTGACGTCGATACCGATCTCGATGTCTTCACCGCAAAGATTGCGGCCTTCGAAAGCGTGATCTTCTACCGCCTGCCCGCATGGCCCGCGGTTATCCGCGCCATCCATCTGGCCCGTTCCCTCGGCCTGACCACGTTCTACGATATCGACGATCCCCTCTTCGACGCCGACCTCTACCCCGAACCCTTCGAGACCTATGGCGGTACCATCAGCCGGGAAACCTATTACGGCCTTGCTCTGGGCGTTCCGCTGTTCGCAAAGGCCCTGAGCCTGTGCGAATACGCCATAGCCTCCACAGAACCTCTCGCCGAGCGCATGCGACGCCATCACATTGGCGAAGTCTTCGTCCAGCCGAACGGCCTTGGAGAGGCGCATGCAATCGCGATGCGGCGTCACGGTAGAAAATCTCCCTCTCCCGATCAGCCCGTGACGATCTTCTACGGCAGCAACACGAAAGCAAACCGTTCAGAAATCGTTTCCGTGCTCGAACCCGCCCTGATGCGGATTCTTAAAAAACATGGCCAGCGGGTCCGGCTCTGCATCGTCGGCGACCTGCCCGAGGACAGCGTTCTCAGAAATCTGAGAGAGAACATCACACTTCTTCCCCCTTTGCCGGATGTGCAGGCCTACTGGTCCCTTCTCTCTTCGGCCGACATCAATCTCGCCATCCTTGGCCAATCCCCCACAACCGACACAAAAAGCGGCATCAAATGGCTGGAAGCGGCCATGTTCGGCATCCCCTCCGTCCTTAGCGACACTGCCGGCTACAGAGATGTTGCCAGAGAGAACGAAACCGCTCTTTTCGCCACGGACACCGACAGCTGGGTGCGGGCACTGGACCAGCTCGTGACAGATCCTGCACTGCGAACCCGGATCGGTAAAGCCGCCCATACCCATGCCCTCACCACCTACGGCGCAACCCCGCTCGCCAGCCATGCCAAAGCATTCATGGAACGAACCGCGCCGCCGGACACGACAGCACGGCACCGCATTCTCGGCGTCAATGTCTTCTATCCTCCCCAGGCCATCGGCGGAGCCACCAGGGTCTTCCACGACAACCTCAGCGACCTTTCCGCTCCGGAAGACAGACGCTTTCTGTTCGAAGTCTTTACGTCCCAGGTCGAACCCGACAGCGAAAAACTCCGGGTTTACGCGCAGGACGGCATCCTTATCACATCGATTGCCCCTCTGGACGTGGACGACAAGGACCGTATCGCTGAAGACCCCAACATGGTCGCGCAGTTCCGTAAAGTCGTCGAACGCTTCCGTCCCCACCTCGTGCACTTCCACTGCATCCAGCGCCTGACCGCCGGTATCATTGATGTGCTCCTTGAACTGGACATTCCCTACTGCATCACCCTTCACGATGCCTGGTGGATTTCGGACCGACAGTTTGTCATCGACGAACTCGGACAGCCGCGTCTCTATAATTACTCTTCGCCTCTTGAAACCCTCGAACGGTGCGGTGCGAAGGCCGTGGCACGCATGGAGAGTCTGCGCGACAGGCTCTTCGGCGCAAAAGCAGTTCTGGCCGTCTCGGAAGCGTTTGCAGAACTCTATCGTACTGCCGGGGTCCATCAGGTCCAGACCATTGAAAACGGTGTCAGCGTCCTTACGCCCCGTCCACGTCTGCGCGAAGAATCCGGGCGTATCCGCCTGGGCTTTATCGGAGGTCTGGCACGTCACAAGGGGTGGGACCTGATCCAGATTGCCCTTCGGGCAGGGAGTTTCCACAATCTCGAACTTCTGGCCATCGATCATGCGATGAGTCCCGGCGATGAGCGGACAGATGTCTTCGGGCAGACGCCGGTCGTTTTCCGCGGCAAAATGTCCCAGAATGAAGTGGCCGATCTCTACGCGAGCATCGATGTCCTGCTGGCTCCCTCGATCTGGCCGGAAAGTTTCGGACTCGTCACCCGTGAAGCCACGCTTTGCGGATGCTGGGTGGTCGCATCAGATCGTGGCGCCATCGGTGATACCATCAGCGATGATATCAATGGCTTCCGGATCGATGTTTCCAGCGCAGCAGACCTGCGCCGCGTCCTGACGCTGATCGATGAGTCCCCCGCCTGCTTCAGGCAGCCCGCCCCAGAATTAAAAATATCCCGGACTGCGCGCGACCAGGCGCAGGATCTGGGCGTTCTGTACGAAAAACTTCTTCAATCTGGAGAGAACTAAACATGTCCCGTCGAGCCGACCGCGTACATCCCGATGTCAACCGCCGCCGGGCACTGGTCGGCATGGGTCTTGCGGCGCCTTTCCTCGCCGCGACTTCGGCTTCCGCGGAGAAAAGAGTTTCGTCACTGCGAATTGATGAAGCCGAACTCCGGCGTCGTGGAGCGGCTCTTGATGGGAAAACGGACGACCTGCACGTCCTGCAGGGATGCATCGACGAAAGCAGCGTCACCACTCCAGACATGGCGTGCCCTTCCATCCTGTTTGATCTTCCGGCTGTGACGATCTGTCTTTCGGGACCACTACAGACGAGAGGCCGCAATCTTACCATCCGGGGGGCCGGACAGGACCTGACGGTCCTGGTGATGGAAACGGGCGGTAAGGGGGTCCTGACACATGGGACCTCCAGTGAGCCAGCAAGAGGTTATCTTCAGCTTCAGGACATCGGTTTCGATGACGGTAACCCGAAAGGCAGTGGATGCACCGGCATTTCCGTCCATTTCGCTGCAGAAGCCCCACAGGCATGCATGACCTGGCAAGGCGTCGCTCTGCGGAAATGGAGCCAGGGTGCCACGATCGTGAACTGCCCACGGAACTGGCATTGCGAAAACGTGACGGTATTCGGGCCCGACTTCGCAATGCAGGATGCGGCTGGTTTCAAGATCATCAGCGAACCCCATTTCACACAGGGATGCTTCACTTATATCTTCATCAATGTCCTGGTCGCCAATTACAGCTGGGGATGGGACTATGACATCCGCTCTCCGCTGGAAGGACAGCGCTTCTATTCCTGCACCTGTTACAATGGTTGGGGGATGGTGCGGTCGCGGGTCCATGCTTCACCGGACCGTCGGAACAGTATTGATGAGACCTATCGCAGCGTCATCTGGTACTTCATGGAATGTGACTGGCAGGGCTTCGGATATGCTCTGGATCTGGTCCACTGCAGAAACATCATCGTTCGCGGCGGCTTCTACATCGCCAATCGCAACGTGGATCACCTGCCCATTCCCGATGGACGGCCAAGACGGCGTTATATGAGCTTTGTCGATTGCGGGGATATCCTGCTCGACGGCGTGAAATTTGACGTCTTTGCGGGCAGTGAACCTGACCTGTCCCTCGTTTATGTCGACGGACGCTCTGACAATTTCCGTGCCCGCGATACCAATGTCCTGTCCTATGCCCCGATCTATTGCGCTTTTGAATTCGCGGATCCGGCACTTCCAAATCCCAAACGTAACACGCTCTCCGAGATGGACACCCTCTGGGCCGCCTGGTCCGGCGGAGAAAAGGTCCGCGATGCTGGGGGAAACCAGATCAGCCAGACCTCACTCCGTGAAATCGGGGGCGAGATAACATCAGGGGGACAGATCAGCCTTCATGGGAGAACGAAGGCAAAGCAGGGACGCATAGAAATCTTTTTCCCCAAACGGCCTCTGGGCCATAACTGTTTTTTTGCGGCACCACTCCTGCTTGCACAGGCTCACGGAGAAAATGCAACAGCCACCGTAACAAGTGTTTCTGCTGTCAGCTTTACCATCCTGGCGAGCAAAGCAGACTGTGAGATCGTCTGGACGGCAACGGGCCAATAACGGACTTTAGACGACCGATATAAATCGCCGCACCCGCAAGGTCAGGGAGAGACCAATGATCAAAAGAATGATCGTCGCATAGGCATCATAAACCATGTCGTAGTAGGGATGAATCGTTTCCCCAAACTGCCCTCCCCGGATCATTTCGATATTATTGACGGAGGGCGACCACAGTAAAACTTCGCGCGCTTTCTGCGGAAGCCAACTGCAAAATGCGAATGCTCCTGAAAACGGCAGAGAAAGATAGGAAAATACACTTACGGACTTTTCCACCAGCTCGGAGCGCTGGCTCAGAGCCGCCACAAGCAGGGCAGTCGCGTAAGAGTAGGCCGCCTGATAGATGATCCCGACATACAACAGGCCAATGTCCTTGGGAGGAGACATGTAACCCAGAAGGATAGCCCCTGTACAAACAATCAGCCCGGCCATAATCGTTCCGCTGATTTCCAGAACACTTCGAGCGGTAATGATATCCAAGGGCGTGACTTGCCGATGGAAAAGCAGGCTGCCATTTGCTTCGAACGCTCGAATGGAAACCATGAGACAATGCCGCCACATGGTCAGTGGCACATAACCCGTAATGACCACTGCCGTTGTCTGCAGACCATGCTCGTGAGCAGGACGAATTGCGGTCCATGCGATCGCAACGCCGGCACAGAAAAGAATGGGCTCACCCACAATCCAGAGATATCCGAGATTCTCTCGCCCGAAACGCGTGTGAAGCTCACGCATCATCAGTGCAGCAATGACCTTGATCTGAAGTTTTACCAATGACACCAGACTGTTCTGATAATGACGCATGTAAATGAAACATCTCCAATGTAGAGAAAAATATTTCTCAGATATGCATTCTAACGCACCAATCCGGCATCTTGCCTTTCAGGGGGCGGTCTACCATAGTTAGCCCTCTTCACAAAAGCGAAGAGGGGTCTCGATCCCTTGACGCACAGGACAATCGACAGGGAATTGCAGACAGACATGAACCCCACGACCCCTTCAAGGATTTTCTCATGATCCTTAGAGATGTTACCACAATCTGGGGAAACGATCATCTGGTCCGTTCACGCCCGTCCATAGAAGAGCATTTTGACGTTCTCTTTGTGCCGTTCACTGTGGGGGTACACCTCGACCACGACCGGCAATGGGGAATTTTTTCCCGTGACGGACGTCTGATCGATAGTTCGGGATATTTTCGTGGACAACATGCCCTCGTCTGTGGAAACAGCACGACAGATATAAATTTTGATGATGTCCCCTATGCGCCGGAACACCATTATATCTACGGTGGCCCGATCATAAACCACTTCGGGCATTTCCTGATCAGTTCCTTGTCACGGCTGTGGTTTTTGGAGTTTCACGAAAAGACTTCACCTATTCTCTGCCATAGTCACGGGGCAATTCCGGACTGGTTCAATCCTTCTTACAGAGCGGAACTTTGGAAAGGAGCGAAGCTTGAAGCCCAGGATTTCGCCACGTTCGAAACTCCTGTCCGGATTCGTCATCTCTCCATTCCCAGAACTTCTCTGGAAGAGCAGAATTTCGTACATGACGTCTATGGCAGAATGATGCGGAAGATTGGCGACCGTATCGTTGGACAGAAGCCCATTCACTCCAACACAACACCAGCTTATCTCAGCAAACACCAGATGCGAAACGGTGTCACCAAAATCGGGAACGAAGAAGAAATCATCGATGTCCTTCGGGACGCAGGCGTGGAAATTTTCTGCCCGGAAACCATGTCTCTCCCAGACCAAATTTCTTTATTTCGAGAACGCCAGACCATTATTGGCACCTCTTCTTCCGCATTTCACATGAGTATATTTTCCGAGTTGGAGAATGATATTTTTTGCATTCTCCCTACAAATCTCCTCAACAGCAATTTCAAACTAATAGACAAAGCAGCAAAAAATAAAAGTCGATATTTATTTCCAAAATCCGGAACTGAACAACACGAAAATACCCTAGGGTTCAATCTGTACAGTATCGTATCCGATCCCAAAGGCATTGCGCGCGAAATCTTATCAAGAATTTCCTAAGGAATACACATTGTCTCTGTATGATGCATTCACCAGCGTCAAAAGCGGTGAGATTGAGAAAAACGTGCACTTCTTCTCGATTTACGAGCGATACCTTGCATCTTATAAAGATCGTCCCTGCGTTCTCTTCCTGATTATTGATGAGCCGCATGCTCAGGCACAGGCAGAAATGTGGGCCCGGTATCTAGGGGCCTTTTCAAAAATTGTCTGCCTCACCAATGGGTACAAGGATCAAGATCAGATCGCCTTCAGGGCCGGAAACCTGGATAATCCCTTGTTCCGAAAACAGCTTGTCATAGAATTCGGCGCGCCGGACATCGTGATAGATGACGGATCGCATCTTCCGGAGGATACTATTTCAAGTTTCGAGAACCTGAATTCCATCATCAAGAATAATGGACTCTATTTTATAGAAGATACTTACACGTCCTACTGGAGAAACTATAAAGGATCATTGGGAGAGTCAGGCACAATCTTGGGATATGCCAAAGATTTGATCGACGAGATGCATGCCCATCACACGGGACAGGTCATTCCTCCCAACTCTTTCAGCGAAAACGTACAAAGCATGCATATCTACGACGGTTTGCTGGTATTTGAGTATGGGCGATATCTTGATCGACGCAGCGTAAAAAATTTCTGAGGCCTCGTCTGCCGGCATGCTTTCAGTCATAAACCCTTCAATGGGTGGACCTGCTATCCACTCTAAGTCTACACAACGCGCTGACAAGGATTTTCCCGAGGGTTCAACTTCTATGACCGTTCCGCGTATCAGCCTGTCGTGCCCACGCTGGTCGGCCCGTTTTGCCAAGCATAGCATAGCATATGCATTCGCCCTTGCTCTTGCTGGATGCAGCGCCATGCCAGACAGCGGTCCCACTGAGAGCGGTGTGCTGCAGGCATCACGGGATACAAAACATAATCCTCTGGACTTTGCCGTACTCCCCGTTACTCCGAACGTAGCGGCGATTCTGGCGGCTGAGATTCCTCCGTTCATTTCTTCGCTGGATACGGCTGACAATGCCCCAGCCCAGAATGATCGGGTAGGAGCGGGCGACGTCCTGACCATCACGGTCTTCGAATTGGGGAACGGTCTTTTCTCATCGGGCGGCAGCCTGTCGGCCGTCACCCAGTCCAATGGCATGGGTGCCGCCTCGGGAGGTGCCACTGGCGTCACCGCTGAGACGCTTCCGCCGACTGAAGTCGAAACCGACGGGACAATCCTCGTTCCGTATGCAGGACGCCTGCATGTCGCGGGCAAGACCCCGCAGGCTGTTGCCGCAATGATCAGTGCGGGGCTGGCTGGGAAGTCACAGAACCCTCAGGTCATGGTCAGGATTGCCAGTGACATTTCCAATACGGTCATTGTTTCTGGTGAAGTCCATCATCCAGGCCGCGTCACACTGAGCACCGCTCAGGAGCGTCTGTCCGACCTGATCGCCATCGCAGGCGGTGCCATCTATCCTCCCGAAGACACTCATGTGCAGCTTGTGCGCCGGGAACATACGGCAGCCACCGATCTGGGGACGCTGGAATCCTATCCGGCCCAGGATATCCGTGCCCGGCCTGGAGACCGACTGCATGTCATCTATCAGCCGCGTACCTACACGGTATTTGGAGCAGCAGGACGGGAAGCAACAGAAACACCGTTCAAGTCTCCTCATGTCTCCCTCGCAGAAGCTCTGGCGCGGGTCGGTGGCCCATCTGACAGCCGTGCGGACCCGAACGCAGCTTTCCTGTTCCGTTTTGAAACTCCTGAGACGGCAAGAACGCTGAAAATCACGACACCCGCCACACCGCTTGGTGTCCCGGTCGTCTATCAACTGGATCTCATGAATCCGACGTCGTATTTCGCCGCTCAGCGAGTTCCTATGAAGAATCACGACGTGCTTGTCATCGCCAATGCAAAAACCAACCGTTTCTACAAATTTACGCAGCTTATCAGCACACTGATCAGCCCGGCGATTACAGCGGCCTGGCTTGCCCGCTAAGAAGACGCAATTCCCTCTCATCCTGCTCCGAAAGGATGAGAGGGTCTATCGCGCGTTTCATAGGTTTTCGTAAACAGCGATCGCTTCCTCGAGCGTCTCATAAGGTTTGAGATGGCCTTCATCGAGAACACCGACCCTGTCGCAGGTATCGCGCATGAACCCCATATCGTGCGAAACGACGATCATGGCTCGCTCACTGCGTTTATTGAACAATTCGTCCTGACATCGCTTGTGGAAACGGGCGTCACCAACCATGATCACCTCATCGATCAGATAACAGTCGAATTCGATCACAATGGACAGGGCAAAGGCCAACCGGGCCCGCATTCCTGAAGAGTAGGTTTTGACCGGCTCAAGAAGCTGCCGCCCCAATTCCGCAAAATCGTCCACGAACGCCCGTGTGTAGGCATAGTCCAGATCATAAATCCGCGAAACGAACTTCAGGTTATCCAACCCGGTCAGGCTCCCCTGAAACGCTCCTCCAAATGCCAGCGGCCAGGACACAGTCATGGTGCGTTCGATACGCCCGGCCGTCATCGGCTCTACCCCCCCGATCAGACGGATCAGGGTAGATTTTCCTGCGCCGTTACGCCCAAGGATACCAAGCTTTTCCCCTCTGTTGAGAGTAAAATTCACCTTGTCCAGAACCCGGCGTTGACCGCCATGGACGGGATAATCCTTCGTGACGTCGATACAGCGCAACATATCTCAGACGCTCTTATGTTCGCGGGCACCAGACACCAGAAGGGCGCCCATCAGATATAATGCCAGCATGGTGGCAAATACGATTGCTATGTTGGCAAGTGTCCGGGGATAGGCCGCATAGTCCGGCCGATTGGGTTTTGTGACCTCTTCAAGATAAAGCTGCTGTCTGTCCGCCTGGATCCGCGCTGCATCAAGAGCAGCATCAGCCGCACTCACTTCCCGTTCCAGAAGCTGGCGCTGGAACAGAAGGTCTTCATAGCCACTGATCTTGGGAACAAGAGTATCCTTCCCTCCTGTTACACGGGAAGAAGAATGGGTAATTTCCTGGTCAAAAGCTGCCATTCGACGCTTAAGCACGGGAATGAGCGGGCTATCTGGTGTGGAATGCTGGAGCTGTTCGAGTTGAACGCGCGTGGCCATTTTCATTGTTTCCAGCCCTGCAATATCTGTCAGGAGAGGCTGGGACTGGCGCTGGGGATCAAGCATCGCGATTTCATTGCGATATGAGTCAATCTGGCTGTTGACTCCCCTCAGCCTTTCAATTGCAAGATCGCGCTCCTTGCGGGATGCGGAAATCGTGTTTTCCCGCTGCCGTTCATTCATTTCATTGACAAGCTGCTCGGCCGCAGCAATCAGCGCTTTGGCAATTCTCTGTGAATCGTCAGCCCTGAATGTTCGTACACGCAACGTGGACAAACCAGTGGTCGTGTCCAGTTCAGCCTTCACGTGCCGCTGGTAATAGGAATAAAAATGCTCGAACGTAAGACCCGAGTAGAAGTTGGGGTAACGCGCCAGAGCGTCCGTTCCCGGCCGGTCAAAAACGCTAGCCAGATCCTGCGTATGGAGCAGAAGTTGCGCTGCGTCACGTGACGTCACGTATTCCTGAACGACGTAGGTATCTTCTGTCCCACCAGAACTCCCGCCGGACAACAATCCAGCCAGCATCCCAGGCGACTGGGACGGCTGCCCCCGGACAACGAATTCTGCCTCTGACTGGTATTGTGGGGAAGCAACCAGCCCGTAATAGCCCGCCGCAAGAACGGTCGGGAGGACAACAACCCCCAGAAAAACGGACCGGCGCCGTATCCAGGAAATGGTCTGGTGCATTCTGCCAGGAGATCTATTTTCTCCGGTCATCCTGTCATTCTCGAAACCTACGGACACCCTGTTCATATGGATCGGTTTGCCTCACACTTCTGATCTTGCCACCATATATCAGTCTTGCCGTTCTGAGGACCTCTGTCGGACATTCTCCTGAAAACCTTGTTCGACACTTGGTTGTTCCGTCTGTATGTAACGGTTTGGCAGACATTGAGATCTTACCGCGATTTACAGGGAACTGGCTGGATGATAGGACGTAAAGTCACGGGTTGCTTCTGTAAAGACAGGTGAGGTTTGCAATGATGGTCCGCGCTTTCAGGGCACATCCGACGCGGGTCCGCCTGTTTCGAAACAAATGGCTCGAGTTGACGACGCTGACTCCCTTCCCTTTGTTTTTCAGCGTCTGGTTTCCAATCGACATTCTTGCGATCGCGACCGCTTTCCGGTCGGACTCAGGCTGGAAAATGGTGACAGGCTTCCTGACGGGACTGCTCGCCTGGATTCTTTTCGAATATGTCGCACACCGCCATATCTTCCATCTCAAACTCAGTTCCGCGATGGGACGTCATCTCATCTTTCTGATCCACGGCAATCATCATGCGGATCCGAAGGACCCGTTGCGCAGCATCATGCCCCTGACCGTCAGTCTTCCTCTTGGGTTTCTGATATGGCTTGCCTGCCGCCATTCCGGACTTCCTGCCCAAAACTCAGGCTTTGCCGGATTCGTCACGGGTTATACCGTCTATGATACGGTACACTGGGCCTGCCATCAGACGAATTCTCGCAGACGACTGCCCCGGATTTTGCGCAAGCATCATCTGCTGCATCATCATGCGCCTGTCCATGGCAATTACGCCACGACAGTTCCCCTGCTGGATCGCATCTTTCGAACCCATATCCGGCCGCGATAAGTCTACAACTTCATGCGGATCATTCTAGACGCCCGAAATACCGGCCGCGCCATGGGTACTGGCGTCACGACCTATACGAAAACACTTGCCGAAGCCCTGAAGAACCAGCAGGGAATCTCGGTAGGGTGGCTCCATGAAACGTCCGGTTTACAGCCAGCCGCCTCGCAGCATTCACATTCGTTTGCCGCCCGCAGCCTCCGGTTCGCACGGGCCCTGAGCAGTCGGCAACGCAAAGGTTTCGCTGGTACAGGCCCCCAGACAGGCAACCTGATTGCCGAAGATATCTTCCGGATCGGGCATGTCCATTTCAATATCTTTGGAAAACTTCTGGCAGTCGAGCCCACTGAAGAGCCTTCGATCATGCACTGGACCTGTCCACTGCCGCTCTACATGCCCGGCTGTCCCAACATCGTCACGATCCATGACCTCATCCCCATTCTGCACCCCGAATTCTGCCAGACGGATCCCAGGCGGACCCAGCGGATGCTCGAGCGTGTGATTGATCGGGCAGATCTGATCATCACGATTTCGGAAAGCGTCAAAAAAGATATCATGACGCATTTCGCTCTGCCGCCGGAGCGGATCCACGCCATCCATCAGGCGACCAACATCCAGGCAGAACTCTCCCGCACTCATTCAATAGGACAGACACCCTGCCCTGATGGAAGCTTCATCCATATCGGCACCATCGAACGCCGCAAAAATATCGCACGCCTGATCCGGGCTCACAGCCTCAGCCGTACCAAGCGCATGCTGGTTCTGATTGGTCCGGACGGCTTCGGCGCACAGCAGGAACTCGTGGCCCTCTCAGAGCATCTCCATCCAGAGCGCGTCATACGGCTCCCCTGGATTAGCCGACCTGATCTTCTTGCAGCCCTCACCAAAGCCCGCGCCATCGTTTTTCCCTCTTTGGCCGAAGGGTTCGGGCTTCCTATCGTGGAAGGCATGGCTCTGGGTATTCCGGTTCTCACCTCTCAGGGCGGCACCACTGAGGAAATTGCGGGGGGCGCCGGCTGTCTGGTGGACCCGCTCGATATCGGGTCGATCGCGGAAGGCCTGATCGCGCTGGACCGGAACGAGACCTTATGCCGAAATCTCGTTGCCCTTGGCCGCGAACGTGTAAAGCATTTCAATCCCCATGATTACGGATTGCGCTTCAGCGCCCTGTATCGTGAGGTCTTGGCCGGAAGACAGCCTTCTTCCTGCCACAACCCGACGGTCTGATGCCGTATTCCCCGTTTCCGTTCAAGGAGTTCAAGTGTCCGTTCAATCTCGCCTTCACGTCGCTCTCGATGGTTTCAATCTTGCCCTTCCCCGCGGCACGGGAGTAGCGACCTACGCACGGACACTGAGTTATGCCCTCAAGGAAATGTCCTGCGAGGTCGACGTACTGTACGGCCTGAACATTCCTTCCAAGGCACCAAGCCTGCTGCGTGAAATCCTGTTTTTCGATCAGGTCTGCGCAGAGGAACCAAGCCGTCGAGCACGCTTTCTGGGCGCCCGATGGAAAGAACGGGCTCGTGCCGAGATTCTGGGACACCGAGCTGTCAGCGTTCCGGTAGACCAGCATGTAGATGCCCGTTCTTTCTCAAAACGGCTTCCAGCTTTTGACAGTATTCTCAATGCAAGAGACCTGTTTATCACAGCATGGGCACATTACCGTCGGACACGACGTTTCCTGAACATTACTCTTCCCAATACCCCGAATGTCATGCACTGGACCTATCCACTGCCAATCCGGGCTCGGAATACAAAGAACGTCTATACCATTCACGACCTTGTACCCCTCCGCCTCCCTCACACCACACTGGACAACAAGACCAACCACCTTCGGTTGATTACGGATATCGTACGGCATGCAGATGCGATCTGTACCGTCTCAGAAGCGTCCCGACGGGATATCATAGACTTTGCACCGCAGGCTGCAGCGATCACGCACAACACCTATCAGTCAGTGCGGGAACAGACCGCTGTTCAGAACCTTTCCGCTGACATTATTACCCAAACACTCAATCGCCTTTATGACCTCAGAACAGATGGATATTTTCTCTACTATGGTTCCATTGAACCCAAGAAGAACATTGCCCGTCTGATTGAGGCTTTTCTGGCCTCCGAAACTCAGAGACAACTGGTCGTGGTTGGTGCCATGGCCTGGAAATCAGAAGGCGAACAACAGCTTCTGGAGCGTGGCAAGCGTCTGGGACGTATTATCCAGATGGAATACCTGCCTGAAAATGACCTCATGATGCTCATCCGTGGGGCGAGGGCCGTTCTATTTCCTTCCCTCACCGAAGGCTTCGGTCTGCCCGTCGTGGAAGCGATGATGATGGGGACACCTGTTCTGACCTCAGGAGAAGCATCGCTGCCGGAAGTCGTAGGAGAGGCCGGGCTGATGGTGGATGCCTATGATACGATCAGCATCATGGAAGGTATCCAGGAGCTCGACAGGAACGATAATCTCTGTCAGCAAATGCATCGGGATGGCCCCGTACAGGCCCGAAAATTCGACATGGCAAATTATCAAATTGCCCTGAAGAAATTCTATAACGCTGTACTTGTCTGAAAACGCGGCGAGAAATGTGGCATTTGCATATCAAGACTTTCTTCTGCCTCAATCCGGACCGCTAGTGACATAAAGGCTCGAAAAACCTTCTGGTTTTGAGGAGCCTTTTTCATCGTCCTGACGCCAGCAGAACAGGTTATTCGCTTTGGTCACTTCCTGAGACAGGCTGAGTTTGTGCCGAAAAAGAAACCGGATTTTGTGGAACGTCGTTAACGCGCAGACTGAAAATGTCGGGACGGGCATAATGACCTGCAACATCCAAGTCATATTTTGCCCGGATAATATCTTCCAGATCGATATCGGCTGCCAAAATCGCTTCACGGTCATAAACCGGTCCTGCGATGATCTCTCCCAACGGGCTGACAATAATGCTGCCTCCCCGGATAAAAACCGTTTCGGGATTATTTCCTTGATGACACGCGTAGTTTTCCGGGGCGTCAGCACGCGTCATGAACTGACAGGCGCTCAAAACGAAAGTTCGACCTTCATAAGCAATATGACGCATGGAAGCCTGCCAGATATCACGCTCGTCCACCGTGGGCGCGCACCAAAGGTTGATCCCCCGCGCATACATGCTCTGACGGAGATCCGGCATATAGTTTTCCCAGCAAATCGCAGCACCAAGGCGTCCAATCTCGGTATTGAAAACCGGAATGGTGGACCCATCTCCCTGTCCCCAGACCAAACGCTCGGTACCCGTCGGCATTAACTTGCGATGCTTGCCCAAAAGCGCTCCATCAGGCCCAAAAAAAAGTGCCGTGCAGTAGAGGGTTGCACCATCCCGCTCGATCACCCCAACGACTAGGTATGCTGTCATTCTCTGGGCAAAAGACCCGATCCGCTCTGTTTCAAGGCCCGGAACCACAATGGCTGACTTCCAGTACCGCAGATAATCATCCCGTCCTTCAGGAAAACGGCTTCCCAAAACGGCACCAAAGGCTAGTCCTTTAGGGTATCCGCCAATATAGGCCTCCGGAAAAACTGCCAAATCAATACCTTGCATGGCAGCAGCCTCGCAGTGCGCTTCCATGCGATCAAGAGTTGCAGGCGTATCAAACAGGCTACTTCCGGCCTGAATAACGGCAACACGCAGCTTGTTCATACACAATTCTCCCGGATATTCAGCACGGTTCAGTCCTGACGAATAACTTGCTCCCTACAGGAACGAGAGCATACGTAGTGTAATTTTCCTATCCGAACTGTCAGATCCCAAAGCGACGAAGCAAATCCGCTATTCTGCTTCTTCCCCAGGCGCCCCCAACGCAACAAAAAAACCCCGCTAAGCCGTTGACTTAGCGGGGTTTCAGAAACTGCAAGTGGTTGCGGGGGCAGGATTGCTTCTCAAATTGCGACAATCGCAAGGTGAGAATAAAGCGGGTTTAGATAATTGTTTTGAAAAGATTTTTTCTGCGCTCGCTTGATCTTTCCCCAATCATAGCGCCTCCTATCTCCTAGGAGTAGGACAACTCCCATTCAACGCCATGACCGTTGTCGCGAACTGATCCCAACGGTTCAGATCGGTTCGTATCCACCACCCTCTCGTTCGTACGTCCGCTTTAGGCGATCACCAAAGACGATTGACGGCGAAGTTATCAAACAAAGCCTCGTTGGAGATCAGCGTCATACCCTCGGCCTGCGCCTGGGCAATCAGGAAACGGTCAAACGGGTCTTTATGAGTAATGTTCATCTCGCCCGCGATGCGAGCATGAGTAACGCTGATTGGCAGCTCAATAAACTCCTGCCCAGCAACAATAGCCTCAAAATCCTGCGCCAGCAGGGCCGCCCCCGGCAGTTTACCGATGCGGAACTTGGTTGCGATCTCCATAGCCGACGCTGCGCTCACGGCTATGACATTATCTTCATCCGCTATGGCTTCCTGGGCGCGACGACTTAAATGTTCGTCGCCCGCCAGCCACCAGATCAACGCATGTGTATCAAGCAGTAGCCTCAAGCGAGATTCCACCCGTCCAGTTCGTCGTCGGGCAGTGTCTCATTGAAGGTCTTATCCAGGGTGATCTTGCCTTTAAGCGCCCCAAACACGCGACGACCCTGCGGTTCCACCGGCACAAGGCGCACGACGGGTACAGAACCACGCGCAATCACCACATCACCACCCGCAAGCGCTTCGGCAATCAGGCGAGACAGGTTGGTTTTGGCATCGTGAACCGAAAACTGGGCCATGAGATATCTCCTTAGCTAACTATATAGCTAAGACACCTTCCGTCGGCAAGAGTCGTCTTCCATTCTGACCACGTTATTACGCGCCTTCGTCCGTTGGAGACCCGTAATCCAGGCGAATACAATTAAGATAAAGCTACCATCCGAATGCTCCGAATCTCCCTCTATCCAATTCACCAATTCCCTCCCATAAGTCCTGCGCCGGACAATTATGGCTCCGTATCCGTTGTACTGGCTAAAACATTTCGGAAGGGAGTCAAACGCTCCGCTAGATAGAGACGGTGCATCCGCCGCAATTCGTCAGGCGCGCCTGGCGTCGTGGGCGCGTCCTTCGCCAGCATGCCGCGCAACACTTTCATAGTGTTTAGAACGACCGCAGCAATATCTCTCGATAGTGCGTCCTCCAACCCTGGCGCACAGACACGCAACGCTGCAGCAATTCCGACTATGGCATGTCCCCGTGCACGTTCGCGGATCTCCATGCTGTCAGTCCGTGCCTCCATCAGAGCAGACAGGGATTTCACACGAGGATGAAGCGTGACAAGCAGTTCGATGAGAACGTCCGCCAGAGCGTCCGGCGAGAGCATGGCTGCACGTTTGGCGAGTGCCGCGTATTCGTCTTCCAGAACAGCGATATGCCGCTTCACCAAAGCGTCCGCCACAGCCTCCTTGTTCGGAAAGAAGCGATAGAGCGAGCCGATCTTCGCCGCCGCGCGCGCGGCGATCTCCGCCATGGTTGTCGCCTCGTACCCTCGTTCCGCCATGAGGTCGGACGCGGCCTCCAGTAACTCCTCGACGCGCTGACGCCCAGCCGCGCGCATCGGCTGAAGAGACGTCCGTTTACCTCTTGACGAACTTGAGTCCATAATCAAATAATGCTCCTGCTTGAGTGTATACTCAACTTACTAACGTTTCCGCGTGTTCCGGACAACAGTTCGGGATGGCCGTCGAACGTCAACAGGGAAGGTCTTGCCATGATTTCACTCCCAGCCACCAGGACGGCCCTCGTCCTGATCGATCTCCAGAAGGGCATCACGGGGCTTCCCCTGGCTCCGACACCGGGGGCTGCGATTGTTGAGCGATCGAAAGAGCTTGCAACGCGTTTTCGGGCTGCCGGCGCACCGGTCATTCTGGTAAACGTTGCGTTCGCGCCAGATTTCGCCGATGCTGTGCATTCGGTCGTCGATCGCTCCTTTTCGCCGCCTGGCGGCCTCGCGCCGGACTGGGCCGAACTGGTTGACGGACTTGCCGAACCGACCGATCTGCGCGTCACGAAACGGCAATGGGGTGCCTTCTACGGCACGGATCTCGACCTTCAGTTGCGGCGGCGTGGCATCACCACCATCGTGCTCGGCGGAATCGCCACCAATCTGGGTGTGGAATCCACCGCCCGGGCGGCGCATGAGCATGGATATAATGTCGTGCTTGCAGACGATCTCATGTCCACCTTCACGGACGAGATGCAGCGCTTTGCCTGCGAGGAGATTTTTCCTCGCCTCGGCCGTGTGACGACGAGCGAAGCGATCACGCTGGATGCGTAAACGCATGGCGGATGTCTGCGCGTCTCGCGGTTCCCGGCGAGATCATTCATGAACGCCGGAACGTCGTCGCCAGCCTCAGGCCCGGATCAACTGCCTTCAGGTACATGGAAAATCGTGAGCGTCGCGGCGATCGGATCTTTCATGGCGCAACTGGACGCCACGATCGTCAATGTGTCGCTCCCCGATCTCGTCGCGACCCTGCACGCGCCTTTTTCACACATTCAGTGGGTGGTCAGCGGCTATTTGCTGGCGCTCGCCCTGACGTTGCCGCTGAATGGATGGCTCGTGAGTCGCCTCGGGGGGCGAGCGGTCTATTTATGGTGCTTCGGTGCCTTCACGCTGACATCAGGCCTGTGCGCGCTGGCGTGGTCTGCGCTGTCCCTAATCGTATTCCGTCTGCTGCAAGGCATGGCGGGCGGCCTGCTTGCCCCTATGGCGCAGATGACGGTTGCCCGTGTGGCGGGCCGTCAGATGCCGAGGGTCGCGAGCGCGATGACGGCGCCTGTTCTGCTCGCGCCGCTTCTTGGACCCGTCGTCGCCGGTGCCATTCTCTCCATCGCGTCTTGGCGATGGATCTTTCTTCTCAATGTGCCGGTCGGGCTTGCGGCTTTTGCCCTTGCCGTTCTGTTTCTCCCTGACGATCGGCATGACGAGCGCCCCCGTCCACTTGACCTGACAGGGCTAGGATTTCTCGCGCCCGCTCTCGTCTCGTTTCTCTACGGCATGGATCATGTCGCCCGGCCTTATGGACAGGCGACGTTGGGTGCGTCCATCGGGCTGTTCGTCCTGTATGTTCGATCCGCGCGATGCAAGGGCGCTGACGCGCTGATCGACCTGCGCCTGCTGCGTGCACCCACCTTTTCGGTGTCGGCGATCATCATGTTTCTGACGAACGGGGTGTCGTTCGCGGGTCAGATGCTTCTGCCGGTATGGCTGATCCACGCCTGCGGTGTCTCGCCCGAGCGGACAGGCCTGTTCATGGCACCCCTGGGTCTGGGGATGATGTGCGTCTATCCGTTCATTGGCCGTCTGAGCGAGCGGTTTGACGCACGCGACTTGACTGGTTGCGGGGCTCTTTTGTCCTTTGTCGGAACAGTGATCTTGATGATGCTCGCCTATAGCGGCCTAAACGTTGCCCTGCTGACCATAGCATTGTTATTGCGTGGCGGCGGCGGGGGGGCCGTCGGCATTCCGGCAATGAGCGCGGGATACGCTTCGATCGCCCGCGAGGATATCCCGATGGCGACGACCGCGCTGAACATCATGCAAAGGATTGGCGGGCCGACATTGATTACAGCATGCGCCACATTCCTTGGGTGGCAGCTTGCGACGGTCGGCCCGTCCCATGCCGGGTCGGAAGCTTATGCCGAAACATTTGCATTGCTCGCGTTATTCCATGGCACTCTGTTGCTCGCCACGCGTTTTATCAAGCCTTCGGAAAAGAAACGCCGGTTCGGACCGAACTGAAACTATCGGGCATTGATACTCACCTGAGTGAATAAAAGTCACT
The DNA here is from genome assembly GCF_018811945.1 of Gluconobacter sp. P1C6_b. Classification (GTDB taxonomy): domain Bacteria; phylum Pseudomonadota; class Alphaproteobacteria; order Acetobacterales; family Acetobacteraceae; genus Gluconobacter. The sequence continues at coordinate 39,489 of NZ_JACRVU010000025.1, forward strand.
CAGGCAAGCTTGAGCGCGTCGGTAATCTGAAAGCAAGGACGCGACGGATTGCCATCATGGCCATGGCGAGAAAGCTCCTGATTGCGTTGTGGCGCTATGTGGAGGCTGGACCGATGCCGGAGGGTCTCGCATTCGGCACGGGAACGACCGCGGGATAGATAGACAGAATTGCCGCGGGCCGATCAGTCGCTGGCTGCGATACGGGGAACGCGACCGTCTTCTTCTTTGGTTGCGCTGTGCTACCGCGTTTCAGCCATCCCGCGCGCCCGAACTGAACCCGGTTGATAATGGCTGGCAGTTCCTACGCGCCAACTGGCTGTTCGATACCGTCTTCGACGGTATCCGGGCATATCATCTATGCTGCCAGACCAGCCTGGAACAATCTCACTGCCGTGCCGGGGACCATCCGATCCATCCGTCTCACAACGTGGGCTTACATAGGTGCGTCTCTATAATCTTTGGCATTAACGGCGTCCTACACAAAAGAATTCACCAGCGCCGCCACCAGCCTCTTCGCCAGATGTAGCCGCGCGGAGTCCAGAACCAGCGGCCCGGCTCCCAGACATAGCCTCGGCGTGGCAAGGGCACCATTTCGTAGGGTGGCACCGATGGTGGGGGGCGAATGATCGTGATGGGAGGCGGTGTAATCACGACAGGCGGAGGTGGCGGCGCGACCACGACTGGTGGTGGAACGACAACTGGTGGTCCAGCATAAATCCACGGCCTGGCCTCCGCCGGAGCCGCACTCAGCATGGTCGCGGCGAAAGCCACGGCCAGAAACTTCCATCTGACGCTATCAGGCATTGTTCTGGTCCACTCTGAACACGCGATGATGCTTTATAGCATGATGCTCGTGAAATGGGCATCGGTCCGTCTCACTCGCGAAGACGCGCAGGCAATGAAGACGCGAACGATAGAGGACGCCCAAACCTGCCCTTCTGCATTTTTGATGCCTCTTGACACCATGCATGGAGTTCCCAGATTGAATTTGCCGACCGCCGAAGGGGTCGGCAGACAGAACTATCAGTTTTGATCTTGTGTCCATGTTGCTCAAAGGAGGATATGGCTATGAGAGCCACCGTTGATTTTGCTCCCCTGTTCCGTTCGAGCGTGGGCTTTGACAGAATGCTCAATGCCCTTGATCTCGCCGGTCGAATTCCGACGGCCGATAACTGGCCACCTTACGATATCATCAAGACCGGTGAGGATGATTACCGCATCGACATGGCGGTTGCCGGACTTGCCGAGAACGACCTAGCGATCACCCAGGAGCGCAATACTCTTGTCGTGACAGGACGAAAGGCACCGGAGCCGCAAAGCGCCGCCGAATATCTCCATCGGGGTATTGCGGGCAGAGAATTCGAACGCCGCTTCGATCTGGCCGAGCATATGAAAGTCACCGATGCGCACTTCGAGAACGGACTTCTGTCCATTACCCTGAAACGTGAGATACCCGAAGCGATGAAGCCGCGTCGTATCGCGATTACGTCCTCTACGACACGCGCGGAGGAAGCCGTGCCCCAGATCGAGGCGCGGAAAGAGGCAGCCTGATGGCGTGACGAAACCTCTCCCCCGGCCATTCATCCGGCCGGGGGAGAGTCTCGAAAGGTCATGAGCATGAAGAGGATGAAAATATTTCTGCCGTGCGCTGCTCTGGGCTTGTCTCTACTGGGCCAGTCGGACGCACATGCTGCTGATCTTGCACGGGCGGCTGCAACATCGTTCGATGCGAGGGCGACTGAGGGAACGTCCACAATCCCCAAAACCGGAGCTCGCGCTCATTACGAAGACGGCACAGGTGATATGCTGGTCGACAGCTTGAACGCAAGCCAGTTGGATCAGAATTACAAGGGGCCGGTCTATTATCCCGGACAACCCATTCCGCCGTTCCGGCCCATCGACACAGATCATCTGGCGCCGTCAGGGCCAGAGACGACGAAGAACACGCCCTCATCGCACGGGACGTAATGGGGCTTTGAGTAAAGGCGGCGTTAGAGACCGCCTTTACCTCGATTCTTCAGGATGAAGACCGTTCAGGCTCACAGCGGGCCGCAGGATTATCTTCGAGAGGCGCCTGTTCCCTGGCGTCGCGCGCGACACGCGCATCCTGCTCGCGAACCAGCCAGTAGACGATGCCCAGAGCCAGAACAGCCGCCGAGAGAGCGAACAGTTCCACGGCAGTCACATCATGCAGATCCAGCAGGATGAATTTGCGGGCAATCGCCAGGAGAGCGATCAGGACGATGGTCCGCACCCGGATGACGTTCTCATGCTGGGCAAGAACGACCAGCAGGGAGTGTTTGAACTCAAGAGCGATGATAACAGTAAAGATCGCGCCGAAAATCGCCTGGAAGATCGTCTGGTTAATCGGATCGATTCCGACATCGACGACCAGATGCCATACCGCGCCGATCAGATGAATCGTCGCGATGGCGGTGACCAGCATGATGAGCGCAATCAGGGTCAGAATGATCGCCTGTTCAAAACGCTCGTAGAATGTCAGGCCCCTGAACAGCTTGATGAGGCGGGACCAGTCCCTGCTCTGCCAGGAACGTTTCATGGAGCGGTCTTCCATAGCCGTTTTCCCATCTATTAATTGCGTTATAGTTCCCACGTCCTGGGTCTGGTTTTTCTTTTAG
>NZ_JACRVU010000026.1 GCF_018811945.1 Gluconobacter sp. P1C6_b
TGTGCGGACCATACGCTTTCGGAGCATCCTTCCACTGAAGGCCGTTGCGGATCACATAAACGATCCCGCTCAGAACACGCCGGTCATCCACGCGTGGCACTCCGTGCGCCAGAGGGAAAAACGGCTCAATCCGCTCCATCTGCCTCTCAGACAGCAAAAACACGTCACTCACAGCCTCATCTCCATCGATAAGACTGTGAATCACAATGCCCCACTCAGTTCAATAAATTAATAGGTCCTGAGCCTAGGCGAACCAAGGCACGCCTGAAACAGTAAACGCGCTGGAAGCACATAACTGCCTGGTATTCGCGTTCCGATGGCACTCGCCAGAATGGAAGTTCCGCGACAAAAACGGGCAACCACAAATTTTCAACCCGAAAGGTAATCTCCTGTTGGGCGATGGCGAAAGCATGCGTCGCCTGACGCTTGCGGGTGCCGGGATCGCCCAACTCTCACTGTTTCAGGTTCAGGAAAATCTCACTGTGGGAAAGCTTGTCCCTGTTCTCGAAAGATTTGCCGCGTGGGAGCCACAGACTGTGCATGCCGTCTTTATGGGGCCAAATCGTTATATACCGCAAAGAGTGCGTGTCTTTGTCGACTATCTGGCTGCCAATCTTCAATCCGACAGTCAAATTTGCGGGGACATGAAATCTGCATCGTGATGTCCGCTGTAGGTGTTTAGTCCCGTGTTTTGATGGTGTGATATTTTCACGTGAGTGGGAGGAAGCATTATGGGACAGTGAACCGCTCCGGGATTGGCGGAGACCGGTTTGCATAAATTAGGCTGCCATGGGGACGTGGTCCATAGCAGCAAAGAGCTGCTGCTCGGCCTTGGCCGGCGTGATGTTGCCGATCGGTTCGAGAATGCGGCGGTTGTTGAACCAGTCGATCCATTCGTGGGTGGGATACTCCACGGCATCAAACGATCGTCATGGTCCGCGCCTGTGGATCACCCCGGCCTTGAACATGCCATTGATGGTCTCGGCTAGCGCATTGTCGTAACTCTCTCCGACGCTGCCGACGGACGGTTCCGATCTCCGCCTCCGCCAGACGCTCGGCGTAGCGGATGGCGACATATTGGGAGTCACGATCCGAGTGGTGAACAAGGTTCCTAGCTCCTGACGGGCAGCGCGCATGGATCGCCTGCTCCAGCGCATCGAGCACGAAGCTCGCATGCGCTGTCCGGCTGACGCGCCAGCCGACGATGTATCGGGCGAACACGTCGATGACGAACGCCACATAAACGAAACCGGCCCAGGTCGTGACGTAGGTGAAGTCCGACATCCGTAGCCGGTTCGGCGCCGATGCCTTGAACTACCTGTTGACGCGATCGAGCGGACAGGGAGCGCTCTTGTCACTGATTGTTGTACGCTTCGCTTTGCCCCGTATCACGCCTTGCAGGCCGCGGTCGCGCATCAATATGGCCACAGTGCAGCGGGCAGCCGGGACGTTTTCCCCGCACAGCTTACGCCAAACCTTCCGTACGCCGCAGACACCAGAGTACTCCGAGAAAACCCGAAAAATCTCGGGCTTAAGGACCTCGTCACGCTTGCTTTGAGCCGATCGCCGTTCTGGCTCGGCCGTTTTCGGAGCCGCTCATAGTAAGCCGACGGGGCGATCTGCAGCATCCTGAAACGCTGTCATTTCCTGAATGGGCGGTCGAGCTCCGCCTGGGCAAAATACGCTGACGCCTTGGGCAGGATCTCATTCATCTGGTGCAGTTCTTGGTTCTCGCGCTCCAGTGCCTTGAGCCGGTGAGCAGTCTCAGACGGAACGCCAGCCCGCTAGCCTGTATCAACCTCGCCCTCATGCTCCAGAACCAGCCGCATCGCACGGGCGCGGACCTCAGGGGAAACCTTCTTCTCAGGAGAACTAGGTCTCCGCCAATCCCGGAGCGGTTCGGCCATCAGGTTCAGGCTTAATCCAGCCGCCGCACAATATCCGAGAAGCGGCGGGTGAGACTGTCCGATTTCTTCTCAACCGGGTAACACACGCGAAATTTGAATTTCACGGCGGGTGAGAATTCCCGGACGATGATGTTCGTGTCATCCGATGGGATATAGAAGGGATGCACGATCGAGACACCCAGCCCCGCCGAGACGAGGGACAGCAGGAGCGGTGCCGTGTTGACGATATGGGCGATGTACAGCGTTGCGTTTTCCTGCTGGAAAATGTCACGGACCAGCCGGGCTGTCAGCGATTCCACGCTGAATGAGATGAATGGGACGTTCGTCAGGTGATGCGGCGTGATAATGGTTTGTGTCACAAGCGGGTGGCCCCGAGGCATGATACAGACCATCGGGCGCTCCATGAGCGAAACGCAGGTGATGCCGTCCGTCAGTTGCTGGCTGCCGATCACCCCGACATCAATCGTCTTGCTGGTAAGGCCACGCAGGATGTCGATTGAGGGCAGGGAAACGATATTGAGAAAGACGTTCTCGTTCTTTTCAAGATAAAGCGCGGCTGCCCGGGAAATAAAACCTGTTGAGAGAGCGGGCAGGACGCCAATAACCAGCTCCCTGTTCTTGCGGCGCCGGATGGCATGGACGACATCTTCGATCTTGTTGAGGCTGTGATAAAGGCAGGACACTTCTTCATACAGTGTTCTGGCCTCGACAGTGGGCCACAGGCGGCCTTTTGCGCGCTCGAACAGTTCCAAACCGGTATCGATTTCCAAGTGCCGGAGCAGTTTGCTGGCTGCTGGCTGGGAGATGTTCAGTTCTACGGCTGCCGCGCTGACGGTTTTCTGTTCCATCAGGGTGGTGAAGAGTTCGATCTGCCGGAAATTCAGGGGCTTCATCGCGGCCATAACCTTCCGGAATGGGATGGGTCAAAAACGGTCTTAGACAATTAATAATCGAATCTGCAACGTTCTTGTGTCGAAAGGATTGGATGTGATGTTCGATTGTGTGGTCATCGGGGGTGGGGTTGTCGGTTCGGCCATTGCCTATGGTCTGGCTTCACATCTGGATTCTGTTTTGATGATTGACGGAAGAGACAGCGAACCGCGCGCTGCCCAAGCGAATTTCGGGCTGGTCTGGTATCAGAGCAAGGGTGTGGGCATGCCCGCCTATCAGCGTCTGTCCCGGCTGGCGGTCGAAGAATGGCGCAGTTTTTCCGAGGAAATCGAAGAAACAGGCGGAATCCCGATCGAGTTCGCAGGGCCGGGTGGACTGACGTTCTGTCTGGGCGATCAGGAACTCGAAGCCCGGCAGACGATCCTGTCCAGACTTGCAGGCCAGATGGAGAGGACCGAAATCGGGATGCTCTCCCGCCACGAACTGGAACGTCTGTATCCCGGCATACGCCTTGGAAAAGACGTTACCGGGGGGGCATTTTCCGCTCTGGACGGTCATGTCAATCCGCTGCGTCTTCTGATGGCGCTTCAACAGGGATTTGTGAATGCTGGAGGGACGGTTCATCGCGGAAGACGTGTCGATGGGATCGAGGTCTGCGGTGGGCAGTTCAGGCTGCATCTGAAAAGGAGTGTCGTGCACGCGGCCCGGGTGGTGATCGCGGCGGGGGAAGCGAGCCGGGTTCTTGCCGAGCCGCTTGGCATGACGCTGCCGTTCACCTTGCAGCGCGGGCAGATCCTCGTGACAGAGCGTGTGGGGCCTGTGTTGCCCTATCCGTCCGACCGCATCCGGCAGACTGCCGGGGGCACGATCATGATTGGTGGCACCAAGGAGAATGTCGGCCGCGACACAGGAACGACGGCCAATGCGGCAGCCAGTCTGGCGGCCCGCGCCATCAGGGTATTTCCTGATCTGGCGCGCGTTTCAGCCGTCCGTCAGTGGAGCGGCCGACGCGTAATCACGCCGGATATCGCACCCATTTACGAGCGCAGTTCCAGGTTTCCGGGAGCGTATGCCTGCATCTGCCATTCGGGGGTGACGCTGGCGGCCTATCACGCACGCGGTCTCGCGAAGCGCATCGCCGGATATGGGAGTTGGGATGACGTCCAGAAGTTCAGTGCCAGGAGGTTCGATGTTCAGGCTGCTTGAAGATGACCGGGGCAGGATGGAGAGCACGGTGACGATCGAGATTGACGGATATCCGGTCATCGCGCGGATCGGAGAAACGGTGGCGTCCGCGCTGTTGCGTGAGGGCGCTTCCTGGAGCCGGACGACACCGGTCTCCGGTGCCCGGCGGGCTCCGTACTGTATGATGGGTGTGTGTTTCGAATGTCTGATGCTGGTCGAGGGAGAAGGGCTGGTCCGCGCGTGCCAGACGCCTGTCCGGGACGGTCTGAAGGTGGAGCGGCAGATGGGGCCACGGAAGGTGGGGCCGTCATGCTGAAGCCGGATCTTCTGATCGTGGGAGCCGGCCCGGCTGGAATGAGCGCTGCGATCGTTGCGGCGCGTGCAGGGCTGAAGGTTGTCGTCGTTGACGAGCAGCCGACCCCCGGAGGCCAGATCTGGCGTGGGGTCGAAGCGAATGCGGGGACATCCCGCGGCAGGGCGCTGGGGGCGCAGTACTGCTCCGGTCTGGCGACAGTCCGGGCGTTTCGTGAATGTGGGGCGGTTTACTGGCCGTCCACTCGGGTCTGGCAGATCGAGCCCACTCTGGGGACGTATGTCACCGGCCCCGGGGGGACACGTGTGATCACCCCGCGTCTGGTTCTGATCGCTACAGGAGCGCAGGAGCGTCCGGCTCCGTTGCGGGGATGGACGTTGGCCGGGGTCATGACGGTTGGGGCAGCGCAGATCCTGCTCAAGAACCCCGGAAGCGTTCCTTCGGAGGCTGTCTGGATTGCGGGATGTGGGCCGCTGGCGCTGCTCTATGCACATCAGCTGGTCAGAATGGGAGGAGCGGTGGCGGGTTTTCTCGATACCCGGCCTTCCACTCCGCTGCGTGAGTCGTTGCGGCTCGCAGGCAGGGCTGTCCTGCGGAGCAGCGGCGAGCTTGCCAAGGGCGCCTCCTGGTATGCGGAGCTGCGCCATCGTGCCGGACGCTATGTTCCGGGTGTTGTTGATCTTCAGGCTCTGGGGACGGATCGGCTTGAGGGCGTACGCTACCGGACGGCAGCCGGACGGGTGGAAGAGATCAGGACGTCTCTTCTGCTGATTCATGAAGGGGTGCTGCCCGAACTGCATACGGTGCGCAGTCTCGGATGTGAAATCCAATGGGATGCCGGCCAGGCCGCATACAGGCCCGTTCTGAACGAATGGGGGGAGTGCAGCCATCCCGATATCCTGATCGCGGGGGATGCGGCAGGTATTGGTGGCGCCGAGGCTGCCGTCCATCGGGGCAGGCTGTCGGCTCTGCGCATTCTGCAAAGGTTGGGGAAAGTCGCAGCTGAACCCGGGATGACCGAGGAGAACTGTCGGACTGCCCTCGCGCGTGCCCTGGCGCTGCGCCCTTTTCTGGATCGGGTTTTCCGGCCGCGCGGGGAGATCTTTGCGCCGGATGATGACACGATCGTCTGTCGTTGCGAGGAACTGCGGGTTCGCGATCTGCGTGCGGCGCTTGCGGGGAGCGTGGGCCCGAACCAGCTCAAGGCCTTTACCCGGGCGGGAATGGGACCCTGTCAGGGGCGACAGTGCGGCCTGACCGTGGCGGCCCTGATTGCCGCTGCCGAAGGACGTCAGATGAGTGATGTTCAGCCCTTCCGGGTGCGGCCACCCCTGAAACCGGTCCGGCTCTGCGATCTGGCCGGCCTGGCAGATGAAGGTCTTTCGTCATGAAGGCTGGGCAGGCCACGACGGCCGTGATCGGCGGGGGGCTGCATGGTCTGGCCTGTGCGCTGGCTCTGGTGCAGCGGGGGCAGGACGTCGTGTTGTTCGAACGGTCATGGATCGGGCGGCGGGCATCGGGCGCAACGGCGGCGGGTGTCCGGACCCTGTGGCGTGATCCGGCGGAAATTGCCCTTTCCCTTGAGGCGCTGGAGCGGTGGTACCGGATGGATGCGCTTGTCGGGGATGACTGCGGCTTTCGGGCGGGCGGTCAGATCAAGGTTGCCGAAAGTCATGCCGAGATGGAGGCACTGGCGGCCCGGTCTGCCCGGACGCGTGACCTCGGATTCCATCATGAAGAACTGATCGATCCCCGGGAACTGCGTCGGCTGGCCCCCATGATCAGTGAGCACTGTGTCGGGGGGCTCATCGCCCGTCGCGATGGGGCGGCTGATCCCCATCGGACAATTGCCGCATTCCGCGGGGCTGCCGAAGGGTATGGGGCCGTTATTCGCGAAGGGATCTCCGTCATGGCGCTTGAACCTGATGCTGGCGGGTGGCGCGTGGTGACGGATGCCGGAAACTGGTCCGTGCGCCATGTCGTCAATGCGGCAGGCGCCTGGGGCGGTCAGGTCTGCCGGATGGTCGGTGAGGCCATCCGGTTTGGGTACAAGGCGTCCATGGTGTTTGTCACCGAGCGGGTACAGCAGGCATTCGGACCGGTTTTCAGCACGGTCGGCCGGCCCTTGAGCTTCAAGCAGTCGTCGCAGGGAACGCTGGTTGTCGGCGGTGGGATCCAAGGGTGGGCCGATCTGGAAAAGGGGTCAACGCAGGTTGATTTCCGTGCCCTGGCCCGGGGGGCGGCAGCGGCGCAGACGCTGTTTCCGGCCATCCGGAATGTCCAGATCGTGCGGGCCTGGACGGGATTGGAAGGAAAGACGCCAGACCTTCTGCCGGTCATCGGGCCGTCCGCACGTGCTCCTGGTGTCTTCCATACATTCGGATTTTCCGGTCACGGGTTCGAGCTTGTTCCCTTGGTCGGGGAGATCATCGCCGACTGCATCATGCACGGTCGGTCCCATTACGATATCGGCGCCTTCGATGTCGCCCGTCTTCTGGTCTGAGGTTCGCATGATGTCTGGAAAGAAGCCGAATACTGAAAACAGTCTATCAGCGGAGGTTCCCATGGTCCGGATAGGAATAGATGTCGGCGGAACGTTTACCGATTTTATGGTCTCGGAGGCGGATGGTGGAGAACTGTCTTATTTCAAGACACCCTCCACTCCGCATGATCCGTCCGAAGCCATTCTGACGGGGATCAGAACGATCCTTGAGACACGGGGGATTGCGGCCGGGAAGGTCGCGTATCTTGGGCATGGAACCACTGTTGCCACCAATATGATCATTAAGGGCAAGGGCGTCACCACGGGTCTGATCACGACACGGGGCTTCCGGGATGTCCTGGCGATCGGTCGGCAGACGCGGCCTTATCTTTATGATTTCCATAAGGAAAAGCCCGAGCCGGTGGTGGAGCGCTGTCATCGTCTTGAGGTGAGCGAGCGTGTGACGGCTTCAGGAGACGTGCTGCAGCCGCTGGATCTGGAGGAACTGGGGCGGGGGGTTGAAAGCCTGCTGACCGATGGGGTGCAGGCCATAGCCATCTCGTTTTTGCACAGTTACCGCGCGCCGGAGCATGAAAAGGAAGCGGAGCATTATATCCGCGAGCGCTGGCCCGACCTCTACGTCACGCGATCCTCGGCCGTGCTACCTGAGTTCCGTGAGTTCGAACGCACATCGACCGCGGTGCTGAATGCCTGTGTCGGCCCGAAGATGGCGCATTATCTTGACCATCTCTGCGCCGATACGCGTGAATTGGGTATTGGTGTCGAGCCGATGACGATCCACTCCAATGGTGGTCTGCTGCCAGTGGCGGCCGCCCAGCGTTTTCCTGTTGCGACATGCCTCTCTGGTCCGGCAGCGGGTGTGATCGGTGCGGCGATCGTTTCGTCGCTGGCGGGGATGCCGGATATTGTTACGTTTGATGTGGGTGGGACGAGCACGGATGTTTCGCTGGTTTCCGGCGGTCAGCCACGCTTTACGCGAAGCCGCGACGTTGCCGGGCCCCCTGTCCGGCTGCCGATGGTGGACATTACGGTGATCGGTGCGGGCGGCGGAAGCATCGCCCATGTGGATGCCAGCGGGGGACTCAAGGTTGGGCCCCGCAGTGCGGGTGCCGTTCCCGGGCCGGCCGCCTATGGCAAGGGCGGCGACAATCCGACGCTCACTGACGCCAATATCGTGCTCAACCGCCTCAATCCCGTGTCTCTTCTGGATGGGCGACTGCCGGTGGATCGGGACGCCGCCTGCCGGACTGTCGAGCGGAATCTCGCGGACAGGCTGGGTATTTCGCTTGACGAAGCTGCCTATGGGATCATCCGGATTGCCGCAGCGAACATGGCGCGTGCCATTCGCGCCGTTACGGTCGAGCAGGGGCATGATATCCGCAAGCTCGCGCTCTTCGCCTTTGGTGGCGGCGGCCCTCTTCATGCGACGGAGGTTGCGCGCGAGGCCGAGATCCGGCGGATCATCATTCCACGCGAACCCGGCACGATGTGTGCCCGTGGCACGTTGATGTCGGACATCAGTCTCGATTTCTCCCGGACGCTTCTGGAACGTGCGGATGACGATGGCTGGTCGGTCACGATCGAGACCCTCGAAACTCTCGTCCGCAGGGGCGACGCATGGTTGCAGACCGAAGGAATTGCGGCTTCCGCACGGGTCTTCAATGCGACGGTCAATGCGTATTACGTCGGGCAGAACCATGAAATTCCGGTCAGCGTGGATCTGTCGCCGATCCCTTCAGTGACGGCGTTCCGCGAGGCGTTCCATCACGCGCACAGGGCGGCGTATGGAACATGCTTCCCGAACCGTCAGGTCGTGATCGTGAGCGTGGCCGTTCAGGCTGTCGGGACGATCGCAAAGGAAAGTCCGGCTCTCCTGACGGGCGGCAAGTCGCTGGCCGAGGCGTTCAAGGAACGACGCGAGGTCTATCTGGGGCCGGCTGGATGGCAGGCGTTGAACGTCTACCGGCGTGATGTTCTGGCGGCTGGTGAGATGATCATCGACCCGGCCATCCTTGAGGAAATGAGTTCGACCACGGTTCTGCTCTCCGGTCAGACCGGGCGCATCGACCGCTACGGAAACATCATCATCGACGATGAATTCTGATGCAGCCATCAGGGGAGAAAGACATGATGAACGAGGTTTCGAGACCCGCTGATAGCGTTGAAATGGAAGTGTTCAGCAACCGCCTGCTGTCCATTACCGAAGTTATGGCGATTCACATGATGAAGTCGTCCTTTTCCGCACAGATCAAGGAAAGGCGCGACTTTTCAGTCGGCATCTTCGATGCGGAGGGGCATCTTCTGGCGCAGGGAACGCATATCCCGCTGCATCTGGGATCTCTTCTGGGGGCTCTGGAGACGACACTGGCCTGTGTCAGCATTGCCGACATGCGCGATGGTGACAGTTATATCTGTAATGATCCCTATCTGGCTGGCGGGACGCATCTGCCGGATATCGCCATTGTTACGCCCGTCTTCCTTGAGGGGGGTGTCGTCGCATTCGTCGCCAATATCGGGCATCACACGGATGTAGGGGGCATTGTTCCCGGCTCGATCGCGGCCGGAGCAAAAAGCATTTTTGAAGAGGGAATTCGCATCCCGGTCGTTCGGATCGCTCGGGACTGGGAAGTGGACGGGAACCTGCTGGCCGTGATCGCTGCCAATTCCCGCCTTCCGGATGAGCGGGCGCTCGATCTGCGTGTTCAGGTGACGGTCAACCGGCTGGGCTCGGAGCAGACACGCGCCCTGTTCGAGCGGATGGGCATCGTGAATGTCCGTGCTGCGGTGCGGGACCTGCTGTCCTATACGTCGCATCGCCTGATCCGGCATGTCGCTGCGGTGCCTGAAAAGCGCTGTTCGTTTGAAAGCCGACTGGACGACGACGGGACGGGACAAGGCCGCCCCGTAAGGATCGTGGTAACTGTCTGGCACGAGGCCGGAAAGCTGCATGTCGATTTTACCGGCACTGACAGGCAGGTCGTCGGTGCGATGAATGTCAGCAGGAATGCTCTGAAGGCTTCGGTCTATTACTGCGTGAAAACGCTGCTCGATCCGGAGCTGATGCCCAATAGCGGCCTGTTTGACGCCGTAACGATATCGGCGCCGCCTGGCAGCATCGTCTCCCCGGATTACCCTGCGGCCTGTGGAGCACGGAGTATTACCTGCCAGAAAGTCGCCCGGGCGGTTTTCGGAGCCTTTCGCGGTCTGCTTCCGGCCGGGCAGGTCATCGCCTCAAGTCATGATGTGCTTCCCGTAATCTCGCTTTCCGGCAGACATCCCGGTAGCGGGGCGTATTATGTATATGCAGAAGCGATCGGGGGCGGCGCAGGCGCAACCGCCGGTCATGATGGCATGGATGCCGTTCAGGTGCACGTCACCAACAGTCTGAACATGCCGAGTGAAGTTCTGGAAATCGAATTTCCGCTACTGGTCGAGGAGTATGGCCTGGCGATCGATTCCGGCGGGAACGGGCATTATCGCGGCGGGTTGGGGATTGTCCGGCAGTTGCGGGTTCTGGCTGATGAGACCGTGCTTTCGGTCCGTTCTGACTCGCATAAATTCGGTGCTGACGGGGTGCATGGCGGTGGGACGGGGCAGGTCGGTGCGCTGGTTCTGCAACGGGATGGGGCTGTGCAGGAAATGTCGTCCAAGGTCGATGGACTGGTGCTGGATGCCGGGACCACCGTGCGTTTTACGACGCCCGGCGGGGGTGGCTTCGGCTCTGCAAAAATTCGGCCTGTCTCGGCGCTTATGCTGGACCTGAAAAACGGAGTGCTGACGCGGGAGCAGGCTCTCCGTGATTATGGAGATATCCTGCAGGCTGCAGAACGCGCTGAGTTCTGAGTAGAGCGGTGGTTTGTTGTGGCTTTAGTGTTGCGAAATAACAACAATATCAAATGATCCAGGAGTAAAGACCGATGTTTCGACCAAATGAAGTGTCTCGTTCTCGTCTTTGTCTGTCATTTGCGTTGCTTGGCTGCTCGATACTCAGTCCGCTGTCAGATGTTCTGGCTGCCGAAAGGGAGATGCAGAAAGCGCACGGGAAAAGCAGCCACTCCAGATCCGGGCAGGCGGCGTCGCAACCTGCGGCACAGAAGCCGAAGAAAAAACCTTCGTCTTCTGCTGGTATCAACGCTTCGGGAGATGCCGAGGCTGTCGAGGTTCATGCTGTGGCGCGGTTTGCCGGTGGGCGGTTCAAGAAACAGGTTGCGCCGGAATCCCGCAGTTCGGTGGGGGCCGCCTATATCGCGCAGCAGGCCGCAGCAGCCAGTCCGTTACAGATCATCCAGAATCTTCCAGGCGTCAATTATGGTACGTCCGATACTTTCGGGCTGTCGAACCGACAGAACTTCAATATCCGCGGTCTGAACCAGACGGAAATCGGCTGGGTTGTCGAAGGCATGCCCGGTATCGATATGGTTTACTACCAGCCCTATATCGAGACCTGGGCCGATAATGAGAACGTGTCCGATCTGACGGTGCTTCAGGGAACGTCCCGCCTGTACGATCCTGTTGCCACGGCGACAGGCGGCGAACTGATCGAAACCATCCGCGACCCATCTGACAAAATGGGCGGTCACATCGGTTATGCGGCCGGTTCCTATCGGGCGCAGCGCGTCTTTGTCCGCGCGGATTCCGGCTATATTGGCAATACGGGGCTGAAGATGTTCGGTTCCTATTCCTACGTCGGCTCTGACAATTTTTCGGGAAGTGGCCGCAGTCATCGCACCCATATTGATTACAAGGCTGTCAAGGAGTGGAAAGACAAGGCGCGCAGTTCACTATTTTTCTCTTTTGACGACTGGTACATCGCACGCTCCAAGCCTGTAACCCTATCGGGTTGGGAAAGTGCCAATGACCGTGCTGACGGTTTTTCTGCGCTGAATTATTCGGGAACCTATACTCCCGGGCAGACGACGGATTACTGGAAGCCGAATATCTACAAGTATCAGGATGTCATGGCATCCTTTCAGAACTGGTGGCAGGTCACGGACCGGCTCCGTCTGCATCTGACGCCATACATGCGATGGGAAAAGAGCGATGCTGCGGGGCAGACAGCGCTGTCAACGAGCAGCATCTACAACGGGAACCAGAAGGTTTTGGTCAATACGGACGGAGTTTATTTTACCGATGCCGGGAAAACTCGTTTTTCGGCCATGACCAATACACTTCAGAATATTTACACAACGGGTATGAATCTGTACGGTGATTATGATGTTTCGGATACGAACCGTCTGACTGTCGGGTACTGGTTTGAACACTGGAATATCTCGACGCTTGGTGGACTGGCGCCCATGAACCAGTATGGCGAGACAGAAAACGACTTTGGAAAATATGTTCTGAAGACGACTGATGGCGACATGGTCGCCGGGTCGCACTATCAGGAATCCTACAACCTTCATTCCCTGTATGTGACTGATTCACAGGATCTTCTGAACCACAAGCTGAAGGTGGCTGCTGGTTTCAAGGAAATGCTGTTCAACCTTTCGGGCACCAATCAGGCGCCGGGGTCACAGTATCATTATGCCGCCAGTTTCAGTCGTCCGATGCCGCGGCTGAGTGTGTCCTATGCGCCCAATCGGGAAATGCAGGTCTACCTGAACGCGACGACCAATACGCGTGTGCCGATGCCGGCAAATACTTACCCCAACCTGTATTCGGTCTCGACGGGTAAGCTGTCCCAGGTAGGGAATGATTCCCAGCAGCCTGAATATGCGATCAGCGAGGAACTGGGTTTTCGCTATCATGGCGTACTCAATTTCTCGCTGGCCCTGTTCAATATGAACATTACGAACCATCAGGTTTCGACGCTTGTCTCCATCAATGGGGCGCAGGTCAGTCAGGCTATTTCCATGGGGGGTGAGACGGCGCGGGGTGTAACGGCTGAAATTGCCGGCCATAGATACTGGGGACTGGCTCCTTATGTGAACGGACAGTTCCTGCATGCCACGATGGACAATAACTTCAAGGTCGGAAATGATGCCCTGCCCACGGCTGGCAAGATTGCCGTGCAATCTCCCAAGTTCATGGCCAATATTGGCCTGAATTATCAGCATGGCCCCTATTACGCCAATCTGTCCTTTAAATGGGTTGATTCCCAGTATTCAACCTTCATGAACAACCAAAGCATGCCGGCTTACAAGACGGTGGATCTGGGATTTGGTTATCATTTTCCGTCTTACGGGCCACTGCATAATGCGACGCTGAGTCTGAACTTCACCAATCTGACCAATGTCCGTTATCTCAGCTCCGTCGCAACAGTCGTTAGTACAGCGAAATCTATGCGGGGCGTTTACGGTACGACCATCGCAGCCGGTACGCCTGCGTATTATATGGCCGCTCCTCTCGGCGTCATGATGAACCTATCCACGGATTTCTGAAAACAGAGCGTGTAATAGACCATTTTTCTGGAGGGACTTCATGAGTTTGCTACGGTCAGGACTTCTCGTGAACCGATGGGCCACTCTCCTGCTGATTATTGCGCCACTCAACTTTCTGCTGGGTGTCGACAGAAATGCCCTGACCGTATGCTCTCCCCTCGTTCGTGCAGATCTGCAGATTGGTGCCGTTGCGATGGCGGCGCTGATTACTACCGCAACGGCAATCTATGCTTTTCTGCAACTTCCAGCGGGATGGTTTGTTCAAAAGATCGGTGTTCGCTGGGCGCTTTTCGGGGCCTGCCTGCTGTGGTCAATCGCGACGCTCGCAACCGGGCTTCCACATTCCCTATGGCAGTTCGCGGCCGCTCGGATTGCCCTTGGGATTGGTCAGGCGCCGGACTGGGTGGCGTCGATTCTTGCCCTGAAGCTTCTTTTTTCAGAAAAGGACCGTGAAGCCGCAAATTCGGTTCTCCTTGGATCTCTGTACATTGGTTATTCCGCTAGCGGATGGCTGACTGCTTGGCTTATGGGGTTCGCAGGCTGGCGAGGCAGTTTCCAGATCTTCGGACTGGTGGGAATGGCCGTGAGTGTCCTCGTGTTTGTGCTGTATGGAGGGGCATCGCTGGAGCAGCCCCGGCAGGTCAGGGAAGACGTGAATTCCGGAAAACGGCCTGACATTCGCAGGTTACTCGGTGTCATGCCGGTTGCCCTGTTTTACGGCATCGTCTGCTGTATGCAGAGCTTCTTTCACGTGACCTTTTCCCATTTCGTCATGAACCGTTTCGCGCTGAGTGCGACGACGGCAGGTCATGTCTTTTCGCTGCCCTGGCTGGTTCTGTATGTGGCAGCGATCGGGTGGGGCGCGGGTATCAGAAGTCTGAAGAAGGCCTACCCATCATTCGGACTGCGACAGCAGACATATATGGGATGCACCGCAATCGTTATCGCCGCACTGGGGCTGGGGGGCGGTATCCTGTGTAGCAATATCGTGATGTGTCTGGGGCTGTTTGCCGTGTGCATGCTGTCCATCGGACTTTGTCAGGTTTTGACCTGGACGCAGGTGCAGCGTTTTGAATGGGGAGCGGCTATCGCGGCCGGGGCGGTTGCTCTGGCAGGAAATCTTGCCTCTTCGGCTGCCCCGGTTGGATATGAAATGATATTCGCCCGTTCTGGCGGATGGTGCACTGTTTCGCTTGTTGTGTGTGTTCTGGGGGGAATGGGCGTCATCGTCTGGCAGCTGGCGCATCGGAAGGACGGTGCGGTCAGCCGGCTGGACGACATAAGCATCCAGAAAGGTACGGACACGGTCTGAAAGTGACAGGATCCTTATGGCATCACGTCTTCTTGCAGGCGTGATGCCATGTAATTGTCAAAAGGCCCTCACAGTTCGATCCCGATTGATTGGTAAAGCGATGCGTCCGGCGATTTAGGACGCGGTTATCTGCCGCCCGGATCAAATGAAACGCGGCCCTGCGAGGGTTCCTCGCAGGGCCGCGTAAAATGTTGTTCTGATCCCGGGGTGAAGCGTCCCGGTTTCACTCAGAAGGAAGACGAGATGTTGATGACAAAGGTCATGGGGGCGGCGAGGAAGTAGGCGGGGGTCGAGCCTGCGACGATCTGGCCGTTCGTGGCGCGTGTTGGGCGTGCATTGGTGGTGACAGTACTGATCCCGCCAAGATAGGCCTTGTTCGTCAGGTTCATGAAGTTCAGACGAAGAACTGGCTCATGCAGGACAAACCATTTCGGGAAATGGTAACCCAGCCCCAGATCGACAGTCTTGTAGGCAGGCATCGACTGATCGTCCATGAAGGTCGAGTACTGGGAATCAACATATTTGAACGTTACGTTGGCGAAGAATGGTCCCTTTGTGTACATCACGCCGACATTAGCCATAAATTTCGGGCTGAAAACCGCGATTTTTCCGGCAGTGCGCAGTGTCCCCGAGGCCGTGTTGAAGTTGTTGTCCATCGTGGAATGGAGATATTGCCCGTTCACATAAGGCGCGAAACCGTAGAGGGGATGAAGGGATGCTTCTGCCGTCACGCCGCGTACGGTCTGGCCGCCTGCCGCGATGGCGGTGTTGGTTGAGGCCCCGTTGATGAAGGCCTGGGTCGTGACCTGGTGGTTCGTCAGGTTGGCGTTGAAAAATGCCGCGTCGAAATTGAAAGCGCCGTAGTAACGGAAGCCCAGCTCCTCGCTGATCGTGTATTCCATACGGGCATTGTTCGAGCCGCTCTGGGAGATGGCCCCCGTTGCGGTGCTGTAAATGTTGGGATAGGTCGACAGCGGAACAGGAGGCCGTGCGTTGGTTGTTCCGTTGATATAGATCTGCATTTCCTTGTTGATATTATATGAAACCGAGACACGCGGCATGGGCTGCGTGATGGCCTGAGAGAAATGGTATTGTGGTCCGGCGAGCTGGTTGGTGCCAGAGACGTAAAACATCATCTCCTTCACGCCGGCAGTAATCTTCAGCTTGTCGTCAAAGAAGCTTTGCGTGTCCGAAACGTAGAAGTTGTTGATCATCGTGGACATCTGATACTTGGCGCCCGCGATGAGACTGCCATTCGTGGCGTAAAGCAGGTCCTTGCCCATATAGCTGGACGCGTTTCCGGTAATGTCCAGAGGCGTAACCCCGGATGTCGCGTCCATGTTCCAGTGATCGAACCAGTAACCGAAAATGAGGTGATTGCTGTGGATCGGATCATATTGGATATAGGTGTTGACGCCTGTTTCGTATTCGCGTTGCGCCGTATTTGCCAGACCGTTGACGCGTCCGTTGACGAGCGTCAGGTTGGACGTATCCAGAGTGACGCGCTGGTCTCCCGAATACAGAGAGTCGGGGTTAAGTGAAGTCTGGCCCGGACTGTTGGAGAAGTTCCAGTGGAAATAGGGCGTGATATGCAGGTTCAGGTGACGCGCAAGCAAGAATTCGTTCTGGAATGAAATCAGAACACTGTTACGGTGATAAAGATAGTTCTTCCAGTAGTTGGTTGTCACTCCCGGAACATAGCTGGAAGCATAGTTTCCTACGGAAAAATTATTGTTCGTCTTTGCCCCAGTTTCATAGGCTGCGAGCGTATAGGGGTTGCTACGTGCATTCTTCCAGGCATCGTAAGAGACGAATAGACTGCTGCGTCCGATGGAGCCCCACTCCTTGAGCGCCTTGAAGTCGACATGTGTTTTGTTGCTGCGCCCGGAACCCGCGAATATGTCGGCGGCGGTATAGGATGCGGAACCGAACAGGCGGATGCCGGAATGGCCGATATAGCCGCTGTCGAGCCGTCCGAATACACGTTGCGAGCGGTAGGATCCCGCAGCATAGGAAATCATGCCACCGGCTTTTTCTGAAGGATCCCGTACTGTCTCGATCAGTTCACCACCCGAGGAAGACTGAACTGGGTCGTTGATCCGCGAGGTGCTGGGAATCAGCGTTATGTCAGACAGATTTTCATTGTCTGCATAGCTCTCGGTATACGGATTGTAATAGGCCTGATCGACGCCCGGCACGCCTTCAATCGTATAACCCAACTGGGTCTGCTGGAAGCCGCGGACGCTGATCGTGTTGCGGATGCTCAGACCGAACGCATCCTGCGTGCCATAGTTGACGCCCGGCAGGGTGGAGACGAGTTGCAATGGCGAGGCGATGGCTGATTTGCGTGCAATGGCAGCCGCCGTAATGGAGCTTGTGGATTCCGGGGCGACCTGACGTTTCATGAAGCCGCCTGCCATGCGCCGTCCGGCGGAGACATGGATCTGTTCAGGATCGGACTGCACCTTGAGCGCGCCTGGCGTTCTGCGAGGTGCGGGATGGGAGGCGGGGGGAGCACTATGTCCGCTGTGAGTCCGGACGCTCTTCGCGGAGGGGGTGGCACCCTGTGCGCCTATGGGGGACATCGCACTGGCCGCAAACAGGAGCGTGGTTGCCGACAGGCGTCTGGAGAATGTGAAAGATGCCACTGACATGATCTCCGTTTTCAGGGCTCGCAGCGGGTTACGATCGGTGGAGCGGGGTTGTTATCGTTGCGATTTGGAAAGCATCTTCTGAAGGGCGCCGGAATCCAACACATAGCTGTTATTCAAAAACTGCAGGTAAATCGTTCTGACGGCCGGTGCGGGTGTATAACTGATATACTGGTCCCACATCAGGAAATTGCATACTGTTGTCATGAACGTTTCGGAAGGGAACCAACATGGCAGGGGAACGACCGGGAAGGCAGGGCGGTTTGAGCGAAATTGACGCGGGTCTTGTCGACGAATTCGGGATGCGGCCTGTCCGGGCGTCGTGGGGCGCTGGCTGGGTCATCCTTTTTGCCCTGGTGGCGCCGATCAATCTGCTCATGTCGCTGGACCGTCAGGCCATGACGCTGTCAGCACCCCGGATACAGGCGGAATTCGGCTTCTCCCTTGTCCAGATTTCCATCATCATTGCCAGCGTATTGTGGACCTATGCGTTGCTTCAGATTCCGGCCGGCGCCCTGGTGAACCGTTACGGTCCCCGGAAGTGCCTGTTTGTTGGCTGTCTCGCATGGTCGATTGCAACGATCCTGACGCCCATGGGCAGTTCATTTGCCAGCTTTCTGCTGATCCGCCTTGCGATGGGAGTCGGTCAGTCTCCTGACTGGTCTTCAAGTATTGTGACCATCAACAACTGGTTCCAGCCCCGTCGGCGGGCGCGGGCGAATGCGGTTCTGCTGGGCTTTCTCTATCTGGGATCGGTGATCGGGGGTCCGATGCTGACGCAGATGACGGCGCATTACTCCTGGAAACTGGGATTTTACGTCTTTGGCGTGGGGGGAGTGATCTGGAGTTGCCTGTGGAGCATCTTCATGCGTGATCGCCCGGCGACAGAGAAGCCGACGGTCGAAGACGGGAAGCCGGCGGCAGACCGTGTGCTCATAAGACGGTTTCTGCGCTCACGGCAGTTCTGGTACATCGGTATCCATTACATGTGTCTGCTGACCATCCAGTCCTTTTTCCTGACGCTGATGCCGTTCTATCTCATGGATCACCGGCATCTTCAGTTCACGTCGATGGGATGGCTGTATTCCCTGCCATGGGCCTTCCTTTATGTTTCGGTTTTCCTGAGCGGCATGATTGCGGATGCTGTGCTCAGGCGGACGGGTTCCGTGTGGAAGGCCCGGACGCCTATGGGCATGATCGGGACGTTCTGTTGCGGTACGCTGGTTCTGGTTGGCGATCATGTACAGAATGTGACGGGCATGATCGTGATCTTCGGACTTGCTCTGGGATGTTCCGGGCTCAGCCAGATTTCCATCTGGACCTCCGTTCAGGACCTGACCTCCGGGCAGGCGGGGATCGTGGCCGGGTGGACAACGTTCTGGGGAAATGCGGCCAGTGGTGTTGCGCCAATCGTCATGGTGTATATCGTCAGGATGACAGGAAGCTGGTCCATGGCTCTTCTTCTGCCATTCATTGCGGGGATAATCGGCGCGGTCTGCTGTTCAGGCACGCATCCGGAACGCCCCATTGAAGGAACATAGCGTGATAACATCGGTGTCGTTCGTCCAGGAGAGAGCATCGACGCGAAAGACGCCGGTACAGGACGCCCCCGCTGCAAAACAGACGCAGTATTCCCAGAACTCGGATCGCGCCGCGCAGCTTCTCATGATTCTGAACGAACATGGGCCGCAGGGGCTGGTGCTGGGCCGACTGGCCGAGCTTGTTTCAGCAGAAAAATCGGCCGTCCACCGCTCCCTGCAGGCCTTGCGAAGACATGGTCTGGTCGTGCAGGCCGCACAGCGGGGACGCTATCGTCTCGGCCCCGCAGCTCTGGCGCTGGGACGGTTCAGGACAAGTCCCGTGGAGCGTATCCGGCAGTGGAAGCCTTATCTCGCCTTGCTGGGGCGGGAGTTCAAGGCCTCGGCGTTCCTGCTTGAACGGACGGGTCTGGATGCGATCATTACCGACATGTACATCACGGACAGCCGTCTGCCCGTTCTGGGTCATGACGGGCTGGGGGGGCGTCTGCCGCTCGGTTACGGCATGGGAAGCACGGTCATTCTGGCGAATCAGGACCCGGACAATCAGCTGGCGATCCTGCAGGCGAATGCATCGCGCTATCAGGAATTGAACGTTGACCTTGAAGCATTGCAGGATCTTCTGGATCATGTCCGTGAGGCTGGCTACGATTCCCGGCGCAACGCAGTGATCCAGGGCATATCCGGTATTTCCCTGCCCATCCTCGAAGGAGACGGAACGTGCCGGGCGGCGGTGACCGTTGCCAAACCGACGGATGAACTGTCTGACCACGAGACAGGCCAGATCGTCGAGAAAATCAGGAGTTATATCGAGTTCCTGTCCTGACGGCGGGCTCTGATTGCCCCCTGTCCTGCGATCAGGCCATGTCTTCATTCTGGCAGGTGAAGCAGAGTTCGGAAACGCTGGCCGTATTGGGCAGGTCGAGTGCCGTTGCGACCATGACAGCGATATCGGCAGGCTGAGTCATGTCCTGCGCTGTCCAGCCTGCGGTGTTCTGCGTCATGTCTGTGGCGACGAAGCTTGGACATACCACGATCGAACGAATTCCGCTGTCCCAGCCTGTGCGCCGGATTGCAGCGGCAAGGCCGGACGTGGCGAATTTCGTGATGGCATAAGTGCTCGATCGCGCGGATTTGACGCGTTTTCCCGACATTGAGGACAGCAGCACAACGCGCCCCCGGCCACCAGCCGCAAGGGCGTCCCACGCCGCCCGGACCAGCCGTGTGGGGGAGCGGACGTTGATCTGGAACATGCGATCCAGATCGGTGTCGTCGGTTTCAAGGATCGACCCGGGGATCATGATGCCTGCTGACAGGATCACGGCATCGATCCGGCCGAACACACGTATCGTTTCTGTCACCCAGGCCTCTTCCGAAGCCGGGTCCGCAGCATCATACTGACAGGTCAGATGGGGCACTGTCAGCCAGCTTCCATCCACGTCCCGCATGCCGGCGCTGATGCGCCAGCCCTGATCTGCAAGACGCTCCGCAATGGCGCGGCCGATCCCCCGGGATGCGCCCGAGATCAGGGCAACGCGCTTGGAGAGCAGGGGAGAGTACTGTTCCGACATGAGGTGATCTTCTCGTTTGGGTCAGAGAACGTCCGGTGTTCCGTAGCCGCCTGCGCCGGGGGTTACGATTTCCACGATATCCGAAGGGGCGAGCGTGGCATTGCCACGGACCATCGGCGCCGTGCATTTCACCTGTGCCATACCACCTGGACCGCCGCCATTCAGGCCCCAGGGCGCCGTCGAGAGGCGGGACATGCTGGTGGAAACATAACACTCCTCTTCTGCCCGATAAACGCGACGCAGGCCCCTGCCGCCGGTGAATTTGCCGTTTCCGCCGGAGCCTTCGACCAGTTCGTATCGCAGCAGGGTCAGCGGGTATTCCGTCTCCAACGCTTCGATAGGCAGGTTTGAGGTGTTGGTCAGATGCGCCTGAACGCCGTCCAGACCATCCTTATTGTAGCGCGCACCGGAACCACCGCCGATGGTCTCGAGATAGATCCAGAACTTGTTGCTGCCCTTGCGTGTTCCGCTGAAGGTTGCAGAGCCGACGCAGCCATTGGTCGCCGCGGTGATGCTTTCGGGGCAGACAGGGGCCAGTGCTGCCATGATGACATCAACAACACGCTGGCACGTCGAAATCCGTCCCATGACTGCGGCGGGAAGTGAGCAGCAGAGCAGGGTTCCGGATTCAGCTTCGACGTGGAGCGGGCGGGCCAGACCGGCATTCGGGGGGATTGTGGGATCAACGATCGATTTTATGGCGTAATAAACGGTGGCAAACAGAGCCGAACGCGTCATGTTGAGATTGGCTCGGACCTGCGGCGGGCTCTGAAAGGCGAGGGTCATTTCATCGCCCGTAATCGTGATCAGGCAGCCGATTTCCATGATCTCGGGATAGTCGATGGTCTCGAACAGGTCGGAGGCCGTGTAGGTGCCGTCCGGAATGGCTGCGATGCCCGCGCGCATCTTGCGTTCGGCATAATCCTGAAGGGTCAGACCTGCGCTGATCATGACATCCACGCCGTATTTCGTACAGAGGCCTTTGAAACGGCTGACACCGAGCCGGTTTGCGGCCATCTGGGCGCGAAGGTCGGAGATGCGCTCGTCCGGTACCTGACAGTTCAGGAGGATCAGGTCCTGCACGTCCTGTTGCAGAACACCCTGTTTGTAGAGCTTGATCGGCGGGATTCGAATGCCTTCCTGAAAGATGTGGGCATCACCCCGATCGGCGAAATCCGAATGATGGGCAGTGTTGATGGCCCAGGCCACGAGCGCACCTTCCGTGAAAATCGGTTCGGCCAGCACGATGTCGGGCAGATGCGTGCCGCCGCCTACGAAGGCATCATTGCCGATGAACACATCGCCCGGTTCGATCTGGTCTGCGGGATAACGGTCCATGACGAGGGGGATAAATTCGATGAATGATCCCAGATGCATCGGGATGTGTTCGGCCTGACACAGGGTGTAGCCGAACTGGTCGAACAGGGCTGTGGAGCAGTCCCGGCGCTCCTTGATGTTCGTTGAATAGCTGGTGCGGACGAGAGCCTCGCCCATCTCTTCCACGACGGAAGCCAGTGCGCTTCCGATGATTTCGACGGTGACAGGATCGAGGGCGATGCGCTGGAAAGAGGTCATGATTCAGGATCTCCGATGCGTCGTCAGGATATTGAGAGAAGGCAGAAAGGGTTAGCGGAAACGGCTGAAGCTGAAGGGGGCCGGATCAACAGAGGTCGTCACGTTCCGGACGATCTCGGACAACAGCTTTCCGGCTCCTGGTCCGATGCCGAAGCCATGACCGGAGAAACCCACTCCCAAAATCAGACCCGGAATTTTCTCGGTACGGTCGATGATGGGTACGGCATCGGGTGTGACGTCGATCATCCCGCCCCATCGTTCCACTTCACGCATGGTCCTGAAGGGCGGAAAATCGCGTTTGATGATCCGTGCGGCTTCTTCCAGCAGGCCGTGTGACGGTTCCGGGTCCAGTGTCCGGATCTTTTCGAAAGGCGTGACACTGTCGGCTGTCCAGCGACGCTCCATTCTCCATTCGTCCAGGAACGCCCGGCTCAGACGCAGGCGCAGTTCCTTGTGGTTCTTCAAATAGGAGCCGGCAAACTGGCGCAGCTGACGGAATGAATCCGGGGTGATTTCCGATACGCTCGCGTTCCGGCGACTGATGTTGTAGCCGCCCTGGATGTTGCGCCGGAAGGCAAAGTCGCTGCCGCCCACCGTTTCTTCCGGAGCGCCTTCCACATTGTCCACGCGCATGACGCTGCCAAGTACATTGAGAGAGGGAAGGTTGAGACCTTCATTCCCTCCAAAAAGCCGCGACCATGCCCCGCCAGCGAGGACAACAGTGCTGCACCTGATGCGTCCGCGTTCGGTCACGACGCCTGAGATCCGACCGCCCTGACGATCCAGGGCACGGACGGCACAGTGCGTCAGGATGGCCGCACCGTGCTCCCGCGCGGCTTCGGCTACGGCTGATGCAGCCATTGTCGGTTCTGCCCGGCCGTCCGTTCCACAGAAGAGACCACCCTGGAAGGGGCGCTGTGATCCCGCGGCCATTTCGGCCGTCCGGGCACCATCCATGAGTGTCGTCTGGATCTGGTACCGGTCGGCGATATCTTTCCAGTTCCGGAATTCGTCGAGCTGTTTTTCGTTGTCACAGGCATAGAGGATGCCGCACTGACGGAAGCCGGTTTCGCGTCCGGTCAGTCTGTTCATCTCGCGCCAGAGATTCAGGCTGCTCATTCCAAGGGGGAGTTCACGCTCGTCGCGCCCCATGACGCGGGTCCAGCCCCAGTTACGGCTCGACTGTTCACCCCCGATTACGCCTTTTTCGCAGAGTGCGACGGAAACGCCTGCACGGGCCAGGAAAAAGGCGGTCGTTACACCGATAATGCCGCCGCCGATCACGACGATATCGACAGCTTCGGGCAGGTTTTCATCCGACTTTACGGGAATGACCTTCGGCACCATCTTTTTTCGTCCTCGAACTGAAAACAGGGTCGTTTTTTATCGATGACAAGACGTGCCATGACTCTTTGCGGCGTGTCTTGGCATAGCTGTTATTTCAAAACGGGTCTTATTCCGTGCCGAAAGAGGTGGGTATCGTGAACAGATCACGACGCAATCAATGAGCGGAGCGGAAAATGGCGTGGAGACTTGGTGTCGATTCTGGTGGAACGTTCTGTGACATCTGTCTTTATGATGCGGAATCGAAAAGGTTTGCGATCTGGAAAGTCTCTTCGACGCCGGATGATCCGTCACGCGGAATTCTGACCGGCATTACCGAAGGGCTAAAAACGGTTTCGGCCGAAACTTCGGATATCAGCTTTCTGGGCCATGGGACGACTGTCGGCACGAATGCGCTCATCCAACACAAGGGCGCGCTGACCGGGTTCATCACCACGGATGGCTTTCGTGATCTTCTGGAGATTGGCCGCCAGCAGCGTCCAAGCCTCTATGATACGCAGGAAGACAAGCCGGAAACCCTGGTGGCTCAGGCCCTGCGGTTCGAGGTGCCGGAACGTGTGCGGCACGATGGTACGGTAGAAGTTGCGCTTGATGAGGAAAGCGTGCGCGATGCGGCACGCGCCCTTAAAAAAGCAGGCGTCAAGGCGGTGGCGATCGGTTTCCTGTATGCATTCATAAAGCCGGAGCATGAGCGCCGTGCCTATGAGATCGTCCGGGAGGAGTTTCCCGAGGCCTTTACCTGCGCAAGCTATCAGGTCGCCCCTGAGTTCCGTGAATATGAGCGCTTCTCGACGACGACGGTGAACGCTTATCTCGGCCCTGTCATGGAAGCCTATATTGCCCGTCTGGGTACGCGTCTTCTGGAGCTTGGTCTCTCGGTTGCGCCGCGGATCACCCAGTCCAATGGTGGTGTCATCAGCTTTGATCTGGCACGGGCTCTGCCGGTACGAACGGTTCTTTCAGGGCCGTCCACCGGTGTTGTCGCCGCACAGGCCATCGGTCGCGTCATCGGAATCCCCAACATCATCACCTTTGACATGGGGGGAACCAGCACGGACGTCGCGCTGCTGAAGGACGGCACCTGCCGGCTGACCGGGGAAGCGGAAGTGCATGGCTATCCCGTTAAGGCGCCTATGCTGGATATCCACACGGTCGGTGCAGGGGGCGGTTCGCTGGCCTATCGCGATAATGGTGGACTGCTGAAGGTTGGTCCCCAGAGCTGCGGCGCTTTCCCTGGCCCTGTCTGCTATGATCAGGGCAGCCTCACACCCTCCACAACCGATGCCAACGTTGCGTTACAGACGCTCAATCCGGAATTCCTGCTTGGTGGCCGTATGGCGATCCGGCGGGATCTGACCATGGAGCGCATTGGTCTTCTGGCCAAAGAGCTCGGCATGGATGTGATGGCGACAGCGCAGGGAATCATTTCGGTTGTGACCGCCAATATGGCGCGCGCCGTGCGTGTCATCAGTGTGCAGAAGGGGCATGATCCGCGTGACTATGCCTTGATGGCGCTGGGCGGGGCGGGGCCGCTGCATGCAGTGCGTCTGGCGCAGGAACTGGACATGAAGCGTGTTATTATCCCGCTGACACCCGGTGTGATGTGTGCACTCGGTCTGTTGCTGACGGACCTCCGGGCAGATTTCTCAAGCACGCAGATCATGGTTGCGCATCCGGGAATGTCTACGGGAATCGTATCGATCTTCCGTGCCCTGCTGAAACAGGCCAACCATTGGTTCTCTCAGGAAAATGTCCGTGAGGAAGATCGCGGGCTCAAGATGAGCGCCGATATGCGCTATGTCGGGCAGAATTACGAACTGGCGGTGGACATGCCGGTTTCGATCGATGCCATGAGTGATGAGAGTGTGACCGACATGGTCCGCAGCTTCATTGCGACGCATGAAGCGCAATACGGTTTTGCCTCACAGACGGATCCGGTTCAGTTCGTGACCTTCCGTATCGAGGCGACCGGCAAGGTGGAAAAAGCCGCATTCACGTCTCATCCGGATGCCGGACCTGATGCGCAGTCCGCCATTACAGGCGCGCGCGACGTATGGTTCCCTGAGACGGAAGGCTTTGTGTCGTGCCCGATCTATGAACGCAGTCTGCTCAGGAGTGGGAATGAAATCGCCGGGCCGGCGATCATCGAACAGATGGATGCCACGACGGTATTGCCGCCGGGGACATGCGCCGTCGTTGAGCCACATCTCAATCTCATTGTTGAAACAGGGCGTTAAGCCCTGTTTCAACTCGCCTTTGAAAGGTCCTATCCGGGGTTCCTCCTAGATAGGACCTGAAGGCCTCAAAAATCTGCCGTCAGAGGGTCTGGACCGATGCGGCCGTCGGGACGGTCCATCGTCGCGATCTGCGCCATATCCTCCGCGTCGAGTGAAAAATCGAAGACGGCGATGTTTTCCGCGATTCTGGAGGGCGTGACCGATTTCGGGATCACGATCAGGCCGCTCTGAAGATGCCAGCGGATGATGATCTGCGCTGGAGATTTACCATGCTTCTCCGCGATTTTGCCGATGATCGGACTGTTCAGCGTGCGCCCCTGTCCAAGCGGGCTCCAGGATTGTGTATGGATGCCGTTTGATGCGTGAAAGTCCCGCAGGCTGTGCTGCTGGAATTCGGGATGGAGCTCGATCTGGTTGAGCGCCGGGGTGACACCTGTTTCCCCGATAATCCGTTCAAGATGGGTTTGCGTGAAATTCGAGACGCCAATCGCGCGAACACGGCCTTCGTCCCGCAGGTGGATCATGGCCTTCCAGCTTTCGACATAGAGATCGAGGCGGGGTGCCGGCCAGTGGATAAGGTAGAGATCGATTGACGTCCGGCCAAGCCTGCGGCTGCTTACGTCGAAAGCGCGCAGGGTCTTGTCGAAGCCCTGATCCGTATTCCAGAGCTTGGTTGTGAGGAAAATTTCGGGGTGTCCTTCAAGTCCCGTTCCAACCCCTTCCTCATTGCCGTAGATCGCGGCGGTATCGACAGCGCGATAGCCGGCAGCAATTGCACATTTGACGACATCTGCCGTCTGATCGACGGGAGTTTGCCAGACACCCAGCCCCAACTGAGGCATAGCGATGTCCCGGTACAGGGAAATAATGGGTTGTTCAGTCATGATGCGGATTCCTGTGCTGCAAGGTCCGGTCCGTGTTTTTCCATGACGCCGGAAGGGGACCAAGGCAGTTTTATGTATAGCTGTTATGGAAAGAAAAAAATGCTGCGGTGAGCAATACTTTTTGATGAGACCCTTTCTTTTTTCGGAGAAAGACAGATGCCGGATATCATCAAGGTCAAAGCAGGAAGCATGTACGAAGAGCGCAACAGCTATTCGCGACTGGTGGCAGTGGGTGACATGCTTTTTGTCGCCAATACGGCAGGTATCGATTACAGAACGCGGGAAATCTCGCCTGACGTTGCGATCCAGGCCCGACGCGCGCTTCAGACGATCGAGGGGGCGCTCAATGCGGTGGGATCGTCTCTTGCCCATGTGGTGCGAATCATCACGCATGTTCCGGATCGAGCGAATATGGCTCCCGTGGCTCTGGTGCTGGGGGAAGTTTTCAAAGGAATTGATCCGGCAGCGACAATGGCCTGCACACCTCTGGCGCGCGATGATCTGAAGGTGGAATTTGAGGTCACGGCAATCCGTGGTGTCTCGAAACAGTCGCAGGAATATCTCAGGATTTCGGTCTGACAGCAGCGCGGGAGGCCATTCGTCCTGAATGGCCTCAGAGAATAATCTCTTCCGCTGCCTGTAAGGCGCCACTCAGAGAAGATGTCTGGATTGCCCGTATGTCTGGCTGTGTGTTTCCCGGAAGTTGGGGCCAGAGAAAATCGTCCTGAACAGTTTCGATCATTTTCTTGATCTGGGTGACAAGTCCGGCGTTAACCGGACGGCTTTGGGATGCTGCGAGTGCGATGGTGCGGTAGAGTGCGGGTTTCGTGATCAGTCGGCAGCGAAAATAGCCGGAGAGAATTTCGCGTTTCAGGGATGCTGCCGGCAGAAGGGTCGCTGCCATGCCGGAAGAGACCACCTGAAGCATGGAAGAATAGGAATCACATTCGCACTGCACCGTCAGATCAAGCGCGTTCCGGTTGGCCCATGCGGCGACGATCTGCCGCAGGCCATGGCGTTTCCCAGGAAGAACCAGCGGGATGCTGGTAAGTTCTGCAGCTTCAATTGTCGCCTCAGTCTCTGGTGTTTCCAGCCCGCCCATACAGGCTTCGATGAGATAGAGGGGCTGCGAGAGTACGGCTTCCAGATTGGGATGAGCAATACCGGGTGCATCATAAAGCAGTGCAACATTCAGCGAACCGGCATTCAGGCTGTTCAGCAGATCGCCGTTGCAGCCATCGAGGAAACGGAGTTCGGCATTTGCATGGGCGTCGCGCAGGGCACGGGCGAGCGGTGGCAGCAGAATGGCGCTGACGCTGGCAGGCATTCCGATGGCCGCAGAGTCCAGATGGTCCGGGGAAAGGAGGCGAATCTGGTTCTGTGCTTCCTGGATCTGGCGGATGATCGTAGCACCAAGCTGCTTCAGGCGTTCACCTGCCTGTGTCATGACGACGCCGCGACCATTTCGATAAAGGAGCGGAACCCGCAGTTCTGTCTCAAGTTCACGGATATGGCGGCTGAGCACGGGTTGAGGGCGACCCAGCTGGACAGAGGCGCGGGAGAATGAACCACATTCCGCTACAGAAATGAAATATTCCAGATCCCTGACATTCATCGCTCAACCTTTCTCGTACGGCCTTACGCCGGATGACGACTTGGAAATGCTGAACCGACCGCAATCGGAAGCGGTGAGCCCGAAGCCCCGCGCCGACATTGAGGCAAATATATGATATCAATGTCAAATTATATTCTGTTTTCCACAACAGAAAAAAAATATATTCCAATTATAGCAATTTAAGTGCTTAGGGTCAGGCCTCATTGATTTGAATGAGGAGATCTGATTCAGGCTCTGCAAGGAGACTGAAGATGAGCGACCTGTATTGGCTGACGGGCGAAGAGATGACCCGGCTGGAGCCGTTCTTTCCAAAGAGGCATGGCAGGTCACGTATCGATGAGCGGCGCGTGTTAAGCGGGATCATCTTCGTGAACCGCAACGGGCTACGTTGGCGGGATGCTCCGCAGGAGTATGGGCCGCACAAGACGCTCTACAACCGCTGGAAACGTTGGAGCGCCATGGGGATCTTCATCCGCATGCTGGACGGCTTGGCGGCTGGCAGGTCGGATCACCAGACCATCATGATTGATGCAACGTATCTCAAGGCGCACCGTACGGCATCGAGCCTGCGGGTAAAAAAGGGGATACAGGCCGCCTGATCAGGCGCACCAAGGGTGGCATGAACACGAAACTGTATGCAGTGACAGACAGGAATGGGCGGCTGCTCAGCTTTTTCATGACGGCTGGTCAGATCAGCGATTATACGGGCGCTGCGGCCCTTCTGGACAGTTTTCCCGCGGCAAAAGTGTCTCCTGGCCGATCGCGGCTATGACGCCGACTGGTTCAGGGAGGGACTGGAAGAAAAAGGGATCAGACCCTGCATTCCAGGCCGAAAATCCCGCACGGCGCCAGTCCGTTGCGACAAGCGCAAATACCGGCGCCGCAATCGTATCGAAATCATGTTCGACAGGTTCAAGGACTGGCGGCGCGTCGCCACGCGCTACGACAGGGGCCCCACCGTCTTCTTCTCGGCCATCTGCCTCGCCGCCACTGTCATGTTATGGCTATGAGTCCTGAATCTAGGAAAGCTCAATGAATTTCTGTAATGCTGGCGAGATATGCTCTCTGTTCCACAATAGAAACAGGGTTGATTCTGCATCAGGTTCAGTCAGGGGGAGGGCGCTCAGACCGGCAGG
This sequence comes from Gluconobacter sp. P1C6_b, assembly GCF_018811945.1. Classification (GTDB taxonomy): domain Bacteria; phylum Pseudomonadota; class Alphaproteobacteria; order Acetobacterales; family Acetobacteraceae; genus Gluconobacter. The sequence goes on from NZ_JACRVU010000026.1 coordinate 29,043, forward strand.
CAGAAGTGCTGTCACACTCTCGGCAACGATGGACAGGCCAAAACCTGCGTGAACCATTCCGAAAATGCTGCCGATATTGGTCACTTTCCATGATGGCTCAAGAGAGAGGCCGTTTTTTTCGGCTATTTGTTGCGCAATACGTGCGATGCCGACTTCGTCCGGATCCTGAAAACCAATCAGCGGAGTGGCATGGATTGCCCGTATGGAAAGGTCGGTTCGGGATGCAAGGGGATGGTTTTCCGGAAGTAGAACAAATAACTTTTCCGTTATGTATCGTCGTGTGCTGCAGATGGAAGGAACAGCTTCAAGATCTCGTACCAGAGCAACATCGATGTCCTTTTTTGTGACAGCACTGACAAGATCCGAGATGGATTTTTCAGCCAACGTGATCTGCACTTCAGGGAAGTGCTGTTTCATTCTCTGTAGATGGTTGGGGAAAATCCGCCCCGCCAAGGCCGATCCGACATGCCCCAGAACAAGCTGGCCCATCTCACCACGGGCAATGCTTCGCACCCCGTCGATCAGGTTGTGATGGCTCTTTAGGAGGTGCTGTGCCGCCTCCCGGCAGGCATGACCAGCACTGGTCAGATCAATGCCTCGCTTGCGACGATGGAACAGCTGGGCACCAAGAGCCTCTTCCAGAGCCTTGATCTGCTGGCTGAGCGCGGGCTGTGCGATGTCGAGCTTTTCAGCCGCACGAGCGACATGGAGGGTTTCGCACACAGTGAGAAAGACAGCCAGCCGGCGTAGAGAAACAGACGTTAGATGTTCATCCATAACATTTGACTTATCAATAATACCACATAGTGAATATGGAACATATTATGGTGGCCGGATAGCCTTCCTTTTGCGACAGGAAGGACAATGTCATGAACAGAACAGATCACGCAGCCAACTCACCGGTCATCGATCTACGCTCCGCTTTGGTTAGGCTTGAGCAGTCTCCAGATGAACTGATTTCAACAGACCATGAGATCGACCCCCGCTCCGAACTGGCGGGTGTTTATAAACGTGTCGGGGCTGGGGGTACCGTCATGCGTCCGACCAGAACCGGTCCGGCGATGATGTTCGAGAATGTGAAAGGCTACCCCGGTGCACGCGTACTGGTTGGCCTTATGGCAAAACGTGAGCGCGTGGCCTTACTGCTTGACAGCAGACCCGAAGAGCTTGGGCGGCGGATGGGCGAGGCGGTCCTTAACGGGATTGCTCCGGTCGTCCTCAAGGGGCAGTCCGCTCCGTGTCAGGAACAGGTCTTTCGGGCTGATGACCCGCACTTTGACCTGCGTAATCTTCTCCCGGCCCCAACTAATACGGAAGAGGATGCTGGTCCGTATTTCTGCCTCGGCCTGCTACTGGGTAGCGATCCGGATAACGGCCATACAGACGTGACTATTCATCGTCTGTGCGTGCAGGGGCGCGATGAACTCTCGGTCTTTTTCGCGCCTGGCCGCCATATCGATGCTTTCCGTGCCAAGGCGGAAGAGCGGGGCGAGGCATTGCCCATTACCATCAATATGGGTCTGGATCCTGCCATCCCGATCGGGGCGTGTTTCGAGGCCCCCACCACACCTCTGGGCTTTGATGAACTGACCGTAGCTGGCGGGCTGCGTGGTAGAGCGGTTGAACTCGTAGATGCTGTGACGGTGAAAGAGCGCTCCATCGCCAGGGCCGAAATCGTGATTGAAGGCGAGATCCTGCCAGGACGGCGGATACGGGAGGATGTCAACACCAATACTGGCCATGCGATGCCCGAATTCCCCGGTTATAACGGTCCTGCCAATCCAGCCCTGCCGGTGATCAAGGTCAAGGCCGTGACCATGCGGAAGAACGCTATTTTGCAGACATTGGTCGGGCCGGGTGAAGAGCATGTGAATCTGGCAGGCATTCCAACAGAAGCCAGTATTTTCAACGCCTGTGACAAGGCGCTGCCGGGGTTTGTGAAAAATGTTTATGCGCATAGCGCGGGTGGAGGAAAGCTGCTGGCGATCCTTCAGGTCTGCCAGCGTAGTGCGGGCGATGCGGGTAAGGCGCGTCAGGCCGCGCTGATTGCGCTAGCAGTTTATCGCGAACTCAAGAACGTCATCATCGTGGATGATGATGTCGATCTGTTCGACAGTAACGATGTGCTCTGGGCCATGCAGACCCGGTATCAGGGCAATGTGGATACCATGTTTCTGCCTGGGGTAACGGGTCATGTGCTCGATCCCTCGCAGGTGCCGGAGTACGATCCCTCAATCCCTGGAAAAGGCGTGTCGTGTAAGACGATCTTTGACTGCACCTATCCGTGGAAACTGAAAGAGCATTTTGTGCGTGCGCAGTTCCGCGAAGTCGATCCGCATCCGTTCGCACCTTCGATCTTTCCCAAAGCGGGCATGTAATGTTGCAGGAACCTGTTTGCCGGTCCGTCATCCCGCGCAGGCAGACAGGTTCTGTACTTCTGCCGTCATCAGGAAACACCTTCAGAACGGGAGCTTTCAATGACCCGAAAACGGATTGTCGTCGGTATTACGGGAGCATCGGGCTTCCAGTATGGAGTTGATGTCTTGCGTCTATTACGGGAAGCGGAGATCGAGACGCATCTCGTCATGTCCCGTGGTGCGCAACTGACGCGGGAGCATGAAACAGGTCTGTCTGCTGAGGACGTGTATGCCCTTGCCACCCATATCCACTCACCAGGTGCGCTAGGCGCACCCATTTCAAGTGGGTCATTTCGTACCGAAGGCATGATTATCGCCCCGTGCTCCATGCATACGCTTGGTGCAATTGCATCGGGAGTGACGGATAATCTTGTCACGCGCGCGGCCGATGTCGCGCTCAAGGAAAGGCGGCGTCTGGTGATGATGACGCGGGAGGCGCCACTTCATCTGGGTCATCTGCGTAACATGCTGGCCGTGACCGAATATGGCGGTATCATTTTYCCCCCTGTTYCCSCCATTTACGCGGCGCCGCGCACAAGTGCCGATATCATCCGCCATAGTGCCCCCATATTCCACAACGCCTGAAAGATGGTCTGCCTATGATGTTCGGTCTGGCATCCATGGGAATGGGTGTTTCGCTGATTGTCCACGGCCATGCCGTTGCCGTGATGGTCTTATCCCTGCTGCTTGGTGTCATCATAGGGGAAAGTTGCGCTTTGGAGACTCATCTGGGCGCGGTTTCCACATGGGGAAACCGGTTACTGGGACGCTTTGTGCCTATGCCTGCAGATCTGATGCCAGAAGTATTTCTCGAACGCTTCGTTGCCCTTACCATTCTCTTCTGCGCAAGCGGAACTGGCATATTCGGTGCCATTCATGAAGGTATGACGGGAGATCCCTCCATCCTGCTGGCCAAATCTGTTCTGGACTTCCTGACCGCCGCCATTTTTGCAACAACGCTCGGCTTTGCCGTTGCAGCCATATGCATTCCTCAACTGGCAGTTCTGCTGGCCCTTGCGACAGGTGCGACTTACCTTGCCCCGCTGACAACCCCGCTTATGAACGACAATTTTGCAGCCGTAGGGGGTGTGCTGATGCTGGCAACCGGCTTCCGGATATGCGGCATTGTCAAATTCCCGGTTGGTAATATGCTGCCCGCACTGGTGCTGGCCATGCCCATGACCACCATATGGCTAAGGTTTGTCGGACCATGACCATATTTACCCCCCGGATTGATGCCCTGGTAGAAGAATTCCATGTCATGTCCCTGGCGGTTTGCGCCGGGCATCAGCACTGGGCAGCGCCTATATTCTATGTTTTTGACCCACTACGTGCACGCCTGCTGTTTGTGACAGACCCTTCGACCCGCCACGGCATTCTGCTGGGGCAGGCAGGGCGAGGGGTAGCAACAGTCAGTGGTCAGGACAACTCCATTCCTCTCCTGCGGGGATTGCAGATGGAGGGGTCTGTGCGGAGGTTGGGCATTGAGGACCGGGAACTGGCGGCAAATCTTTATATGTCCCGGTTTTCTATTCCAGCCCATCTTCAGCCTGTCTACTGGGCGTTTACGCCGCTTTACATCAAGGCGACCGATAACAGGAACGGGTTTGGCTACAAGGAAGCATGGAAGGTTGAGTAACGGGTTGCCGGGTGCTCTGAATAGTTGCCTTTATTACAAATCCATACATTCTGCTTGACGCGCCATCGCGTAAATTTGGCTAATGAACCGCATCGAACGATTGACTGAACGGGGCATTTTACCTGCGATGAAAAGAATACTTCTAAAGCTGACCGCCTTTTTGTGGATTGTGGGACCGGGCATCTGCCTCCTCTCTGTGCTCTCGAACCTGGCACGAGCCGCAGATATTGTCAGTCTGCCGGTGGTAAGACCTATCCTGTCATGTGAAGCGCTGGACAATGTCGATCTGACACATGCCCTCGGGGCCGAAGTTCACGGTCAGAAGGCGGCCCTGCTCCAGACCCCAAAGGGTAAATTCTGCAAAGTCACGGGGCAGATTGCGCCAACGATTTCCTTTGAAGTCGATCTGCCCATGGAGCACTGGACCCAGCGCTTTCTGCTCGGCGGTTGCGGTGGCCTGTGCGGAATGACGCAAGTGGGCGTCAGCAACGCGGGAGCATGTGTTCCGGCCCTAAATGGCGAATTCGTCATGGCGGGAGATGATATGGGCCATACTGGCTCCATGATGGGGCTGGCGCAGGGCGAATTCGGTAAAGACCCGCAAAAACGCATCGATTTCGCCTATCGCGCCAACCATGTTACCGCTCTGGCGGCTAAGGCCCTGACGGCGGCCTTCTACGGCCAGGCCCCGAAATATTCGTACTTTGTAGGATGTTCCGATGGCGGGCGTGAAGCCCTGATGGAGGCGCAGCGCTACCCCGAGGATTTTGACGGGATTTCCGCAGGGGCTCCGGCCGCACTGTTTACCGTGCAGAACTCCTTTTACCATGCGTGGAACGTGCGCGGGAACCAGCGTGCCGATGGCACCAATATCCTGCTGCAAAACCGTGTGGGGGTGCTGCATGACGCCGTTATCCGTCACTGCGATACGCTTTCGGGTGTAAAGGACGGCATTCTGGAAGAACCTCGCGCCTGCCATTTCGATCCCGTGTGGGTACAGTGCGCGGCAGGCCAGAGTGACACATCGCACTGCCTGACAGCGGAAGAAACGCAGGCGGCGCTACGGCTTTACAAGGGGGCCACAGATGCGGCGGGGCGCCCATACATCATCGGTGGTCCACTGCCGGGTTCAGAACTGCAATGGGCGCTGCCTGCCACAGCGCGCGGAGAGTCCATGAGCCAGGGTATTGCCGCTTCCGCCATTGCCTATGTCATTCCGCTGCAGGTGGATGAAAAAGCGGCTGACCTGACCCGCTTTCATTTTGATGACGCGTCCTTCGCCACCATGACCAAGCTGGCACCACTGTATAATGCCGATAACACAAACCTCCGTACGTTCCACAAGCACGGTGGCCGCTTGATCCTGTGGCACGGGTTGGCGGACCAGTCGATCTCGCCCCTGAACACCATCGCGTATTATCAGGGCGTGCAGCGGGAAATGGGTGTGGAGCAGACTGACAGTTTCCTGAAATTCTATCTGCTGCCCGGTGTGGGACATTGTGGAAACGGTGAGGGCTTCCCACAGGTCGATTTTCTGTCCCCGCTCATGGCCTGGACGGAATCTGGCATTGCGCCCAACGCTATTCGTACGGAAAAGACAGCCCACGGTGATGGACCGATGGGACCGCCGCCCGAAGGGCACGGCAAGCCGCCGGCTGGTGGCCAGATCCACATGGCCCCCATGCCCAGCCAGCCTTACGCCCGGCCGGATGCGGCAGCGATCGCCAGTCGGCCGGTTTATCCCTACCCCTACATTGCGCAGTATGTCGGGGTAGGGGATGTGAATGATGCAGGGAATTACCGTCCCGTAAAGTTACCCGTCTCCCTGCCCGTAACGTTTGCAAGCGATGCCTCGTCGCTGATCGGACCGGATAATCAGAAGCAGTATGGCGTCCGGGACGGAAAGCTTGTCGTGGAAAATGCGAAGTAACCGGAACGGCCTGTGCCGCCCGGCATCTGATACCGGGCGGCGTGAGGCAGGCGACAGGCACGATAGTCACACCCGTTCCTGCGCACTGACCTCGATCAGCAGGTCATCACCTGTGGGCTAATAGAACAGGGTCCAGCGGTCACGCCCGCGCGTCATGACTTCTACCGGTCCCGGCAGTAGCCGTCGTCGCAAGCCACTTACCTGCCTGTCTTCCTTCCTGATCGGAGCCTCAATCCTTCTGCTGCTGGGCTGAGCTGGGCCTTGGTCAATCTCGCCGTTCATGGCGCCCTGGCGACGGAAGTTCTGCCGAACCCCAAGACACGCGGTAAGGACCTCGGCTTCACAGTCGCCAATACGCTGGGCGGAATCTTTGCACCAATGCTTACCGCAATGGCCGTCAGGCTCGGTGGTTATCCCTCAATGTTCGCGCTTGCAGCCTTCCTCTGCATTGGCTCGGCCTTGCTGATCGTGCCCATCCGTTCAGTTCGCTGATCCAGCAGGGGGGCCAACGAATTTCTCAAACTTCAAAAGGAAAATACATCATGATTCGACATGTCTGGTTGATAACAGGGTCTTCACGCGGCTTTGGCCGTTCGTTGGCTACGGCTGCGCTTGAGGCAGGTGATTCCATCGTTGCGACGGGCCGCCGCCCCGAACAGCTGGCGGAACTGGTCGAAAAATATGGCGCCTGCGTGCTTCCGGTCGCCCTCGATATAACGGATGCCGCTGCTGCGCGCGAGGCGATCGACGCTGCCTCACGCATTTCGGGCGGTTGATATCGTTGTGAATAACGCGGGCTACGCCAGGCTCAGGACTCATAGCCAGAAGATGCCGGTTGCGGCGCTGCAGATGACTGAGAAGAAGACGGTCGGGCATCTGTCGTAGCGTGTTGCGACCCGCCGCCAGTCCTTGAGCCTTCCGAACATGATCTCGATGCGGTTGCGGCGTTTATATTTTCTCTTATCGTATTTGACCGGTTTTCCGCGGGATTTCCGTCCCGGAATGCAGGGTTTGATCCCTTTCTCCTCCAGGGCGTCCTAGAACCAGTCAGCGTCATACCCGCGATCTCCCAGCATCCATTGTGCTGCAGGAAGATTGTCCAGCAAGGCAGAGGCACCGGTATAATCGCTGATCTCCCCCGCAGTCATGAAAAAGCTCAGCGGTCGTCCGTTCTGATCGGTGACCTCATGCAGCCTGGTGTTCATCCCGCCTTTCGTGCGACCGATCAGGCGGCCTGGATCCCCTTTTTTAGCCGCAGGCTCGAAGCCGTGCGGTGCGCCTTGAGATACGTCGCATCAATCATAATCGTCTGAGGCTCAGTTTTCGCAGCAGACAGGCCATCCATCATTCGTATGAAAATGCCCATGTCACCCCAACGCTTCCAGCAGTTGTAGAGCGTCTTATGTGGACCGTATTCCCGGGGCGCATCACGCCAGCGCAGACCATTGCGGTTCACAAAAATGATGCCGCTCAGCACACGGCGGTCATCAACGCGTGGTTTGCCGTGGCTTTTGGGAAAGAACGGCCGCAGACGCTCCATCTGTTCATCCGTCAGCCAAAACAGGTCGCTCATCTTCAGTCTCCTCACAGAGCCTGAATCAGTTTTTCACAATCAAATCAATGGGTCCTGAACCTAAGAACATGTCCCATTCTCTGCATGGCTGGAAGGTCGCTGCCAGTGTCAGGAACCTGTTTGACAAAAATTATATTGCAAACTGCTTCGCCTATGGAGCCGACGGACAGTGTTACTATGGAGAGCGTCGCAATGCTTAGGCCAGCATATGATACAGTTGGTAATATCCATGACTGTCTGCTGGAACAGGCCGTGCGGTTCATGTGTGAGGCGCACGGTCATATCCTTGTCTGCTGGCAAAGCGTCGCGTCATACATGAATGAGATTCATACTTAAATGAAATAAAATCATTTTTATTCAACGAACCTCTCGGGCATAAGATTCTGCATCGCTCTGAAACGCAAACTGAAGAAACATTCCTGAATAAAAAAAAGGGAATAATTTTGGATCTTCAGTAATCTAGGCAGTATCTATCATGTCGGTTGAATTTACATTCAATATCAAGAAAATCCCATTTAATGAAGATTACACGCCCTCAGACAGCACACGTCTGACAACCAATTTTGCCAATCTGGCGCGCGGGGAACACCGGCAGGAAAACCTGCGGAATGTTCTGTGCATGATTGATAACCGTTTCAATTCCCTGGCGCATTGGGACAATCCCAACGGAGACCGCTATTCTGTGGGTGTTGATATCATTTCTGCTGAAATGACTATCAGGTCCGAAGGTAAAAATGAGTCTTTTCCCCTGATAGAAGTGCTGAACACTTCTATCTTTGACAAGAAAGACGATAAACGCATCCCGGGAATTGTCGGGAATAATTTTTCATCCTACGTCCGCGACTATGATTTCAGTGTCCTGCTGTTGAAGCACAATAAAGATCAGTCAGAATTCAGAACGCCTGATCGTTTTGGTGATCTTCATGGTAACCTGTTCAAGTGCTTTATCAATTCAGAGTGCTACAAGAGCCATTTCAGGAAAATGCCTGTCATATGCCTGAGCGTTTCAAGCAACAGGACTTATTACAGGACTAGGAATCATCACCCGGTGCTGGGCGTTGAGTACGAGCAGCGGGAATTTTCGCTGACAGATCAGTACTTCGGAAAAATGGGCATGAAGGTCAGGTATTTCATGCCTGAGAATGCGTCCGCGCCTCTGGCCTTTTATTTCTTTGGCGATCTGCTCTCCGATTATTCCAATATGGAGCTCATCAGCACCATCAGCACGATGGAATCTTTTCAGAAGATTTACCGTCCCGAAATCTACAATTCGAATTCTCCTGCGGCTGACTGCTATCAGCCGAGCCTGAAGCATCAGGATCATTCGGTAACCCGGATTGTCTACGATCGCGAGGAGCGCAGCCAGCTTGCGATCGCGCAGGGCAGGTTTACGGAAGAGAGCTTCATCAAGCCGTATCAGGACGTTCTTGAGCAGTGGTCTGCCCATTACTCCGTCTGAACACACCAGAACACAAGGTCATCCGCCATGAAAACACTGCTCCCCACCTCAACGGCCGGCAGCCTGCCCAAACCGTCCTGGCTGGCAAAGCCCGAAACACTCTGGTCTCCCTGGAAATTGCAGGGGGAGGAACTGGTCGAAGGCAAACAGGATGCGCTGCGTCTGACGCTGGACGATCAGGATCGTGCTGGCATTGATATCGTCAGCGATGGCGAACAGACACGTCAGCATTTCGTCACGACATTCATTGAACATCTTGGTGGCGTTGACTTCGAGAAGCGTCAGACGGTCAAGATCCGCAATCGTTACGATGCGAGTGTGCCCTCAGTCGTGGGCGCCGTAACCCGTGAAAAGCCCGTCTTTGTCGAAGATGCGAAGTATCTGCGGGCGCTGACGAAAAAACCGATTAAATGGGCGCTTCCGGGCCCCATGACGATGATCGATACGCTTTACGACGGTCATTACAAAAGCCGCGAAAAACTGGCCTGGGAATTTGCGAAGATCCTCAATCAGGAGGCCAGGGAACTGGAGGCGGCCGGCGTCGATATCATCCAGTTTGATGAGCCTGCCTTTAACGTCTTTTTTGATGAGGTCAATGACTGGGGCATTGCCACCCTGGAGAAGGCCGTTGAAGGTCTGAAATGCGAAACGGCTGTCCATATCTGCTACGGGTACGGCATCAAAGCCAATATCGACTGGAAAAACGCGCTCGGAGCAGAGTGGCGGCAGTATGAGGAAATCTTCCCGAAGCTGCAGAAATCCAGTATCGATCTGATCTCACTGGAATGCCAGAATTCCCGTGTTCCGATGGATCTCATTGAGCTTGTGCGCGGCAAAAAAGTGATGGTGGGTGCCATCGATGTGGCGACCAATACTATTGAAACGCCGGAAGACGTTGCCAGCACGCTCCGAAAGGCCCTGAAGTTCGTGGATGCTGACAAGCTTTATCCATCGACCAACTGCGGTATGGCGCCTCTGTCGCGTCGTGTCGCACGTGGAAAGCTGAATGCTCTGGGTGCAGGCGCAGAAATCGTGCGCAAAGAACTCTCAGCCTGATCGGCCGATCCCCTGGTTCAGCGGAACCAGGGGATCACGCAGCATGGGCATTCAGGTTCGCTCTTCACGTCAGGATCAGTGCTCTCCGGGGCAGAGCATGTCAGGGATGACATTCCCTGTTCATTCCTGGCTTTGTCTGTCGAGGACAGGGCATCTGCCCCGGTACTGGCAGGGGACCATCCGTCCTGCGTTTCATCAAACATCATTGCCCTTCCGTGATTTCCGATTTTGCTTCTTCATGAATCCGCCTCATTGGCTGGACGCACACCCAGAAGATGTGCAATCGCGCAGGTCAGATCTGGACGGTTCAGCGTAGAGAAATGGAACTCGTTGATTCCGTGGGACTGCAGAGTACGAACCTGCTCTGCAGCTACGATACACGCCGCGATACGGCAGAGCTCCGGGTTCTTTGCCGTTCCTTCAAACAGGTGCGTCAGCCAGGATGGTACCGTAATCTCACAGAGTGCCGAAAAACGTGCAATCTGATCATAATTCGACACGGGCATGATGCCGGGAACGATCGGGGCCGTAATACCGGCCGCCAGGCAGCGGTCAAGAAAGCGCAGATAGGTCGAAGCATCAAAGAAGTATTGAGTGATGACCCGGGTCGCACCAGCGTCGAGCTTGCGTTTGAGATTGTCGAGGTCGGCCTGGGGGCTGAGGGCTGTAGGATGCGTCTCGGGGTAGGCTGCAACCGAAATTTCAAAGTCAGCAATGTGACGCAGGCCTGCGACCAGATCGCTGGCATAAGCGTAACCACCTGGATACGGCGTATAGTTGGTCCCCGCGGGCGCATCGCCGCGCAGAGCCACGAGATGCCTGACACCGGCCTGCCAGTAGGTGCGGGCGATGTCGTCGATTTCTTCGCGGGTGGCGCCAACACACGTCAGATGGGCGGCCGGGATGAGCGTCGTCTCCTGCTTCAGGTGCAGGACCGTCTCCTGTGTCTGCGCCTGCATCGTGCCACCCGCCCCATACGTTACCGAGATAAAGCGGGGGGAGAGAGGCGCCAGACGGCGGATGCACTGCCACAAACGCCGCTCCATCGCGTTTGTCCGCGGGGGAAGGACTTCGAAAGAGAGGGCGGGAACGGGCATGTCAGAATGACAGAGCGACGGATGGTCCGCCAATTTCCCGGAAAGAAGGCGCTGCAAATTCGTATTCATATCAACTGCATCAGATCGATGGGGCGGGATGACCGACGTTCAGATGATTTCAACTAGAGCTTTAGAATGATGAATATAAATGATATGTTTTCATGAATGTATTAATTTAATGCATATAGGCGGTAAGAGATGAGTGTTCTGCAACGCAATCATCTGATGATTATTCAGGAAGTTGCCCGGGAAGGCTCACTGACAGCCGCCAGCGCGCGGCTGAATCTGACCCAGCCTGCTCTCAGCCATGCCGTCCGCAAGATCGAGATGCAACTCGGGGTCAAGATCTGGCGACGCGAAGGCCGGTCCCTGATCCTGACACAGGCTGGTCAATGGCTGTTGTCTCTCGCAAACCGGCTGTTACCGCAATTTTCACTGGCTGAAGAGCGGTTGGAGCAGTTTGCGAATGGTGAGCGTGGCACATTGAGGATCGGGATGGAATGTCATCCCTGCTACCAGTGGCTTCTCAACGTTGTCTCTCCCTATCTCGAACGCTGGCCGAAAGTGGATGTCGATGTCCGGCAGAAATTTCAGTTCGGCGGCATCGGGGCGATCCTGAGCAATGAGATCGATATTCTCGTAACGCCTGACCCGCTTTACAAGCCAGGCCTGAACTTCACGCCGGTCTTTGATTATGAACTGGTCCTCGTCGTGGGAAGCGGTCACAGGCTATATGGCGTTGATCGCGTCACGCCTGAGCAGCTTGCCGACGAAACTCTCATCACCTATCCCGTGCCGTCGGAACGGCTGGACATCTATACCCAGTTTCTTCAACCCGCCGGTATTGCCCCCCGTCAACAGAAACAGATCGAGACGACGGATATCATGCTGGTCATGGTGGCGCATGGGCGGGGAGTTGCGGCACTTCCCCGATGGCTGGTGGATGAATATGCCTCACGCTTTGACCTTCATTCCGTCAGACTGGGTGAAAACGGAATTGCCAAGCAGATCTTTCTGGGGCGTCGGGAAACTGATGCAGATGTTCAGTATCTCACCGATTTCATCGCTTTTGCAGCTGATCCGAAAGATTAGAAAGTATTTCTTCTGGAGAGGGAGGCAGCCTTTTTAACAGCTCATATACCCCTGCTCCAGCTATACTGGCCGCTATTGAGGCCTGCCAGGTTGTTGCTAGAATTATTTCATAGCGACGCCAAAATCCGGGTGGAGAAAACCCATCCAAGGCCATTCCGGGGAGAGAGGCTGCGAATAGTGCTGCAAGCACCATAATAAAAAAAAGCCAATGGAAATCAGAACTCATAGAGATAAATACGATTCTATATTTTTATTGAAAAAACGGAGTTCGCGTTGCGCGCAATGATGAAAACGAGCGCCGAAAGACATATTGATATTGTGTATTCTATCTTGGGACTTAGGCGGCCCGACATCATTTATATCTCTCCTCCGTATTTAAGGATGGGTCCGCAGATTCGATTTTTCGCTACACGCGATTGAGTCTCTCTGAATCCCATCCTGCCATCAGGCCAGAGCTAGGCCGTGTTGACAAAAGATCCAATCCAGAGCCTCGCGGCGGCGAGGTTGAGAAAGCTCATGAAAGACAGGACGGTCTTGTCGTAGCGGGTSGCGATGCGGCGCATCTGCTTGAGGTGGCTGAACATCCGCTCGATGCGGTTACGGTCCTGGTAGCGCCGCCAGTCTGTTTTCTGCGGCGCACTTCGGCCTTTGCGTGATGGAATAATCGGCAGGATCCCGTAGAGCAGTAGGTCCTGGCGGAAACTGTCGCTGTCATAGCCCCGATCAGCCAGCATCGCCCTGGGATTTGGAACGGACAAGCTCATCAGGGCGTCTGTGGCCTTGTAGTCCGAGACCTGT
>NZ_JACRVU010000027.1 GCF_018811945.1 Gluconobacter sp. P1C6_b
ATGCATGTCACGCCAGGGACAGCCGGTCCGCAGAACATGCAGCATGCCATTGAGAAACAGGCGGTTGTCTCCGGCTGGACGGGCCCAACGTCCACGCTCAGAAGGCAGAAGCGGGCCAATCACCGCCCATTCATGATCCGTCAGATCGCCTCGTGCCATGCCTGTTCTCTCTGCTCCTGACCCCACAGGCAGGAAGTGAATCAGATCTCAGGCAGATCGTATAGATCTTTTGTCAACTCGACCTAGGTCCTCTCATTCTTTAAAATCAGAGTGCTTTAGCTGCCTTTCCGGAACTCGCGGACAGGGGCAGGTTGTCGGACAGCTGTCTGACATGACGGATGCCTGAAACGGCTTATCTGATCCGGACAAGCTTGCGGTTGATGAATTCTTCGAGGCCGAGGAAGGACAGTTCCCGTCCGAAGCCGGAGTTCTTGATCCTGCCGAAAGGGAGTTCCGGGGCTGCTGCGGTGGCCGTGTTGATGAAGCCCATGTCGGTCTCAACCTGCTCGGCGACCTTTTCCGCGCGCCTGATATTCCGTGAGAAAACCGCACCTCCAAGCCCGTAAGGCGGATCATTGGCCAGTTCCATCGTGTCCTTCTTGAGCGCAGCACCCGTCTGGGCCGCTATGGCCCGATCGGCGCGTTCACTTCCCGTCAGCGTAACGCCACGGATCCGGTCATCTTTGATGAGCTCTGCGGACTGATCATTATCCAGAAAAATATTGGCATAGGCCCCCATGGGCCCGCGACATGCGCAAGCTGGTAATACGGGAAATTCCAGGGCTCGATACAGTAAATGATTCCGAGTGGCTGGTTGATGATTTTCGTCTGGCCGGTCTTCACTTGGAGAGGCGTGGGAGCGGAAAACTCTTCCGCACCGTTTGCATGGAACGACAGGATATCAGTCGTGACATCGATTTCCTCAAGCGCGTCGGGCAGGGCCTTGCACATTTCGCCGAAAGAGAAAAAAGACTGAAGCAGGATCAGTCTGTGCAAATCACCGCATGAACCGTTAGATTTCTGCGTCACATACCGGATGTAGTTCCCAAATAATCGTGTACGGGACGATCAGGATGAATTTACTTCCTGCCAGCGCCGGTGCGTCGTCATGCTGGATTCCGGTTTTCATTGCCTGAAGACAGGAGACACCTCATGCCTCTCATCCGCTTTGACCTGCTGGAAGGCCGTTCCGAGACGGAACTTGCCGCAATCCTCGATACGGCCCATCAGGCCGTTCTCGACGCGTTTCACGTGCCACCCCGTGATCGGTACCAGATTGTTTACGAACACAGGAAAAGCAGGGTGCGGATCGAGGATACGGGGCTGGGCATCCCCCGCACAGATGATGTCATGATCCTCTCGATTACGACACGCCCGCGCAGTGTTGAGGAAAAGACGGTCTTCTTCCGCATCCTGACTGAAGCCCTGGCCGAAAAATGCGGTATCGCTCCCAGCGACGTGATTGTGAATTATGTCGAAAACACGGATGCCGACTGGTCCTTCGGCAACGGGGAGGCCCAGTTCCTGAACGGAAAGCTGGGTACTCCCAAGACGTCCTGACCGGAACGCGCTGATCCGTAATCCGGACAGAAAAACCCGTCCGGATCAGCCGGATTCAGACGGCTTCCCGCAGGACTGGCCTGTCGCTGAGGGCCAGGTCGAGGGCCGTGGTAACAGCCCGGCTGGAGTAGCCTTCCTCTGCAAAGGTCTGACCGGCCTCCACCAGTCCGGACAGGTCCGCGCTGTTGTGCAGGGCCACGATCCGCGCGGCCAGAGCGGCCGCATCTCCCTGCACGAGGTTCTCAAGCGCACCCGGCAGGGCGAGCCCTTCGGCTGCGACCGGCGTCATGATGCAGGGCAGGCCGGACGCGAGGCTTTCAATCACCTTGCCCTTGATCCCCGCTCCGAAACGCAGCGGGGCGACGCTCAGGCGATGGGCCGCCAGAACCGCTCCGAGATCCTGCACATGTCCGAGAACCCGGATGCGCTCATCGGCAAGCGCATGGAGGCTCTCGGGCATGTCCGCTCCGACCAGCGTGCAGCGGATGGTCGGATCAGCCGCCCAGACGGCTGGCATGATCTCGCCCACCAGCCAGCGGGCCGCATCGGCGTTGGGCGCGTGGGTATAATTGCCAACGAACACCACGCCATCGCGACGGGCGGAAGAACCGTTCTGCGCAGGAATGGCCCAGGGAACGACATGTACACTGGCCTGCGGCAGACCCTTGCGGAGCTGTGCGGCCTCGGCTTCGGAATGCGTCAGAACAGCATCGGCCTGAAGGGCCGCCCTGTATTCGGCAATACGGATCTGGCTGGCCTGCGCCATCAGTTCGGGCCGTCCCTGAACCGCCGCCTGACGGGCAAGACGCAGGAAGTGCAGATCCGCGACGCTGTACAGCACGCGGGCCCTGCGCTGGTTGCGGCGCACGAGCGCCATGTAACGCGTCGCGATGTCCTCGCGGTGCAGATACACGACGTCGAAGCTGTTGGCCTGACGCTGCAGCACGTCTTCCACCGAAGCGAAGAACGGCTGCCCGAAGACGGTGACGCCGGGCCGCGCGTCCAGTGTGGACGTCCGGTCCATCTGGTCGGCAGCGACGAAGCAGACGTCGTAGCCGAGAGCTTCAAGAGCTGCCATGTGCGACAGGATGGCCTGTGATCCGGCATCGCGTTTCGCGTCCGGATGCTGCCCATCGATGACCAGGGCCCGTTTGCGCGTGACAGAGCCTTTCGTGGACAGGCCACGGCGACGCAGGGCCGCATCGAACGTGGCCGTCGCCGTGCCGCTCGTGGCATCCGAGCGCGCCTGACGGAGTTTGTCCACCTGTGCGAGCAGGAAGGACAGGACCTGATCTCCGTCCTGATCCTCCGCCGCAGCAGCCACGGCGCGCGCAATGCTGCGGTTCATGTCCGCGTCGAAAGCGTTCGCCGGTTCGAGGACCTGCGGTTCGCCAAGAAGTGCACCATCAGAACTGCGCCGGATCTCCAGAACATGGCGCGTCATGGGGGACAGGCCACCCGGCAGCAGGACATCGAAGCCACACAGTACCGGTCGTCCGGTGCGCGCCACGTCTGGACGACGTCCGTTGGCGACGACCGAAGCGAGAACGGCACCGTTATCAACGATCTGCAGCGTCACGGCCTCATCGGGTGTGGCCGGGTTGCAGACCCAGCCTGCGATACGGTTGCGCGTTGCAATATCGATGCAGCCGTCCAGCGGTGCAACGGGAACGGTCGCGACAATGGCCTGACGCGGCTGCTGCGCGGCCTGATCCATCATCCAGGGGCAATGGCCGAGCATGGCATGATCATCGGCCCGGCGGATTTCCAGAACGTGACGCTCCACGGAAGACAGGCCACCCGGAATGTCGAAATGAAAACCGCAGGCACTTCCGACATCGTCCCGCATGCGATTGGCCAGAACCTCGCCCAGAACCACACCGTTATCGACAATCTGCAGCCGCACGGGCCGGTCACTGCCGGGCACGCGGGCCCAGCCCCTGACATGGCTGTGGGTGGCGACGTCCAGATACCCTTCGAGCGGCGCCAATGTCGCGGTTTTCCGGGCAGCAGGGTTCAGGCAGCTGCGGATGGCCTCAAGCTGTGCGCCTTCCTCAACGCGCGGCGCGCAGTAGCGGGCCGCCACCGTACCGGCATCCGGATAGAGGACGTCATATTCGCCGGCATTATGGAACATCCCGCGCGAATGATCGTCCACGAAGGTTTCGGACTGCGTGCCGTTGGCGATGATGATGTCATGCTGTTCCAGCTCGATATGGAAATAGGCCACTTCATCCATGCGCTCGGCCTGCACGATGGTGCTGCCATTCACCAGCAGGACGGCCGGAACCAGAACACCATCCAGATACATGGCATGCAGGGGCGAAACCGACAGATCCTGATGCGGAAGGCCATGCCCGAGCGATCCGCGACGGAACACGACCGGCAGGATATCGCGGTTGCCATTGGCGAACGTGCCGGAATAGCTGCGACGGCCAATCCAGCGGATCGGGCGCAGACCATTGGTGGCAGTCTGGACCAGATCGCCGATCTGAAGCTTCTCGACAGGCGCTTCGCCACGCTCCGTGAGGATCAGCGTCCCCCGGCAATAGCAGGGCGTGCCTTCCGCCAGCAGCATCGTACCCCCGGATCCATCGGTGGCCAGGCTGAAGAAACCGGCGTCATACGAACCGTCGAGGCTGATCGTATAGGTGCTGCTTCCGCTCGTGACGGTGAGTGTTGACGAATCCGTCAGGGTCGCGGTGGCATCGCTGGACCAGGCCATTTCCGGCAGGTCGATCTTCGCCCCGCTGGCAAGACTGATGCCGCTGGCGGTGCTGTCCGCATACAGGGCAAGGCGGCTGCCATCCCCGACCGTGATCCCGGATGCCGCGCTGCCGCTGTGAACGGCGGCAGTCTGCCCGGAAGTCAGGCTGACATCCGACAGGGCCGCACCGTTCGTTGCGCTGTAATCCGTCATTTCCAGCAGGGTAACGGACGGATCATGATCGGACTCGCCCGTAAGCGACCCTGTGTTGACATCGATCGTCTCGAACTTTCCGGCGCTGGCAAAAGCCGAACTGCCGATCGTGTGATCCAGTGATTCCGCATTCCCTTCAAAGATATAGGTGTAGCGGTTGGACGGCTCTTCCGTGGTGCTCATGTCCGTCAGGCCGGCATTGGCATAGACCTGCTGGGCATCGCTCCATTCGGTGTCGTTGAAATCGCCCAGGATACCGACCTTCGCTGTCGGGTCCTGGGTCAGCAGTCCGTTGACGTAGTTCGTGATGTACTGCGCCTGGGCGATGCGGTTGTTGACCGTTCCCGTCGTGCCGCCATGGTTCACGGGCGGCTGCGTCGAACCATAAAGCTCGCTGCTGCCGGCCTGTGAGGACAGATGCACGTTGACGAGCGTGACCGACTGACCATTGAACTCGAACGTGCCGACCAGCGGCAGGCGGGTGTTCTTGAAAGTGCCGCTGGCCAGTTCCTCGTCACCGATGGTCGTGACGGGGGCTGCGAGGCTGACGCGCTCGGGATTGTATAGAAAGACGCTGCGGATATTGCCACCCGACACGCCGCCCGAGGCGTTGTTGGTCGGGTCCACCTGGGCCCAGGAATAGGTCGGGCCACCCGCATCCGCGATGGCCTTGACGATGGCCGCCAGATTCTGTTCCGCGCTGACGGTCCCGTCATTGGTCGTGCCGCTGTCGTCCTGGATTTCCTGAAGTGCCAGAACGTCCGGGCTGTCGAGATTGTTGACGATGATCTGCGCGACCTGCTTCAGACGGTCTACGTTTGCGGGATCGAGCGCATTGAAGTTCTCGATGTTGTAGTCGCTGACCAGCAGGTTCTGAGCGTCCTTGTGCAGGGACGTGACCGGCGCGGGCGTGTCGGTATGCAGAACCGTGACCTGCGTGGTCGGGACCAGCTCATAGACGCCATTATAATAGGTCAGCACACCCGTGATGTCGCCGAGCCTGTCCCCGACTTCCGCGCTGATGGCAGACCCCGGCGTGACGCCGCTGTCGTAATAAAGCTCGATCCGTTGCGTATTGACGCTGTCGGCCGTTTCCTGAAGCGCGCCAGTCGGCGTCAGCAGACCATCGCCGCCATCGGGCACGACCCAGGTCGCGTTCGATGCCGTGGCGCCAACAGCCACGGCATCATGGATCGTGATGACCTGGCCAATCAGGTTGCGGTAGAAATCGAGCGCATTGGTGTCGGGGCTGAGGGAGGCCGTGCTCTTGTTCAGATCGATCGCCTGCGTCAGATCGCCCAGATAGGACGCCGCCGGAACCGTCAGCCCCCCTGACCAACAACCGTCGGCGTGACGTTCACATAGGCCGCGCCGGTGTCGGTGTAGGAGACGAGGTTGATTTCCGGCAGGGTGAGGGATTTGCTCCACGACGTGCCGGAATAATTCGTGACCGTCCCCGTGACGGATACGGTCTCGCCCACCGTCGGAAGTGTGGCGGTCTTGCCCGCATAGATGAAGATGCCCGCACTGCCGACCGTGTTTTTGTCGGCATTCGTCTGCTGGATCCAGAAACCGATGCTGCCATTCGTGTCCACAGCGGTCACAACACCCGTGGTCATGACGGAGGTGTTGGCATACGGGCTGTAATAGCCGGTGCCGTTGATCTGCTGGATCGTCAGTTCCTGCGGCGTCGTCGTATCACTGCCGGAGCCGGACCCGCTTCCTCCGGTGTCGCTTCCCCCTGTGTCGCTGCCGCCAGATCCACTGCCGCCCGTATCCGAACCGCCCGATCCACCGGTGCTGCCTCCCGAAGAGGTTCCGTCATTCGCTGCGCCCGGCGTGACCAGAACCTTGCCTGCCGCGGCAACGGTGCCATAACCGTCGATGCCGGCAAGGGACGGATCATCCGCAATCCAGTCCGAGGCACTATCCGTATCCGTCCCGTCGGGGATGCGAGAGGCGCCGTTGATGATCGAACCCGTCAGGACCGGAGCACCAGCATAGGTCGGATCGCCCTTGCCGCCATCGGACACGGCGATCGTGTCGCCGATTTCGGACCAGGGGGTGGATGTGAAAGTCCCCGCATTGGCCGTGTCGAGATCATCGCCGACCTTGCCCGTGAAATCCTTGACGAGAAGAACAGTCTGCGTGCCGTTCTGCAGCGTGTTGGTCTGGAAAGGTGTGACCCAGTAACCGTCGCTGTTTGTAACGCCCAGTGTAAAGACATTGTCGATCTTGCCCGCCGCAGTGCCGTCACCATCGACGACAATCAGGGACCAGGCGCTGTAATCCGTGCTGGCATCGCCTTTTACTTCAATAAATTCGTCAGGATCACCGGATACACTTGGGTTGAACATGAACTCATTTATAAGAAGCTTTGACGCCATTATACATCATCCTGACGAAAGGGGTTTTCCGCAAGTGTTACTAAACGGTAAACGCCTATTCGGAGGAATGTGTAGTAAAGAGTCAATATGTTTCATTTAAAATACGAAAGGAATAACATAACCTTCACTATGTGACTTTGTATTTCAAATATATGATCCTGTGTGTCAGGTTCCGGCATGGTTTCTGAGGCTGGGACATCTGTTTCCGTAAAGCTGTGTCATTGTTCGTTGCTGTGCCGGCGGTTCATGTCGGTTATGACAGACGCCCCGTATCAGCCCGGTCCGGGAAGGAGCAGCATGTGAAACAGCGGATTTTTGTCGTGATGATTCTGGCTGGACTGGCAGGATGTTCCCATCCGCGCCCGCAAGCGGCCGACAGCCGCTCGGCGCTGCTGCGCCCCCTCGCGACCAGCGGTACGGATAACCAGAAAGACACCGTTAGGTCGGACCACAAGATCCACGGCGCCGTCAGCGTCGGAACAGGTTTCGGGAGCGGGGGGAATTACGGCCTTGGTCCCCAGTCCGGTTTGCAGTCCGGGCTGGGGACCATGACCGGAACCGGTACGAGCGCGATGGGACTGACGCCGGAGGGCTGGTAAAGCCCCCGGCGTTGCGCGCCCTCAGTCCAGGGGGGCGATCTTCACAACGATATACGGCATGACTTCAAGGTCCTTGCCGCCGTGGAAAACCGGCAGCCGGGCCCACTGACCGATCGTGCCATACAGGGCGCCATTGGCGTAGGTCAGGCCATCGGGTTCGGTCATGCGCGGATCATGGGCGACAACGGACATTTCTCCGTCCGGCTTGCGGCGCAGAATGGCATGACGCTCGTCATCCGTGATGTAGAGCGATCCGTCCGGCCCGGTCGCCATGCCGTCGCCCATGCCTGTTTCGCCTTCATCCTTCACCGCCCGTTCGATCGTGGTCTCGCTGGCCTTCGGATCGGACAGGACGGCGGTCGGTGCGGAATAGAGGCGGCGGCTGGTCTGGGGCTGCCAGTAAAGCGTCTGCTGATCGGGGCTGATGGCAACGCCGTTCACTCCCCCCTGGGGCAGGATGGCATGGGCCGGATCATAACGCCCTGCGACACCATCCATCACGGCTACGAAGCCCTGGACCGGCATGACGGAAACCGTATCGGCGAGAATACGCCGCTGACGTCCCGTCGCCAGATCAACGACGACCAGCGCCGGATGAACACCCGTGGAGGTGTCGGTAATGAATGCCGTTCCCGCCGCCCCATGCGTCAGGTCGATCCGGACGTCATTGACATGGCTGTCCGGCAGAAGGGCCGGCGCCCCCAGCGGGATGACCTGTGCGATCTTTCCGTTTGCAGGATCGATCCTGAAGAGCTTCTGCGCGCCCGCAACAGTCCCCGTTCCTGCGACCATGCCTTCATCCAGAACCCAGAGCTGTCCCTTCGCATCGACCGTCATGCCAAGCGGGGAGACGAACTGTTCCTGCGCGGCCGCATCGGGGAAGGGCGTCAGCTTGCCGTTGGCATAGAGCGCCAGACGCGGGCCGGAATGTTCATGCGCGCTGCGGGGAAAACCAAGCACCAGCCGCCCGTCGGGCAGGACCGCAATGCCGGATGGCTGGGCGTTGGAAAACCGCCCGATAATCTGCACATTGCCCGATGGGAGCGTGCCCTTGTCCACGGTCTGTGCAGCGAGGGCGGGAGAGGCAGCAGTCAGGGCCGTAAGGCCGGCGCTGAAGGCGAAGGCCAGAAATGTGTGACGGGACATGATTGAAATCTCCTTTGCCGCACAGGAACAGAGCGGTTGCGGCATGGCAACTCACGCAAACGCGAGCAAAGGGATCAGGTTCGCAGCAGGCGCTCCCGCAGGGCCCGGTCATGAGCATACAGAAACAGCCCATGGATGCCGCGTGTGAGGATGACATTCAGCGCATTGAGAATGACGCGCTTCTTCGCCTCTTCCGGCGTTGCAATTCCGTCGCGCCCCTGAAACGCCGCGCTGTCCTCATAACGCTCCGGCCGCACCCCGATCCGATCATGCTTCGCGTCATAGAACAGTGAGGGACCGAGAATGACGCCTGCATAGTTCAGATCGAACCCCTGGATTGTATAGACCGACCCCACTTCGTCGATCGTATCAGGGCGCTCGGCCCAGGGCAGCTTTTCGGTTGGCAGGGAGCGGTCCCAGCGCAGGTGGAAATCGCCTTCGGTAATGAAATGATCCTCACCGTTCAGCGTATAGGGGTAATCATAGGTTGAGAGCAGGCGGCACAGGCCGTATTTCGCATTGCACGCGCACAGATCCGCATAGAGCTTCGCACAGTCGTCATAGATCCGCAGATCGAAGGACGGATCTTTCGGCCGCGGCAGGATCTCGCCCTGGCCCAGCCCATCAATCCACGAACATGTTGCCGGACTGGCCGAAACGCGGAATTGCGTGTCGAGATGGAACGTCTCCGAAGGGCGGCCCTTGCGGAAACTCTCCAGAAGATCGGTGGACCAGTGACTCTTGAACTTCAGGACCTGCAACGGATCGAACACCACCACCACGATCCGTGCCCAGCGCAAAATTTCTTCCAGATGGTTCTGTTGCGCGAAATGGTTGTAACGGTCCGGCCGTGTCAGCAGCAGATGCGCTTCGTCCACCAGAACGATATCCGCCCGTTTTCCTGTTTTGGCGGATTTGTTGATGAAGGTCGTCGGGCGCTCGTAATCGCTCTTGCGCAGGTTGGGCATGGTGGCCGCGATGTTGCGGTAGAGCTTGAGCATCTCCGGATGGTTGACGATCACCATGTTCCGCAGACCACGCAGAGGATCATCCGCCGCGCCACTTCGTGCCCGGGTCTGGAGCGTATTGAAGATCGCGTTCAGGACAACGCTCTTCCCCGTGCCCGCCGCACCTTCAATGACGAAAAGCGCGCTATCATCCGACTGATGTCGCTCGCAGAACGACACCACCCGGTGCAGCAGTTCCATCTGCAGGCCGGACAGCGCAAGCTCGGGAGAAAGCTTGTGCGTCGCGGCGTTGTCCAGCGCCATGGAGGAAGCGGTCACGCGGCTCAGTCCGCGGCGATATCGGCCACTTTGGCATCCGTGGCGCGCTGGGCGTCCGCTGGCGTGATCCGTACGACAAAACCCTGGCCGCCCGCATTGATATAGACATGCTCGCGCGGCATGGCGTCCTGCGAGATGACCACCGGGATCGGCGTTTTCGAACCGAACGGGCTGGTCCCGCCTGACTGGAACCCCGTCAGCTCCTGCGCCTTCTCGGGGTTCATCATCCGCGCATTGCGCCCGTCGAACAGCGCCGCGACCTTCTTCAGGTTCATCCGCTGATGCGCTGGGGCCACCACACAGACCGGCTGCTTCTTGTCCACTTCGACCACCAGCGTCTTGAGCACGTCTTCGGGCGCCACGCCGATAGCCTCGGCCGCCTGCATTCCGATCAGCCCGCCATTGGGGGCATATTCGTAATCATGGACGCTGAAGGGAATGTTTTTCGCTGCCAGAAAGGCCGTTGCAGCTGTTTCGCGGGTCATGTGAGCGCTCCGTTGCCAGAAACAGGTCTCCACAGGCCGGGCGGCTGAAACCGGTCAGGATCAGTCCCGGCAGGACCTGCAATATTCTGTCATCTATATGGCGGCCTGGAACCGAATTGGCAACACGACGCTTTAGGGAAGAAGCCCCCGTCACCGGGCTGTTTCAGGGGGCTGAGAGATGTATCGTTATTCATGGGACGGATGCCATTTTTTCTGTTATGGTTTAGCGGTAAAGATATTCCGGGGAAGTCAGAATCCGGGAGAATCGGCATGAGTGCCCGGCCAGTTGAAACCCTGTCGTGAGGTTAACCGTGGATCAGAAGACCGTCTGGATCGGGACGAACTGGAAAATGAACAAGGGCCCCGCCGAAGCCGTTGCGGCGGCCCGGGCCCTTGCGGCCTTTCGTCCCCCCGAGGGCGTTCGGACCTTCGTGAATCCGCCGTTCACGTCCCTGAAAGACGTGAGCGCGGCCCTTCAGGACAGCCCCATGATCGTGGGCGCCCAGAACATGTTCTGGGAAGAAAGCGGTGCCTGGACCGGGGAAATTTCCGCCCCGATGATCGCCGAATGCGGCGCATCCATGGTGGTGATCGGCCACTCGGAACGTCGGCAGCATTTCGGCGAAACGGACTGGACGGTGAACCTCAAGGTCCGCGCGGCGCTGAAGCACGGTCTGCGGCCGCTGGTCTGCATCGGCGATACGCTGGACGAGTTCGAGTTCGGGGTCTCGCAGGAAACGCTGGCCCGACAGGCGAAAATCGCGCTGCACGGGCTGTCGCAGGAGGATTTCGCACGGGTTCTGATCGCCTATGAGCCAGTCTGGGCCATCGGCTCGGCGGGCCGCCCGGCAGAAGCCCCATTCGTGTCGCAGATCCATACGAAACTGCGCGCCGTGATGCAGGACATCACAGGCCCCGACAGCACCGTCCGGATCCCGCTGCTCTATGGCGGCAGCGTGTCGCAGGCCAATATCCGCGACTATGTCGCCCTGCCGGACGTGGACGGAGTGCTGATCGGCCGCGCAGGCTGGGAGCCCGCGGATTTCATGAAGCTGATCGACAGCGTAAGCACGCTGGTCTCTGCCGGGGTGGATGCCTGATGAATGCCGTGCTCGTGGAAGGGCCGGTTCTGTCTGGCCGCCGGCGCGGGATCCTCGACTATGTCACGGAGCGGGGCGTGGTGTCGGTCGGGGACCTGCTGGAAAGGTTTTCGCTGAGCCGGGCCTCGATTAACCGGGACCTTCTGGCTCTGTCCGCGCAGGGACTGCTCCGTCGGATCGGCCCGGACATTACGGCCCTGCCGAGCGCAAGTTCGTCGGGGAGCGTGGTGTACCGGGCGCGCCAGGCCGTTGCGCAGAAACAGGCCATCGCCGCGCTCGCGGCCTCCCTGATCAGCCCGGGCGATACGGTGGCGCTCGATGATTCCACAACGGTGCGGGCGATGGCAGACAGCCTCTCCGCCATCGCGTCGCTGACGGTCGTGACCAACAGCCTGGGACTCGGAACACGTCTGGGAGCCTGCGAGACGCTCGGCCTGATCGGTCTGGGCGGACGGTACAGCCCGACATTCGAGGCCTTCGTGGGGATGGTCTGCGAACAGAGCGTGATGTCCATGCGCATCGACCTGGCCTTTGTCTCTGCTGCCGGCATCCACGGCCTGACGGCCTATCATCAGGTCGAGGAAATCATCCGTGCCAAGCAGGCCCTGATGGCGGTGGCGGACTCGCGCGTGCTTCTGGTGGACAGCGGAAAGTTCGGCAACTCGGCCATGAGCCGGCTGGCAGCCCTTTCCGAGTTCGACGTGGTGATCACCGATGACGGCATCGATCCCGGTTACGCTGCAATGCTGCAAGATGCGGGCGTAACGCTGAAGATCGCGGCCGTGTCCCGGCCCGTGGAGAGCGCCCTTACTGCGGGGTGAGTGTCTCCTCGCGCGTCATGACCGGGGCCGCAGGCCAGAATGTAACCGAGACTTCCGCCTGCAAGGCCGCAAGCTGGTCCTGGATATAGGTCATGTATTCATGCAGTCCGCGGGAAATGATGTCCTCGGCTGTCTGATCCTCGAGCGTGGCGCGCAGGTTGATGATGCGCTCCTGAAGCGGGCTGCACTGATGGCGCAGGTTGTAATGGGTGGACAGGGCGTTGAGCGTGTTGTCCACCTGCCGCAGGTTGAGCATCAGGGAGCGGGGGAAACCCTCGTTCTTGAGCAGGAAACCCACCACATTGGCAGGCGTCGTCGTAACGGGCTGCAAACGCCGGAACGCGTGATAGGCAGCGGCCGAGCGCAGCACAGACCCCCACTGCGTGATATCCAGTTGTGACCCCGAGGTTTCGCCGCCGGGCAGCAGCGTATGGTAGCGGATGTCGATCAGACGGGTGATCTGGTCGGAACGCTCGAGATATTTGCCAAGCAGATAGAACAGCCAGGCCTGATCGCGGTACAGCGTGCCTTCCGTGACGCCGAAATGCGTCTGGCAGTCCTGTTTGAGGCGGTTGCACAGCCCGGACAGCCCGTTGCGCCGGATGTCGGGGGTGGAGAGCTCCATCATGCTCCGGGTGAAGACGTTGAGCTGCATCCACATCTCGGTGGAAATCAGCGGCCGGGCCGAGCGTGCATTCTCGCGGACCATGTGCGCCATGGCGCGGATGGATGTCGGGTTCGCACTTTCCGTAATGTAGAAGGCGAGGATGTTCTCCTCCGTCGCGGGGAGGGGATAGATCGCGGCGTAGCGCTCCTCGTCCGAATTGATCTGAAGGATTGAATCCCAGCCGGGGCTGCCATCGGGGTTGCGGACGAAGGCTTCCGTGACTTCCAGAAGACGCGCGAGGTTCTCGATCCGCTCCATGTAGCGGGCAAGCCACATCATGCTCTCGCCATAGCGCGACAGCAGCATGTTCAGATTGGCGAGCATGGCGGGAAAACGTGTGCCGGTCTGTGTCATCGGGCCATCACCCATGTATCTTTCGAACCACCGCCCTGTGAGGAATTGACGACCAGCGACCCCTTGCGTAGCGCCACGCGGGACAGTCCGCCGGGGAGGACCCATGTGTTGTGTCCGGTCAGGGCGAACGGCCGGAGATCCACATGCCGCGCCTCGACCCCGCTGGGACACAGCGTCGGGGAGACGGACAGATCGATGACGGGCTGGCTGATATAGTTGGACGGGTCCTCAAGCAGCTTGGCACGGAACTCGTCCAGCTCCGTCTGCGTGGCCTGCGAGCCGATCAGCAGACCATAGCCGCCGGACTCGCCGACCGGCTTGATCACCAGCTTGTCCATATTGGCCAGCGTATAGGCCAGACCTGCCTCTTCGGCGCAGATATGCGTCTGCACGCTGTCGAGAATAGGATCTTCCCCCAGATAGTAACGGATAAGACGCGGCATGTAAGCATAGACCGCCTTGTCGTCCGCCACGCCCGTTCCCAGCGCGTTGGCCAGCGTGACATTCCCGCGCCGATAGGCTTCCACAAGACCGGGGACGCCGAGCATGCTGTCGGGGTTGAAGGCCAGCGGGTCCAGAAATTCGTCGTTCAGGCGGCGATAGATCGAATGGACGGGGCGAAGCCCTGCCACCGTCCGCATATAAACGCGGTGGTTCTCAACGATCAGGTCCCGGCCTTCGACGAGCGGCACCCCCATCTCGCGGGCCAGAAAGACATGCTCGAAATAGGCGGAATTATAGATGCCCGGCGAGAACAGTACGACCTGCGGATCGCTCACGCCTTCGGGTGCGACCTCGCACAGCGTCTGGTGCAGCCTCAGCCCATATTCCTCGACCGACCGCAGGGGCATGCCCGACGCCAGATCCGGCATCAGCCGCAGCATCATGTGCCGGTTCTCGATGACGTAAGACACACCCGACGGCGTGCGGGCATTGTCTTCGAGCACCATGAAACGCCCGCTGCGGTCGCGGATCAGGTCAGTCCCGTTGATATGGACATAGACGTCGCCAGGCACGCGCACGCCGACCATGGCTTCACAGTAATTCGGATTGTTGAGCACCAGATCGGCAGGGATGATGCCGTCCCGCAGGACATGGCGCTCATGATAGATATCACGCAGGAACAGGTTGAGCGCTTTGACGCGCTGCTGCACGCCACGGTCAATATGCTCCCATTCCGTTGCCGTAAGGACGCGCGGGATCATGTCGAAAGGCAGGATACGGTCGATCGCTTCGCGGTCGGAATAGACGGTGAAAGTGATGCCCAGACGATAGAGCTGCGCTTCCGCCGTGTTTGTGCGGTGGCGCAGTTCGGCAAGATCGAACCCCGCGAGACGGTCACGCACGGTCTGAAGGCTCGGAGGGAGCGTATCCGTCCGGTTCATGAGTTCGCAGAAGAAATCCGGTGTGTCATAGGCGGCGAACATCCCGGCCGCGCTCTTGGCGGAGGCGCCGGAAGCCGGGGCGGCACTGGCTGGAGAAGCGCTGGCAGAAGCGGGTCTGGGAGACTGCAAAACCGGCCTGTTCATTCTCTGCCTCACAACCCTGTTCATCGCCGACCCTGTGCCGATGGAAAACCCGATCAGCCGTGCCGGTTCATTACGATATTTTATTAACGGAGCAAGATTCCAGCGCTTTGCCAAGCGTGAAATTTTCCATTTGGACGGATCGGGAAAAGTCCGGCGGAAATTGTTGCGGTTCCCGGTAAGACTGATAGGGTAATGTTTCGACTGCTGTCAGACCCAATGGTTGCCGGAACGGGATGGCCCGAAAATCACGTGTCTGAATACGAGTATCTGAAACCGTTTCCACAGGGCCTCCTGAGAATGAATTCCCGCGTCATACTGCGCCACCAGACCCGATATCAGTATGACCGGCCCGTCTTCCTGGGACGTCAGACCGTGCGTTTATGCCCGGTACCCCGTGTGCGATCCGCGATCCGCGATTACGCGTTTGAGGTCTCCCCGGAGAC
The DNA here is from genome assembly GCF_018811945.1 of Gluconobacter sp. P1C6_b. Lineage (GTDB taxonomy): Bacteria > Pseudomonadota > Alphaproteobacteria > Acetobacterales > Acetobacteraceae > Gluconobacter. The sequence continues at coordinate 15,298 of NZ_JACRVU010000027.1, forward strand.
GGCGGAAATGACCTGGCGGCAGGACGCCTATGGCAACCGGGTGGCGGAAATCCGGGTTCCGGAACGTGTAACGGGCTTCGATGTTTCGGTCCGCATGGATGTGGATCTGGGCGTCCGGCCGGTCCTGTCCGGGATTGCGGAAGCGCCGGTCTGTACCGCCTATCGCGATGTGGACGCGGCTGGCGCACATGTGGCGCGCTTCGTCGAATTCTGGCGTATGGCGGGAGCGGAAAAGACCTCGGAAGCAGTGGCGGATCTCAACCGTGCCGTAGCGGAGCACCTGACCTATCAGCGCCGGCTTGAGCCGGGAGTCTGGACGCCCGAAGAGACGCTGCAGCGGCAAGGCGGATCGTGCCGGGACAGTGCGTGGCTGCTGGTGACGGTCCTGCGGCATCTGGGATTTTCGGCGCGCTTCGTGTCCGGCTATCTGATTCAGTCTGACCCCGCCGACGGATGGAACTGCGATCTGCATGCCTGGGCGGAAGCCTGGATTCCCGGAGACGGCTGGGTCGGCTTTGATACGACATCGGGACTGGTGGTGGCGCAACATCACATCCCGCTTGCGGTGGCTGGCCGGCCAGAGGAGGCCGCGCCCATTTCCGGAATGCTGGACCGCTGCCGCGCCACGTTCGACGTGACGATGCGGGCGGAGCCCCTTCTGTCAGGGCGCGAGGCCCCGGAACTGGCCATGATCGGGCAACCCGGTGTAATGCGATCCCATGAAGCTCTTTGAGTGCCAGTCCTGCGGCCAGATCCTCTTTTTTGAAAACACGGTCTGTGAGCATTGTCGCCGTGCCGTCGGATACCTGCCCGAGCAGTCTCTGCTGACGGCGCTGGACCCTGCCGGGGACCGGCTATGGCGTCCGCTGGAGCCATCGGTGAAACACGAACAGGTCCTGTACTGTTCCAATCATGACGATGACGTCTGCAACTGGCTGACGACGCCGGATGCGACAGGGAACAGGTCGTTCTGTCTGGCCTGTCGGTTCAACCGGACGATCCCGAACCTCGACACTCCCGGAAATCTTGAGCGCTGGCGGAAGATCGAGGTCGCCAAGCACCGCCTCTTCTACACGCTGCTGCGGCTGAAACTGCCGCTGAAGGACCGGCGTCAGGACCCCGAAAACGGACTGGTGTTCGATTTCCTCGACGACGCGCCGGACGGATCATCGTCCGTCATGACCGGACATGCCAACGGCGTCATTACCATCGCCATGCGCGAAGCCGATGATGCGTCCCGTGAGCGCATGCGCGTCGAGATGGGGGAATATTACCGCACCCTGCTGGGGCATTTCCGGCACGAGATCGGGCATTATTACTGGAACGTTCTGGTGCGCGACGCCGGGCGGCTCGACGAGTGTCGGGCGGTATTCGGCGACGACCGCGCGGATTACCAGAAGGCGCTTCAGGTCTATTACGACAGCCCCACACCGCCCGACTGGCAGGACAGCCATGTCAGCGTCTACGCCACGTCCCACCCTTGGGAGGATTTTGCCGAGACCTGGGCGCATTACCTGCATATCGTCTCCACGCTGGAGACGGCCTGTGCGTTCGGCGTGAGCGTGGATCCGCGGGTGCCGGGGATCGGCCATGCCTCGGGTCGAACGCTGGGTGACCCATACACGCAAGCGTCCTTCGAGGACATCATGCAGGCCTGGCTGCCGCTGACCTATGCGGTGAACAGTCTGAACCGTTCCATGGGGCTGGCGGATTTCTACCCGTTCGTGCTGACCGCCGGGATCATGCACAAGCTGGCCTTCATCCACCGCCTGATCCGTGAGAGCCAGCCCCCTCAGAGGGACTGTTCAGGTGCAAACGATCAGGCGTCTTGCACGTCGCATTTTTAGCGATGACGCTGCGGTCTCCCGGACTTCCTCTGACGAGCCGAAGTCCTTGATCCCCCGAGACGAGCGGCCTCTCCTGGGCGATCGGCTATCGGTACACCGGCACGCGCAGTTACAGCTACACGGGAGACGTCAAAAGCTCCGGCTCCAACCTGACGAACAAGCGCTACATTTCCACTCTGGGTCAGAGCGGCAATTCAGCGGATATCGCCTCAGGCGCGGATGATGCTCAGTCTAGCCGCACGGAAGGCCGGACGAAGGTCTCGACCCAGTCGGAGTAAAAGGACATCAGCCCCCGGTAATAGCCAAACAGCTCGATCTGGTGCTGGCGATAGAGCATGAGATGGGCCATCCGCGCCGAGAAGCCGTGCGAGATGCCACCGCCCCAGACCGTACCGCCGGGAAGGGCCGCCCAGCCATTGTACTTTCCCAGAGCCACGATCGCGCCCTTGTTGTGGAAAATACAGCTGGGGACCTTCTGGCCGTGCTCGATCCATGCCGGAAGATAACGGGCAAGATGCTTGGCCTGCTGCCGTGCGACCTGAGCCGTGGCGGGAAGGGGATCGTCCTGAATGAAGGAACAGTCTCCAAGTGCGAAGATATGTTCGTCGTCGATCGAGGACAGGTTCGGATTGACGAGAATTTGCCCGGTCCTGTTGATCGTCAGGCCGCCATAGGCCGTGGTGACTTCCGGAGCCTTGACGCCCGCCGCCCAGACACGGAGTTTTGCGGGGACATAGGAGCCGTCTTTCAGCGTGAAGCCATGGTCATCGGCTGCGGCAACGCGCGCATTGGTGCGGACGGTGACGCCGATATGTTCGAGTTCCTGCTGGGCTGCGGCGGAAACGGACTCCGGAAAGGCGGGGAGGATGCGGGCACCCGACTGCAGGAGCGTAACGTGCAGTTTGGGCGGAGCCTTGCCGAAAGCATGCAGGTTGTAGGGGCCGACGATTTCCAGCGCCTTGTGCAGCTCGGCGGCGAGCTGGACGCCGGTGGCGCCGCCGCCAACAATGGCGATGTCCAGTTCGGAATTGTTGCCAAAGGCGCGGAGCAGTTCCATCCGGAATTTCTCATTGAAGGCGTTGGCCTCCACGAGATTGTCGATGGACATGCAGTGCTCCTTGACGCCGGGCGTGCCGAAATCATTGGCGCAGCTGCCGATCGCAATGACGATCGTGTCGTATTTCATGCGCCGGCTTTCCAGAATGACCGTACCGTCGGCTTCCAGAAGCGGGCTGAGGACGACTTCGCGGTTTTCGCGGTCGATGGAGGCGACCTCACCGGGCCAGAACTCGAAATGGTGGCCGCTGGCCTGGGAGATGAAGTTCACCTTGTCGTTTTCGTTGCTGAGCGTGCCGGAGGCAAAGCAGTGCAGCATCGGTTTCCAGACATGGGAAAAGCTCTTGTCGATCAGCGTGATGCGCGCCTTTCCGGATTTTCCCATCGACTTGCCGAGGCGGGTTGCAAGGGAAAGACCGGCAACACCGCCACCGACAATCAGAATTTCAGATCGAGACGCCATCGGTTTTCAGGCCTCCGTTCAGGGGGTGGGCAACAGAAAAAGACACGAGGGAAGAGACGTTTACCGCGCATGGCGGCAGTAAACGCGCTTATTCAACGGCAGAGTCCGCACAGACTGTTATGGGAATTCCGGATATGCCGAAAATCATATTCAGGTGACTGTAATAAAGATCGGCGAATTCTTTTTCGAACTCAGTAAAGAACTCAAATATACGTGATGCCTCAGGGGCGGGATATGCCGGGAAGGAGTCTCCCGGCATATCCCCGCTGTCCTCAGATCGGGGCGTCGATATCCACGATGTTGATGAGCTTGTGGTTCACGAACTCCTTGATCCCCAGACCCACCAGTTCACGGCCATAGCCGGAACGGGCGATGCCGCCGAAGGGCAGATCGGCCTTCGGGATCAGGGGATGGTTGATGTAGACCATGCCCGTGCGGATCTTCGCAGCCACCCGTGCACCGCGGCTCTCGTCCTTCGTGAAAACCGCACCACCCAGACCATAGGGGGAGTCATTGGCGATGCGGATGGCATCGGCTTCGTCCTTGGCACGATAGAGTTGCGTGACCGGACCGAAGAATTCCCAGTGACGGGCTTCATTATTCTCGTGCAGGTTGGTCATCAGCAGCGGCTGGAAGAAGGAACCCTTCGTGGGAACCGGAGCGCCGATGGCTTCAACCTTTGCGCCATGCTTTCTGGCTTCCTCGACCTGCCTGCGCAGATCATCCGCCGCAGCCTGCGAGCAGAGCGGGGCAAGCGTGGTGGACGGGTCCATCGGATCACCGGCCTTCAGCTCGGAAACGCCCTTCCTGTAGAGTTCCAGGAAGCGGTCATAGATCGCATCCGCCACAATGATGCGCTTGGCGGAAACGCAGACCTGACCGGCATTCCAGTGGCGGCCCATGACGGCCCATTTCGCAGCCTTTTCCACGTCCGCATCGTCGAGCACGATGAAGGCATCGGCACCGCCGAGTTCCATCGTGGCCTTCTTCAGCGCCTTGCCGGCCGTACCCGCGATGATGACGCCAGCCCCTTCGGAACCCGTCAGCGCCACGCCGCACACGCGGGGATCGTTCAGGATCATTTCCGTATGGGGACGGGCAAGATAGAGGTTGCGGAACAGGCCCTTGGGCAGTCCGGCCTCGTTCATCAGGTCTTCGCAGATGGCGGCACACTGCGGCAGGTTGGATGCGTGCTTGAGCAGAACCGCGTTGCCGGCCGAAAGCTGCGGCGCGATGATGCGGACGACCTGATAGAACGGGAAGTTCCAGGGCTCGATGGCCAGCACGATCCCGAGAGGTTCGTGAACCAGCGTGGCCTTGCCCTCGGCCGGATTGGCGACCGGAAGCGGTTCGGGCTTCAGCAGTTCTTCGGCATATCTGGCATAATATTCAAAGATCTCGGCGGAGAGAATGATCTCCAGTTTCGACTCTGTGAACAGCTTGCCCATTTCCAGCGTGCCAAGGCGAGCGTATTTATCGATGTCGCGGCGCAGGATTGCTGCGGCGGCGTTCATGATTTTTGCCCGCTCGGCAAAGGGGGTGTCGCGCCAGCTTTCGAAAGCCGCATGGGCTTCGGAGAGGGCCGCCTGGACTTCTTCATCCGTTGCGTTGGGGAAGGTCTTGAGGACTTCGCCAGTAAGGGGATTTGTCGTTGCGTAGGCCATTTTTACCTCGTTACCGATTGGGAGAAGGCGACAGGGCGCAGGGCGTCCGGGCGTGAGAGGCTCTGTTTCTGGATTTTATGCTGGAAAAGGACAGTATACGCGGCTCCGGATGGAATAATGGAGATGCAAAGATCATACCGTGGGCAAAAGGACCCCACGGAATTATGGTCGATCTTCAACATCCATTTCGTCCTTTATCCGGATTGAAAACAGATAGACTGTCGAGAAACAGGTTGTTGTCAAAATATGACACTGAGTGCCAGAAACGGGTATTATCCAAATCGCGGATGATGACCAGAGCGCGAGCATCACATGGGTGTGAGAGGCAGCGGCAGGACTGTGACCTGGGAGCGGTGCAGGAAATGCAGGACTGCTGAAAATGCGCAGAAAATCCGGCCGTCCAGCCATGCGGGATTTTCTCGCCGCAGGTAAGGATCAGGTCGCGTCCTCAGAGGGTGTCGAACAGATTTTTAGAGTCGAAAAGGGGAGTCGCCGCTCTGCGGAGACGCAGGCTGGCGGTCAGGCAGGTGTGACCCGGGACATGCGTCATGTCCCGGGGGTAGGCGTGATTTAAGAAGCGAAGACCTTGGAGATGGCGTCCTGCGCTTCCTGCTGGATCGCGCGCAGATGCTCTTCGCTGACGAAGCTCTCGGCGTAGATCTTGTAAACATCTTCCGTGCCGGACGGGCGGGCGGCGAACCAGCCGTTCTCGGTCACGACCTTCAGGCCGCCAATCGGCGCGTCATTGCCCGGCGCACGGGTCAGCTTGCTGATGATCTTGTCCCCTGCCAGCGTCTCCAGCGGGAACTGCTCGGGCGTGAGCTTGCTGAGCTTGGCCTTCTGTTCCGGATTGGCGGCGGCATCGATCCGCTCGTAATAGGGCGTGCCGAGGCGGGCGATGATTTCATGATAATGGGCGCTCGGGTTCTTGCCGGTCTTGGCCGTGATTTCAGCCGCCAGTAGACCGAGAATGAGGCCATCTTTATCCGTGGTCCAGACCGTGCCGTCCCGACGCAGGAAGGTCGCGCCCGCGCTTTCCTCCCCGCCAAAACCCAGCGAGCCATCCATCAGGCCCGGGACGAACCATTTCAGCCCGACCGGCACCTCAACGAGCTTGCGGCCCATATCCTTCGCCACGCGGTCAATCAGCCCGCTGCTGACGAGCGTCTTGCCCACACCCAGTTCCGGGCTCCAGTCCGGACGGTTGCGGAACAGGTAGGAAATCGCTACCGCAAGATAGTGGTTCGGGTTCATCAGCCCGTCGGGCATGGCGACGATGCCGTGACGGTCGGCATCGGTGTCATTGGCGAAGGCCACGTCAAAGCGGTCCCCCATTTCGATCAGTCGCGCCATGGCATAGGGGGAGGAGCAGTCCATGCGGATCTGTCCGTCCCAGTCGGCGGTCATGAAGGAGAAGGTCGGGTCCACGACGTCGCTGACGACGGTGGCGTTCAGACCGTAGCGCTCGATGATGGGTTTCCAGTATGCAACGGCCGCCCCGCCCAGCGGGTCAATGCCGATCTTCACGCCGGCGTCGCGGATAGCCTTCATGTCGATGACCGAGTCCAGATCGTTCACATAAGGCGTGATGAAGTCGTAGCCCTTGATGCAGGCTTCCTGCCGCGCCTGCTCGTAAGGCAGGCGTTTGACGTCCTTCAGACCGTTGGCGAGGAACTCATTGGCCATGTCCTGAATGGCCTTGGTGATGGCCGTATCGGCCGGTCCACCATTGGTCGGGTTGTATTTGAAACCACCATCGGACGGCGGATTATGCGAGGGCGTGATGACAACGCCATCGGCCAGACCCGTAGTGCGGCCCTTGTTATAGGTCAGGATGGCATGGGAAATCACGGGAGTCGGCGTGTAGCCGCCGTTTTCGTCAATCCGGGCGTCGATGCCGTGGGCTGCAAAAACCTCGATGGCGGATTTCTGCGCCGGGCCGGACAGGGCGTGGCTGTCCATGCCGATGAAGAGCGGGCCGTCGATGCCTTCAGCCTTGCGATGGCGACAGATGGCTTCACAGATGGCGAGGATATGGTTCTCGTTGAAGCTGGTATGGAACGAAGAGCCCCGGTGGCCGGAGGTGCCGAACGAAACGCGCTGCGTGGCAATCGAAGGGTCGGGCTTGCGGTCATAATAGGCCGCGATCAGGGCGGGAATATCGGTCAGCTGGTCGGGGGGAAGTGTTTTGCCGGCCAGGGGGCTGAGATGAGCCATTGCTTCAAAATCCTTGCATTCGCCATTGGGCATTGCCGTTGGTTAACGGCAGTAACGCATGAACGCCCTGCCTGGGCGCGTCGTTCGGGCAGGAAAACTTGTATCCGGGCCGATGTCCAGAGAGGCGCGTCAGTTCTGTGAAGATTGCGTCGGGATCAGTCCCGGGGGCAGTCCGGCTGGAATGGACACCATGCAGGGTGCATGATTACCCGGTGAAACAGGCAGAAGCGGAGACGGACTGATGCAACCTTCCTGTAGGAATGTTTTTGGCGGACTGCGCAGTCTTGTGCCGGCCTGTTCCGTTCCGGCCGGTCTGGAAGCGTTTTTTCAAACCCTCAGAGAAGTGATCCGATCGGAGATCGCCCCGCGGGCCGCGGAAAACGACCGGCTCGGACGCTATCCGCGTGCTTCCATTCAGGCGCTGAAAAACTGCGCTCTGATGAAGGCGCCCTTGCCTGTGGCCCTTGGCGGATTGGGCCTGTCGCAGGCGCTGTCGCAGGAGGTTTTTCTGGAACTCGGCATGGCGGACCCGTCCGTGGCGCAGATTTACAAGGTGCATGACGACGCGGTGCGGGAACTGCTGTCCGTGGCCACGCCCGGAATGTGCCGCCATCTGGCAGAGCGGATCTGTGCGGATCATGCCATGATCGGCATGGCGCTGGCGGAGAACGGAAAGCGGGCGGTCGATTTCGGGCATGTCGTATCGCGACCTGAACGCGAGGGGCACCTCATCGACGGGAGCAAGATCTATGCGACAGGGGCCGTGGGCGCGGACCTGCTGCTGGTGTCGTCCTATGACGTGGTCGCCCAGACGATGCGGCTGGACCTGCTGCCCTCCGGAACGCCGGGCGTGCGCTTCATGGAAGACTGGAACCGGCTGGGACAGCGGGCGACGGAGTCAGGCAGCGTCGTTCTGGACCGTGTCCAGACCAGACCGGAATGGTCGGTACTGACGGCGCAGTCCGTACCGCAGGTGCACGCCCCCCTGCGCTATCAGAACGGATTTTCGATGATCCTCGTAGGGATCGGACTGGCTGCGCTGCAGGCGGCCGTCGTCTTCGTGCGCGAACACAGCCGCCCCTGGGCGTCTGCCGGGGTGAATGACGCGGCGGATGATCTGCTGGTCCGCCGCCTTTTCGGGGAGATCGGCGCGGAACTGGCCGCGGCTTGCGCAAGTGCGCGGACAGCAGCCGGATTGCTGGATGTTTTCGAACAGGGAGGCTGCTCGCGGACGGATGTGGCCATCCCCGTTTACGCCGCCCGGTCCTCGGCATCCCGGGCCTCCCTGCGGGCAGGATCAGACCTTATGTCAGCGCTCGGCGCGCGGGTAACGGATGCGGCGTACGGGTTCGACCGCTACTGGCGCGACGCGCGGACACTCTCGCTGCACGATCCGGTGGAATGGAAACACGAAGAAATCGGCCGCCACCTCCTGACCGGCTGGGGCCCCGCGCCGGGTCTGTACCAGTAGGAAAAGCTGTTCCGGGCGACTTTTTTGAAATCAGAAGTGCAGTGTGATGGCGGAGAAGAAGGCGCGTGGGGCGTCTGTCATAGTAGGTGCATCCTGCCAATGCGGCTCAAGCCGTGCCATTTTGTTCCTCCGTCTGTTGCTGTCCGAGGCGGTGGCCTGAGGGGAAACCGTGCGTTCGGGCCTGCCATGTGATCAGGAAACCGGCGGCGGCGAGGCCTGCCACGGCCCAGGGGAACGAGGCTGCTCCCCAGATATCCAGCATGATGCCACCCAGCAGGCCACCGCCCGCGATAGCGCTGTTCCAGGCGACGACATTCATCGACAGGGCGACATCCGCGCCATCACCGGCCGCATCGGCGAGGGCTGTCTGAAGGAGCGTTGCAGCACCGCCGAATGTCAGGCCCCATATCGCGACACCGATCATGATCACCGCAGGTGACGCGGACCCGATTGCGAAAACACCCGCGACAGCAGCGAAAATTGCCAGACTGGCCAGAACCGACAGACGCAGGGCGTGATCGACCGTGCGGCTGGTCAGCCAGATGCCGGCAAGGGCGGCGAGACCGAAAAGCAGCAGGATGCGATCGGCCTGTCCTGCCAGTCCGGCGGGTGCGATGAACGGCACGATATAGGTGTAGAGCACATTGTGCGCGAGCATCCATGCCATCACGACGCCCAGAACGGGCCGCACCCCCGGCGTTCGCAGGACATGTCCGAATGGCAGGCGCTCATGATGCGCCAGGCCCGGAAAATCAGGCACTTTCGCCAGAACCCAGAGGATCAGCAGCAGGGTGGTGGCCGACATGACCCCGAAGGCCAGTCTCCATCCCACGACAGCGCCCAGCCATGTTCCCGCCGGGACACCCAGCGAGAGCGCGATCGGCGTGCCGACCATGGCGATGGCCAGGGCGCGCCCCTGCTGGGAGCGTGTCACCATCCTGCGCGCATAACCCGCCAGCAGGGCCCAGGCGAGCCCGGCCGCCGCCCCGGCGCCATAGCGGGCCACAAGGGTCAGACCGTAATGCGCTGAAAATGCCGTAACGGAATTGAAGACCACAAAGCCGATGATCGCCAGCAGCAACACCCGCCTCCGCCGCCATCGCTGCGTGGCGAGTGTCAGGGGGATCGCGGCACTCAGGGAGCCCAGGGCATACGCCGTGACCATCTGTCCTGCCAGCGCGGAGGACACATGCAGCCCGGCCCCGATCTGGGGCAACAGACCGGCCGGGAGGGTTTCGGTCATGATGCAGATGAAGCCGGTCATGGCCAGTGCGAGCAGGCCGGCGACAGGCAGTTCGTCATCCGGGGTTCTGCAGGGAGAAGTCATCTCGGGGGTCATGCGGCTCTCATATATGGAACAATCGGTACATATATGAGAGCCGCCAAATCTTGGCAATCACTTCTGGATCACTTAATATGAAAGTCTTTTCGGAAGGAGCGGCAGCATGGCGCGGACAGGGCGTCCCCGGGAGTTTGACAGGGACAGGGCGATTGACGCCGCTATGGCGCTGTTCTGGTCGCAGGGCTACGAACCGACGTCCCTGACCCAGCTCAAGTCCTGCATGGGCAATATTTCGCCCGCGAGTTTCTATGCCGCGTTCGGCTCCAAGGAAGCCCTGTTCCGTGAAGTCGTGCAGCATTATCTGGCGACTTACGGGCAGGTCATGGCGCCGCTGGGGGATGAAAGTCTGGCGCCGCGTGATGCGATCGAACGGACGCTGCGCGGTTCGGCGGCCATGCAGTCAGCTCGGGCGCATCCCTGCGGCTGTCTGATCGTGGCAGGTGCCAGCAACTGTTCGCCTGAAAACGAACCCGTCCAGGCCCTGCTCGCAAAAGAGCGGCAGCGGACGCGCGCCGGATTCAGGGCCTGCGTGAAACGTGCCATTGCCAGCGGGGAGTTGCGGGACTGCCCGGCAACAGAGGTACTGCCCGATATTTTCACGACCTTCTTGCATGGCATGACCTGCGAAGCCCGTGACGGTGTGAGGTCGGAAAATCTGGAGGCGGCCATCACCTCTCTCCTGACGCTGTGGGATGCCAGTGCCGTGGTGCCCGGAACAGGAAAACATCCGAAAAATTTCTGACGCATTGCAGCAATGGCAGGCGTCGGAGTATCGCAATTCTTTTCCGTATCGTCCGATCCATAATTCCTTGACGCTATCCTGTGTGCATATTATGGACTGATCGATACGGAAATTGAATTCCGGAACATATCGCCGCACTCGGCTAGGGAATCCGGTTATGAGCACACAGGACATTGCCTTCGTCACGGGGGCCAATCGTGGCATCGGATACAGTAGCGCAAAGCATCTGATCGCCTCGGGCATCGACGTGATCGGGACCTATCACTCCAATGAAGACGAGGCGAAAGCCGCCGAAGCAGCACTTGGCGGAGAAACCGCGAAACTGCGGATGCTGCGGCTGGATATCGCGGACCATGCGTCGTTCGCGGCGTTTGCCGGGAAGGTCACAGAGCTTCTCACCCGTGAATTCGGGCAGCAGACGCTGCGTTACGTGGTGCAGAACGCGGGCAACATCATTCACACGCGCTTCGATGCCGCGACGTCCGAACAACTCGACAACCAGTACAACATCCACTTCAAGGGGCCGTACCTGCTGACGGTGGCCCTTCTGCCCCTGATCCGGAACGGCGGGCGCATTCTCAACATCACTTCTGCCGCGACCCGTTTTTACCTGACGGATCATGGTCCCTATTCGGCCATGAAGGCCGCAACCGAAGTCATTTCGCTTTACATGGCGAAAGAACTGGGTGAGCGGGGGATTACCGTCAATGCCGTGGCCCCGGGCGCGGTCGCATCGGATTTCGGCGGGGGGCTGGTCCGCGATGATGCCACGGTCAACAAAAGCCTCGCTGACATCACGCCGCTGGGGCGTGTCGGGCAACCCGATGATATCGGAGCCGCGGTCCGTGCCCTTCTGTCCGACGACATGCGCTGGGTGAACGGTCAACGCATCGAAGTGACGGGAGGGCAGTCGCTATGATGGCCGGACAGACACGATTGGGAGCCGCATCATGATCCACCTCATGGCCAGCAGCGTCCTTCCTGCTCCCGTTCCAGCCGTCTGGGATCTGATCCGGGATTTCGGCGCCCTTGGAAACTGGTTGCCGGGTGTGAAAATCTGTGTGATCGAGGGCGATGAGGCCGGGGACCGAGTAGGCGCGATCCGCCGTCTTGAAATGGGCGATGTCGGTGTGATCCGGGAGCGGCTTCTCGCATTGTCCGATGTGGATCATGCGGTGACGTTCTCGATTATTGAGTCTGCCCTGCCGATTGGGAACTATCGGTCGACGATCAGCCTTCTTCCCATAACGGATGGTGATCGCACGTTCATTCAGTGGCGGGGGCAGTTCGAGGCACCCGTCGAACATGCGGCCAGTATGGAGGCCCGGATGCCGGCAGAGATCTATCAGCCAGCCTTCGACAGACTGGCAGAAATTCTGCTCTCGCTGGAGACGCAGTCATGAGCGGTTTTGAGGGTAAATCCGTTCTCGTGCTTGGCGGCAGCCGCGGGATTGGAGCCGCCATCGTGCGTCGTTTCGCTTCGGAGGGAGCAAAAGTCCTGTTCACGTATTTGTCTTCCCCGGACGATGCCGAAGTTCTGGCGGCCGAGACCGGAAGCGAGGCCCTTTGCGCCGACAGTGGCGACCGTGACGCTCTCATCGCGCTAATTGGCTCACTTGGCCCGCTTGATGTTCTGGTCGTCAATTCCGGCATTCTTGGCGCGGGCGATCCGCTGGACATCCCCCCGGATGACATCGACCGGCTGTTCCGCATCAATATCCACGCGCCCTACCATGCGGCCGTTGCTGCCGCCCGGACCATGCCCGACGGGGGACGCATCATTTTCATCGGGTCCGTCAATGCCGACCGTATGCCGATGGCCGGCCTTGCGGCCTACAGTGCCAGTAAATCGGCGTTACAGGGCATGACCCGGGGACTGGCGCGTGATTTCGGTGCACGCGGCATCACCGTCAATGTCGTCCAGCCCGGGCCGACCGATACCGATATGAACCCTGCCGATGGTCCGCTGAAGGACGTGATGCATGGTTTTATGGCAATCAAACGCCATGCCACGGGCTCAGAGGTCGCTGGACTGGTGGCATACCTTGCCGGACCAGAGGCTGGCATCATCACGGGCGCCGCCTACAACATCGACGGCGGCTTCTCAGCCTGATGGAATGACTGCTCCCACCCGCTGGAAACAAGGACCGAGGATCATGACCGATACAGCTTCCAACGCTTCCCGATCCGGCACCTTCAGAATTGGAGGCGATCTCGAGATCAACCGGCTGGGTTTCGGCGCCATGCGCATTACGGGGCCCGGGATATGGGGACCGCCCGCCGACCATGATGAGGCCGTCCGCACGCTGGAACGTCTTCCCGAACTCGGTGTCAACTTCATCGACACGGCGGATTCCTACGGACCGGATGTCTCGGAATGGCTGATCCGGGAGGCGCTGCACCCGTATCCCAAGCAACTTGTGATCGCCACGAAGGGCGGTCTGACCCGTTCCGGACCGGATATCTGGAAGCCGGTCGGGCGGCCGGAATATCTGCTCCAGCAGGTGCACAAAAGCCTGCGCAATCTCGGCGTCGAACAGATCGACCTGTGGCAGCTGCACCGGATTGACCCCAAAGTGCCGGCGGACGAGCAGTTCGATGCGATCAGATCCTTCATCGACCAGAAACTCATCCGTCATGCGGGATTGAGTGAGGTTTCCGTCGATGACATCAGGGGGGCGTCGAAGTTCTTTGACGTGGCGACCGTCCAGAACCGCTACAATCTCGTCGACCGGACCAGTGAGGACGTGCTCGATTACTGTGCAGCCCGGAACATCGGCTTCATCCCGTGGTTTCCGCTTGCGGCCGGTGACCTGGCGAAGCCGGGGTCGATTCTGGATCTCATGGCCCGGAAATATGAGGCTCACCCGAGCCAGATCGCACTGGCCTGGATCCTGAAACGCAGCCCGGTGATGCTGCCCATTCCAGGCACGTCCAAGGTCGCCCATCTGGAACAGAATGTAGCGGCGACCGGCATTGCACTGTCCAACGAGGACTTCATGGCTTTGGATGCAGAAGGCCGCAAGGCGTTCCGGTCCAGGTCGTAGGAGAATGCTTGCGGACAGTTAGAGGCCCAGCGCCGAAAGGCCGGGATGGCTGTCCGGGCGTCTCGTTTCAGACCAGTGGAACAGGCGGCTGTCGGCTGAAATGGGCTGGTCGTTGATGGACGCGGCGCGGTAACGCATCAGCCCGTTTTCATCGAACTCCCAGTTTTCGTTTCCATGGGATCTGAACCACTGCCCGGACTGATCCCGCCATTCATACGCAAATCGGACCGCAATCCGGTCGTCCCGAAAAGCCCAGAGCTCCTTGATGAGCCGATAGTCCTGCTCACGCTGCCATTTCTGCGTCAGGAACGTCACGATCTCTTCCCGCCCCCGGATGAAGTCCGAGCGATTGCGCCACTGGCTGTCTGGCGTATAGGCCAGCGACACTTTTTCAGGGTCCCGGGTATTCCAGGCGTCTTCCGCGATGCGGACCTTCCGGGCAGCAGTTTCGGCATTGAAGGGAGGAAATGGGGGTCGGGACATTGGACATTCCGTCTCTGGTTCGGGAATGGATCACGGGCTGATCCTGTGCCTGTCAGTGTTTTCCACAAGAGTATTTGACGAAAGGACAATGATCCCTCATTTCAGGCCATGCCCATACGGATCGGTCTTCTGCTTTATCCCGACTTCCAGCTGCTCGATGCCGCCGGAGTCACCGCGGCTTTCGAAATCGCCGGGACGCTGGGAAAGGCCGCGTATGAGACAATAGCCGTCTCCCGGCATGGCGGGCTGGTCCGGTCGTCTTCGGGCATGGCACTCGAAACCGTTCCGCTCGCGAGGGCCGGGTTCTTCGACACGCTTGTCGTCGTCGGGGGCAAGGGTCATGCAACGGCCATGGACTGCCCGGAGTTGCAGGGTTTTATCCGCCATCACGCCGATACGGCACGGCGGATCTGCAGTGTGTGTACGGGCGCTTTCCTGCTGGCGGCGGCCGGGCTGCTTGATGGACGCCGTGCAACCACACACTGGCAAAAGGCCGGGGCCCTGAAAGCACGGTTTCCCGGAATCAGGGTCTCGGCAGATGCCATTCATATCCAGGATGGTCCGGTCTGGACATCGGCCGGCATCAGCGCAGGCATCGACATGGCGCTGGCGCTGATAACCCAGGATCTCGGGGCGGAGATCGGACGTCGTACGGCGCAGCAGATGGTGGTGTTCTATCATCGCCCCGGCGGACAGTCCCAGTTCTCGGCCCTTCTGGAGATGGGGAGTACTCAGGACCGCTTTTCCGGGCTTCTGGGATGGATTCGGTCCAACCTTCAGCAGCGCCTGACCGTGGACGTTCTCGCCAGTCAGGTCGGCATGAGTCCGCGGAATTTTTCACGCAGTTTCAGGGTTGCGGTGGGCATGAGCCCTGCCAGAGCGGTCGAGAAACTGCGTCTGGAAGCCGCGCGCGAGCGGGTCGAGCAATCCACGCTCCCCATCGAAGCCATCGCCGTCATAACCGGCTTTCACGATCCCGAGCGGATGCGCCGCGCCTTCCTGCGCGAATTTCAGCAGCCACCTCAGGCTGTCCGGCGGAATGCCGCGAACAGCCCAAGCTGAACTACCCCAAGGCTGCGCGCAGTCTGCAAGCAGCAGCTACGATACGTCAAAGCCTAGTTCCGGGGCTGAAAACCGGCGCCGCCGGCAGGGAGCGTCAGGTTTTCGAACTGTTCCGGATGCTGGGATGCCGTGACGTCTCCAACAGGTTTCGGGTGGTGCAGGTGGTCGTATTGCAGCGGAGTGATCGAGAGGGTCTGGTCCATGGTCGGCAGATCCTTCACGTTCCAGCCGCCGCCGAGGCTGCGGATCAGGTCTACATCCGCGTGGTACAGGCGGGTTGCGACCTCGACCTGATGGATACGGCTTTCCAGCGTGTTTTCCTGACTGACGATGGCTTCAAGATAGGTTCCAACACCGCCCTGATAGAGCGTCATGGTCATGTTCTGCGTGGCGAGATTGGCCTTCACCGCCTGTTCCAGCGCCACATTTTCCTTCGTCAGACGCTCGGTGAGGGACAGACCGTCCTCCACTTCGCGGAACGCTGACAGGACCTTCATCCGATACGTATCGCGCGTCTCCCGATAGGCCGACCATGTCCTCTGAAGCTCCGCCCGGCGCAGTCCGCCATCGAACAGCGGCATGTGGAAGCTCGCCCCATAGGTCCACAGCGAGTTGGCGAGGTTGGCCAGATCAAATCCGTTGGCTTCGAACCCGCCATTCAGTTTGAGCGCGATATGCGGATAGAACGCCGCGCGGGCAATGCCGATCTCCCGGTTGGCCTGCGCCATTTCGCGCTCGGACGCCGCGATGTCCGGACGACGCTGAAGCAGGGTCGAAGGCACGTTCGTCGGGATCGTCGGCTGGATGAAATGGAACTCCGGGCTGGCCGGAATATGGAAGCTCGACGGCGATGTATTGGTCAGCACCGCGATGGCGTGTTCCATGACCTGCCGTGCCGCCTGAATATCCAGCCGTGCCGCCTGCGTAGTGTAAAGCTGCGCCTGCGCACGCGCCAGATCGAGGCGTGGGGCCGCCTGGTTCTGGACCTGGTTTTCCGTAATGCGGACGGCCCGCTCATAATAGCTGATGGACTGCTCATAAATCGCATCCTGCGCGTCATAACCGCGCAGCTGGATATAATCGCGGGCCAGTTCGGCCTGCGTGCTCAGGCGCGCCATGGCAAAATCGGCGGCCCGCTGCTGGGCGAACTGCTTCTGCGCCCGCACGCGGTTGCGGATGGACGACCAGAAATCAGGCTCCCACGACACCAGCCCCCCATAGTCCTCGCTGGTCTGGGTCAGGGTGGCGCCGTTGCGGAACAGCCGGTCGGCGGACTGCTTGTTGTCCGAAGCCCCGGCATCCAGACTGGCATGGGGCAGCAGCTCCGAACGGGCTGCCACGACGAGCGATCGCGCCTGAATGAAGCGTTCGGCCGCGGCTTGGATATCGCCGTTATCAGCCGTGGCCCGCGCTTCAAGCTCGTTCAGCAGCGGATCCTGAAACATGGTCCACCAGTCGGCGGGCAGGGCCGTATCCGCGGGGGTTGCCACGGCAAAGGGCGCCTGTCCCTGCCAGCTTGAGGGAACGACAAAGTTCGGGGTTTTGTAAGTCGGGGCCAGATCGCAGGCCGACAGCCCGAGCAGCGACAGGGCGGTGCCGCAGACCAGACCGGTGCGGCGGAGGCGGGAGAAGGATGGGATCATCTTACTCGTTCTCTTTTCCGAAGCCGGATTGGTTGTAGCCGCGCTGCGGCACGGTCACATTGACCTTGTCACCTTCGAGCACGTCGGCGGGCGGGTTGGCGATTACGCGGTCGTTCGGGCCGATGCCAGCCTGAATTTCCGTTGCCGTATCGGCCATGCGTCCGACCGTCACGTTCTGGAAATGGACTGTGTTGTCGTCTCGCACCACGGCGAGCTGCATGCCCTTTTCCTGAAAGACCAGAGCACTCGTGGGAACTTCGTAGAGATGCGAGTTCTCATTGTTCGCCTTGAGCTCCACCGAAGCAAAGGTGCCCGGCCACAGAACTTCGTTCGGGTTATCCATCTCGAACTCTGTGGTGGAGGTGCGGGTGTTCGGATCATAGCCGCGTGCGGTCGTCAGGAAGTTCGCCTTGAACTTGCGGTCCTTGAACTGAGGCACGCTAACGTCGGTTGTGATGTCCGGCTGAAGAACATACTGGAAGACTTCCGGCACGGAGACGAAGAGACGCAGCTTGTGTACGTCAGCCACGGTGAAAAGCTCGGAGGCCTTGCCTGCGGCGTTGAGGTTGCCGCCGCCGTCATGGACGTAGTCGCCGACATTGATGTCACGCGAGGTCACGATACCATCGAAGGGTGCGACGATCGTCTTGAAGCGTTCGAGAGCCTCGAAATGAGCAACGTTTCGCTCGGCGGCTTCGACCTGCGCCTTGGCAGACTGCTGGTCAGCCTGTGCGACCGAGACAGACTGCCCCGAGACGGACTGTGAGCGGCCCATGGCCTGCCAGCGCTGGAGCGTGACATTAGACAGGTTGTACTTTGCCCTGATCGACGCGAGATCGGCCTTCGCCTGTGCGTATTGCGCGTCCAGTGCCGGGGCGTTGATCTCGGCCAGAACGTCGCCCTGCTTCACGTGGGCACCGTAGTCCTTGTACCACATCTTCACATAGCCCGAGACCTGCGGATAGATCGGCGCCTGATACCAGGCGTCAATATTGCCAGGCAGCGTCAGGGCGACCTTCTTGGGTGACTGGATCGGTTTGATGACGGCAACGTCGGGCAGAGCGTTTTCCTTCGTCTCCGCTGCGAGGGCAGCAGAGACATGGATGCGGTCAACCACGATATAGCCGACATAGAGCGCGAGGAGGCACCCTCCCGCAGCGGCGATGAGTTTGGGGGAGGTAGCCATCAGGCGATTTCCTTCTGACGCGATGTGCGGTTGTGGAGGATTGCGTAGACGCAGGGAACAAAGAGAAGAGTCGAGATTGTTGCGACGATCAGGCCACCAATCACGGCGCGGCCGAGGGGCGCGTTGGTCGAGTTCGATGTCGCCATCGGAATCATGCCCACGACCATGGCCAGCGCGGTCATGATGACCGGACGGATACGACCATACCCGGCTTCGATAGCAGCTTTAAGCGCATCGCCGTGGATTTCGAGGCGTTCACGGGCAAAGGACACCACGAGGATCGAGTTCGCGGTTGCGGTTCCCATGCACATGATGGCGCCCGTCAGGGCCGGCACGGACAGGCGTGTCTGTGTGAGGAACAGAGCCCATGCGATGCCGCCGAGTGCTCCCGGCAGAGCCGTGATGATGATGAACGGGTCCAGCCAGGACTGAAAATTCACCACGATCAGCAGATAGATCAGGACGATCGAGATCGCGAGACCGAGGATGAGCTGCTTGTAGGCGCCTGCCATTGTCGTGGCCTGACCATGTATGTCCACAGCCGTTGAGCGCGGCAGGTTGTGAGCGTCCTTGGCGACGACGTGGCGAACCTGATCAAGCACCGAACCCAGATCCTTGCCTTCGACGTTCACATAGATGTCGATCTCGGACATGGAGTTGTAGTGCGAGACCTCACCCGGAGTGCCAGTTGCGACGACATCGGCAATGGCGCCCATGAGCTGGATCTTGTCGTTCGGGTCACCGTCTCCTTTATCTACCGGAATGGTCAGGAGATCAGACAGGTGGGTCAGCTGGTCCTGTGACGTATAGACGTTCAGCGGGAACGTCACGTTGTCGACTGGATCAAGCCAGAACTGCGGATCAACGACGACCGAGCCGGACAGCGTTAACAGTTCGTTGGTGGCGAGATCAGCTTCAGTAACGCCTGTTGCCTGGCTGAAGGTACGGTTACCATTCACCATCAGCGTTGGCGTGGACATTGTCTGCTGGATATTTACGTCTGCCGTGCCCGGGACCTGGCGAATCAGCCCGATCAGGTGCTTGGCATAGTTGTAGTTCTCCATGGCATCCGGGCCGGAAAGCTGGATGTCGATGGGAGCAGCGGAACCGAAGTTCAGGATCTTGTTCGTCAGATCCGCAGGCTGGAAGGTGAAGACCGTTCCCGGGAAGCGCTTGGAGAGATCTTTACGCAGGAGGGCACGGTAATCCCAGACTGGGGATTCAGAGTTCTTCAGGGCGATCGTCAGATCGCAATCCTGCGTCCCGACAGACGGGGTCGGGATGAAGGCCTGGTTATGCGGTCCTTCTGGAAGGCCGCAGTTCGAGATGATGTTCTCGACCTTGCCTGGCAGAAGCTGGTTGATGCGGTCATCCACGAGGGCGGCAATCCGGCCTGCGACTTCAATACGCGTTCCGAGCGGTGCGCGCATGTGCATCTGAAGGGCATCGGATTTCACTTCGGGGAAGAAGTCCCGTCCTGCGACTAAATATAGCCCCATGGATGCGATGGAAAGTAGCATGAAGACGCCGACAAAAGCGCCACGGCGTTCCACGCAGCGTGTGAGGATCGTGTTGTATCCTTCACGGAAGCTGGTGAAGCGTGCCTCGAAGCCCTTCTGGAAGCGGCTGAAGAAGCCGGACGGCGGACGCTGGGTCGCATGCGGATTCGAGATATCGATCGCAGAGTCGTGAATTCCGTGCGGGTCTTCATCCGGGCCGGGGGCGCCGACGGGGTGATGCACATGTCCTGCGAGAAGGTACTTCGCCATGGTCGGAACAAGGGTTCGCGACAGGATGAAGGACGCGATCATCGCGAACATGATGGCAAGAGCCATCGGCATGAACAGGTAACCTGCAACGCCATCGAGTTCAAACAGCGGCAGCCAGACAATGCAGATACAAGTCGTGGAGACGAAAGTCGCAATAACGATCTGGTTCGCTGCGTCGATAATCGCAGTTTCGAGATCCTTGCCCATTTCGAGATGGGTATCGATGTTCTCGATCATCACCGTAGCGTCGTCGACGAGAATACCGACTGCAAGCGCGAGACCACCAAGCGTCATGACGTTGATCGACTGACCGGCCCATCCAAGAGCGATGATCGAGCACAGGATGGCGAGCGGAATCGAGGTCGCAATAATGACTGTCGAGCGCCAGGAACCGAGGAAGAGCAGAACCACGATACCGGTCAGGAACGACGCGGTGATCATTTCCTGAACCACATCCTTGATCTGATCCTTCACCATAATGGAGGCGTCGGACAGGATGGAGATATGGACGTCAGGCGGCAGGATCGCTTTCAGGCGTGGGAGCAGGGCCTTGGTCGCTGCGACAACGTCGAGCGTCGAGGCTGTTCCGCCCTTCTGCGTGATGATTTCAACGCCCTGGCGGCCCTTAACGAGAACCAGATTCGTCTGGGGATGCCCGCCACGATACACATCTGCAACATCGCGGATATAGATCACGGCATTCCCGACGCGCTTCACCGGAATGCTGCCAATGTCTTCCATCGACTCAGGTGTCGCATTCGTCTGCACCATCCAGTCGGTCGCGTCGATCTTCTGGTCACCTGCGGGAAGAACGATGTTCTGAGCTGTTAGGGCCGCTTGAACGTCAGAGGCCGTCAGGTGATGAGCGAGGAGCTGCTTCTGGATGAGGGACACCATCACGAAGCTGTCCATACCACCATACGGATGCGCTACGACTGCGCCAGGAACCGTCGCGAGGAGTGGCCGTACTCGAATAACGCCGAGTTTGAACAAGTCAGATGGTGTCTGCTTGTCGGAAGTCATTTGAAGCGCAATGACAGGAACCTGCGATGGGTTCAGGGCCACAATCATTGGCGCAGGCACTTTGGGAGGCAGTCCCAGCAGGACCGTCTGGGCAATGGCCGTGACCTCAGCTTCAGCAGTTCCGACCGGAGTGCCCGGCTGGAAATAGAGGTTCACGATCGAGCGGCCGTAATAGGAGTTGGACTCCATATGCTCGATATTCTGAACGGTCGTGGTAACGGCCAGTTCGAAGTTATAGGTAATACGGCCTGCAAACTGTTGAGGCAAAAGCCCCGGATAAGTCCAGATTGCCGCAACGACCGGTATCTTGATGTCTGGAAAAACATCGGTCGGCGTCTTGAGGATCGACATCACGCCAAGCAGCACGATCATGATCGACAGGACGACAAAGGTGAGCGGTCGCCTTAGCGCGGTGACGACGATGGCATTCATTCAGCTCGGTTCCCAACAGGGTTTCAGCAAGGAAGGGAAACCAGGACGATACGGATCTTGAAATACAACGTCTTTTAAATCGTGATTTATGGAATATTTTTTACTATTTCCCTTAAGATAACAAATTATTTATACTTTTTTGATTCTTTTGTAATGATTTCTGTAGTTTTACTAATATTAAAAATCATCGATTTCCATAAGATTGGTGGAGAGCCTGTCCGGCTGCCCATGAGAGGCGGGCAGGGGGGCATGTTGCCGGAATATTGGGCGCCGATCACGCCGGCTGTCTGCGGCGCAGTGCTATCCCGACCGCGCAGCAGCTCCGGCGTAATATCAGATGAGATTGGTAAATACCCGATCAGGACGGGTCGGCCATGAGATCCAGCTGATAATCCTACTGGTCCTGCGATCGTGTCTGCCGCAGCACATGGAGGGTTCGAAAAACCTTCTGGATTTGAGGGTTCCTCTGTGATTCCATCTCTCCTGCGTTGATTGGGGATGATGGCAGATGAAGCAGCCGAGTTTCTTTGATGTTGAAGAGCGGCTGGCCCGGTTAAGCGGGCTTGGCGATCAGCTTGAGGCATTTTCCCGGACTGTGGATTTTGAGGTGTTCCGCCCCGATCTGGAGAAGGCTCTGGCCTATTCAGATGGGAGCAAAGGTGGACGACCGCCGTTTG
>NZ_JACRVU010000028.1 GCF_018811945.1 Gluconobacter sp. P1C6_b
GGCATGTGGTGCGCGTTGGCAGTCGCAATCCCGAGGGGGATCAGGCGCTGGCACGCTTTCCGGGTGACGGGCGTGTGGAATTCATCAAAGCGTCCGTGAATGACGCGGACTCGCTGGAGCGTCTGTTTAGCGGGGCTGATGCGGGGATCAATCTCGTCTCGATCATGTCGCCAGTTGTGAAGGCGATGCATCGGGTCAATGTGGAAGGGGCGCGGCTTGCGGCGCTGGTGGCCCGGCGCGAGGGGGTGGAACAGTATCTGCACATGTCGGCTATCGGGGCTTCGATACGGTCGCCGGGGAATTACGGGCGGAGCAAGGGGCTGGCCGAGCATGTGGTGCGGGAGGCGTTTCCGGAAGCGGCGCTGTTGCGGCCTTCGGTGATTTTCGGGCCCGAAGACAGTTTCTTCAACATGTTCGCGCTGATTGCGAAGCTCTCGCCGGTGTTGCCGGTGTTTGCGGCGGGGACGCGGTTCCAGCCGGTTTATGTGGGGGATGTGGCGCGGGCGGCGCTGGCGCTGGTGACGCCGGAGCGTGCGGGTATGACGGTCGAGGCGGGTGGGCCGGATGTGCTGACCATGAAGGAACTGATGGCGTTCGTGCTTGAGGCTTCCGGACGTCGTCGTTTTCTGTTGTCGGTGCCGGACTGTGTGGCGAAGCTGGAGGCTGAGATCCTGGAGCCGTTGCCGGGACATCTGCTGACGCGGGATCAGGTTGTGATGATGGGGCTGGATAATGTGGTGCAGCCGGGGGCGGATGATCTCCAGTCGCTCGGGATTACGCCGACGGCGATGCGGAGTGTGGTGCCGGATTATCTGAAGGGCAGCATTTGTGAGAGCTGGCGGCGCTTTCGGAAGTGATGGGTCCGGTCCGGACCTAAACAACTCTGTGAAAAACGACCCATGCAGCGGGAACATGGGTCATTTCGCATGAAAGGTCAGTGTCACTGACTGTTATTGGATAAAGTGAGGGAATAGCTGCTTTCGGACAGGTCTGATGTGCGTCCGGGAGTTTGTGTTCGGGCGGACATGTTTTGCAGGAGACACGACGCATGGCCGAACGCATGTTGCAGTTCGTCACCCACCCCCAGCTGCTTCCCGAGAAGCGCGATGCGGCTGAACGCCGTCAGGATTTCGGGGAGATTTACCGTGGGTTCGCGCGCAGCCGTGCGGAAGAGCAGGCGTCGCGTTGCTCGCAGTGCGGGATTCCGTTCTGCTCCGTGCATTGTCCGCTGGGGAACAACATTCCGGACTGGCTGAAGCTGACGGCTGAGGACCGGCTGGAGGAAGCGTATGAGATGTCGTCCGCGACGAATACGTTTCCGGAGATCTGCGGGCGGATCTGTCCGCAGGACCGGCTGTGCGAAGGCAACTGCGTCATCAACAAGGGTTTTGAGAGCGTCACCATCGGCGCTGTCGAGCGGTTCATTACCGAAAATGCGTTCGAGCAGGGCTGGGTGAAGCCTGCGCTTCCGGATCAGGATCTGGGGCGAAGTGTCGGGATCGTGGGGTCCGGGCCGGCTGGTCTGGCCTGTGCGGAGCGGCTGCGGGCTCAGGGTTATGAGGTTCATGTCTATGAGCGTCAGGACCGTGTGGGTGGGCTGCTGACTTACGGGATTCCGAGCTTCAAGCTGGAGAAGCATGTGGTGGCGCGGCGTCATGCGTTGCTGGAAGAGCAGGGGATCGTGTTCCATCTCTCCACGCCGGTTGGTTCGGGCGCGGGCGAGACCTCCCTTGAGGATCTGCGGGCGCGGCATGATGCGGTGTTTCTGGCGACGGGTGTGTATCGCTCGCGCGATGTGAAGGTGCCGGGGGCCGGGCTTGAGGGGGTTGTCGATGCGATCGACTTCCTGACGGCGTCGAACCGTCGCGGCTATGACGAAGATCCGGGCGAGGATGCGGCGCTTCATGCGAAGGGGCGTCGGGTTGTGGTGATTGGCGGTGGTGACACGGCCATGGACTGCGTGCGCACGTCGATCCGTCAGGGTGCCGAGCGTGTGACCTGTGTTTACCGTCGGGACCGGGCGAACATGCCGGGGTCGCGGCAGGAAGTTTACAATGCCGAGGAAGAAGGCGCGCATTTCGAATGGCTGGGCTCGCCGGAAGCGTTTCTGGGCGATGGCAGCGTGTCGGGTGTGCGGGTGCTGAAGATGCGGCTGGGGGCTCCGGATGCGTCGGGGCGCCGGTCCATCGAGGGCACAGGGCAGCATGACGTGATTGAAGGCGATCTGGTTATCAAGGCTCTGGGCTTCGATCCCGAAGATCTGCCGGGGCAGTTCAATGAGCCGGAGCTGGCTGTGACGCGCTGGGGCACGCTGACGGTGCCGCCGGGGGGCTTTGCGACGAGCCTGCCGGGTGTGTTTGCCGGGGGCGATATCGTGCGCGGGGCGAGCCTGGTCGTCTGGGCGATCAAGGATGGCCGGGATGCGGCCGATGCGATCCATCATCATCTGACTGAAACAATGACCGGTGCTCTGGAGGCCGCGGAATGACACAGAATAACGATTTCATCCGCGAGTATGCCGAGAACGTCGAGCGTCTGAAGGGGCTGTATGACCCGTCGCAGGAGCGCGATTCCTGTGGTGTGGGTCTGGTCGCGGCGCTGGATGGCAAGCCGTCGCGCAGTGTGGTTCAGGCGGGCATCGAGGCGCTGGGCAATATCTGGCATCGCGGTGCGGTCGATGCCGATGGCAAGACCGGCGATGGCGCGGGCATTCATGTGGAAATCCCGCAGGATTTCTTTGCCGAGGCGATCCATAACGGCTCCAGCGACGATACGATCGACGGGCGCATTGCTGTCGGCATGGTGTTCCTGCCCAAGACCGATCTGGGATCGCAGGAGCGGGGCCGTCAGATCATCGAGACGGAGATCCTGAACTTCGGTTACGGGATCTATGGCTGGCGTCAGGTGCCGATCGATACGGCGTGCATTGGCGAGAAGGCCAACCAGACGCGGCCGGAGATCGAGCAGATTATGATCCGCAACCGGCTTGGCCGGTCCGAGGACGAGTTCGAGCGCGACCTGTATGTGCTCCGTCGGCGGATCGAGAAGCAGGCGACGGCGCAGCAGGTTGATCTGTATGTGTGTTCGATGTCCTGCCGCTCGGTGATCTACAAGGGCATGTTCCTTGCCGAGAACCTGACGGATTTCTATCCGGATCTGCTGGATGAGCGGTTTGTGTCGCGGTTTGCGATCTACCATCAGCGGTATTCGACCAACACGTTCCCGACCTGGAAGCTGGCCCAGCCGTTCCGCAAGGTGGCGCATAACGGCGAGATCAACACGATTTCGGGCAATACGAACTGGATGCGCTCGCATGAGACGCGGCTCGCGCATCCGGAGCTGGATCCGTATATGGAGGATCTGAAACCTGTGGTGCAGGCTGCGGGGTCGGATACGGCGGTTCTGGACAATGTGTTCGAACTGCTGACGTTTGCCGGGCGTGATGCGCCGATGGCGAAGACGATGCTGGTGCCGGCTTCTGGTGGTGCGAACTCCGCGATGTCCGATGCGGCGCGGGCGCTGTTTCGGTACTGCAATGCGGTGATCGAGCCCTGGGATGGTCCGGCGGCTTTGTGTGCGACGGATGGGCGCTGGGTTGTGGCGGGGCTGGACCGTGCGGGTCTGCGGCCGCTGCGGTACAGCATCACGCAGGATGGGCTGCTCATCGTGGGGTCCGAGACCGGGATGGTCCGGGTGCCCGATGCGCGGGTGAAGAGCCGTGGACGGCTTGGTCCGGGGCAGACGCTGGCGCTGGATCTGAAGGAAGGGCGGCTTTATCAGTCCGAAGAGCTTCTGGAGATGCTGGCGTCGCGTCAGGATTTCCAGGGCTGGGTAAAGCGCATCCGCGATATCGAGCCGATCGTGCGCGATGTGGTCGAGCCCGAGGCGCTGGACCCGGATGTGCTGCGGCGGCATCAGGTGGCGGTCAGTCTGACGCATGAGGAACTGGAGACCATTCTGCACCCGATGGTGGAGAATGCTGCCGAGGCTCTGGGGTCGATGGGCGATGATACGCCGCTTCAGGTTCTGTCCACGATCTATCGCGGGCTGGCGCATTATTTCCGTCAGGGGTTCAGTCAGGTCACGAACCCGCCGATCGATTCCCTGCGTGAGACGCGGGTGATGAGTCTGGTCACGCGGCTGGGCAATCTTGGGAATATTCTCGATCAGGCGCCGGAGCAGTGTGACCTGTTGCAGTTGCCGAGCCCGGTTCTCACGATCGGTGAGTTCGACGAGCTGCTGAAGGTGTGTGGTGAGAATGCGGGTGTGATCGACTGCACCTTCTCGGCTGAAGAGGGCGAGGAAGGTCTGCGGGCGGCGATTGCGTCTATTCGGGCGCAGGCTGAGGATCATGTTCGCGGCGGGTGCACGCATCTGTTCCTGACGGATGACAATACGGATGCGACGCGGGTTGCGATCCCGATGATCCTCGCGACGGCGGCCGTGCATATCCATCTGGTGCGCAATTCGCTGCGGACGTTCACGTCGCTGAATGTGCGGACGTCGGGCGCGATCGATGTGCATGCGATCGCGGTGACGATCGGTGTTGGTGCGACGACTGTGAATCCGGCGCTGGCGCAGTATTGCGTGGCGGACCGGCTGCGGCGCGGGCTGTTCGGCAAGATGTCGCTGCGTGAGGCGATGGAGCGGTATCGCAAGGCCGTGGACAAGGGTCTGCTCAAGATCATGTCCAAGTCGGGCATTTCGATCATCTCGGCCTATCGTGGCGGGTATAATTTCGAGGCGATCGGGCTGTCCCGCGCGCTGGTGGCGGAGTTCTTCCCGGGCATGCCGTCGCGGATTTCGGGGATTGGTCTGCCGGGGATTGCGCGCAACATTCTTGGCGCGCATGCGGCAGCGTGGAACCGGAAGGTCGAGGCGCTCCCCGTGGGCGGGCGTTACAAGCTGCGCCGTCAGGGTGAGACGCATGCGTTCTCCGGGCAGCTTGTGCACATGCTCCAGAGTGCGGTGACGGCGAACAGCTTTACGCTGTACCGGCGTTACGCGGATGCGGTGCGTCAGATGCCGCCGGTGGCGCTGCGTGATCTGCTGGATTTCAAGCCGCTTCACGCGCCGGTTCCGGTGGACGAAGTGGAGAGCATCACGCAGATCCGCCGTCGTCTGGTGGCGCCGGGGATTTCGCTGGGGGCCCTGAGCCCTGAGGCGCATGAGACGCTGGCGATTGCCATGAACCGGATCGGTGCGAAGTCCGATTCCGGCGAGGGTGGCGAGGATGCCGAGCGCTCCAAGCCGCGTCCGAACGGGGACAATGCGTCTTCGGCGATCAAGCAGGTGGCGTCGGGGCGTTTTGGTGTGACGGCGCAGTATCTGAACGACTGCCGCGAGATCGAGATCAAGATGGCGCAGGGTGCGAAGCCCGGCGAGGGCGGGCAGCTTCCGGGCTTCAAGGTCACGGAACTGATCGGGCGTCTGCGTCATGCGACGCCGGGGGTCACGCTGATTTCGCCGCCGCCGCATCATGACATCTATTCGATCGAGGATCTGGCGCAGCTCATTTATGATCTCAAGCAGATCAATCCGACGGCGACCGTCACGGTCAAGCTGGTGGCGCGGACCGGCATTGGCACGATTGCGGCCGGTGTGGCGAAGGCCAAGGCGGATGCGATCCTGATTTCCGGCCATTCGGGCGGGACGGGGGCGAGCCCGCAGTCTTCGATCCATTATGCAGGCCACCCCTGGGAAATGGGGCTGTCGGAGGCGCATCAGGTGCTGATGTTGAACCGGCTGCGTCATCGTCTGGTGCTGCGGACGGATGGTGGCATCAAGACGGGGCGTGACGTTGTCATGGCGGCGATGCTGGGTGCGGAAGAGTTCGGTATTGGCACGGCCGCGCTTGTGGCGATGGGCTGCATCATGGTGCGTCAGTGCCACTCCAACACCTGTCCGGTGGGCGTGTGTGTGCAGGACGAGAAGTTGCGGGAGAAGTTCGGGGGATCGCCTGAGAAGGTCATCAATCTGTTCACGCTGATTGCGGAAGACATCCGGCATATTCTGGCGGATCTGGGTGTGCGGTCGCTTGAAGAGGTGATCGGGCGGACGGACATGCTGCGCCAGGTATCGCGTGGTGCGGATTATCTGGATGATCTGGATCTCAACTCGCTGCTGGTTCAGGCCGACCCGGGCGGTCATGCGCGGTTCTGCACCCGTGAGGGGCGTAACGAGGTTCCCGAGACGCTGGACGGGCAGATCATCCCGGATGCTACGGCGCTGTTTGAGCGTCGGGAGAAGCTGCATCTGCATTACACGGTGCAGAACACGCATCGTGCGATCGGTACGCGGGTCTCGGGGCTGATTACGCGCAAATTCGGCATGAAGGAGCTTCCGGAAGGGCAGCTCACGCTGTCGCTGCGCGGTTCGGCCGGGCAGTCTCTGGGTGCATTCGGTGTGCAGGGGCTCAAGATCGAGGTTGAGGGCGATGCCAACGACTACGTCGGCAAGGGGCTTTCGGGGGCGACGATCGTTGTCCGCAAGTCACCGGCGGCGCAGTGGGCGTCCGAGCAGAGCGCGATCATCGGCAATACGGTTCTGTACGGGGCGACGGCGGGTGCGCTGTTTGCGGCCGGGCAGGCGGGTGAGCGCTTTGCGGTCCGGAACTCCGGTGCGACGGCCGTGGTCGAGGGCTGTGGCTCGAATGGCTGCGAATACATGACCGGCGGGACGGTCGTGATCCTTGGGGAGACGGGCGACAATTTCGGCGCCGGTTTCACGGGGGGCATGGCGTATGTGCTGGATGTGAAGGGGCGCTTTGAGGCGCAGATCAACCCCGATACGGTGATCTGGAGCCGTGTGCAGGCCGGCAGCCGCTGGGATCAGGAGCTTCGGGCGCTGGTGGAGCGGCATGTGGCGGAGACGGGCAGCACCTATGCCGCGGATCTGCTGCATTGCTGGGAGCGGACGCTGGAGCGGTTCTGGCACGTTGTGCCGCGCGATTATGCGCGGATCATCGGCTACGTGCAGGAAGACCTGTCGCAGCTTTCGGCCTGACGGGGTTATCCCTGCCTGGGGCGGAGTTTCAGGCAGGGGCGTTCCACGACGCGCCATGAGTGGATGGCGCCGCCGATCGTGGTGAGGATCGTGAAGATGACGGCATGTCTGCGGCCGAGGCCGTAGCGGGCCTGAAGGTCTCCTGCGGCCAGGGCCAGCGGGAGATGGCACAGATAGAGCGCGTAGCTGTGGGTGCTGATGCTGCGGACTGCCGGGCCTATCAGGGGCGGCAGGGTGCGCAGCCGCATCATGGCGGGCATGCACAGGGCATAGCCTAGTCCCGTAACATCAAATGAGGCCATGGCGCCGAAGCGCGGGGGCCAGAGGGCATTGTCTCCGGTGTTGCGCCACCAGACCGTGAGCACGATCGCGGTGCCCAGGGCCGCGAGTATTGTGCTGTAGCGGGTGATGGCGGGTCTGCACCGGTAGAGCCAGGCGGCGGCGATGCCCCACGCGATGGAGTCGAAGCGACAGGGGACGATCTTGCTGGTGACTTCGTCCCAGTTGACGTCCGTGGATAGCGACAGGCGCCAGCAGAGCGGGACGATGAAGAAGGCTGCGAGTGTGGTTCCGAACGCCAGCGCCGGTTTGATGCGGCAGGCGAGGAGCGTGAGCAGCAGGGCCGGGAAGGCGATGTAGAACCATTCTTCCACGCAGAGCGACCATGTGACGCCGTACCAATTCGAGACCATGGGCCAGCCGAGATTCTGTGTCAGGGTCAGGAACCAGGGCAGGGCGTGGCGGGCTTCGTCCCACGGCACGCCGTAGGGGCCGAAATAAGCGAGCGGGATGAGCAGCGCGAACAGCCAGAAATAATAGGCCGGAAGCGTACGCAGCCAGCGGCGGACCAGAAAGATTCCCCAGCCTTTCAGGGAGGTTCCGCGTTCCAGCAGGTCCAGCATGATCGTGCCGATCAGGAAGCCGCTGAGGACGAAGAACAGCATCACACCGTAGAAGCCAAGTACCGCCAGATGGAATGGGAGGCTGTGGTGCCACCATGCACAGAACAGGCTTCCGTCATGGCAGATCAGGACATCGAGGATGGCGACCGTCCGCACCAGATCGGGGCCTGCGATTCGCGCCTTCAGGTTTTCAAACGATGTCAGCGTCTCAAATGCCTGGGGGGGTATTTTTGCATGAAGTGGCGGAAGATCCGGGGTTGCGGGCTTTGCGGCGGTTTTACACTACGGTCCTGTTATCAACATCCCGTTTGACGGGGGGGATTGTGGCTTTAAGGTCAGGATATGACCATGCTCTTTTCTGCCGCTGACGGCACGCCGAATTCGTCCTCCGGGGAGCAGATGCCTCCCCGCTGGGATCTCTCTGATCTTTATGCGTCGCCGGAAGATCCGGTGTTGGCTTCGGATTTCGATCGCTGGGCCGGGGCTGCGCGGAGTTTCTGCGAAACGTATAAGGGGCGTCTGGAGACGCTGAGCGGCGCGGAGCTTGCGAAGGCGTTCGCGGAGTACGAAGCGATTGAGGAGGGCCTGGGGAAGATCGGGTCTTTCTCCAGTCTCGGTTTTGCGGCGCATACGACCGATCCGGTCTGGGGGCGGTTTGCGCAGGGTGTGCAGGAGCGGATGACGGAGGTGGCCTCCGATCTGATGTTCTTTACGCTGGAGCTGAACCGGATTCCGGACGAGGTTCTGGCGCGGATCTGCGAGGCGCAGGAGATGCGCAAATGGGACCCGTATCTGCGGGATCTGCGGATGTACCGGCCGTATCAGCTTTCCGATGAGGTCGAGCAGGTGCTGATGGACAAGTCGGTGACGGGGCGCAATGCCTGGAACCGGCTGTTCGACGAGACGATGGCGACGCTGAGTGTCACGATCGACGGTGAGGAAAAGCCGCTCGGCGAGGCGTTCAATCTGCTGACGAATGCGGATCGCGAAAAGCGCGAGGGTGCGGCGCAGCAGATCAGTGCGGTTCTGGGTGAGAATTCGCGGCTGCTGACGATGATTACCAACACGCTCGCCAAGGACAAGGCGATCGGGGACAAGCTGCGGGGATATCCGCGCCCGACGAGTTCGCGCAATCTGGCGAACATGGTTGAGGATGAGGTCGTTGATGCGCTGGTGGGCGCGGTGGACGAAGCCTATCCGCGGCTGGCGCACCGGTATTATGCGCTCAAGGCGAAGTGGCTCGGGCTGGAAAAGCTGGAGCACTGGGACCGCAATGCGCCGCTTCCGGGTGTTGAGGCGCGGAAGATCGACTGGGAGCAGGGCAAGGAGATCGTGCGGACCGCCTATGCCGGGTTTGATCCGGGTCTGGGCGAGATCGTGAACCGGTTCCTGACGCATTCCTGGATCGATGCGGCACCCGTGGCGGGCAAGTCTTCGGGGGCGTTCTCCCATTCCTGCGTGCCGTCGGTGCATCCGTACATTCTGATGAACTATCGCGGGCAGCCGCGCGACGTGATGACGCTGGCGCATGAACTGGGGCATGGCGTGCATCAGACGCTGGCCGGGCAAAAGCAGGGCTATCTGAATGCCGATACGCCGCTGACGCTGGCGGAGACAGCATCGGTGTTTGGTGAAATGCTGACGTTCCAGTCGCTGCTGGATGCGGAGAGCGATCCGAAGCGCCGTCGTCACATGCTGGCGGCGAAAGTCGAGGACATGCTGAACACGGTTGTCCGCCAGATCGCGTTCTATCAGTTTGAAGTGAAGGTGCATGACGAGCGGGCGAAGGGTGAGCTTTCGCCGGAGCGTCTGGGAGAAATCTGGCGTGAGGTTCAGGTCCGGAGTCTGGGGCCTGCTTTCCATTTCACACCGGATTATGACCTCTACTGGTCTTATATCCCGCATTTCGTGCATTCCCCGTTTTATGTTTATGCGTATGCTTTCGGGGATTGTCTGGTGAATGCGCTTTATGGCGTTTATCAGGAAAAACCAGAGGGTTTTGCTGCGAAATACCGGACCATGCTCGAAGCGGGCGGGACGCTGCGTCACAAGGAGCTGCTCGCGCCGTTCGGACTTGATGCGACAGATCCGGGTTTCTGGCGTAAAGGACTGGATGTGATCTCGGGACTGATTGATCAGCTCGAGCAGGAGGACTGAGGAGCATCATGGCGAGGGATCTCGACAACACCGGCCTCATGGGGGAGCTGCGTCGCATGGCGCGGACCTCCGGCGCGGTCGGCGGCATTGCGGCACGGATGGCGGGCAACCGTCTGGGCTTCAAGACGGACAAGGGCGTTCATGCAGAGGGCCTGAAGTCGGCGTTGGGAAACCTCAAGGGGCCGCTGATGAAGGCGGCCCAGCTTCTTTCGACCATTCCCGGCGCTCTGCCTGACGAATACGCGGAAGAGCTGGCGCATCTGCAGTCCAATGCGCCGCCGATGGGGTGGAGCTTTGTGCGCCGCCGCATGCAGGCCGAGCTTGGGGCAGGCTGGGAAAAGCATTTCCGCTCCTTCAGCCATGAGGCCGTGGCGGCAGCATCGCTCGGGCAGGTGCATCGGGCGCGTCTGGTCGATGGGCGCGAAGTGGCATGCAAGCTGCAGTATCCGGACATGCAGGCGGCCGTGGATTCGGATCTGCGGCAGTTCCGTGCGGCGCTGGGGATTTACCGGCAGTTCGAGACGGCGATCCGTCAGGACGAGGTTTATACCGAGCTGGCGGACCGGCTTCGGGAAGAGCTGGATTACCGGCGTGAGGCGAGCCATCTGCGGCTGTATCGGGACATGCTCGCGAATACGCCCGAAGTGACGGTGCCGGCGCCGGTCGAGGAACTGTCCACCGGGCGGCTGCTGACCATGGATTGGGTGAGCGGACGCAGTATGCG
Source organism: Gluconobacter sp. P1C6_b (assembly GCF_018811945.1). GTDB lineage: Bacteria > Pseudomonadota > Alphaproteobacteria > Acetobacterales > Acetobacteraceae > Gluconobacter. The sequence continues at coordinate 10,789 of NZ_JACRVU010000028.1, forward strand.
GACCGTTCTGGGCGAGAACCTGCCGCAGGAAGACCGGAACGCGATGGCGACGGCGCTGTTCAAGGCCTGGTATACGCCGGTGTATCGCTATGGTGTCATTCACGGTGACCCGCATATGGGCAATTTCACCGTGCGGGACGATTATGGGCTGAACCTGCTGGATTTCGGGGCTGTCCGGATTTTCTCGCCGCGCTTTGTGGAAGGGGTTATCGACCTGTTCACGGCGCTGCGGGAGAACAACGAAGAGCTGGCGTTCCATGCGTACAGCAAGTGGGGCTTCCAGGGGATTTCGCGCGAGACGGCGAGCATTCTGAATGAGTGGGCGCGGTTCTTTTACCGGCCGCTGATGACGGACCGGGTGTGCTCCATGCAGGAGAGCAATGATCCGGCTGAGGCGCGTCAGGTTCTGGAGAAGGTCTATGACGGGCTGAAGCGCACGGGCGGTGTGAAGCTGCCGCGTGAGTTCGTGCTGATGGACCGTTCGGCGATCGGGCTGGGCAGTGCGTTCCTGCGTCTGGAGGCGCGGCTGAACTGGCACCGGATGTTCGAGGAACTGATCGAGGGCTTCAACGTGAACGTGCTGGCGCAGCGTCAGCAGGAGGCTCTGGCAAAGGCGAAGGTGCCACCGGCGCTGTCTTCGCTCTGAGGGGCTGAGGTTATGAAAAAGGGGCGCTTCCTTTGCGGGAAGCGCCCTTTTTTTGTGTCATGGCCTGAGGGGCGCGTGGGACGCGCTCCGCCACGAAGCCTTCAGAAATCTACGCTTGCGCTGCCGCCGACGAAGAAAGGTGAGGCAACGTAATAAGTTGTGCTTCCTGCGGCGATTGCGGAGCCGAAGACGCCGGTCGTTGCTTTGCCGTTTGAGGCGGTTCCGTTCACGAAGCCAAGATAGTGATTGTTCGTGATGTTCTGGATGTTGAGTTTGAGAACGGGGTTCTTCAGGACACCATAGTTCCGGAAGCGGTAGCCTGCATGGACATCCATCGTGACGTAGCTTGGGATGGACGTATCATTATTGAAGGTTGCGTACTGCTTGCCGACATATTTCAGTCCGAAGCCGCTGAAGAACGCGCCGTCGTCATAATCCAGGTTGAAAGCCACCTGAACCTTTGCGGTCTGGGGAGCGAACTTTCCTTTACTGTGGACATAGTCATTGGTGCTGCCGCCTGCAGCGACATTGCTGTCGGTTCGGGCGTCAATATATTCCGCGGAAATATAGGGGCGGAGGTGGTAAAGGATGGGGCGTGTTCCGATTTCGAAATCGACGCCATCGGCATGGGAGCTTCCGCCATTGACGCTCGTGGAATAGTAGGCCCCGTTAGACTGTACGACGGTCTCGGAATAGAGACGATTGGTGAAATTGTAGTGGAAATAGCTTAGTGTTCCATTGAAGAGAGCGCCCTGGTAACGGATGCCTGCTTCTTCTGAAATCGAGATTTCCGGTTTCATGTTGGTGTTGGCCTTGGTGCTGTAGCCCGAGCCGGACGTATATGTACCGGAATCGTAGAGCGCCGTGTTCATCGGGATACGGAAATTGGTTGTTCCCGATGCGAAGAGCTGGATTTCGTTGTTCAGCTTGTAGCGGATGGATGCGGCGGGGAGAGGCTCGTTCCAGCTTCCGTTGATATAGGGTCCGGTGGAGGTGTCTGGCAGGAAGTTGTGACCCTGTCTGGCGACCATCGCGTATTTCAGCCCGGCCTCGAGCGTCAGGTGATTATTCAGCAGCGAGAGGCTGTCATCGATGAACAGGGTGTGGATACGGGTCTGTGTCAGGGTGTCGCGATATTCAGCCGTGACGCCGTTGGAGAGGACCATGTTCGTCCCACCGCCATAGACGTCCAGCGGGGTGCCTGTCGCCATGTTGACGAGGCTGTAGGGGCTGGTCTGGATCTGCTTGGAGTACTCGAACCAGTAGCCGATCATCAGGCGGTTTGCACCCGTATGCAGGGCCAGTTTGGTGACGGCGCCGGGGCGATAGGTCTGTGTGTTGGACGGGTTGTAGACCAGAAGGCTCTTCGTATTGGATGAATTATACTGTCCGATGGAAGCGGAGAGCGTTTGAGCCCCGTACTGCTGGCTGGACAGGCTTTCGCTGTAGGCGCCGCCGCCGTTACCGTTTCCGTACCAGAAATACGGTGTTTCCGTGAGGGTCAGGTGGTCGGTCAGTGTGAATGTCGAAGGGGCACTGGCATAGATGTTGGTAAAGGGGTTCTGGTGCAGCTTGTAATAGTTGGTGCTGGGGCTGCTGGGGTTCCATTTGCCGGTATAGGTATAGTTGACGCCGTATTTGTTCCAGTTTGCCAGTGACATGGACGGGAAGAGGGTGCTGTTGCTCTGGTTGCCGACGATTGCCAGGGAAATCCGGTTGCCCTGCCCCCATTCATTGACCCATTTGGTTTCGCCGTGCAGCTTTCGCTGGGAGCCGGGGCCACGCCATGAATCTTCATGGGCTGCGGAGAAGGATACGTAGCCCTTGAGGTTGGTGTTGCCGATCTTTCCGGTGTCCATGCGTCCGAAAATGCGACGGGAATTGTAACTGCCGTATGTTCCGTCCAGATGGCCGCCAAAATGGTCCTTCGGATCGAGCAGATACATGTTCACGGCACCGCCGGATGCGCTGATATGCGGGCTGTCCAGATCTGCGGAGCCCTGCTCGACAGTGATGGAGCGAAGGTTCTCGGAATCTACGATTTCCTGCGGATAGACGGCGTAGTTTCCGATGTCGTTGATCGGGAAACCTTCCAGCGTGAAGCCGATCTGGCTGGCATTCAGACCGCGCATGGTCATGTTGCCGCCATTCAGGCCGAGAGGGTCGACGGAGGTGGTGTTCACACCCGGCAGCATTGCAATGAGCTGCATCGGGTTGACGCCCGGCGTCTGCTTGGAAATGAATTCCTGTGTCACGGTCGAGCGGGATTTTGCCGCGTCTTCGTGAACCATCAGACCTGCGCCGGGCGATGACCGGCGGCTGCCCTGGACACGGACGGTTTCGGATCTGGCTTCATCTGTTGGCGAGGTGGAGCCCATCATGGACGGGCTGTCTTCCTTCGTTGCGGCGGATTTATGGGTTTGTGTGGGACGGTGGCTTCTGGACTTTGGCGCGACGTCAGACTGGGCGAAAGCGGCGGAAACGCTGAGGGCCAGAGCGGTCGTGGCGCAGAGGCAGTAACGAGATCTCATCGTCGTGGTAAATCCTTGGAAGATGCCCGGTTATGATGGCTCTGTATGAGAGCTTGTCGGAGACGCAGTTATCACGGGCGATTTAATTTTGTTATTACAGTTTGATGATGAAATAAAATATACTCACAAGTTTCTTTGTGAATTCATTTTGAATTATTTGGATACATTTTACGTTTCTTTAGTAACCAATTGTCTCTCAAGAATTATATTTTGAGTTTTGGGAGCGTGGGTGTCGAAGCGTGCAGGGTGTTCGGAGAGGTACCTGCCGGGTTCGATGGGGTCGAGGGCATAAAAAAAGGGGCGCTTCCTTTGTGGGAAGCGCCCCTTTTCCTGTTTCTGCGCTCTTATTCTGAGGGCAGGGCGTAGGCGATGACGTAATCGCCGCGGTTCTTGTCGACGCCCGAGCGGGTCAGGCCGCCTGCGGTGACGACGATGTACTGTTTGCCGGTCTTGTCGGACAGGTAGCTCATGGGAGCGGCCTGTGAGGCGACGGGGAGACGGGCTTTCCAGACGACTTCGCCGGTGTCGGTGTTGAGCGCGCGGACGTAGTTGTCGAGCGTGCCGGAGAAGAACACCAAGCCGGTATGGGTGGCCAGCGGGCCGCTCATGGTCGGCATGCCGAGCGGGATGGCGAGGCCTGGGACCATGCCGTGGATGGGCATGTCCTGGATCGTGCCGAGCGGCATGCTCCATTTGACCTTGCCGCTGCGCAGGTCGATGGCGTTCATCGTGCCATAAGGTGGCTTCACGCAGGGGAGACCGGCAGGGGAGAAGAACATCGAGCGGACGACGCCCCAAGGGGTGCCTTTCTGTTCGGAATATTCGCCTTCCGAGCTGGGTTTGAAGCCGCTGCGGCGGGCTTCTTCCTGCTTCATGAACTTGCCCCACTGGGCCATGCGGATGTCGTTGACCAGCAGCGTTCCGGTGCTTTCGTCCACGGCGCCGCCGCCCCAGTTGATGCCGCCGTAATAGCCCGGATAGATGATGGTGGCCTGCTTCTCGTTGACGGGGGTGAACTCGCCTTCATAGCGGTAGGAGGCGAACTGGATACGGCACAGGAGGTGGTCGAAGATCGTGCCGCCCCACATGTCGCTGGCCTTCAGGCGCTCCGTTCCGATGGAGAGGGCGGAATAGGGCTGAACGGGCGAGAGGTACTGGTGTTCCGGTGCGCCGTCCTGCGGGACTTTGCGCATTTCCACGGGGACGATCGGGGTGCCGTCGCGACGGTCAAGCACGAAGATCTGGCCGCGCTTGGTCATGGCGATGATTGCCGGGCGTGTGCCGCCGTGGCCGTCCGGAATGTCGTAGAGGATGGGCTGGGCCGTGGCGTCATAATCCACGAGGTCGTGGTTTGCGGTGCGGAAGTGCCAGCGTTCGTCGCCGGTCTTGGCGTCTACGGCTACGAAGGCGTCGTTGTATTCATCCGAAGCCTTGCTGCGGTCGCCGCCCCAGAAATCGGGGGTCTGGTTGCCGAGCGGGAAGAAGACGAGATTGAGCTTCGGGTCGTAGCTGGCGGTGCCCCACATATTGGGGGTTTCGGGGGGGTAGATTTCGCCGTCGGCCAGCGGTGTGGTGCCGCGATGCGGGTTGGTGGCGTCCCAGGCCCAGACCTGTGCTCCGGTGCGGACGTCATAGCCGCGGACGACGCCGGAGGGTTCGCCGGTGCGCTCGTTATCGGCGATGCGGCCGCCGACGACCACGATGTCACCGGCCACAAGGGGAGCGGCTGTCGGGTAGTAGGAGCCGGGGGCCGTCGGGCCGAGGCCGGTCAGGAGATTGACGTTGCCGTTCGTTCCGAAATCCGTGCAGGCCTGACCTGTGCGGGCGTCGATGGTGATGAGGCGGGCGTCAATCGTGGTAAGGACGATGCGCGAGGCGCAGGGCGCGTTGGCGTCCGTGGCCGTGCTGTCATGCCAGTAACCGACGCCGCGGCAGCGCTGCCAGACTTTCGTTTGGGCGTGGGGGTCGAACTTCCACTTTTCCGTGCCGGTGTCGGGGTCGAGCGCCGAGACGATGTTGTGCGGCGAGCAGATATAGACCGTGTCGCCGATCTTGATGGGGGTTCCCTGAAACTCGGCGCCGTTCAGCGCCATGTCGCCAGTGCGGTAGGTCCAGGCGACGCGGAGTTTGCTGACATTGTCGCGGTTGATCTGCGTGAAGCTGGCGTAGCGCGTGCCGGAAGCCGTGCGGCCATAGGCGGGCCAGTCATGGCCTGGCTGGTCGGAATCGGCGGTGGACGCGGTTTCCTGCGGGTGGGTGGTGTCCTGTGGGGCGATGGTCGGATGGACCCGGAACATGCCAGCGAGGAACGCCACGATGATGGCGCCGAGGGCACCGGAAGTGGCGCCTGTGACGGGGCGGGTGAAGTAGCGCCGGCCGGGGCCGCTGAGCCAGGGTGCCATGAGGGTCGCGATCAGGGCGACGCACAGGAACACGATCAGGCGGGAAAAGCTGGGCCAGAAGCTGGTGCCGACTTCAGCGAGCGACCACAGGGCTGTTGCTACAAGCAGGCCGAGGGCGATCCATGTCGAGAGGATGCTGCGACGGATCATGTAGACGCTGCTGGCCGCCAGCGCGATGCCGGCGAGGGTGTAGAACCACGAGCCGCCGAGAATGATGAGGTGGAGGCCTTCGATGATCAGGAAGGCGGCCATGAGGGCGCCCAGGATCCCGATAATCATGGAGAGCGTGCGGGGGCCGCTGTTCATTTGGGCAGGCCTCCGGCGCAGGGCGGCGTCTGGCGGGACAGGCTTTGTGCCGTTTTGTGGGGGAGATGAGGTGATCTGATAGGCATCGGACTGAAATCCTTGGATCAGGATTGATCAGAACGATGCATGGCATATCTGCGCTTGTGTTAATCGTAACGTTTATATGAGCGGCTATAACATAACCATCAGCATGATATCACAACATGTGTGTGATATGTTTTGACGCAAATGCCGGCGGGCCCGGACGGATGCCGGGCCGCTGGAGCGATCAGAAGATTTCCTTGATCAGGTCGTTGCCGATGCTGAATCCGGCGCCGGCTTCGACGGAGCGGGCGAAGCCGGAATTGAGGATGTTCGAGACGAAATTGTTGTCCGGTACCGGCTGGACGGGGGCCTGCTGGGTCGGGGCCTGATAAGTGGTCTGGCTGCCGTAATCCTGCTGGGCGTTGGCGAGGGCCGCGTGGAGCTGTTGCAGGAGGTTTGTGACCTGCTGCTGTTCGGCCTGGAAGGCGAGGGCGAGTTCGCGCAGGTCGAGGGACCATTCGCGGGCCTGCATGTCGCCACCCTGGGCGGCGGCCTGCATCTTGGACCCCAGGGCCTGAAGGGCCTGGGCGGACTGCTGGGCCTGTTGCTGGAGCTGGTTGTAGGTCTGCTCGATCGTCTGGACGTCCATGACGGTTCTTCCTTCAAAGATACGGGAGTGTTGATACCCCCGGGGAACGAGTCTCTCCATCCCTTTCAGCAATAAAATGTCATAAAGATACGCAGGTGGAATGCTGTCTTTCTGGAAGAGGACGGGGAAGGCTCTTGCTGTCCGTGCTGCGCTTTCCCATCTTGGCATGATGGCCATAAAAGAATCCTCGTCCGTCCGTAATGCGACCGCAATGCCGATGACCCAGTTCCTGCCGGAGCGGCAGCCTGCGAAGGCAAAGACCCGCAAATTCGTTGTCAAATCGGATTACGAGCCAGCGGGTGATCAGCCTACGGCGATTTCCGAGCTGGTTCAGGGCGTTGAGGGCGGTGAGCGGGATCAGGTCCTGCTGGGCGTTACGGGCTCTGGCAAGACGTTCAGCATGGCGAAGGTGATCGAGGCGACGCAGAAGCCGACGCTCATTCTCGCGCCAAACAAGACGCTGGCGGCGCAGCTTTACGGGGAGATGAAGCAGTTCTTCCCGGAAAATGCGGTCGAATATTTCGTGTCGTACTACGATTACTACCAGCCGGAGGCCTATGTGCCGCGGTCGGACACGTATATCGAGAAGGACAGCCAGATCAACGAGCAGATCGACCGGATGCGTCATGCGGCTACGCAGGCGCTGCTGGAGCGTAATGACGTGATCATCGTGGCGTCGGTGTCGTGCATTTACGGTATCGGCTCGGTCGAGACGTATTCGAAGATGGTGGTGCGGCTTGAGGTTGGCGGATCGATCGACCGGGACCGGCTGATCAAGGCACTGGTGGAGTTGCAGTACCGACGCAATGACGCGGCGTTCGAGCGTGGGACGTTCCGGGTGCGGGGCGAGCAGATTGACATCTTCCCGGTGCAGAACGAGGACCGGGCCTGGCGGGTGTCGCTGTTTGGCGACGAGATCGACCAGATCGTGGAGTTCGATCCGCTGACGGGGAACAAGACGGCGGATCTGGCGGAAATCAGCGTTTATGCGAATTCGCATTACGTGACGCCGCGGCCGACGCTCAATCAGGCGATGATCGGGATCAAGAACGAGCTTCGGCAGCGTCTGGCGCAGTTTACCGAAGAAGGCAAACTGCTTGAGGCGGAGCGCCTGTCGCAGCGGACCACGTTCGATCTGGAAATGATCGAGACGACCGGGGCGTGCAAGGGGATCGAGAACTACTCGCGCTATCTGTCCGGTCGCGGGCCGGGTGATCCGCCACCGACCCTGTTTGAATATCTGCCGGAAGATGCGCTGCTGATCGTTGATGAAAGCCATGTCACGGTGCCGCAGATCGGCGGGATGGAGCGGGGGGACAGGGCGCGGAAAAGCGTGCTGTCGGATTACGGGTTCCGTCTGCCGTCCTGCATCGACAACCGTCCGCTGGCGTTCGGGGAATGGAATGCATTTCGGCCGCAGTCGATTTTCGTTTCCGCGACGCCGGGCCCCTGGGAAATGGAGCAGACAGGCGGTGTGTTTGCCGAGCAGATCATTCGTCCGACGGGACTGATTGATCCGGTGACGGATGTGCGGCCGGTCGAAGGGCAGGTCGATGATCTGCTGCATGAATGCCGCGACGCGATCAGCAAGGGCGGCCGTGTTCTGGTCACGACGCTGACCAAGCGGATGGCCGAGGATCTGACGGATTATCTCGGGGAGGCGGGCGTCAAGGTCCGGTATTTGCACTCGGATGTGGATACGCTGGAGCGGATCGAGATCATTCGTGATCTGCGGCTTGGGGCGTTTGACGTGCTGGTGGGGATCAACCTGCTGCGTGAGGGGCTGGATATTCCGGAATGTTCGGTCGTGGCCATTCTGGACGCCGACAAGGAAGGGTTCCTGCGCTCCAGAACGTCGCTGATCCAGACGATCGGGCGTGCGGCGCGTAACGTCGATGGGCGTGTGCTGCTTTATGCGGACAAGATGACGGACAGTCTGAAATACGCGATCGAGGAGACGGCGCGGCGTCGGGCCAAGCAAACGGAATGGAACGAGGCGCACGGAATTACGCCGATGACAGTGCGTTCGAAGATCGGCGATGCGCTGTCCTCGGTGTTCGAGCAGGATTATGTGACGGTAGCACCAGACGGCTCTGGCGATACGGAGCAGTTTGTTGGCAAATCGCTGCCCGCGACGATTCAGGATCTGGAAAAACGGATGCGCGAGGCTGCGGCCAATCTGGACTTCGAGCAGGCGGCGCGGCTGCGCGACGAGGTCAAGCGTCTGGAAGCGATCGATATGGGGCTGGAGCCGCCGCCGATTGCCAACTCGACTGCTGGAAGACCCGGTGCGCGAAAGGCTCCAAAGACGCCTGTGCCGCTGGGGCCGGGTGGAGGCGGGTATGATCCGGCGAAGAAGAAGCGTGGCCGGGGGCGCTGAGATGGCTGAAAAGACGCCGCTGTCGCATTACCTGTCGCCGAAAGGGGCTGCCGTGATGCGGGCCGAGCTGAAGGAACTGGCCCAGAAGGAACGGCCGCGCATTGTGGAGATCGTGTCCTGGGCGGCGGGGAATGGCGATCGTTCGGAGAATGCGGATTATCAGTATGGCAAGCGCAGGCTGCGGGAGATCGACCGGCGGATGCGGTTTCTGGGCAAGCGGCTGGAAAATGCAGTGATCGTCGATCCCGCCGGGCAGACGACGCGGGACCGCGTGTTTTTTGGCGCGACCGTGACGTATGTGGACGAGGATGACGTCGAGCATACGGTGACGATCCTTGGTGTGGACGAGTCCGATCTGACGCGCGGCGAGGTCAGTCTGGTTTCGCCTGTGGCGCGGGCACTGATGCGGACGCGGGTTGGCGATGTTGCGATGTTGCAGACGCCGCGCGGGCCGGTTGAGATCGAAATTTTGAAGATTGTCTATCCTGTGGCGGTGGCTACGGTCTGAGCCTTTACGGCAGGAGGGTGCCGTCGCGCAGGCGTTCGGCTGTTTCCCACAGAGCTGTGCGGTTGGAGTCCCAGGTCAAGTGCTGTCGCGCCTCTTCGTAAGAGAACCATGCGCAGGTCGTGTGTTCGGCGGAGAGGCACAGGGTTTGACCTGTCGCATCGGCTGCGAAGCAGTGTTCGGGGATGGCGTAGAGCAGTGGTGACCATGTGGTGCGGGCGGCGAAATGGCTGACCGGGATGGTGGCGCTGGCCTGAAGCGGGAACAGGGGGGTGTCTGCGGAGAGGCCGCTTTCTTCCTGCATTTCGCGTTTTGCGGCTTGAAGGGGTGTTTCGCCGTCTTCACCCCCGCCTGCGATGGCTTGCCAGTCCCCGGAATCGCTGCGTCGGAAGAGTGCGTATTCGGGGCCGCTGCCTGTTTTGCGGAAGGGCAGGACGAGGATCTGAAACGGGGCGCGTCGTGGGGCGGTCATGACTGGGAACTCCGCAGAGGTGGGATTTTGAAAAACCGGGGTGTGCGGTTACAGAGGACTGGACCACTCCTCTTTCTCCTTGCCGGAGTTTTCCGATGTCCCGTTCTCTTCGCGTTGCTGTTCAGATGGATCCTCTGGAGTACGTCAATATCGATGGTGACTCCACTTTTGCGATGATGCTCGAAGCGCAGGTGCGCGGCTATGAACTGTGGGTCTATCCGGTCACGACGCTGAGTCTTGTTGAAGGACAGGGCAAGGGCGGGCGTGTGCAGGCCCGGGCGCGGCCGGTCGAGGTGCGGCGCGAGCGGGGCAATCATGCGACGTTCGGCGAAGAGCAGGTGCTGGATCTGGGGCAGACGGATGTGATTCTGATGCGTCAGGACCCGCCGTTCGACATGGGCTACATCACCGCGACACATATGCTTGAGCATGTGCATGGTGTGGGTGAAGGAAGGTCGCTGGTGGTGAATGATCCGGTCGCCGTGCGCAATGCGCCGGAGAAGCTGTTGGTGACGCATTTCCCGCATCTGATGCCGCCGACGCTTGTGACGTGGGACACGCGCGAAATCCTGGCGTTCCGGGAGAAGTATCAGGACATCATCGTCAAGCCGCTTTACGGCAATGGCGGATCGGGGATTTTCCGGATCAAGCCTAATGATGAGAACCTCGGTGCGCTGCTGGAAATGCATTTCGCGCGTTCGCGTGAGCCCCTCATGATCCAGCGTTACGAGCCGGCCGTGCGGCAGGGCGACAAGCGCATCATCCTGGTGGATGGTGAGGCAATCGGCGCGATCAACCGGGTTCCGGCGACGGGTGAGGCGCGGTCGAACATGCATGTCGGCGGTCGGGCCATGAGTGTGGAACTGACGCCGCGGGATAAGGAAATCTGTGAGTCGATCGGGCCGTATCTGCGTGATCACGGGCTGATTTTCACGGGGATCGACGTGATCGGCAACTGGCTGACGGAAATCAACGTCACGTCGCCGACCGGGCTGCAGGAACTGGACCGTTTTGACGGGATCAACAGCGCCGGGCTGATCTGGGATGCGATCGAGAGGCGTGTTCTGGCCTGAGGGCTGCGGTCAGGATTTATCGTCTTTGGGCGGGGGCGTGTAGCTGAACGGAAGCTGGGCTTCGGGCGCATTGTCCTCGACGGGGACGGGGTGGTCTTTCCCGAAACGGTTGCTGAACCAGGCGATAACCTGCTGACGGAAATACAGGAAATAGATTCCTGTCCAGATGATGAATGTAAGTCCTACGAGGGAATAGATCAGCACTGTTGTCCTCCTCGGGCCTGTCTGACGCACCGCTTTGAAACGTCTTGCGCACTGCGTGTCTTGCCAGATGCATATCCGGGAGGGCAAGAAGGTGCCAATTGAACATGTTCCGGACAGCTCTTGCCCCTTGAGGGCCGAGCGGACAAAGAAGGTCGCATATCATCATGTCCTCAACCCTTTCCCCGCGTTCGGCACTGGACGCGGAAGCCGTCAAGACGGCTTATCGCCGATGGGCCCGCGTTTATGATACTGTTTTTGGCGGTATTTCGGGGTACGGACGTAAGAGAGCAGTGGCTGCGGTCAATGCTCTGCCAGGCGAGAGGGTTCTGGAAGTCGGCGTTGGAACGGGGCTGGCCCTGCCGTCCTATTCCCGCGACAAGCGGATCACGGGAATCGATCTTTCCGAAGACATGCTGGAGCGCGCACGTATCCGCGTCCTGCAGGATCATCTGACGAATGTGGATGATTTGCTGGAAATGGATGCGGAAGCCACGACGTTCGAGGATGACAGCTTCGATATTGCCGTTGCAATGTTCGTCGCCTCCGTCGTGCCGCATCCGGACCGGCTGCTGGCCGAACTCAAGCGCGTCGTGAAGCCGGGCGGGCATATCCTGTTCGTCAACCACTTCCTGGCGACGGGTGGTCTGCGTCTTTCGGTCGAGCGAGGCATGGCCCGCGCGTCGCGTTCGCTGGGCTGGCATCCGGATTTTGCGATTGAATCGCTGCTGCCGCCGGAGGACCTGCGCCGCGCCACGCTGACGCCGGTTCCGCCCGCAGGGCTGTTTACACTCGTGACATTGCCGCAATGCGAGAGTAAAAGCGACGCAGCAGCCCTGGTCGCCTGATCGGCGTTTGGTTCCGCACTTGTGTCGGCGCCGAGTATTCCGACGCTCGCTGCGGTATTCCTAGTTCAGGGACCGACTACGCGATCATGACTTATCAGGCCGTCGATACTGCCCCAGCCCGTTCCAGCCGCCGAGTCGGAACGTCTTTTATTCTGCTGGCACTGTTTGCCGGTCTGCTGGGCGGGTCGCTGGCCCTGCCAATTCTTCAGACACATCCCACGAGCGGTCAGGCGTTCTGTCACGGTATTCTCATGACGTTCTTCGTCATGTGTCCGGCAGCACTCGGTGGTTTTGGCCAGTGGCTTCTGCCGTCCGCGCTGGGAACGGACCGGACGGTCCTTCGGGGCCTGACGATGGCGGGGTTCGGGTTCCTGTCGGCTGGTGTGGTGCTGCTTCCCCTTCTGCCGTTCGTGGCCCTGCTGCTGTGGTCGGTCGGGATTCTGGCGGTGGCGACCGATGTGATCACGACCTGTCTTGAGGGACGGACCTGCCGTTTCCGTGACATGTCGCCGCTGGCCTGGTCGCTGCTCGCGACCGCTTGCAGTGTTGTCCTCGTGGCGCCGGTTCTGGCGGCTGTCGTCACACGTGGCATGCTGGACGGCATTACGACGGACGCGCTGATCGAGACGCTGCATCTGCCGGAAATGGCGCTTATGCTGACGCCGGCGCTGGGGTTGGTGGCGTCTGCGCTGCTGGCGCGTTCCGCCAGTGCGGGTATGCCCTGGACCGTTGCCCCCTATGTATTCGGGGTGATGGGCATTGGTGGTCCGCTTCTATGGATGGATGGGCTATATGGCGCGCTGCCGTCAGGCATGACGTCCGGCCTTGTTCTTGTGACGCAGATCGTGCCTTCGGTTGTACTGATCGGGGCGCTGTGCCGGGATGTCTGGCAGCAGAAGCGGGAGTTCGACGGGGCCGCACTTTGGGCTATTGGCAGTATCCTGCTGTTTACGGCGGGATGGCTGTCTGACTGGCTTCCGGGACATTCGGGCGATCATACGGCCGTGGCGTTCGGCGGGATCATGGCACTTTGCGGCGGGTTTTACGCTTGGGTCGAGATGCTTCTCCCTCGGCGGATCCCCGCGATGATGAGCCGGCTGCATGCCGGGCTGATGCTGGTCGGGGCATTCTGTTCGATCGTGCCGGGTGTCATGATTTATGGTGAGGTTTTTATGGGGATCAGTCTGCTGGCCTTTGGTCTGGTCGGGCTGTTCCTGTTGAGGGAGACCGGGCGTGCCCGGGTCTCGGCATGAGCGATACGGCGACACCTTTAGCCCCTTCGGGGGTTTTTTCCGTTCCGGGGAAGGATGGTGATCCGTCCCTGCGTGAATGGCTGGCGCTGCTCAAGCCGCGCGTGATTTCGCTGGTGGTGTTTACGGGCGCTGCGGGCATGGCTGTGGCGCCGCGCTGGCCGTCCATTCCCATCGGGCTGATTACCATTCTGTGCATCTGCATCGGGGCCGGGGCCGCGGGTGCGATCAACATGTGGTATGACCGCGATATTGACGCGATCATGAAGCGGACGGTCGTGCGGCCCATCCCTGACGGGCGGATGCCGGAGCAGGCGGCGCTGGTTTATGGCGTTGTGCTGTCGGTTCTGTCGGTGGTGGTGCTGTGGCTGGCGACGAATGCCCTGGCGGCCGGGATCCTTGCGTTCTCGATTTTCTTTTACAGCGTCATTTACACGATGTGGCTCAAGCGGAGCACGCCGCAGAACATCGTGATTGGTGGGGCTGCGGGGGCGTTTCCGCCGATGATCGGCTGGGCTGCGACCATGAACTCCATGGCTGTGCTGCCGGTGGCGATGTTTGCGATCGTGTTCCTGTGGACACCGCCGCATTTCTGGTCGCTGTCGCTTTATGCGTGCAAGGATTACGGCAAGGCGGGCATTCCGATGCTGCCGGTCGTGAAGGGCGCGCGGCATACGCGGTGGCAGATCCTGATTTACACGTTCATTCTCACGGCCGTTTCGCTGGTGCCGAGTTTCGTGCATGAAGTCGGGCTGACCTATACGGTTGTGACCAGTCTGCTGGATCTGGGTTTCATTCTCTGTGCGTTCCGGGTGCTGATGGACAGGCAGGATCCGGAAGGGGTGAGCCTGACGAAGGACAAGCCGGCGCGGTTCGCGTTCCGGTATTCGCTGGCCTATCTGTTCCTGCTGTTCTGCGGGCTGCTGGTTGACCGGGTTCTGATTGGATGAGCATGACGACGGATATTGATCTTGCCCGCAAGCGGCGTCTGAGCCGGATTACGGGGATTGTGGGCGGCATAGTGCTGCTGGCCGTCATCTTTTACGTGATTACGCTGACGCGACTGTAAAAGCCGTATTGCAGGTAATAAAAAAGGCCCGGGAATGTCCCGGGCCTTTTTCTGTTTATGGGGCTTTTCAGCCGGCCTGCTGGATGGCGGAGAGGATCCAGTTGCCGCGGCCATCGGCGCGGACGAAGGTCCAGAGTTCGGTCACGGTGACGGGCTCGGTGGAGCTGCCGTCGATGACGTTGCCCATGGAGTCCGTGGTGACGTCCGTCATGGAATAACGCATGGCGACCGTAGCGTAGGTCAGGTTGCCTTCGCGCCATGCTTCGGAGAGGTCTCCGCGCTGGAACTGGACGTTGGAGACGATGTTCCGTGCGCCGCGGCTCGCCAGATCGGAAAGCTGGGCGTTGAAATAGCCTGTCATTTCCGGAGTGGCCATGCTGGCGAGGGCGCGCATGTTCTGTGCGCTCCAGGCCGCCTGGATGTCGAGCAGGAGCCGCTGAAAGCTCATGTAGTCGTCATTGGTCAGCGTCACCGGTGTGCTGCCGCCTGCATTGCCGAAGGGTGGGGCGCCTGTGGAAGAGGGCATGCCCATCGGGCTGCGCTGGCCACGGTTACCGAACATGCGCAGGACGAAGGCGATCAGGCCGCCGATGATAAGGACCTGTAGCAGGAAGCCGAAGAACGACGTGCCGCCGGTCATGCCGCCCATGAAGCCGTGACCACTCAGCAGACCGAACAGGCCTGCGCCCAGGAAGCCGCCAGCAAAGCCGCTCAGGAACGGATGGCGGACCGGGTAGGAGGGTCTGTAGGCCGGGGCGCCGTAGCCGGGCATCGGACGCGGGCTGGCATAGCCCGGCGAACCGTAACCGGGCGGCGGCGTGCGCGGTGTGGCGGACTGATCCATCGGGCGGGCCCAGCCGGGCGTGATGGAGGTGCGCGGGGGGGCGCTCCAGGTGTGGGAGCCGCGGCTTCCGATGGAGCTGCCGCCGCCCGGGCGTGCATCCGCTGTTCCCAAAGCGCCTAGGCTGACAGCGCAGAGGAGGGCGAGGGCGGTCGAAGAAAGTCGGAATTTACGCATCAAAGTCCTGCAATGTTCATGCCGTCGATCCGGATACTCGGCGCATTAACGCTCTGCCGGAACATTAGGTCACTGCCCGGAATCATGCGGGCAAACATGTCTTTCAGGTTCCCCGCGACCGTGAGTTCGGCGACGGGTTCGGCAATTTCGCCGTTGCGGATCATGAAACCCGAAGCGCCACGGCTGTAATCACCGGTCAGCATGTTGACCGACGAGCCCATGAGTTCGGTGATCAGGATCCCTTCACTGATATCGGAACGCAGGGCCTCGGAAGAAAGGGTTCCGGGTGCGAGATGAAGATTTGTCACACTCGGGGAGGGCGGTGAAGCGACGCCACGGCTCGCGCGGCCATTGGTGGGCATGTTGAGCTGGCGGCCGCTTCGGGAGTCGAGGAGCCAGGTCTGGAGGATGCCGTCCGCGATCAGGTCCAGCGGCAGGGCGGCACAGCCTTCGGCGTCGAAGGGGCGGGAGGCGGCACCCCGGATGCGGCGCGGATCGTCATGGACGGTCAGGCCGGCGGAGAGAATCTGCTTGCCGAGGCTGTCCTTGAGGAAGGATGTGCCGCGGGCGATGGCGGCACCGTTGATGGCGCCGACCAGATGGCCGAGCAGGGTGCTGGAGACGCGCGGATCGTAGATGACGCTGTAGGTGCCGGTGCGGGGGCGGCCGGGATTGATGCGGGCCAGGACGCGCTCGGCGGCTTCACGGCCGATGACGGCCGGGCTTTCGAGGTCTTCGAGATGCACCGCGCTGCGATAGGCGTAGTCGCGCTGCATCGTGGCGCCTTCGCCGGCGAGGACGCTGGCGCTGGTGGAATGTCCGGTGCGGCTGTAGGCGCCGAAGAAGCCTGCGGAGGTGCCGAGTGCGACCGAGGTGCGGCCGTGACCGGCGGAGGCTCCGTTGGTGTTGGTGATGCCTTCAAAGGAGAGGGCGGTGTCCTCGGCTTCGCGGGCGCGGGCGAGGAGGTCGTCCATGCTCGGTGCGGAGCTGCATTCGAGGTCCAGTCCGGCAGCGTCGAAACGGCCTTTCAGGGCGGCTTCGGCAAGGCCGGCATACTGGTCTTCGGGGACCACGAGGGCCATGGCGCAGGCCTGTTCGGCCAGACGGTCGAACTCGGCCTCGTTCAGAACGCTCGTCGAAACCGTTGCGGCCCGCTTGCCGCGAAAGACGCGCAGGCCGAGGGCGACGCTTTCGGAGCGCTCGATGCCTTCGGGGACGCCCTTGCGGACGAGTGCGGACTCGGACTCGTCGCGGACGAGGATGGCGTCCGCATGGTCGGCACCATGGCGGCGGGCTGCGGCGAGGAGGGCTTCGACGGGCGTTGTGGTCATGCGGCGAGCCTTGCTGTGATGTCCTCGAGCGAGGGCATGTTGTCGATGGGGCCGATGGCCGTGAAGGTCGGCGTGCCGGAGAAAATCGTGCGGGCGACGCGCAGGATGTCGTCTTCCGTCACGGCGTCGATCCTGCCGACGGTCTCGGCCGTGGGGACGGGGCGGTTATGGACCTGGATCTGGCGGGCGAGCTGCTCGCAGCGGCTGCCGGTGCTTTCCAGCGACATCAGGAGCGAGGATTTGAGCTGGGCGCGGGCGCGTGAGAGCTCTTCCGCGCTCAGGCCGTCCTGAAGGCGCTTGAGTTCGTCGATCATGACGGGGACGAGCTCGGCGGTCTGTTCCTCGCCCGTGCCGGCATAGAGGCCGAACAGGCCGCTGTCGCTGAAGGGGGAGGCGAAGGAATAGACGCTGTAGACCAGGCCGCGGCGCTCGCGGATTTCCTGGAACAGGCGCGAAGACATGCCGCCGCCGAGCAGGGTCGAGAGGATCATGACCGCATAGTGGTCGGGGTGCATGTAGCTGACCGAGGGGAAGCCCATGACGAGATGGGCCTGATCCAGTTCGCGGGTCGTGCGGAGTTCTCCACCCTCATAGGACGCGGCGCGGGGGCGGGGCGTCTGATGGGTGGGGAGATCGCGGAAGTGTTCTTTCACCAGATCGACGACCTGCTGGTGATGCAGGTTTCCGGCGGCGGCGATGGTGATGTTGTGGGTCGTGTAGTGCTCGCGCATGTAGGACATGAGCGTGTCGCGCGTCATGGTTGAGACGCGTTCTTCCGAACCCAGTGTGGGGCGGCCCATGGGCTGCTCGGGGAAGGCGCGTTCCTGGAACTGGTCGAAGATGATGTCGTCCGGGGTATCGTTGGCCTGTCCGATTTCCTGAAGGATCACACCACGTTCGCGCTCGATTTCGGCGTCCAGAAACGTGCTGTGGGTCAGGATGTCGCCGATGATATCCACGCCGAGGGCGAGGTCGTTCTTCAGCAGCTTGACATAATAGGCTGTGGTTTCGCGGGCGGTGTAGGCATTGATGTAGCCGCCGACATTCTCGATTTCCTCGGCGATGCGGGAGGCGGAGCGGCGCTCGGTGCCCTTGAAGGCCATGTGTTCGAGGAAGTGGGAGACGCCGTTGTTATCAGCGGTCTCGTCGCGTGTGCCGATGGAGACATAGGCTCCGAAAGACACGGTTTCAACGCGGTCCATCCGTTCGGTGATGATGGTCAGGCCGTTATCGAGTCTGGTGACTTCAATCGTATCGGGCATGAGGTTCCGTATTGTCGAAGGAAGGCAGGCTCCCCGGCTGGGGAGCCTGTGTTGGACGATCAGCCGCGCCGGATATGGGCGCGGACGGCGTCCTGAAGGCCGGCAATCTGGCTGTCCATGCATTCGTAGCGCTCGGTGCGCTCGAACAGGTCGGACAGGTGCGGCGGGAGTTTGGGGTGGATGCCGGTGGCGGCGATGACGGCGTCCGGGAACTTGGCCGGATGGGCCGTGGCGGCCGCGACCATGGGGATGCCGGGTTCCTGGAAACGCTTGCCGACGGCGAGGCCGATCGCGCTGTGCGGGTCCGCGAGATAGAGGCTCTCATTGTAGAACAGGCGCATGGCTTCGCTGGTCTGTTCGTCGGTGAGGGTCATGCCCTCGAAGACCTCTTTCATGCGGGTCCAGGCGTCATGCGGGACGGCCATGCGGCCGGTCTCGCGGAACTCGCGCATGATGGCGGCGCAGCGGGTGGAATTGCGGTCCAGCAGTTCGAACAGCAGACGCTCGAAGTTGGACGAGACCTGAATGTCCATCGACGGCGACAGGCTGGGCTCGACCGTCCGCACGCTCATGTCGTTGTCGATGACGAAACGGGTGAGGATGTCGTTGCGGTTGGAGCCGATGCAGAGCTTTTTGATGGGCAGCCCCATCTGCTTTGCGGCCCAGGCGGCGAGGACGTTACCGAAATTGCCAGTCGGGACCGAGAAGGAGACTTCGCGGTCCGGCGCGCCGAGAGCGAGGGCGGCACGGACGTAATACGGGATCTGGGCGGCGATGCGGGCCCAGTTGATCGAATTGACGGCCGAGAGCGAGACCTCGTCACGGAAAGCGTGGTCGGCGAACATCGCCTTGACCAGATCCTGACAGGTGTCGAAATCGCCTTCGACGGCGATGTTGAGGATGTTGTCGTCCTGAACGGTCGTCATCTGGCGGCGCTGGACGTCGGACGTGCGGCCCTTGGGGTGCAGGATGACGACGGAGAGGCGTTCGCGGCCACGGCAGGCCTCGATAGCAGCCGAGCCGGTATCGCCAGAGGTTGCGCCGACGATCGTGACATGGCGGTTGCGCTGGGTCAGGACGTGGTCGAACAGGCGGCCGAGCATCTGCATCGCCATGTCCTTGAAGGCGAGCGTCGGGCCGTGGAACAGTTCGAGGGAATAGAGGTCCTGTTCGACCTCGACCAGCGGGACGACGGCGGCGTGATCGAAATCCGCATAGGCGTCCCGCGTCATGTCGCGCAGGGTGTCGACGTCGATCGCACCTTCGGTGAAGAGGGCGATGACTTCGGCGGCGAGGTCCGGATAGGAGAGCGTACGCCACTCGCGCAGGGTCTGCGGGCTGATCCTGGGCCAGCTCTCCGGCATGTAGAGACCGCCATCTCCCGCAAGGCCTGCGAGAAGGATGTCAGAGAAGTTCGGGGCGTCGGCGGTCAGCTCGCCGCGGGTCGATCGGTAGCGCATGGGGGAATTTATATCACGTCCTGTCAGGGCAAGGCGATGCGAAGAATGTGGGTTGTGCCATCTTCCGTGGCCAGAACGGCCATCTGATGGCTGTCGGAGACGGCGGGGGCGCCTGCATCGAAGAGGCGCTGGTCACGGAGGATCCGCAGCGGGATACGGTCGCTGCCGAATTTCAGGATGCTGCCGACGGTGATGTCGGACAGGTAGAAGGTGCCATCCGGATTCAGGGTCGCGCCCCCGAGGCTGGGGGTTGTCCGCCACTCGGTGATGCCGTCGAGCTGTTCGACGGCGGTGAAGGTCGTATCGGTCAGCAGGGCGGTTTCAATACGGGACATGGGTCCGCAGGCGGGCTGGTAGAAGAGCCACTGGCCTTTCGCATCCAGCATGAGGAAGCGCACATTACCACCGGCCATGGGATGTCCGTCGGGACCCATGCGCGGCTGGTTGTTGCGCAGGAGCGGGTGGCGGCCG
The DNA here is from genome assembly GCF_018811945.1 of Gluconobacter sp. P1C6_b. Taxonomy (GTDB): domain Bacteria; phylum Pseudomonadota; class Alphaproteobacteria; order Acetobacterales; family Acetobacteraceae; genus Gluconobacter. Next base: position 30,687 of record NZ_JACRVU010000028.1, read on the forward strand.
GTGAGGGACATGTCGTAGGGCAGGAAGCGCGTGGCCTTGCCGGTCTGGACGTTTGCCACGACGAGGGCGGGTTTGCCTTCATCGGCGAGATAGGCGTGTGTATCGTGGACCTGAAGGGCGATCAGGTTGCTGCCCTGCACCGTGGCGCCGCTCAGGGGAATGCGGGACTGGACCGATCCGTCCTGCGACATTCGGATGAGGGCAGGCTGTGCCCCGGCTGCCAGGCCCCACAGCTCAGTGCCGGACCGGGTCAGGGCGACCAGGCGATCCGTGGGCTGATTGGGACCGGGAAGAGGAGAGAGCGTATTGGTGGCGTCGATCCGGACGGGATGCCCGTTGGTGTCGAGGGCCAGATAGGTCCCGTTTTCGGCGGCGAGCAGCGTTGTGGGCTGTAGGCCCGGGAGCGTTGCGTCTGCTGTGATGGACGCCTGAACGGGAGCGTCCTGCCAGGGATGATCCGCTCTGGCGGGGGTGGCCATGACGGCCAGTGCCGCAAGGCCGGTCGCGGCGACGACGTGCAGGAGACGGGTTTTCATGCCTCTGACATTGCCCCGCCAGCCGTGTTTGGCAAGTCAGAAGTGGTCTGAACGTGCCATCAGGTCAGGACTGGGGTTCTTTTTTGGTATTGTCTTTTGCACCGTCAGGATGGGTTTCGGCGGCTTTGGCCAGACGCTCGACCATGCGGGGCGAGGGTTTGGGATTGGAAAGCCAGGGCGAGAGTTCGTGCTCGACGGGGAACAGGACGGCGGCATGCATCAGGAGTGCGGCTTCGATGGTCAGGCACTCGATCGACCATCGGTTGTCAGGCATGCGGGAGATGTAATGGCCCGAAGCAGTCCGGCGCACCTCGATGGGAAATGTCCGGGTGGTCATTCCCTGTCGGACCGTCGCGTACACCAGACCCGGGACCGGGCCTGTTCTCTGTTCAAGATGCATCGTCTGAAAACCTCTGACACGGTACTTGGATTTACGGTTTTGACCAAATAACTGTGAAAACTTCGTTAACGCCTGTCTATCTGGATTTTGTGGCATTTTCGGAGCACGAAGAGTTGATGATGCCTCTGTTTTCTGCCGATCCGACCGAAGCCGCCTTTGCCCGTTTCCGTGCAGGAGATTTCGCCGGAGCGGAGCAGGATTTTCGTAACATCCTGGCCAGGGAGCCGGGACAGCCCGATGCCCTGCATGGCATGGCCTGTCTGGCGCGCGCGCGCGGACAGGATGCTACGGCTATCGCACTGGTGGGGCGGGCGTTGCAGAATAACGGCATTTCTCCTGATCGGAAGGCCCGGATGCATATCACGCTGGGGCTTGCGCTTATAGCTCAGGGGCATGCCGAAGCAGGGCGCGCGGCACTGAATGTAGCGGTGATTCTGCAGCCTTCCGACCCCCGTGCGCATGCGGCTCTGGGCGAGGCTTTTGAAAGGCTGGGACGTCGGGGCGAGGCCCGTGCGGCCCTGGAAAAAGCGGTTGCTCTTTCAGCGGATGACAGTTTCGTGAGAACGCGTCTCGGAGCGCTTTTTCTGGATGACGGGCTGGCGGAGCAGGCTGTCGGTCAGTTCCGGAGAGTCGTGAATCGCAGACCGCAGGATGGGAGCGCGCTCGCCAATCTGGGGGCAGCGTTATTTGCCTGCAATGCGTTCGACGAAGCGGCGACAGTTCTGTCGCAGGCCTGTGAATGGGGAGCGCGAACTGCGGAGACGCTCAACAGTCTGGGGCTGGTGGAGATGGCGCTGGGCGATCTTCGCGCGGCTTGTGAGACGTTGCGGGAAGCCTTGCAGCTCCGGCCTTCGGATGGGCGGATCGCCAACAGTCTGGGGACGGTGCTGATGGAAATCGGGCGTCTGGAAGAGGCCGAGGCCCTTTTTGGGGCGATCGTGAGGCGCGAGAGCGGAGAGGAGGCGGATCGGGCGCGCTTCAACCGGGCGACCATTCTGCTGGGACAGGGGCGGTTTGCGGAAGGGTGGCGGGATTTCGAGAGCCGTCGGTCGCTGCTGCGTCTGGCTTCGGATGTTCCGCAATGGGATGGCTCGGCGGGAGAAGAGCCTGTGGCCGTTGTGGGTGAGCAGGGGCTGGGCGATGAGGTGCAGTTTCTGCGCTTCCTGATGCAGGCGGCAAAGCGGCGACCGTTGCGGCTGAGGTTCAGGGCTGCTGCGCTGGCGGCTCTGATGCCGGAGTTGGATCAGGGGCGGATTCTGTCAGCGGAAGGGCCGGTTGCGGCGGAGGTCAGTCTGCTGAGTCTGCCGGCGGTGCTTGGGGTGGACGACGTGCCATCAACAGAGCCGTATCTGGCGGTTGCGGAAAAGCCTGAGCCGGGGCGGATCGGGGTCTGCTGGTCGGGGAATCCGTCCTACCGGTTTGATCGGAGGCGGTCGGTTCCGGTCGCATGTCTGGATGTGTTGAGGCAGGTGTACGGCGTGCGGTTTGTGGCACTTCAGCGCGGCGAGGTGCCGGACTGGATGGAGCGGGTTTCACTTGAGACGCCTGTGGATCTGGCGCGGGCAGTGGAGCGATGTGCGCTTGTGATCAGCGTGGATACGCTGGTGGCGCATATGGCGGGTGCGCTGGGGCGGCCGTTATGGCTGCTTAACCGTGAGGGGGGCGACTGGCGGTGGAAGGATGTGGACTGGTACGGGGATGTCCGGCAGTTCCGGCCGCCCTCCGGTGCGGCGGTTGCCGCGGGATGGGAGGCCGTGCTGCGGGAGGTCGCCGAAGCACTCAGCTCGCGGGGGTAGTGACCGGAGAGCTTGTGAGGGAGGCGAGCAGTGTTTCGCGCAGGCGGGCGAGACGGACCGGATCGGTGATCTTCATGCCCAGCAGGTCCCGCACATAGAACACGTCCACGGCGCGCATGCCGTAGGTCGTGATATGGGCCGACGAAATCTGGAGTGACGCGCTGCTGAGGGCAGACGTGACGTCGTGCAGCAGTCCGGGACGGTCGCGGCCGTTGACTTCGATGACGGTGTGACGGTCCGAAGCCGTGTTGTCGATGACGACGCGGGGCGGCACGTGGATCGCGCGCATGCGGCGCGAGGTGCTGTGGTGACTGGCGTCCTCGATGCCCTTGCGGATGTCGAGGCGGCCGGAGAGGGCCTGTTCCACGAGGTGGTTCAGGCGGCCGAGCTGGTGCGTTTCCTCGAAAGAGCAGCCTTCGCCGTCCTGCACCCAGAATGTGTCGAGGGCCATGCCGTCGCTCAGCGTATGGATGCGGGCGTCCACGATGGAGGCACCTGCGACGGCGAGGGCGCCTGCGATCTGGGAGAACAGGCCCGGATGATCGGCGCAGAGGACGGTGAGTTCGGTGACGCCGCGTTCGGGGATGGGGTAGGCTTCGACCGTGACCGGGGAGCGGTAGCGGTCTGAGTCATGGACCATGCGGGCGTGGCGCATCTGGGTGTCGGTATCGAAGCCGAGCCAGTAGCTGGGATAGCCGAGGTCCAGGAAGCGGTCGATGCTGCTTTCGGGCAGGGTACCGGTGAGGCCGTCCCGGGCGAGTTCGCGGGCATGGTTGACGCGGCTGTCGCGCTCGGTGGCGGCCAGTCCCCCTTCCAGTACCTCGGCGACGCGGGAGAAAAGTTCACGAAGGAGGGTGGCTTTCCAGGCGTTCCAGACCTTCGGGCTGACGGCGCGCATGTCGGCGATGGTCAGGAGCAGGAGGAGGCGCAGGCGTTCGGGGGACTGAATGGTGTCGGCCAGGTCGAGGATCGTGCGGGGATCGTCGATGTCGCGGGTGAAGGCGGTCTGGGACAGCAGGAGATGGTGCAGTACCAGCCAGGAGACGGTGTCGGTTTCCTCGGGGTCGAGGCCGAGCTGCGGGCAGATCGTGAGCGCGAGGTCGGCGCCGATTTCGGAATGGTCGCCGCCGCGTCCCTTGCCGATATCGTGCAGCAGGACGGCGACGTAGAGCGCGCGGCGGGAGCGGAGGTCGCTGGCCAGCGCGTAAGCCAGGGGGATCTCGTCCGCCATGCGGCCGGCTTCGATCTGGCCCATCGTGCGGACGGCTTCGACGATGTGCTCGTCGACCGTATAGATATGGTAGCTGTCGAACTGCATCTGTCCGACGACGCGGGACCAGTCCGGCAGGAGGCGACCCAGCAGGCCGGTCTCGTTCAGGATCGGGAGCCAGAAGGGGACGGCTTTGGTTTCGTCCGCGCTGGGCTCACAGAGCAGGTCCAGAAAAATTTTGGCGGTTTCGGGATCGTCGCGCAGGGTGACGGCATGGCGTTCGTTGCGGATGATCTGCTGCATCGCGATGGGATGCAGGGGCAGGTCGTGGCGGCGGCCGCAGTCGAGCAGGCGGAACATTTCGCGGGGCTGGGCCGCGAAAGTCACGGGCTCGATCGGGCAGATGCGGCCGGCGATGGTCTGGAACTCTTCGGGGCCGGGGACGATTTTGGGTGGCTCGCCGGTGGTCTGGTCCTGAAGATGCATCAGCACGACGGGTTGCAGCACACTGGTGAGGCGCATGACGTCGCGGGCGGTGAGGAAATAGTGCCGCATGAAGCGTTCGACGCCGCGCTGGCGACCGTGCGTTGCGTAGCCCATGCGGCCACCGATGACGGGCTGGACGTCGAAGGTCAGGCGTTCTTCGGCGCGGCCGGTGATGTAGTGCAGGTGCAGGCGGACGGTCCACAGGAAGTCCCATGAGCGGCGGGCGCGCAGGGATTCGCGGTCTGTCAGCAGGCCGAAGGAGGCGAAAGAGGGGGGCTGGGGGGCCTCGGCGGGCTGGCCGTTGCGATCCGAGGTAGAGACGGCGCAGCCCAGAGCGGCACGGCCCATCCAGTTGAGGGTTTGCAGGTCGCGCAGACCGCCGCGGCCTTCCTTGATGTTGGGCTCGACCATGTAGGGATTGTCGCCGAAACGGCGGTGACGCTGTTCGCGCTCGCCGATCTTGCCCATGACGAACTCGCAGAGCCGGTCGTTCTGCAGATCGGCGCCGAGTGCGCAGCGCAGGTCGCGGGCAAGGCCGCGCTCGCCGTGCAGGAAGCGCAGGTCGAGAAGGGCGGTGCGGATGGTGAGGTCGCTGTCGGCGTCGCGGACGCACTCGGCAATGGAGCGGGTGGCGTGGCCGACGCGCAGGCCGAGATCCCACAGGGCGTAAAGGATGAACTCGATCCGGGTGGTCATGGCCGGGGTCGGGTCGCCGGGGATCAGGAAGAGGATGTCAATGTCGCTGAAGGGCGCGAGGAGGCCTGCGCCGTAGCCGCCGGTGGCGCAGAGGCAGAGGGACTCGCCGGGGGCTTCGTGTTTCTGTGCGGCGAGTTCGGCCAGCGCGCAGACCATGTCGTCGGCCTGGTGGGCGAGGGCGCGGGCCGCGTCGATTCCCGACATCCGGCGCTTTTCGAACTCATGACGGACAGTGGCGTTACCGCTGCCGAGATGCCGCCGCAGGATCGAGAGGACGTTCTCGCGGGTCGTCTGGCCCTGCGCCGCAGCCGTATCGAGAGCGGTCTGCAGGGAGGAGGCCGGGTCGCACGAGGGGGAGGCGGTTCGGTCAGACAGGGGCTTATCCGTATCGTCAGCGAAGGAAAGAGAGGGAGTTTCGCCCCAGAAAGAGTTTTCTTTCAAGTGCCGTTTCCTGAGGCGAGGCGTTTCAGTTCGTATAGCGCATCCAGCGCGTCCCGGGGAGAGAGATCATCGGGGTTCAGAGCCCGGATCGCGTCTTCCAGCGGGGTGGGGATGGGGGG
>NZ_JACRVU010000029.1 GCF_018811945.1 Gluconobacter sp. P1C6_b
AGGTCCTGTCCTGGCGTCTGTCGAACACGATGGACGTGGAGTTCTGTATCGAGGCGCTACAGGATGCCCTCATGCGCTATGGCGCCCCGGACATTTTCAATACTGACCAGGGGTCGCAATTTACGACACCCCGTTTCACCGGGATACTGGAAGAGCGTCAGATCCGCATCAGTATGGACGGGCGTGGGCGATGGCTGGATAACGTGTTCATCGAGCGTCTGTGGCGGTCGCTGAAATATGAATGCGTCTACCTGCACGCGTTCGAGACCGGATCAGAGCTGAGGGCCGGGCTTGGCAGATGGATCGCCCATTATAACGAAAGGCGTCCGCATACGGCGCTGGCTGGACGTACGCCCGATGAGGCGTATCATGACGTGCCGACGCCATCTGGTCCGGGGTTAACCCCGGACCAGATGGCCAACAGCAACGCCGTCAGAAGGGCGGCATAACAACAACCGGGTATAGCTTATCAAGCCCGCAAAACTGTCCGAACGGACGGGACCACCTCACTTTACCTCCGTAACAGGTGCGCCGATTGTAACTTCTCATGCTTCAGCACGGATCGAACGACAGCGAGGGGCAGCCTATATTGGTGGCGATCAAATGCTGGTTCGTTTTGGGCCTGGCCCCCGTGACGGTCTTATCATCATGGGAATCGCCACGGATGCGACCGGCTCCTCTTTACCGTTCAGGCATCAATATACGGCAGGCCTGATTGCACAACACTTCGTGCCGAACCGACCGGCGGATTATATGTCCGTCTTCTTTTCCAACCTTCAGGTTAATCCGAATTTGACGCGCACGCAGGAGCTTCAGCAGTCTCTCGGACTGGCGCTAAGCAATGGGGTTCATACGGTTGAGACGAATATTCAGGTTCTTGAAATTAATTACTCAGCGAAGCTTTATCCGGGAGTTTCGATCGTGCCTGATTGTCAGATCATATTCAGACCAGATGCGGGAGATTATTATAATACGGCGCTTGTGACAGGATTTCGAATCTTGGCCGATCTTTGAACATTTTTCTTTTCATTGAAACTGTCTCGATTTCTTCCAGTTTTGCTGACGGTTTGTCACGGCACCCGTTTCCGGTGGTAGGAAGCCGCGATGTCACAAGTATCGAGCCGTAGATAACGCGTCCGGATACGCCGCATTGTACGGTTGAGCTTTTCCCCGATCATGAATTTGACGGCCCCGCGATCCGACAGGCTGTCGACTATATTCTCCTTGTTGCGTGCAAGAGTAGTCCTTGAAGCAGATTTCAGTGTCAGTGCAGGGCAGCAGTTTGACCGGATGGTGAGAGTACAGCTCAGGGTGGCTATATTCTGACCGGGGCAACATGCCCTGTCGAACGCGACCTTACGGATTATTCGGCGCTTCTAAGGCGGCCAGAGAAAGTCGATGCCTCAGCAGGTGGATGAATTTTGGTAATCCAGTAGATCTGACACCTTTTGCAGGGCGTCTGAATGATGGCAGACCACATTATATCGGGCTGAGCGTGGTGGGCGCGCGTCGGTAGGTCGTCATGACCGGAACACTGCTCACATGGTCCGTAGAACGATCTCTTACTCGTTCTTCTGATATCGATTATTTATCCTGCCGTATTTCATGGCAGTTCAAAGAAGGGCCTGAAGGTCGGGAGCGCAAGAGCTCCCGACAGTCGTGTCAGACCGGTGGCTGGGACTGCATGACGAAATGCAGTTCGCCACCTGCCAGTACGTCCTGCTGACGCAGGAACGGAGCGGTGAGAGGCTGGCCGTTGAGAGTCATCTGGCCAACATACGGATGGGCATCATCCAGATTGTCAGCCGTGACCGTAAAGTCATGGCCGTTGCCCAGATGTATGACGGCATGTGAAACGAAAGGACGGCCGATCGCATATTCCTGACTGGCCGGCGCAACCGGATAAAAGCCCATCGCAGTGAACAGATACCATGCCGACATCTGGCCCAGGTCGTCATTGCCCGCCAGTCCGTCCGGGCGAAGGGCATACTGCGTCTGCATGATCTGCGTCAGGCGCTGCTGGGTTTTCCACGGAGCTCCCGCATAATCATACAGATAGGCGACATGATGGTCAGGCTCGTTGCCATGGGCGTACCAGCCGATCAGGCCGCTGATATCCTCGACATTCCTGAAAATCGCGGGATCGACCTTGGCGTCGAACAGTTCGTCGATCCGGGCGATGAACTTTTCCCGTCCGCCCATGACCTTGATAAGCGCCGGGATGTTCTGTGGCACATACCACGAGTATTGCCACGCATTGCCTTCGGTGTAATCGCTCCCATACGCGGCGGCGGCGGGCGTGAAGGGGGTGTGGAAGTCTCCCGACGATAGGCGGGCGCGCATGAAGTCCGTCTTCGGATCCCACACTTTCCGCCAGTTGTCGGAACGCTTTTCGAACGTCCGTGCCACGTCTGTTTTGCCCATAGCGCGCGCCATGCGGGCAAGCGCCCAGTCGTCATAGGCGTATTCCAGCGTCTTGGAGCCACCTTCGGCTTCCTTGTCGATCGGGACGTAACCGATCTTCATGTAATCGGTCAGATCACCATAGGGACCATAGGTCGCGCTGCGGATCATGCCCTTGAGCGCGGCCTCGGCATCAAAGCCCCGTACACCCGCCAGATACGCATCCGCAATGACCGGCACGGCATGATACCCGATCATGCACCACGTCTCGAGCCCCTGATAAGCCCAGACCGGCAGCAGACCGAACGGACTGGTCTGCTGGGACGCGATGAGCGAACGGATGAAATGTGAACTCATATCCGGGCGCAGAATGGCCAGAAGCGGCTGCTGCGCGCGATAGACGTCCCACATCGACCAGGTGGAATAGAACTCGAATCCGTCCGCCCGGTGACGCTGATAATCCGGTCCGGTGAAATCGCCGTTCGCATCCATGCTGAGTGTCGGCGCAAGCATGACATGGTAGAGCGCGGTATAGAACTGTGTCCGCTGATCTGCCGTACCCTGCATGTCGATGACCGAAAGGGCCTTGTCCCATGCTTCGAGAGCCGCCTTGCGCCGGGCTTCGAAGTTCCAGTCCTGTCCCTCGCCATCAAGATTGGCAATGGCGTTTTCTTCGCTGACTGGTGAGATGGATGTCTTCACCAGAAGCGGCTCTTTCAGGTGCCCGAAATCGAACACGCCTTCCAGTTCCCGGCCGTTCTGCGCCTCATGATCAACGGGATGGTTCCCCGGACCGCCAAAGCCGCGATAGGCCACTTTCGTCTCGCGATCATAGAGCGTGCGTCCGACCATGGGTCTGGAGAAGTGCATGGCAAAGCACAGCGTGCGCCCCGGTGCCCAGCCCCGTGTCGTCCGGCAGCCCGAAACCGTACCATCGGCCGAAACATGCAGGCGCGCCCATAGCACCTTGCCTGGATAGTCATAGATGCTTGGCCGCAGATCCAGCAGCAGATGCGCGGGTTTTCCCTTGGGGAAGGTATAGCGATGCCATCCCACCCGGCGGGAGGCGGTCAGTTCGGCACGGATCCTGTAATCATCGAGCGTCACTGCGTAATAGCCCGGCTTCTCGATCTCCGTGGCGTGGCGGAAGCGCGAGCGATATCCGCTTTCCGGTATGGCAGCGTCCCCCGGTTCCAGCCGGACGTCTCCAGCAATCGGCATCACCAGTACATCACCGAGGTCGGAATGGCCCGCGCCCGAGAAATGCGTATGTGAGAAACCCATGATCGTCGGGTCATCATACTGATATCCTGCCGCCCAGGCGTAGGAATGATGAAAATCCGTCATCGCCGTATCGGGCGAAAGCTGAATCATCCCGAATGGTACGGTCGCACCGGGATAGGTGTGTCCCGCTCCTCCGGTTCCGATCCGTGGATCCACGGCGGAGGCGGGAGACGCATCCGCAGGAACCATGGCCGGCGCAGCCATGGCGAGCGGAGCGGTCCCGGACAGCAGGGTCGCGACCAGAAAACTTCGGGCTAATCTGCAAAGCGCCATAACGGTCTAACTCCGTGAGTGAAAAGCTCCGGGCGGCTGTTGCACGCTGTGCCCCCGGATCTTCTGGGCGAAAGGGTTATTGGGCTGTGGGGGATGTATGACCCAGCAGTTCGAATTCCCCGGCCTCGGCAGAGACCGGTTTCAGCACATGCCAGCGATACATCCGGTGTGTGGCGCCTTTCGGCAGCAGGAACGGACGTGTCTGGTGTTTCCAGGGGAATGCCTCGCCTGCCCGGTGATCCACCACCTGCCATGTCCTGTTGTCGTCGGACGCCAGGATCTCCCAGGCGGAAGGCGCGAGACCGGGCCTGCCGGTTGATGTGACGGTGTAGGCCATAGCCGATGAACCTCCCGGTACCGTGACCGTTACATCCGCGCCCCCAATGGCTGCTGATGTGAGCGCGTCATTGTCGAACAGCGCGTCCGGTCCGGTATGTGCTGCGCCCGGGACATCTGCCAGATCGACCGCTGGGCTCGGCATCTGTCCCGCCGGTGTCAGCGACGGCAGGGAAGCGTCCGGTGAACTCCCCCAGTGCGAGGGGGTTGGCCCCATCTGAAAGGTCAGATCGCCACCCTCGGTAATTTCGTCATGACTCAGCCACCAGCGTGTCAGCGGCCTGCCGTTCAGGCTGACGGACTGGACGAAGCGGTTGCGGTCGCTCACGCCCGGAGCATGAACCGTGAGAACCCGATCCTGACCGATCGTCAGGCGCATGGTCTCAAAGCGCGGTGCGCCGATGGCGTAGGTGGGTGTGCCCATGCGCAGGGGATAGAAACCTGCCGCACTGAAGACCCACCAGGCGGACATCTCGCCATTGTCCTCATCCCCCGGATAGCCCTGTCCGATCGCCGTTCCACGATAGAGCCGGTTCATGACGTCGCGGATCCTGTCCTGCGCTTTCCAGGGCTGCCCGGCATAGTCATACATGTAGAGGATATGATGTGCGGGCTGGTTGCTGTGGCTGTACTGACCCATGCGGATATCGTGCATTTCCCGCATTTCATGGATCACTCCGCCATAATCGCCTGTGTGGTAAATGCCGGGCGTCGCGAAATACGCGTCCAGCTTCCGCGCCAGCCCATCGCGCCCGCCGTAGAGACTGGCGATCCCCTGTCCATCCTGAACGGGATCGAACGCCATCGTCCAGGCATTCGTCTCGGTATAGTCGCCCCCCCAGGCGAGCGGATCGAACTGCGCTTTAGAAGCTCTCCACCGCCCATCCGGCCGACGGCCAACGAAAAATTCGACTTCGCGATCGAAGAGATTGACGTAATTCAGCGCCCGGTTGTGCAGATACCAGCTTTCCGCTGCGTAATTGGCCTGTGCCGGTCTGTCAGACGGAGCGGAAGCGGCCAGGGACGCGGCCATCTCGCCGAGGGCGAAATCATTGAGGGTCGCAGCATTGGACCAGGACAGCGCTTCGTCCGTATCGGTGTCGGTATAACCCCGGAATGCCGAGCGGTTGAGCCCCTTGCGCCCGACGCCCGGATTGTCGGGCATGACGGTCGCATCCTTCAGTGCGGCGCGATAGAACGAGAACGCATCGAAATTGCGGACATGCTTGTCATAGGCATCCGCGAAAGCCACATCCGCGCTCGTCCCGGTCATGAGGTCCGCATAACCGGGAGAGGACCAGCGTGCGATCCAGCCACCTTCCCGGTATTGCTGGACGAAGCCGTCAATGAGTTGTCCGTCTTCTTCCGGTGTCAGGAGGGCATAGGCGGGCCATGCCGTGCGATAGGTGTCCCAGAACCCGTTATTGACATAGAGCGGCCCGTCTACGACCGGAACACCGGTTTGCGTCGGGCTGTCGGGATGCAGTCGCGTCCCGAACGGGCTGGCATGTCGCAGGTGCGGCGCACTGGCTGTTCCAACATTTTCCGCCGCGTTGTTGGGGTACAGATACATCCGGTAGAGATTGCCAAAGAGCGTGCGCTGTTCGTCGAGTGGTGCACCAGGGATCTGCACGCGATCGAGCCGACTGTTCCAGGCTCTCTTCGCGGATTTCGCTATGGTTTCGGGCGTAGCGCTGGTCGGCAGTTCGCGTGCAAGGTTACGCCGCGCCTGTTCGAGACTGATGAGCGACGTGGCGATCCGGATCGTGACGGTCGGGTCCGTCTTCGTGTCGAACGCCGCCCAGGCCTCCACGTTGTCCCGCTTCTGGCCGCTCAGCCGGCCTTGTGTGATGGCGCGACGGTCGAATTCAAGATGGACATACATCCGGCTCGCGCCTGTGGAGAGCTGGCTGGCGACGTCCGTATATCCGTCAGCGCTGCGCCCGTCCGGTGCGATTTGCAGGCTGCCCTGATTGGTGATGTTGTCGAAGACGACCTGCCCCTGAACTGTGCCCACGGGATAGCGGAAGCGCAGGATGGCGGCATGATCGGTCGGGGCCATCTCGGCCCCAATCCCGTTGTCCAGTGTAACGGCATAACGGTAGGGCAGGGCGGTTTCGTGGTCGTGCGTGAAGCCGATAGCGCGCGCCGTCCGATCTGCGGAGGGCGCCTCGGGTCCGAGCGCGGGCATGATCTGGAAGGTGTCGTGATCGCCCATCCAGGGGCTGGGTTCGTGGCTGAGGGACAGGGCTTCGAGACGCGGATGGTTATCGGGGCCGTTGCGTTCCTGATACTGGTAGAGCCAGTTGGAATTACCGCGCGTTACGGGCGTCCAGAAATTGAAACCGTGTGGAACCGCGACGGCAGGGAAGTTGTTTCCCCGCGAATAGCGGCCGTTCGCATTGGTCCCGCGTCGTGTGTCCACAAGATCGGCCGGTGTCAGGCCGCTCGGATCGGGAACATCCGTGATGGAAACCGCATCAAAATAGACGCGCCGGGCCGTGCCCTTTGACGCGCGGGACGTGAGTTCAATGGCGGCGACGGTTCGGCCTGTAGCTATCTCGCCGAGAGGAACATCAACCAGTGTCCACTGATTGGGGTAGAGCGCCCGGCCTGCTCCCTGACCCTGCGCCGTCAGTTCGGCTCCGGACAGGTCGCGGGCACCGAGCGTGGAGGCTCGGGTGCCATCCGTGAACAGGACGTCCAGGCTGGTATAGGTCGCCTCATCCGTCAGGGACAGCGGGTCGGCGACCGGAAAAATCGCGTAGGTGAGGTGGGAGTGGCGGCCGATGGAGAGGTCGCGACCGGGTTTCGCGATGATCGTGTGAACAGAGGCGGCTGTTGCATCAAGACGGAGCGTCTTCGTTCCGATCAGGCCGCTGCCGGCACGGGCCGTAATGACCTCGTCCTTTGCAGGACCATCGGCGCTGGAGAGAGCCCAGCCCGACCCGGAACCCGTCTGGACCGTGAGGGGCGGAGACATGTCCGAAAGGCTCGAGAGGACGGGGGCTGAAAAGGCCTGCGGCACCCCCATGGCGATTGTCGCCATGAGGAATGCCGCGCGCGAATGGGATCGCCTGATTGTATTTTGCATCACGCCTTACAGTGTTGCCGTAACTCCGAAGCGGAAGGCCCGCCCAAGAACACCATTCTGGGCCCAGGACGAATTGTAAAGGTAGGAACCGTAGGTGCCGAAGTCATACGGGGCCTTGAAACCGGCCAGATTGTAGATGTTGACGTAGCCAGCCCACTGTTTGTTGAACTGGTAGTTCACAGTCATGTCGATGTCCCAGAAGTGGCGGACATTGCACTGGGCAGGATAGAAGCTGCTGACGTCCTGATAGAGCGCGTATTTGCAGTTTCCGGCCGTGCCTGGACCATCATTGTCTTCCGCCGTGCCGTGATAGCCACTGGTGTAATAGACCGTGAACGTCGTCGAGAGCTTGTTCCACGTGAAGGTATTCTGCCAGTTGGCGCGCCAGCGCGGCGTACCCGACGCCGAGGTCGTGTTCCACGGGCCTTCGGTTCCGGCAAAGCGCTCCACGCCCACGCCCGGGATGGTCTGGTTGAAGCGGTGCACCCACGTCGCGTGGCCGTTGCTGTACCAGTTGATCATCTTCAGCGGACCGGGCAGGCGATGGCTGATCGAAAGATTGAGATCTACGCCGTCAGTCATCATGCTGTCGGCATTGATGTAGGACGACTCAATGATGCCGGCGCGGCGTGGTGCGTCAGGATGCAGCGGATCCGCAACGTCGGGAATCACCGTATCGCCGTCGATCGTGACGGTCTTGTTGGTGTTCAGCGCCTCGTAGGCCGATGCTACGGTCGCTGCCGGGATCGGGTTGGAGACGATGACGTTCTTTTCGCGGATGTACCAGTATTCCGCACTGAACGTCATCCACGGGACGGGATGGAAGACCGGGCCGCCCGTGAAGGTATTATTTGTCATGGGCTTGAGGTTCGGATTGCCCACGCTTTCGTCACCCAGACTGTAGGCCTGTGCGTAGTCGTCCTTGGTTCCGTTGGCGTTGAGGTGCTGGTTGATCCAGGTCAGATTAGACGGACCATAAGACGTGTAGCCAATCGTGGTGCCGTTTGTTTCGTAGAAACTCGGGACCTGAAAGCCCTGCGACCATGTCCCACGGAGCATGAATTCCTTGGTGGGCTTGAAGGTGACGCCGATCTTCGGGGAGAAGTGGCTGAAACCTGTGGAATAGGAGTCGTAACGCCCCTGGAAATCAGCGTTCAGCATCTTCACGATCGGTGCATTCAGCTCGAAATATCCGGAATAGACATAACGATGGCCGATCGCGCTGAACGGATTGATGCTTTCGTATTGGTTGTTGACGTCGCTGGTATCGACGGGGTTGGCATTCGGAGCGTTGAAACCTTCATAACGGACGTTGGTGCCTACAGCCAGATTCAGCATTCCGCCTGGCAGGTGTACCAGCCCCTTGGTGACAGACGCCTGCCAGGAATATTCTTCCGTCTTGGAGTGGACGATTTCCGTTGGAGCGATGGCGCGCTTTGCCGCGGTTGAATTTGCAGCCTGATCAACGAAATTATATGTTCCGTTTTCGATCGCATAATCAAGATCGGCAATATTGATGTAGTTGTCATATCTGGTGGAAAGGTCGGTATTCATGCCGACAAAACTGGAATCGTAGTTCCAGTCCCCGCCCCAGTTTGAAGGCTCCCACCCGGTCAGATGCATGGAGCCGCGATAGTTCTGCGAGAACTGGGTTTCGGCCGTAGGGTCGATGAAGCGACCGTAAATCTGTGCGCTTTCGCCGAGCGACGCATAGGGATTGTTGGGATTCAGCGAACCGTTCGGCAGGTAGGCAGGTGCAAGCACGCCTTCGCTCGTTCCAAGCTGGGACTGCGTGTTGGCGTAGAACGCGCTCGGAGTACCCGTATAGTAGGACAGGTTCTGCGAGTAGGTGAACATGCTCACCAGCTTTGCACGCGGGCCCAGCTTGACCGTGAGATGGGCGGTTGCTTCCACGCGGCGGTCATAAGGGGAGATGACGCCGTATTTCGAGACCTTGTCCTGTTGGCACATGGTGCTCACCGAACCCGTCGGCGTGCCGGCAACGTATCCGGAATGAGCTCCTGACAGTCCGTTGCATCCGGAGGTGGGATTCAGCAACTGATAGCCGCTGAGCGCTTTGCCGTTGCTGTCGACAGCCTGCGCCACAGCGCCTGTTGTCTGTGTGACGGCATTGGTAAATGTCCCGTCGGAGCCCAGCAGGTTGCCATCAGCGTTTCCACCGCCAATGCCCGTGAGATTGCTTGTATTGTATGGATAGCCAAGCTGGCTGTTGGTGATCATGTCATCGGACTGGTATTCCGAGTTGACGTAGAAGTTGTAGCCATCCTTATCCAGGTCACCTACGCCGTAATTCGCGTAGAGACGCTGATGCCCACCATAGCCCCCCTGGTTGAGGCCGCCTTCTGCGTTGCCTTCGAAGCCTTTGATCTGTTCGCGCGTAATCATGTTGATAACGCCGGCAACAGCATCGGCACCATAAAGGGCCGAACCGCCGTCCTGCTGGACGTCAATGGTCTGCACCAGAGACGAGGGCATCCAGTTCGTGTCGACGAAATTTCGCGCGCCGTCATCGCCTGCGGGATAGTAGGACAGGCGCATGCCGTCCATCATCACGAGCGTGGCAGACGTCTGGAGGCCACGCAGAGATGGTGCGGAAGCGCCACCCGCGAAAGCGCCATTGGCGGAAAACGCGTTCGTGAGGTTGCCCGAGCCGTTGGATGACAGCAGCTGAAGGGCATCCGTCACGGTTTTGATACCGCGCTGCTGAAGTTGTCTGGCGGTAATCTGCTCGATCGGCGAAGCGCTGCTCAGGTTCTTGTCGCGGAACAATGTACCCGTGACAACGACGCTCTCGGCATGCGTCGAATTGACGCCGGCATCGACAGCATTTTTCAAAGTCGCCTTGCGCGATGCCGTGGTAGCGGACGTCTTGCCCGTTGCGGAGCGGCTGGAAGCCTTGTTCTGTTTTGTACTGTCAACGCTGTCCTGCGCCGTATTGACAGTCTGGGCCTGTGCCGAGCCAACGGGGGCCACGACAGCAGCGCCGGTCAACGCAGAAAAGGCGAAAAGCATGATGTTCCGACGTGAGGTTGACCTGACTTTCATGGAAAAAAAATCCTCAAGCTGAGCAGGAAACTGGGGATTAGTCACGGGAAAGCATCGTTCTGAAACAATAACGTATAATGTTTGATAGCTTGACTCGATTGTTACAAAAACTGTTTATTCTTACAAAAAATCATCGAAAATAAGATTCATTGAGGGTGTTGCATAAAAGCACATACGTTTCTCAAACGTAATGTTGTATACAATATGTACTCGATGGTGTTGGAAGGCGGATGCGTCTCAGCCCCTTCTCCTCTGGTCAGGGAGAAGGGCGAACAATCATCGATTTGTATCGTAATGGGTGCCCCCTGGCGCAGCAGGGGAAGGCTGGCAGTGCCTGATACCGAGGCCCGTTTGTGTGGTCTCAGTACGCGGGCATCCCTTGGTCAGCAGGGTGCCCGCAGAGACGATGCTCTTTCCCGAAATGGGGAAAAGCGGTTCATGATGGTATGCGAGGTTCTCAACTCGCCAGATCGAGACCTTCCGGTTTTTTGATTACGACATTTACACGATGGGTCAGGCCATCATCTTCCATATCGATCGGCCGGGTTAATGCAACGAGCGCATCGTCAGCCCGAATAAAGAGATCCCCCTGGCAGACATGGTCGGGGTTTTCTATCCGGATGTGATATTCCGACCTTTTCCAGCGCAGGCGCACTTCATACGAGGGCCATCCCGCTGGAATGTGCGGGTTTATCAACAGCCTGTTTCCTTCAACCTGTACCCCCAGCAACGTCTCAACTCCGATGCGCTGCATCCATCCTGCCGATCCCGTGTACCAGGACCATCCACCCCGCCCGACATGCGGGTTGGAAGAGTAAACATCTGCAACAACCGCATAGGGTTCGACCTTGTAACGGTCTGCCGCCTTCTGATCGCGGGAATGGTGAATCGGATTGAGCGTCGAGAACATCTCGTGCGCCGCATCGCCTTCTCCAAGCAGAGCTGTCGCCATGACCGTCCAGAGGGCCGCGTGGGTGTACTGGCCGCCATTTTCCCGAATGCCCGGCGGATAGCCCCGGATATAGCCCGGGTCCGGCTCCGAGGTATTGAAGGGAGGGGTCAGGACCATGATGATCTCCTGTTTCAGGTCAACAAGCTGTTCCTGAACGGCCTGCATGGCCTGCTGTGCACGCTGTGGAGAACCTGCCGCTGAAATCACGGCCCATGACTGGGCAATGGCATCGATGCGCCCCTCACTGTTGGCGTGACTGCCCAGAGGGCTTCCGTCATCGAAATAGGCCCGCAGATACCACGCCCCATCCCATGCGGCTTCCAGAGCGGTTTCAAGTTCCGTCATGACACGGGTCCATTTTTCGACGTGTTCAGTATCCTGTCGTGCGCGGGCAAGAGGAAGGAACGCTGACAATGCAGCATGCGTGAACCATCCAAGCCAGACGCTTTCCCCTTTTCCGGCTTCGCCAACACGGTTCATGCCGTCATTCCAGTCGCCGGTTCCCATCAGCGGAAGCCCATGTGCGCCTCTCCGCAGACTGTGGTCCAGCGCAAGAATGCAGTGCTTATAAAGAGAAGCCGTATCGTCCGTAACTTCCGGCTGGAGAAAGCGCTCATGTTCCCCATCCGCCAGGACAGGCGCGCTGAGGAAGGGTATTTCCTCATCCAGCACCGCCGTATCCCCACTGCCACGGACATACTGCGCGACGGTGTAGGCAAGCCACGCACAGTCATCCGAAATTCTCGTGCGAACGCCATTTCCTTTCTGGGGCAGCCACCAGTGTTGCACGTCTCCTTCCGGAAACTGCCGGGAGGCCGCCCGCAGCAGATGCTCCCGGACCAGCTGGGGAGCCGCCAGAACGAGAGACATGCCGTCCTGAAGCTGATCCCGGAATCCGTAGGCGCCACTGGCCTGATAAAATCCCGCCCGTGCCCAGATGCGGCTGGACAGCGACTGATACAGAAGCCAGCCATTCAGCATGATATCCATGGCGCGGTCCGGCGTCCGAACCTGCACGGTTTTTGTGACTGTCTCCCATCTGCGATGGACCGCTTCCAGAACGGCATCGAGATCTGCCGCTCTGTACTGCCGGACAAGCTGGCGGGCGTGTTCGGTATTCTGTCCCTGACCCAGCAGGAAAAGGATTTCGGTGCTTTCCCCGGCTTCAAGTGTGACGACAGTCTGCAATGCGGCACAGGGATCAACGCCGGCCCCGATAATGCCCTCAAGCGGGCCACCCCGGACAATGGCTCTGGGTGCGGAAAGGGCGCCGTTCGGACCAATGAACGTGTGCCGGTCATCCGTGCTGGACGTCTGCTGACCGGCCAGATCCGCAAAGGCGACCCGCTCTCCAAACGTCTCGCCCCATCTGTTCCTGACGAACAGCGCGCTGGATTCCGGGTCCTGCTCCGTGAAAACAAAGGGTGCCGTCGTGCTGCGGGACTGTCCAAGCACCCATTCGGTATAGGTCGTGACCCTCAGGGTCCGGGGGCGCGAGGATGTATTGGTCAGCTTCAGTCTGGAAATCCGGATGGGATCTTCAGGCGGCACATAGTGCAGCAGGGTCGAGACAATCTCATTGGCGTTGCGCTCGAACCGGCTGTAGCCGCGCCCGTGGTGGCAGACATACACTGCATTGTCGTCCGGGCACACGGCCGCCAGCGGGGACCAGAACTGCCGGCTTTCCTCATCACACAGGTAAAACGCCTCTCCGGTCGGGTTGACGACCGGATCATTGGACCAGGGGGTCAGCTGGTTCTCCTTGCTGTTTTCGGACCAGGTATAGCCGCTGCCTTCCGCAGAGACCTGAAAACCGAAATGAGGACTGGAAACGACATTGACCCAAGGGGCAGGAGTGAGGCTTCTGCCACGGATGATGACGGCATATTCCTGCCCGTCTGACGTAAAGCCGCCATATCCGTTCGCCAGTTCCAGCACTGGCAGTTCAGGCGTTTCCTGCGCTCCATGATAGGGGCGGCAGGGACGCAGGGCGGCCTGAACGGCTTTCGAGCGCTGCTTCATTTCGAGCCGGGTGATCTGATGTTGCAGGTTCCCGCCCTTGCCCGTCAGAACGACGCAGGCCACCGAGAACAGAAGCTCCCTGACCGTTTCGGGCATGAGCGTCCCACGCAGGAGCCGCACGGTTCCCGGCTGCCCCGAAGACCGGACCAGGGCTTCAAGCGCGTGCTGCAGATCCTGCGCATAAGACGCCGTATGGTCATTCAGAATAACGAGATCAAAAGCCAGCCCCTTGAAACTCAGATAGTCATGGGCGGTGAGGATGCTCCGCGCGAGGTCGAAATCCTCGCTTTCGGCAATGACCAGCAGCAGGATCGGTAGATCGCCGGAAATCCCCTGGCCCCACAGGTCCGCCTGTTTGCCCGCCCCGCGTTTGATCCGGGCAGCCGACGCGCGCAGGGCCGGTCCCGGAAACAGGAGATACCCCGCAAGCTGCTGGAACAGGTCCGCCTGAGCGGGCTGGATATCGAGATGCCGCAGATGAACCTGAGCATGCGTCCAGGCCAGGGTCAGCGCACGATCGAGATCCGCGTCATTCTGATGGCGCACGATGCTCTGCATGAGGGCTTCGCGGGTTGAGGCCACAATCGTCCAGAATGAAACATGCCGGGTGGAACGTGCCGGAAGGATCAGCTTGCAGCGGGCGGAGAAAATTGGGTCCAGAACTGTCCCGGTTGATCCCGAAAGCGGCCCTGTTCCCGTAACGGCAATCGGTTCCCGCAGATCCCGCCCGCGCCCGATGAACCGCGAGCGATCGGTCTCAATCGAAAGCTCGCTGCCGCCCACCACCAGATGCGCGGCCCAGATCTCCGGATCGGACGGATTTCTTTTGCGCCGGGTGCCAATGATCGCCTTGCAGGCGGGAAGATATTCCGTCTGCACAAACATCTTGGCAAAGGCCGGATGACTGATGTCCATCCCCGGCGGGCACAGGGCGAGTTCCACATAGGAGGTGACATAAACTTCCACTGCGGCCGTGCCGGAATTCCGGACCGAGATGCGACGAAGCTCGGCGTCGTCCTCGGCCGAAACGAGGACTTCCAGCGTCGTCGTCAGCCTGTTGTCCTGCCGTGTATAGGTCGCACGGTCTTCGCGGAACTCGATATCGCAGCTTTCAGCTTCGACGCCGGAAGGCTGCAACCCCGCCGTCCAGACCTGACGGCTCCCGGCACGCTGGAGGTAGATATAGCTCCCCCAGTTATCGAGGGTGGAATCCCGCCGCCATCGCGTAACCGCCTGATCCCCCCATTTGCTGTACCCGGATCCGGCAGCCGTCAGCATCACGCTGTAGCGTCCGTTTGAAAGAAGATGCGTGACAGGCGTGTTCGTATCGGCCGTGCGAAGATGACGCCCTCCGGACTGCAACTGGATGGTCAGCGCAGCAGGCGCTGTCTCTTCTTCCTTCAGCGGTGTCGTAATGACGCCGCCTGTGGGCGCGCGCTCCTGAAGCAGCAGCTCCGTCGCCCCGATCATGGGCTCCGCATGAAAACGGGAACGCATGAGCCCTTTCAGGACCGTATCCGCTATGGCCAGGATGGACATGCCCTGATGATGGGCCATGTAGGAATGAATGACCGCAACGGTCTGGTTCGGCTGCAGACGCGCTTTCGTATAATCCAGCGCCTCGTAAAATCCATAGCTACCCTGTGCTCCGGCAGCCTGCAGGGCCTTGAAGTTCTCCGTGGCCAGATGCGCATCCACCATGGTGGCCAGCGCCGTGGCATAAGGCGCAATGACCAGGTTCTGTGCCAGCCCCCGTTTCATCCCGAGGCCCGGAACACCAAAATCGGAATACTGGTAATTATAATCCAGATCCCGGGCATTATAGGCGGATTCCGAAATCCCCCAGGGCACGCCGCAGAACTGCCCGTATTCGATCTGCCGCCGCACAATCTGCCGGCTCGTCTCCTCCAGAAGACTGTCAAAGGGCGCCGCCATGATCAGGGAAGGCATGAGATACTCGAACATGGACCCCGACCACGAGACCAGAGCCTCTCCATGCGCCACGGTGGCCAGCGGCCGTCCCAGACGGAACCATTCCCAGGCCGGAATGTCGCCTTTCGCGATGGCAAAGAAGACGGCAAGCCGGGCTTCCGAAGCCAGCAGGTCGTAGCAGTTCTCATCCAGCGTGCCTTCATTGACGACATAGCCGATGGAAAGCAGCTTGCGGTCGGTGTTCCGGAGAAAGCCGAATTCCATCTCCAGCGCCATGTTTCTCGCGCTCTGTGCAATCCTGTGGAGCTCGTCATGGAGCAGGGGACTGCTTTCGAGATCCTTGCGTTCACTCTGGATGCAGTCCTGTGCTGCATGCAGCCAGAAAAGAAGGTTCTCCGCACCCGTGGCAGAGACGTCCTGCCCTGCGCGCCCTGCCGTGGCCCGCCTGTGCAGGAGATGCGCAAGTTCTTCGGCTTGACCGACCAGCATCTGCACCCTGTAGGCAAGCGTGAGCTGGCTGGCATGGCCGTCCTTCATGTCCTGAAGAACGGTTTCTATGAGCTGCGCGAGCTCCGAGGAACGGAAGACATCGCTTCCTGAAGTCGCCTGTTCAAGTGCGAGGTTCAGGGCGTCACGTACACCCTCCCGCCAGGTATCGGATTTCCGACCTTTCTGAATCCATTCCTCGCAGGCGCAGGCCAGCGTGATCAGATGACCGGCGAGATTGCCGCTATCGACGGTGGACACATAAACGGGCGGCAGCGGGGAAAGATCGGCGGTGCTGTACCAGTTATAGAAATGCCCCCTGAACCGTGGAAGCTGCGCCATGGTCCCGAGCGTGGCGCTCAGACGCGATGTGGCGTCCGCGACGCCGATCCAGCCGAAATCGCAGGCCGCGACAACAGACAGAAGATAAAGCCCCATATTGGTCGGGGATGTCCGATGCGCCACGAGCGGGGCAGGGGTCTCCTGGAAATTGTCCGGCGGCAGCATGTGATCGGCGGCGGAGACGAACGTCTCGAAATACCGCCACGTGCGCCGGGCCTGCATCCGCATGAAAACGGTCTCGGCCTCGGTCGCCTCAAGCCTGCGGGCCGAAGCGCGGTACTGGCTGGCCTTCCACGCAATTGCCGGCGACAGGCACCAGGCCAGCGCAAAGGGCAGAATGACGAGCCAGACCCAGGGAGCCGACACAACCATGACGATTGCCGCCAACAGGCCGATCAGGACGGCTCCGCTCATCTGGCGGAAATATCCCTGGATCTGCTCGCGGGGCGCTTCTGCCGCCTGAGCGGCCGTAACCCATTGCAGAAGATGCTTGCGGGTTACGAAAACACGGGCCAGCGTCCGGCTGATCGCATCGCCCGCAAGACAGGCCTGATCGGCCAGAAATGCGAAGCACAGGGCCGTGGTCAGGGCCGTGCGCTGAAGATCGACCGTCAGAAGGGAAAAATAGCTGCGAAACGTCTCTCCGCGTCTGCGCCTGATGATATCCACCAGAAGCGGCAGGGAAGCCGGAATGACGAGGGTCGAGACAATGCACAGGCTCCACACCAGGGCATTATGAAACCCGAGAAACCAGCCCGCGAAGAGCGCCCCGATGGCCATGGGGGCCGAAAGACTGCGGCGCAGATTGTCCAGCATCTTCCAGCGTGCAATCCCCGTGAGCGGATTGGTCCTGATCCCGATGGTCGGAAAACGGCCCATCCATGAGAAAATCCATGGCAGAAGCTGCCAGTCCCCCCGGACCCAGCGGTTGAGACGCGCAACCGAGACCAGATAATCGGTTGGATATTCCTCGATGACCTCGATATCCGTCACCAGACCGGCCCGGGCAAAAACGCCTTCGAACAGATCGTGGCTCAGGAGCGTCCCATCGGGAACCCGGCCCGCCAGCGCCGCTTCGAACGTGTCGATCTCGTAAATGCCTTTTCCGGCAAAGGAGCCTTCGGCAAACATGTCCTGATACAGGTCGGAGACGGCCGCCGTATAAGGCTCTATCCCGTTGGGGCTTGAAAAAACCCTCTGGAAAAGGGTGCTCTGTCGTGCTTCCGGCAGAGACGGCGTGACCCGCGGCTGAAGAACCGCATAGCCCTCCGTGACGCGTCCTTCATTCGGGTCGAACTGCGCATTATTAAGTGGATGGGCAATCTTCCCGACGAGACGCCTGACAACCTCATGCGGCAGCCGCGTGTCAGAATCCACCGTCACGACATACCGGACATTCTGCGGAATATTCTGCCCGGACAGACTGAAAAAACTGGTATCCGTCGCCCCGCGCAGCAGCCGGTTCAGCTCATGCAGCTTGCCGCGCTTGCGTTCCCACCCGATCCATTTTTCTTCGCTGGCACTCCACTGCCGCCTGCGATGCAGAAGCAGAAATCGCGTCCCAGCAGGCCCCGCGCCATAAGTCTGGTTCAGGCGGGAGACTTCCCGCCTCGCAATCGCCAGCAGGTCCTGATCCCCCTTCCGGCTTTCCGTGGATGAGTCCGTCCAGTCCGTCAGAAGGGCGAAATAGATCTCGCCATCCCGGCTGGAAAGATAATGCTTCTCAAGACGCTTCACCATTTCCAGAATGGAGGAACGCTTCGTCAGAAGGGTCGGGACGACGACCATGGTCCGCAGATGAGCGGGAACGCCGTCCTTGAGTTCCAGCGCAGGAAGTTCCGAGACCCGGATGGCCCACATCAGGAAGCGGTTTACGCCAGCCACAACGGCATCCGTGGCTGGAATAAAGCCCAGAACAATCAGCGCGCACGCCGCCCGGCCCGACAGGCTCCCGTTCATGATGGACAGGAAGGCCGACAGCAGAAGAAGCGTCAGTAACGTAACGCCCAGGCTGTATCCCGTGATGCCGAGCCGACGGCAGATCTGCCCGATCTGGACACGCAGCGGGGCCCGGAATTTCAGTTCCGCTTCAAACTCAGGGCGCCCTTCCGCCAGAAGGTAATAGCCCGGATCGGCGCGGCGCGGATCGGGGTTTTTCTCCTCGGCCGCCATCGCGGCAAGGGCCGTCACCCTGTTCGCGATGTCACATTCCGCATGCCCGGACCCTTTTGCCAGGGCCTCGATGGCCTTGCTGTACAGGTTCCGGGTTGCAGGATCCATGTCCGAAAAGCCGGCATGGCGATACAGGATCTGGCTGACCGCGCTTATGTTTTCAAAAATACTGCTCCAGTCCAGCGTAGTGATCAGCCGCATGCTCGTAATAATGTTGCGGATCGTCGCATTCAGGGCGCTCTGTTCCTGCAACTCTTCATGAACGACCTGCTCCAGAGTTATCCCTTTTTCCTGCAATATCCCTTCCAGCCAGAGGAAAGCCGGGTCTTTCTGCGGGTCGTGTCCCTTGAGGCGGTGCGCGAACTGAACAAGAAACGCCGGGCCCAGTGTCTCCGTGTTTATTTTGGAAAGAATTTTGAGAATTTTCGTATTGTGGGCCTGAGCATCAAGAAAAACCGTATTGGCAAGCACATTGGCGGCTTTCTGCTCCTGAAGATTCTGGCAGATCTTGTCCGCCACCCGCCGGAGGTTCTCGATCAGAACAATCTTGATCTGGGTCGGAATGGCCCAGAGCTCCCGGATCAGCAGAGGCCTGCGGTCCTGATAGGCGCGCAGAAATTGGCAGAGTGTCTTCGGCTCGATATGGCTGTCCGTATGCGCCACGAGAGCCCAGGCGATCTCGAAAACCCTTGGCAGACCGGCAAAAGGCCCGCTGGAAAGCTCAGGAAGGTCTTTGTAATATCCCGGTGGAAGATCGAACCTGATGGTCTGTATCTGTGCATCCATCAGGTAATAATTATCAATCAGCCACCCACCCGCCGGAGTAATCTGCTCCCCATTTTCTGAGGCCTGAGATAAAAGGATGTTGGCCTCAAGCAGAACCCTGGCATTGTCATTCAGCCGGTTCGGTAAAATGTTGTTCTGCGTGGCAAGCAGAATGTCGCCATGAATTTCCGCCAGGCTCCGGGAATGCTGCAGAAGCCGGTCTTCACTGAAAAGATCGGAGCGGATGATCTTTCCGGAATGAATCCGAAACGAATCCCGGGAGTTTTTTCCGAAGAACTTGGCCATATCTGCAGGTCCTTGAGGTAGGAAGCATCGGAGAACGGGTGTGTTGTGTTTTTAAAGGGATTCCATACAGGTAATTACAAATAGTTACCGTCTGGATGCTGGTTTTATAAATATAATAACTAGTTATATGGTTTGTTTTGGTTGTGTCGGCAGAATCTGTTCATCACACAACGTGCGATTGAAGTTCTGGTTACCGTCTGAATTAAAAGATTTTAAAAAAAGAGAGATAAATCTCTGACAGAAGGCGTGGATCAATTTGTCATGAGAAGGGAAACCTGATCCTCAGGACAAGGCCCTGTGCGTAAACGCCCCTGCGACGTTTGTCCTTCCGGCATACAGTCCCGGCCCAGGATAACGGGGATTCAGAAAGATCATTTTCCATTCAATCCCTCAAAGCCCGGGGCGATGGCGAAGGGACATGATCATCAATTCGTGTCGGGGAAGAGGACTTTTCCCGTATTTGCGGAGTATCCGTCCCTCCGGAACCGTAAAATGACTATGATGTTAATGGGTTCTCTTTAATGCCGGGCTAATGGTATCCCTTCTTCAAGGGGTTTCTGATAGCCTTTCTCGCATCTGATGCGTCGGTGTTTTGGGGAGTTTTGAATGCGCTATCTTGTTACCGGTGGGGCAGGCTTCGTCGGTAGCCATGTTGTTCTTGCTCTACGCGATGCAGGTCATGATGTTGTCGTGCTGGATAATCTGAGCACGGGATATCGTGAGGCGGTTCCCGCTGGCGTGCCTTTCCACAAAGTGGATCTTCTGGATTACGCGGCTACGTCAGGCGTGGTGGCGCAGGGGAATTGGGATGGCGTGCTGCATTTTGCGGCGCTTTCTCTTGTCGGCGACAGCATGCGCGATCCCTTTCATTATCTGCGGCAGAACTATCTGACGGCCCTGAATCTCGTACAGATCTGTGCCGGCCATGGCGTCAGGAAGATTGTGTTCTCTTCGACTGCCGCTCTTTTCGGCGGACCGGAACGGCTCGATCCCATCCCGGAAACCGCACCCGTGCAGCCCGGCTCCCCGTATGGCGAGAGCAAGTTTATGATTGAACGTGTGCTGCACTGGGCGGATGCGATCTATGGGCTCAGAAGCGCATGTCTGCGATATTTCAATGCGGCCGGTGCGGATCCCCAGGGACGGGCCGGTGAAGACCATCGGCCCGAAACCCACCTGATTCCCCTGACCATTGACGCAGCACTCGGCCGCCGTCCCGCACTAAAGCTGTTCGGTACCGACTATCCGACCCGGGATGGTTCCTGCGTTCGCGACTATATCCACGTGACGGATCTTGCCGACGCTCATATCAGAGCTCTCGCACAGATCGATCAGCGCAGCGTCACGTATAATATCGGCAATGGCCAGGGGTACTCGAACCTGGAGATCATCCAGAGTGTCGAGCGGGTCAGTGGCCGCAGGGTGCCGTGGGAACCTGCTCCAAGACGGGAGGGCGACCCAGCTCTTCTGGTGGCGGATTCCACGACCCTCAGAAATGATACGGGATGGGCACCCCGGTTTGGGGACATTGACAGTATTGTGGAGACGGCCCTGCGCTGGCGGGAAAGCCATCCTCACGGTTACGGTGGGTGAGCAGCACAATCCCGTGGCGGTCTGAAAGAACGCTCCGATTTTGAACCCTTACGCGCCGTCATCCGCGCGCTGAAAGCGGATCAGGCTGCGTGACAGCCGTCCCTGGGCCCAGTTCGGCATCTTTCGCCACGGTGTCGTGACGTCTGCGGTTGTGCCGCTGACCACAACGGTCCGGCGCTGCTCCGTGCCCACCCATTCTGGCGCCCAGGCTGTCTGGACCTGAGTGATCCACTGGTTTCCCTCGACGCGATAACGCCCGATATAGGCCACCAGCGTTTTCATAAGGGCCGGATAATCGGCTTCCGTTTCAGCCGGATGGCGATGGCTGCCCTCCAGATTGAACGCCACCCATCCATCAGGCGTAAAAATGACCCGTCCCCGTGGTGAAGGGCCCATCGCATTGATGAATGTTCCCGTATCCTTTTCCTCCACCCGGTAGGAAACGAGATTCCAGGTGCCGACAAGCTGATCTTTCAGCGTTGGTTGTTCCGGATTTCCGTCACCGGATGTCGTGACTGGAAAGACTGAAGCCATGCTGTTTTCCCGACCCTGTGTGGTGTTTCTGGGCGCTCTATAACGCAGGCCGATCACCTTTCAGTAGGCGCATCATCGGAAAGGGAATATTACGGCAGGTGCAAGAATGAATCGAATTCCGTTTTAGGGGGGGCAGGATGCGCCATGACGAAACCGGGGACCTGCGCTTCTTTGCCCATCTTGTCGCCTCCGGCAGTCTGACCGCCTGTGCCCGCAATCTTCAGACATCGCCCGCGACGGTGTCCCGTCGTCTCGCCCGTCTGGAAAGCCGGCTGGGCAGTCTGCTGGTCGTCCGGAACACGCGGCATTTCGGATTGAGTGAAAACGGGCGGATCTACCACGAGCGCGCGGTGGAAATTCTGGCGCTCGTTGACAGTCTGGAAGAGGAAATCTCGTCCAATACCAACATTCCCCGCGGAACGCTCGGGATCGGCGCTCCGGTAGAACTCGGACGGCGCCTGATCGCACCTTTTCTGGCCACTTTCAGCGCCACGCATCCGGACCTGCTGGTCAATCTGGCACTGGCCTCGGAAGGTTTTTATGACACCAGTGACTCTCTCGATGTCGTTCTGCGTCTGGGCCTTCCTGATTCCCCGGATGCGGTTGTCACCAGACTGGCCTCGACGGTGCGGGTCCTGTGCGCATCGCCTGAATATCTGGCCCGTCGTCCCCCGCCGGTGACGCCGCAGGAGCTGGCGGCCCATGACTGCCTCTGTCTGAGGCGTAACAAGACAATGGCCCTTCTGGACCGCTGGGTCATCGGCAACGACCTGCAGACGGAGATCATCACGGTCGAACCCCGCCTGTCGAGTACGAATGCCGAGATCATCCATGACTGGGCGCTTTCGGGAGAAGGGATCGCCTACAAGCTGCTCTGTGATGTGCATCATGATCTGGAACAGGGGCGGCTGGTGCGGATTTTCCCTGATCTGCAAGGGGAGAAAATCGACCTTCACGCCGTGCTGCCCAACCGGAAATATACGCAGGCCAGTGTCCGCGCCTTTCTGCACAGTCTCAAACCCCGTCTGCGTGTCGCGGGCTTCTTCTAGTCTCCCGGCGGGCGTCGGCCTGCGCGCAGGTTTGTGGCTGATGGGCCTCTCGCCCATCTTGCGCCCAGCTGTGGTATGACGCCTGTCTCTCGGCCGATCGAACAGGATTATTCTGATGCAGGGCAGCGGTGTTGGCGTTCTGGACAAGTGCATGGCGCTCATGCGGTGCCTCTCCGTATCACCGGGAGCATTGACCGCGCTGGAACTCGCCCGTCAGACCGGCATGGACCGTGGCACGGTGCACCGCCTGCTCAAGGCCATGGTCTACTGGAAACAGGTCGAGACGGGCGATGGCACCTACCGTCTGGGCGCAGGGGCGCTTCTCTCGGCCAGTTCCTACCTGACGCGCCTGCCTCTGAGACGTGTGGCGCTGCCCTATGCCATCGATCTGCAGAACGTGATTTCGGACCGTCCGGCCATCGTTTCCGTGGCCCTGCCGGTCGGAGACCAGATTGTTCTGATTGACCGGATGTGGACGGCCACGACACCGTTCAATGTCATCGCGGATCTGGACGACCGCTTTGACATGGACGCCTGCACCAGCGGGCGCGCCGTTCTGGCGACGCTCTCAGCCGCCAGTGCCGAGGCGCTTGTGGGAGAAGAGCGTTATCTGGCTGTGGCGCCCCGTCTCGAGAAAATCAGGAAGAACGGCGGGTATTCCTTTGGTCATAGTGAACAGCGCAAGGGGCTGTCCGCCATGGGATATCCTGTCCGTCACGGAGACGGACCCGCCATAGGGGCGCTGGTCGTCGCCGGGCTGGAAATGGAGGCGGACATGCGCGTCTCCTCGTCCCTCGCGCATCATATGCAGCGTGCCTGCGCGGGAATTGCGGAACGGCTGGTCATGTCTTCCCCGGGGTAGTGCCGGTTTCCAGAATCTCCAGGAGCCTGGCCTGCTGCACCTTGCCGTAATGGGAGCGGGGAAGCTGCGGGACAAACTGGATCTGTTTGGGAACCTTGTGACGTGAGAGCATGCGTCGGCAATGCTGGATCAGCTGTTCCGCCTGGACCTGCTCTCCGGCATGGAGCACGACGGCCGCACAGACACGTTCGCCCCATTCCGGGTCCGGAAGGCCGAAGACATGGACATCCTGAACGGAAGAATGCTCCGACAGGGCCTCCACCACTTCCGAGGGCTGGACGGACATCCCGCCGGTGCGGATGATCTCCTTGCGGCGCCCGACGATGCGGAGGAGACCGTCGCCGTCACGCTCTCCCAGGTCGCCCGTTGCAAGCCAGCCGCCCCGGAGCGTGGTGGCGGTGAGTTCCGGGCGTTTCCAGTAACCGGCCATCAGGTGAGGGCCGCTGACTTCGATTTCTCCGGCATGGGAGAGGGGGTCCTGATCCGACAGTCGGGCCTGGACGGTTTTCAGGGCAAAGCCCACGGCGCCTGCGGATGTTCCCGCTTTGCGCAGAGAGGCAAGGACAGGGGCGGGGAGGTAGAAGCTCCAGGGGGCTTCGGTCATGCCGTAGAGGATGCTGAGGCGCGGTCCCAGAAGGGATGTGGCCCTGTCCAGAATGTCCTGTGACAGGGCGGCGGCTCCGACATCGAGGGAGCGGAAGTGCGGCAGAGGTCTGGGAGGGGACGGGATCTCGGCCTCGTACTGGATCAGGCGGGCGATCTGGGTCGGAACGAGGGAGCTGAAGGCGGCGGCTGTTGTTTCCAGCTGCGCGAGGAAGGTTGCCGGGCTGAAGCGGCCCCCCAGAACGACAGTTCCGCCGTTGCACAGATGGGCCAGCACGGAAATCGAAGCGATCGGCCACAGGGGGCGGACGTTCAGGAGTACGTCCTGCGGAGAAGTGGGACGTGCGAGGCTGATATTCCCGATAACGGCCGACAGGCTGCCCTGGGTGTGCATGACGGCTTTTGGCTGGCCGGTAGTGCCGCCGGTGTAGTTCAGGGAGGCGAGGTCGCTGTCCGCGGGTGCGGGGAGAGGGGGGGCTGTTTCGTTCCATTCGGTCGGGAGGGGGCGGCATAGGATGTCCGTCAGGCTCTGCGCCTGCGCTTCAGCCGCGTTCCCATAGAGCAGGAGGGCTATTCCGGCATCTGCAATCTGGCTCTTCAGTTCCTGGGGGGACAGGGAGGGGTCGAACGGGACGCGGATATATCCGTTCGCCATCGCGCCGTAATCGGCGACGAGATAGGGAATGCTGGCCTCGGAGAGAATGCCGATCCGGGCTCCCTGCGGGATGGAAAGGTTCGTGAGGAATGCTCCGAACCCGACCAGCGCAGCGGCAAACTGCTCGAAAGTCAGATGCTCGCTTGATGTGAGATCCTGCACGGCCGTTGCCTTCGGCCACTGTCGGGCGGCACGGGAAAAGAAAGAGCCCAGGGTCATGATGTTACCACCCGCTCAGAATGATGCGTCCGTCCACCTGTCTGGCTTCCAGAAGTTCGTGGGCCCGGGCGGCTTCAGGGAAGGGCATGATCCGATCGATCTGGGGTCTGACGATGCCCCTGGAAATCATGGCGAGAGACTGTCGGACCTCATCGAGTGTGGCGCTGCCGGAACCCTGAATCCGAAGACGGCGACCAATTAGCAGGCCGGGTGAGACCGCCACGTCTGCCGGAGAGACGTTCCCCAGAACGACGACCCGGCCGCCCATGCCCATGGAACGGAGAGTCTGGGGCAGGGTGAAGCCCAGATTTTCCATGGCGACATCCACGCCCTGTTTCGCGGTGGCCGCCCAGACGTCCCGGCTGTACTGGCCGTCGGAAACGAGGACCATTCCCGCGCCGAGGCCTTTGAGAAAATCAACTTTCCGCTCGCTGCCCGTGATGGCGATGACATGGGCGCCCAGAGCCTTTGCGATCTGGATCTGATGGACGCCCAGACCACCGCTGGCACCGTTGATGAGCACCGTATCCCCGGCCTGCACGCCGGCCTGCGAGACCAGGGCCCGCATGGCCGTGCCGATCGGGCAGGAGGCAAGCGCCGCCTGCGGGTAAGGCACGTTGTCGGGGATGCGGATGGCGGAAATGGCGGGAAGGCGAATGTATTCCGCGTAAGCGCCTTCGGTATCGATGGCGGGCAGCGACAGGGAGCGGCAGAGATCCTGCCGGCCGCGCAGGCAGTCCCGGCAGGTGCCGCAGAACCGGCGCTGATAGCCTACCACCCTGTCGCTGACCGTCAGGGCCGTGACGGAGGTGCCGGTCTGGACGACTTCTCCGGAAACTTCATGGCCCAGGATGACACCCGCCGGTGCTCCCGGAAGTTTTCCGGCGCGGTGCAGAAGGTCGTGATGACAGATTCCCGCCGATTCGACACGGACCAGAACGTCATCCGGGCCCGGTTCGGGTGTGGGAATTTCTCTGAGGACCAGTTGGTCCGGGGCGCCGAAGTCCTTGAGAAAAATGGCTTTCATGGTGTGGCTCCCTGCAGTTCTGTTCGAATTATGAACCTTAAGATCGAACTGTGAACTTTTTTATATTCCACCTCGATTTCGGTTGCTATGGTAATTTAACGATCAAACCGGATGGTGATTCAGGAAACTACAATGATAAAGAGTGATATATCTGAAGGTGTTCTGACTCTCACTCTTGATCGTCCCGAGCGCCTGAACGCCCTGGACAGCGCAGGGAAGGCGGATCTGGGGCGTGCGTGGCATGAGGCGCTTCGCAATCCCGAGGTCCGGGCGGTTGTCCTGCAGGGGGCCGGAGAACGGGCTTTCTGCGCGGGGTCGGACCTGAAAGAGATCAGTGCCACAGGGCAGGTCGCATCTACGGATGTTCTGGCATCGTGTCTGCCAGGCGTTGCCGAGGATTTCACCAAGCCGGTTGTGGCGGCGCTTCATGGGCATGTCATCGGGCTCGGGATCAGCATCGCCATGTACTGTGATTTCAGGATTGCGGCCCCGACAGCACGTTTCCGTTTTCCCGAAGTCGAGCATGACATGCTCTCCGGTTTCAGTGCGATCGAGCTGCCTTCGCTCATCGGTGAGGCCGCGGCTCTGGATATCATGCTGACGGGGCGTGCGTTCGATGCTGCCGAAGCGCAGAGGCTGGGGCTTGTTTCCACTATTGAAGAGGAGCCGCAGAAGGCTGCCCGCGCACTCGCGTCGCGGCTGGCCGCCATGCCGGTTTCCGCGATGGGATGGAGCAAGCGCCTGCTGCTGGCGGAACGACGCACCCGCCTTGAGCGGCATACGGCGCTGGTGGACCGGGCGCGCAGGGAGGTGGGGGAGCATGAGCGCTGACGGCCTTTCCGACGCGGGACAGAAGCAGCGGGAGGTTTTCAGGCGTATTGCGTGGCGCCTGATGCCGTTCCTTTTCGCGTGCCTGGTTTTCAACTGGCTGGACCGGGTGGCGATCAGCTTTGCGCATCTTCAGTTCCGCAGGGATCTGGGTATTACCGATACGGTTTTCGGGCTTTCGGTCGGGCTGTTTTCCGCCGGATACCTGCTGTGCGAAATTCCAAGCAATCTGGTTCTGGAACGTTTCGGCGCAAGACGGACCCTGACGCGGATCATGATCCTGTGGGGTGGCGTCACGATCGGGATGGCGTTCGTTCAGGGGCCATACAGCCTCTATGTCACGCGCACGCTGCTGGGGATGGCGGAAGCCGGGTTTTTCCCGGGGGTGATCCTGTATCTGACATACTGGTTTCCCGATGCCTACCGGGCGCGGATCACGTCACGTTTCATCATGGCCATTGCCGTTTGCGGCATTGTGGGCGGTCCTGTTTCGACATGGATCATGACGCATCTTGCGGGCGTGGGGGGCTGGCATGGCTGGCAGTGGCTGTTCGTGCTGGATGGTCTGCCACCGGTTCTCGCCGGGCTGATGGCCTATCGCTGGCTTTCCGACCGGCCGGAAGAGGCAAAATGGCTGGGCCCCGAAGAGCGCGAGACAGTTCGGCAGGCTCTCGGGCATGAGAGCGGGATGGGTGGGACGGCGGAAAAACGCTCTCTTCGCGATGCTTTCAGGAACCGGATGCTGTGGGTCCTGTCTCTGAGCTACTGCCTGACGATCATGTGCACCGGGAATGTCGTCAATTTCTGGGTGCCGTCGCTTCTTCGGGCGTCTGGGGTACAGGACCTTCAGAGGCTCGGAAATCTGAGTGCGCTTCCGCATGTCATTGGGATCGTGGTGATGCTGCTGGCTTGCCGGAGCTCGGACAGGCACCGGGAAAGGCGCTGGCATTTTGCCGCGGGCGGGGGGCTGGTCGTGGTGGGCATGCTGCTTCTGCCGTGGTCATTGCATCATGTCGTTCTGACCATGCTGTTTCTGACGCTCATGGTCTGTGGATATCTGATCGCCACCGCGATTTTCTGGAGTATTCCGGCCCTTCTCCTGCCACGTCAGGACCGGGCTGTCGGCCTCGCCTTCATCAACTGCTGTGGTCAGGTGAGCAGCATGCTCACGCCCGTGATGATCGGTTTTCTCCGAAGCCGCCTGGGGGGATTTGAGGCCGCATTGACCGTGGTGAGCCTGCTGGTGGCGCTGGGCGTCCTGATCCTCCTGCGATGTACGACCTCTTTTGCCACGTCCCGTTCTTCTTCCCTGCTGGAGCCGAGTTCATGACTGATTATGCCGATCTTGCCCGACAGCTTGCCCCTGCGATCGCGGCTTCAGCGCCCGGGCGGGATGCGGAGCGCCTTCTGCCATTCGATGTCTTTGACAGGATCCGTTCTTCCGGGCTGGGGGCGGCGCGGGTCCAGAAGGAACTGGGAGGCGGGGACGTCAGTCAGGGTGTTGTTGCCGAGATTTTCATGACGCTGGGGAAGGCTGACCCGAATGTGGCCCAGGGGCTGTTCCCTCATTTCATGAATATCGAGCAGCTGCGTCTGATGGCGTCTCCTGAAATGCAGGCGCGCTATCTCGCAAAAATCGGGGAAGGGCAGCTGAGTTCGGGCGCTGTTGCCGAGCGTGGAGGTGGCTTTCGGGGCGAAATCCATACGCATGTCTCGCAGGCTGAGGGACGCAAGAAGCTTCAGGGGAGCAAGTTTTACAGTACTGGATGCTTGTTCGCCGATTTCATCAAGGTTCAGGCCGTGGATGAGGACAGGCGAGCGCTCTATGTCATGTTGCCCAAGGATGCGGACGGGCTCGTTCTGAAGGACGACTGGGACGGCATGGGGCAGCGCGTGACCGCCAGTGGCACCAGTGAGTTCCATGACATCGTCCTGTCGGACGAGCAGATCATTCCGATCCATCACTGGTCGGGCCGGAGAAGCTATGTGGGGGCTGCCGCGCAGCTGATCCATTGCGCCATTGATATTGGTATCGGGCTCGCCGTGATGGAAGACGCCATATACTGGGCGAAAAACCATACCCGTCCCCTGCGTGAAAGCGGGGTCAGCAAGGCCAGCGAAGATCCGTATATCCTTTATGCGATCGGTGAAATGTCCACGCGCATCCGGGGGGCGGAAGCGCTGGTGCGGCGGGCTGCGGAGCATGTCGAACTGGCGTGTCGGGCGCAGCTTGAGGATTCACGGCAGGGGTGTTTTGCCACGGAAGAAACGGAGCGTCTTCTGGTCCAGTCTTCCATCAGCACGGCCGAAGCCAAGATCGCCTCTACCGATGCCGCGCTCTACGTCTCTCAGCGCATGTATGATGTGGGAGGGGCGGCCACGACGCAGAAGCGGTTCAATTATGACCGGCACTGGCGGAACGCCCGGACGCATACGACGCATGACAGTGTTGCCTACAAGTACAAGGCGATCGGGAACTACCTGCTGAACGACGCGCCTCCTCCTATTACGTTTACGTATTGAAAAAACTCTCTCCTGTGCCCAAAGGCACATTTCCCACCTAATAAAACTATATAATATAGTTTTATATAAGAAGGTCACTTTGCTATGGTTGTTAAAGAGCTTTCAGCAAAGAAATACATTCCTTTGCTGGTTTTTGTTTCGACCCTTCCGTCTTCGGTGCTGGCCGCTGAGGACAGGGGCGAGAAAAATGATGCTGGCAAAAAGGTGGAAACCAGCGTTTCTCACCGCCATGCGCTGCCGGTACGCAGTCATCAGCGTCCGAAAGATGCGCGGCCAGCTCGTGCAACGCTGCCGCGCCCGGTTCTGGAGACCATCTCGGTACTCGGGCGGCAGGAAGATCCTGTGCTGTCTCCCTCCACCAGACGCCACAGCACAGTCAACGTGCAGGTGGTGAGTTCCGAGGAAATCGTGAGGACGGGGGAGAGCAATGCGATGGCAGCGCTTGAACAGCTTGTGCCTTCGGTCAGTTCTCCCTCGTTCAGCGGTGTCGGTTCCAACCGTTTTATCCGGACCATGCAGCTGCGAAACCTGTCAGCCGACCAGACGCTCATTCTCGTCAATGGAAAGCGGCGCCATCTGACGTCCAATTTTAATGCCAATGCCGGCCCCAATTCCGGGACCGAACCTGCGGATCTGTCCCTGATTCCGCTCAGTGCAATCGATCATATCGAGGTCATTACTGAGGGCGCATCCGCCCTTTATGGACAGGATGCGATCGCGGGCGCCGTCAATATCGTGCTCAAGCACAACACCAGTGGTGGTTCGATCAATTTCGTAGACAGCGGGTATTATGCCGGCGACGGGGTCGGGGTGAACGGCTACGGGGATTATGCGTTCAAGTTGGGGAAAAGCGGCGGTTATCTTGATCTTGCCGCTCAGGTTTCCAACCAGCTGCCGACCAACCGGTCCGGTCCCTACACCGGGACCATGTATTTTCCCCTGGCCGATGGCAGTGTCGATCCGAGGCAGACCAAGGCGGGCCGTGATTATAACCGGCTCGAGGGCCTGGGTCATACGACCATGGAGACGGTTTCGGCAAATGGTGCCATTCCGCTGACGGATAAGATCCGGGCTTACATGACATCGACCTATGCGCATCGGACCGTTGAAAACCAGGTGACTTTCAGGAATCAGGCCAACAACAATACGGTCCGGGCCCTTTATCCGGATGGTTTCATTCCCTTGATGGGCATGAGCGAGAATGATTTTCAGGTGAATGGCGGTGTGCAGGGTACGACTGCCGGCTGGAACTGGGATGGGTATGTCACGTATGGACGGGATAACGAGAGCTATACGACGCTGAATTCCGATAATCCGACATTCGGTCTGGCCAGTAAAACCAATTTCTACGACGGATCGGATATCGCGACCCAGCTTGTTGCCGGGTTCAAGGCATCACGCAATTTCCATCCCTCGTTTCTGTCCGGTCCCCTTCTTGTGGAATTCGGCGGTGAATACCGGCATGATACGTTTCAGCTGACGGCCGGTGAATATCAGTCATGGGCGGATGGCGGCGTGACAGTTCTTGACGGTCCGAATGTCGGTGCTCTTGCGACACCGGGAGCCTCCGGTCATATCGGTGCGTCTCCTGATACGGCCAGCAATACAGCGCGTGATACTTTTGATGGTCACGTCAATCTTTCATTTCATATTATTCCGAAATGGGAATGGACGCTTGGTGGTCATGCCGTGAATTATTCGAATCTTGTCACGACCGAAACGGGCTCCATTGGAACGCGATACGACTTCAACAGGCACTGGGCCATCCGTGCCAATATCAATACCGGCTACCGCCCTCCGACACTGGGGCAGGAGAATTATTTTTATACGTCCACTTTCCCGACCTATACGTTTGCGCAGCTCCCGACGACGAGTGCCGCGGCCAAGGCATTGGGAGGCGGAAACCTGAAAGGTGAGTATTCCCGGAGTTACAGTATAGGGATTGATGCGCATCCGATTGATAATCTGACCGTAACCGCCAATCTTTACCGGATTGCGATCAATGACCGTATGGCAAACTCGACGCAGTTTGGCGGAACGGCGGTAGAGAGTCTGCTCAGCACTCTGGGTCTGAATGGTATCCGCTATGTTCAGTATTATACGAACCCCGTTAATACCGTCACCAATGGTGGAGACGTTAACGTCTCATACAATATTGACCTTCATCATTATGGACGCTGGCTGTTCTCGGTGGGCGTAAATTTTGCGGATACGGAAATCAGCCATTTTAATAGCGCTCCGGCTCAGCTGGTGGCTCTGAATCAGGCATATTTTGATGCCTACGCCCAGAATACCCTGCTCCATTCAGCGCCAAAAAACAGGGAAACGCTTGGAATTACCTGGAACCTGAAGAAATGGACCGTTGCGTTTCAGGAGCAGCGTTATGGAGAACTGACCTATATCGCCAATCCGAGCCTTGCTTCAAAGGACTGGACCGTTGTGAAGCCAGGTTACATTACAAATCTGACGGTTGGATATGATATCAGCCCCAGATGGTCTGTCAGTGTAGGGGCGCAGAATCTGTTCAATAAATATCCAGGACAGGTTTCCAAGGTCGCGCAGGCTTCTTCAAGCGGGGCGTTCAAGTACCCGTATTATTCGGCTTACGGTTTCATGGGCGGATATTATTTTGCGAAAATCAGTTTTCATCTCTGAGGATGAGACACTGGCTAGGCCGTGTTGACAAAAGATCCAATCCAGAGCCTCGCGGCGGCGAGGTTGAGAAAGCTCATGAAAGACAGGACGGTCTTGTCGTAGCGGGTTGCGATGCGGCGCATCTGCTTGAGCCTGTTGAACATCCGCTCGATGCGGTTACGGTCCTGGTAGCGCCGCCAGTCTGTTTTCTGCGGCGCACTTCGGCCTTTGCGTGATGGAATAATCGGCAGGATCCCGTAGAGCAGTAGGTCCTGGCGGAAACT
>NZ_JACRVU010000003.1 GCF_018811945.1 Gluconobacter sp. P1C6_b
CTCCTTTCGTCCCCGTCCAGATTCATCCCCCCGTCCCGCCCGCCGAGGTCACGGCCGTCGCCGACGCGGCAAGCCACACGGCGCCTCTGCCGGATGGCGGGATGCGGATCCTGTTCCCGAGCGGAAGCGAAGCGCTGAACGCAGACAGCCTCAAGGCGCTTCAGGACTACGGAACCGAGCTTTCCCATCATCCCGAGCAGCGCATCGCGCTGATGTCTTACGCGGCGCTGCCCGGCGATGACGTGTCCATGCCGCGCCGCATCGCGCTGGCACGTGCGCTGGCCGTCCGCTCGATCTTCATTCACGCAGGTGTCGCCACGACCCGCCTCTACCCCCGCGCGCTGGGGCGTCCGGATGCGGGAGACACTGCACCTGCTGACCGGCTGGATGTTGTCATCGAGACAAATCCTGCCGACACCCCCGCCTCTTCCGCAAACGGCATGCCATAAAATCAGGAAAGACACGCCGTGACACGTCCTACGACCTATCTGCTCCGAATGGCCGTTTTCCTTGTCGCGGTCGGCCTTCTGGCCGCGACAATGGGCACGACCCTGCTCCATGCTTTCAACGCGAACCCCAAGCTCGATGCCATTATCCTCGGTGTGCTCCTGCTGGGCATCCTGTGGAACCTCCATGTCGTCCAGCGCCTGATGCCGGAAGTGCAATGGGTTGAACTCCTGCGTCAGCCCCGCGCCGGGCTGGCCGCACCCAAGGCCCCGCGCCTGCTCGCACCCATGGCCAGCATGCTGGCGGCCCGCAACCGCACGGACCGCCTGACGCTCTCGACACAGACGACACAGGCCATGCTCGACAGCCTGTCCTCGCGTCTGGATGAAAGCCGGGAAATCTCCCGCTACATGACGCAGCTCCTGATCTTTCTGGGGCTGCTGGGCACGTTCTACGGGCTTCTCCTGACAGTCAGTTCCATCGCCTCCGTTATCGGCGGCATGTCCGCAGGCGGCGGGGACATGGACGTCATGTTCAACCAGCTCAAGACAGGACTGGCCGGCCCGCTTGCCGGCATGTCCACGGCGTTCTCGGGCTCGATGTTCGGTCTGGCCGGCGCACTGGTTCTCGGCTTTCTGGATCTCACGGCCGGACAGGCCCAGACCCGTTTCTTCAACGAACTGGAAGAGTGGCTCGCTGGCGTCACGCGTGTCAGTGGCAGCACGTCCATCGACAGCGACGGCGCGCCTGTCCCCGCCTATGTTCAGGCCCTGCTCGAACAGACGGCTGAAAATCTGGAAACGCTCCAGAACGCCGTCTCCCGCAGCGAAGAAAACCGTGTCCGCGAACT
This sequence comes from Gluconobacter sp. P1C6_b, assembly GCF_018811945.1. GTDB lineage: Bacteria > Pseudomonadota > Alphaproteobacteria > Acetobacterales > Acetobacteraceae > Gluconobacter. Next base: position 1,298 of record NZ_JACRVU010000003.1, read on the forward strand.
GCACATGCTCGACAGCCTGCAGGAACGCCTGCGCGGCATGACGGATCTGCTTGCTGCCAACCAGCAGCTGATGACCCGCACGGCCGAAACCCAGACTGCCCTTCTGCGCCATATGGGCGATGAGGGTCCGGGTTCGCAGGGCACGGCCCTTCTACGGATCGAAACCCATCTCAACCGCCTGATTCAGGAACTGCATGAAGGCCGCGCCCAGACGATCGGCGAGCTTCGCAACGACCTCCGCGTTCTGGCCCGCACGATTGCGGCAGCGTCTGGCAATACGACGCCCCCTCCCGGCAGGCAGGGCTGATCCATGGCCCGGCGCAGACGCGGATCACACAACGCCCTCGATGCCTGGCCCGGCTATGTGGACGCCCTGTCCACCCTGCTGATGGTCGTGACATTCGTCCTGCTGGTGTTCGTCGTGGGGCAACAGTTCCTGTCGGTCTCACTATCCCGGCGCGAACACACGCTCGATGCCCTGCAGAAACAGCTGGCCGAACTGTCGCACATGCTGTCGATGACAGAGGACAAAAATAAAAGCCTGTCCTCCACTGTCGCTACGCTGGCCGACGAAAAGCAGCATAATCAGGCCCAGCTCCAGACCCTTTCGACCCAGATCGCCGCCCTGACAGGGCAGCTCCAGTCGAAAGATCAGGCTCTGGCTTCGGCTGATGACACGAGCAAACAGCAGAACAGCAAGATCTCGGACCTGCAGGCCCAGATCGAGGAACTGACCCGCCAGCTTCAGGCGATCAGCAACGCCCTCGACATCGAAAAGAAAGCCGAACAGGGCAAGGACGCCCAGATTGCAGACCTTGGCAGCAAGCTCAATCTGGCGCTGGCGGACAAGGTCAATCAGCTCAAACGCTATCGTTCGGAATTCTTTGGACGCCTGCGGGACCTGCTGAAAGACCAGAAGGGCGTGAACGTCGTGGGAGACCGCTTCGTCTTCCAGTCGGAAATCCTGTTCCCGCAGGGGAGTGCCGACCTGACGCCGGAAGGTCGCAAGGAAATCACCACCCTTGCCCACACATTCAAGCAGGTCGCCTCAACGATCCCGACCGATCTTCCGTGGATCCTGCGCGTGGATGGTCATGCCGACCGGCAACCGATCCACAGCGCCTTTCCCAGCAACTGGGAGCTGTCGTCCGAACGTGCCATCACCGTGGTCAAGCTGCTCATTGCCGAAGGTGTGGACCCGCACCATCTGGCTGCGACAGGCTTTGCCGACTACCAGCCTCTGGACGCTGCCAGCACACCGGCGGCCTATGCCAGAAACCGCAGGATCGAGTTCCGTCTGACGGACCGCTGATCCTTCTTCCGCCTGCCTTTTCACAAAGGCAGGCTTTTGCGCAGATCTACTGACATTTCTGCGATAATCCCTTATGTAGCAGCCATGACCGATACCCCGCTCTCCCTTATCCGCAATTTCTCGATCATCGCTCATATCGATCACGGCAAATCGACGCTGGCCGATCGCCTGATCCAGGCCTGTGGCGCGCTGACCGCGCGTGAGATGAAAAACCAAGTCCTCGATTCGATGGAACTCGAGCAGGAGCGCGGGATCACTATCAAGGCGCAGACCGTGCGCCTGACCTATCCGGCCAAGGACGGCAAGGTTTACACGCTGAACCTGATGGACACGCCGGGCCATGTCGACTTCGCCTATGAAGTCAGCCGCTCGCTCGCCGCCTGTGAAGGCTCGCTGCTGGTCGTAGACGCCTCGCAGGGCGTGGAAGCCCAGACGCTGGCAAACGTCTATCAGGCTCTCGATGCCAATCACGAGATCGTCCCGGTCCTGAACAAGGTCGATCTGCCGGCAGCCGAGCCCGAGCGCGTTCGTGCCCAGATCGAGGATGTGGTCGGCATCCCGGCTGATGACGCGGTCGAAATCAGCGCCAAGACCGGCCTGAACATCGAAGGCGTGCTCGAAGCCCTCGTCCAGCGCCTCCCCGCCCCGACAGGCGATGCCGAAGCCCCGCTTCAGGCCCTGCTGGTGGACAGCTGGTACGATGCCTATCTGGGTGTCATCATTCTCGTGCGTATCAAGGACGGCCGTCTCAAGCGTGGTGACCGCATCCGCATGATGCAGACCGGCGCGACCTACCATGTCGATCAGGTCGGCGTGTTCCTGCCGAAGATGCAGTCGGTCGAGAGCCTCGGCCCGGGCGAGATGGGCTATATCAACGCCGCCATCAAGACCGTCGCAGACTGCAATGTCGGTGACACCGTCACGCTCGACAAGCGCCCTGCCGAAAAGGCCCTGCCGGGCTTCAAGCCCTCCATTCCCGTGGTGTGGTGCGGCCTCTTCCCGATCGACGCGGACGATTTCGAAAAGCTGCGTGACAGCCTGGGCAAGCTGCGCCTGAACGACGCCTCGTTCCACTTCGAGGCCGAGACCTCGGCGGCGCTGGGCTTTGGTTTCCGCTGCGGCTTCCTCGGCCTGCTGCATCTGGAAATCATTCAGGAGCGCCTGTCCCGCGAGTTCAATCTGGACCTGATCGCGACCGCCCCGTCCGTGGTCTACAAGATGCACATGACGGATGGTACGGTCGAGGAACTGCACAACCCGGCCGATATGCCCGAGCTCAGCAAGATCGAGATGATCGAAGAGCCGTGGATCAAGGCGACCATCATGGTGCAGGACGAGTATCTCGGTCCGGTCCTGACACTGTGCTCCGAGCGCCGTGGCATCCAGGTCGATCTGACCTATGTCGGTAACCGCGCGATGGCGGTCTACCGTCTGCCACTGAACGAAGTGGTGTTCGATTTCTACGACCGCCTGAAATCCATCAGCCGCGGCTATGCCTCGTTCGACTACCAGATGGACGGCTACGAGGAGAGCGATCTCGTCCGCATCTCCATCCTCGTGAACCACGAGCCGGTCGATGCGCTGTCCTTCATCTCCCATCGCACCGTCGCCGAACAGCGCGGCCGCTCGATCTGTGCCAAGCTCAAGGACCTGATCCCCAAGCAGCTGTTCAAGATCGCCATTCAGGCGGCCATCGGCTCCAAGGTCATCGCCCGTGAAACGATCGGCGCGCTGTCCAAGGACGTGACGGCCAAGTGTTACGGCGGTGACATTTCCCGCAAGCGCAAGCTTCTGGACAAGCAGAAGGAAGGCAAGAAGCGCATGCGGCAGTTCGGCAAGGTCGAAATCCCCCAGAGCGCCTTCCTCGCTGCCCTGAAGATGGACTGATCCCTGCCTTATGTCGAAAAGCGCCGCCATCCTGTTCGTTCACAATGACGTCGACACGATCGGATGGTGGCTCGCGCATCATGCGACCATCGGGTTTTCAACCCTGATCGTCTGTGATGATCATTCGACTGACGGAACAGCCGCGGTTCTGTCCAACGCGGCCACGCTCTACGACATCCGCGTCCACTCTTCCGATACGACCCTGACCGGACGGCTGGACCGTCAGACCCGCTTCCACAAAATGGCCCTGGAGCAGGGCAGGAACGAATTCGACTGGATGATGATCCTGGCGGCGGATGAATATCTGCATTTTGAAACCGCCCGATCCGTCGCGGAGTTCACTGCCGCCGCATCCGCCACCATGCTTCCGGTGAACTGGTGCCTGTTTGGTTCGTCAGGCCGCACGGTTCCCTCCCCCCTCTCGCCGATTGAGACCTTCACGCGGCACGGCCTGTTGAGCCTGCCCGATCATCGCGTCGTCCGACATCTTGTCCAGCCCCGCCGCATCGGCAACACTCTGCCCGATCCGTTTTCCGCGCTTGAGAGAAACGCGACCTGGTCTGACAGCCGTATCCTTCATTTTGCCGCCAGCGATCATGAAAGCTTCCTGCGGCGCAACTCAAGCGCCACGCCGGACAAAGCCTGGCAGAACTTCGACCGCAACGACGCCGAATATACAGGCGCGAGCCGCTGGCTGCCGGAAAGCCGCCGGATTGCCTCTTCCATCGTACAGGCGTCGCTGACGGATCTGTACTGGCGCCTCAAAGCTACCGTCACCCATGCAGACCGGGCCGTTCTGCAGGATCTCGGCCTGACACCGGCACAGCTTTCCGCGCCGTCATCCCGCCGCACACCTCCACAGTTCCATTTCTGCATGCTCGGCAAGACGAAGCAGCTGATGAGGGACATGCAGACGGGCTCTCTCGTATCTGTCGGGGCGGGAGAGGTGAACTTCGGCCGTTACAACCCCCTGATCATGGCACTCGAAGTGTCGGACGCGGATGTCTGGAACGCCTGCCTCTTCACGGAAAACCCGCTTCCCGGGCGCTACCTTTCCCTTCCCGGTTCGCCCACACTTCTGCCGATGGTGCCGCTTCATGTCATGATCGCGGAAAATACGGTCCTGTCGCCCGTCAATGGCGAAGAAATCCGGATTGCCATTCCCGACCATGCCCTGACCAAGATCGACGCCACCACGGCACTCTACACGCGGATGACATCGTTCATGGTGCTGACAGCGGAAGGGCATGGTCTTGCCGACCTCCTGCGCGGGATCGACCGGCTGCCAGCGCCAGACGCCAGCACGCTGGGCTGTGCCATCGCGATGCTTGCCCCCGAAGATGCCAAACGGCTCGCGCAGACCTTCCCCGGCCTGATCCCGCAAAGCCTCGTGCCGGTGCGTCCGCCTCAGTCCTGAAGTTCGGCACTCTTCCGGAACCGCCCGAACGTCGCGACCGCGCCTTCCGTCACGGCCTGCCGACGCGCGCCATCACTTTCATCCAGATACTGCCCGAGCTGCTCAAGAAACGCCGGCCATTCTCCCTTCTGGTGAAACGCCGACAGATAGGCCCGGGGCAGTCCTTCTCCCACCCGCCCGGACAGAACACGCCCGCCAAGCCGCGAGCCTTCCAGCACATACAGAACGCCCATCGCCGTGCCGTCACTTTCCGGCAGGCACTCCGCCTGCACGGCAGGGACAGCCAGTCCCATCTGGCACAGATCATCCTTCAGAAGCTCCGCCCGCGGACGCCAGACCGGCACTGAAGACGCATGTCGGCTGAGATACACCTCCGCCCCTACAAGCACGCGCGCATGAGCCGTCAGGAAGGCCCCATAGGATTGCGGATCCGCAAGATCGAACCGGGAAAATGCCTCATCGACTGCCTCATGGGCCTTCCGGCTGACACGCCGCAGTTCCGCCAGACCAGAGTTCTTCTGCTCATCGGCGCCTCCAACTGTCTCCATTCGTGCTGATCTTCCCATGCGCTGTGAAACCGTTCCCGGTTCTGTCCGTAATTAGAGTGACTTGCAACGACCAGTTTCTTTCTGACACGCCCCCGGATTTCGGAGAATACCCCGTTGAGCAGCACCCCGCCCCGACCCGCTTCCCCTTCCGATGGCCACACTACCCGCCCGGGAAAGCGCCATCCGATCCTGAAAATCGTCGGGGGGGTGCTGGGAACACTGGTGGCTGCCATCGTCATCCTGATCCTGGTCTGGCAGTGGGACTGGTTCGTTCCCTATATCGATCGCAAGGGCACAGCAGCCCTGCACCGTCCCGTCAGCATCGCGCATCTGCATGTCGGCCTTGGTTTCAAAACCACCGTCACGGTCGATGACCTGAAAATCGGTCAGCCGGAAGGCTTCGAGAAAGAGAAGGACGATTTCGCCTCCGCCAAGGCCATTACCGTCACCGTCGATGTCTGGCGCTATCTGACGGGTGGGGGGCTCTCCCTGCCGCTGATCCGCGCCGACACCCCCAAAGGCGATATCGTCTCGCTGCTCAACGGCACAAACAACTACAGTTTCGCATCCTCTTCCGATCCGTCATCGCAGACGCCCTCATCGTCCACCACGGCCCTGCCGAAACTCGGCAAGATCGAAATCAATGACGGCGATATCCGTCTGGCTCTGGCGAAACTCAAGACGGACATGCATGTCCTCATCCATACCGAAGAGCCGAAAAACGGTGACGACGGGCATCTCGTTATCGACCTCAAGGGCCGGTACGCGCAGGCCCCGATCACAGGCCATATCGTCGGTGGCGCCCTGCTCGGCCTGACGGATACAACACACCCCTATCCGATCGACGGACGCCTCGCCAACGGCCCAACCTATGTCACGCTGCGCGGCACGGTTGACGATCCGATCCACTTCCAGGGGACCAATCTGGCACTGCACTTCGCCGGCCCGGACATGGCGCTCCTCTACCCGCTGACGGGCGTCCCCATCCCGCAGACCCCGGCCTACAGCGTGACCGGCAATCTGGCCTATTCCGACCGCGCGATCCGTTTCCAGAAATTCGAGGGCCACATGGGCTCTTCGGATATTGGCGGCGACATCAACGTCGATCCGCATCAGAAACCGATCTTCGTGGAAGCCACGCTTCATTCGCACTCAGTCGACCTGGCTGATCTGGGCGGCTTCATCGGCGCGCAGCCCGGCGAGGCAAAGAAAGCCGAACCGGCCAGCGCCCGCGTCCTGCCTGACAAGAAGATCAATGTCCCCAAGCTCAATGCCGCAAACGTCCATCTGACCTATCACGGCGATCACATCCGCAATAAAAACTGGCCGCTGGACAATATTGACGCGGAGCTGAACGTTCGCGACGGCGCCATTGACCTCAAACATCTGACCTTCGCAACCGGAACAGGCACCATCTCCGCGAATGCCACGCTGGAGCCGACGAAAAACGAACAGTTCCACACCCGCTTCCGCCTCGATGTCTCGCGCCTGCCGCTGTCGCGCATCATGACGTCCAGGGACATGTTCCAGGGGGAAGGCACCATCGGCGGTCACGTGACCCTGACCTCAACCGGCAATTCGGTCGCAACGCTCGTCGAAAACGGCGACGGCGGTACCACCCTCGTGCTGGATCGCGGCGGCGATGTTACGGCACTGCTGCCAGATCTTCTGGGCCTCAAACTGGGATCTGCCGTCCTCTCCGCCCTTGGCATCCCGGACCGCTCCAAGCTGGAATGCCTCGTCGCCGATCTGCCGCTGAAGGACGGCATCGTGCACACCAACTCCATGCTCCTGCAGACCGGCACCACCCGGACGATGGGCACGGGAACCGTCAATTTCCACAAGGACACGCTGGACTACGCGGTCACGACACGCTCGATCGGACCACAGATCCTGTCCCTGCCGGGTGCTGTCCATATCTTTGGCTCCATGAAAAGCCCGACGATCCTGCCCGGCGCGGAACTGATCGGTCGCGTCGCGGCCTCCGTGGGCCTCGGGATCGTTTTCCCGCCAGCAGCCCTGATCCCGACGATCCAGCTTGGCGTCGGCAAAGGCTCCGCCTGCGAAAAAGCCATTCTGGAAGCCAACGAGCATCCGGCCGCTGGCATTGCTCCTGGCAAAACCACAGGTACTGGCCCCAGCAGCGTTCCGCACCCTGCACAGGCACGGAGTGTAACCCATGCTGCTGGAAAAGCTGCAAAAACCCCACACCGCCGCCTCTCACCGGCTGAAGTCCGCCAGGCATGGGAGAAAAAATCGAACCCGAAATGAAAAGATATGATCCGGCCCGTGGCAGGAACGGCTTTTTTGACTATAGCTTGGCCCAGCCATTCCCTGCCCCCGGAGCGTCCGCTTGCTGCTATCCAGACTCGACCGCTGGTTCCATATCACGGCCCGCGGTTCAACGATCCCACGTGAGATCATTGCCGGACTGACAGTTTTCGGAGCCATGGCCTATATCGTGGCCGTCAATCCCGCCATTCTCTCGGCGGCTGGTCTGGACCGCCACGACATGGTCATGACGACCATCGCTGGTGCAGTCGCCGGTACGCTCCTGATGGCGCTCTGGGCCAGACTGCCGATCGCTCTTGCCCCCGCCATGAGCAGCAACGTTCTGTTCGCGCAGGTCGTCGTCCAGCAGGCTCATGTCAGCCCGCGCACGGCCTTCACGGTCGTTCTGTTCAGTGGCCTGTGCTTTACGGCTCTTTCCCTGAGCCAGATCCGCCAGCGCATCATCCGCGGCTTTCCGCCTTCGATCGTCCTCGGAATCCAGATCGCCCTCGGCGCCTTCATCGCCCGGATCGGCCTGACCACCGGCGGGATCGCCGTCCCCTCATCCGAAGGTCTGACTTTCGGGGCCCTGAGCAACCCGTCCGTCCTGCTCAGCATGGCTGGCGTTGTCCTGAGCGCCATCCTTGTCGTGCTGCGTGTCCCGGCAGGTCTGCTCATCGCCATCCTCGCCATTACCGTGGCCGGTCTCTTCATCCAGACGCCTTCCGGCCCGATCACGCATCTGCCCGCGCAGCTTCTGGACTGGCCGCACTACCCGACCAACCTCTTCCTGCCCTTCGATTTCCACGAATATTTTTCCCATCTTGGGCTGCTCGTCCCCATCACTCTCTACTTTCTGCTAAGTGATTTCTTCGACGCAACCGCGACCATGATGAGCGTCGCCCACCGCGCCGGTCTGGACGGAACAGTCGAGAAACCCGCTCTCGATCATCGCGCCTTCGGCTCCGACGGTGCCGCGAGCATCATTGGCGCCTCGCTCGGAACCTGCACGGTCTCCGCCTATGTCGAGAGCCTTGCAGGCGTTGAAGCTGGTGGTCGCACGGGACTGAGCGTACTGGTCGTCGCCGTCCTGTTTGCCCTGTCTTCGGTGTTCTGGCCGCTCATCACCGCCATTCCGGCCATTGCCACGGCCCCCGTGCTCATTCTCGTGGGACTGAACATGCTCGGCAGCCTCAGCCGGGTCGCCGAAACGCCCGCAGAAGCCATCCCGCCCCTGACGATGCTGCTCATCGCAGGTGTGACGGGCAATTTCATGCTGAGCCTGTCGTGCGGCCTGCTGATCTATACTGCCCTCGCCATCGCCATGCGCCAGTTCCAGCGCCTGACGCCCATCGTTCTCGGCCTGGATGCCGCCTTCGTTTTTTACATGATCCTTCAGGCCCACATGGGCGCATGACCACTTTCCAGACGCAGTTTTAATCCTTTTTTCATGACTTCCGGGCAGGCTGTCTGTCATGATTTCCTGCTCCGCCCCCCCCCCGCCACGTCTTCATTGCCACACCCTGCTTCGGTGGCACCGTCACACTGAGCTACATGCAGTCCCTCATCGGCTGCATGGCCGCAGCCCCGACCCACAACCTGCAGCTGACGCTCTCCACCATCGGAAGCGATGCCCTCATCACCCGGGCACGGAACACGCTGCTGCATCAGTTCGTGACCATGACCAATGCATCCCATCTTCTCTTCATCGACAGCGACATCGGCTTTTCCATCACCGACATTCTCGCCCTTCTGGATGCAAATCGTCCCCTGATCGGCGGAACTTATCCCCTGAAATCCCATTACTGGGACCACGATACGGACCGTTTCATCGCCGCCGGAGAACCGGCCGCCACGGCCAGCCTGCGCTATGTCGGCGACTGCACCGCACTACACGACGGCAGCGCACCCGGCGAGATCGCGACCGTCTCCTATATTGGCACCGGCTTCATGCTCATGACGCGCCAGATGGTGCTCGACATGATCGCCCATTATCCGGAAACGCGTTACAGCCGCATCGACGCCAGAACCGAAGGCAACAGTCCGAACGCCCCGCCCTCAGACGCCTACGCCCTTTTCGACTGCCTGATCGAGCCCGAAACCCGTACCTATCTTTCCGAAGATTTCGCGTTCTGCCGTCGCTGGATCGCGATGGGCGGAAGCGTCTCGCTGCACCGCGGCCTCTCCCTGACACATACCGGCAGCACGACATTCAAAGGTGACCTGGCCATCCGGACCCTCCCCCTTTCCTGATCCCCAAACCGACCCGATCCGATTTCCGACGCCACTTGCCACTATTCGGTCATATTGAAACGGTTTAAGTACTCATGCGGTGTCGGGAGCGTGATGCATACATTCCCCGACACCGCTCCCCCACATTCAGACCATGACCGCCTGCCGGAAATACGGAATATTACTTAGCGGGTCCGCCGCACCCGCAGCCGTGTTGTAATACTGCTTGTGAAAACGGCTGAGAGCGGCCGGATCACTCGTCGACGGTAAGGGCGCTGAAACCCTGTAATACCGGATACGCGCCATCGCGGACGCATATCTCAGGTTTGAAACCAGCTGGGCGCTCCTTGGCAGATCCTGCGAAAGCATTCCCTGCAGAATCCGCTCAAACCGCTTTCCGACCGGATAACACAGAAAATTGACCCAGCAGTCGTCATGCGTCGCAGGCTCCATCTGCCATAGCCCCAGAGCCGGTCCCCCACCGATCTGCCTGACATAAGTCCCCCGGCTCTCCGCCAGAGCCGTTCCCGTTACCAGATTGACCGCAACATCTCCGTCAAGTCCCAGCGCCGCCAGCGCCGGAGCAACCACCAGATGCTTGAGCTGGCCCGCATCAATTCCGCTCATGCCGCTGCCCTCACTTCGTGCTCAGGGACAGGGCAAAATGCACCATGCCCGTCCCCAGAATGGATGTGGCCAGCGTGATGATCCCGGTAATGACCGCCCGTCCCCCGATCAGGCGATCCAGCTTGCCGTTGACGACGCGATTTCCCTCGTCAACCTTCGTTTCCAGCAGCTTCATCTGATCCCGCAGAGACGAGATTTCCTGCCGCATCTCGGTCCGCAGTTCCTCGTATCGATCCGACAGCCCACCTGCGATCGTCTCCAGCCGCAGAACCCGGTCCTCAAGCATCCGAAGCGTATAAGCGCGTCTCTCATTTCCATCAGCCAGACTGATTGTCAGGCCTTCCCTGTCCGACATGCCGTCCCCCAAATAAAAAAAGCGCTCCCCGAGGGGAACGCTTTTTGTGGCATTAAGCCATTAATATAGAAACAAACACGCCGTTTATCAATGAAAACCTGAAAACCACCATCAGCCAAAGGAAAACCCGCCTTGGCCCTCCTGACGGATAGGCGCATAATAGTGCCCCATGAGCGCTCCCCCGACAGAAACACTCCTTGACCTGCGTGGCCTGGCCTGTCCGATGCCTGTTCTCAAAGCCAATCGTGCGCTTCGGGACATGCCACCGGGTGCGAAGCTGCGCATCCTGGCAACAGACCGCGCTTCCGTGGCGGATTTCCAGTCCTACTGCCGCGAAACCGGCCATGCGCTCATTGCGTTTACGGACACCGCAGGCGTTCTTTCCTTCATGATCCGGCGACGTGCAGAAACGTCACCGTCCTGAAGAAACTCCAGCGTTCCCATGCTCGGGGCTGGCAAAACCTGTCTTCTGCCTGTAATCCCCTCGCTACCTTGTTCCAAAGTGTGCCTTGAGGCTTTTCATGCCCGAACCCATTGATGCCATGTCTTTCGAGGATGCCCTCTCCGAACTGGAGCGGATCGTCCGCGGCCTTGAAGGCGGCCAGATGAAGCTTGAGGACGCTATTTCCGCCTATGAACGCGGTGCTGCCTTGCGCAGGCACTGTGATGCGAAGCTGGGAGAGGCCGAGATGCGTGTCCGCGCCATCGTGCAGAACGATGACGGCACGACAGGCACGGAGCCTCTTGCCGATACCGGAGAGTCCGGCCGATGAATGCCCCTACCACGTCTGTTTCCCTGAAGGACGCGCTCGCCCGCGCCTGTTCCGAGATCGAAAACACGATCGACACCCTGCTGCCCATGGTGCCGGGAGACGAGTCCGTTCTCATTGAAGCCATGCGTTACGCAGCCCTCGGTGGCGGCAAGCGTCTGCGTGGTTTTCTGGCGGTCGAAGTGGCCACTCTGTTCGGCGCAGACCGCAAGGCCGCCCTGCGTGTCGCCGCCTCGGTCGAACTGCTGCACGCCTATTCGCTGGTGCATGACGATCTGCCGTCCATGGACGATGACGATCTGCGACGTGGCCAGCCGTCCACGCACAAGCAGTTTGACGAGGCCATCGCGATTCTGGCCGGTGACGCCCTTCAGACCCGCGCTTTTGAAATCCTTGTCGAGCCCGAAACCAGCCCCAACGCGACCGTCCGGGCCAATCTGGCCCTTGCGCTTGCGCAGGCTTCCGGATCGGCCGGCATGGTTGGCGGTCAGGTTATTGATATCCGCGGCGAAGGCCGCGCCCTCCCTCTGGATCAGGTCCGCCGTCTGCACGCCCTGAAGACCGGCGCTCTCATCCGCTATGCCGCCGAGTCCGGCGCCATTCTGGCCGATGTGGACGACGCCCGCCGCGCCGCCATCGTCGCCTATGGCCGCGATCTCGGTACGGCGTTCCAGGTTGCGGACGACGTTCTGGACTCCACAGCCACCGCCGAGGAACTCGGCAAAACCGCAGGCAAGGACGAAGCCAGCGGAAAATCAACCTATGTCTCCCTGCTCGGCATTGATGGTGCCCGCGCCGAAGCCCGTCGCCTGAGCGACCGGGCCCGGGAGGCCCTTTCATCTTTCGGTGCACAGGCCGACGCCCTCAGGGCTCTGGCAGATTATGTCGTCGAGCGCAGGAACTGATCCCATGAGCAAGAAGTCCTCCACGATTCCCACCTATGGCCGCTATCCGGAGCTGGATCGCGTCCGCTTCCCTGCTGACATGCGGAACCTGTCCGTCGACCAGCTCAAGCAGCTCGCCGATGAACTGCGCTCTGAAACCGTCGATGCCGTCTCCACCACGGGTGGCCATCTCGGCGCCTCCCTTGGCGTTGTCGAACTGACCGTTGCCCTGCACGCCGTCTTCAACACGCCGGACGACCGCATCATCTGGGACGTCGGACATCAGGCCTATCCGCACAAGATCCTGACGGGCCGCCGTGACCGCATCCGTACCCTGCGCCAGCCCGAGGGCCTGTCCGGCTTCACCCGCCGCGCGGAAAGCGAGTACGACCCGTTCGGCGCCGCCCATTCCTCCACATCGATCTCGGCTGGCCTCGGCATGGCCGTGGCGCACCATCTGCGCGCGGAAGAAGACCCGAGCTATCACGAGCGCAACGTCATCGCCGTGATCGGCGACGGCTCGATCTCCGCTGGCATGGCTTACGAAGCCATGAATAACGCGGCTGTCGCAGGCCCCGGTGCGAACCGCCTGATCGTGGTGCTGAACGACAACGAAATGTCGATCGCTCCCCCGGTCGGCTCGATGTCGGACTACCTGTCCCGCCTGATGTCCTCGCGCCAGTTCTTCAGCCTGCGCGATCTGGCTGGCAAGGTCGCCAAGCGTCTTCCGGGCAAGATCGAGCGCACGGCCAAGCGCGCCGAGGAATATGCCCGCGGCATGATCACGGGCGGCACGCTGTTCGAAGAACTCGGCTTCTATTATGTCGGCCCGGTCAACGGCCACGACATGAGCCAGCTCGTGCCGATCCTGCGCAACCTGCGCGATGCTGACGATCAGGGGCCGATCCTGCTGCACATCATCACCGAGAAGGGCCGCGGCTACAAACCCGCAGAAGCCGCCGGTGACAAGTACCACGCCGTCAGCAAGTTCAACGTCGTCACGGGCGAGCAGAAGAAGGCCCCGGCCGGTCCGCCGAGCTACACGTCCATCTTCAGCCGCGAACTGATGCGCCGCGCCAAGACCGACGACAAGCTGATCACCATCACGGCCGCCATGCCGTCCGGAACGGGTCTGAACGCTTTCGCCAAGGCCTATCCGGACCGCTTCTTCGACGTCGGCATTGCCGAGCAGCACGCCGTTACTTTCGCTGCCGGTATTGCGTCGGAAGGTCTGCGCCCGTTCTGCGCGATCTATTCGACCTTCCTGCAGCGCGCCTACGACCAGGTCGTCCATGACGTCGCCCTGCAGAATCTGCCGGTCCGCTTCGCCATTGACCGCGCCGGTCTGGTCGGTGCCGATGGAGCCACGCATGCCGGTGCCTTCGACCTGAACTATCTGTGCTGCCTGCCGAACATGGTGGTCATGGCGCCGTCCGACGAAGTCGAACTCCTACACGCCACGGCCACGGCCTGCGAATACGATGCCGGCCCGATCGCCTTCCGCTACCCGCGCGGCAGCGGCATTGGTCTGGACCTCCCGGAAAAGGGCGAAGTTCTGGAAATCGGCAAGGGCCGCATCGTGCGAGAAGCCCGCCGCGCACCAAACGCCCGCGGTGGCGTCGCCATCCTGTCGCTCGGCCCCCGCATGCACGAATCCCTGCGCGCAGCCGATCAGCTCGCCGCACAGGGCGTTCCTGTCACGGTCGCCGATGCCCGCTTCGCCAAGCCGATCGACAAGGCACTGGTTGAAGACCTCGCGCGCCAGCACGAAGTCTTCATCACGATTGAAGAGGGCGCCATTGGCGGCTTCAGCAGCCTCGTCGTTCAGCACCTCGCCGAAACCGGCCTGCTGGACAAGGTCAAGTTCCGCCCGATGGCCCTGCCGGATCGCTACATCGATCACAACACGCAGGACGCCCAGTACGAAGATGCAGGCCTGACCGCACCGCATATCGTACGCACCGCGGCAGACGCCCTTGGCGTCGAAGTCGCCCAGCAGTCCGCCTGAACGACTGATGGCCAAACGCCGCGCCGACCAGCTCCTCGTTGACCGGGGGCTGGTCGAAAGCCGGACACGGGCGCAGGCCCTGATCATGGCGGGCCTCGTCTATACGAGTGACCGCCGGATCTCGAAGGCCGGCGACCAGCTCCCCGAAGATGCTCCCCTCGCCCTCAAGGGGCAGGACCATCCTTGGGTGTCACGTGGCGGCCTCAAGCTGATCCACGCCATCGAACATTTCGGGCTGGACCCGAAAGGCCGCATCGCCATCGATGTCGGCGCCTCGACCGGCGGTTTCACGGACGTCCTGCTGACCCATGGTGCCGAAAAGGTCTATGCCGTGGACGTCGGACACGGTCAGCTTGCCTGGAAAATCCGCTCGGATGAACGCGTCGTCGTTCTGGAAAAAACAAACGCCCGCGCCCTGACGGCCGAGCAGATCCCCGAACCCGCCGGGATCGTGGTCTGCGATGCCAGCTTCATTGGCCTGCGCACCGTCCTACCCGCAGCCCTTGAACTCACGACGCCAGATGCCTGGGCCGTAGCACTCATCAAGCCCCAGTTCGAAGCCGGGCGCGGCGAAGTCGGTGCGAAAGGCGTCGTCCGGGACCCGGCCGTCCACGACCGTGTCTGCGAAGAAATCCGGGAATGGTTCGCTTCCCTCCCCGGCTGGGAAGTCCTCGGGATCGAGGCCAGTCCCATTACCGGTCCTGAAGGCAATCGCGAATTCCTGATCGCGGCCAGAAAAACCGGCACGGCACAGGCCGCCGCGGAATAGTTTTCTAAAATAGTTTTACGGGGAAGACCGCGCTTTTCCTTTGGAACTGCGGGTCTCCCCCGTGCTATGGCTCCGCCGCCATGACAGCCGTAATCCATCCCGATATCCGCCCCCGAATCAATTCCGTCGCCTCTGACGATCTGAACGCTGCCGAACGCGAGCGCATCCATGCGAAATCCGCCCTGTTCGCACCGCCCGAGGCACGCCTTGCGGACGGGCGGCGCGATCTGGTGGGCCTGTCACGCGAAGAGCTGGCCGCGCTCATGACTGAAATCGGCGAGAAGCCCTTCCGCGCCAAGCAGCTCTGGCACTGGATCTACCATCAGGGCGCGACCGATTTTTCGGCAATGACGACCATCGCCAAGCCCATGCAGGCCAAACTCGCCGAGCATTTCGTCGTCAGCCGCCCCACGACCGCAACCGAACAGACCTCCGTGGACGAGACGCGTAAGTTCCTCTTCCGCTTCCGCGACGGTCAGGAAGCCGAAACCGTCTACATCCCGGATCGTCGGGAAGACCGCGGGGCCGTCTGCATTTCCTCGCAGGTCGGCTGCACCCTGTCCTGCACCTTCTGCCATACCGGCACGCAGAAGCTTGTCCGCAATCTCGGCCCGGCCGAGATCGTCGGCCAGTTCATGGCCGCGCGCGACAGCTACGGCGAATGGCCCAGCCCGAGCGCAGACATGCCGCGCTACCTCTCCACCATCGTCCTGATGGGCATGGGCGAGCCGCTCTACAATTACGAGAACGTCGCCAAGGCCATGCGGATCATCATGGATGGCGAAGGCATCGCGCTCTCCCGCCGCCGCATCACGCTCTCGACGTCCGGCGTGGTCCCGATGATGGACCGCTGCGGCGATGAGCTCGGCATCAATCTTGCCATTTCGCTGCACGCCGTGACCAACGAACTGCGCGACCAGATCGTCCCGCTCAACCGCAAATATCCGATCGAAGAGCTGATCGCGGCCTGCCGCCGATATCCGGCTGCGTCCAACTCCCGCCGCATCACTTTCGAATACATCATGCTCCGTGGCGTGAACGACAGCGAAGCCGATGCCCGCGAGCTCGTACGTCTGATCCGTGATCTGCCAGCCAAAGTGAACCTGATCCCGTTCAATCCTTGGCCCGGATCGGATTTCCAGCCCTCGACCCGCCAGCAGCTCACGAAATTCGCAAACATCGTGATGGATGCCGGTTTCGCATCTCCCATCCGCACCCCGCGCGGTCAGGATATCCTTGCGGCCTGCGGTCAGCTGAAGACCGAAAGCGAGCGCCAGCGCCGCTCCGCTACCCCCGACGCCTGACATTCGCCCGGTTTCCCTCTTCCCCCCGAGATGCTAGAAACGCTTCTCAAACGAAACACACCAAGGACCACGCAGTTATGAGCGCCCACCAGGACGTCAAGAAAGTTGTGCTCGCCTATTCTGGCGGCCTGGACACTTCGGTTATCCTCCGCTGGCTCCAGAAGACCTATAACTGCGAGGTCGTCACCTTCACTGCCGATCTCGGCCAGGGCGAAGAACTGGAACCGGCTCGCAAGAAGGCCGAGATGTTCGGCGTCAAGGAAATCTTCGTCGAGGATCTCCGCGAAACCTTCGTCAAGGATTTCGTGTTCCCGATGTTCCGGGCCAACACGCTTTACGAAGGCCAGTACCTGCTGGGCACGTCCATCGCCCGTCCGCTGATCGCACAGCGCCAGATCGAGATCGCCGAAGCCGTCGGTGCCGATGCCGTGGCTCATGGCGCAACCGGCAAGGGCAATGATCAGGTCCGCTTCGAACTCGGCTATTATTCGCTCAAGCCGGACGTGAAGGTCATTGCACCGTGGCGCGAGTGGGACCTGACGTCCCGCACGAAGCTGCTCGCCTTCGCCGAAGAGAACCAGATCCCGGTCACAAAGGACAAGCGCGGCGAAGCGCCGTTCTCCGTGGACGCAAACCTCCTGCACTCCTCTTCCGAAGGAAAGCTGCTCGAAGACCCGTCGATTGGCGCCGAGGAAATTGTCTTCCAGCGTACGATCTCGCCGGAAGCCGCTCCTGACGTCGCAACCGAAATCACCATCGATTTCGTCAGCGGTGACCCGGTCGCCATCAACGGCGTCGAGATGACCCCGGCAACCCTGCTGACCCGTCTCAACGAACTGGGCCGTGACAACGGCATCGGCCGTCTCGACATCGTGGAGAACCGTTTCGTGGGCATGAAGTCCCGCGGCATCTACGAAACGCCGGGCGGCACGATCCTGCTGGCGGCCCACCGTTCCATCGAAAGCATCACGCTCGACCGCGAAGCTGCCCATCTCAAGGACAGCATCATGCCGCGCTATGCCGAGATCATCTATAACGGCTTCTGGTTCTCTCCGGAGCGCCGGATGCTTCAGGCCCTCATCGACACCAGCCAGCATTCCGTGACCGGCCGTGTCCGCATGCGCCTGTACAAGGGCAATGTAACCTGCGTGGGTCGTGAAAGCCCGCACAGCCTGTATGATACCCGCGTCGTGACTTTCGAGGACGACGAAGGCGCCTATAATCAGCAGGATGCTCAGGGCTTCATCAAGCTCAACGCCCTGCGCCTGCGGCTTGGCGGCCAGATCGGCCGTCGCGGCGGCACGCTCTGATTTCTCAACAGACTCCCCGGGGGACCATGACCAGTCTGATCCGTCTTACATCCGCTTTCGCCCTGTGTGGCGCCCTCGCCCTGACAGGGTGCGCCGGTGGCCACAAGCAGGTGGATGATTCCGACCTGACACCCGAGCAGTTCATGGCGAAAATCCATGCAACGCCAGGCGTCAAGACCCTCCCGGACGGCCTGTCCTACAAGGTTCTCCAGTCGGGCCCAAAAGATGGTGAAAGCCCGCATCATGGCTCCACCATCATGGTCATCTACGAAGGCCGTCTGCCTGATGGCGGCATCTTCGACAGCTCTGACCAGCATGGCAGCGGCGCCTATATGGAAATGCCGCTCGACGGCCTCGTACAGGGCTGGCTCGAAGCCCTGCCCATGATGCATGTCGGTGACGAATGGATGCTCTACCTTCCGCCGAATCTCGGCTACGGCAAGCGCTCCATGGGCATCATCCCGCCCAACAGCCCGCTGATCTTCAAAATCCGTCTTCTAGGCGTCAATAACGGCGGCCAGCAGTAACAGCCCCCTTTCCGGATCAGACCTCAGGGTCTATCCGGAAGGGTCCAGTGCGCATCACAGCGTGCCTCATAAAGTTCCTGATCGCCCGTCTCCAGCAGATGTCCAGTCTCGTGGGTCTTCGCGGTCCACGCCGCTGGCGCTCCACAGACATGGCATCGCGCCGTCAGGGCAATGACTTCATCCGCCTCATCCATCAGCCGCGTCATGACGTCGAAGGGCACACGCCGGTAATCGGTATCCAGCCCCCCGACCGTCACATCCGCACCCCGCGCACGTGCAGTCCGGATATCCTCAACGATATCGCCATGGTAATGCGGCGCCACCCAGAACTGCCCCTCATCCAGAACGATATGACTGTAGCGGTCCGCATCCTCGGGCCAGGCATTCGCGGAAACCGCCGCAAGATGCGACCCGTCCCGACTCACCAGTTCCGAACCATCGCGCGTATCAAACCCGGGCTTGAGCGCCAGAACATCCGCCTGCCGCTTTGCCGCGGCAATCAGATGCGCGGATTTGCCCGCAAACATGGGCCCCACATACAGTACAAGACGTCCCCTGACGGTCATGATTGCTCCTTCCGATAGCGCCATGAGCCCTATTCCTACCGTTTTGCCAAGCCCGGCCTTGCTGAAACGCCTTTGAAAATGCCACAACGTCAGTGTGATCAGAATTGACCCTGCTGTCCGGCTTCCCCTGTTTCTCGCCATTTCCATGGTGATTGTCTTCGTGATCGGCCATGCCTGGGAAAATCGCATTCAGGCTCCGCGCGAATACTCCAATGAATGCAGTATCTGCCATCACGGCGGCCACGGTCAGGTCTCTGAAATCGCCCCAATTTTCGGACGCGTCGGCCCGATTGCCCAAACACCGGCCGGTCATCACTATCTCGTTGACGTCCTTGTTTACGGACTGGACGGCTCCATCACAGCTGGCGGCGGCCACTACAACGGCGCCATGCCGTCATTCCAGCGTCTGCCCGACGACGAGATCGCACGCATCCTGACCTTCGTCGCGAGTCAGGAAATGTCCGGCAGTGCCCCCACTTTCACCGCGGCAGACATTGCCGCGGCTCGCAAGCATCCGATGTCCGCAACGGAAGTTCTGCAGGAACGGCAGAAGCTGGACCTCCAGACACCCGTTCGATGAAACGTGTCATCCCTTCCCTGATTTTTGCAGAAACTGAAGACTGAATTCATGCAGCGCGTATTTTCCGGCATCCAGCCAACCGGCATTCCCCATCTGGGCAACTATCTCGGAGCAATCCGCAACTGGGCCACGCTGCAGGCAGATCATGACTGCGTCTTCTGCCTGGTGGACCTGCATTCCATCACCATGCCCTGGGATCCGCAGACCCTGCGTGCACAGACCCTCGGCTCGACGGCATGCCTTCTTGCAGCCGGAATCGAACCCACGCGCCTGTACAACCAGTCCGCCGTCAGTGCCCATGCCCGTCTCGGCTGGATCTTCAACTGCGTCTCCCGCCTCGGCTGGCTCAACCGCATGACCCAGTTCAAGGACAAGGCCGGCAAGAACCGCGAAAACCACTCGGCTGGTCTGTATGTCTATCCGAACCTCATGGCCGCCGATATTCTGGCTTTCCACGCCACCCGCGTTCCCGTGGGCGAAGACCAGCGTCAACATATCGAGCTTACCAACGATATCGCCCAGAAATTCAATCACGACATGGGTGTGGAGTTCTTCCCGCAGGTGGAAGCCTTTATCCCGCCTGCCGCCGCCCGCGTCATGAGCCTGCGCGACGGCAGCAAGAAGATGTCCAAGTCCGATCCGTCAGAACAGAGTCGCATCGTCCTGACCGACACCGCAGACGACATTGCGTTGAAGATCCGCCGCGCCAAGACCGACTCTGAACCGCTTCCCAGTGAAATGGACGGCCTGAACGACCGACCGGAAGCCCGTAATCTCGTTTCGATCTATGCCGCAATGTCGGATGAAACGCCCGCCACCGTCCTCAGCCGCTTCAGCGGTCAGGGCTTTGGCCCGTTCAAGAATGCCCTCGCCGATCTTCTGGTAGAGCGTCTGGCTCCAGTTGCCAGCGAAACACAGCGCCTGCTTCAGGATGAGACGCATCTTCTGTCGGTTCTGCGTGCCGGTGCGGAACGCGCCAACAGCATTTCAGAACCGATCGTTCAGGAAGCCGAACGCCTGGTCGGCTTCCTGCGCTAGGATTTAGTGGCTGGACGACCGGGAAACCGGCTCGTTCAGCAAATCCATGATCTCGGCCGCCGCCGCATCCGCGGGCGTACCCACAGGCGGCGAGAGCTTATCGAGCACATCGGCAAACGCCATGCGCTGCTTTTCCACCATCTGCTGATCGCTCAGCAGCCTGGAAACCGTCTCGGCCAGCTTCCTTGGCGTGCAGTTTTCCTGAAGCAGCTCAGGCACCACCTCCCGCCCGGCCAGCAGATTGACCATCGCCACATGCGGCACCTTGATCAGACGCCGCGCAATCGTCGCCGTCACGGGATTAACCCTGTAGGTCACCGCCATCGGCACATTGCCCATCGCAAGCTCAAGCGTGGACGTCCCTGACTTGGTCAGCGCGCACTGAGCGGCCGCAAATGCATCATGCTTGTCATGGATGTCAGTGACGATATGCGGCTGGATCGGCCATTTGCGGATCAGCTGGCGGATCGTCGGCGCAATCACGGGTGCCACCGGAATGACCGGACAGATATCCGGATACTGCACCCGCAGGATATCCAGCATCTTGCGGAACACTGGCAGAAGCCGGGGCGCTTCCGAACGTCGGCTGCCCGGCATCAGGATCACGACCGGCGCATGAGCGGGGATATTGTGCCGCAGCCGGAAGCGCTGGGCATTCCCCTGCCGCACACCGGACTGAAGCACCGGATGCCCCACAAACCGCCCTTCCAGCCCACGCTGTGCAAACCAGTCCGGTTCGAACGGCAGAAGGCACAGCAGCCTGTCCCAAAGCCCCGGGAATTCCTTGACCCGCTTTTCACGCCAGGCCCAGACCTGCGGCGCGACATAATGCACGCGCTTGATACCTGAGCGCTCGATTTTCTGAAGCAGACGCAGGGTGAAGCCCGGGCTGTCGATCGTCACGACCAGATCTGGCTTGCGCAGTTCGATATCCTGCACCGCTTCGAGCAGACGCTGAGAGAGCTGCCGCAAACGGGGCACAACCTCGACCAGTCCCATGACTGCCAGATCGCTCATGGGAAACAGGCTGTGCAGCCCGAGCGCTTCCATGCGCCCGCCCCCGACGCCAGCGAAAACCAGCGACGGGTCCTGCGCATGAAGCGCCTGCATGAGACGTGCGCCAATCACGTCCCCGCTGGCCTCACCTGCCAGAATCCAGATCACCCGCCCGTAACGGGGTAAGGGCGCGGCCTTTTGGGAAGGGTCCGCCGAGGACTGTCCGTCAGATCCGGATTCTGGAAGAGAGTTCATCGACGCAGCACAGCCCCTGTTGCCTTAAGAACCGCAGCTTCCACCGATTTGGAAACCGCTTCAAGCTGCGTATCCGTAAGACTCTCGCTCTGTGGCTGCAAGACCACTTCCACGCCGAGCGAACGATGTCCTTCCGGCAGACTGCCGCCCTCGAACACGTCAAACAGCCGGACATCTTGCACCAGATTGCGATCCGCCATCCGCGCGGCCTTCAGAACCGCCTGGATTTCCACATCCGGCCCCGCCACGAAAGCGAAATCACGCCGGACAGGCTGCAACGGCGACAGAACAGGCGCGGCTTTGCGCTTGGCCTTCGGCAGCGGCACCTGATCCAGATAGACCTCGAACGCCACCACGGTTCCGCTCAGTCCCAGCGCCCGCGCAACACGCGGATGCAGTTCGCCGAACGTCCCCAGAACCATCTTCGGCCCCTGCCGCACCTGACCCGACCGGCCCGGATGATAGAACACCGGCGCATCAGACGTAACCGACAGCGCCGCTTCCGGCACGCCCAGCGCAACAAGAGCCGCCGTCAGATCGGCCTTTGCGTCCCAAAGCGTCGCTTCATGCGCCGCAACACCCGGCTCACGTGCCGTCAGACCAGCCCGCAGGCCCGCCAGACGCAGATGCTGCCCGGTCGCATCAAAGCTCGGCCCAACCTCGAACAGCGCCCCCTCACCCGACAGACCCAGGCCACGGGCCAGATTGCGTGACAGGGCCCGTGCCAGATTGATCAGTGGCGTCGGACGGAGCTGATCCAGATCAGTGGCAATCGGGTTCAGCAGATGCTGCGTTTCCGGCACATCGCCGAACAGGGCCGCATCATCCTGCGCCACGAACGAGAACCCGACCGTCTCGGTCAGCCCGCGTGCCGCACAGACACGACGCAGCAGAGCCGCACGCGCCTGAAGCGGCGTGACGGCCGGAGCCGGCACAACCGTCGTCTGCGGCAACGCAACCGCCGGAACATTGTCCAGCCCGTAAAGCCGCAGCACTTCCTCAAGAAGATCGCATTCCGCTTCCATTGCCTGAACATGGCTGGCAGCGCGACTGGCCACGTCTTCATCCAGCGTCGGGGCCTGTGCCAGAACCTGCCCCGAGGCAATGTCATTGCGCCAGGACGGCACCAGGAACGTCGCGGCGTCTTCCGTCCGTTCCGTCACCTCAAAACCCAGATGCTCAAGGGAGCGCACGGCATCGTCAGCCGCGATATCCACACCACCCAGCGTCTTCAGACGCTTAAACCGCAGCGTCGCCGTACGCTTCCAGTCCGGCAGGGCGCCAGCCTCGGTGATCTCGCTGACTTCACCGCCACACAGATCGCGGATCATGACCGTCGCGGCTTCAAGTCCGTTGAGAACCTGCGCCGGATCAATCCCGCGCTCGAAACGCTGCCGCGCATCGGTGTGAATGGCCAGACGACGTCCCGTCAGGGCAATCCGCACAGGATCAAAGAGGGCGGATTCCACGAACACATCGGTCGTGTTCTCATCCACGCCACTGCTCTCGCCGCCAATCAGACCGGCAAGCGACTGCACACCGGCTTCATCGACAATGACCATGTCCTCGGTGCCCAGCACATATTCGCGCCCATCAAGCCCCGTAAAGGTCTCGCGGGCCGCATGCGTCACCGTAAGCGTATCGCCTTTAAGTTTTGCAACATCAAAGACATGCAGCGGACGGCCGAGATCATAAGTGAGGTAGTTCGTCACATCGACGAGCGCCGAGATCGGCTTAACCCCGACCGATTCCAGACGACGCTGCAGCCAGTCCGGGCTCGGCCCGTTCTTCACACCCCGGATCACACGCCCGACGATATACGGGCAGGCCGGATGCTCGATCTTCCACGTCAGCGGCGAGGGGAAATCCCCTTCCACCGCTTCCGTCAGCCAGGGCTTCAGATGCCCGATCCCGCCGGCTGCCAGATCCCGCGCAATGCCCCGGATGCTGAGCGCATCGCCACGATTGGGCGTGATGGCAATTTCGATGACCGGATCATCCAGCTCGGCATAAGCGGCGTAGGACTCTCCGATCGGAGCTGTTTCGGAAAGTTCGGCAATGCCATTGCTTTCCTCACCGATCCCGAGCTCACGGAGCGAACACAGCATGCCGCCGCTGTCCTGCCCGCGGATCTTTCCCTTCTTGATGGTGATGTCGAGCCCAGGAATATAAGTCCCTGGAGCCGCAAAGATCACATGCAGACCAGCGCGCGCATTCGGCGCACCACACACGACCTGCACGTCTTCAAAACCGCCGCCAGCGGCAACCCGACAGACCTGAAGCCGGTCTGCATCCGGATGGCGGTGCGCTTCCACGATCTTGGCAGTTCTGAAACCCACCAGACGGTCAGCTGGGTTTTCAACACCCTCGACCTCAAGCCCGATGACATTCAGCCGGGCACAGATCTCTTCGACAGAAGCTGTAAAATCAAGATGTTCGCGCAGCCAGGAAAGAGAGAACTTCATGTCACACGCCCTCCGTCAGCGTGGCAGGCGAGAACGCCGAAAATCCGTAATGACGCAGCCAGCGCAGATCACTTTCGTAGAAAGACCGCAGATCGGGAATGCCATTCTTCAGCATCGCCAGACGCTCAATCCCCATCCCGAACGCAAATCCCTGCCATTCGGCCGGATCAAGCCCACAGTTCGCCAGAACCCGCGGATGGATCATCCCCGAGCCCAGAACTTCCAGCCAGTCGGACCCGCCACCAATCTCGCCAGTCGCCTTTGACCAGCCAATATCAACTTCCATGGAAGGCTCGGTGAACGGGAAATAGGATGCCCGGAAACGGACAGGCAGGTTGGGCTTGTCGAAATAGACGCGCAGGAACTCGATCAGGCAGCCCTTGAGATGGCCAAGCGTGATATTGCGATCGACCACAAGACCTTCGCACTGATGGAACATCGGCGAATGGGTCGCGTCATGATCGGCACGATAGGTACGGCCGGGTGCAATGATCCGGATCGGCGGCTGCGACCCAAGCATGGTGCGGATCTGCACCCCAGAGGTCTGCGTCCGCAGAACCCGCGGCTCCCCGTCCTCATTTTTCGGCGGCAGATAGAACGTGTCGTGCTCGGTCCGGGCGGGATGATGCTCCGGCGTATTGAGGGCAGAGAAATTATGCCACTGACTCTCGATGTCCGGCCCTTCGGCGACGGAGAAGCCCATCGCGCCGAAAATGGCCGTCATTTCCTCAATGGTCCGGCTGATGGGATGGATGGTGCCCGTCACGATCGCAGGCGCCGGCATCGTCACGTCCACGCGCTCGGAGCGCAGACGGGCCTGAAGCGCCTCTTCCTCAATATCGCGGCCACGGGCCTCGATGGCAGCCGTCAGTTCGTCACGCAGGCGGTTCAGAGCCTGACCGCGCTCCTTGCGTTCCTGATGCTCGAGCTTGCCCAGTTGCTTGAGCAGCCCCGTCAGCGCGCCGGACTTGCCCAGCGTACCAACGCGGATCGCGTCCCACTGCGCGCGATCCTGCGCCCCGGCCAGCGCAGCCAGCGTGTCATTCCTGAGTATATCGAGATCGTCAGCCATACCGCCCATCCCCTGCAGCACAAAACAAAACGGGCCGTCCTGATAACAGGACGGCCCGCCAGTCACCAGACCCCCAAAGGGATCAAGCCGGAAAAGCTCAGCCGAGAGCGGCCTGAGCCTTCTTCACGATTTCACCGAAAGCGGCGCTATCGTCAAAAGCAATGGCGGCGAGGACCTTACGGTCGATCTCGATGCCAGCCTTGTCCAGACCGTTGATGAAGCGGCTGTACGTCAGACCATGCTCGCGGACGGCAGCATTGATACGCTGGATCCACAGGGCGCGGAAATCACGCTTCTTGTTGCGACGGTCACGATACGCATAACGCAGCGCCTTCTCGACGCGCTCCAGAGCGATACGGTAGTTCGTAGACGAACGGCCGCGATAGCCCTTGGCGAGCTCGAGAACCTTCTTGTGACGGGCGTGCGACGTTACGCCCCGCTTGACACGTGCCATTTACCTTATCTCCTCAGAGCCCGTAGGGCGCCCACTGCTTGATTGTCTTCGCATCCATGTCCGTCATGGTCTGGGGACCACGGTTGGTGCGCTTCATCTTCTGCGGACGGTTGATAAGGCCATGGCGCTTGTTGCCCGGGCCGCACATCACTTTGCCGGTCGCGGTGATCTTGAACCGCTTCTTGACCGACGACTTGGTCTTCATCTTGGGCATTTCGGTCTCCCTCGCCGTAAACGATTGGTCCCTCACACAGTAAGGACTCTGCACGGCCGGGCATGCCACTCGTGGCCCGGACGCGTGCGCGGAAGCGGTGTCCTTATCGTAAGCCCAAGTGGCCTGCAAGCTCATTATTTTCTTGAACGCTCAATCATAAGTCCTTCCTTTCCTCAAGTCACGACGACGTGAAAGTCCTCACAGTGACGTGAGCAAGATGAACCTTCTGACATCTTGACCCTTGACGGTCATCCATGTGCTTTGTCCGGAAGTCACCGTGATGCATCAGAACAACAGATCCAGGAACATCATGAGCACAACATCCCGGCCAGGGCTCTGGGCCCTGATAACGGCCGCGGCATTCGCGCTTTGCGGCGCGATCCTTACCGTTGGCGGCGCATGGGTCGCTGCCATCGGCGGCCCTCTCTATTATGTCATCCTTGGCCTGGCACTTCTCGCCACGGCTTTCCTCTCCTTCCGGCGCAATCCGGCTGCCCTCTATCTGTTTGCAGTCGTCGTATTCGGAACGGTTATCTGGGAACTCACCGTTGTCGGTCTCGACATCTGGGCCCTGATCCCGCGCTCGGACATCGTCATCATCCTCGGCATCTGGCTGCTGCTGCCGTTCGTCTCCCGCCAGATCGGCGGCACGCGGACGACCGTCCTGCCTCTCGCCGGCGCCGTTGGCGTTGCGGTTCTGGCCTTGTTCGCCAGCCTCTTCACCGACCCGCATGACATCAGCGGCGAACTGCCGACTCAGATCGCAAACGCCTCCCCCGCCGACCCGGACAATGTTCCGGCCAGCGAGTGGCACGCTTATGGTCGTACGCAGGCTGGTGACCGCTGGTCCCCGCTGAACCAGATCAACGCGTCCAACGTCAGCAACCTCAAGGTCGCATGGCATATCCACACCAAGGATATGATGAACTCCAACGACCCGGGCGAAGCAACGAACGAAGCGACCCCGATCGAGTTCAACAACACGCTTTACATGTGCTCGCTGCACCAGAAGCTGTTTGCGGTTGATGGTGCCACCGGCAACGTCAAGTGGGTCTACGATCCCAAGCTCCAGATCAACCCTGGCTTCCAGCATCTGACCTGCCGTGGCGTCAGCTTCCACGAAACGCCGGCCAATGCGACGGATTCCGATGGCAACCCCGCACCGACGGACTGCGCCAAGCGCATCATCCTGCCGGTCAACGATGGCCGTCTGGTTGAAGTCGATGCCGACACGGGCAAGGCCTGCTCCGGCTTCGGCACCAACGGCGAAATCGATCTGCGCGTTCCGAACCAGCCTTACACGACGCCCGGCCAGTACGAGCCGACGTCCCCGCCGGTCATCACGGACAAGCTGATCATCGCCAACAGCGCCATTACCGATAACGGTTCGGTCAAGCAGGCCTCGGGCGCCACGCAGGCATTCGACGTCTACACCGGCAAGCGCGTCTGGGTGTTCGATGCGTCCAACCCGGATCCGAACCAGCTTCCGGATGACAGCCATCCTGTCTTCCACCCGAACTCCCCGAACTCCTGGATCGTGTCGTCCTACGACCGCAACCTGAACCTCGTGTACATCCCGATGGGCGTGGGTACTCCCGACCAGTGGGGCGGTGACCGCACGAAGGATTCCGAGCGTTTCGCTCCGGGTATCGTCGCACTGAACGCTGACACGGGCAAACTCGCCTGGTTCTACCAGACCGTTCATCACGACCTGTGGGACATGGACGTTCCGTCCCAGCCGAGCCTCGTGGACGTGACGCAGAAGGACGGCACACTTGTTCCGGCCATCTACGCCCCGACCAAGACCGGCGACATCTTCGTCCTCGACCGTCGCACCGGCAAGGAAATCGTCCCGGCTCCGGAAACTCCGGTTCCCCAGGGCGCCGCTCCAGGTGATCACACCAGCCCAACCCAGCCGATGTCGCAGCTGACCCTGCGTCCGAAGAATCCGCTGAACGATTCCGATATCTGGGGCGGCACGATCTTCGACCAGATGTTCTGCAGCATCTACTTCCACAGACTGCGCTACGAAGGCCCCTTCACGCCGCCGTCGCTCAAGGGTTCGCTCATCTTCCCGGGCGATCTGGGAATGTTCGAATGGGGTGGCCTGGCCGTCGATCCGCAGCGTCAGGTGGCTTTTGCCAACCCGATCTCCCTGCCGTTTGTCTCCCAGCTGGTTCCCCGCAGCGCAACCAACCCGCTCTGGCCTGAAAAGGACGCCAAAGGCACGGGTGGTGAAACCGGCCTGCAGCACAATTATGGCATTCCGTATGCCGTCAACCTGCATCCGTTCCTGGATCCGGTGCTGCTGCCGTTCGGCATCAAGATGCCGTGCCGCACGCCGCCCTGGGGCTATGTCGCCGGTATTGACCTGAAGACCAACAAGGTCGTCTGGCAGCACCGTAACGGCACCCTGCGTGACTCGATGTATGGCAGCTCCCTGCCGATCCCGCTGCCGCCGATCAAGATCGGTGTCCCGAGCCTCGGTGGCCCGCTCTCCACGGCTGGCAACCTCGGCTTCCTGACGGCGTCCATGGATTACTACATCCGTGCGTACAACCTGACGACGGGCAAGGTACTGTGGCAGGACCGTCTGCCGGCTGGTGCTCAGGCAACGCCGATCACCTATGCCATCAATGGCAAGCAGTACATCGTGACCTATGCAGGCGGACACAACTCGTTCCCGACCCGCATGGGCGACGACATCATCGCCTACGCCCTGCCCGATCAGAAGTGATCTGACAAGACCCTCCGGGCCATGAAAAAGGGGAGATGCCATCAGGCATCTCCCCTTTTTTCATTTCGGCCGACTGGCGGAAGATACAATCGTTACATAAGGTAACAAATCATCCCCGATAAGAGGCACATCATGAGACTGTCCGTCATCCGCCCGCTTCTGGCCCTGACCATCCTTCTTGCGGGCAGCAGCCTGCCCGCTCAGGCCGAAGAGCATCCTTTCGGCGCGATGCTGGATCCCCATCATCACAGCCTTCTCATTTACCCGCCGGCCGAACTTGAATTTCACAAAAGCGGAACGGCTCATGTCCGCTGCACCATCAGCGCTGCCGGAATAGCTACGGATTGCCAGTCTTCCGCTTCACAACCGGATTTCGGCCTCGCAGCCGAGCAGATGGCCTACAGTTCGACATTCCTGCCCACCTACCAGAACAACGTGGCCGTGCCCGGCACATGGGAGAAGACCTACACCTTCCATGCCTCCCCCGACCTGACGACGCCGTTGCTCGACAAGGCCCATACGCCCCCGCCCCATTATCCCGAAGCCGCCGACGCTGCCGGAATTGGCGGTCATATCACCGTACTCTGTCAGATCGACCAGATAGGCGCTGCGCATGACTGCACCGTCAGTGACGGGCCGCCCATCCTGCAACGCGCTTCGCTCGCCTATTTCAGCCTTGCCAGATATTACCCGGCCCTCAGGGACGGACAGCCCGTCGCAGCACAGTATCGGGGGAACATCACCTGGGACACGACCCATCCCGTGGACCAGCAGGGTTTCCGCTAGGCTGCCGGTACAAGACAGCTTGCACGCCGCTCGCAACGTATTGCATTCTTTTCTGAAAGCCGGGACGCGTTCCCCGTAACCCGGCACCGCTCTGGAGATCATACCCCATGCCGTTCCGTCGTCTCTCCGTTGCCGCGTTCGCCGTTCTGGCGCTCGGTACCCAGATGGCCCATGCCAAGCCCTGTCGCGACGACAAGGGCAAGTTCACGAAATGCGAAGCTCCCCAGAAGCCGAGGCCCTGCCGGGACGCAAAAGGGAAATTCACGAAGTGCCCGACGCCCCCCAGCGGCACGACAGCTGCGACCAGCGCCACCCCGTCGGCAAGTCGCCCGCAGTAAGATTATAATTTCTGCAATAAAAAACCCCGCCGGCTTTGAGCCTGCGGGGTTTTTTATTTCTAGTGTGACGCGCGCTTCTGAATGGCCTGCGCCATGGCCTCGACCCCGTTCCCACGGTTCGTCGAAAGCGCCTTGACCAGTCCCATATCATGCAGAAACACAGGGCTTGTTCCCAGAATTTCCGATTTCGGACGGCCGGAATAAACCCTCAGCAGAAGCGCCACGAGTCCCTGAACGATCGCGGCATCCGACGCCCCGGCGAAAAACAGCTTTCCATCCCGTTCAACCGCTTCAAGCCAGACCTGGCTCTGACAGCCCGGAACACGATGGGCATCATCCTGCCACTCTTCCGGAAATGGCGGCAGCTTGCGTCCCATCTCGATGATGTACTGATACCGCTCCATCCAGTCATCAAACAGACCCAGCTCGGCCTCGATCTCCTCGATAGCCGCAGCAGCCGTGTCCTCCGGGGGAACAAGATAGGCATCACTCACGTGTCACAATCTCCAATTCACAGGCCCAATGCCGCCAGCCGGCGCAGAACCGGCCTGCTATGACGCGCCAACGTCAACAGAACGCATGGTTTCGGCAACGGCCCTCTGCAGACTTTCCTGCGTAAAGGGCTTCGGCAGAAGAAGCCCGTTTTCAGGGGCCGGCATATCATCTGTATGCCCACTGATAAACAGCACCCTCAATCCGGGCACGGCCTGCAGCAATGCTTCCGCACAGGCCAGACCATCATGATCCGGCATCCTCATATCAATGATCGCAAGCTCGAAGGGAGACGCCGGATCAACACGCTTCAGCGCATCCGCCAGCGAGGCAACAGCCGTCACCTCATGGCCATCCTGAGCCAGGAATCCGGCCGTCACCATTCGCACGGGCGCTTCATCATCCAGTACCAGAACCTTCAGGCGCCGTTCGAGCTTCGCACCCTGAAGCTGCGGCACCGCAACCCGTTCCTGACTGCCCCGCGCCACAGGAAGCATCAGCGTCATGCGCGTCCCCCTGCCCACGACACTATCAACAATAATTTCGCCATAACTCCGGCTCAGAAAGCCATACACGCTGGACAGACCCAACCCGGTCCCACGCCCGACATCCTTGGTCGTAAAGAAGGGATCAAAAATCCTTGCCGCCACTTCCGGCGGCATACCTTCGCCTTCATCCACGACCTCCAGCGCCACCGCCCGATCCGGACAGCATTCCGCGGGAAGACCCGTCCGCTTCTGCTCGACAACATGCGCACTGATCCGCACCGTCCCGCCATCCGCCATGGCATCCCGCGCATTCACACACAGGTTCAGGAGCGCCATTTCAAGCTGGTCCGCATCCGACCAGACCAGCGGCAGATCCGGCGGCAAGTCTTCCACACACAGTGCGCACGGGGCCGCCGATGCCGGGACACCGCGCTTTTTGAGGCTCTGACGCAGAAGATCCGTCAGCCCTGGAAGCAACTGCCCCAGCGACACCGCCGACAAACGCGCCTCGCGCGGGCGTCCGAACTGAAGCAGCCGCCGCGTCAGAACAGCCCCGCGCTGGGCAGAATCCGCTGCATTGCGAAGCAGCGCCAGAGAGGCTTCATCAAACTCCGCGATATCCTCCAGAAGCTCGAGAGATCCTGAAATTGCCGCCAGCAGATTATTGAAATCATGCGCGATACCGCCAGCCAGCGTCCCAAGCGACTGAAGCTTCTCGGCCTGACGCAGCCGTGATTCCATAACAACACGGGATGTCACATCCCGGTCCATGCTGACCTGCCAGGCATCTGCCCGGGAGGCGCCTTCCGGCCAGGCAAGAGCCAGCCGCGTCAACTCATGCCAGCGCGTGACAGAACGGCCCTCTCCTTCAGTAAGAACCTCTCCGACCAGACGCTCTTCCTGCCCCGAAATACGCACATCCTCACGCATGGCGATGATCTCGGGCCAGAGATTTTCGGGAAAATGGGCCTGCTCGTTCTCGGCCCCGCTCTCGGATTCATCCCGAACATTACTGCGGATGCACCGCCCGTCCCGATCCGAAAAGACGAGTCCGATCGGCAGCGCTTCCATCAGCCCCCGCAGAAGCGCCTGCTCCGTTCTCAGAGCACGCTGCGCCAGACAGTGCTGCGTAACTTCGCCGACCAGCGAACGCAGAGCATCCGCATCCCAGGGTTTGTGCACATAGGCCTGCACCTGCCCCTGGTTCAGCGCGGAGACGACCGCCTCCAGATCCGCATATCCCGTCAGAAGAATGCTACGGGCATCCGAAAATGCCCGGGCCTGCATCAGCAACTGGTCTCCGGTCAGACCGGGCATCCGCTGATCGGAAATGATGGTCGCCACATCCCTGTGCGCCCGCAGCAGATCCAGCGCCTTCAGCGGATCCGTGGTGGACAGGATTTCATACTGGTCTTCCAGCAGATCCGTCAGGGCGACGAGGATCTCCTCCTCATCGTCAACCAGCAGGATCAGGGGGCGCGACGGCCCCTTGGCACTCCAGAAAGTCATGCTGCACGACCAGTCGCCACCGGCCCCTCCTCGGTCATGCGAACGGGCAGACTCATCCGGAAACATGCTCCGATCCCGCGCCCGTCCGGCAGATTGGCGTCCGTTACCTCAATCACCCCGTCATGCGCCTCCATGACGCTATAGGCAATGGCCAGCCCCAGACCTGTCCCGGTTCCCACGGGCTTGGTCGTGAAGAACGGATCGAAAATCCGCGTCCGCAGGTCAGGCGGCAGCCCCGGCCCGTCGTCACTCACCCTCATTTCGTAGCGTCCGTTTTCCAGACGCGAGGCGATGACGATCCTGCCCCGCACAATATCTCCGTCCGTGGACATATCCGCCAGCGCATCGGCCGCATTGGAAATGATGTTCATGACAACCTGATTAAGAAATGCCGGCTGGCAGACCAGTTCGGCCGGCGCCTGAAGATCTTTCTGCACGATGATCCCCGGCCCCAGCTTGTGCGCCAGAAGAGCCAGCGCCGTTTCCAGCGCGGCCGGAACATCGACCTTCTGGAACGAGCTTTCATCCAGCCGTGAAAACCGCCGCAGGCTCAGAACAAGGTTCTGGATCCGCTGCAAGCCGAGTTTCATGGACTCCAGCCGCGACATCCCCTTTTTCGTCAGGGACATCGCCTCGTCGGAGGCATTCACTCCCTGCAACCGCTTGAGAGTGCGCGTCACCGTATCCGCATGTGCGATCGTAAAGGCGAGCGGATTGTTGATTTCATGCGCAATGCCCGCAACCAGCTCACCCAGTGACGCCATTTTCGCCGTTTGCACGAGCTTGGACTGCGCCTGCAGAAGCCGCTCGTTCGTCCGCGCCAGCTCCATGTTGGCCTGCGCCAGCGCCTCGGCCATTTCCGCCTTGGCACGCGCAGCTTCAAGCGTCAGGGCGTTCTGCTGACGCTCGATTTCCTGCTGCCGGAATTCGTCCTGCGCCATCCTGCGCTGCGCCAGCGTCCGGATCCGCATGGCCAGCGCCTCAAGCGCAATGTCACTGGGGACGAGATCATCAATCCCCGCCTCGAAGAACTCACCGGAAGACTGCCGCCGGAAACGCGACGCCTCCACGATCCCCAGCGTCCGGAACGGGATCCCCCCCGCCTCCAGAACTGCCTGACGACGCGCATCCAGAAGACGACAGAACTTCAGATCCTCATCCCCGCTGCCCAGTTCCAGCACCAGACAGTCGGGACTGTCCGCGCCCCGCAGCCAGCCCCCTTCGATCAGATCATCGGAACGCTCGATGGACGTGACAGTATGCCCGTCACGCCAGAGCAGTTCTCCCAGAGTGGTTTCGGGCACATCCTCGACAACTTCTTCCTCGTCTTCATCCTCGCGCGGAGAATTGACGATCACAATCCGCGCCCGTCGCAGGCGGGATGCCTCGTCAACCTGAAGGAGTTCCGGCCCTTCCCGAAGAAGGGCCCGCATCCGCAGAACCATGAGATCCGGATGAGCCGACTTGGAAATATAGGCGTCCGCGCCGCTCTCCAGCCCCTCACGCTCCACACCCGGCGACGCATCCTCGGTCAGCATCAGGATCGGGATGTTCCGGGTCAGCGCATCCAGGCGCAGCCGCCGCGCCAGCTGACCACCACTCATCCCCGGCAGTTCGGTACAGGCGACCACCAGATCCGGCATAGTCTCCTCGATCGTGCCCAGCGCCTCCTCACCACTCGTGGCGCAGGTCAGGGCAAACCCTTCCTTCACCAGAACCTGAACAATCTGCCGGGCGTGGTCACAATCGGGCTCCACGAGGACCACCCGAGGCATGTTCGGCGTTACCAGAGGCATCTCGAACTCAGGAAAAGGCATGACAGCACGGGAAAGTTTGCATTGGCGTTCTCTTGCAGCTAGTCCGAGATGGACTATTCGTCCGTTTTCAGGGGCGAAGACTAACTCCCGTTGCCGGACCACTGGAAGCCATATCTATGGACATGCAGCCCCCATCCCATATCACGGACCGCCTTCTGGGCCGCAGCAGCCGCAGCGATTCATCGCTCACCACGTCCTCCATGATCCGGACGGGCATCTGGTCAGTCTGCTATTTCGCTTTCTATCTGGCCCAGCAGATCGCCGAGCTTCTGGCACCTCTCCTGCTGATTCTGGGAGTGGGCTGGTACATCCTTCCACATATCGTCAATGCGATCACCACAAGCGCTGCTACGGCCGATCCGCAGGCCCGTGACATCATGAACCATGTGGCTGGGACCCTGCCGAACCATCTGCAGATCGGCTCTCACCTCGTCACGCCGGGCTCCCTGATTTTCGACGGTATCCTGCTCATGGCCATCGCCGCGATCGGAGCCACGGTCTCGGCGCTCGCCGCCCGCAACATGTAAGATACGCAGGGGTCAGGAGAAATGCCCGGCCCCAGGCAAAAACCCGAAAACGCCAGCGCCCTTGCAGTACCACAGCGCGGCAACCCCGCCCCCCGCCAGAACAAGACTGGCGCCCCAGGCGGCAATCCAGGCTCCGGTGGACCCGATCATCGACGGACCAGCCGTATCTGTGGGCACCTGCACGTCCCCAGCCGACCGCGAATGCAGGACTGCGGAACGGCGCACATTGCTGCGGCTGGCCATGGCCCCTGTCGCCCGAAACATCCCTTCTGTTCCGGAAACCGGCGAATCCGCAACAGCAGGTGCCGCCGCAACCCCTTCTTCCGGCACCTCAAAAACTTCAGGCGCAGCGACAGCCCCGTCAGGCGCCTCTTCCGGTTTCGAAACTGCGGGCGCGCCCAGCTCCCAGCTGTCTCCACAGTTGGCGCAGCGCAGACGCTTGACCCCTTTTGCCAGCGCCTCCGGGACCTCAAAGACTGCATGACAGTGGGGGCATTCAATGCGCATTCAATCAATCCCTTCGACAGTCGGCTCCGATCCGGCCTAGCCTGATCCGTGTGCTTGCCTGTTATGACGAAATGATCGTTATTAAATGGTTAATAGATTGCCCGCCTTTTCAATGAAAGCCTCATGATCCGCCTCCTGAATGTCTCGATGATGCCCCCCGGCGTGGGACAACCCGTTCTGCGGAATCTGACGCTCACCGTCGCGCAGGGGGAGTTTCGCTGGCTGCTCGGACCGTCCGGAGCCGGAAAATCGAGTCTGCTGCGCCTCCTGACGCTCGAAACGCGCCCTTCAGCTGGTCAAATGGACCTGCTTGGCATGTCCGTCAGTCAGGCCAGCCGGGCCACGCTGCGGAACCTG
The DNA here is from genome assembly GCF_018811945.1 of Gluconobacter sp. P1C6_b. Lineage (GTDB taxonomy): Bacteria > Pseudomonadota > Alphaproteobacteria > Acetobacterales > Acetobacteraceae > Gluconobacter. The sequence goes on from NZ_JACRVU010000003.1 coordinate 36,717, forward strand.
CGGCGAAGGATCGGGTTTGTTCCCCAGGACTATCGCCTGATCGGGGAATGGACTGTGTTCGACAATGTGGCTCTCCCGCTGAGACTGCGCGGCGCCTCCGAACGCGACACCAGACGCGAGGCCTTCGCCGTTCTGGAATGGCTGGACGTCGCGCATCTTGCTGACAAGCGTCCCGGAACCCTTTCCGGCGGCGAACAGCAGCGTGCCGCCATTGCCCGCGCCCTGATCGGCCGTCCGGAAATCCTGCTGGCCGACGAACCCACCAACGCCCTTGAGGACGCCCAGGCCCGTCGCCTGCTGGCCACGTTTCAGGAACTGGTGGACATGGGCACGACCGTCATCGTCGCCACCCATAATGAAGCGCTGGTCCGCGAAGCTCCGGCCGCGTCCATCGTCCTTCAGGACGGCACACTCGCCGGGGCCGATACTCAGGACGGAATCGCCGCACGCCGGAGCGACAGAGCGTGAGCGCCCCTGTCTCCCCCGGCCTGCGCTCCGGCAGCCTGCCACTTCTGGTCGCACTCATGACCCTGCTGGCCGGGCTCTCGCTCGCCGGGCTGACAGGCGTGCAAACCCTGGCTGAAGGCTGGGCCGGCGCCGCACGCAACGCCACCACAATCGAGATCCCGTCCGACACTCCCCAGCTTGAAGACCGCACCCGCGCACTCATCCAGACGCTTCACAAAACGCCAGATATTACCACCGTCCGGGAACTTTCCCCTCAGCAGGTGCAGACCCTTCTCGCCCCCTGGCTCGGGCAGGTCTCGGACAGCGGGCATCTCCCCGGCCTTTCCCTGCCCGTCGTTCTGATCGTCGCCCATACCGGAACGCCTGATCTGGGCAGGGTCGTGCATGAGGCCCTGCCAGAAGCCGTCGTGGAAGAAGACCGCCGCTGGGGAGAGCGACTCAACGGTCTGGGAAGCAGCCTTGTTGCCTGCGCCTGGCTTGCGGTCAGCCTTATCGCCGCCATCGCGGTCCTTTCAGTTGGCATGACCGTGCGCCGCTCCGTGATGGCCCAGCGCAAGGCCGTCGAGATCGTCCATTTCCTCGGTGCCGGAGATGTGACGATCTCCAGCCGCATTGCTGGCAGAGCTGCCCTGCTGAGCCTCGCCGGGGGCCTCGCCGGACTGTTCTTCCTGAGCCCGGTCATCACAATGCTCGCGCGAAAACTGGCCCCCTTCTCGCATGACGCCGGGCCAGCGGCCCTGCCTGCAACAACATGGCAGACCATGCTGGCAAGCTGGTGGAACACCCTGCACGTCCTGCCCCGCCTCCTTCTCGAAGAGCTTGGCGCCCTGCCTTTGATTGCCGCCTGCCTGGGCTGGCTTACCGCCCAGACCGTCGTACTCGTCTGGCTCCGGCGGCTGCCATGAAACGGCTGTTCCTGACATGTCTGGCTCTGGGCGGGCTCTGGCTGGCGGGATTCGCATGGTTCATTCAGGACGCGAGCAAGGCTTCCGTCACGGCTCCCGTCTGCGACGGCATCGTCGCCCTGACTGGCGGAGAACAGCGCGTCGATACGGGCATTACGCTCCTGCGGGGCGGATACGGGCACCTGCTTCTGATTTCGGGAGTCGGCCCCCATGTCACGCTGCAACACATCCTGCATCTCCAGCAGGAATCCCTGTCCTCCCCACTGGCAGAGCGCATCACGCTGGGCCGCCGCGCCACCAGCACGATCGGCAACGCCCACGAAACCGCCCAGTGGGCCCGTGACAATCACCTCCACCGCCTTCTGGTCGTCACGGCCGGCTATCATATCCGCCGGGCAGTTCTCGAAATCCATCGCGTGGCTCCGGATCTGGCCCTCTCCCCCTATCCGGTCGTGCCCCTCGCCCTTCAGGCGCCCCTCTCCCGCCGGACCCTGTTCCTGATGTTCCGCGAGTATAACAAGTTCCTCGGCGCGGAAATCTGCGTCCTAACCGGTCTGCCGGATGGCCGGGAAGGACTGGACGGCACCTGACAGCCCTTGTGTCCAGACCGCTTTTCTGGTGTGCAGAACACCATGATGAGCATTCTGCGCGGCGTCCTTTTCAATCTCTATCTTTTCTGGATCACCCTGTTCATGGGCCTCGGAACCATTCCGATCCGCCTGATGAAAAACCAGGAACTGGCCCTGTCCTACGCGAAGCTCTGGGCACGGGCCGTTCTGGCAGGCTTCACGCGGATCTGCTCGGTCCGCATCGAAGTCACGGGACGCGAGAACCTGCCCCCCGGTCCGCTGCTGATCGCCTCGCAGCACCAGTCCTTTTTCGACGGCTTCATCTGGATGACCCTCGTTGACCGGCCCGACTACATCATCAAATCCGAACTGACCCGTATTCCCGTCGTCGGCCCGATGCTGCTGCTGACCGGCATGATCGCCATCGACCGGAAGGCCGGATCGAAAGCCCTCCGCAACATGATGCGGGACACCAAGGCGGCCCATGCCGATGATCGCCAGATCATCATTTTCCCCGAAGGCACCCGTACCCTTCCCGGAGAGCGCCATCCGATCCAGCCCGGCATCGTCGCCCTGGCACGACAGGCAGACGTTCCCATCGTGCCCGTCGCCACCGATTCAGGCCTGTTCTGGGACCGCAATGCCTGGCTCAAACGTCCGGGAACCCTGCACGTCGTCATCGGCCAGCCTCTGCCACCGCAACAGAAGCGCAGGGCCTTCACACAGGCTCTGGAGAGCGCATGGGATGAACTGTGCACAACCCATACCCTTCCCCGCGATCCTGTGGATAACTCTGTGGACCCGGAAAACGCATGACCGGACTGCAAAAAACTGAAATCTTTCAGGAGCATTCCAGACCCGACGTGTTCCTGACGTCCCATCTCTGACAGAATCTCCATATCCCCTGGTTTTCTGACGTTTTCAGGGTTTCACAACTCCACAAGCTCCGCTTGAGATCACACGTTCGTGAGCGCTTCCCAACGTTTTGGAGCTTCTTTCAATGGCTGGGGATAAAACAGATGGGACTTGACCAATCCCGCAGCCACACCTGAAAAGACATGCTCAATGGCTCGTCCATTCTTTACTGTCCGTTACAGCCGATCTGCTGTGGTATTGATTGCGGTCCTCGCAATATCCGCAGCGCTGGATACAGTCTTCTGGCTCCGGACAGTCCACCGGCTGGAAGCCACGGCCCGAACCGCCCTGACCGCCGCGCGCGAAAATGGCTGGAGGGTTGAGACGACTCCACCGCGCAGGGGCGGCTGGCCCTTCGGAGCCTGGGTGGAACTCAACCGCCTGAACGGCACACACCCCGCCTCAGTCGCGTCTCCTTATGATGCGGGATGGGCCGGTGAGAAAATCCGTTTGGGCGGATCATGGCTCTCCCTGTTCCATGTAGGGCTTCCACTTTCCCTGACAGGCCATCAGGCCGTCCGTCTCGTCGTGAATGAGAATGTTCTGACCGTGCTGACATCCGGCCTTCAGATCCGCTTCCGCAATCCGGATAATGTGGTCTTTTCGGCGCCCCGGCTTCAACTGGCCTTCTCTGGCAGATGGCCGGACAAACAGTTCTCCACGCAAACCCTGTCCGGACGCCTCATCCGGTTTCCCGCTGCCCGCCCGGATGCCACACGCCTCGGCATCATCGCGCATGCCACCACAGTCAATGGTTTTCCCCTGCCCTATGGCTTCTCCAGCGATCTGCGCAACGGACGTCTGGCAATCGCCCTGACAGCATCGCAGTCATCGCCGGGCCTTTCGCTGCTCGACGCCACATCCTACGGACGCCTCATCCTTCAGGATGCATCCGCGTCTCCCGTTCCGGCCTCCTCGGACAACCGGATCACCCTGACAGGCTCCCTCGCGCTACCGGAGCAGGACGGCACGCTCACCTTCACCATGACCCACTGGCAGGAACTGGCGGCTCGTCTGCTCGACCGTCCGGAAATAGAGTCGCATCTTGCTCCCGACCTTCAGGCAGCGCTGCAAAAACTGCTGCAGAAAGCATCCGCCATCCCCGCCATGAAAGAGCGCCCCTTCTCGCTCTCCATGCCCGTCGTCAATGGTCAGATCCTCCCCGATGCGCAGGTGGTTTCAGCACTTATCAGCCAGGGTTTCAGAGCCCCCTGAACACCCGGAATAATCCCGGATACCGCCTTGATTTTTGTCAAAATCATGTCCGGAGTATCAAACTTTTTCTGGCAAAATACGTTTAGAAGGTTCAAAAGACGGCAACACGCGAAGAGATCACAACTTCGTTATCCTGTTGTGCGTGCGTGAGGCCCCTGGGGAGCCGACATCCTTCCTGCCGGTCTTTGCGTTTCGCCATCTACCCAGAAGGCAATCGACATGTTTGGCTTGTCGGCTCTATTCCTGGCGCGTTTCCAGTTCGCGTTTACGGTCGGGTTCCACATCGTGTTCCCGGCATTCTCGATCGGTCTCGCAGCCTATCTCGCAGTCCTCGAGGGCCTTTGGCTCAAAACGGGTCGCAGCGCCTATCTCGACCTTTTCAAATACTGGCTGAAAGTTTTCTCCGTCGTCTTCGGCATGGGCGTGGTCTCCGGCCTTGTCATGTCCTACGAATTCGGAACCAACTGGTCGTCGTTCTCACAGAAAGCCGGTCCGATCCTCGGTCCGATGCTGGCCTATGAGGTCATGACGGCCTTCTTCCTTGAAGCCGGCTTCCTCGGCGTCATGATGTTCGGCCTCAACCGCGTCGGCAAAGGCCTGCACTTCGCGGCCACCTGCATGGTCTCGATCGGCACGCTGATCTCCATGAGCTGGATCCTGTCGTCCAATTCCTGGATGCAGACCCCGCGCGGCTATCGCATCGACGAGGCCACCGGCCGCTTCCTGCCGGTTGATTGGTGGCAGATCGTCTTCAACCCTTCCTTCCCGTACCGTATCGTGCACATGGGCCTCGCAGCCTTCCTGTGTGTGGCATTCATCGTCGCAGGCGTGGCGGGCTGGCATCTGCTCAAGGCCCGTCGTGAAGGTCGTCAGGCGTCCGAACAGGTCCGCCTGATGTTCTCCATGGCCATGTGGATGGCTGCCATCGTCTCCCCGATCCAGGTTCTGGCCGGCGACACGCAGGGCCTGAACACGCTGGAATACCAGCCAGCCAAGATCGCCGCTCTCGAAGGTGACTGGGAGTCCGAAAGCCGCGCGCCGGAACTTCTGTTCGGTATCCCCGACATGAAGAACGAGACGACGCATTTCAAGATCGCCATCCCTTACCTGGGTTCGCTGATCCTGACGCATAGTCTGGATGGCAAGGTGCCGGGTCTGAAGGACTATCCGAAGGAAGACCGTCCCTACTCCCCGCTGCTGTTCTTCTCCTTCCGCATCATGATCGCGCTCGGCATGCTGATGGTGCTGGTCGGACTGTGGTCGCTGTATCTGCGCTGGAAGGGCAAGCTCTACGATACGCCGCTTCTGCACCGTATCGCGCTGTTCATGTCACCTGCGGGCTTCCTGGCCCTGCTCTGCGGCTGGATCACGACTGAAGTCGGCCGTCAGCCCTTCACGGTCTATGGCCTGCTGCGGACCTCCGACAGCGTCTCCCCGATCGCCCTGCCGAACATCGCGACTTCGATGATCGCTTTCGTCATCGTCTATTTCATCGTGTTCACAGGCGGCATCACCATCCTGCTGCGGACCTTCGCGGAAGAGCCCCATCCGGATCAGCATGGTCCGGCCGAAGATCAGCCCCAGCGCGCTGCGGGTACAACACAGGTCTCCCATCAGCCCCAGCCCGACGCTGGCATGGCGGAGTAAGAACCATGACAGAAACAGCCGGCTTCTGGCTCCCGGTGGTCTGGGCGCTGCTCGCAGCAACAGCCATCTTCCTCTATATCTGCCTCGATGGTTTCGACCTCGGGATTGGCATCCTCTTCCTCAAGGAAAAGGACCACGATCACCGCAACCTCATGGTCAACACCGTCGCCCCCGTCTGGGACGGCAACGAGACCTGGATGATCTTCGGTGGCGCCGCGCTCTATGGCGTCTTTCCGGTCGCCTATGGCACGATCCTTCCTGCACTCTACCTGCCGGTCCTGTTCATGCTTCTGGCCCTGATCCTGCGCGGCGTATCCTTCGAGTTCCGCTTCAAGTCGGAATCGCCCATGAGCCAGTTCTTCTGGGACACGGCCTTCTGCGGCGGTTCCTTCGTAGCGGCCTTCATGCAGGGCGTTATCCTCGGGACGCTCGTGCAGGGCATCAAGGTCGAGAACAACGTGTTCGTCGGGTCCAGCTTCGACTGGTTCTCTCCGTTCGCCCTGTTCTGTGGCCTTGCCGTGGTCATCGGCTATGCGCTTCTCGGCGCAACCTGGCTCCTGTGGCGCTGTGAGGGTGAACTGCACGACACGATGCGCAGAGTCTCCTTCGGTCTCGGCGCGCTGATGCTGATCACGATCGCCCTGGTTTCCGCCTGGACGCCCATGCTGCACACCACCTACATGCAGCACTGGCTCGCCATGCCGCAGCTCGCACTGGTCGCTCCGGTTCCGGTCGCTGTCGTCGTGCTGGCGGGCGTCCTGTTCATGGGACTGCGCAACCCGCGCTCGCACCTGCTGCCGTTCGTTGCAACACTGGGCCTGTTCTTCCTGTGCTTCAGCGGCCTTGGTATCAATGTGTGGCCTTACATCGTGCCGCCGACCATCACCATCTGGCAGGCTTCCTCTCCGCCGGAGAGCCAGACCTTCCTGCTGGTCGGCACGATGTTCCTGCTGCCGCTGATCCTCTCCTACACGGCGTATTCGTACTACGTATTCCGCGGAAAGATGTCCGCCGGACATCACTACCACTAAGAACAGGGAGCCCGGCCCATGCGGATCGAATACGGACAGCCCGAACAGAAACCGGGTTTCCTGAACTGGATGAAACGTGTGGGCTGGTTCGTAGCGATCTGGGCTGGCGGCGTTGTTGTCGTCGGCCTCGGCGCCGAACTGCTCAAGAAGATCATCTTCGGCTGGTAACGGCCGGACAAGCCTTCATAAAAAAGCCCCGTCTCTTTCGAGCGGGGCTTTTTTTATGCCTTCAGAACGTATCCTTTTCCCTGCGCAACCGCGCAAACGTCGCAACATCCGGCGCCAGCAGGAAGGGATTGGTCTTCCGCTCCACATCCAGACTCACCGGGAGCGTCGGCCGTCCCGCTTCCAGCAGTTGTTCGACTTCTGCCGCCCGCGCCTTCAGGGCTTCGTTGTCCGGATCAACATGGAGCGCGAAAGCCAGATTGGAGCGGGTATATTCATGCCCCGCGCAGACGAGCGTCCTATCCGGCAGACTGTCATAACGATGCAGACTGTCGAACAGTTCCTGTGCCGTCCCTTCCAGCAGCCGCCCGCATCCCAGACTGAACAGCACATCCCCGCAGAACAGCGCCGGAACCCCGGGCACGACATACGACACATGCCCCACCGCATGGCCCGGCGTGGACAGAACCCGGATCTGCGCACTGCCCAGCGAGAAGCTGTCCCCGTCCTCGACGTCATGATCCAGCCGGGGCAGCCATTCCCTTTTCTGACGCGGTCCATACACTTTCGCGCCATAGCGCTCGCGCAGCGCGTCCGTACCCGCTGTATGATCGGCGTGATGATGGGTCAGCAGGATCATGTCGAGCCGCCCCTCCCCGATTTCGTCCATGATTGGCCCCGCTTCACCGGGATCCACAACGGCGCGCTGACCCTCCATCGCGGTCAGCAGCCAGGCATAATTGTCGGAGAGAACCGGAATCGGCTTGATATCGAGTGGCATGACTGTTCCCCTTGGAGTGTCCTGCTGATGAGGTAGCTGCATGCTGACGTCCCTGGCCCGCATCCGTTCCGATGATGCCGCCACTTTCTATGAAAGCCGACAGGGCCAGCGCACGGCGCTGCTTCTCAACGGCCGCCTGCAGAACATCATGCCCCCCATGCGCGGCCGAAGGATCCTCGGAATAGGCTATACAGCCCCCTATCTTCCGGAAAGTGCGGAATTTGCCGTTTCGGGCCGCCTCCTGCACCCGCAGACGCAGCGAACCACCCGCCCCACCCGAAGCCAGACACGGAACATCTCCTGGGCGGACTGCATCGTCAGCAGCGGACGCCTGCCCTTCGACGACCTTTCGATGAACGCCGTCCTCGTGGTCCACGGCCTCGAATTCACCCGCTTCGCTCCGGACTTCCTCCGCGCCATCTGGCGCACCCTCAGCGATGACGGCATCCTGACGCTGGTCGTTCCCAACCGTTCCGGCTACTGGGCACACACGGACGCCACCCCTTTCGGTCACGGCATCCCCTACAGCAGCGGCCAGCTGACGCGCCTGCTCGATCAGGCCCTGTTCCGGATCGAACACCATTCCACCGCCCTGATGACCCCACCCGCCGCACTGTCGGTGACGCATGGCCGCCTGATGGAACGGGCAGGCCGCACACTGCGCCTGCCCTGCGGCGGAGTGCATGTCGTCACGGCCCGCAAGAACGTCTATGCGGGAACGCCCCTGATCGACGAAAAACTGTGTGTCCCGCTCCCCCGACAGGTGGCCGAGCCCGCCTGAAGGCGGCAGACGCAGAAAACCTGCCCGAAAAACGCCTTCTTTGTGGCGAATTCTTGACCCTCCCGCCGTGTGCCGTAAGAGTGCGTTCCATGTCGCTGATCCAGTCCTTCAAGCTTGTCCTGTCGCCGCCGCATCGCGCCGCGACTCCCTTCCTCCTCGCGGGTTCGCTCGTCGGGCTGCTCGGACGGGCCACGCCCTGGCGTCCCACGCGCCTGCTGGGTAACGCCGGCATCGCTTTCACGGCGTTCTGCCTCTACTTCTTCCGCGACCCCAAGCGCGTCCCGCCACCCCGCACGGATCTGGTGCTGGCCTCCGCTGATGGCCGCGTTACGTCCGTCGCCCTCGTCACCCCGCCTGCCGCTCTTGAAATGGGCCATACCCCGGTCTGGCGCGTCTCGACGTTCCTGTCCGTGCTGAACGTCCACATCAACCGCATGCCAGCGGCCGGTGAAGTGACGAAGATTGCCTATCACGCTGGCAAATTCCTCAATGCCAGCCTCGACAAGGCCTCCGAACACAACGAGCGCAACGAACTGCGCCTGACGCTGCCGGACGGTCGCAATATCGGCGTTGTCCAGATCGCCGGGCTGATCGCACGCCGCATCCTGTGCTTTGTCGAAGAAGGTGACCGCGTGGAAGCCGGCGAGCGCTTCGGCCTGATCCGCTTCGGCTCGCGCACCGATGTCTACCTGCCACCCGGCGTTGAACCCCTGGTTGTGGAAGGACAGACCATGGTTGGTGGCGAAACTGTCCTGGCGAAGCTCTGAGCCAGACACCGTTCATGACCACACCGCCAACGGTTGAACCCATCCGCCCCGCCAAAAGACGCCGCATCCGACGCAGGCTCCGACGCATGGGGCGCAATCCCCGCACCCGCGTGCGGGGCCCGTCGTTCAACCGCCTCATCCCCAATATCATGACCATGCTCGGCCTCTGCGCCGGGCTTAGCGGCATGCGTTTCGCGCTCGAACACCAGTTCGAACCCGCGGCCGTGGCCCTGCTGATCGCCGCCTGCATCGATGGTCTGGACGGGCGGATCGCCCGCCTGCTCAAGGGCGCCACCCGCTTCGGCGCGGAATTCGACAGCCTGTCGGACTTCGTGTGCTTCGGTGTAGCACCCTCCTTCGTGCTGCTGATGTGGTCGCTCGAACATGCCGGACGATACTCGTTCGTCCCCTGCATCCTGTTCACGGTGTGCATGGCGCTGCGTCTCGCCCGCTTCAATGCGAGCCTCGATGACGACGACAAACCGGAATATTCCTACAGCTTCTTCACGGGCGTTCCCGCCCCTGCCGGAGCCGGGCTGGTGCTGTTCCCGGTCTTCCTTGGCCTTGAAGCCGACCGCCTTCATGCCGGGGGGCTGGCCGCCTTCGCCCGCCTGCCCATCGTCTCGGCCGTCTGCCTGATCTTCACGGGGCTGCTTCTGGTCTCGACCCTGCCGGTCTGGTCCTTCAAGAATTTCAAGGTCCCGGCGCGTTACGTCCTGCCCCTCATGCTGGGAACAGGCCTCTACGCCGCTCTTCTGGTCGCGGACCCCTGGGGCGCCCTCGCGGGAGCCGGACTGCTCTATATTGCGATCCTGCCCTTCTCCCGCCGCTCCTATCACCGCCTGAAACAGGCAGCGGAAGAGATGTCGGAAACGGTGGAAGAAGAGCCCGCCTGAAGCAAAACAAGCCAACAAAAAAAAGGCCGCCCGGTTATCCAGGCGGCCTTTTTCATATCCTGTATGTGACGGACTTATTCCGTCACGTCCCACAGCCATGCCGCACCACGTACGCCGGAGCTGTCACCATGCTTGTTCCGCACGATCGGCGTTGTGCAGACCGGCGTAATCACATGCTTGGCCAGAAGCGGCGGCACACGCTCATACAGCGTGTGCAGGTTGGACACGCCACCACCGAGAACGATCACATCCGGGTCAAGAAAGTTGATGACCATCGCGCAGGCCCGGGCAAAACGCTCGGTATAACGGCCCAGAGCTGCGATCGCAGCCTGATCGCCATTGGCGGCCGCATCTTCGATCCCGGCCGTATTGCGATGACCCGGGCCCTTCCAGTCCGCCGCCAGTGCCGGACCGCACAGATAACGCTCCATGCAGCCCTTGTTCCCGCAGAAGCAGTCACGCGCGGGCATGTCTTCTTCCGTCGGCCAGGGCAGAGGCAGATGCCCCCACTCTCCTGCAATATGATGACGCCCTTCAAGAACGCGGCCGTTATTGACGATGCCCGCCCCCATGCCGGTCCCGATGATGACACCGAACACCGTCAGCATGCCCTTGGCCGCACCATCGGCCGCTTCGGACAGGGCAAAGCAGTTCGCGTCATTTTCCGTCCGGACCGGACGCGCCAGAGCGGATTCCAGATCCTGACCGAAAGGCTGGTTGTTCAGCCAGGTCGCATTGGCGTTCTTGATCAGACCGGTCTCAGGGGAGATCGATCCGGGGATGCCGATGCCCAACGTGGACGTATGCTGCCCGGCCGAAACGCGGTGGCTCGGCACCGCGCCCAGACGGCGGTCCACATCCGTCACCAGATCACGAATGGCCAGAACGGCTTCATTATAGATACCGGGATTGGGAATGCGTTCACGCAGGACGAGATCGCCCGAACGATTCAGAACGGCAATTTCGATCTTCGTGCCACCAAGATCAATTCCAAGGCGATAATCAGCCATCTCTAGCCCTGTGCTCTATACGGTGACCTGAAAGACAGGCGACCGAACCTCATGGAAAACGCATCCAGTGCGTCCATCTGCTTTAACGCGAAACCGTGTCACGGCAAGCCGTCGGGGGACAAAACTTCGTTGTTTCAGGAAAATTCCGACACCCGGACAAACCGTTCAGACCTGCGCCAGTTCCTGCAAAGCCCGCAGAATATCGTCGGGCGACGGCGGACATCCCGCAATCGAACGCCGCACCGGTGTCAGCGCCTTCAAGCCCCCCAGCGTCGCATAACCGGCCGGAAAAGGACCGCCATCCACCGCGCAGGCTCCTACAGCAATCAGGCTACGGCCTGGCGGCATGGCCCGCCACACCCGGTCAACCATTTCGGCGCAGACGCGCGTCACCGCTCCAGTCAGCAGCAGCCAGTCCGCATCCGCCGGATCGCTCACACAGACAAAACCCGCCTGCTCCAGCGCGAACGCACTGCCATTGAGGGACTCGATCTCCATGAAGCATCCCTCGCAGCCACCGGTCTCAAGGACATACAGCCCGATCGGACGCTCCCGCCGCGGAACTGCTCCTTCCGCAGACGGCCGCCCGCGCGTTGCATCCATGAAAGCGTAAAGCAGGCTCAGAGGCCCCGTCCGTTGCACAGTCTTCACAGCGCAATCCCCGCCGGTGAAATCCCGATCGAGCCCAGAGCCGCCGGCACCCGGCTGACAGGATAGCCCCGCAGCATCGCGCCCAGAACCGGAAGAAGGGACACGCCCGGGTCCCGCACATGCAGACTCTCGATCCGCCCGTCTTTCAAGCGCACCCAGTACCACACGTCTCCGCGCGCGCCCTCGGCCACACCAATACCCTCATCCGTCCGGTCCGGCGCGGGCTCGTCGTCTTCCAGACCGATACTCCCCAGGATCCGCTCCAGCAGCTTCAGGGAGTCGCGGATTTCCGCAAGCCGCAGTCCTTCACGCGCCCGGGCATCCCCCTGGCTCGATCCTGTCGCCCGCAACGCTTCCAGCCGCATTCCGGCCTCCCGCCGCCGCATATCCATGCTGCGACCGCTCGCGCGCCCGGTCACGCCCCCCACGGCAAAGCGCTCCGCAAGCCGCACATCCAGAACCGCGAACCCGTCCAGACGCGGCGCAAAAACCCGGTGAAGTTCTTCCAGCGCCGCAAGACGGGGCTGCATCGCCGCATGAACGGCCTGAGCCAGTGGCACGATCTCAAGACCTTCGCGAAACCCGTCACAGGCCACCATATCCATCAGACGACGCGAAACCCCCTGCTCCGCACAGGCCCGCGCAATGGCTTCCCGCGCATGATCGCAATGCGTCGCGAACAGTTCCGCATCCACACCCCGCGCCGTCCGGGCCATATCGAACAGATGGAGCGACATCCGCTCGATCTCCAGCAGAAGCATCCAGACATCCCGGATCCCCGGTCCCGGAACCAGTCCACGCGCCTGCGCCACAGCCCTCGCAAAGGCCAGCGGATGCGCCACGAACCCACCCGCCGTCATCCGCGACACCAGCGGCATGGCCTCTTCCGGCGTCCGTCCCAGCAGGCGCGACATGACCCCGCGATGCGCCCCGCCTGCACAGACCTCCACACTCCGGACCTTGCCCTTCAGAACCTCGAAGGACAGCTCCAGCGGTCCGCTTAGCCCCGTTTGCTCGGGACGCAGCAGATGGCGTCCCGCCAGCGGCCGCAATCCTCCCGCCGCCGGTCCCGGACGGGACGACAGCGGCCAGGTGGACGTCCAGCCGCCCTCATCCAGCGCCGGCGCTCCGTTCCCGCGGGCATCCATCGCTTCCACGCCATACAGGTCATACGCCACGCGTTCGCCCCACTCGGCCCCCGCAAAACGCGAGGACGGCGCGAGATACCGCCGCTCTTCCACTGCCGTACTCGCCACAAGCGGGCGATCCCCTTCCAGCAGCAGCACATAGGCACGGGCATCATCCGCCCAACAGGATATCAGCGGCAGCGTCGTACCCGGCGCGGACAGCATCGCGCTCCACTGTTCGGCATCAAGATGATAATGCGACAGCGCAACCCGCTCGCCGCTGCGGATCATCCGCCCCATACCGATCATGGCCGCCACCCCGTCACCGGATGCCAGATCAGAAACAGCGGACCACACAGCCCCCCCAGCAGCAGAACCGCCTGCATCACCGCCACCATGCCCCGCTCTCCCCGCGCAAACGCCGGCAGAAGCGTCCTGTGCCGCACAGACCACAAAGCAGGCAGCAGACACACCACCAGCAGAACAAGCTGCTCCGTTTCAAGCGAACGCCCGATCCCGACAAGTGCAGAGAACACCGGCCAGGGCGCAGCTCCGGCCGCGATCCCGTCCTCGCCATCAGCCGCCCCACGCAGATCCAGAACCGCAAGCCCGAGCGCCGCAAGCAGCAGCAGGACCAGCGCCGTGCCTTCCCCGGTCGCGGCCGCCAGGGCCCCCAGGGCAGACAGCATCGGCAGGGACATGTTCCGGCCCGAAGAGCGTGACGAGACGAGCATGATGATCGTCCCGAACCCCGCAATCAGCATCAGCAGATGAACCAGTGGATACGCACTCAGCCGGAACATCAGCATGAGTGCCGAAAACCGCAGTCCTGTATCCATAAGTGCGGCCTCAGGCGCCGGAGCCGGCGACGGCCCAAGCCCCGCCACCATGCACAGCCCCACCGTCAGCAGCACCGCACCAAGCGACGACTGCTGCATCGGAAGAAGCGACGCCCCCAGAAGCCCCAGAACCACACCGCCCAGCCGGCTGCGCGCCATGTCCCAGACAACGAGCGCCCTGCGCGGCCCACGCCCCTCGCGCCAGGCCAGCAGAACCGTTCCCGCGCCACACAGGACCGTCACGGCAAAAGCCGAGTGAATGTTCAGTGCCAGAAGCGCACAGCCCGTCACCAGAAACGGCAGGATCCGCCCGGTCCGGTCCTGAGCCTGTGGCAGAAGCAGTGGAATGGCCGTCACGATACACGAACATGCCGCTGCCAGCGCATCCGTTCCCGGCATGAGCCAGACAGCCAGCGGCGTAATGACGAGCCCGGCCACGGCAAAGGTCTGACTGCTGGCGGACTGGCGGTTTTCCGGCGTCAGAAGGAGCAGAAACGCCGCCAGAAGCGGCCAGACCGTTACGGCAAACAGCGTTCCGACAGGAGCAAGCGGATGCATCACACGTCCTCCACCCTGCGCCACGCCAGACGCGGCAGAAGCGTCACACCCAGCGCCCCCAGAACACCCCACAGGCTCAGCGCCGCCGCAAAAAGCGGCCATGAATGCAGCACGCAGGCCACGACAACCAGCCCGTCCGCAGCCCGCAGAAGCCCGGTGAACTGAACCAGCGGCGTCCCCCACGCAGCACCGCAAAGACCGCCCAGAACCGCTCCGGCCCCCAGAACAGGCGCAAGCCCCAGACCCGCACCGGACAGCCCGAGCGCAAGCAGCAGCACAAGCGTCCCGACAACCGGCAGAACAGCGGCCCGGTCCGGCGCTTCAGGCGCAAACCGCCGCAGCCAGGCCCAGGCCAGCACATTCAGCCCGACCAGCGCCGCGGACGTCAGAAGCGCCATCAGCCCCGAACAGACCGTCGCCCCCGCGAAAGCACAGACCGCCCCGTAAAGCGGTAGCCCCCTCCCGTCCTTGCCCAGCCCCGCCAGCGCCAGAAGCAGCAGTAATCCAAACCCGACGATCATGTGCCGAACCTCCCCGCCAAAGCCAGAAGAAGCGCCACCCCCGCAAACAGCGCCGTCAGCCGGGCACTCCGCTCCTGCGCCGTCAGACGCAGCCCGACCGCCACCGCGACCGTCAACACCAGCCGTCCGCCCAGCGCCAGCAACCCAAGCCACCAGCCCTGCACGCCACCCTGCACCAGCCCCACACTCACCGGCAGCGCCAGATCCGCCAGTAGCAGCAGCCAGCCGCAGTTGAGCACATCGGCAATACTGCGCGTGGCCTCACGTTCATGACGGTCCCGAAGTCCGGACAGCATCAGCGTCACGTCGTCCGAGCGCAAAGGCGGACATGCAATCCCGAGCGCCAGCGCACAGGCCGCCAGCGCCCCTTCCAGACCCGGCTCAGGCTCGATATGCAGCATTGCGCACAGACCGGACAGACCGTCCGTCCCCGGTGCGGCCAAAGCAATCAGGGCCTCGGTCAGACACAGGAGCAGAACTGCTGGCACCAGACGCGCCCCTTCGCCCTGCACCAGACCCGGCCCCAGAAATCCGCGTCCCAACAGCACGACCAGCCCGATAACAAGCGGATCAGCCAGTGACGATAAAACGGACCCGGTCGTGACTGCGGGCAGACACACAAGCGTCAGCACACCTGCCGTGAGGGCCAGCGCCGGACGTCCGCCCAGCGGAGCCTGCAACAGCGCTCTCCAGAAACGCATCGCCTGCAACAAACGGAACCGTACTGTCCCGACCGACCGCCCCGCCAGCCAGAACGGCAGGCTGTCCAGACACCAGCCCATCACCGGCGCCAGAACGAGAAGCAAGCCCAGCTGAAACAGCGCTTCCAGCACGGACAGCAGAATCAACCCGATCTCATGCCCCATCACGCCATCACTCCCAGCACCGCCAGAACGAGGCCAAGAAGCACAAGCCAGAGCCCCACCGCGCCCTGACGCAGATCGGGAAGGACAGGAGCCTTCACGCCCCGGACTGCCATGAAGCGACGCCGCCCTGCCACGATGACGCAACGTATTTTCCAGCCCAGGGACGGCGCTTCGTCAAACAGGCCGTCCCCTACCGAAAGCAGGTTTCCCAGCGCCGGAAGAAGCGTGGAGGCCGCCTGCACAATCCCGCCGGCAACCCGCCATGGACGCACCAGCACACACCACAGAACTGCCCCTGTCAGCACAAAAGCCGGCAGCCGCAGAGAGGCTCCATCCCCGCCGCCCATACGCCAGACTGGCCAGACCCATTCCCCCCCCATGAAATGCAGGACCGGACTGACCACTCCGAACACCAGAGCGGGCAGCAGCAGACTTCCAGCCCCCACCAGCAGGACGGAAACGCCCGAAACACGTCCCTGCCACGCACTGAACACCCGCCCCACAACCAGAATATCCGACAGACCAAGCAGACAGAGCAGCAGGGCAACCGCTACTCCAAGCACGCTCCACCCCTCGACGCCCGCAGCCATACCAAGCGCAGCGTGAATCCCGAGCCACAGGACAACCAGCCCCGGCAAAGGCGGAAACGGCAGCCGCAACACCGACAGCACCGGAAACACGCGTCCCAATGCGGCCGTCAGAACCAGCAGTGACAGATCGAGAAGTGTGGCTTCCAGTGCAATCCGGGCACAGACCGCAAGACCTTCCGCCTGCGCCGCCACGACCAGAACCATCAGAAGAACAGACCGCAAAAGCCCCAGATCTCCCGGACGACAGGCCCCGAGCACAGAGCGGCCAAGCAACCCGATCACAGCGGCCCCAAGCCCCGCAACAAGCTCTGCCGAAACCGCCGCCGGCGCATGCCAGACCAGCGATACGCCCAGAATACCCATCACGGCAGGAAATGGTCCGCCCTCCTGCTCGCCGCCAGACCGGCGCACCAGCGCGGACCAGAACAGGACCAGCAACACTGCCAGCACGACGAATGTCTGAGCAGGAAACAGCGCGGACAGCAGCAGAGCCGGAACGCTCCATACTGCCGGACAGGCCTCCCGGTCCTGAGCCGCGATCACACCCAGCGCGACAGCCTGAACGGCTGGCGACAGGCCCAGAACCGCAGCCAGCGTCGCCAGACAGAGAACCACGGCTCTCCCCGGCCGCCCCGGCTGCATCGCCTGCACACAGGCAGGAATGACCAGAAGCGCCAGGCAGAGAGAAACCGGATCAACGTGGAAAAGGGAGGCGAGAATATGCAGGGCGCGGTCCGGACAAGAGGTGGAAACGGACCGCAATCATCACGACCGTCAGATCATGGCGAGAGATACCTTGCGTTTCGGCGGAGGGAAAGCACTGTCCAGCGTTTTGAGATCCGCATCCGTCAGACTGATCTCCAGACTGGCCAGATTTCCGGCAACATGCTTTGGAGAGCCAGCCTTCGGAATGGCCATTACATTCGGCCGGCGCAGCACCCAGGCCAGCGCGATCTGCGCCGGATCAGCAGGCCCCAGGGACGTCTCATGCCGCGACGCCACGTCCTTCAGCGCCGGATGTTCCAGAAGCTCTCCACCCTGCCCGAGCGGCGAATACGCCATCGTCACGGTGTCCGATTTCAGATCATGATCCAGAAGATCGAACTCAGTTCCACGATGTTCCAGATTGTAGAGAACCTGGTTGACCAGACAGTTCCCCGACAGGCTCTCGACCTCCTCCATGTCATCGACATCGAAGTTCGAAACACCCCAGCCCCGGATCAATCCGTCATCCTTCAGATCCTCGAACGCGCGGATCGTCTCCTCAAGCGGCGTCCCCCCGCGCCAGTGCAGCAGATAAAGGTCCAGCCACTCCGTATCGAGATGCTTCAGTGAACGTCGGCACGCCTTGCGCACACCGTCATAAGACGCATTGGACGGCACGACCTTGCTGACGAGATAGACATCATCACGCATATCCGCGATGGCCTCACCCACCAGCTTTTCCGATCGGCCATTGCCGTACATCTCGGCCGTATCAATAACCCGCAGACCGGCCTCAAGCCCCTTGCGCAGGCTTTCGACCTCATCCGTATGCCGGGCCGCACTGTCGCCGACATTCCAGGTTCCCATTCCAAGCGCGGGAACCGTAACACCATTCCTGAGTGTGACTGTCTTCATGACTGTTTCCTGTCTGTGTCTTCAGACAACGACAGGATCAGCCGGCTGTTCCCTCGAAACTTCAGTCTGCGCCGTCGTATCCGTTCCCGGCGCGACACCGTTCTGCGCCAGAAGATCCCGCAGTTTCCGCACGATGGGGAAGACCTCGACGTTATGATCGCCCCCCAGTTCGCGCCAGGCATTCTGCTCCAGTTCCATGATTTCACGGTCTTCTTCAAAGATCCGGTGCGTGAAGATACCCAGCGCAGGCCAGATCATGTCGATCAGGAACGGCGTCTTCGGCCGCAGCACCGACAGCAGGCCGAAACACTGGGTGCTCATGCCATCCGCCATATTGGGCACATAAACGCTGAACAGTTCCATGATCAGATCGCCGTCCTTGTCATGGATTTTCAGGCTCTGATACGGATAGGTCGTGCGGATGCTGACGACCTCCTCGACCGGCTGCTCCCGGTTCGGATCATCATGATGCTTGCCGAAAATCAGGCGTTCCGCCAGGGGCTGCTGGTTTCCAGTCCGCGCGAAGCTGTAGCGCGCCTCGATGAAGTTCTCGCCCGCGTCCTGCCCAAGGAAACGCGCCCTGATCTGCCCCATCTGGCGGCGGTGCAGGAACTGATGGTTCATGTCCATCAGGTTTTCATGCATGAACGTGTAGTGGCATTTCACGACTGGACTGAAACGCCGCGTCTTGAACGCCGGATTGTCCACCTGCGCCAGAGGCGGCAACGGAACACTCTCCGCTTTTTCCGCATCGCCCGGGAAAATAAAGATCATCCCGCCCGCCTCACGACAGGGATACGTCTTCACACCATTCGGCAGCTTGCCCTTGCCCAGATACGGCACATCAATGCACCGCCCGGAACGGCCATAGGCCCAGCCGTGATAGCAGCACTGGACCGCCTCACCGCTGACCTTGCCCAGACTGAGCGGAACCTGACGGTGCGCGCAGCGGTCTTCGAGCGCGAAGACACTTCCTTCTTCGGGACGTACCAGTGCAATGGGAAAGCGCCCGAACCGTCGCCCGATCGTCTTGCCGCGCTTGAGATCCTTAGACCAGGCCAGCGGATACCAGAAGTCGGGATTGATATCGACGCGACGAAGATCAATTTTCAAAGGCGCGGGGGAAGAATTCGTGGGCTCTGGCACAGTCAGGCGTCCTCTCCAGTGGAATGAACGGCACCCCGGTTACGGAGCGTCTTCCATCAAGGGTCTCAGACACAATTTGAAACCTTACCCCGCCTTTTTCCAGCCCCGCTCTTCCTGTTTCCAGTACACGAGATTGTGACCGGAAGATTTCATCGCCACCCAGCGTTGTCTTGCCCGCTGAACAGATTGCGGATTTCCGCCATCGAACAGATCGAAAATCCTCGTAAAGGGCGCGAACTCATCGCTCCCCGCGCCATCCACGCGGAACAGAAACCGTGCCCCGTTTGGCACGTCCTCGTCCTCGGTCAGCCAGATCGGCTGCCGGTCTGCGTGGCCGCTTTTGGCGGTGCCATGCGGAAGCCAGACCGGATCTCGGCACGCCCAGAGCGCCGCATCCAGCGCCATGACCGCAGCCGCATCCGGACACCGCACAAGCGCACGCTCGCCCGCATCCAGCGTCCGACCCAAAAGGGCCGGAAGCGCTTCTTCAAGCGGCGTACGCGTCAGATGATAGAACCCGACATCCACAGCGTGGTCCCGCTCCTCAGGCGCTGGCTTCCTGGGCCTTCACGAAACAGTCCAGCAGACGCACACCAAAGCCGGTCGCACCCTTCGGCGCGATAGCGGACGCCTTGGTCTTCCACGCCGTCCCAGCGATATCCAGATGCGCCCAGTCCGTGTCGCCCACGAAGCGCTTGAGGAACTCCGCCGCCAGGATCGCACTGCCCGGACGGCCGCCGATATTCTTCATATCGGCAATGTCCGAGTTGAGCTCGCGGTTATAGGCCTCGCCCATCGGCATCCGCCACAGACCTTCGCCCACCTGCGCCCCGGCCTCGGCCAGTCCCTTCGCCAGCGTATCGCTGTTGCTGAACAGACCCGCGTTCTCGTAGCCAAGGCTGACCACGATCGCGCCCGTCAGCGTCGCCAGATTGACCATGAGCTTCGGGCTGAACCGCTTGCGCGTATAGGACAGCACATCCGCCAGAACGAGGCGTCCCTCTGCGTCGGTGTTCAGAACCTCGATCGTCTGACCGTCATAGGCCCGCACGATATCGCCCGGACGCTGCGCCCCGCCAGACACCATGTTCTCGACAAGGCCCACCACACCAATCGCATTGACCGGTGCCTTGCGACGGGCCAGCGCACTCATCAGGCCGATCACGGTCGCAGCGCCGCCCATATCGGTCTTCATCTCGTCCATGCCAGCTGCAGGCTTGATGGAAATACCGCCGCTGTCGAACGTCACGCCCTTGCCGATGAACGCCAGAGGGGCCTCGCTGCCACCGCCATCATGACGGACAATCACCGTCCGTGGCTTGTGGATGCTGCCCTGCGCCACACCCAGAAGCGCACCAAAGCCCAGCTCCGTCATGGCCTTCTCGTCGAGAACCTCAACCGTCAGGCCAAGTTCACGCAGTTCTTCAATACGCTGCGTAAAGGTCTGGGGATAAAGCACATTCGGTGGCTCGCTCACGAGATCCCGCGTCAGGATCACACCCTGCGACACCGCATCCAGAGCCGTCCAGCGCGTCTGCGCCGCCGCCACATCGGATACCGCGACATGCAGCGTCTTCAGAACCGGAGGGCTGGTGGGCTTCTTCGTGCGGTACACATCGAAATCATAGGACGCCAGACGCGCGCCCAGAGCCGCGTCCGGAGCAAACTGCTCCAGCCCTTCAGAAAGCGTCAGAACCGCGCTCTCGACACCGTCCAGCAGCCGCACCGCACGACCGGCCGCGTTCTCGACCGCCACGGCATCCACAGCAGCACCACCCTTGGGTTGCACGCCAGCGAGCACGATCTGCGACAGCCCCTCGGCCGGCGCCGGGAGCACCACGCTCTGCCCGGCCTCACCCTTGAAGCCTTTCAGCGCAACGGCGCGCGAAACCGCCCCGGCGGAAGCCTTGTCCAGCGCAGCAAACGTCTCACCAGACGCCGCATCGCACAGCAGGACAACAGCCCTGGGCGCATCCGCCGAAAATGCTGGAAGGGAATCGAAAATCACTGAAAGCATGATGGTCCTGTCGTCCGAAACATGAAGTCGTTGCCTCCGTTATCGGGAACACCGACCGCCCATACAAGTCCTCCCCTCACCCGGCATGAAGAAAGAACACCCATGCGCCGTTCTCTCCTGAAGCTCCTGCTCTGCTCCGGCCTCGCTTTCGCTGCACAGCAGGGTCATGCGGCTACCGCCAGCACCAGAAGCACTGCAGAAATCACGGACATCCAGCCGATCCTGATCGGCAACAGCCCCGTCACGGTTCATCCAGCAGGTTTCCCCGCCATGACCATCACCCCACTCTGGCGCGAAAACGGAAACGCATGGGGCTATACCCTGTATGCCGTCAGCACCCCCGATACCGTGCAGCCCTCCCGCACGACCCTCGTGGACACGCAGGACGCAGACCATAATGGTCGGCTTCTCGACATGTTGCAGGACATTCCCCACACCGGCGAAGACGCGATCCAAACCATCCATTTCGCATCCGGCCGCGTGAACGGGAAACCCGGACTCCTGCTGTTCGTGAGCACCCGCGATATCGGCACACATCCCGTCCCGCAACTGAGCCCGGCCCATATCCGCGTCTACCAGTTGACGGAAGGAGACGGAGAACCGGGCAGCACACCGTTCTATTTCGCGCTCCGCACCACGATTCAGTCTCCCGTCACGACATGCCACGCGGATATCGCGCTGAGTGCCGCGACGAAAATCATGTTTGCAAAATGGAACGGAGATCAGAAGCCTGTCCCAACCTGCCCGCAATAACTGCCGCATCAGCACATGACGCAAAAGCCATCTTGGAGTAGGCTGGGCGAATGACTTCTGCCTCACCCATCACCGTCCCTGCGGACGATGACCGCGCCCTTCTGGCCCTGGCGTTCCGGCTTGCGTCCGAAGCCTCGGACATCATCAACACCATCCGCGAACGCGGCTTCCGGACGGACATCAAGGACGATGCCTCCCCCGTCACGGAAGCGGACCACGCCTCCGAACATCACATCCTGTCGGGCCTGCGCGCGGCCTGCCCGTCCATTCCCGCCATCGGCGAGGAAGAAATGTCGGCCGGGATCCGGGTGAACGCGGAAGACGCCTACTGGCTGGTCGATCCCCTCGACGGGACACGTGGCTTTGCCTCGGGCGGAAAGGACTTCACCGTCAATATCGGCCTGGTCCGCCATGCCCGTCCGGTTCTGGGCGTGGTCGCCCTTCCCGGTTATGGCCTGATCTACAGCGGCGGACAGGGCCTCGGCGCCCACCGTTCAGACGGCACAAACAGCACGCCGATCCATACCGCCACGCCGCCTGCGGAAGGACTGCGCGTTCTGGCCTCGAGCCATCACGGCAATCCCGAACTTCTGGAACGCTGGCTCGCAGGCCGCAAGGTCGCCTCCGTCGAGAAGCTGTCGTCCTCGGTCAAGTTCATGCGTGTGGCCGAAGGTGCTGCGGATTTCTATCCCCGCTTCGGCCCCACGATGGAATGGGACACGGCCGCCCCCCAGGCCATTCTTGAAGCCGCAGGCGGCGCCCTGCTCGACGAGAGCGGCACGCCCCTGCGTTATGGCAAGCCGGACCGGCTGAACGGCTCATTCTACTGCACCGGAGGCGCATCTTGAGCGACACGCTTCATACCGAGCGTCTGACAGCCACCCCCGAGGGCATCCGCCGCGCCGCCGAACTCCTCAAGGCTGGAAAGCTGGTCGCATTCGGAACCGAGACCGTCTACGGCCTTGGCGCAATCGCCTCGTCCGATACAGCCGTTGCAAAGATTTTCGCCGCCAAGGGACGCCCGCGCTTCAACCCGCTCATCAGCCATCTCCCCGATGCTGAAAGCGCCTTCGCACAGGCTTCGCTGAGCGGCAGGATGGAAGAAATCGCCCATGCGCTGGCCGAGCGTTTCTGGCCCGGCCCCCTGACGATGGTGCTGCCCCGCTCTCCGGATTCAGCCGTCTCCGACCTCGCGGCGGCTGGCCTGTCCACGCTGGCGCTGCGTGTTCCGCGCGGCAAAACCGCCCTGGCCCTGCTCCGCGAAGTCGGTACTCCCGTTGCCGCCCCATCCGCGAACGTCTCGGGCACGGTCAGCCCGTCCGATGCGTTTCACGTCCTGCGCTCGCTGGACGGACGGATCGACGCGGTTCTGGATTCCGGCCCCTGCTCCATCGGCGTGGAAAGCACCGTGCTGGACCTGACCCGCGAAGTCCCCGTCCTCCTGCGTCCGGGTGGCGTAACGCTCGAAGAGTTGACCGAACTGTGCGGCTCCATCCGCCATCCGGACGATTTTTCCGAAATCGCCCCGGCCTCGCCCGGAAGACTGGCCTCGCATTACGCCCCGAGCCTACCCGTCAGGCTGGACGCGACCTCCATCGCCCCCGATGAGGCCCAGCTCGCTTTCGGCACGCCCCTTCCCGGCGCCGGACTGACATGGAACCTGAGCGAGAGCGGCAATCTTGAAGAAGCCGCGGCACGCCTCTTCGCCGGACTGCGCTTTCTGGATGCGGAAGGGACCCGTCGTGGCCTGAAAACCATCGCCGCCCAGTCGATCCCCCGCCATGGGCTCGGCCTCGCCATCCGGGACCGTCTTCGCCGCGCCGCCGAACCGCGCCCCCATGACGCGCGCCAGACCTGAGCATGGCCCGCGCCCCGGACCCCAGGGAAATCAAGATCCTGTCGGACATTCTGGCGCTGGTTCTGGATGAACAGCCGGGCCATGCGGCGACCGCTCTGGAACGGATCCGCCAGATGGCCCGGCGTGACGGTGTCACGGGCGGCGCGCTGAAAAACCTGTTCACCACCCGCATCGGAACCATATCCGGCAAAGACGAAACCGACCGCGAAAAACGTCTCCGGGAGCAGATCTCCGGCCTCGAACGCCGCCTCGGCCAGAGCGAGTCCGACACCCGCACCGCACAGACGCGCCTGGGACGCTGCCAGAATGATCTGGGGCTGATCCAGATGGAACTGGCAACCCTGCGCATGCAGAGACCCTGGCGCTACATCGCCATCGTCTTCGCCGCCGGTGCGGGTCTTCTGGTCGGCATTGCCGGAACACAATTCTATCACAGCCTGTCGGTCACAAGGGCGCCCATCGACCGGGCCTCCTATCTGCGATAGAAACTGTTTCGTTTTTTCGCCTTCCTCCCGCCACGCGCTAGGGATAGATGAAGGGCCATGGCCTCATCCTCCGGAACCTCCGGGCGGCAGATCCTGCCTCTGCTCGACCGCTACATTCTCCGCCAGCTTCTCATCGCCCTGCTGGCGCTGACGGGAGGAGCGACGGCACTGATCTGGCTGACCCAGTCGCTGCACTTCGTCTCGATGGTGGTCCAGCACGGCCTTTCACTGCGGGTTTTCATCCAGCTCACCTCGCTGATGCTGCCATCCTTTATCGCCGTGATTCTGCCGATCACGACATTTCTCGTCGTGCTTTTCACCTATCAGCGGATGGTCGGCGACCGGGAACTCACGGTCATGCGCGCGGCCGGCCGCTCACCGCTGGAACTTGCGAGGCCAGGGCTGCTCTGCGCGTTCTTCTCGGTGATCCTGTGCTACGTCCTGACCCTGTGGCTCGCGCCCGTTTCGTACCATGCGTTCCATCGATACGAGTTCCAGATCCGCAACCGCATGGCGGCCTTCCTGCTTCAGGACGGCGTATTCACCAGCCTGTCCAACGACATGACGGTCTATGTGCGCGGCCGCACCAGTGACGGTCAGCTGCATGGCGTGCTGGTCGAAGACGATCGCGACCCCGATTCCCACACCACGATCCTCGCGGAACGCGGCACCATGGTCGTAGTCAACGACCAGCCGCGCGTCGTCCTGTATGACGGCTCGCGCGAGGAAATCGACCGCCATACAGGACGGCTGAATGTCCTGACCTTCGGACGCAACACCATCGATCTCACCTCGTCGCGCCAGCACAACCACGAAGACCGGGACCCGGACGAAATGTCCCTGCGCGAGCTGTTCCATCCCGATCCTCATGAAGTCTCAGAGCGCGACCGTGGCAAGAACATCGTCGTGGGATGGCGTCGGCTCACCTCACCGCTGACGGCCCTGTCCTTTGCGATGATCGGTCTGGTCACCGTGCTCCGGGGGGCCTTCTCCCGTCACGGCAATATCACGCGCCCCCTGATCGCCATCCTTACGGTCGTCGGGCTGCTGGCCATCTCGCTCATGCTCCAGAACCTCGCCGGGCGGCACCTCGCGCTGGTGCCTCTCATCTGGCTTGAGGCCATTCTCCCGGCCGTCGTCTGCGCGGGCATGCTGTTCCTCGAACAGTGGACCGGAACCGTGCGTCAGACCGCCCCGGCCACCCTGACATCCCCGGGGCCCGCCCGATGAGAGCCATCCCGTCCCCCCGTCTGGGCCCCTGGCTGACATCCCTGTTCCAGGCACTCAGCACCCGCGACGAACATGCCGGGTTCTCCACGACCCTGGCGATCTACATTGCGCGGCAGTTCATGCTGAGTACCCTGTCCATGGTGCTGGCCCTGACCGGGCTGGTGTCCCTGTTCGATTTCATCGACCTGCTGCGCCGCGCGGCAACCCGGCCCAACGTCCCGGCCAGCCTCATCGTCAAGATCGCGGCCCTGCACGTTCCTTACTACATCATCTACGTCCTCCCCTTTGGCATCCTGCTGGGCGGGATCGTCTGCTTTTCCCGCCTGACGCGCTCCTCCGAACTCATCGTGGCGCGCGCCGCGGGCATTTCCGCCTGGCAGTTCCTCGCCAGCCCGCTGGCGTGCGCCCTGCTGACCGGCCTGCTGACGACAACCGGCATCTCGGCCCTGTCCTCGACCATGTTCCGCAGCGCCGAAATGCTCGACCAGACCTATCTGCGCACCGGCGGCGGCCCCCTGACGCTCAATGGAGGCGCCCTGTGGCTCAGACAGTCCGATGACGGTCTGGTTCCGCACGGTGTTGCGATCCTGCATGCCCAGGACGTCCATCTCATTGACGGCGCACTGAAGGTTTCGGGCGTCTCGATCTTCCGCCTCGATGACCGGGACCGCCTGATCGTCCGCGTCGAAGCGCCCCAGGGCGCGCTGGGCGATCACCAGTGGATCCTGCACGGAACCTCGGTGCTCCACCCCGATCACCTGCCGCAGCAGATCGGAGACATGACCCTGCCCTCCGATCTGACGGTCAGCCGCGTTCAGGAAAGTTTCGCATCGCCGGACACCCTCTCCGTCTTCGCACTTCCGGGCTTCATCAGCCTTCTGGAGCGCTCGGGATTCCCCTCGATCCGGCACAGACTTCATTTCCAGTCGCTACTGGCCCTTCCCATTCTGGCCGGGACCATGGCATTGGTATCCGCAGGCTTCTCGATGCGCCCGACACGGCGCGGCGGCGTAGCCCGGATGCTGGGATCGGGAATCGCCGCAGGCTTTGCGCTGTTCACCATCTCGAAAGTGGCCGAACAGTTTGGTGAATCCGGCGCCCTGCCGCCGGTTCTTGCCGCATGGGCGCCGACAGGTGCGGGGCTCTGCCTCGCGGTGGCCCTTTTGCTGCACATGGAGGATGGTTGATGACGGTGCCCCTGTGGCTCCCAACACGCGCCCGCAGACGCGCTTCGTTCGTCGGGGCCACGCTGATGGCTGGAACCGCGCTCGTGGCGCCGCAGAAGATGTCTGCCAACACGATGCAGCGCGACAATTCCCACGTCATCGTCATCGGAAAGCCAACATCCCAGACCGATCCCCTGACCTACCTTGCGGATAGCGAAAGCTATGCCAAGAACGGCCTGATCACATGGGAGGGCAATGTCCGCGTCTGGCAGGGCGATCACGCCATGCGCGCCGACCGCGTGACCTATGACCGCAGCACCGGCATCCTGTCCGCCAAGGGCCATGTCGCCGTCGTGGAACCCGATGGCAGCACGACCTATGCCGATTATGTCGAGTTCAGCCATGGCATGCATGACGGCATCGGCAGCGGCATCTATATTCGCATGGAAGACAACGCCAAGCTCGCTGGCAACGGCATGCGCCGCACGAACGGGATGCTCAATGACCTGACGCATGCCGTCTACACGGCCTGCAAGATCTGCGAGAAGAACCCCGACCTGCCTCCGTTCTGGCAGTTCCAGGCCTTCGACGCGACGCAGGACGTGCAGCACAAACGGCTCGAATTCGATCATGCCTGGCTGAAAATGCTCGGTCTGCCGGTTTTCTATTTCCCGTTCTTCTCCATGACCGATCCGTCCGTCAAACGGCAGAGCGGCTTCCTGATGCCGGGCATCAGCCCGCATGACCGCTATCTCGGCACCTATTTCACGCTCCCTTATTTCTGGGCCATTGACGAGCAGCAGGACCTGACGGTCCGCGGCCTCGTCTCCACCAAGACCGGTCCCGAACTGACGGCGCAGTACCGCAACCGCATGAACTTCGGCTCCGTCGATGTCACGGGCGGCGTGGCCTACGACACCCATAACGAAAGCGAGTACACCAACACCTTCGGCAACAATGTCGGCTCATCCAGCGAATATGGTGTGCAGGGCTATGTGTTCGGTCGCGCCAATTTCGCCCTCGACCGCAACTGGCAGCTTGGCGCCAACATCAACGTCGCCAGTTCCGCCAACTACATGCGTGACTACCGCGTCCCCGGCTACGGTCAGGAAATGCTGAATTCCAATCTGTTCCTCGAAGGATACGGCATTGGCTCCTATATGCGTCTCGACGGACAGGCCTATCAGGGCCTGAATCAGGGCACCATCCGCAACTCCGACCTGCCCTGGGCACTTCCGCGGCTGACCTATGCCTTTCAGGGACAGCCCGACATGTTCGGCGGCCGTCTCAGCGTTCAGACGACCGACTTCAATCTGTACCGCAAGAACGGCATCAATGATCAGCGAGGCGAAGCGGCCATCCAGTGGGACCGCCCGTTCCACAACAGGCTCGGCCAGCAGTTCCTGCTGACGGCCCGGCTTGATTCCATGGTCTATCACGCTACCCAGGCCTACCAGCAGCCGACCTACTACACGAACGCCGGAGGCAACCATCTCGTCGGGCAGGTCCAGCCAACCATCGCCCTGAAGATGAACTGGCCGTTCCTGCGCAGCTTCGCCAAGGGTCACGGCTCACAGATCCTGGAACCGATCGCCCAGATCATTGCTGCTCCCAACACCGGCAACTCGCAGAACCGCAACATCCCCAACGAAGACAGCCTGTCCTACGAGTTCACGGACACCACGCTGTTTTCCCTCAACCGCTATCTGGGCACGGACCGTCTCGACGGCGGCCTCCGCGCGAATGTGGGCATCCATCAGAACTGGTCCTGGAACGGCCACGCCATCGACATGCTCGTCGGCGAAAGCTTCCAGGAACATATCGACCACAACCGCCTGCCCTATTCCGGCCTCGACCATCACCTGTCGGACCCGGTGGGGCGCCTGCGCGTCAGCCCGAACCAGTATGTCGATGTCACGGCCCGCGGCCGCTTTAACCCGTGGACCCACCAGTTCGACTACGGCGAAGGTCTCATCAGCACCGGCGTTCCGATGTTCCGCCTGACAGGTGGCTACGTCTATGCACCCGTGACACCATATTATTATTATGCGACAGATTTCCGCGAATCCGGCCCGAACGCGCCATATCTGGTCAAGACGAGCGAAGTGACAGGCGGATTTTCAGCCCACTGGCGCAATTACCATGCGTCCGGCTTCTTCCGTCGCAGCCTGTCCCGGAAACAGTTCGTCGCAAACGGTGGCACGATCGGCTATTCCAATGACTGTTTCGGGCTGGATATCATGTACATCAAACAATACACCCGTATCGGCGGCGAACAGCGAAACGAGACCATCCTGTTCAACTTCACGTTCAAGACGATCGGCACCTTCGGAATCAACGGTTGAGCATGTCCAAGACCCACTGCATCGCCTCTACGGCCCTGGCTGCCCTGCTCGCCTTCTCGGCAGCCCTCCCCGCCACGGCCGCCCCGCATCACAAGGCGGACCCGAAAGCGGCTTCGAAAACTGCGGCGACCAAGCAGGAAGCTCCTCCGGCCAAGCCGCCCGAGGACCAGATTCTGGCCGTTATCAACGGACAGGTCCTCACGCAGCGTGACGTGGACAACCGCGCAAAGCTCTTCGTGCTCTCGACCGGCCTGCCCATCAGCCCGGAAATCATGAACCGCATGCGCGGCCAGATCATCCACCAGCTGATCGACGAGCGCCTGAAAACGCAGGAAATCCTGAAACTCCACATCAACGTGGAACCGGACCAGATCGCTGGCGCCATCTCGAATATCGAACAGCGCAACGGCATGCCCAAGAACGCCCTGCGGGACCGTCTGGCCTCGGACGGCGTGTCGCTGACAACGCTGATCGACCAGATCCGCGTGCAGATCGGCTGGATGCAGGTCCTGCGTGAAAAACTGGGCGAGGAAGGCCGGATCACCGCCACCCAGATCAGCCAGCGCGAACAGGCCCTTCAGGCCGAGCAGGGACGCGCCCAGTATTTCATGAGCGAGATCTTCGTTCCCGTGGCCGACCCGCGTCATGACGAAAACGAACTCGCCTTCACCAAGACAATCATTTCCCAGCTCCGCGAAGGTGCGCCCTTCCCGATCGTGGCCGCCCAGTTCTCGCAAGCCCAGTCGGCCCTCGATGGCGGTTCCATGGGCTGGGTGCAGGAAGACAACCTCGACCCGCAGGTCGTCAACATCGTCCGCCAGATGCCGATCGGCGCCATTTCCAATCCGATCCAGGTTGCGGGCGGTTTCGTGATCGCCACCGTTCAGTCAAAGCGCGTGGTCGGCAAGCAGATGGGCACCCTGCTCGACCTGCGACAGGCCTTCTTCCCGTTCGATGCGCCCCTGAACCCGCAGAACCCGACCGAACAGCAGCGTGCCGCCCTGCAGAAGGCGACAACAGCCGTGCAGACGGTCCATAGCTGTGACGCCATGGAAGCGCTCAACAAATCCCTTGGGGAAAAGCGTCCCAGCAATCCGGGCTCGCAAATCCTCGAGCGCCTGATGCCCCAGATGAAGGCGGTTCTCGAAGCACTCCCTCCCAACAGGGTCAGCCGTCCGCTGGTCTCAATGGACGGTATTGCCCTGCTCATGGTCTGCAATCGCCAGCAGAAAAACCTAGCTCAGCAGAGCCCGAGCGAAATCGCCGATCAGCTCATGAACGAGCGTGTCGAGCAGGCCTCCCGCCAGCTTCAGCGCGACCTTCAGCGTCGCGCGATCATCGAGATGCGTCCCGCCGCCAAGACGGCCTTCAACTGACGTGTTCCTTCCCTCACTGCGTGACACCATCCAGGCCCATGGCCTGGATGCGAAAAAATCCCTCGGCCAGCACTTCCTTCTCGATCCGGGCATCTGCGCCCGGATCGCGGCCCTGGGCGGCGATCTGACAGGACGCAGCGTCGTCGAAATCGGACCCGGCCCCGGCGGCCTGACCCGCGCCCTGCTGGACACCCCTGCCAGCCGCGTCGATGTCGTGGAAATCGATGAGCGCGCCTGGCCCCTGCTGGACGAACTGGCCACTTACTACCCGGACCGCCTGCATGTCGTCCGCCAGGATGCCCTGAAGCTGGATGCTGCGGCTCTGGCTTCTGCTCCGCGCCAGATCATTGCGAACCTGCCCTATAACGTTGCCACCCCCCTACTCGTGGGCTGGCTGCGTCAGGCATCGCAGTGGGAACGGCTCTCGCTCATGTTCCAGCTTGAAGTCGCGGAACGCATCTGCGCGGCTCCGGGAAGCTCGGCTTACGGACGCCTTGCGGTGCTCTCGCAATGGTGCGCTTCATGCTCGGTCGCCCTGCGCATCCCGCCAGCCGCGTTCTCGCCGCCACCCAAGGTCCATTCCGCAGTGGCCGTCATCATCCCCCATGCCGAACAGCCTTCTCCGCAGCTGTTCCGCGCCATGGAACAGGTCACGGCTGCCGCCTTCGGACAGCGCCGCAAGATGCTGCGCTCCTCGCTGAAATCCATCGGCGGCGAGCGTCTGCTGGAACAGGCCGAAATCGAGCCAACCCGCCGGGCCGAAACGCTCTCGGTCGCCGAATTCGCGCGGCTGGCGGAACTGAATCTCGCCAGCCGCTGAGGCTCCTTACGACGTCGCGCTTTCCCGTTCACGCTCGAACATGTAGTCCCGCGTGAACGGCACCGCGTCGATCGACCGGGTCAGCTGGAGCTGGAAGTTCATGTGGCCCTGCACCCGGAACGCAAGCTCGGCCCCCACGAGATAGAACTCGAACATCCTGACAAACCGCTCGTCATACAGCGCCTGGATCTTGTCGCGATTGGCGTCGAAACGCTTGCGCCATTCCGCCAGGGTGCGTGCATAATGAAGGCGCAGCACTTCACAGTCCGTCATCCATAGCCCCGACCGCTCAATGGCCGCCAGTGTCTCGCTCAGCGCAGGCGAGTATCCACCCGGGAAAATGTATTTCTGGATCCAGGGATTGGTCGTCCCCGGCCCGTCCATTCGTCCGATGGAATGAATCAGCGCCACACCATCCGGCTTGAGGCAGGCTTTCAGCTGACTGAAAAATGCCTCGAACTGCGGCGGCCCGACATGCTCGAACATACCTACCGAGACGATCCGGTCGAACTGCTGATGCAGGTTGCGGTAGTCGATCAGCTCGAAGCGCACCTGATCCTCAAGCCCCTCGTCCTTCGCCCGCTTCCGCGCCACCTCGAGCTGCTCGCGTGACAGCGTGATGCCAAGGACCTTCGCGCCATAGTCCTTCGCCAGCGTCAGGGCCATGCCACCCCAGCCACAGCCGATATCGAGCACCTCGAGCCCTGGACGATCCAGATTGAGCTTGGACGCGATATGCCGCTTCTTTGCGATCTGCGCCTCTTCCAGCGTCATGTCTTCACGCGCGAAATAGGCGCAGGAATACTGCCGGTCCCTGTCCAGGAACAGATCGTACAGCGTGCCGTTCAGATCATAGTGATGCGCGACATTGCTGCGGGATTTCTTGAGCGAATTGAGCGTCTTCCACGCCCGCGTCACATAGCGCAGACGATCCTCGATCTCTTCAAAGACATGCCCGTGCCCGTTGATGTTCTCCATCAGGACCGTCAGCAGCGTCTCAAGCGTACAGCCATCGGGCACGATACTGCCCGCCATGTATTCCTCACCGAACGCCAGACCGGAATTGATGATCAGGGCCCGCTCCGCCTGTTTGTTGAGCAGATGAAGTCCGGCTTCCAGTCCCGGCTTGCGGCCACGATAAGTGCGGACAGCACCATCACTGAACGTGACCCTCAGGCTTCCTGTCTGGATGAACTTCCTCAAGACAAAATCCAGAATCCGTTTCATTCCGATCTCCTGTTTCCAATACCGGGAAAAAGCCCGAACAGGTCTGGAGTTGTACTCCTCCGGAAGAACAGACACAAAAAAACCCGGCCGGGGATATTCCCGGCCGGGTTTTTCAGGACAAGGTCCTCGGTAAAAGCCTTACGCTTCTTCCGATGCCTCGGCAGCTTCGGCAGCAGCCTCTTCGGCGGCGTTCTCAGCCTGCAGTTCACCAAGGATGTTCTCATCCTCGTCCTGCACGCCGATGGCTTCGCCACGAGCCTGACGCTCTGCTTCTTCAGCGGAACGGGCAACGTTGACCGTCAGCGGAATGGACACTTCCGGATGCAGCACGATGCGTGCTTCCGTCAGGCCAAGCTGCTTGATCGGGTGTGCCAGAACAACCTGCTGACGGGAGATCGTCAGGCCGGCTTCCGTAGCGGCAGCCGCGATGTCGCGGGTGCTGACGGAGCCGTACAGGCTTCCGCTATCACCAGCCTGACGGATGATGACGACGGACAGCTCATGCATGCGCTCGGCAAGACGCTCGGCCTCTTCACGCTTCTTGAGGTTCTGGGCCTCAAGCTGGGCGCGCTCGGTCTCGAAACGCTTCTTGTTGGCAACCGTGGCGCGCATGGCCTTGGCCTGGGGCAGCAGGAAGTTACGGGCATAACCCGGCTTCACGTGCACCAGGTCGCCCATCTGGCCGAGATGCTCGACCCGCTGCAGCAGGATCAGTGCGGTCTGGGACATGATGCTCTCCTCAGTTCACGACGTAGGGGAGCAGGGCGAGGAAACGGGCGCGCTTGATCGCCTGTGCCAGCTCACGCTGCTTCTTGGCCGAAACGGCCGTGATGCGGCTCGGCACGATCTTGCCGCGCTCCGAAAGGAAGCGGCTCAGCAGACGCACGTCCTTGTAGTCGATCTTCGGCGCGTTGGGGCCGGAGAACGGGCAGGACTTGCGACGACGGTAGAACGGACGACGTGCGCCAACTGCCGTGCGACGGGCAGCCGGGTTCACTTCGTTGACGTCGGGAGTGATGGTCTCGGACATGTTTCTTACTCCGCTCCGGCCGTCTCACGAGCATCGTCCTGCTCGCCACGTGCACGATATTCCTCACGGTCTTCGCTGCTGCGACGGGGACCGCCACGGCCGCTCTCGAAACGACCGGCCGGCTTGGAGCCGCCACGGAAGTTGCCGCGATCGCCACGATCGTCGCTCTTGCGAGCCAGAACCGGAGACGGGTTCTCGTCGATCTCGTCAACGCGCAGCGTCAGAACGCGCAGCACGTCTTCGTTCAGGCCCAGCTGACGCTCCAGCTCGCGCAGCGTGTCGGGGGTGCAGTCAAGGCCCAGCAGGACGTAATGGCCCTTGCGGTTCTTCTTGATGCGGTATGCGAGCGAACGCAGGCCCCAGAACTCGCGCTTCTGGATGGAACCGCCGTTGTCCTTGAGCAGGGTTTCGATGGTCTCGACCAGGGTTTCCACCTGAGCCTGCGACACATCGTTACGTGCGATGAGCACGCTTTCATACAATGGCATGAATACTCCCTTCGGATG
The DNA here is from genome assembly GCF_018811945.1 of Gluconobacter sp. P1C6_b. GTDB lineage: Bacteria > Pseudomonadota > Alphaproteobacteria > Acetobacterales > Acetobacteraceae > Gluconobacter. Next base: position 70,598 of record NZ_JACRVU010000003.1, read on the forward strand.
AGGTCAACCCGCGACTGGCTCCGGCCCATGCCGGAAACAGGGCCCATGTTTCAGGGCACGGGTATAGCCGGTGCGATGCCACATCGCCCGGCAGGGAAAGGCGGCATTAATCACACCATGCGTCTCAAGGCAAGTCCTGCCTCAGAGTCGCTTCAGCCTTTGCGGCACATATTCGTCCGGAACATCCCAGCTTTCCGGTACGACATACCGGAGCTCAAATCCCGCCCGCCGGTAATTCGGCAGCGCATGGGGATGATCGAGCGTGCAGGTATTGACCCGCAGACGCCAGCTTCCGACCCCGAAGGCCCGGGCCACGGCATGATCCAGAAGCGCACGCCCCAGACCGCGCCCCATCCCCCGCGACAGAAGGCCGAAATAGGCCAGATTGGCATCCCCGCCCTGCCTCAGATCCAGTTCATAGAACCCGAGCGGCTCACCGGAACCGTCACGCAGGACCATGAAATGAACGGCAGGATCATGAAGAATCCCCGCCAGTTCCGCATCCGGCATCGACCGGCGCATCCACCAGCAGTAGTCCTGCCCCACCCCCGCATACAGGACGCGATAAAGGGGTACGGCCTCATCCCCCGTCACACGGGACAGGGAATATCCTTCCGGCAGAACAGGCGACGGACGGGGAGAGCGTGTCTCCAGAAAGATGACATCCACCGCAAGACGGGTGGATGTCCCTTTCGGCTTAAGCCAGTCCGGCAGCATCGCCCCGGTCCCGCGCCCGACGATCAGTTGTCGTCGAGGAAGGAGCGCAGCTTGCGCGAACGGCTCGGGTGCTTGAGCTTGCGCAGTGCCTTCGCCTCGATCTGACGGATACGCTCACGGGTCACGTTGAACTGCTGCCCCACTTCCTCAAGGGTGTGGTCCGTGTTCATGCCGATGCCGAAGCGCATCCGCAGAACGCGCTCTTCACGCGGCGTCAGGGACGCCAGAACGCGCGTGGTGGCCTCACGCAGGTTCGTCTGGATGGCAGCGTCCAGCGGAATGACAGCCGTCTTGTCTTCGATGAAGTCACCCAGATGGCTGTCTTCCTCGTCACCGATCGGCGTTTCGAGAGAGATCGGCTCCTTGGCGATCTTCAGGACCTTGCGGACCTTCTCCAGCGGCATGCCGAGCTTTTCGGCCAGCTCTTCCGGAGCCGGCTCACGCCCGATCTCATGCAGCATCTGACGCGATGTGCGAACGAGCTTGTTGATCGTCTCGATCATGTGCACCGGAATACGGATCGTCTTGGCCTGATCCGCGATGGAACGCGTGATCGCCTGACGGATCCACCAGGTCGCATAAGTCGAGAATTTGTAACCGCGACGGTACTCGAACTTGTCCACGGCCTTCATCAGGCCAATGTTGCCTTCCTGAATCAGATCCAGGAACTGCAGACCGCGGTTCGTGTACTTCTTGGCGATCGAGATCACCAGACGCAGATTCGCCTCGATCATTTCCTTCTTGGCACGCGTGGAATCACGCTCGCCACGGGAAATGGTCGCATAGACCCGACGGAACTCGCCGACCGGCAGACCCGTCTCATGCGACAGGGCCGCAATCTCGCCACGCAGGTTGCGCAGCTGGTCCATGTGCTTGGTCGTCAGGTTCTTCCAGCCCTTGCCCGGCAGCGCGGAAATGCTGTCCAGCCAGGTCGGGTCAAGTTCGCGGCTGCGATACTTGATGAGGAAGTCATCACGCGAGATCTTGCAGCTCTCAGCCAGACGCATCATCCGGCCTTCAACGTTGTTCAGCTTCTGAACCTGCATCTTGATCTGCGCAACCAGCTCTTCGATCCGGTTGTTGTGCAGATGCACCTGCTCGACGAGGCTGACCAGTTCATGGCGCAGCTTCTCGTAGGTCTGTTCGGATTTGTCCGAATGGTCCTCACCACCCGTCAGGGCCTCGATGCGCTTGATCTGGAGCTTGCGCAGCTTGTGATACAGCGGCTCGATGGCTTCGAAACGTGCCAGGATTTCCGGCTTCAGCTTCTCTTCCAGAGCGGACAGGGACAGGCCGCTGCCTTCCTGCTGATCGCCTTCACCTTCTTCGTTCTCGTCTTCGGTGGAATCTTCCTCTTCAGAAGCCTCGTCACCTTCCTCGCCCTCGACCGCCTCGGGGTCCGGACCACCGCCCTGGCTGGCTTCGAGATCCACGATGTCACGCAGGAGCATCTCGCCGTCCTTGAGGCGCTCATGCCAGGAGATGATGGCGCGAATCGTCAGCGGGCTCTCACACAGACCGCCGATCATCTCGTCACGGCCAGCCTCGATCCGCTTGGCGATCGCAATCTCGCCCTCGCGCGACAGCAGCTCGACCGAGCCCATCTCGCGCAGATACATGCGGACCGGATCATCCGTGCGGCTGGCGGCCTCGGCATCGACGTTACCGCCCTGCGGACCTTCGGCCTCTTCGGCCTCGCCCTCGGCTTCCTTTTCAGCAGGAGCCTCGGCGTCATCCTGCTCTTCGTTCTCGATGACCTGGATGCCCATTTCGGACAGCGCCGCCATGACGTCCTCGATCTGCTCCGAAGACATCTGGTCCTGCGGCAGGACAGCGTTCAGCTCGTCAAAGGTGATGTGTCCGCGTTCACGCCCTTTGGCGATCAGCCGCTTGACGGCAGCGGACTGCGTATCGAGGAGAGTGGTATCCCCCTCCTGTTCCTGCGCGTTCCGATCCGTTCCAGAGGCTGTTTTCGTCGCCATTCGTCTCTCCGTCAACTCCGCCGCGAGTTAGCAATCCGGCAGCGTGCAGGTGGTCGATCCTGCGCCCGAAGTCAAGATTGGCACCCCAAAGAATGCAACCTTTCGGGAATAAAATTCGTTCCGGAAGCATTTCTTCCGCTATGTCGGAGCAATCTCCGCCGTCCCTTACTCTCCGACCCTCTCTCCGCTTTTGAGGGCATCGCGAACCCTCAGCCGGGTCATGAGTGCATTGGGAAAACGAAGTCCGCTCTGCCCGTTCTCATCCACGAAAGGCTCCATATCCCCTTCAATCACGGCCCGGGTCACGTCCTCTTCCAGGGTCCGCTCGAAGGTCTGGAAATTGACCAGAGCATAAAAATGCCACCAGCTTTCAATGACATCCACTTTCAGGATCTCATCCTTGACCTTCCCGTCGCCCACACTGCGCGGCAGCGGCCCGCCTTTCACCCTTCCCGCCAGATCCGCCAGCCCATGCTCCTCCAGCCAGGACATGCAGCCCTCTTCCGTCAGGGCATCCCGCTCCTCTTCCTGACAGGACCAGTCCAGCAGGGCCGAGCGCAGACGATCCAGTTCAGACGGCAGATGCAGACCGCTATACGCCTGTTCCACCTCCGGAAGGATATCGGGATGGTGAAGCAGCATCGCCGTCATGATGTTCAGCCGCTCCAGATTTCCCGACTCCACATCGCGCATTGTTCCCGGCGCCTGCGTGGACAGCGGCAGACTCTCGCCTCCCTTGCGCGGGAAATTCTTTTTCCGCCGGAAACGCGCAAAGAACATGTCCAGCAGCGTGCTGCGATATTCCGATGCCAGCGCCTTGTCCGGAATAAGCCGCGACAGCGCCACCAGCTTTTCACGCAGCGCCGCCCGCTGGTCCGGCCCCGGATCCACCAGCCCCACCGTCAGCAGCCCGAACAGCTCCTCCGCCATCGAGGTCGCGCCAGACAGCGCCTCCTGCATAGCTTTCGGTCCCCGGCTGCGGATCAGACTGTCCGGATCATCTTTCGGATCCAGCCGACAGAACCGGATCGTCCGCTCCGGCGACAGGAGCGGCAGCGAAACCTCACAGACCCGCAGCGCCGCCCGCGCACCCGCCGCATCACCATCAAGACACAGGATCGGTGAAGGCGACATCCGCCACAGCAGCTCAAGCTGCTCCTCGCCCATCGCAGTGCCCAGAGGAGCCACGGCCCCGCCGAACCCCGCCTGATCCATGGCGATGACGTCCATATAGCCCTCGACCACCACGAGATCCGCCCCGCGATGCACGGCTTCCCGCGCCAGGTCGAGATTGAACAGCGTCCGCCGTTTGGAGAACAGGGCGGTCTCCGGACCATTGAGATATTTGGGCTGGCCGTCTCCCAGCGTCCGGGCGCCGAAGGACATGATGCGACCGCGCCGGTCCCGGATCGGGAATGTCACGCGATTGAAGAACAGCTCCCCTTTCGGAGCCCCCTGCTCATCCACGCGCATGATACCGGCGCGGATCAGCATCTCGACCGTCACCCCATGCGGTCGCAATTCGTCCAGCAACTGCCGTCCGTCCCCGGACCATCCCAGACCGAACCGCTCGATCGTCTCATCCCTCAGCCCCCGCCCGCGCAGATAGGCGAGCCCCTCGCGCCCTTCCGGCCGATACAGACGCCGTCGATAACTCTCCTGCACGAGATTGAGCACGTCACCGAGCGACTGCGCTTCCCTGGCACGGGCTTCCGTTCGCGGATCGGCTTTCGGAACCTCGAGTCCCGCCTCAGACGCAAGCTGTTCGACGGCTTCAGGAAAGCTGCGTCCCTCGCTCTGCATCACATAGCTGATGGCATCGCCGTGCACGCCACAGCCGAAGCAGTGGAAATGATCGTCATAGATGTAGAAGGACGGCGTTTTCTCGCCATGAAACGGACAGCAGGTTTTCCAGTTCCGCCCGGACCTCACCAACTTGTTACGCCGCCCGATCAGCGACGGAAGCGGCGTCCGGTTCCGCAGTTCGTCCAGAAAAGCAGCATCAATTGCCATGGGCAGGAAGAGCCTTTCATGCGGGTTGGAAAGAAGATCCACGAGCGAATACAGCGCCAGCCCTTCTGTTTAAAGGAAACTTTTTCCCGAAATCCACCATGCGCCCCTTCCTGACGAAGCGCAGAAAACTGACCGATCGGTCAGCGCTGCCACAGAATCATAATGACCGATCGGTCATTACGAATAATTTCAGCACAGATATAATTTCTTCCTTTTGATATCCATCAATGGTTTCCGCCCTGAACAGGCGCCAAGATGGCGCCGAACAGGGCGCGGGCCCTCCTGTTCAGCCTTCTCTTTGGCGACAGCCCGCGCCCGACGACAGACACAGGATCGCAGCCAATGACTGTCAGGATTTCAGTCCTGAAAGAACGCGACGAAGGCGGGGAACGCCGCGTCGCTCTCATTCCTCAGGTCGCCGAGAAACTGGCCCCGCTGGGGATCGCCTTTTCCATGGAGACAGGTGCGGGCGTCGCCTCATCCTATCCCGACAGCACCTATAAGGACGTGACCTTCTCGCCGGACCGCAACGCCCTTGTCGCGGAGGCCGACATCGTCCTCGCCGTCCAGCCGCCAACGCTGGAAACGGTGAAGGCGATGAAGCCCGGCGCCATTCTCATTTCCTTCATCTATGGCCGCAACAACCCGGATCTGGTGAAAGCCCTGCGGGACGGGAAGATCACCTGTTTCGCTATGGAACTGGTGCCCCGCATTTCCCGTGCACAGGCCATGGACGCCCTGTCCAGTCAGGCCACGCTGGCCGGGTATTACGCCGTCCTGATGGGCGCGGTGCACATGCCCAAGATCCTGCCCATGATGACCACGGCCGTCGGCTCCCTGCGCGCCGCACAGGTTCTGGTCATGGGCCTTGGCGTGGCGGGTCTTCAGGCTCTGGCCACTGCCAAGCGCCTCGGCGCCGTCACCGAAGGCTATGACGTCCGCCCCGAGACGAAGGAAGAGGCGCAGTCGCTGGGCGCAAAATTCGTCGATACCGGCGTCGATGCCACCGGTCAGGGCGGCTATGCCCGCGAACTGACCGACGACGAGAAACAGAAGGTCCGCAAGGCGCTCAGCGACCATATCGCCCGCTCCGACCTGATCGTCACGACCGCCGCCGTCCCCGGCAAACATGCTCCCCGCCTGATCGACGCCGAACAGATCAAGGCCATGAAGCCCGGCGCAGTCATCATCGACCTTGGCGCCGAAGGCGGCGGCAACTGCGAAGGCACACAGGCCGGACAGACCGTGCAGGTCGGGCCCACGACCATCGTCGGCCCCGTCAACGTCCCGTCCATGCTCGCCGAGCAGGCCAGCGAACTCTACTCCAAGAACATCATGCATCTGCTCCAGCAGATCATCACCAAGGACAAGGGTCTGGCGCCGGACTTCACCGATGAAGTCATCTCCGGCACCGCGCTCACGCATGGGGGATACATCACGAATGACGGCATCCGCACCGCCGTCGATCCGAATTCGCCAGCCCCGCCCGCGCCTGCTGCCACTCCCGCGCCCACAACTCCCGCCGCAAACGACACGGGCAAGGAGACCGCAAAATGATTACCGCAATGACATTCGTCATCGCCCTGTACATCTTCATGCTCGCGGCGTTCACGGGCTATGAGGTCATCAGCCGCGTTCCCTCCATCCTGCACACACCCCTCATGTCCGGTTCGAACTTCGTGCACGGCATCGTGGTCGTCGGCGCCCTTGGCGCGCTGTTCAACGCGTCTTCCGTTCTGGAGCAGGTCATCGGCTTTCTGGGCGTCATGCTCGGCGCCGGTAACGTGGTCGGCGGCTATGTCGTGACCGACCGGATGCTGGCCATGTTCAAACCCAGCACGAAGCCCGCAACATCGGCTCCGGCATCAGGAGCCAGATCATGATCCTGCTCGCCTATATCGTGGCCCTCAGCGGGCTGATCGCTTCCGGCCTTCTGGTCTATGGCCTCAAGCGCATGTCCTCCCCCGTCACGGCCGTCTCCGGCATCGTGACCGCAGGCTGGGGCATGCTGTTTGTCGTCGCAGCCAGCTTCCTGCAGATTTTCAGCGTTTCCGACGCAGCCCGGCCCCATCTCGTCGTGAACGTCGTCCTCGCCGTGCTCGCACTGCTGATCGGTGGCGGCTGGGCCGGGTGGAAAGGCCGCAGCGTCGCCATGACCGCGATGCCGCAGATGGTCGCCCTCTTCAACGGCATGGGCGGCGGAGCTGCCGCAGCCGTGTCCGTCATCGCCCTCACCGGCCCGAAAGACACCGGCATCGGCCAGCTTCTCGTCACCGTCGCCGGTGGCCTGATCGGCAGCATGTCCCTCTCCGGCTCGCTGATCGCCTGGGCCAAGCTCGACGGGCGCATGAACAAGCCGCTCCGCTTCGGCGGACAGCGCATCGTCAACGCCGCCGTCTTCATGCTGACGATCCTGCTTGGTGTCATGGCCGTCGCCCAGTACCATCAGCCCGGCGGTGGCCTGTTCGCCCTGCTGTTCTTCATCGGTGCGCTGCTCTGCGGCATCTGTATGACCGTCCCCATCGGCGGTGCGGACATGCCGGTCGTGATCTCGCTGTACAACGCCTTCACGGGTCTTGCCGTCGGACTTGAAGGCTATGTCATGGCCGATCCGGCCCTGATGATCGCCGGCATGGTCGTGGGGTCCGCCGGTACGCTGCTGACGGTCATGATGGCCAAGGGCATGAACCGCTCCATCTCGAACGTCCTGTTCAGCAATTTCGGTGAAACCACCGCCGCCGCTGCCACAGGCCCGCAGAAAGAAGCCAAAGCCGTCGCTGCGGGCGATGCGGCCACCACGATGCGCTACGCCTCCACGGTCATTATCGTGCCGGGCTACGGCCTCGCCGTCGCACAGGCCCAGGGCAAGCTCTACGAATTCGTCAAACTGCTTCAGGCCGCGGGCGTGGACGTGAAATTCGCCATCCACCCGGTCGCCGGACGCATGCCGGGCCACATGAACGTGCTGCTCGCCGAAGCCGGCGTGCCGTACGACATGATCTACGACATGGACGACATCAACGACAGCTTCGCCGATACCGACGTCGCCCTCATCATCGGCGCGAACGACGTGGTGAACCCCTCTGCCCGGACGGACAAGTCCTCCCCGATCTACGGCATGCCGATCCTGAATGCCGACAAAGCCCGTCAGGTCTTCGTCATCAAGCGCGGCATGGGCATGGGCTATTCCGCCGTGCAGAACCCGCTGTTCTTCCAGGACAACTGCGCCATGGTCTTCGGCGATGCGCAGGCCGTGCTTTCCAAGATGGTGGAGGCCGTCAAGGGCCTCTCCGCCTCGTAACACCCGCCAGAAGGAGCCTTTCCCATGGCTGATACCATGCTCGCCGCCGTCGTCCGTGAATTCGGCAAGCCGCTCTCCATCGAGCGGCTGCCCATCCCGGACATCCAGCCCCACCAGATCCTCGTGAAGGTCGATACCTGCGGCGTCTGTCACACCGACCTGCACGCCGCGCGCGGGGACTGGCCGTCCAAGCCCAACCCGCCATTCATTCCCGGCCATGAAGGTGTCGGCCACATCGTCGCCGTCGGCAGTCAGGTGGGCGATTTCGTCAAAACCGGCGATGTCGTTGGCGTGCCGTGGCTCTACTCCGCCTGCGGTCACTGCGAACACTGTTTTGGCGGCTGGGAAACGCTCTGCGAAAAGCAGGAAGACACCGGCTACACCGTCAATGGCTGCTTTGCCGAATACGTCGTCGCAGACCCCAACTACGTCGCGCACCTGCCCTCGACCATCGATCCGCTTCAGGCATCCCCCGTCCTGTGCGCGGGGCTGACGGTCTATAAGGGCCTGAAAATGACGGAAGCTCGCGCGGGACAGTGGGTCGCGATTTCGGGCGTCGGCGGCCTTGGTCAGATGGCCGTGCAGTACGCCGTCGCCATGGGCATGAATGTCGTCGCCGTGGATATCGACGACGAAAAACTCGCCACGGCCAAAACGCTCGGCGCGGCATTGACGGTCAACGCTAGGGACACCGATCCTGCAAAGTTCATCCAGCAGCAGATCGGCGGCGCACATGGCGCCCTCGTCACCGCTGTCGGACGGACGGCGTTTTCGCAGGCCATGGGCTATGCCCGGCGCGGCGGCACCATCGTCCTGAACGGACTGCCACCCGGCGATTTCCCGGTCTCGATCTTCGACATGGTCATGAACGGCACCACCATCCGCGGCTCCATTGTCGGAACGCGGCTGGACATGATCGAAGCCATGGATTTCTTCGCCCGCGGCAAGGTCAAATCCGTCGTCACCCCCGGAAAACTTGAAAACATCAATACGATCTTCGACGATCTGCAGAATGGTCGCCTCGAAGGCCGGACAGTGCTCGATTTCCGGTCCTGAACGATAGCCACAGGAGAACACGCCATGTTCGCCATGCAGCTCAAAGCCCATCACACCCCTCTGGAATGGGTCGAACTCCCCGATCCCGAGCCCGGTCCCGATGAAATCCGCATCCGGATCGGCGCCTGCGGCGTGTGCCGGACGGACCTGCATGTCGTGGATGGCGAACTCCCCCACGCCACCCTCCCCATCATTCCCGGCCACGAAATCGTCGGCCGGATCGACAAACTGGGCAGCAATGTCACCGGTCTGTCGGTGGGCGAGAGGGTCGGCGTGCCCTGGCTCGGACATACCTGCGGACACTGCTATTACTGCACGCACGGGATGGAAAATCTCTGCGACCATCCCCTCTTCACAGGCTTCACCCGCAATGGCGGCTACGCCACCATGACGGTCGCCGATGCCCGTTACGCCTTCCCGATGGGCGACAAGGGCGAAGACAAGGATCTGGCTCCCCTGCTCTGCGCCGGGCTGATCGGCTGGCGCTGCCTGAACAAGGCGGGAGATGGAAAGAAAATCGGCCTCTACGGCTTCGGCGCGGCCGCCCATATCATCACGCAGGTCCTGCGCTGGCAGGGCCGGGACGTCTACGCCTTCACGTCCCCCGGCGACACGCAGAAACAGGATTTCGCCCGCTCCCTCGGCGCAATCTGGGCCGGTGGCTCGGACGAACTGCCGCCCGAACCGCTCGACGCCGTCATCCTCTTCGCCCCCGTCGGCGCCCTGCTCCCCGCCGGTCTCAAAGCCATTCGCAAGGGCGGAAAAGTCGTGTGTGGCGGCATCCACATGAGCGAGATCCCGGCCTTTTCCTACGACACGCTGTGGGAAGAGCGCGAAATCGTCTCCGTCGCCAACCTAACCCGGCAGGACGGTCTGGAATTCCTGAAAATCGCTCCGGAAATCGGCATCAAAGTGACCAACACCCCCTATGCCCTCAAAGACGCCAATCAGGCCCTCGATGACCTTCGGCACGGCCGTTTCGACGGTGCCGCCGTATTGCTGCCCTGATCCACGTCAAAAGCAGGTTTCAGAAAGATGAATTTTCAGGATACATATTGCACAGCGCGACAGAAAGTATCGCGCATGGATCCTGAAACCATCGCAATACTGCGCGCTACCATCAGAAAGAGATATGGGACAGACACAGACCGCCCCACCCGACATTTCCTGCCCCGCCTTCGACCTGCTGCCTGATCTGATCTGCATGGAGCCTGTCAGCAACGCAGGCGCCATGCACTTCAACACGGCCTGGAAGCAGCAGGCCGCAGCCCTTGGTGTGCCGCTCGCCTTTTCAGAGTGGCTCCCGGTCATTGTCCCCGCCGATCAGGCGGAGATCACCCGTATCCTCCGCGACACCGCCCGCTCAGATCAGCTCCGGAGCACAAGCTTCCGCATTCTGAACCCTGACGGACACATCCGCTGGTTCCTCCTGCGCCTCGTCCAGCGCCTGCCCACCAACGGCGAAGACACCGTCCGCCTCCTCATCCTGACCGACATCCACGAACAGAAACGCCACGAGGAAGCCCTTCTCCAGAAGGCCGACATCCGTGATCGCATGCTCAATGTTAGCGTAGACTGCATCAAGGAAATCACAAAAGACGGCACCCTGGTTCATATGAACACGGCGGGCTGCAGTGCCCTCGGCGTGGACAGCACCTCAGGCTTCGGCATGCGCTGGCTCGGCCTGCTCCCGCCGGAAGCGCATGCGCCCGGCAGCGAGGCCCTGAGGGACGCCGCCGAAGGACAGAACGCCCGCTTCATGGGCGTCAGCCAGCTCCCCGGCCAGCCCATCCGGCACTGGGACAACATGCTGACCCCGCTTCTGAATCCCGATCAGAGCGTCGAAGCCATTCTCTGCGTCTCGCGCGATGTGACGACCCAGCGCGAAAATGAGCAGCGGATCGCCCTGCTGCTCAACGAACTGAACCACCGCTCCAAAAACATGCTCGCCATCTTCCAGGCCCTGATCCGGCGCACCGTCCCCGACCCCACAGCCCCTTTCGTCAAGGTTCTGGAAGAGCGCATCACCTCCATCGCCAGAAGTCAGGATCTTCTGATCCACGGCGAGTGGACGGGTGCCACAGTCCGCGACGTCGTCACGTCCCAGACGGTTGTCGCCGGCGATTTTCCGGCCACACGTCTGCGCATCGAAGGCGATCCGGAGCTTCAGTTCGTCCCCGACACCGCCGACCGCATCGGTCTGGCCATCTACGAGCTGACCACCAACGCCATCAAATATGGCGCCCTGTCGAACGACACCGGAATCGTAACCGTCAGCTGGGGTCTGCACGACGAAGAGGACAAACCCGTCTTCCGGATGAGCTGGAAAGAGACCGGCGGTCCCACCGTTTGCAGACCCGAACGCCGCGGCTTCGGATCGATCGTCATCGAACACAATCCCCGCTCGATCCCCGGTGCCAGCAGTTCCTGCTCCCATGAACCGGACGGCACCGTCTGGACCTTCAGCGCACCAGCCGAAAATGTCGTGCGCTGCCCCTCCCGATTGTTCTGAACGCAGGATTGGGGCATGCTCGGCTCCGTCTCTCTGCTACCGGGTGCTCCGGCAGCTTTGGAAAACAGGAAGCGTTCATGAAAAAGTACCTGATGCTTGCCGCCGCAGCCGGTCTGCTGGCGACATCGATCACCACGGCAGAAGCAGAACCGGGTGGCTGCCTCAAATACGGCGCTGCCGGCGCCGTCGGTGGACACGTCGCCAACCATCATGGTGTCCTCGGCGCCATGGGCGGCTGCGTGACCGGCATGTATGTGCGTCACCGTTACCGCAAGGAAGCCCGCGCAAAGGCCGCTCTGTACGACAAGGAACATCCGGGCGCCAAGGGATCCTATGAAGAGAAAGCCACGGCCTACGACGTCGAGCATTCCACGACCCCGGGCCAGATGACCAACCCGGGCGCATCTTCTGCCGCTCCCGGCACCAGCCCGGCTCCGGCCGCACAGCCGCAGCAGTAACACCTCCAGTCCTTTACGACTGAGAGCGTCGGGCTCCCGCAAGGGGGCCCGATCTGCGTTCAGGGATGCTGCACGGCAATATCCGGAGCACTGTCCCGCTTGTCCTGCGCCTCGACATACATCCGCAGCACCGACGGATACCGCGTCCGCGTCATCCGCTCCAGCGCCGAGACCCCCTGCTCCACCTGCCCGGCCGTCAGCGTATCGTCCCAGTCCAGCGACAGCAGAACGATGATGCTCCCCGGCCCCCGCGTCTCGGTCACAACCTCGTTCACCCCGACCACACCCGGCAACTTCGCCGCCTGCTCCCGCACGAACGCATCGATTTCCGGACTGCTCTCCCCGACCAGCAGGGAGCGCGTCTCGTTCGTCAGCAGCACCGCAACAATCACCAGAACCACCCCGATCAGCAGCGACGCCACACCATCGAGCACATACCACCCCGTCACGACGGACAGCACGGTGAAGACCAGCGCGATCATCAGACTGACCAGCGCCGCCCCATCTTCGAACAGTACGACAAACAGCCCCGGATCCGTGCTGCGCCGGATCATGGTCCACAGGGAGCCTTTCCCGGACGGCAGGGATTTCATGGCCGCCAGAAACCCGTAGCCTTCCATACTGCCCGAAATCCCGAGGATGGCGACATTCAGCCACCAGCCGGGAAAGACATGCCCCAGCACACGGACCTGATCCATCGCGGCGGGATGCCAGACCTTCTCCCAGCCTTCATGCAGGGAGGCGACCCCGCCGCCAATGAACAGCGCACCCGCCACGACCAGCGTCCAGAAATAAAGCTCCCGATGATGCCCCAGAGGATGTTCCTTCGTCGCAGGCGCCGCCGCACGCTTCATGCCTACCAGCAGCAGAAGCTGGTTGCCGCAATCGACAAAGGAATGAACCGTCTCTGCCAGCATCGCGGCCGAACCGGTCAGCAGAGCCGCCACACCCTTCACGCAGGCAATCGCAAGATTGACCCCCAGCGCAATGAAAACGACCTTCGTTGAACCACCTGCCGACATTCTGGCCTCATCCGCAAAAACAGGATTTCAGAGTGAGGACCTCGACGCAGGACTGTCAAACCCTGCCCCACACTATTGCAGGCTTCCCAGCGCACCATCACCGTCATGGCCCTGCTGGACACGCGTCAGTTCATCCACAAGACAGAGCCGCCCGTCACGGAACTGGTAAAACGCAACCACTCTGATCACGCTCCGCACTCCGGAAGGGCGGGTCACTGACGCCAGATGAACCGTCGCCGCCCGATCCTTCTCACAAACGAGATGCAGGATCTCGATTTCCAGAGACGAAAGCCCCTCGCGCAGGGCCAGCGTATGAGCGCGAAAATCCGCCAGCGTCATTTCCCGCCCATCCACAATCTGCCGATAATCGGGCGTCATGAACGCCGTCAGCGCATCCAGATCGGATCCGAAATCCGTAAACATGGTGAACATGTCCCGAATGATTTTTTCCGGAGCATGACCGGACATCACACTATGCCCTGACACTTATTTCAGCCCACTGTCCTGCCGCGCCCGCTCCAGCAGCACGACGAAATCCCGCCCGGCATCCCCGGCACTGATCGCACTCAGCAACCGGTCCCGCACCACCGAGGCATAAGGCAGCGGAACAGCATGCTCTCCCCCGGCCTTAAGGAACATCTCCATGTCCTTGAGCCCCAGCGTCACCGGCGCGCCCGGATGGTCGTACTCATGATCGACCATCAGCTTTCCGTAATTCTTATGAACCGGCGCATTGTAAAAACTGCCCGTCATGATCTCGAAAATCCTATGCGGATCCGTCCCGGCCTTTTCATTCAGCGCAAAGACTTCCGCCATCTGCTCGATCGTCGAATAGATCATGAAGTTCAGCGACAGCTTGGCCAGATTGGCCTGAACCGGATCCTGCCCCACTTCGAAAATCTTCGACCCGAAACATTCCAGCAAAGGCCGCAGACGCTTCAGCGCCTCCTCCGCGCCCGCCGTCACGACGAACAGCTCACCCGCCTTCGCGGCTGGCGGACGCCCCAGCACATTGGCACTGACATAGAGCTGCCCATGCTCAGCATGCCCGTCCCGCAGACGGCGCGCCTGCTCCAGGGACAGTGTACCGCTGCACGCATGAATGCCGCCCGGCGCCAGAGCTGTGGCAATGCCGTGCTCCCCGAAAACAGCCTCTTCCGTGCTGGCATCATCGAACAGCATGGAGAACACGACCTCCACCTGCCGCGCCACATCCGCAGGCGTTTCGGCAAAAACAGCCCCCTGCGCCACCAGATCATCCGCCTTCGCGCGCGTCCTGTTGGTTACGACAAGCTCGTGCCCTCTCTTGAGAAGACGCTCCGCCATTGCATGTCCCATGGCCCCGAGGCCCACAAAACCGACTTTCATGATCCTGATCTCCCGCTGAACACTCCGTTCAGGGCTTCAAACCCGTCCGGAGACGACAGTTCTAGCGAAAGTCATTTTGGCGTTCTCACGCTCTCAGGCCATAGTTCGACTCATGTACGCCAATTCCTTCATGACCCCCGCGGCCGCAGTCTGTCCAGACGCCGGAACGCCATGGCTTCTCGGCGGCCACATGAAGCAGGACACACGCCGGATTGCCGAACGCCACGCCCATAAACGCGGCCAGATTTTCGGGATTGAAAGCGGCGTCATGGCCATCCGCACCGAACACGCCTACTGGCTGATCGCCCCCGGCCAGTGCCTCTGGCTCCCGCCACACATTCCGCACGACGCCCGCTCCCACGGCGCCGTCGCAGGCTGGAGCCTGTATGTCAGTGAAGCACGATGCTCCGCCCTGCCGGCCCAACCCTTTCTCGCTGGCGGAACACGTCTCCTCACCGCTCTGGCAGACCGCCTCTCCCACGATGCCGACGAAGCCAGATGGGCCGCGCATATCGCCCGCCTCGCGGAATGCTTCTGGCACGAGTTTCTCGCCGCCCCACGCGCCGCCCTATCCCTGCCTTTCCCGAAAAGCGAGCAACTCTGCCGCGTCGCCAACACCCTTAGCGACAATCCCGCAGACCAAAGGGACCAGAAAGACTGGGCAGAACTGGCCGCCATGTCGCTCCGCTCCTTCGTCCGCCATTTCACGCTTGAGACAGGACTGCCGTTCTCCGTATGGCGGCAACGCCTGCGCATCCTGAACGCACAGGAAAAACTGGCACGCGGCGAAAGCGTGGCCAGCGTGGCACTGGACGTCGGTTATGAAAGCCTCGGCGCCTTCGCCACAGCCTTCCACAAAAACACAGGCTACCGGCCCAGCGATTACGCCAAGCTCTGCCGGACACCCTGAAAACAAAAAAAGCCGCCCCCGAAGGAGCGGCTTTCCATCCTGCGACTTGATCGACGGATCAGGCCGAAAGATGCGCCTTCACCAGTGCACTGGCCTTCGCCGGGTCCAGATCCGCGCCAAAACGCTCCTTCAGCGCAGCCATGACCTTGCCCATGTCCTTCATGCCAGTCGCTTCCGTCTTCTTCACGGCCTCTTCGATCCCGGCCTTGAGCTGACCTTCGTCCAGCTCCGGCGGCAGGTAGGACTTGATCGTCGCGATCTCGCCCTCTTCCTTTTCCGCCAGCTCCGGACGGCCACCCTCACGATACATCGTGGCGGATTCAGTGCGGGACTTGATCATGGAGCGCAGGGCGGAAATGATGTCCGTATCCGTCACCTCAGCGCTCCTGGCGCGGGCGGCAACGTCCAGATCCTTGATCTTGGCCGTGATCCCGCGGATCTGCGCCACTGTCTCGGACTGACCGGCCTTCATGGCTGTCTTGAGGTCGTCCATGATCTGCTTGCGAAGCGACATCGCCGTTCTCCTTCATCGGACAGCCCGCAGGAAACTCCCTCGGCGAGCCGTCCCTCATTCCTTGAATGGCGGCAAAATCGCACAAAAGCCGGTTTGCAACAATCCGCCCTCCCCGTGTGGCCGCAAAACAAGCCATTCGGAAAAAACTTCCCACCCCCTTCCGAAACGCAGAACAGGCAGTGGGAAAAAACTTCCCATTCCGTTTCCGATCCCTTATTCAGAGGCCCCAGAAGTACATCCGGCAGCCAGCAACGGGGCGACCATGGACATCGACAGAATCATCGAAAAAGCCGGAGGCGCGGACGAGATCGCCGCTCTTGCAGGCGTCGGACTGGAAGCCGTCCGCAAATGGCGCCAGTCCCGCATGGTCCCGACCAAGCACTGGCCAGCCCTGCTGCGCGTGCCGGGAATCGCCCTGCAGGATCTGACAGCAGACCTCACCGCGACTGAAACCCAGCAAGAACAAGAAAGAGAGACGGACGTGTCCAATCCCTGCCCTCCCGGCGCCAACGCCGCCCTTGTCCTTGCCGATGGGACGGTCCTGTGGGGCCGTGGCTTCGGTGCCCATACGGAAGGCGCCGTCGGAGAACTCTGCTTCTCCACCGGCATGACCGGCTATCAGGAAACCCTGACCGATCCGTCCTTCGCCGGACAGATCGTGACCTTCACCTTCCCGCATATCGGCAATGTCGGCACAAACGGCGATGACAACGAGGCCCCGAAAATGGCCGCCCTCGGCGCCGTCTTGAAGGAAGACATCACCGCCCCGGCAAGCTGGCGCTCCCACGAGCCCTTCGCCGCATGGCTCCGCGATCACGGTCGTGCGGGTATCAGCGGCATCGACACCCGCGCCATCACTCGCACCCTGCGCGACAACGGCCCGCAAACCGCCATCCTCGCCTTCCCGGAAAACGGCCGTATCGACACGGACAGCCTGCTGAACCGCGCCCGGCAGTGGCCCGGCCTCGAAGGCATGGATCTGGCCAAGGAAGTGACACGCCCCAAGCGCGTCTGGACCGAAGGCGTGTGGCACTCCACGAAACCCGTGCGCGAAAACCGCCGCCGCGTCGTCGCCATGGATTATGGTGCGAAAGACAACATCCTGCGCTGCCTCGTGACCGCTGGCTGTGACGTCACCGTCCTGCCCGCCACAGCTACCGCCGAAGAGATCCTGGAACTCAAGCCCGAAGGCGTGTTCCTCTCCAACGGCCCCGGCGATCCGGCCGCGACCGGCACCTATGCCGTCCCCGCCATCCGCAAAGTTCTGGACGCAAACGTCCCCGTCTTCGGCATCTGCCTCGGCCATCAGCTGCTCGCACAGGCTCTGGGCGGCAAAACCTACAAATTGGAGCGCGGCCACCGCGGCGCCAACCAACCAGTCAAGGACGTCGAGACCGGCCGCGTGGAAATCACCAGCCAGAACCACGGTTTCGCCGTGGACGAAAAGTCCCTGCCCGCGGATGTGAAGGTGACGCATGTGAGCCTGTTCGACGGCTCCAACGAAGGCATCGCCTCGACCACGAAGGACGCCTTCTCCGTCCAGTACCATCCAGAGGCGAGTCCCGGCCCGTCCGACAGTTTCTATCTTTTCGAGCGTTTCGTCGCGGTCATGGACCGTCGCGCTAAAGCAGGAGCCTGAGCCATGCCAAAACGGACAGACATCTCGTCCATCCTGATCATCGGCGCTGGCCCGATCGTCATCGGACAGGCCTGCGAATTCGACTATTCCGGCGCACAGGCCTGCAAGGCCCTGCGTGAGGAAGGCTATCGCGTCATCCTGATCAACTCGAACCCCGCCACCATCATGACCGACCCCGGTCTGGCGGATGCGACCTATATCGAGCCGATCACCCCGGAATTCGTCGAGCGCATCATCCTCAAGGAAAAGCCCGACGCCGTCCTGCCGACCATGGGTGGCCAGACAGCCCTGAATGCTGCCATGGCGCTCGATAAGTCCGGCTTCCTCAAAAAGCATGGCGTGGAACTGATCGGCGCCGACGCAGAGGTCATCGACCGCGCGGAAGACCGCCAGAAATTCCGCGAAGCCATGGACGAGATCGGGATCGAAAGCCCCCGCAGCACCATCGCCCACACGCTCGCAGAAGCCCGCGCGGCACTGGCCGATGTCGGCCTGCCCGCCATCATCCGCCCGTCCTTCACCATGGGCGGCGCTGGCGGCGGCATCGCCTATAACCGTGAAGAGTTCGACCAGATCGTCACGGGCGGCCTCGATGCTTCCCCCACGACCGAAGTCCTGATCGAAGAGTCCGTTCTGGGCTGGAAAGAGTACGAGATGGAAGTCGTCCGCGACACAGTGGATAACTGCATCATCATCTGTTCCATCGAAAACATCGACCCAATGGGCGTCCATACCGGTGACTCCATCACCGTCGCCCCCGCCCTGACGCTGACCGACAAGGAATACCAGCGCATGCGGGATGCCTCGATCGCGTGCCTGCGCAAGATCGGCGTCGAGACCGGCGGCTCCAACGTGCAGTTCGGCGTCAATCCGAAGGACGGCCGTCTGGTCGTCATCGAGATGAACCCGCGCGTCTCCCGCTCGTCCGCTCTCGCCTCGAAGGCCACTGGCTTCCCGATCGCCAAGATCGCCGCCAAGCTGGCCGTCGGCTACACGCTCGACGAACTCAAGAACGACATCACGAAAACGACCCCGGCCTCCTTCGAGCCGACGATCGACTATGTCGTCGCCAAGATCCCCCGCTTCACCTTCGAGAAATTCCCCGGCTCCCCGGCGCTCCTCTCGACGTCCATGAAGTCGGTCGGTGAAGCCATGTCGGTCGGTCGCTCCTTCGCCGAAGCCATCCAGAAGGGCCTGCGCTCAATGGAAACGGGCCTCACCGGCCTCGATCCGGTCGAAGCCCCCGGCGACGGTTCGCATAACGCCTATCTCGCCGCCCTCGCCGAGCCGCGCCCCGAGCGCATCCTGATGGCCGCACAGGCCCTGCGCGCCGGACTGTCCGTCGAGCAGATCAACGAAGCCTGCAAGTTCGAGCCGTGGTTCCTCCGCCAGCTCGAAGACATCGTGACCTCCGAGCGCGCAATCGAAAAGAACGGCCTGCCCCAGGACGCCTACAACCTGCGCCGCCTCAAGGCCCAGGGCTTCTCCGACGTCCAGCTCGCCCGCCTCTCAGGCCAGAGCATCAAGGACGTTGCAGCCCTCCGTGAAAAACTGGCTGTCACGCCGGTCTATCGCCGCATCGACACCTGCGCCGCCGAATTCGCCTCCGACACGCCCTATCTGTATTCGACCTATGAAGGCGGGTTCGGCACGCCGGACTGCGAAAGCCGCCCAACAAACCGCGACAAGATCGTCATCCTCGGTGGTGGCCCGAACCGTATCGGTCAAGGCATCGAGTTCGATTATTGCTGTGTTCACGCCGCCTACGCCCTGCGCGAAGCCGGTTTCGAGACGGTCATGGTCAACTGCAACCCCGAGACGGTCTCCACCGATTACGACACCTCGGACCGCCTGTATTTCGAGCCCTTGACCGCCGAGGACGTGATCGCCCTGATCCGGACCGAAGCCAAAGGCGGCAAGGTTCTGGGCTGTATCGTACAGTATGGCGGCCAGACCCCGCTCAAGCTGTCCCGCGCCCTTGAAGAAGCCGGTATTCCGCTCCTCGGCACGCCTGCAGACGCGATCGACCGCGCCGAAGACCGCGAACGCTTCCAGTCCATGCTCCGCAAGCTCGGCCTGCGCCAGCCCCGCAACGGCATCGCCCGCAGCCCGGCGGAAGCCGAGGCCATCGCGGAAGAGGTCGGCTACCCGGTCGTCGCCCGTCCGTCCTACGTTCTGGGCGGCCGGGCGATGGAAATCGTCTATGACAAGCCCGGCCTCAAGCGCTACCTCAACGAGGTCCTGCGTGCCGCCGGCCCCGAAGTCTCGACCGGCCCCGTCCTGCTCGACCACTACCTCAACGACGCCATCGAAGCGGACGTGGACTGCATCTGCGACGGCGAGAACGTCTATGTCGCAGGCGTCATGGAACATATCGAGGAAGCCGGCATCCATTCCGGTGACTCTGCCTGCTCCCTGCCGCCCTACACCCTCTCCCCGGCGCTGGTGACGGAACTGCGCTCGCAGACCGAAGCCATGGCCCGCGAACTGGGCATCCGTGGCCTGATGAACGTCCAGTACGCCATCAAGGATCAGGAAGTTTTCGTTCTCGAAGTGAACCCCCGCGCCTCGCGGACCGTGCCGTTCGTCGCCAAGGCCACTGGCGTTCCGGTTGCCAAGATTGGTGCCCGTGTCATGGCCGGTGCGAAGCTCACCGAGTTCCAGCTCAATGGCGGTGCCGTCTCTCCACATGTCGCGGTCAAGGAAGCCGTATTCCCGTTCCACCGTTTCGCGAATGCCGACACGATCCTCGGCCCGGAAATGCGCTCCACGGGTGAAGTTATGGGGCTCGATTCCAGCTTCGAACGCGCCTTTGCCAAGTCCCAGCTTGCCGCTGGCGTAAAGCTGCCACTTTCAGGGACGGTGTTCCTCTCGGTGCGTGAAAGCGACAAGGCCCATGTCCAGCCGCTGGCCCGCAAGCTGGTCGCCATGGGCTTCACGATTCTCGCCACGAGCGGCACGGCATCCCGTCTGGAAGACGCCGACATTCCTGTGCAGCGCGTGAACAAGGTGATGCAGGGTCGCCCGAACTGCGTGGACTCCATCCGCTCGGGCGATGTGCAGATGGTCATCAACACCTCGCAGGGCGGTCAGGCCGCACAGGACAGCTACGAAATCCGTCGCAGCGCCCTGACGATGGGGATCCCGCATTACACCACGATCGCAGGCGCGCGGGCTGCGACCTACGCCATCGCGGTCCTGAAGGAAGACGATCTGGGCGTCGCCCCGCTCCAGTCCTACTTCAAGGGTGAGTTCTGAACCCTGCCTGCCCCTGAAAAACCCCGCCGGAGCAATCTGGCGGGGCTTTTTGTTTCTAATCGCCTGAATATCGAAGAAGATCGCCCGGCTGGCAGTTGAGAACCCGACACAGGGCCTCAAGGGTTGAGAACCGGATCGCCTTTGCTTTGCCTGTCTTGAGAATTGAAAGATTGGCCAGCGTCAGCCCCACTTTCTCCGAGAGTTCCGTCAAAGACATCCCCCGCGCCTTCAGCACCTCATCCAGATTGACCTGTACCGGCATCAGATGACCTCATCCATTTCGGACTGAAGCTGAACACCCTCTCGAAAAGTAAGGCAATAAGATAAAGCAACCCCAGACACAGCGCGAAATCCGCAAGGTCCGAAAGAGAGGTAGTCCATGAGAAGGGACCGTAAGTTGCAGGATCAAAGAAGCTTGAAAGCATCTCTCCGAAAAAACCAATACAAACAAAACAAAGGATTTTTCTGAAAATATCCCAAATCATCACAGAATTGTTTCGAGAAAAAATCTTCCCAGAGAGGACATTATCAATAATACCGACAGAATTCCTGAGAATATTTTTTAAAATATAGAGTTCAATGACTCCCATTACCAAACTGAATACGTCCTTCCCCTCCTGCGATAAAGAGTGAGGCGCCTTGTCCCAGAACACATAGAAGATCGGTGTGAAAACAAGAACAACTATCAACAGGACCAATTCGCTCCATAACAACACTGATGAGATGCCAGAGAGAAAACGCAGGATCTGACGAACAAAGCGCAAGGTATTCATTTTCTTCATAATGCCTCCTTATCGAAAAACGATAAGCACACCCATCGCCTGCCCAACAAAGATTTTATCGTTTTTCGATAAATAAAAATACGCCATCTTGCAAAAAACTCCCTGAAATCCTATATTGTCAGGCTGTTTATTAAGTTTCAGTCACGCTTTTTCGAGGATTTCAGAGTGCAGAAGATCCCCATGACCGCGAAGGGACAGCAGCGTCTCGAAGACGAACTTCGGACCCTCAAGAGCGTCGACCGCCCGGCCGTCATCCGCGCCATCGCAGAAGCCCGCGAACATGGGGACCTGTCCGAAAACGCCGAATACCACGCCGCCCGTGACCGCCAGTCCTTCATCGAAGGCCGCGTCCTGGAGCTGGAAGGGATCATCTCTAATGCCGAGGTGATCGACCCTTCGACGCTGACCGGAACGCGCGTCCGTTTTGGCGCGCATATCGAACTCGTCGACGAAGAGACCGACAAGGAAGCCCTGTACCAGATCGTTGGCGTTCATGAGGCCGACATCAAGCAGGGCCTGATCTCGATTTCCTCGCCTCTGGCCAAAGCCCTGATCGGCAAGGATGTCGGTGACTCCGTTTCCGTTCCCGCCCCTGGCGGAGACCGGACCTACGAAATCCTCAAGGTCACATATCGCTGATGTCTGACGTCCTGACGTCCACCACCCCTGTCGTGACCATCGCGGATATCGAAAGCGCCCATGAGCGCATCGCGTCCACCGTGGTTCGCACGCCGACGATTTCCTGCCCCGCGCTGTCCAAACTGACGGGCGCGGACATTACGCTCAAGCTCGAAAACCTTCAGGCGATCGGCTCCTTCAAGGAGCGCGGAGCGGCCAACAAAATGGCCCTCCTGACGCCGGAAGAGCGGGCACGCGGCGTCATTACCGTCTCGGCAGGCAATCATGCACAGGGTGTGGCCCGTCAGGCCAGTCTTCTCGGCATTGATGCCACCATCGTCATGCCGCGCTTCACGCCGGCCACCAAGGTCGCGGCAACGCAGGCCTGGGGCGCGAATGTCGTGCTCGCCGGTGACGATTTCGCACAGGCCAGCGAAACCGCTGCCGAACTCCAGAAGCAGGACGGCCGGGTCCTCGTCCATCCGTTCAATGACCCGGCCGTCATTGCAGGTCAGGGCACGGCTGCACTGGAGCTGCTGCAGGATGCTCCGGATATCGACACCGTCGTCGTCCCCGTGGGCGGTGGCGGCCTGATCGGTGGATTTGCCACCGTCATGGCGGCGCTCCGCCCGGATGTCGAGGTCATCGGCGTGCAGGTCGAAGCCTATGCCTCGCTGTCCAATTATCCGCAGGAAGACGGCCCGACGCAGGGCGGCTCGACCATCGCGGAAGGTATTGCGGTCACGAAACTCGGCGATCACTGCCTGAACGCCTTTCGCAACAAGATCTCGAAGATCCTCGTCGTCAGCGAACTTCAGGTCGAAAGCGCCATCACGACGCTGGCCGAAAAAGCCAAGCAGGTCTGTGAAGGCGCAGGAGCCACTGGCCTCGCGGCCGTTCTGGCCTATCCGGAGCTGTTCAGGGGACGCCGCGTTGCCCTTCCCCTTTCGGGCGGGAACATCAACGCTCGCATTCTTGCCAACACGATCCTGCGCTCCCTCCTCCGGGACGGGCGGATCCTGCGTCTGATCTTCCAGATCCCTGATCGTCCGGGCATGCTGGCGGACATCTCGGCCCGCATTGGCAATTACGGCGGGAACATCATCGAAGTCTCCCATCACCGCCTGTTTGCGTCTCCGTCTGTTCAGACGGCCGAGCTGCTGGTGATGGTGGAAGCCCGCGACACCGAACATGCCCACCAGATCGAGACCGATCTGGCGCGGCATTATATCGTCCGGCGGGACTGACCTTCAGAGACCGTCCACGATAACAACGTTATAGGGCCCGGCTTTCCAGCGATGCGCGGCGGCCTTCTGATAGGCCGGGCTTTCATACCAGGCCCGGGCCGACGCCGCATCCGGAAACTCGATAATCACGACACCATCAGGCTCGGTCCCTTCGAGTTTTTCCTGCTTGCCGTAAGCCGCAAGAATCTTGGCCGGAAAGCCTTTGAAGGTCTCACCAACCACTTCCGAATATTTCTGGAATTCGCCCGGGTCGGTCAGCTTTTCACGAATAAACACAGCATAGGCAGGCATGGAACGCTCCCCTCTGGATGAGCCTCCATACCCGCCACAAAACCGCTGAAGTTTCAGCACACAAGAGCGTGTGCCAAAGCCTCAGCGCGTGCCGAACAGACGGTCACCAGCATCACCGAGACCCGGGACGATATAGCCGTGTTCGTCCAGATGA
The DNA here is from genome assembly GCF_018811945.1 of Gluconobacter sp. P1C6_b. Taxonomy (GTDB): domain Bacteria; phylum Pseudomonadota; class Alphaproteobacteria; order Acetobacterales; family Acetobacteraceae; genus Gluconobacter. Next base: position 94,440 of record NZ_JACRVU010000003.1, read on the forward strand.
CTGTCGATCGAGCAGGTCACGATCTGCACATCCGGGTGCAGTTCCGCCATGTGGGCAATACCCTCGGGAACTGCCAGCAGACAGGCGAAGATCGGGTTCGTTGCACCGGCAGCCTTCACGCGCGTCAGCGCAGCGGCGGCGGAGTGCCCTGTTGCCAGCATTGGGTCGAGCACGATGCAGGTCCGTCCCGGAACATCGCTGGGCATGTTGAAGTAGTATTCGCTGACTTCCAGCGTCTCGTGATCGCGGCGCAGACCGATATGTCCGACACGCGCGGACGGCACCAGATCCAGCATGCCATCCAGCAGACCATTACCGGCACGCAGGATGGAGACAAAGCACAGCTTCTTGCCGTCCAGTTCCTCACCTTCCATCGGGCCACTCGGCGCTTCGATATGCCGCGGCGCCAGCGACAGGTTGCGCGTGGCTTCATAGGCCAGCAGCAGGCTCAGTTCGCGCGTCAGGCGACGGAAACCGGCCGTGGATGTATTGCGGTCACGCAGACGGGTCAGCTTGTGGCGCACCAGCGGGTGGTCGAGGACGATAGGCGGCAGCGCCTGACTCATACTTTTTCTCCTTCGGCCGGGCGGAAATCGAGCGCCAGACCGTTCATGCAATAACGAAGCCCCGTGGGCGGCGGACCATCGGGAAAGACATGCCCCAGATGGCCTTTGCAGTTCGCGCAGTGGACTTCGGTGCGGACCATGCCATAGCGGCTGTCCTGCGTGGTTTCGACGCCATCCGGCAGGGACTGGAAGAATGAGGGCCAGCCGCTGCCGCTATCATATTTCGTTTCCGAAGCAAAAAGCGGACGCCCGCAGGCCGCACAGGCATAAATCCCCGCGCGCTTCTCGTCGTTGAGAGGGCTGGAGCCGGGACGTTCCGTTCCGTGTTCATGAAGGATCCGCCGCTGTTCCGGTGTCAGGCCAACACCGCAGCCACTGCCGGTCTGCCCGTTCGGGCCGCAACTCTGGGTCATGCTGGTTCTCCGGAAAATCTGAAAGGCGTCTTCTGACGATGTATGAAAGCGCGGCCGTATTTTGTCACGCATCTTAAGCTGTCATGACGCAACCCGACACAGAGACGCCCGTTAGGATTGCACAACATCAAGACGGAAGGATCCGGTCATGAGTTCCATCGAAGACAAGATCAAGGGCGTTGCCAATCAGGTGACTGGCAAGGTCAAGGAAGAAGTCGGTCACATGACGAACGACAAGGAACTTGAAGGCGAAGGCGTGGCCCAGAACCTCAAGGGCAAGGTCCAGAAAACCACGGGCGACGCCAAGGATGCGGTCAAGAGCGGCATCGACAAGCTCTGAAGCTGTCCCCCCGATCACAATGCAACGCCCGCCGTCATGGCGGGCGTTCGCATTTGTGGGGAATGATGGCATGATGGGCGACAGTCCCATTCCTCCTTTCCTGCAGGAGACATCCCATGTCCGCATCCTCGACACCCCGCCCCGTCATGCTCGTCATTCTCGACGGCTTCGGCTGGCGGGAGGATGAGTCCGACAATGCGGTCCGTCTCGCAAACACTCCGACTTTCGACACCCTCTGGGCCACAAGCCCCCACGCCTTCCTGAAAACCTCGGGCGAGGATGTCGGCCTGCCCGACGGGCAGATGGGCAATTCCGAGGTCGGACATCTGAATATCGGTGCCGGTCGTGTGGTGATGCAGGAACTCCCCCGCATCTCCCGCAGCGCCCGGGACGGCTCCCTGCCACAGAACCCCGCTCTTCTGGAGTTCATCGCAGCCCTGAAGGCGTCGGGCGGAACCTGCCACCTCATGGGTCTGATCTCGCCCGGCGGTGTGCATGCCCATCAGGATCATGTGGTCGCACTGGCAAAAATTGTCAGCGCGGCAGGTGTGCCCGTAGCCGTCCATATCTTCAGCGATGGCCGCGACACGGCACCGCGATCGGGTGAGGACTTCATCGGGAAATTCCTGAAGGACCTGCCTGACAGCGTGCAGATCGCAACGCTGAGCGGTCGCTATTACGCCATGGACCGGGATCGCCGCTGGGAGCGCGTCGCCCTCGCTGTCGAGGCCATCCGGGACGCGAAAGGCCCACACGCGACGGACGCCCTCTCGGCTCTTCAGGCCAGTTACGCCAGCGACAAGGGAGACGAGTTCGTTCTTCCCACCGTTCTGGGTGATTATGCCGGCATGAAGGACGGAGACGGCATTCTGGCCTGCAACTTCCGCGCAGACCGCATCCGCCAACTGCTGGACGTCCTCGTCCTGCCGGACTTTGCGGAGTATGACAGCGGCCGTAAGGTGAAATTCGCAGCCGTCTGCGGCATGTCGCGCTATTCCGATCATCTGGCACCTTACATGAGCATCCTGTTCCCCAAGGTGCCGCTCGACGATCTGCTGGGAGACGTGGTCGCCAAGGCTGGCAGGACCCAGCTCCGCATGGCTGAAACGGAAAAATATCCGCACGTCACCTACTTCCTGAACGGTGGCCGCGAAGTCCAGTTCGACGGTGAAGAGCGCATTCTGGTCCCCTCCCCCAAGGTCGCGACCTACGATCTGCAGCCCGAGATGTCCGCCCCCGAACTGACGGACAGGGCTGTTGCCGCCATCGAGAGTGGCAAATTTGACATGATCGTCCTGAACTTCGCCAATCCGGACATGGTCGGCCATACCGGTTCCCTGCCCGCAGCCATCAAGGCCTGCGAGACCGTCGATCAGGGGCTGGGCCGCATCAATGACGCCATCATCAAGGCCGGTGGCAGCCTGCTTGTCACGGCGGACCACGGCAACTGCGAAACCATGCGCGATCCCGTGACGGGTGGTGCGCACACCTCGCACACGCTGAACGTCGTGCCTGTCATTCTGGCGCATGCGGATGGCCAGACCATCCATGACGGCCGTCTGGCTGATCTGGCTCCCACCATGCTGGCCCTAATGGGCGTGAAGCAGCCTGAAGCCATGACGGGTGTTTCCCTGCTTGAAAGCGCCTGATCCACGGCCGTTTCTGCCGCTCGTCCTGCTCCTGTCGCCCGGCTGGGCGGCAGCACATCACGCGTCTCATCATCATGCCCGTCACACAGAAAAACCGGCGGTCGCCGCGCCCAGCGAGGGACAGAAAGCCCTTGCCCGCGCCCAGGCCGCGCGCCGGGCTCTGGAAAAACGGCAGGCGGATGAAGCAGCGGCCCTGAAAGCAAAACAGATTGCCTCGGCACAGGCCGAAGCAAAGGCGCGGCAGGACAATGCCCGCACCCTCGCCTTCACGGCCCAGACCCATACGGCCCAGTCCGCCGTGGACACGACCCAGAGCCGTATTCTTGCACTTAAGGCCAGTATTGCGGAGCTGATGGACAAGCGGACGACTGTTGAAGCGGATATCCGCCAGCAGAATGCCGCCCTGCAACCGCTGCTTCCCGTCGCAGCGCGCCTGTCCATTGCACCGGATGCCGCATTGCTGGCCTCTCCGGAAACAGCGTCAGAAAGCGTCACCGCGCTCTCCGTCCTCGGCGGTTTCTCCCGCCTGACCCAACAGCGTGCCCAGGCGCTTCAGTCCCGCGAAGACGAACTCCATGCCATCGGCATTGATCTGGACAGCCGACAAAAGGAACTCGCGGAACTGCTCGCGCAGCAGACCCGTGAGCGTAATGCCGCCGCCGCCCGGACCCGAATTGCGGCACGGCAGGAAGCTGTCGCAGATCAGGGTGCCCAGAAAGCCCGCAAGGCCGTGGCTGATGCCATGCAGGCCGCAGCGGATCTGTCCGCCGAAATTGACGCGCTGGTCCGACAGGAAGCCCAGGCCCGCGCCGAACTGGAAAAGGAAGCCGCCGCCCTGACCCGTCAGCATCAGCTCGAACGTGCCCGCCATGCCCGATCGCAGGCCCAGGCGCTCTCCTCGAGCGGACAGGGCGTCTCCAGCGGCAGTGGTCATGCCCCCGTCTCAGGCCGGGTTTCCGTCCGCTGGGGCCAGACGACGGAAGCGGGCCCCGCAACCGGCATTACCTATGCCGCCCTCTCTTCTGCCCCCGTACAGGCCCCCTGCACGGGCCGAGTCGAATTTGCCGGCCCCTTCCGCTCCTTCGGACAGATGCTGATCCTCGACTGTGGACGGAATTACCGCTTCGTCCTTTCCGGACTGGGACAGCTGAATGTTTCGGGTGGCCAAAGCATCAGGAAAGCTGCCACACTGGGCCAGATGCCTGCGGCCGACGGAATGCTTTTTGTCCAGCTCCGACATGGTACGCAGGTTGTCAGTCCCGCTCCTTTCCTCTGATCCGGTTTGCCGAGCGCGTCTGACCTTGTAGGATCGTTTCTTAATAATTTGGCAACCCGAACCGGCCTAGTCTGCCTTCAAGGTGACGACGGTCAGTACGTTCCTTCGTTCCCAAGGATGGAGATCACATGAAGTTTCGCAGTGGCCTGTTGCTGGGCACCGCCTTTCTGGCCGGACTGGCCGTCGGACCGGGAGCCCTGCGTCTTGCTGGCTCCGGCGACTTTCCGGGTGCAGCCCTCGCCCGTGAAATCTCCCATGACAACAGCGCGGAAACCGTCCGCCTGCTGACGCTGCTGGGAACGGTCATGGACGTGGTGAAGGCGGAATATGTCCACCCCGTCTCCGACAAGGACCTCATCAATAACGCGCTTGACGGGATGGTCGGCAACCTCGATCCCCATTCGTCCTACATGACCGCGGCCCAGTTCCACGACATGCAGACCGAGATTTCGGGCAAGTTCGGTGGCCTAGGCCTTCAGGTTCAGGGTGAGTCCGGACATGTCCGCGTGGTCTCCCCGATCGACGGAACCCCCGCCGCGCGCGCAGGCATCCAGCCTGGCGATTTCATCACGATGGTCGACCACAAGAGCATTGATGACCTGACGCTCGATCAGGCCGTCCGCAAGATGCGTGGTGATCCGGGCACGAAAATCAGCCTGACGATCGTCCGCCCCAAGACCGGCAAGACGCTCACCTTCGACATGACGCGCGAAATCGTGCACGTCCAGATCGTGAAGTCTGCGCTGTATGGCAGCACGGGCTATATCCGCCTGACCGAGTTCGATGACGATCTCGAAAGCGCCATGCATGCCGCGTTCGACAAGCTCAAGGCACAGGCCACCAAGGCGCCGGGCGGCAAGCTGACCGGTATCATCCTTGATCTGCGCTCCAATCCGGGCGGCAAGCTCGATCAGGCCATCGCTGTCTCGGACGACTTCATCAAGGACGGTGAAATCGTCTCGATCCGTGGCCGTCACGCCGAAAACAACCAGCGCTGGGACGCCAAGGGCACGGACATCACCAATGGCCTGCCGATCGTCGTCCTGACGAATGGTGGCTCGGCCTCGGCCAGTGAAATCGTGGCTGGTGCCCTGAAGGATCATCACCGCGCCATCATCCTTGGCGAGAAGACCTTCGGGAAAGGTTCGGTCCAGACTCTCATCCCCATCGGCGATCAGGGTGCCGTGCGTCTGACGACAGCTCGCTATTACACGCCGTCCGGCCGCTCCATTCAGGGCCTGGGCATTACGCCTGATATCCCCGTTGCCGAGACGAAGGATGACGATGCCTATGGTTATCGTGAGGCCGACCTGTCCCACATCCTGACGAATATTGGCGGTAACCGGACGAACGAAACGCCGCGTACCGATATCCCGCCGATCGCGAAATCCATCCCGAAGATGCCGGATGCCAGCTGGCCCGCATTCGATGCTACGAAGCCTGCAACCGATTTCCAGCTTCAGCAGGCGATCAAGGTGATCAATGCCATGGCGGGCCTCTCAAATCCTGCACCGGCCACCGCACCGGCAACAGAGGTCAAGGCTGCCGCGCCGACCGCTCCCAAACCACCTGAAGCCCACCACTGACAAGGACATCCCGGATCGTGCAGAACCGTCCCGCCTCCAGCCGACCAGGGCTCTGGCAGCGACTTCCCGTGATTGGACGCCTTCTGATCGCGTTCTGGGCCGTTCTTCTGGCGGGAGGAGCCGGTGCGGCGGCGTTTCTGTTGCACCAGCAGAAACCCGCTGTCCTCGCGCAGGTCACTCCGCAGCCCAAACCCCCTCTGCCTGCGCAGCCCACCTCCCCGGCCAAGTCCTCTATTGTTTCCACTCCGGCACCAAAAGAGACAACCGTGACAGCCGCCGGGGCTCAGGCACCCGCCGCGCCGGTTCCGGCAAAGCCGGCTGACATGACGTTACCGACGGCAGCGACCACCATTCCCGCCAAGGCTGTTCCGCCTTCACCAGCGGGCTCTTCAACCGCTGTGACACAACAGACCCTGCCGCCGGTCATGTCCTCTGCCGCTTCCCCGTCTTCGCTGGCAGCTTCCCCGGCGCCCCTCCCGACCGACAAAACCGCCATTGCAATCGTGCTCCAAGGATTTGGCTATTCCGATGCGCTGACCTACGACGTTCTTTCGCGTATTCCCGCACCTGTGGCAGTTGGGATTTCGCCTTATGTCAGCAATATCAGCGACATCATTGCGCGGGCCCATGCCAGTCACAGGGAAGTCTATGTCACCCTTCCCATGCAGAGCGCCCATCCCGAACGGGTCGATGAAGGCCCGCACGCGCTGGGATATGGAAACTCCGCTGCTGATGATCAGCGCGAACTGGAATGGTGCCTCTCCCGTGCCGCAGGCGCGGAAGGACTGACGGATGCGTCTGAAAACGGAGACGACCAGCCGGGCGGCGGCTATGCGACTTCGCCCGATTTTTCACCGATTGCCAGTACCATCAGCAGCCGGGGCCTGCTCTATCTGGCAGGATCCGCGCAGGATGGCCGTCGTACCCGCGGAATGACTGCAACGGCCTGGATAGACGGGGACACGGACGCCGCCACTCTGGACAGCCGTCTGGCCGCCCTGCTGCCTCAGGATGGAAAGCCGGCAAAGATTCTGCTGATGGTCGGACCGATCACGCCTGTCATGATCGACCGTCTCGCAAACTGGCTTAAAGGTCCGGCCGCGCAGAACTTCGTCGTTGTACCGCCATCAGCTTTCGCAGATAGCGGCATCAGCAACGATCAGGCCGCCAATCTTTCGCCTCCCAATCCGGTAGCGCCCCTATGACTGATCCCATGACCCTTCCCTACCGCCCGAATGTGGGAATTGCGCTCTTCAACCGTGACGGCAAGCTGTTCATCGCCCGGCGCACAGACCTTCCGGGAGATGTCTGGCAGTGCCCACAGGGCGGCATTGATGAAGGTGAGACATCACAGGTCGCCGCCCTGCGCGAAATGGGAGAAGAAATCGGAACCCGGAACGCGCGCATTCTTGCCGAACGGAGTGGCTGGCTTTCCTATGATCTGCCGCCCGACCTGATCGGAAAGGCCTTGGGAGGACGTTTCCGGGGGCAGACCCAGAAATGGTTCGTGATGGGTTACGAAGGACAGGATTCCGATATCCGTCTGGACCTTCAGGACCCGCCCGAATTCGACGCCTGGGAGTGGGTCGAACCGCAGGCGGTTCTGAAACGCAATCTGGGCTTCAAGAAAGCCCTCTATGCCGATCTGATTCCTGAACTGGCAGCGCTTTTTCAGGCTGCTGCCAGGGACTGGGTCCGCACCAGCCGCGCGTAAAGGCCATCCTTGCGGAGAAGTTCGGCATGGGTGCCGGCTTCGGCGACGGCGCCCTGATCCATCACAACGATCAGATCGGCAGCCTGCACGGTGGAAAGCCGGTGCGCGACGATCACTGTCGTACGGCCTGAACGCAGGTTTGCCAGTGCATTCTGCACCCGCGCCTCGCTTTCGGAATCAAGCGCACTCGTCGCTTCATCCAGCAGCAGGACGCGCGGGTTACGAAGCAAAGCGCGGGCCAGAGCCACGCGCTGACGCTGGCCACCGGACAGTCGGCGTCCGCCCGGCCCGACCCGGGTTTCCAGACCCGCGGGCAGGTTATCGAGGAAATCGACCGCAGCCATGGCACAGGCCTTTTCGACCTCGCTGCGTGAGGCGGAAGGCCGCCCGATCCAGATATTCTCAAGCACGGACATGTCGAACAGGGTCGTATCCTGACTGACATACGCGATGGCGTCCCGAAGAGAGGACAGGGTCAGATCCCGCAGATCCACGCCTTCAAGACGGATGCTGCCCGCGCTGACATCGTGCAGACGCGGGATCAGGGAAAGTGCCGTGGATTTTCCGGCGCCGCTCGGCCCCACGAGCGCAACGGTTTTCCCAGGCTGAACATCGAAGGTCAGGTTCTGCAGACCGACCCTGCCATCCTCGTAACGATAGCTGGCCTGCTGGAACGCCAGATGTCCTTTTCCGGACGGCAGGGGTTTCGCGTTCGGACGTTCTACGACTGCCGGGGGTTCATCGATCACGGCAAAAACCCGCGACAGACCAGCCAATCCTTCCTGAAGAGCCGTATTGAGCGAGCCCAGCGCCCGGATCGGCCGGGCGGCAGTCAGGAGAGCGGCAATAAAGGCGGTGAAGTCCCCCAGTGTCGCACCGCCCTGAGCCGCGCGCCAGCCTGCAAACCCCAGCACTGCTGCCACAGCGGCACCGCCCAGAACCTCCAGAACCGGATCGACACGCGCGCGCCCTTTGGCAATCCGCAGGAAGGCCGAGTGTAGCAGATCCAGCGAGTGATCGACACGCGTGCTTTCCCGCTCTTCCATCCGGTAGATGCGGACCTGCCGGGCCAGAGCAAAACTTTCGTTGAGCAGGGCCGAGGTCTCGCCGATCTGCTCCTGCATGCCGCCCGAGGCCCGGCGCACTTTCTTGCCCAGCTTCTGGATAGGCACGGCCGCAACCGGGTAGAGCACGAGCGCAATCAGGCTTAGTTCCCAGTCCGTGACGATCATGGAAATGACGAGCCCCACCACCGTCACCGCATCACCGAGCGCGTTGACAACACGGATCATGGCCTCGCGGATCGAAATGGCATCCGTGGTGAAACGGGCGGCCCATTTGGCAGGGGCATCCTTTTCGATGGTCGAGACGTCAGCCTGAAGCGCATGGGCGAACATGCGCGACTGCAAGCCGCGGATTACGGCCAGAACCAGTCCCTGCACGGCAATCGTCTGCCCGTACTGGGACGCGGCTTTCAGTCCAGTCACGATTACAACCAGAGCCGGCACCTGATAGAGGATCCGGGAATCATGGGCCGCGAACATGTCCACGGCCCGCTTGATGACCGCAGGATAAAGCGCGGTCAGCCCTGCCATCAGGACCGTCAGAACAATGACGGAGATGATCCGTCCCACATGCTGGCGCATTTCCTCACGCCAGATGCGTTTCATCAGGACGCGGCTGTCCGTATCAAGAGCTGTCGTTTTCGTCATACCGGGGGGTTTAGCAGGCCTTGCGAAAAGGGCGAAACCGCCGCTTCATTTCTGCGTGGCAAGATAGGCCAGACACGCGTTCCGGTCCGGCAGGCATCCCTGCGCCATCCACCAGTCCCGCCCCGTTTTCAGCCATTGCCCCATGCCCGGCCCCGGCCGGACACCTTGTATAATGGCATCCTTGCCCGATAGCGGGAATTCGGGCTGAGGTATGGCCTGCAACCGTGAACGGAACCGGTCCCACACGCTGTCAGGCTTGCCCACAAGATGGGCCTGGAGCAACCAGCTCCGCTCTACAAGCCGGTCCAGATCCTGCAGCACCCGCAGGCGACGAAGGTCGTCATCGGACAGTTCCGGATGCAGGGCCGGTTGAGCGGACGCCCAGGCCTCGATCTTCGCGCCATCTGCATTGGACAGTTTCAGGCGACCAGCCAGCTCCGAGTTGTTCCGGTGACACAGCGCAAAAAGCCTGAGCAGGGAAGACACCGGAGCCTCACAGGCCAGCAGACGGTTCAGGAAATGCTGGTCCGGCTCTGGCAGAATGACCTGAAGCAAGCCGACCGATGCCATTGCCCCGATCGTTTCGCTAAGGCGCGGGCCGGACAGAATTCTCAGCAGCTCCGAAGCGACCCGTTCAGCCGAGAGCGTGCCAATCAGTCCAAGCTGCTCCGAGACGGCCTGACACGCCTCCGGGTCCGGAAAGCCATGCCCGTATCGCGCATCGAACCGGAAGAAACGAAGGGCTCTCAGCGCATCTTCCGCGATCCGGCGCGAGGCCTCTCCGACGAACCGCACGCGATGGTTCTGAAGATCCTCCCGGCCACTGAAATAATCATGGAGCCGGTCGTGACAGTCCAGCGACATGGCATTGATCGTAAAGTCCCGCCGGGCCGCGTCTTCCGCCCAGTCCTGCGTCCAGGCCACGATCGCGTGGCGCCCGTCTGTTTCCTCATCGCGACGCAGGGTCGTGATTTCGTAGGGCACATTGCCCAGCAAGGCCGTGACGGTCCCATGAGCAAGCCCGGTGGGAATCACGCGGATCCCGGCTTCTTCCAGCCGGCGCTGCACATCATCTGGTGGTTCCGGAGTCGCGAGATCCAGATCATGGACGGGAACACCGGCGAGCAGATCGCGTACCGATCCGCCGACGAGGCGCGCCTCAGGCAGGACAGACCAGATACGATCCAGTCCCGTATGATCTGACAGCCGCTCCAGCAGGCCGGAATTCTGCGTCATGCAGGACGCGAAAGCGGGAAGAAACAGTCCTGGCTCCAGACACCGAGACAGGGCTCACCCTTCACATGTCCGGGAACCGCAAGGGCCGCGAGTTCGTAATGCACCGCACGTGTCACCCGCGCGAGGATGGGGAAAGCCCCCTCGCCGTCACGGACATGGACATAGGGCACGCTGGCGCACTCGTCCGACGGACGGTCCCAGTCACAGGAGAGCGGATGTTCGGGGCCGATACAGATCAACTCATCCATATTCGTGCGGAAACAGAGATTCTGCTGTCGGCCGCAGGTTCCGCGGAAATCCAGTTCGACGGCCACAAACGGCACATCCTCAACCTGGATGATCCCCTGTTCCATCGGCGTTTTCAGCCAGTAGGTTCCTTCAGGATCGCGGGTCAGCATCGAAGAGAACATACACAGCATGGCTTTGCGTTTGATCACCGAGCCCCGATAGAGCCAGGTGCCATCGCGCTGGATGAGAAAAGGCAGCAGCCGGGGGCCTGTACCAGGCGTTCCGGGAAAGGAAGACGGAGGCATCAGGGGATCTGGAGACAGGGCGGCGTCAGGTCGGGCCGCCTGCCGGAACTGATGATCGCTCAATTTTCCCTCCAACTGCATAAAAACTCTCTTCTCACACCAACTTGGGTGCAATCGAGCCTTGATGAAACCCCCACACCTGTCAGACTGGCGTCATGAGCGAGCAGCAATATTCTTCCGGCGTTTCCGCCGGCACCCTGCAGGGCGAGGCGGACGTGGCTGAAGCCGACCGTCTGGCCCCGGTTCTCCGTCAGGTCCGTCAGGCCATCGGAGGCATTGTTCTGGGCCAGGACAGCGTCATTGAACAGGTGCTTGTCACGATCCTCTCCGGTGGTCACGCGCTTCTGATGGGCGCGCCCGGTCTGGGCAAGACCCTTCTGGTCAATACGGCATCGCGCGTGCTGGGTCTGGATGCCACGCGCATCCAGTTCACGCCTGACCTGATGCCGTCTGACATTACGGGTGCGGAAATCCTCGATCAGGATGCAGACGGGCGACGCGCCTTCCGCTTCCTGCCCGGCCCGATCTTCGGTCAGCTCGTTCTGGCCGACGAAATCAACCGTGCCAGCCCACGCACCCAGTCCGCGCTGCTTCAGGCCATGGCGGAACGTCGCGTGACGCAGGGCGGCAAGGATTACGCTCTTCCGCGTCCTTTCCACGTTCTTGCGACCCAGAACCCGATCGAGCAGGAAGGCACCTATCCGCTCCCTGAAGCCCAGCTCGACCGTTTCATGCTTCAGATCAGCCTCGGCTTTCCGGAGCGGGACGCGGAACGTCAGATGCTGCTTCAGACCACAGGCGCCACGACGCCGATGGCCACGGCGTTGATGAATGCCGAGAGCCTTCTTGCAGCCCAGAATCTTGTTCGCCGTCTGCCGGTCGGTGACCAGATCGTGGATGCGATCCTGACGCTGACGCGCTCGCTGCGTCCGGAAGATCCGTCCGCTTCACCGGAAGTGCGGGAAGCCGTTTCCTACGGTCCCGGCCCCCGTGCGGCACAGGCCCTTATGATCGCAACCCGCGCCCGTGCGCTGCTGGACGGTCGTCTGGCTCCGAGTCTTGATGACGTCGTGGCCCTCGCAAGCCCGGTCCTGTCCCATCGTATCGGACTGGGCTTTGGCGCACGCGCATCGGGAACGGATCGCGAAGCCCTGATCCGCAAGCAGGCCCAGGCCCTCCTCTGATCGCCGTGAAAAGTCCGTCCGATACCCTGCGCAGCCTCTTCCGCCGCAACCGGGATGCCGCTTCCAGCGCTCCGGTCGTGCAGGCGGAAAGTCTGGCCCTGCCCGCCCTTGTTCTTGAAGCCGAAAAAATTGCCGCGAGCCTGCAAAGCGGTGTTCACGGTCGCAGGCGTTCAGGCGCGGGTGAGGATTTCTGGCAGTTCCGTCCCTATCACGCCGGCGAGCCTGCAACGTCCATCGACTGGAGGCAGTCTGCCCGCTCTCCGGTCGAGGACACGTTCTGGGTCCGGGAACGCGAGCGGGAAAATGCCCAGTCGCTGATGCTGTGGTGCGACCCATCGCCCTCCATGCAATGGCGCTCGTCCGAGATCCTGCCCACCAAGGCGGAGCGGGCCCAGCTCTGCACGCTGGCGCTGGCTTCCGCGTCCCTGCGGGGTGGGGAACGCACCGGGCTGCTGACCGGGATTGAGGCGGGACGTGCGCTGGCTGGTCGGCAGGTCCTGCCGCGGCTGGCTGCCTCCCTTCTGCGTCCGGATGCGGATGAACCCGAATTTCCGCGAATGGCGCTCGTTCCCGCCCGGTCCGATCTGGTTGTGATCAGCGACTTCCTATGGGACGAAGACCGGATCGACACTTTTCTCAAGACCTGCGCCAGCCGCCCTGTGCGAACGCATCTTCTCTGCGTTCTCGATCCTGCGGAACGGGAACTGAAACGCTCCGGTCGAATCCGGTTTGAAGGGCTGGAAGGCGGCGTTCTGACGCTTCCTGCAATGGAAAGTCTTGGACCGGCCTATGAACAGGCTATGAATGCCCATCTGGCAGCCCTGAAGCAGAGTGCGGCCTCGCTCCATGCCGACTGCATCATGCATGACACGTCGCAGAACCCGCTTCCGGCCCTGCTTGCCCTTCACATGGCGTTGGGAGGCGGCCGATGATTCTTCTCGCCCCGTTCCTGCTGCTCGGCCTTCTCACGCTTCCCGCCTTGTGGTGGCTGGTCCGCGCCACACCGCCTGCCCCGCAGGATCAGCGCTTTCCGTCCCTGCTCATCCTGAACCGGCTGACGGCACGGCGTGAAGATGCGGCCCGCTCCCCGCTCTGGTTGCTGCTGCTGCGCATCGCAGCCGTGGCCCTCGTCATTTTTGGACTGGCCCGGCCTGTTCTGACCCCGCATCAGGCCGAACCCGGAAGTGGCTCTCTCACGCTTGTCCTCGATGACGGCTGGGCCGCTATTCCGCACTGGAACGAACGTATTTCCGCAGCTCTGGCCCTTGGTGAAACGGCGATCCGCAATGGTCAGGACGTAACGCTCCTGTATGCAGCGCGCGCTCCCGATGGTGCGATGCCCGAAGCGTTCACGACGCATGATGCGCACGCCCTGTCCGAACATCTCTCCCGACTACGGCCTCAGCCCTGGCCCACGGACCGTCAGGCCCTGGCGTCCCTGCTCCAGCATCGGGACCTTTCCGGCCAGCGCGTGATGATCCTTTCGGACGGGCTGGCGGAAACGGGTGACAACGCGCTGCATGATGCGCTCGCAAAGGCCCGTTCCGTGCAGGATATGCGCTGGAATGGCTGCGATATCCTGCGTCTTGCCGCATCCACAGGTCAGGACGGCGCCCTTCATGCCAGAGTGGACACGCTGTCCTGTCCGACGCGGACCGTGACGCTCCATGCCGCCAATGCCAATGGTGGAACACTCGCCGCCTATCCCGTCAGAACCGGACAGGATCAGACGATCTCGCTTCCGGCTCTCCTGCGGAACCAGCTTGATCATCTGACGCTGGAAGGCGCGACCGGCCCTGCTGCTGTGCACCTGATGGGACAGGCCGATCACCGCCGCCCCGTCGGCATCCTCCAGACGCCCGGCGACGCCACACCGCTCGTGGGTTCGGCGTTCTTCCTGAACCGCGCATTGCAGCCCATTTCAGACCTACACAGCGGGGATGCGACGGCGCTGCTGGGTGCGCCCCTGTCTGTCCTGATTGCGACCGATGGTGCCCTCTCCGGCGATCAGACACGCAGCCGTGTCCTGAACTGGGTCCGTCATGGCGGCATGCTCGTCCGCTTTGCCGGCCCCGGCCTCGCCGCCGATCAGGGGACTGCGCCCGACGCCACATCAGACGCGCTTCTGCCTGTCCATCTCATGAGCGGCATGCGGCAACTCGGCGGCCCCATGTCCTGGGGCAAACCCCAGACACTGGCGCCCTTCCCCGAGACATCGCCGTTCTCCGACCTGACGATCCCGCCCGATGTCACGGTCTCCAGACAGGTTCTGGCCAAGCCGGAAACGGGCCTGACAGATCACGTCTGGGCGGCCTTGAGTGACGGTACGCCTCTCGTGACCGCACGGGCGGAAGGGAACGGCGAGATCGTCCTGTTCCATGTCACTGCTTCGCCGGACTGGTCCAATGTCCCGCTGTCCGGCCTGTTCCCTGATATGCTGGAGCGCCTGATCGAGCGTTCCGCCGGTGTTGCGGGCGGGGGGCCTTCGGAGCTTGCCCCCTGGCGTATCGTCGGCAGTGACGGCGGGCTCATCATGCCGCCACAGGCCGCACGCTCCATCCGCGTCTCGGATCTGGCGCATACGCCTGTCTCCGTCAGCCATCCCGCCGGACTCTATGGTCCGGCCCACGGAACGCATGCCCTGAACCTTTCCGATTCTGCGCCTGCAATGAAGGAAGAACCCCTGCTTGGAACCCGGATTTCACCGGATGGAGCCCATGCAGACCATCCGCTTGGCCCTGCGCTGATGACAGCGGGCCTGCTGCTGTTGCTGCTGGACCTGATCCTGTCCCTGCGTCGGCGCGGTCTGCTGGGGGCGCTTGCCGTCGGCACACTTCTGTTGCTGCCGATACCTCAATCCCATGCTCAGGCCCCTGCACCGCTTCCGACAACGGTGCCACAAGCCGCTCTTGAAACAAGACTGGCCTATGTCATCACCGGCCATGACGATATCGACACCGTCTCCCGCGAGGGGCTTCAGGGCCTCTCCGACTTCACGACTGCACGTAGTTCCGCAACGCTCGGCCATCCGGACGGTGTCGTTCCGGGCAAGGATGATCTGGCGTTCTATCCGCTCCTGTACTGGCCGGTCACACCCGATGCCCAGCCCGATCCCGAACGTACCAAAGCCCTCAATGCCTTCATGGATCACGGTGGCATCCTGCTGATCGACGAGCAGGGTGCGGGCACCGATACGGATTCCGGAACCAGTTCCGCCGCCCGGGCCGCGCTTCAGCGCGTCACTGACGGCCTCGTCGTGCCGCCGCTCGCCAAACTGACGGAAAAGCACGTTCTGGCCCACACCTTCTATCTGCTGCACAGCGGCTTCCCCGGCCGCGTTGCCGGGCAGCCTGTGTATGTGGCGCGCAATGGCGACGAAGCGAATGATGACGTCAGCCCGGTCATCATCGGCAATGGTGACTGGGCGCATGCCTGGGCGGTGCACGGATCGGGCAACCACCCCTTCGCCGTCATTCCCGGTGGCGAGGACCAACGGACGCAGGCCTATCGTTTCGGCATGAACATGGTGCTGTATGCCCTGACCGGAAACTACAAGAACGACCAGGCCCAGTATCCGGAAATGCTCCGCCGCCTCGGCACGCCCGACAATGGGGCAGCCGCAACCAGTCCCGACAGCGTTGACGAGGAGGACGCACCATGATGTTCGACCTGTCTCCGATGCTGCCGGTCTGGCTGCTAGCAACGCTGGCAATCCTGACTGTTGCGGGCGCGATTTACGGTGCGCTGCGTGGCGCACGTGGCATGCTCTGGCGGGCACTGGCTGTTCTGGCCCTTCTGGGCTGGCTGTCCGGCCCCCGTTCGCTCCATCCGGTACTGCGCCCCGTGCCACAGGATGTGCTGCTGGTTGTGGACCGCTCGGCCTCCATGCAGGTCGGGCACCGAACCGCCATCGCAGATCATGCTGCCGAACAGATCATGCAGGAAGCGGCCCATCTTCCGGGCCTGACGCTGCATCGCGTCGATGTCCCGGGCGGTACCGGTCACGGAACGCGCCTGTTCGAGGCGCTGGACCATGCCGATCTGCCGCAGGGCCGTTTCGCGGGCGCCATCGTCGTGACCGATGGCATGGATCATGACGTCCCCCCCCATCTGCCGCCCCGCTTTCATGGCGCGAACGGCCAGACGCTTCCTCTGCATCTTCTGCTGACGGCCCATGGCGAGGAACAGGACCGCCGCCTGCGTATCCTGAGCACACCGCCCTATGCGATCGTCGGGCAGAACGCGACGATCCGCGTTCAGGTGGACGATCTGGGCGCCCCGAACGCTTCGGACGCCATCCTTACGATCCGCTCCGGCGACGCCCCGCCGCAGACACGCCCCATCCAGACCGGTACGCCGCAGGACATCACGCTGCCGGTCCAGCATCCGGGCGAGACGCTGGTTGGACTGTCCGTGTCCCCTCTGGCCGGGGAAGCATCCACCGAGAATAACAGTGAAGTCGTGCGCATCCGTGGCGTCCGGGACCGGCTGCGCGTGCTGCTGGTCTCAGGTGTGCCCAATCAGGGCGAGCGCGTCTGGCGCCGGCTGCTGAAGGCCGACCCGTCCGTCGATCTCGTGCACTTCACCATCCTGCGCTCCCCCAATACCGATGACGGCACGCCGCTGTCAGATCTGGCACTGATCCCGTTCCCGATCCGCGAACTGTTTCAGGAAAAGATCCGCAGCTTTGATCTCATCATTCTGGACGGATTCCGCAACAGCAACATCCTGCCCGACGAGTACCTGACCAATATCGCCGATTATGTCCGCAACGGCGGCGGACTGCTGGTAACGGCCGGCCCTGAATTCACGCAGGACGGCACGCTTCAGGACACCAGCCTCGCACAGGTTCTCCCCGCGCATGTCAGCACGGATGGAATCGTCACCCGCGCCTTCCGCCCTTCCCTGACCGATCTCGGCAAAACCCATCCCGTGACTGCTGGCCTGACGGAAGACTGGGGCCCGTGGTATCGCGCCCTTCATCCGGACCAGTCACACGGCGAAGACCTGATGCACGGTCCCGATGGCGCGCCGCTTCTTCTGCTGGACCGGGTGGATCAGGGACGGGTAGCCATGCTGCTGTCGGACCAGCTCTGGCTCTGGTCGCGTGGTGAGGGTGGCGGCGGACCGCAGGCCGAGCTTCTGCGCCGCCTGTCGCACTGGCTGATGAAAGAACCGGATCTTGAGGAAAACCGCCTCACGTCCCGCATCGAAAACGGCCAGCTTGAAATCGAACGTCATGCCGCCGGTCAGCCCGTTTCGCCTGAAGCCTTCGTGACCGCCCCGGACGGAAAGCGCCAGCCCCTGACACTTACCCGGACGAAGGGCGTCTGGCACGCCACGGCCCCTGCCACGATGCCCGGAATCTGGAGCGTCCGGCAGGATGGTCTCGTCGCCTTTGCCAGCCCCGTCTCGCATGATCCGATCGAGCGTCAGGACCTGCGCGCCACCGCGACCGTCATGGGTTCCAGCGCCAAAGCGGCCGGTGGGTCGGTCTTCTGGATCGCGGATCAGACGCCACATCTGCGGCAGGTTCCTGCAGGCTCGGCCATGAGCGGTTCGGACTGGATGGGCCTTCCCGTCACGACCGCAGCCGTCGCGGGTGAGACACGCACGAAAGACCTTGTTCCCGCCTGGGCGACCCTGCTTGCGGCGCTGATTTTCCTCGCAATCGGCTGGTGGCGGGAAGGTCATTGAAAAAATGTCACAATCCGGCACGCCTGAGAGGCATCTGCAGACTCGCACAGGACGATCGATCACAGTATATTGGCATCATGCGACTGCTCCCCACCCTGCCCCGCCTGCTGCTCGTTGCCGCTCTGGCAATGACGCCGACGATTCTCGTACCCTGGCATCACGCCCAGGCTCAGGATGCCGACGACGCCGAGGCTGAACAGGAAGCCGAAGCCGCCCAGAAGAAGGCCGAGGCCCGCAAGGCCGCCCAGCGCGCCGCGCCGCCTTCCGCCCTGCCCGGAGCAGAAGCCTCCGACGACGATGCCGGTCATGCCCGTTCGGACGTGAACCCGACCACCGCCCTGTTCGATGCCATCAACCGCGGTTCCCTCAACGCTGCGAAAGAGGCCCTCAACCGCGGCGCCGACATGGGCGGTCACAACGTTCTGGACCAGACACCGCTGGATATGGCCATCGACCTGAACCGCAAGGACATCATGTTCCTGCTTCTGTCGATGCGCACCTACAACCCCGATGGCAAAATCGAGAACAGCGTCTCTGACGAGGGCGTCGAGATGAAGAACGGCAGCGGCCATCTCACGATCGGCGGCAAATCCGTTACCCCGAAACGCTCCCTCGTCGCAGCGTCCCCGCATTTCGATACCAGCGGCGGAAAACCGGACCCGTCAGTCGGCTTCCTTGGTTTTGCAGGCCACTGATATTTTTGCACCAGACACGAAAAAAGCCGGAGACCAATCTCCGGCTTTTTTTATACGCACTGCCCCGGGGCGTCAGCCGACGTTGCGGAGCGCCTGACTTTCCTGACGCAGTACATCGATCTGGACGTACTGACCGTCCCGCTCGAAATACCAGAATGTCCAACCATTGCAGGATGGTGCATTGGTCAGCATCGCACCCAGCTTGTGGATTGAGCCACGCTGATTGCCCGACACGAGCGTGCCATCGGGCGTGACGGTTGCTTTCAGCCGCTTCTGCCGGTCATACAGCAGCGTCCCGGCCGGAAGGACACCGGTTTCCACGAAACTGCCGAACGGAATGCGCGGCATTTCGCGCTTGGCGGGCGTCGTCGCAAGCTGCTCGGAAGTCAGGCGCTCTTCACGCGCCACGCGTTCCCGCGCCGCCTTGACGTAATCCGGGTGACGTTCGATGGCAATGTAATGGCGCCCAAGACGCTTCGCCATCGCGGGGGTCGTGCCGCTGCCACAGAATGGATCGAGCACCACATCATTGGCATTGGTCGAGGCGACCAGCACGCGATGCAGCAGGCTTTCCGGCTTCTGCGTCGGATGCAGTTTCAGACCATGTTCGTTCTTCAGACGCTCATTGCCCGTGCACAGCGGCAGGTACCAGTCCGAACGCATCTGAAGATCGTCGTTCAGCGCCTTCATGGCCTGGTAGTTGAAGCGATACTTGCTCTGCGGGCCGCGCGCCGCCCAGATCAGCGTCTCATGCGCATTGGTGAAGCGACGCCCGCGGAAATTCGGCATCGGGTTGGACTTGCGCCAGACGATGTCATTCAGGATCCAGAAGCCCAGATCCTGCATGATCGCCCCCAGCCGGAAGACGTTGTGATACGACCCGATAACCCAGATCGTGCCGTCCTTGTGCAGGATACGGCGCGCTTCACTCAGCCACTCGCGCGTAAAATTGTCGTAGGTCGCGTAATCCGCGAACTTGTCCCAGTCATCGTCCACGCCATCCACGACGGTCTCGTCCGGGCGACGCAGTTCACCGCGCAACTGAAGGTTATACGGTGGGTCGGCGAAAATGCAGTCCACGCTCCCATCAGGAAGCGTCTTCATCGTCTCGATGCACTCTCCACGCAGGATCTGGTCGACGGGAAATTCACCGCTCATGCTGCGTGTGCCTCTGCTTCAATCATGTTTCGTATCGGCGCGAACCCGCGCCTGTGATGGGGTGTCACCCCCCGGAGCTTCAGTCCCTGCAGATGCGCGGCCGTGCCGTAACCGGCATTGCGCTCCCAGCCATAGGCATCATGCCGCACGGCCAGACGCGCCATCAGACGGTCCCGCGTCACTTTTGCGATGATGGAGGCTGCGGCGATGGACAGGCTGATCCCGTCTCCACCGATCACCATTTTTATGGGGCATGGCAGCTTCGGGGCATGTTTGCCGTCCACAAGCGCCAGATCGGGAGTGCGTCCCAGACGGGACAGAGCGCGCCGCATGGCCAGATAACAGGCCTGGGCGATGTTGATCCGCTCGATTTCCGCGACGGATGCGGCGCCGACACCAATCAGGGCCTGCTCATCGGCCATCAGGGCCTCATAGGCCAGCATCCGGCGTCGGGCCGTCAGCTTCTTGGAATCATCAAGGAGAGAAGACAGGGTTTCTGACGGGGGAGCCGTAAATGCTACGGCAGAAGCCACCACCGGCCCTGCCAGAGGACCACGCCCGACTTCGTCGATCCCGACGACCAGCCCCCCATGGGCAGCTTCCAGGGCGTAATCCGGCATTTCTGAGCATTCTCCCCGACAGACACCCCGAAATCAGGTGACCGAATCGGTTTTGAATCATGGCGACTCGAAAGGGAAGCCCCAAAATGCACATTCTCCAAGTTTAATCTGTCAAGTGTGGTGGGAAAGACTCTTTCCCATCGCCGTCAGAGTTCTTCCTGTTCGTTGTCCTGACCCGAGGCTGGCGGGGTTGAAGGAGCATGCTGATTCAGCTGTCCCTGCCGGGTCTGAAGCTCGGTTTCGATCTGTGGCAGCTGATAGATTTTTTCCGTCACGTTGGCTGCCAGCAGCACGAGACTGACGATCAGGAGCGACAGTCCGCGCCCGACAATCTGCCGCCGTCTCCAGAAATATCCGGGCAGAAACAGCCACCACCAGAAGCCCGGCGGGGTCTGTCCACTTTCACGGATGGAGTTCCGGTCCAGCATGAAGGACGTAAAGAACAAGGCAAGCGCCATCATTCCGACAATGGAAAAAGTCCCCATCCGCTCGCTGTCAGGGATATGTCGCCAGTCCAGGACGAGAAGCGCCAGGCGCTGGATCAGCCATGGCCCGACCAGCAGGACCCAGGCCCAGTGCTCCGAGATCCCGGCCGACATGCGCAGCAGCCCCGTAAGCGGAGACACCAGCCCCGCCGCACTGGCCGGCTTCCAGACGTCTCCGAATTCCGACGTCCAGACAAGCGTCTCAGGTCTGATGCGCTGCTGCATGATCAGACGCAGAATTTCTTCACGGGAGACGGGACCGGCCTGCTGCCCGTTATTCTCGTAAAACCATTCCATGCAAAAAGCCTCCCGGATTACTCCGGGAGGCTTCTAGCACAAAGACGTCGTTGTGGTCGAAGCGCCTCTTGCTCCCTCAGGAGCTTTTGCGGCCGAACATCAATCCGCCCACGATCATTCCCACGACCGTCGCGATCACCAGCGAGATCAGGGGGCGATCCTGAACGAATGCCGTCGCGGCTTCGAGCTTGGTTTCACCCTCGTCGTACAGGTCAGCGAAATCCTGCTGCGCCATGCCGGAAAGCTGGTCGAACTTGCCTTCGGCCTGAAGCTTCGCATCGCCCGTCAGACCGCCGAAACCGTCCTTGACCTTGCCCTTGGCTTCGTCCAGGAGGCCCTCGGCCTTCGTCTCAGTTGTATCAGCCATCTTGTTCTCCTCTGTCCGGATAGACCTGTGTCTGCATTCAAACGCGCGACGGGAGCATCCGGTTCCTGTCCGATATGATCCCTGAGCACAGAAGAGACAAGCCCCGGGAAAAGGTAACGAAGCGTATCATTTTGCGTTCTTTTTGATTTTCATTGTCAAAACTGAACAGGATTTAAGGTCGCGTCATGGCAGGCGTTGGCCTCCTGCCTTATAGGTATGAAAACACACAGCATCGCCGCCTGAGAGCCCTGTGCTCTGGTATACGGGAAAGACAGAACCACCATGGATCAGCAGACGGCCGGCTCAAACGACCGCCTTACGAACAGCACAGCCCAGTCCTCCCCCCCCCCCGCACGCTCCCGTCGGCGCTGGGTCCTCTGGGGAATTGTCGTTCTGGTCGCTCTTCTGATCCTGTTCGCAGTTTTCCGCCCCCATGGCGCAACGCACAAGCATGCCCGCGGGGCAGCCGCTGACGGAAGCGTGCAGCCCGTCGCCGTCGCAACCGCCCATATCGGCGACATGCCCGTCATTTTCCAGGAAATCGGCACGGTCGTCCCGGTCACCAATGTGACGATCACACCGCGCGTCAACGGCCATATCGCGGCCGTCTATTATCAGGAAGGCCAGCACGTCCATAAGGGTGACGAGCTCGAACTGATCGATCCGCGCCCCTATGAGGCCACGCTCGCCCAGTATCGCGGCACGCTCGCAGCCGACATCGCGCAGCTTGAAAAGGCCCGCGTGGACAACGCCCGTTATCAGCGCCTGATCAAGCAGAACTCGACCTCGGCGATGACGGCCCGGGATCAGGAATTCACGGTACAGCAGCTTGAAGGACAGGTCGAATATGATCGTGCCAATGTCCGCAATGCCGAGCTGAACGTGATGTACTGTCATATCATCGCGCCGGTCGATGGCCGTGTCGGTATCCGCGTGCTTGACGCAGGCAACTATGTCACCGCAGGTCAGTCCGGTGGCCTGACGATCCTGACTCAGATGCAGCCGATCTCCGTGATTTTCACGGTCCCGCAGAACCAGCTTGGCGAGGTCGCGACCCATCTGCGTGAATCCGGCGAACTGACGGTCGAAGCCTGGAACAGCGACAACACCCAGAAACTCGCCACCGGCACGGTGAAGGCCCTCGACAGCCAGATCGATACCTCGACCGGAACGGTCCGGATGCGTGGCATTTTCGCGAACGAGGATGAACGCCTCTTCCCGAACCAGTTCGTCAATCCGCATCTGCTGGTCACGACGCTGCATAATGCCCTGCTCGTCCCCGGAAATGCACTGCAGACCGGTCCGGACGGACGCTTCGTCTACCGCGTCAAATCCGACATGACCGTGGAAACCGTTCCCGTTACCGTGGGCGCCACCGACAGCACGAACGCGGTGATCCAGAAAGGCCTGAACGACGGTGACCGTGTCGTGACGGACGGCGTCAGCCATCTGCGCCCCGGCCAGAAGGTCTCGATCCCCGATACGTCTTCGGCAGCAAAGCAGACCTCGGAAGCCGAACAGCAGACCGCTGGTCAGCACCGCCGTCACCGCAACGGACAGCAGAGCTCCGAAGCACCGCAGAAATCCAACGATCCGTCCTCGCCCGCCGATACCGGCAACCACTGATCGCCGACCAGAACAGCAAGATTAGGGAACAGCAAGACCGTGAATCCGTCCCGCCTGTTCATCGAGCGCCCGGTTGCCACCAGCCTTCTGATGTTCGCCATCCTGCTGAGCGGCCTGCTCGGTTATCACTTCCTGGCCGTATCAGCCCTGCCGCAGGTCGAATACCCGACGATCACGGTCTCGACCTTCTATCCGGGCGCCGGCCCGGACGTGATGAGCACGTCCGTGACCGCTCCTCTGGAAACCCAGCTTGGCCAGATGGCCGGGCTGGACCAGATGACGTCCCAGTCCTCGGGAGGCGCTTCGGTCGTAACCCTGCGTTTCGGGCTCGACATGTCGATGGACGTGGCCGAACAGGAAGTCCAGGCGGCGATCAACAACGCCACCTCCCTGCTCCCCAGCGATCTGCCCGCACCGCCGATCTATGCGAAGGTCAATCCGGCGGACACCCCCGTCCTGACGCTCGGCATCACGTCCAAGACGCTGCCGCTTCCGGAGGTCGAGGATTACGTCAACACGCGCCTTGAGCAGAAGATCAGCCAGATTTCCGGCGTCGGCCTCGTCACCCTGTCGGGCGGCAACCGCAAGGCCTACCGGATCCAGGTCAACATCCCGAAGCTGACCTCCTACGGCATCGCGATTGACACGCTGCGCACCATCATCAGCACGGTGAACGTCAATTCGCCGACCGGTACGTTCGACGGCCCCAAGCGCTCCACCTCCCTGCGCATCGACGGCCAGATCCAGTCCGTCGAACAGCTCATGAACCAGGTGATCGCGTACCAGAACAACGGTCCGATCCGCGTGCGTGACATCGCGACCGTCGTCGAAGGTGCCGAGAACGCACAGCTCGCTGCCTGGGCCAACCGCACGCCCGCGCTGATCCTGAACGTGCAGCGCCAGCCCGGCGCAAACGTCATTGGTGTCGTGGACAACGTGCTGCGTGTCCTGCCGCAGCTCAAGCTCGATCTGCCCCCCGGTATTGACGTCACGCCCCTGACCGACCGCACCACGACGATCCGCGCCTCGGTCAATGACGTGGAATACGAACTCGCTCTGGCCATGCTGCTGGTTGTGGGCGTGATCTTCGTGTTCCTGCGGAATATTCCGGCGACGATCATTCCCAGCCTCTCCGTTCCGCTGTCGCTGATCGGCACGCTGGCGGCGATGTATCTGCTGGGCTTCTCGCTCGACAATCTCTCGCTGATGTCCCTGACCATTGCGACCGGCTTCGTGGTCGATGACGCCATCGTGGTGATCGAGAACATCGCGCGTTATGTCGAGGCTGGCGAAGACCGCTATACCGCTGCGCTCAAGGGCGCGGGCGAAATCGGCTTCACCATCATCTCGCTGACGGTCTCGCTGATCGCCGTGCTGATCCCGCTGCTGTTCATGAAAGATGTCGTCGGGCGTCTCTTCCATGAATTCGCGATGACGCTCTCCATCACCATCATCATTTCCGCCGTTGTCGCCCTGACGCTGGTCCCGATGATGTGCGCGCGCCTGCTGTCCGATACACACGCGCCCTCCACGAAAAACACGGTCTGGAGCCGTCTGTCCAACAGCACAGAACGCGGCATCAATGCGCTGATCGCGGGCTATGGCCGCTGGCTCGACGTGGTGCTGCGCTTTCGTGTCACGACTCTTCTGGTCACGGTCGGCACGATCGTCCTGACGGGCGTTCTGGCCTGGACCATTCCCAAGGGCTTCTTCCCGACACAGGACACCGGCGTCATCCAGGGCATCTCCGTGATGTCGCAGGCCATTTCGTTCGAAGGCATGAAGGAGCGTCAGGCCGCGCTTGGAGACGTGATCCTCAAGGACCCGGACGTCGCCAGCATCTCGTCCTTCGTCGGGATCGACGGCCAGAACATGACGCTGAATGTCGGCCGCTTCCTGATCAACCTCAAGCCGCGCGAACAGCGGACGAGTGACCTTCAGGCAATCCTGCGTCGCCTCTCTTCCGTCGGGCAGCAGGTGACCGGCGCCGAACTCTATGTCCAGCCGATCCAGGACCTGTCGCTGGATTCTTCCATCTCCGCCACGCAGTACCAGTTCATGCTGGAAAACCCGGATTACGACACCTTCAAGACCTGGGTGCCGAAATTCGTGGATGCGCTGCGCAAGGAGCCGTCCCTGACGGATGTGACGTCCGATCTTCAGGCCGAGGGACTGGTTGCCCAGCTCTCGCTCGACCGCCCGACCGGCGCGCGATACTCCATCACGCCGCAGACGATCGACAATCTTCTGTATGACAGCTACGGCCAGCGCCAGATCACCACGATCTACACGCAGTCCAACCAGTACCGCGTCATTCTGGAAGCCGATCCGAAGCTCCAGACCGACCTGACGTCCCTGAGCCAGCTCTACCTGCCGGGCATCTCGTCCGAAGCCGGCGCCAGCACGTCCGGCCCGACCCGCCAGCCGACATCCGGTCTCGTGCCGCTGTCGCAGGTGACGACGATCACCCATGCGCTCTCGCCGCTTCTGATCAGCCATTACGGGCAGTTCCCCGCCACGACCGTCTCGTTCAACGTGGCCAATGGCTATTCGCTGGGAACCGCGACCGACGCCATCGAGCGCGTGGAAAAGCAGATCGGCCTGCCGCCCGAGTTCCAGACTGCCTTCCAGGGCACGGCCGCGGCGTTCCGCTCGTCGCTGTCCAACGAGGTCTGGCTGGTCATGGCGGCCGTGATCGCGGTCTATATCGTGCTGGGTATTCTCTATGAGAGCTATGTCCACCCCATCACGATCCTCTCCACCCTGCCTTCGGCCGCCATCGGTGCGCTGATCGGGCTCTATCTGTTCGGGATGGATCTCGACATCATGGGCATCATCGGCATCGTGCTGCTGATCGGCATCGTGAAGAAGAACGCCATCATGATGATCGACTTCGCGCTCGAAGCCGAACGTCTGGAAGGCCATACGCCCCTTGAGTCCATCAAGCGCGCGGCCATGCTCCGTTTCCGTCCGATCCTGATGACCACGCTGGCCGCCCTGTTCGGCGCGCTGCCCCTGCTGCTTGGCACAGGCGTCGGCTCCGAACTGCGCCGTCCGCTGGGTGTGGCCATCGTTTTCGGCCTGATGATGTCGCAGCTCCTGACCCTGTTCACCACGCCCGTCATCTATCTGTTCATGGACGAACTCGGCACGCGGAGCCGTGCCTTCATCAAGCGTCACCGTCGCAGCAGCCCACCTTCGCCGAACCAGCCCTCGAACCCCCAGACAGGCGCTCCGTGAATCTGGTCCGCCTCTTTGTCCTGAGGCCCGTCGGCACGACGCTGCTGGCCGTCGCTCTCGTGATGGGCGGCATCATGGGGTATTTCACCCTGCCGGTCGCCGATCTGCCGGACGTGGATTTCCCGGTCATTATGGTGACCGCGAACCAGCCCGGCGGATCCCCGTCCGAAATCGCGAGCACGATCGCCGGACCTCTGGAACGGCATCTGGGCGCGATTTCCGGCGTGACCGAAATGACGTCGGAATCCACGGTCAACCAGACGCGCATCACGCTGCAGTTCGATCTATCGCGCGATATCAATGGCGCGGCACGTGACGTGGAAGCGGCGTTGCAGGGGGCGCGGCAGGATCTGCCGACAACCCTGCGCAGCAACCCGACCTACATGAAGGCGAACTCGAACGGGCCGCCCGTTCTTGCGCTGACGCTGACGTCCAGCACCCGGACGCCGCAGGAACTCTACGATTTCGCCAGCAACATCCTCATCCCGCAGCTTAGCCAGATCGAGGGCGTGGGTGATGTGGACATCCGTGGCGCCTCGCTGCCGGCCGTGCGGGTCGAGATCAATCCGCTGCGCCTGTTCCGTTACGGGATCGGCTTCGAGGATCTGCGCGCGGCCCTGGCGTCCGCGAATGCGCACACACCCAAGGGCTTTCTGGACGCCAATGGAGAGCGCATGATGCTCTCCACCAATGATCAGGCCACGAAGGCCGAGGAATACCGTGACCTGATCATCGCCTATCGCAACAGCCAGCCCGTCCGTCTTACGGACGTTGCGGAGGTCAATGACAGCGTCGAGGATCTCCGTCAGGCTGGCTACCTGAATGGTCAGGCCGCCATCATCTGCACCGTGTTCACCCAGGGCGGGGCCAACGTCATCAAGACGATCGACGGCATTCGCAGTCGCCTGCCCGTGCTCCAGTCCGCCCTGCCCGGCAACACCGATATCTCGATCCTGATCGATCGCTCCAAGACGATCCGGGCCTCGCTGGACGATACGAAACAGACGCTCATCATCGCTGTCGTGCTCGTTGTGGCGGTCGTCCTGCTGTTCCTGCGCAGCCTATCGGCCATCATGGTTCCGGCCATCGTGGTTCCGGTCTCGATCATTGGCACGTTCGGCGCCATGTCGCTGATGGGATACCAGCTCGACAACATGTCATTGATGGCCCTGACGATCTCGACCGGCTTCGTGGTCGATGACGCCATCGTCGTTCTGGAAAACATCGCCCGCTACATGGAGATGGGTTACGAGCGGCAGGAAGCCGCGATCAAGGGCACGACCGAGGTGGCCTTCACCGTCGTCTCGATCACCGTCTCGCTGATCGTCGTCTTCGCGCCGATCATGCTGATGGGCGGCATTGCCGGACGCCTGTTCCATGAATTCGCGATGACCATGGTCATCACGCTCTGCATCTCGCTGGTCCTGTCCCTGACGCTGACGCCCATGATCAGCGCCCAGCTTCTGACCCATACGGACGATCTGGGTCCAGGCCTGTGGAAGAAGATCGGCCGCTTCCTCGAACGTTCGATCAACGGCATTACCGCAGGTTACGGGCGCTCCCTCGACTGGGCGCTGGGGCACCAGTTCCTGATCGCTATGTCCCTGCCCGCCACACTGGTTCTTGCGGGTGTGCTGTATGTGAAGATGCCCAAGGGCTTTTTCCCGTCCGAAGACACCGGACAGATCATGGGCCGCGTCGTCGCCGACCAGTCGATCTCGTTCCAGGCGCTCCAGAAAATCGTGGTCCAGGCCATGAAAGCCGTCGCATCCGACCGGGACGTCGTGGGCGTCATGGGCGGTGTGGGCGGGCGTTCGGCCAACTCGGCCAACATGTTCGTCGCCCTCAAGCCCAAATCCGAGCGCACGGACGATCTTGCCACGACCATTCAGCGCCTGACCCGCCGGTTCTCCCACGTCCCCGGCGCGCAGCTTCGCCTGATGGCACCGGGCAGCGTGAGGATGGGCGCACGTCCCGGTGATGCCGCCTATCAGTATTCGCTGGAAGGCCCCTCCGCCGAGGACCTGTTCGAATGGACTCCCAAGATCGTGGCCGCGCTCTCGAAGCTGCCGGAACTCATGGACGTCACCTCGGACGTGGAACAGGGTGGACAGGGCATCAACATCGCGATCAACCGCGATACGGAGGCCCGATACTCCGTCACGCCGCAGTTGATTTCCAACACGCTCTATGATGCGTTCGGCCAGCGCTCGGCATCCATCATCTACGGCAATCTCAACCAGTATCGCGTCGTCATGGAAGCAGCCCCCCGCTACTGGCAGGATCCGTCGATGCTGGATCAGATGTGGGTCAGCATCTCGGGCGGGACAGCCGCGGGCGGAACGGCGTCCAACAACATCCGCGTCAAGGCCACAACCACGACCACCACCCTGTCCGAGAGCGAGATCTCCTATCAGAACTCGGTGGCCAACGCGCTCGCCGGCGGCAAGTCAGCCTCAAGCGGCTCTGCTGTGGCCACGAGCGCATCCACGATGGTGCCGCTCTCCGTCGTCTCACGTCAGCGCAACACCAACACGGCCCTGACCGTCAGCCATGACGGACAGTCCGTTGCGACGACCATCTCCTTCAACCTTGCCCCGGGCGTCTCGCTTGGTCCGGCTGTCGATGCCGTTCAGGCCGCCATGGTCAAACTGCATGTTCCTGCGGATATTCATGGCGGGTTTGCCGGCAACGCGGCGGTCTTCCAGAAGTCGGTCGGCAACGAAGCCCTGCTGATCCTCGCAGCACTCGCGGCCGTCTATATCGTGCTGGGCATTCTGTATGAGAGCCTGATCCACCCCCTGACGATCCTCTCGACCCTGCCGTCTGCAGGTGTGGGCGCCATCCTGGCCCTTCAGGTCTGCGGTGAGGAGTTTTCCCTCATGGCTATGATCGGCGTGATCCTGCTGATCGGTATCGTCAAGAAGAACGCCATCATGCTGATCGACTTCGCCCTGGTGGCGCAGCGTGAGGGCCTGTCCCCCACGGAGGCCATCCGTCAGGCAAGCCATCTGCGCTTCCGTCCGATCCTCATGACATCGCTGGCAGCCGCGTTCGGCGCCGTGCCCCTGATCATCGGCAACGGATATGGCTGTGAACTGCGGCGTCCGCTGGGCATTGCCATCCTTGGCGGTCTCGTGGTCAGCCAGCTTCTGACCCTCTACAGCACACCTGTCATTTTCCTGTATCTCGACCGGTTCGGGCGCGCCATGGGCCGTCTGCGGGCCCATATCGCCTCCTTCTTCCATCTTTCTTCCCGGGAAACACAGTCCTGATGACCGCCCTCCGTAAGTCTACCCTGCGCACTGCCCTGCTGGGGGCAGCGACCCTGCCTTTCCTGAGCGGCTGCATCGGCGGCATGGTCGGGCCGAACTATCATCGCCCGAAGGCCATCATCTCTGCAAAATTCAAGGAAGCGCCCCCGCCCCCCGGCTGGCAGGTTGCCGCCCCGGACCTTGCGAAGATGCCCAAGGGAGACTGGTGGACGGTCTTCAACGATCCTGTCCTGAACGATCTTGAGGAGCGGGTTGCCACATCCAATCAGAGCCTGAAGGAATACGAGGCGCAGTACCGCAAGGCTGCCGCCACGATTGACTCGATCCGCGCGCAGCTCTTCCCCACCCTGAGCGGCAAGTTCAGCTTCAACCGTAACTCGGAGGGCGGCAGCACCTCGAATGCCAGCAACGGTATTCCCTACACGTCCAGCCAGTCCTACACGT
Organism: Gluconobacter sp. P1C6_b; assembly: GCF_018811945.1. Lineage (GTDB taxonomy): Bacteria > Pseudomonadota > Alphaproteobacteria > Acetobacterales > Acetobacteraceae > Gluconobacter. The sequence continues at coordinate 124,553 of NZ_JACRVU010000003.1, forward strand.
CCAACACATGGACCACCGGCCCCTCCGCAAGCTGGACCGTGGACGTCTGGGGCATGATCCGCCGTCAGGTGCAGGAACAGGTCGCCGCGACACAGGCTGACGCGGCACTGGTTGCGAACATGCGCCTGTCCTATCAGCTTCAGCTGGCTCAGGATTATTTCGATCTGCGTTATCAGGACAGTCTGATTGCGCTCTACGCCCGCAATGTGGACCTGTATCGTCACAATCTGGAGATCCTCCAGAACCAGCTCGAAGCCGGTGTCGCCGATCCCGCAAGCGTGCTGCAGGCCCGGTATCTCCTGCAATCGACACAGGCCAGCCTCTCCAACGCGCATATTGCCCGCTCGCAGTACGAACATGCCATCGCGATGCTGACGGGCCGTGCTCCGGCAGAACTCACACTGGCGCCCTCTCCCCTGCCCGAAACGATCCCCCCGGCGCCTGTTGCGGTCCCTTCCATGCTGCTTCAGCGCCGTCCGGACGTGGCGCAGGCCGAGCGCAACATGGAATCCTATAATGCGGAGATCGGATACGAAATCGGGGCCTTCTTCCCACAGGTCACACTCTCCGCATCCTACGGCTACAGCGGCAATCCGCTCGAGCAGCTGATCCAGACCGCCACCCGGACCTGGAGCCTTGGCGCCGCGGCCACCGAAACCATCTTCGAGGGCGGCTCGCGCTCCGCTGCTGTGCGCAGTGCGGAAGCCGATTACGACAACGCCGTCGCCACCTACCGTCAGACAGTCTTGGCCGCGCTGCAGGACACCGAGGATCAGATGTCAGGGCTGCATTACCTCGATCAGCAGCTGGCCCTGCAGAATGCTGCAGTGAAATCCGCGGAGGCTGCGGTTCAGGTTTCGATGAACGAATATCTTGCCGGAACGCAGATCTATACGACCGTCATCACGGCCGAGCAGAATGCCCTGCAGTATCAGGAGACCCAGCTCAGCGTGCGGCAGCAGCAGTTCCTTGCCGAAGTAAAGCTGATAACGGATCTTGGCGGTGGCTGGAGCACTCAGCAGCTTCCCAGCAAGAATTCGCTCCAGACGGATAATCCGCTGCTTCCATCCTTCATCCAGCGGGACAAGAACGGAAACTGAAGCACAGAAAAAGGGCGGGGCCATTGGCACCCGCCCTTTTCATATCCGCCCCGTCTGCCGAAATCAGAGAGCGTGCAGCCCCGCGACACCTGCGAGAATGGCCAGCACTGCCAGGACCAGGAAGACGATGAAGAACAGCTTGGCGATCCCAGCCGTTGCGGCCGAAATACCAGAAAAGCCGAAAACACCGGCAATGATGGAAATGATAAAGAAAACAATCGCATAGTGCAGCATGACGCAGGCTCCTCGCCCAAGAGTTCGTGGTCATGTCGTAACGTGACGCGCCTGCGGAAGTTTAACTTTTCCGAAAAAGACCTTTTCCCAACAAAATCCCGATGAAAAATGAGGTCAGCAACCAGAAAAGCGGCTGATCCACCATCAAATCGCTGACAAGTGCCTCTGTTTCTCTTGCAGCACTGGAAACTTTTTTCTCAAACCCGTTCATCCAGGGGCAGGTGCTGGCATCGCCCTGCAACCGCCCTACCCCTGCCTCCAGATACTGTTCCAGATCGGCGTCCATAGCTCTTCTCCTTGACATGACTGCCTCCCAACGCGGAAGGGGGCAGCCCGATCCCGGACTGCCCCCTTCTTTTACAGTGTCAGGGCGATGACGGAATGCCCTGAACTCAGTGCCCAACCACTGGAGCGTTCTCGCCCCGTGCCGCAGCTTCTTCGCTGTAGCGACGAGCTTCCGGTGAGATGGTCAGAGCCATCGTCATGCCGGCAGAAGCCAGATAGATCACGGCAAAGGTCCAGATCACATACTGCATGCCCGGACCGAAAACAGCCTCACAGCCAGCCACAACTGCCGGACCAACCCAGGTGGATGCACCTGCACCCAGACCCAGAATGGACAGGGCAGCAGCTTTCTCACGCGGACAGATCTGCGGCATCAGGCCGGACAGTGGAACGAACGCCGCCACGGTCGCACCATAGAAAATGCCTGCGGCGGCCACGGCCCAGAAGTTTCCGGGGAACCACAGCGGGACATAATAGAACAGCGGAATGGCGATAAAGCCGCCAATGCCACCGAACACGGCCACAACGAACCGGTGCCCAAGGCTATCCGCCACCATACCGGAGACGAGATTGAACAGGATGTTGCTCAGGAAGATGAGCGACAGCAGGTTCAGCCACTGGCCCAGGGAAAACCCGAGATGGTCCACGAAGAACGCCGGCATGATTGCCAGAAAAGCATATTCCGAAGACGTGTCGATCACGCGGACAATGCCAGCGATCAGCGTCTTCGGCTCACGCCACATGATGCTCATGGAACCAAAGAAAATGTCCTTGGTCGGAACATGGTCCGGCAGAAGGCGCTTCTTGCCGGTCGGCTCATGTGTAAACAGCAGAGCGACAAGACCACCAATGATCACCAGTCCGAGGGAGCACCAGAAGGTCCGAAGCTCACCGATCTGCGGAATGGCAAAACGGGCGAACTGCGAGCCAAGCGTCGGCAGGCCGGCAGAGAAGGAAAACCAGAACCAGCCTGCAGCCGAACCCAGCATGGCGGTCGGCGTGGCGGCGGCAATCCAGACAAGGAAACCATACGCAAAGAGCGGATAGGCAAAACCGCGAAGCGTATAGAAAAGCAGGATCATCGGTCCGCTGTTGGGTCCAAGACCCAGAGACAGGAAGCCCACTTCAAGAATGGCCCACAGGATGAGACCAAGCCACATGACTTTCTTCGGCCCCATGAGATCCGACAGCGGCCCGGAGAACCAGGCGGCGATCATCACGGTGATCCCGTAGAAAGTGAACATTTCGTTCACGAAACCCTGCGTATGGCCGTGATGGAGCATGTAGGTATCAAGATACCCCGCCTCCACGCCATCACCGACCATGAACAGGAGTTGTCCCACAAATGCCCAGAACAGGGCTCTGGGTATCCCAAGGGCTTCCGCAAGCCCGTGCTTGGGGGGGGAAGATTCGGACATTATAACGCTCTCCAAACGCTAGACGCATCACGAACCCATCCGGGCCTCATTGCCGGGATACATATTCGATGCGTCGTGGCAGGCCCTACGAGAGTGCTCGGACCTGTTTCTCAGAATTGTGCAGACCCACCGCGAAGAACGGCGGAACGTTCTCCAAAAGGGCGGCAACCGCTCCCGTGAGGAAACGGAATTTCACGCTGTCCCGACACAGGGCAGGAATGGGTCTGCAAAGAGTGGGGAATGCATATCACACAACATCGTGGCAAAGAAACCACGAATCAAAAAAGGCCGGGGCATTCCTGCCCCGGCCTTTTTCAAAGCTTCGAAAACAGGAGCCTCAGGCGGCTTCCTGCTCCTCTGCAACGTTCTGCTTCGGTCCGCTGTCCTGACCCTTTGCAGCGACGTCACGATCGACCAACTCGATCACGGCCATATCGGCATTGTCGCCATAACGGACGCCAGCCTTCAGGACGCGGGAGTAGCCACCGGCACGTCCCTTGTAGCGCTCGGCAACAGCCGAGAACAGCTTCGTCACGACGGCGTCGTCACGAAGCTGTGCGAAAGCCTGACGACGGGCGTGCAGATCGCCACGCTTGCCGAGCGTGATCAGCTTCTCGACCACCGGGCGAAGTTCCTTCGCCTTCGGCAGCGTCGTCGTGATCTGCTCGTGCTTGATGAGAGCCACGGCCATGTTGCGGAACATGGCAGCGCGGTGAGAAGAGGTGACGTTGAGCTTACGCCCGCTCACACCATGACGCATTGCTAGTTTTCCTTACCTTGAAAGTTCTCAGAACGTCTCGTCGAGACGCTTGGCCAGATCCTCGATGTTCTCGGGCGGCCAGGCCGGGACGCTCATGCCGAGCGACAGCCCCATACCGGTGAGAACTTCCTTGATCTCGTTGAGCGACTTGCGCCCGAAATTAGGCGTGCGGAGCATTTCCTGTTCGGACTTCTGCACCAGATCGCCAATATAGACAATGTTGTCGTTCTTGAGGCAGTTGGCGCTACGCACCGACAGCTCGAGTTCGTCAACCTTGCGGAGAAGATTGCGGTTGAACGGCAGGTCATCCTGCGGCTCTTCATGCTGGACCGGACGCGGCTCATCGAAGTTGATGAACAGCTGCAGCTGATCCTGAAGAATCCGGGCTGCAAGAGCCAAGCTGTCTTCCGGCGTCACCGCACCGTTGGTCTCGACCGTCAGCAGCAGCTTGTCATAGTCAGTGACCTGACCGACACGCGTCTGCTCGATCTTGTAGGAAACCCGACGCACCGGCGAATAGATCGCATCGATGGGAATCAGGCCAATCGGAGCATCTTCCGGACGGTTTGCTGCTGCTGCAACATAGCCCTTGCCCATATTGACGGTGAATTCCATGCCGAGCTTCACGCCGTCATCGAGCGTGCAGATCACGAGATCAGGATTCATGATCTCGATGTCATGACCCGCCTGGATCTGACCAGCCGTCACTTCACCCGGGCCGGTGGCCGTCAGGATCATGCGCTTGGGGCCTTCACCATGCATGCGCAGGGCAAGCTGCTTGACGTTCAGGACGATGTCCGTGACGTCTTCGCGAACACCCGGCACGGCGGAGAACTCATGCAGCACGCCATCGATCTGGATGGCGGTCACGGCAGCGCCCTGCAGCGACGACAGGAGAATACGACGCAGTGCGTTACCGAGCGTCATGCCGAAGCCGCGTTCCAGAGGCTCGGCCACGACAGTGGCAATGCGCGAGGCAACCGGTCCGGGCTCGACTTCAAGCTTCTCCGGCTTGATGAGGGACTGCCAGTTTTTCTGGAGAACCAAGGTCGTGGCCTTTCAAACAACGAAGCACGCCAAGGGAAATTGGCGGCACCTGGGCCCGCACCAGAGGTGCGGCAAAAGATGCAATCACTTACAGATGCTGCGTATCGCACGCGATACGCAGCAAAGCATCACTCAGACGCGACGACGCTTCCGGGGACGGCAGCCATTGTGCGGCACGGGCGTCATGTCGCGGATGGACGTAATGTTGAACCCTACGGCCTGAAGGGCACGAAGCGCGCTTTCACGCCCCGAACCCGGACCGGAGACCTCGATCTCAAGCGTTTCCATGCCATGCTCGCGTGCCTTGCGGCCGGCATCTTCTGCAGCGACCTGAGCAGCATACGGCGTGGACTTACGGGAGCCTTTGAACCCCTGCGCACCCGACGACGACCAGGCAATCGCGTTGCCTTGTGCGTCAGAAATGGTGATCATGGTGTTGTTGAACGTGGAAAGCACGTGAGCAACACCGGAAATGATATTTTTGCGTTCCTTTTTACGGATACGCGGAGCAGCGGCCTTGGCCATGAGAGAGGTCGTCCTAAAAGTTTAACGAAAAACGTCGATGAATATGTCAGGCGCGGATTAGCGCGTGACCTTCTTCTTGCCGGCAATCGCCACGGCCTTGCCCTTGCGGGTACGGGCATTCGTGTGCGTGCGCTGACCGCGGACCGGCAGGCCACGACGGTGACGAAGACCACGGTAGCAACCGAGGTCCATCAGACGCTTGATATTCATTGCGGTCTCGCGACGGAGGTCGCCTTCAACGCGCAGTTCGGAATCGATCAGCTCGCGGATCTTCACGATCTCATCGTCAGACAGCTCGTTGACGCGCTTGGCATCGGGGATTTCGAGCTTGCTGCAGATTGACTGCGCCGTCGACGGGCCGATGCCGTAGACATAACGCAGGGCAATGACGACCCGCTTGTTGGTCGGAATGTTTACGCCGGCAATACGTGCCACGCCTGTTACTCCCATTGGAACGGCTCAGGGCCGTACCAGACTGTTACGTGCCCGGCCGTGGCCAGGTCGATTATCTCGCAGCCGGACCTGTCACCTGCCGATTCCGGCATGCGCATACACGGCCTGACTGCACCTGTGTCGAGGGCGCGCAATATACTGCCCACCCTACCTGAGTCAAATGATAGAGATCACTTTTTCGTGATTCTGTCAGAATACTCAGTGTTTCTTCGCTGCCGCAACGATGGCATCGATCTCTTTGCCAACGCTCTCAACATCTTTCATGCCATCGACATGCAGCAGGCGGCCGGCCTTCTCATAATAAGGAAGGATGGGCGCGGTCTGCTTGCGATAGACATCCAGACGGGCACGGACCACATCGGGATTGTCATCCGGGCGCCGTGTTCCATCCTCGCCCCGGCGGCTGGCGATCCGCTCAACGAGTTCCTCTTCGTTGACATCCAGAAGGATAACGGCATCGATCGTCAGACCGCGCGCGGACAGCATGGTGTCCAGCGCCTCAGCCTGACTTTCGGTCCGCGGAAAGCCATCAAGAATAAAGCCCCGCTCGCAGTCCGGCTGTGCAATCCGGTTCTGGATCATGGCGACGATGATCGGATCGGGAACAAACTGCCCCTTCTCCATGATCGCCTTGGCTTCGTTGCCAATCGCCGAACCCGCAGCGACTTCAGCCCGCAGCATGTCGCCGGTGGAAATCTGCTTGAAGCCATAGAGAGCTTCAAGACGTTTGGCCTGGGTTCCCTTGCCTGCCCCCGGCGGCCCAAGAAGAATGATGTTCATCGACGCTTCGAGCCTCCCGGAATGCCACCACGGGAACCGCGGCTACGCTGTTTGCGGATCAGGCCCGAATACTGGTGCGCCACCAGATGGGACTGAACCTGTGTCACCGTATCAATCGTGACCGACACGATAATGATCAGGCTGGTGCCACCGAAATAGAACGGCACGTTATATTTGCTGATCAGGATCTGCGGCAACAGGCACACCACCACAAGATACATCGCACCAATCGCCGTCAGACGGGAAAGGATCTTGTCGAAATACGTTGCAGTGCTTGCGCCTGGACGAATACCCGGGATGAAGCCCCCCTGCTTGCGCAGGTTTTCCGCAGTTTCCTCGGGATTGAACGTGATCGCCGCATAGAAATAGGAGAAGAACAGAATCATCGCTGCATAGAACAGCATGTACAGCGGCTGACCCTGCCCAAGCTGCTGGCCCAGAACCGAGAGCCATCCCGGCATCGAATGCCCGTTCATGAAGCCGGAGATGGTCACCGGAATCAGGAGAACGGAGGACGCAAAGATGGGCGGGATGACGCCAGCAGTATTGACCTTCAGCGGCATGTGAGTGGAATCACCGCCAAAAATGCGGTTTCCAACCTGACGCTTCGGATACTGGATCACGACGCGACGCTGTGCCTGTTCCATGAAGACGATGAAGCCGATGACTGCAATCGCCAGAACAAGAAAGATCACAACGAAAATGGGCGAAAGAGCCCCCGTCCGTCCCAGTTCGAAAAGACTGGCCAGGGCATGCGGCAGGTTCGCCACGATACCCGCGAAAATGATGAGGGAAATTCCGTTCCCGACGCCGCGGGACGTGATCTGCTCTCCAAGCCACATCAGGAACATCGTACCGCCCACAAGCGTTACGACGCAGGATGCAATGAAGAACATCCCCGGAGCCACCACAGCATTCGCACCATGCGCCGTCATGTTCTCAAGCCCCACGGCAATGCCATAGGCCTGAAAAAGGGCGATGAAAACCGTAAGATAGCGCGTGTACTGATTGAGCTTCTTACGACCCGCCTCACCTTCCTTCTTCATTGCTTCCATGGAAGGAAGCGCCGTGGAAAGAAGCTGGATGATGATCGAGGCACTGATATACGGCATGATGTTCAGCGCGAACACGGTCATACGCCCAAGCGCACCACCCGTGAACATATCGAACATTCCCAGGATGCCACCCTGATGCTGGGCCAGAAGCTGCCCCATCACGGTCGCATCCACGCCGGGAACCGGAATATACGTGCCAAGCCGATAGACGATCAGCGCACCCAAGGTGAACCAGATGCGCTTCTTGAGTTCGGTCGCCTTGGAAAACGAACTCATATTGAGATTGGCGGCGAGCTGCTCTGCTGCGGAAGCCATCCACCTGTCCTTTCATGAAAACAGCGTCACCGCACGAAAGCACGGGACGCTGTTCACTATCCAACCCTATTCCGGGCCGAAGCCCGGAGAAGAAATATCAGGCGTCAGCCTGAGCTTCCTTCTTGGTTTCGAGCACCTTGACGGTGCCGCCAGCCTTCTCGACAGCAGCCAGAGCTGCAGCGGAAGCGCCAGCCACTTCGATGGTCACACCATGCGAAAGCTCACCATGGGCAAGAAGACGGACACCGGCCAGCTTGCTACCGTTGACGAGACCAGCCTTGCGCAGGGACTCCTCATTGACGGTTGCAGCCTTGTCCAGCTTTCCGCTTTCGATGGCCTTGGAGATCGCACCGAGGTTCACCGGAGCATATTCCTTGCGGAAGATGTTCACGAAGCCACGCTTCGGCATACGACGGTATAGCGGAAGCTGGCCACCCTCGAAGCCGTTGAGGGACACGCCCTCACGAGCCTTCTGACCCTTGACGCCACGGCCCGACGTCTTGCCCTTGCCGGACCCGATGCCGCGCCCGAGACGCTTCTTGCGATAACGAGAGCCCTCGTTGTCACGAAGTTCGTTGAGGTTCATTTCAACCCTCCACCTTGATGAGGTGGGCAACCTTGCGGATCATTCCACGCACGGCCGGAGTATCCTCCAGCGTACGCGTGGAACCAATTCCACGCAGACCAAGACCGGTGATGGTCTCAGCCTGGCCCGGTTTACGACCGATGACCGATGCGATCTGCGTAACCTGGACGGTCTTGCCGTTCTCAGCCATTTGTCACCTCCGCTTCCGTCTGGCCCTGCTCGCGCTTGCCAAACAGTTCTGCAGCCTTCTTGCCGCGACGGGAAGCAACATGACGCGGGCTGCTGGCTTTCTCAAGCGCAGCAAAGGTCGCCTTAATCATGTTGTGCGGGTTCCGCGTACCGAGGCTCTTGGCCACAACGTCATTGACGCCGAGGCTTTCAAACACTGCACGCATCGGGCCACCCGCGATAATACCCGTACCGGCTTCAGCCGCACGGACAACAACCTTGCCAGCACCGTAGTGACCGAACGTATCGTGATGAAGGGTACGCCCCTCCTTCATCGGTACGCGGATCATCGTGCGCTTCGCGCGCTCGGTTGCCTTGCGGATTGCCTCGGGAACTTCACGGGCCTTGCCCGCACCGTAACCAACGCGTCCCTTCTGGTCACCAACAACCACGAGGGCAGCGAACGCAAAACGGCGACCACCCTTCACGACCTTGGCGACACGGTTGATGGTTACGAGCTTGTCGACCAGATCATCGCCCTGCTCGCGCTCACGACCACCACGGCCGCCTTCTCTTGGCTCACGTGCCATGTGTGATCCTCCTTAGAACGAGAGTCCGCCCTCACGGGCAGCCTCTGCCAGGGCTTTGACCCGGCCATGATACAGATAAGAGCCGCGGTCGAACACGACGGTCTTGACGCCAGCGGCAACACCGCGCTCGGCAATCAGCTTGCCGATAACCGTAGCCGCAGACACGTCGGCGCCGGTCTTGCCAGCGTCGCGGAGCGTCTTTTCCAGCGTAGAAGCGCTGGCAAGTGTGCGGCCCTGTGCATCGTCGATGATCTGGGCGTGAATATGCTTGCTGGAACGGAAGACCGACAAACGCGGCCGGCCGCCGCTCTTGCGACGAAGCTGGAAGCGCAGCCGCTGACGGCGACGTTCCTGCAATCCTTGCTGCGATGCCATTACTTCTTCTTACCTTCCTTACGACGCAGAACCTCGGTCTCGTACCGAACACCTTTGCCCTTGTAAGGCTCAGGCTTGCGGAAGCTGCGAATATCGAGCGCAACCTGACCAACACGCTGCTTGTCGTTACCTTCAACGACAATCGCGGTCGGACGCGGAGTGGTGATCTTGATGCCTTCCGGAATCGGATAGACAACATCGTGCGAGAAACCGAGGTTCATCACCAGGTTGGAGCCCTGAACAGCAGCACGGAAACCCGTACCCTGAATTTCAAGCCCCTTGGAGAAGCCGTCGGACACGCCCTTGACCGTATTGGCGATCAGAGCGCGGGTCGTTCCCCACATGGTCCAGTTTTCGCGGGAGCGACGACCGACAGGAGCGACGGAAACGTTGCTGCCCTCGATCTTGACTTCCACGTGACGGGACACTGGAACGGTCAGTTCACCGAGCTTGCCCTTGGCCTTGAAAAAGCCATCAGCAACGGAAACCTGTACGCCAGCCGGAACTTCGACGGGATATTTACCTACGCGAGACATGCGATCCTCCTTAGAAGACGCGGCAGAGGACCTCGCCGCCAACGTTGGCAGCGCGAGCCTCGACGTCCGACAGGACGCCACGCGGGGTGGACAGGATCGACACACCAAGGCCGGCATAAACGCGCGGAAGTTCCTTGATCTTCGAGTAGACGCGACGGCCGGGCTTGGAAACGCGATGGATTTCCTTGATGACCGGCTGGCCTTCTACATACTTCAGCTCGATGCGGAGCTGTGCAACACCCTTGCGGAGTTCTTCGGCTGCGAAGCCACGGATGTAGCCCTCACGCTTCAGAGCTTCCAGAACGCTTGCGCGCAGCTTGGATGCAGGCGCAACGCAGACAGCATGACGGGCACGCTGCGCATTGCGGATCCGGGTCAGCATATCGCCCAGTGGATCAGACAAAGACATTCGATCTACCCTTTACCAGCTCGACTTGACCATGCCAGGAATCTGGCCGGCGGAGGCAAGATCACGCAGAGCGATACGGCTCAGCTCGAACTTGCGATAGTTGGCACGGGGGCGACCAGAAAGCTTGCAACGCAGACGGACGCGCGTAGCGGATCCATTACGCGGCATCTGGGCCAGCTTGAGGGTCGCATCAAAGCGGTCTTCAACCGACAGTGTGCGATCCTTGATGATGTTCTTGAGAGCGGTCCGCTTTTCCTTGTCGCGCTTCACCAGGGCAGCGCGATGGTTATTACGGTTTACCGCTGAGACCTTCGCCATCTCGAATTTTCTCCCGGAACCTGTCAGGCCTATCCCGACGGTTTTCCAATCAGCGTGTCTATAAAGGAAAGCGGCCTTCCAATGGAAGGCCGAATCCTGATTTTAACCGTGATCGGTCTGAAAAATTATGGATCAGCCGTTGAACGGCAGATCAAAGGCCTTCAGCAGGGCCTTTGCTTCAGCATCAGACTTGGCGCTGGTCACGAAAATGATATCCATGCCGCGGACGGCATCGATCTTGTCATATTCGATCTCAGGAAACACGATCTGTTCCTTGATGCCCATGGCGAAGTTGCCATGTCCATCAAAGCCCTTGTTTGCCGGCAGACCGCGGAAATCGCGGATACGCGGCATGGCGATCGTCACCAGACGGTCAAGAAACTCGTACATGCGGGCACGACGAAGCGTAACCTTGCAGCCGATGGGCAGGCCTTCACGGATCTTGAAACCGGCAATAGCCTTGCGGGCCAGGGTCTTGACGGGCTTCTGACCGGAAATGACAGTCATTTCCGCAACAGCAGCATCAAGCTTCTTCTGGTCGCCTGCGGCTTCACCAACACCCATGTTCAGCACGATCTTCTCGAGCTTGGGAACCTGGAGTTCGTTGGCGTAACCGAACTGCTCACGCAGCTGCTTCTTCAGAACGTCTTCGTAGCGCTGGTGCAGACGCGGCAAAGCGTTTTTATATTCGCTCATTGTTGCGCTCCTCAGCCTTCGATCACTTCGCCGGTTGCCTTGGCAACTCGAACCTTGCGACCGTCTTCCAGAATACGGAAACCAACGCGCGTCGGCTTGCCGCTCTTCGGATCAACCAGCTTCAGGTTGGACAGGTGGATCGGCATTTCGCGCTCGATGATCCCACCTTCTCCGCCCATGCGGTTAGGCTTCGTGTGACGCTTGGCAACGGCCACGCCACGCACAACAGCCTTCTCGGCCTTCGGCATCACAGCGAGGACTTCGCCACGAACGCCACGGGACTTGCCGGAGAGGACCAGAACCTGGTCACCCTTCTTGATACGAGCAGCCATTACAGCACCTCCGGAGCCAGCGAGATGATCTTCATGAACTTGCGCGCACGCAGTTCACGAACCACCGGGCCAAAGATACGTGTACCAATCGGCTCCTGCTGCTTGTTCAGCAGAACGGCAGCATTCTTGTCGAAGCGGATGGCGGAGCCATCTGCACGACGGACCGGGTAGGAGGTGCGAACGATAACGGCCTGATGGACGTCACCCTTCTTCACCTTGCCGCGGGGAATTGCTTCCTTGACGGACACGACAATGACGTCGCCGACCGAGGCGGTCTTCCGCTTGGAACCGCCCAGCACCTTGATGCACTGCACCCGACGTGCGCCGGAGTTGTCGGCGACGTCCAGGTTGGTCTCGGGATGAATCATGTGCCTACCCCCTTATGCGCTGACGGAAGAGGAGGCAGAAGCCAGATCCTCTCCGTTGCGCGACACGACAGACCACGTCTTGCGCTTGGAGATCGGTGCGCATTCTTCAATGCGGACCAGGTCACCCGTCTGGCAGACGTTCTCTTCGTCATGAGCCGCATACTTCTTGGAGCGGCGAATAAACTTCTTGTAGAGCGGATGCATGATGCGACGATCGACAAGAACGGTAACCGTCTTGTCCATCTTGTCGCTCGTGACCCTACCCGTCAGGACGCGCCTTGGCATCGTCCGTCTCCTCTCAGGACTTAGCGGCGGACGTTTTGGCGCCCGCACGGTTCTTCGATTGATGAGCCAGTGTCTTGATACGTGCTACTGCACGGCGCACGACCTTGACGCGGCTTGTGTTCTCCGACTGCCCGGTGGCAGCCGAAAAACGGTGATTGATCTGTTCGCGTTTGAGATCGAGCAGAAGAGCGTTCAGCTCGTCCTCGCTCTTCACGCGCAGATCGGCAGGCTTGTACGTGTCGGCCATTACGCGTCTCCGATACGCTGAACGAACTTGGTCTTGATCGGAAGCTTTGCAGCGCCCAGACTCAGGGCCAGCTTGGCAACCTCAGGCGGAACGCCTTCGATCTCGAACAGGATACGACCCGGCTTGACACGTGCTGCCCAGTACTCGGGGTTACCCTTACCGGAGCCCATACGCACTTCTGCAGGCTTTGTCGAGACCGGAGTGTCCGGAAAGATACGAATCCACACACGACCGGCACGCTTCATGGCACGCGTGATCGCACGACGGGAGGCTTCGATCTGGCGAGCGGTGATCCGCTCCGGCTCCAGCGCCTTCAGGCCGAAGGCACCGAAGTTCAGCTGGGTTCCGCTTTTCGCCAGACCGTGAATGCGGCCCTTGTGGGCCTTACGAAACTTTGTCCGCTTCGGGGAAAGCATGTTGTTAAATCCTCAAATCAGCACCAGCAATGGAACTGTGAGCTTTCGCTCACAGTCTTAGCGCTGGGGAGCCTGCTCCGCAGCACGACGATCCTGTGCCAGCGGGTCATGAGCCAGGATCTCACCCTTGAAGATCCATACCTTCACACCGCAGGTGCCATACGTTGTCTTGGCAGTTGCCGTACCGTAATCGATGTCGGCGCGAAGCGTATGCAGGGGAACGCGTCCCTCACGATACTTTTCGGCACGAGCGATTTCAGCACCACCCAGACGACCACCGCAGGTGATCCGGATGCCCTGGGCACCAAGACGCATTGCGGACTGAATTGCGCGCTTCATGGCACGACGGAAAGCAACACGACGTTCCAGCTGCTGAGCAATGTTCTCGGCAACGAGGGTCGCATCGATTTCCGGCTTGCGGATCTCGACGATGTTCAGCGCCACGTCGGTCTTCGCCATGCGGCTCAGTTCCTTGCGGAGCGCGTCGATGTCCTGACCCTTCTTGCCGATCACGACGCCCGGACGGGCGGCGTAGATCGTCACGCGGGGCTTCTTGGCCGGACGCTCGATAACAACGCGGGACACGCCTGCGCCGGACAGCTTGCGACGCAGGAATGCACGAAGCTTCAGGTCTTCATGCAGCAGACGTGCGTAGTCTTGACCAGCGTACCAGCGGCTGTCCCAAGTACGGTTGACGCCGAGCCGAAGCCCGATCGGATTGACCTTGTGTCCCATGGATCAGGCTGCCTTCTGCTCTTTGTTGGTTCCGCGAGACGGCTTCGTCTCTTCCGGTGCTTCTGCACGCTCGGCAACAACAATCTTCAGGTGGCTGAAGAACTTCTCGACGCGAGCGGAACGACCACGGCCACGAGCGTGGAAACGCTTCATAACGATGGACTTGCCCACTTCTGCCGTCTTGACCACCAGCTGATCGACATCGAGCTGGTGATTGTTCTCAGCATTGGCCACGGCGCTCTCAAGAGTCTTCTTGACCTGCTGCGCGATACGACGACGCGAGAAGGTCAGAGCGGCGATAGCCTTGTCAGCCGGCTGGTTGCGGATCATCGCCGCGACCAGGTTCAGCTTGCGCGGGCTGACGCGGATGTTGCGGGCAACTGCCTGCGCTTCCGTATCAGCGAGCGTGCGGATGTGCTTCGGCTTGCTCATTTTCAGCCCCGCTTCGACTTCTTGTCAGAGCCATGACCGGTGTAGGTCCGCGTCGGCGAGAACTCACCGAACTTGTGACCGACCATGTTCTCCGTGACCTGCACAGGCAGGAACTTGTGACCATTATAGACGCCGAACGTAAGCCCGACGAACTGCGGAAGGATCGTCGAACGACGCGACCAGATCTTGATCACTTCATTACGACCCGAAGCGCGGGACGCTTCAGCCTTACCGAACAGATACCCGTCAACGAACGGGCCCTTCCAGACGGAACGTGCCATCTCTGTTTGCCCCCTCTTACTTGCCGGACTTACGGCGACGGATGATCAGGCTATCCGTCTTTTTGTTAACACGCGTCTTGTAACCCTTGGTCGGAACACCCCACGGCGTAACCGGATGACGGCCACCAGAGGTCCGGCCTTCACCACCACCATGCGGATGGTCAACCGGGTTCATGACAACGCCACGGTTATGCGGGCGACGTCCGAGCCAGCGGGAACGACCGGCCTTGCCCATGTGCTGGTTCATATTGTCCGGGTTGGACACGGCACCAACGGTTGCCATGCATTCACCGCGAACAAGACGCAGCTCACCGGACTGCAGCTTGACCTGTGCGTAGCCGGCATCCTTGCCAACCAGCTGGGCATACGTGCCAGCGGAGCGGGCCAGCTTGCCACCAGCGCCCTGCTTGAGCTCGATGTTGTGCACGATCGTTCCGACCGGCATTGCACCCAGCGGCATGGCGTTGCCAGGCTTGACGTCCGTATGGGCGCCGGAGATGACGCGATCGCCAACCTTCACGCGCTGCGGAGCAAGGATGTAGGCGAGCTCGCCATCTTCATACTTGATCAGCGCAATGAACGCCGTGCGGTTCGGATCGTATTCGAGACGCTCGACCGTTGCGGCCACATCGAACTTGCGACGCTTGAAGTCGACATAACGATAGGACTGCTTGTGCCCGCCGCCACGGAAACGAACCGTGGTGCGACCGTGATTGTTACGGCCGCCCGACTTGTTCTTGCCTTCCGTCAGCTGCTTGACCGGCTTGCCCTTGAAGAGCTCGCTGCGGTCAATCAGCACGGTGCCGCGTGTGCTCGGCGTCGTGGGATTAAAGTGCTTGAGTGCCATGGTATCCTACCCCGCGTCAGCCCAGCTTGGCTGTAAGGTCAATGGACTGACCTTCAGCAAGCTGTACATACGCCTTCTTGATGTCCGAGCGACGGCCGGGACGACCCTTGACGCGCTTGACCTTGCCCTTCTGGACCAGCGTGTTCACGCCGGTAACCTTCACATTGAAGAGCTTCTCAACCGCAGCCTTGATCTGAGGCTTCGTCGCACCGGGAGCGACCTTGAACACCACCTGGTTACGCTCGGAAAGAAGCGTAGCCTTTTCGGTGATCAGCGGTGCACGGACCACGTCGTACAGGGCTTCCTGCGACATGTTCTGTGCCGTCTTGTGTGCGTTCATGACGGTATTGGTGGTCATGCCAGACGCTCCTTAAGACCCTCAAGACCGGCGCGGGTGATGACCAGCACGTCGTGGTTGAGGATGTCATAGACGTTTGCACCAATGGTCGGCAGAACGTCGATCTTCGGCAGATTGGCGATTGCGCGAGCGAACTGCTCGTCAACAGCGCCATCAACGATCAGCGCGGACGTCCAGCCCAGGGCCTTGATCTTCGCTGCGGCTTCACGGGTCTTGGTGACACCGTTGGCTGCATCGAGAACGATCAGCTTGCCCTCGGCTGCCTTCTGCGACAAGGCGCAGATCAGGCCGAGACGACGGACCTTCTTGGGAAGGTCATAGCCGTGGTCGCGAACGACCGGACCATGGACAACGCCACCCGTACGGAACTGCGGTGCACGCAGGGAGCCCTGACGGGCAGAACCCGTGCCCTTCTGGCGGTAAGGCTTCTTGGTCGTGCCAGAAATCTCACCCATGCCCTTCGTACGGTGCGTACCGGCACGGCGCTTTGCGAGCTGCCAGTGCACAACACGTGCCATGATGTCAGAGCGCGGAGTGACCGCGAAAATCTCTTCCGGAAGCGCGACAGAGCCTGCGCTACCATTATCGAGGGTCTTGATATCGTATTCCATGCCCCTCGTCCTCAACCGGCGGCCGCCACTGTTGCTGCCGGATACGGCGCATCAGCATGGCGAGCCTTCTTGATTGCATCGCGAATCAGCACAAGGCCGTTCTTCGCACCAGGAATTGCACCCCTGACCATGATCAGGTTGCGCTCTTCATCCACGGCAGCGACCTCAAGGTTCAGCGTGGTAACACGCTCGTCACCCATGTGACCTGCCATCTTCTTTCCCTTGAAGACCTTGCCAGGATCCTGGCGCTGGCCTGTAGAACCATGGGAACGGTGGCTGATGGAGACGCCGTGGGACGCTTCGAGACCTGCGAAGTTATGACGCTTCATAACACCCGCAAAACCCTTGCCCTTGCTCTGGCCCGTGACGTCAACTTTCTGCCCCACAACGAAGTGAGCAGCGGACAGCTTGGTTCCAGCTTCCAGCAGGGCGTCTTCAGAGACGCGGAACTCCGCCAGATGCTTCTTTGGCTCGACCTTGGTCCGGGCAAAATGGCCACGGTTTGCCTTGGTGACATTCTTCACCTTGGCATTACCAAGTCCGAGCTGAATGGCGGTGTAGCCATCGCGCTCGTTCGTGCGGGCATCCACAACCTCGACATTGTCAAGGTGAAGGACCGTCACAGGCACATGCGTGCCATCTTCCTTAAACAGCCGGGTCATTCCCAGCTTCTTTGCAATCAATCCGGTTCGCATCGTCTGGACCTTAGAGTTTGATCTCGACGTCCACGCCAGCGGCGAGGTCGAGCTTCATGAGGGCGTCCACGGTCTGCGGGGTCGGCTCGACAATGTCGAGCAGCCGGCGGTGAGTCCGAATTTCGAACTGTTCGCGGCTTTTCTTATCCACGTGTGGCGAGCGGTTCACCGTGAACCGTTCGATATGCGTCGGCAGCGGGATCGGACCCCGAACCCGCGCACCCGTACGCTTCGCCGTGTTTACGATCTCCTTGGTGCTGTTGTCCAGCACGCGATGATCGTACGCCTTAAGGCGAATGCGGATGTTCTGGTTGTCCATGTTCTTGTTCGTCCAACTCAAAAATTCGGGTGTCGTCCTACTGCCATTGCCCCTGAAAGGGAACCCCGGTCAGAAAAAATCTGACCGGGGCTGTCAAAGCCAACGGCTAAACGCAGGACTTAGGCGGTGATGGAAGAAACCACACCGGCACCCACGGTACGGCCACCTTCACGGATAGCGAAGCGCAGGCCTTCGTCCATGGCGATCGGAGCGATCAGCTCCACATCCATGGCAACGTTGTCACCCGGCATGACCATTTCCGTGCCTTCCGGCAGCGTCACGACGCCCGTGACGTCGGTCGTACGGAAATAGAACTGCGGGCGGTAGTTCGTGAAGAACGGCGTGTGACGGCCACCCTCTTCCTTCGTGAGGATGTAAGCCTCAGCCTTGAACTTCTTGTGCGGCGTGATGGAGCCGGGCTTTGCCAGAACCTGGCCACGCTCGACGTCTTCACGCTTCGTGCCACGAACCAGTGCACCGATGTTGTCACCGGCTTCACCGCGATCGAGCAGCTTGCGGAACATCTCGACGCCCGTAACGGTCGTCTTGACGGTGTCCTTCAGGCCAACGATTTCGACTTCGTCGCCCACGTTGACAACGCCGCGCTCGACACGACCCGTGACAACCGTACCACGACCCGAGATCGAGAACACATCTTCGATCGGCATCAGGAACGGACGGTCAACCGGACGCTCCGGCTGCGGGATGTAGGCATCAACCTGCGTCATCAGTTCGAGAACGCGGTCTTCGCCGATGGACGGATCGCCATCTTCCAGCGTCACAAGAGCGGAGCCCTTGACGATGGGGATATCGTCGCCCGGGAACTGGTAGGAAGACAGAAGCTCACGAACTTCCATTTCCACGAGCTCGAGCAGCTCCGGATCGTCAACCTGGTCAACCTTGTTCAGGAACACGACCAGTGCCGGCACGCCAACCTGACGGGCAAGCAGGATGTGCTCGCGGGTCTGCGGCATCGGACCATCAGCAGCGGACACGACGAGGATCGCGCCGTCCATCTGAGCTGCACCCGTGATCATGTTCTTCACGTAGTCAGCATGGCCCGGGCAGTCGACGTGAGCGTAGTGACGGTCAGCCGTCTCGTACTCAACGTGAGCCGTGGAAATGGTGATACCACGGGCGCGCTCTTCCGGAGCCTTGTCGATCTGGTCGTACGCGCTGTAGGTGGCGCCGCCGGTCTTAGCCAGCGTCTTGGTGATTGCAGCAGTCAGCGAGGTCTTGCCGTGATCGACGTGACCGATGGTGCCGATGTTGCAGTGCGGCTTCGTCCGCTCGAATTTAGCCTTTGCCATCGTCTTTCTCCAAAACCCCGCTCCACCTGGAACGGGAGTAAGACTGAAAGTTCAAACCAGTCAGTGCCCGACCCAGAGATCGAGACACTGCCGGAAGCCCTTTAACCGGTTCTGATTACCAGCGATAGTGGCTGAATGCCTTGTTGGCTTCAGCCATACGGTGCGTGTCTTCGCGCTTCTTGACAGCGGAGCCACGGTTGTTGACCGCATCCATCAGTTCGTTGGACAGACGCTCCTGCATCGTGTTCTCGCCACGCTTGCGGGAGGCATCGATCAGCCAGCGGATCGCGAGGGCCTGACGGCGCTCGGCGCGGACTTCAACCGGAACCTGATAGGTTGCGCCACCGACGCGACGCGAGCGGACTTCAACCGCAGGCTTCACGTTGTCCAGAGCCGAGTGGAACATGGCCACCGGATCTGCAGTCGTGCCGCCGCGACGGCGCATGACTTCGAGAGCACCGTAAACGATGCCTTCGGCAGTGGATTTCTTACCATCGTACATCAGCGCATTCATGAAGCGCGTAATGACGACGTCTCCGAACTTCGGATCGGGAAGGATCTCGCGCTTTACAGCGCGGTGACGGCGACTCATTCCAAATACCTCTTACTTCGGACGCTTCGCGCCATACAGCGAACGACGCTGACGACGCTTGGCGAGACCCTGTGTATCAAGCACACCACGCAGGATGTGATAACGGACGCCAGGAAGATCCTTCACGCGGCCACCACGGATCAGAACAACACTGTGTTCCTGAAGGTTGTGGCCTTCACCCGGAATGTAGCTCACGACCTCATACCCGTTGGTCAGACGCACCTTGGCGACCTTACGCAGAGCGGAGTTCGGCTTCTTCGGCGTTACGGTATACACACGCGTGCAAACGCCGCGCTTCTGCGGGCAGCCCTGCAGTGCGGGGACCTTGTTCCGCTTTGCGGCCGGCTCACGGCCGTTCGCGATCAACTGGTTGATGGTCGGCATGCGCCCTTCCCAATCCTTGTCCTATTTCAGACAGCAACATTGCTGTTTCTGTCGTGACATTTGTTCCAACCGACATGCGGTAGGACCGCCTGCCATTTCCACATCGTGAAAAGGAAACAGCCTGAGCTGTTCCCTTCTCTCTTTAGCGTGCGGCCTTGGCATTTCCTCCTGAGAGAATAGCGGCACCGCATGCGATTCTTTAAACTTCGTCGGCTTTTTCAGCCTTCCGGGAAGGCAGTAGCCGAGGGCGCGGAACCTACGAAGGGTTCGACGCCAAGTCAAGTGGTTCAGCCGAAATGGCCCGATTCTGCAAAGAAAGTTTCCGGAATCGGGCGAGCCGGATCCCCGCCTCATTCAAAAGCGGGGATCCCTTTCTCATTCCGCTGCGTCTTCGACGGCCTTCGGAGACGTTCCACCGACACGCTGACGGTCCTGGCTGGCAGCGATGCCCCGCAGACGGTTCATCACACTGCCCGTTCCTGCCGGGATCAGACGCCCGACAATCACGTTCTCCTTCAGACCGTTGAGGGTATCCACCTTGCCCGACGTCGCCGCATCCGTGAGGACACGGGTGGTCTCCTGGAAGGAGGCCGCCGAGATGAAGGACTGCGTCTGCAGAGACGCCTTGGTGATACCCTGCAGAACCGGCATGGCCTTTGCAGGCGTATCCCCGTTCTCCATGAGACGCTGGTTTTCACCCTCGTACTCGATACGATCTACCGTCTCGCCGATCAGATAGGTCGAATCACCCGGCTCAAGGATTTCCACCTTCTGCAGCATCTGACGAACAATGACTTCGATGTGCTTGTCATTGATCTTCACGCCCTGCAGTCGATAGACGTCCTGGATCTCGTTGACGAGATAGTCGGACAGGGCCTCGACACCCATGACCTTGAGAATGTCATGCGGCACGCGCGGACCGTCGACCAGCGGATCGCCCTTCTGGACAAAGTCGCCTTCCTGAACGGAAACGTGCTTGCCCTTAGGGATGAGGTACTGGGTTTCTTCACCCGTATCGTCGTTCTTGACGATGACGCAGCGCTTGGACTTGTAGTCCTTCCCGAATTCGATACGGCCCTCGCCTTCGGCGATGATCGCATGATCCTTCGGACGACGTGCCTCGAACAGTTCTGCCACACGCGGCAGACCACCCGTAATATCACGCGTCTTGGACCCTTCGCGAGGAATACGGGCCAGCACGTCACCAGCGTTGACTTCTGCTCCATTCTCCACCGACAGAATACTGTCCGGCGAGAGGAAGTAGCGGGCATCATTGCCATTGGCGAGCTTGACCACGTTGCCGGAAGCATCCTTGAGCTGCAGGCGCGGACGCAGATCCACACCCTTGGCTGCCTGCTTGTAGTCAACGACGACCTTCGAGCTCAGACCCGTGACTTCATCCATGCGCTCAACGAGCGTGATGCTGTCGATCAGGTCGAGATACTCGACGGTACCAGCCTGCTCGGTGATGATCGGCAGGGTGTACGGGTCCCACTCGGCCATCTTCTGGGTCCGCGTCACCGCTTCGCCTTCGGAGACCATCAGACGTGCACCGTAAGGCACACGGTAACGGGCACGTTCCACACCGTTTTCGTCGGTCAGCAGGATCTCGCAGTTACGCGACATCACCACCAGAACCTTCTGCGAATTCTCGACGACGTTGCGGTTCTTGATCGTCACGATACCATCGCGGGACGCTTCGACCATGGACTGCTCGGCACCACGCGTTGCCGCACCACCAATATGGAAGGTACGCATCGTCAGCTGGGTGCCCGGCTCACCGATGGACTGCGCCGCGATAACGCCGACAGCCTCACCGATATTGACCGGCGTACCGCGGGCCAGATCACGGCCATAGCAGTGAGCGCAGATACCGACGCGGCTGTCGCAGGTCAGGACAGAGCGGATATCGACGCTTTCCACACCAGCCTTTTCGATGAGCTCGGCCTCGGCTTCCTCGATCAGCGTGTTACGCGGCAGGATGACATCCTGCGTCACCGGATGGATCACATCCTTGGACAGGGTACGACCCAGGATACGCTCGGACAGAGAGGCAACGACTTCGCCGCTATCCATGACCGCACGGATCGTCAGGCCACGCTCCGTACCGCAATCCGGCTCGACAATGATGCAGTCCTGCGCCACGTCGACGAGACGACGCGTCAGGTAACCCGAGTTCGCGGTCTTCAGCGCCGTATCCGCGAGGCCCTTACGGGCACCGTGGCTGGACGTGAAGTAATCGAGAACCGACAGGCCTTCCTTGAAGTTCGCGATAATCGGCTGCTCGATGATCTCGCCCGACGGCTTCACCATCAGACCGCGCATACCGGCGAGCTGCTTCATCTGTGCCGGCGACCCACGGGCACCGGAGTGGCTCATCATCCAGACCGAGTTCGTCGGCTTACCAATGACCTGCTTGGAGATCTCCTTGAGCATCGCAGCCTGGACTTCGTCCGTGCAGCGTGACCAGGCATCAACCACCTTGTTGTAGCGCTCGCCAGCCGTGATCAGACCATCCTGATACTGCTGTTCGAATTCCTTGACCTCTTCCGACGTCTTACCAACCAGCGTTGCCTTGGCTTCTGGAATGATCATGTCATCCTTGCCGAAGGAAATGCCGGCGCGGGCCGCATGACGGAAACCAAGCCCCATCAGGCGGTCACAGAAGATCACGGCTTCTTTCTGACCACAGTGACGATAGACCGTGTCGATCACGTCGGACACGTTCTTCTTCGTCAACTGCTTGTTGATCAGGCTGAACGGAATGGCCTGGTGCTTCGGCAGGATCTGCGCAATCAGCGCACGACCCGGCGTGGTCACGATCGTCTGGCGGACCGATTTGCCGTCTGCATCGATCGTCGGCAGACGCAGACGGATCTTGTCATGCAGCTTCAGCGAACCCGAAAGCATGGCGCTCTCGATTTCGGCGACATCCGAGTAAGCCGGCGGAGCTGCCGTGACAATCTTGCCGTCCTTGATGACGGCTTCGTCAGGCGTCTCGCGGTATTCCGGCACTTCAAGGCTCAGGTAATACAGACCCAGAACGATATCCTGAGACGGCACGATGATCGGTTTGCCGTTCGCGGGGCTGAGGATATTGTTCGTGGACATCATCAGCACGCGGGCTTCAAGCTGGGCTTCAAGCGACAGCGGCACGTGAACGGCCATCTGGTCACCGTCGAAGTCGGCGTTGAAGGCGGTGCAGACCAGCGGATGAAGCTGAATGGCCTTGCCTTCGATCAGCGTCGGCTCGAATGCCTGGATACCCAGACGGTGAAGCGTCGGCGCACGGTTCAGCATGACCGGGTGCTCGCGGATCACCTCTTCCAGGATATCCCAGACTTCCGGACGCTCCTTCTCCACCATGCGCTTTGCAGCCTTGATGGTGGTGGCGTGACCATACTTCTCGAGCTTCGAGTAGATGAACGGCTTGAACAGCTCAAGCGCCATCTTCTTCGGAAGACCGCACTGATGCAGCTTCAGTTCCGGACCAACCACGATGACCGAACGACCGGAATAGTCGACGCGCTTTCCGAGGAGGTTCTGACGGAAACGTCCCTGCTTGCCCTTCAGCATGTCGGACAGCGACTTCAGCGGACGCTTGTTGGCACCCGTGATGGCACGGCCACGGCGGCCGTTGTCGAACAGGGCGTCAACAGCTTCCTGCAGCATGCGCTTTTCGTTACGGACGATGATGTCCGGTGCACGCAGCTCGATCAGCCGCTTCAGACGGTTGTTACGGTTGATGACACGGCGATACAGGTCGTTCAGATCGGACGTCGCGAAACGACCGCCATCCAGCGGCACCAGCGGACGCAGTTCCGGCGGAATGACCGGAACGATGTCCATGATCATCCAGTCCGGACGCGAGCCACTTTCCACGAAGGCTTCGACCAGCTTCAGACGCTTGACGAGCTTCTTACGCGCGGCTTCCGAGGTCGCCTTGCGCAGCTTCTTGCGCATCATGGTCTTCTCGGAATCGCCCTCCATGACGTCAGCATCATAGTCGAACGGATCCGGCAGGCCCTTTTCCTTCGCCGCAAGGCTCAGGTCGCGTTCCTGGTCGTTCGGAATACCCCAGTCATAGCTGGACAGCGCGCGCTTGATGGCTTCCGCACCGATTCCGACATCGATACCGGCATCGGGATATTCATCCAGCAGGTCTTCGCAGCGGATTTCGTCCAGCAGGTACTGGTCGCGCTTCTTGCCGTTCTTGTAGGAATCGATCTGGTCGGATTCACAGACGCCCTTGTCGAGCACCAGGAACTTCTCGAAATACAGAACCGGCTCGACGTCCTTGAGCGGCAGATCCAACATCGTGGCGATGCGGCTCGGCAGGGACTTCAGGAACCAGATATGTGCAACCGGGGAAGCCAGTTCGATATGGCCCATGCGCTCACGGCGCACCTTGGCCAGCGTGACCTCCACACCGCACTTTTCGCAGACAATGCCGCGGAATTTCATCCGCTTGTACTTGCCGCAAAGGCACTCGTAATCCTTGATCGGGCCAAAGATACGAGCACAGAACAGACCGTCACGCTCAGGCTTGAACGTCCGGTAGTTGATGGTCTCCGGCTTCTTGATTTCGCCGTAAGACCACGACCGCACCTGCTCGCTGGAGGCAAGCTGGATCTTGATCTGGTCGAAGGTCACCGACTGGCCGGTCTGACCCAGGATCTTCATGAGTTCGTTCATGCGCCGAAACCCCAATGTGTACCGCGGCGTCCCGCGGACACCTTAAAAATGAACCGTGGCGAGAAGGAGGGAGCGGGCAATTAAAGCCCGCTCTGCTCGAGTTCGACGTTCAGGCCGAGCGACTTCAGTTCCTTGATCAGAACGTTGAAGCTCTCCGGAATGCCGGCTTCGAAATCGTCCTGCTCGCGAACGATTGCCTCGTAGACCTTGGTACGGCCGGACACGTCATCCGACTTCACCGTCAGCATTTCCTGCAGCGTGTAGGCTGCACCGTATGCCTCAAGGGCCCACACTTCCATTTCACCGAAGCGCTGACCACCGAACTGCGCCTTACCACCCAGCGGCTGCTGCGTGACGAGCGAGTAAGGACCGATCGAACGTGCATGGATCTTGTCGTCGACAAGGTGATGCAGCTTCAGCATGTAGATGTAGCCAACCGTCGTCTGACGCTCGAACGGCTCACCCGTACGACCATCGATCAGCTGCGACTGGCCCGACTTGTTGACGCCGGCCTTCTCGAGCATCTCTTCGATGTCCGGAATGGAAGCACCGTCGAACACCGGCGTTGCGATCGGCAGACCCTTGCGAAGGTTGTTCGCAAGCTCGATCAGCTGCTCGTTCGGCAGGGTCGCCACATCTTCGTTGAAGATGACATCGCCATAGACTTCATGCAGGCGATCCAGCAGTTCCTGCTTGCGCTCACCGGTCCGCTGATACTCGTCCACCATATCGCCGATGCTTGCGCCGATATTGGCACAGGCCCAGCCCAGATGGGTCTCGAGGATCTGACCGATGTTCATGCGCGACGGCACACCCAGCGGGTTCAGCACGATGTCAACAGCCTGACCGTTCTCAAGGAACGGCATATCCTCGACCGGGACAACGCGGGAGACGACACCCTTGTTACCGTGACGACCGGCCATCTTGTCACCAGGCTGAAGCTTGCGCTTCACGGCAACGAAGACCTTGACCATCTTCATCACACCAGGTGGCAGCTCGTCACCGCGCTGCAGCTTCTCGACCTTGCTGTCGAAACGCGCATCGATCCGGCGGGTCGCTTCCTTGAACTCACCGCGCAGCTTTTCAAGCTCCGCCATGACTTCGTCGGAGGTGACCGTGATGCTGGCCCAGGTCGCACGATGATGCTCGTCCAGAACCTCTTCGGTGATCGGCGTACCGGAGCGGATACCCTTGAAGCCAGCACCGGCCATCTGGCCAACCAGACGCTCACGCAGACGGTTGTAGAAGCTGCGCTCCTGAATACCACGCTCGTCGTCACGGTCCTTGGTGAGACGCTCGATTTCGGCGCGCTCGATGGCCATCGCACGCTCGTCCTTGTCCACGCCGCGGCGGGAGAAGACGCGAACGTCGACAATCGTACCCGTCGTGCCAGGCGGCAGCTTCAGGGACGTGTCACGAACATCAGAAGCCTTTTCACCGAAGATGGCGCGCAGAAGCTTCTCTTCCGGCGTCATCGGGCTTTCACCCTTCGGCGTCACCTTACCGACAAGAATGTCACCCGGGTTCACCTCGGCGCCGACATAAACAATACCGGCTTCGTCGAGGTTGCGCAGGGCTTCCTCACCGACATTTGGAATGTCGCGCGTGATTTCTTCCTGACCCAGCTTTGTATCGCGAGCCATGACTTCAAACTCTTCGATATGGATCGAAGTGAAGACGTCATCACGGGCAATACGCTCGGAGATCAGGATGGAATCTTCGAAGTTGTAACCGTTCCAGGGCATGAACGCGACGAGCACGTTGCGACCCAGCGCCAGTTCACCAAGTTCGGTGGACGGACCATCGGCGATGATGTCGCCGGCATGAACCGTGTCACCGACCTTCACCAGCGGACGCTGGTTGATGCAGGTGGACTGGTTGGAACGCATGTACTTGCGCAGACGGTAGATATCCACACCCTGCGTGGCACCGGCCTCGTCCGTCGCACGCACCACGATACGGGCACCATCGATCTGGTCGATGACACCACGACGCTTGGCAACGATGGTCGCACCAGAGTCATGCGCAACAGCAGCTTCCATGCCGGTACCAACCAGCGGGGCATCAGCCTTTACCAGCGGCACAGCCTGACGCTGCATGTTCGCGCCCATCAGCGCACGGTTGGCGTCATCGTTCTCAAGGAACGGAATGAGCGCGGCAGCAACGGAAACAAGCTGCTTCGGCGAAACGTCACAGGCTGTGACCTGCTCCGGCGGAACGACGCGGAAGTCACCGGAACGACGGACGGAAACGAGTTCATCCGTCAGACGCCCCTGATCGTCCTGCTTGGCATCAGCCTGGGCAACGACGAGCTTCTCTTCTTCCATGGCGGAAAGATATTTCCAGCCATCCTGAAGAACGCCCTCTTCCACCAGACGATACGGCGTCTCGATGAAGCCGTATTTGTTCACCTTGGCATAGGTCGACAGCGAGTTGATCAGACCGATGTTCGGGCCTTCCGGCGTCTCGATCGGGCAGATACGGCCGTAATGCGTCGGATGAACGTCACGGACTTCGAAGCCTGCGCGCTCACGGGTCAGACCGCCCGGACCCAGCGCCGAGAGACGACGCTTGTGCGTCACTTCGGACAGAGGGTTCGTCTGATCCATGAACTGGCTGAGCTGCGAGGATCCGAAGAACTCACGCACGGCAGCCGCAGCCGGCTTCGCGTTGATCAGGTCATGCGGCATGACCGTATCGATGTCGACGGAACCCATACGCTCGCGGATGGCGCGCTCCATGCGGAGCAGACCGACGCGATACTGGTTTTCCATCAGTTCGCCGACAGAGCGGACGCGACGGTTACCGAGGTTGTCGATATCGTCGATCTGGCCGCGACCGTCCTTAAGTTCGCACATGATCTTGATCGTGCGCAGGATGTCTTCCTTGCGCAGAACGCGCAGGGTATCCGGAGCATCGACATCGAGACGCATGTTCATCTTCACACGACCGACCGCAGAAAGATCGTAGCGGCCCTGGTCGAAGAACAGACCATGGAACATGGCTTCCGCCGTTTCCTTCGTCGGCGGCTCGCCAGGACGCATGATACGATAGATGTCGATCAGAGCTTCATCACGACAGCTGTTCTTGTCGGCAGCCAGCGTGTTGCGGATCCAGGGACCGTGCGAACCGTCAACGGACAGCAGCGGAAGCTCCGTAATGCCCATTTCCTCAAGTGCTGCCAGACGGTCTTCCGTCAGCTCTTCGCCTGCTTCACCATAGATCTCGCCGGTATTCTCGTTCACGAGATCATAGGCCAGGAAGCGTCCGAGAATATCGAGGCGCCCGACCTGCACGACGCGGGTCTTTTCCGCGATTTTGCGGACCATGCGTGCGGTCAGCTTGGCATCGGCCTCGGCGACCACTTCGCCCGTATCAGCATCCACCAGCGGGCTGAGCAGTTTCAAACCACGGAACGCATCCGGATCAAACGGACGCGCCCATTCGCCACCCAGACGCGTGAACGGCACGGCTTCGTAGAAATAGGACAGGATTTCGTCCTGATCCATACCGCGGATATCGAGACCCTCGACATCGCCACCGTCCGCAATCTTCTGCTCACGCTGCGCGAGGTAGTTTGCCCCCTCAAGCGCATAAAGAAGCGTGGTGACCGGCAACTTACGCTTGCGGTCGATACGGACATAGATCAGGTCCTTGGCATCGAATTCGAAGTCGAGCCAGGAACCACGATACGGAATAACGCGGGCAGCAAAGAGGTATTTGCCCGAAGAATGCGTCTTGCCCTTGTCGTGATCGAAGAACACGCCCGGGCTACGATGCATCTGCGAGACGATGACACGCTCGGTGCCATTGATGATGAAGGTGCCGTTATCGGTCATGAGCGGCATGTCGCCCATGTAAACCGGCTGTTCCTTCATGTCATGGATCGAGCGCGAACCCGTATCCTCGTCGATGTCCCACGTCGTCAGGCGAAGAATGACCTTCAGCGGCGCTGCATAGGTCAGACCGCGCTGAATGCACTCTTCGACATCATATTTCGGATCCTCGAATTCGTAGGACATGAAGTCCAGACGACCGCGACCCGCAAAATCGTTGATCGGAAAAACCGAACGGAAGACTTCCTGCAGCCCGGCATCCTGCCGGCTGTCAGGGCTCACGTTCATCTGCAGGAATGCCTCGTAGGAGGCGCGCTGCACGTCGATCAAATTGGGCATCGGCGCAATTTCGGGAATACGCCCGAAACTTTTGCGGATCCTTTTGCGTCCCGTGAACGATTTGGTGATCGCGTTCATCTCTTCTGCCCTCTGCACCAGACCTTCGAGTCGCCCGTAAACGGCGCTGGGAAACTGGCCCAGCATTGCGGACGACCGGAACGACCGGCCATTATGAAATTTTCAGTACGTGGCGAGCCGCGCACTATACGCCCGTTTTGCTCCAACGGCAAATCGGGCGGGAACCGCATGCGATCCCCGCCCCATCTGTCTGCCAGGCAGAGACTGCTCCGCGAGCGAAGCAGCCTGAAGTCAGTGAATTACTTGACTTCGACCTTGGCGCCGGCGTCTTCAAGAGCCTTCTTGATCTTGGCAGCTTCGTCCTTGGACGCGCCTTCCTTGACGGTCTTCGGTGCGCCTTCGACCAGGTCCTTGGCTTCCTTCAGACCCAGGCCCGTGATGCCACGGACTTCCTTGATCACGTTGATCTTCTTGTCGCCGGCGTCAGCCAGGACAACCGTGAATTCGGTCTGCTCTTCAGCAGGGGCAGCAGCAGCGCCACCGGCAGCAGCAGCAACTGCAACCGGAGCAGCAGCGGAAACGCCCCACTTCTCTTCGAGCATCTTGGAGAGTTCTGCAGCTTCCAGAACGGTCAGAGCGGACAGCTCTTCAACAATCTTTGCCAGATCGGCCATGGTCTTATCCTAAATTGATGTACTGTTGATCAGGTTCAGGCCTACGCCGCAGCGCAGACCTTCATTCTCAGGCGGCTTCTGCGTCGCCGGCCTTGGCATAGGCGCCAAAGACGCGAGCAAGCTGGCCAGCCGGCGCCTGGACAACACCTGCGATACGCGTGGCCGGGGTATTGATCATACCCACCAGCTTCGCGCGCAGCTCGTCCAGCGACGGCAGCTCGGCGAGGGCCTTGATTCCATCGACGCCAAGCGTCTGGGAACCGAGGGCGCCACCAAGCACCACCAGTTTGTCGTTCGTCTTGGCGAACTCGACGATCACCTTTGCCACCGATGCCGGGTCTTCAGACCACGCAAGCGCGGTCGGTCCCTTGAGCAGCGGCGCGATGCCGTCGAATTGGGTCCCATCCAGAGCACGGCTGGCCAGCCGGTTCTTCGCAACCTTGTATGTCGCCCCTGCCGCACGAATGCGTCGACGCAGTTCCGTCACATCGGCAACCGTCAGACCCTTGTTCTGGGTGACGACAACCATGGACGTGCTGCCAAACACATCGGCGAGGAACTCAACAAAGGCCCGTTTTTCCGTACGGTCCAAAACCTGTCTCCTCGTCAGCCCGGCTTTCACCGGACCAGGTTACCCATGGAACCGCTTCTTTCGAAGCAGTCCCGCTCGCCTGTCCACAGAAGTGAGCGAACCCAGCACATCGCAGCAGAGCCACAAAAATACTGTCGCCCCGTCTGACGCCCGCGATCCCGAAAAGATCCTTAAGGCCCCGAAGGTCCACGTGCGGTCTTGGACAGGTTTGGAAGCGATCCACCGAAGTGGACCACCCCTCAGCCATCACACCCGAAGGCGTGACGTCATTTCGTGGTGGTCTTTCCCAGAAGGAAGACCACCTGTCAATCAGGCTTCAAAGCTCGCAACGTCAACGCGAACGCCCGGACCCATCGTGGAAGACAGGGCTGCCTTCTTCAGATACGTACCCTTGGCACCCGTCGGACGAGCCTTCTGAACGGCATCGACCAGAGCGTTGATGTTCTCAACCAGCTTTGCTTCGTCGAAGGAAGCCTTGCCGACGCCGGCATGGATGATACCGGCCTTCTCGGCGCGGTATTCGACCTGACCGGACTTGGCTGCCGTAATGGCACCCTTGACGTCCATTGTCACCGTGCCGAGACGCGGGTTCGGCATCAGACCACGCGGGCCGAGGATCTTACCCAGACGACCTACCAGAGCCATCATGTCCGGCGTCGCAATGCAGCGGTCGAAATCGATTTCGCCAGCCTGGATCTTTTCAGCCAGATCCTCCGCACCAACAACTTCCGCACCGGCGGCCAGGGCTTCTTCAGCCTTCGGGCCACGGGCGAAAACGCCAACGCGGAGGGTCTTGCCCGTGCCGTTCGGCAGGGAGATCAGACCACGGACCATCTGGTCGGCATGACGCGGGTCAATGCCGAGGTTCAGCGAGATTTCGATCGTCTCGTCGAACTTTGCCTTGGCGTTGCTCTTCACCAGAGCGACAGCCTCGGACAGACCGTACGGCTTGTTACGCTCGACAGTTGCCTGTGCGGCGGTCAGACGCTTGTTCTTGGCCATGATATCAGCCCTCCACCACGTTCAGGCCCATCGACTTGGCAGAACCGGCGAGCATGCGCACGGCACCGTCAATGTCGTTGGCGTTCATGTCCTTGAACTTCGTCTCAGCAATCTCGCGAAGCTGAGCCGTCGTCACGGAACCAACCGCAGCGGACTTGCCGACCGTCTGGCTGCCCTTGGAAATCTTGGCAGCCTTCAGCAGGAAGTACGTGTTCGGCGGCGTCTTCGTGATGAAGGAGAACGTGCGATCCGCATAGGCGGTGATGACCACCGGGATCGGCATGCCGGGCTCGAGCTGCTGCGTCTTGGCGTTGAACTCCTTGCAGAACTGCATGATGTTCAGGCCGCGCTGACCCAGAGCCGGACCAACCGGCGGAGAAGGATTGGCTTTACCAGCCGGGATCTGAAGCTTGATGTAGCCAACAACTTTTTTGGCCATATCCGGGACTCCCCTGTTTGTCGTTCCCGAACCGCGGTTCAACGGAGTCGGCCACGCCAACTCCTCCCGCGTTCGAAGTGAGGCGGACCCCTAGACCAATCAGGAGCGTCCCGTCAAGCCTTGCGGGCCATTCTCCGACACGCGATCGCCGCGCAGATCATTGTCCAGCGGGGACGCATGACTGTCGATACCGTTCACGGGCTTCGGCGTCCGCAAGTCCTTGTACTGGAGCGGGCCAAACGGATCGATCTGCTTGATGCCCGGCAGGTCACTGGCGCTCCAGCCACCACCCAGGGCACGGACCAGACGCACGGAGGACTGGACCTGTGCCGTCTGGACCTCGACCTCGGCCAGACGCGCCTGAAGGGCATCCTGCTGGGCCACGAGGGCATCAAGATAGTTCGACAGACCGCCCGTATAGAGCGCCATGGTCATGCTCTGCGTGCGCAGCGCCGCATCCACCGCTTTCTGCTGCTGATCCTGGGCGATCTTGAACTGGCGTGTCTGGGTCAGGCCATCTTCGACATCCTGGAACGCGGACAGGACGACAGAGCGGTAATTGTCCACCATGCTCCGGTACTGCGACCAGGAGCGCTGAAGCGCTGCACGCCGCAGACCACCGGTAAAGGCCGGCTCGACCGCCTGAACTGCGATCTTCCAGAAGGCCCGGGAGATGCTGGCGAGATCGAAACCCCCGTCCTCAAAACCGCCTTCGGCACTGAAAGTGATATGCGGGTAGAACGCGGCGCGTGACACACCGATGGCCCGTGCTGAAGCAGCCATCTGCCGTTCTGCAATGGCGATATCGGGACGGCGTTCAAGAAGCGACGCGGGCAGTCCCGCATTGATCTTCACCACCCCGAAATGCATTTTCACGTCCTTGACGGGCGCGATATGGAAACCTGCGGGGGCCGTGTTGAGCAGAACCGCAATCGCGTGCTCCATGACGTTGCGCCGGGCGATCAGATTGCTCTTGCCTGCCTGCGCGGAATAGAGCTGGGTCTCTGCACGCGAAACATCCAGCCCGGCACCGATCGAACCCGCCTGACGCAGTTCCGTGATCTCGACCGCGGCCCGGAAGTAGCGGATGGAGTCATCATAAACCGCGTTCTGGGCATCAAGCCCGCGCAGGGCAATATAGTCGGACGCCAGTTCCGCTTCCAGACTCAGCCTTGCCAGCGCGTACTGGCCAGCCGAAGCCTGCGCCAGATTTTTCTGCATCCGCGTGGTGTTACGGATCGAGTTCCAGAAATCCGGCTCCCAGGTCGCAGCACCGCTATAGGCCTGATTGGACTCATAAACGAGACTGCTGCTCGTGGCCGGGTTGTTATACAGTCGGCCGATGGAGCCCTTGTTGTCGCTCATGTGAGCCGCGCCAGTCACCTGCGGATACAGACGGCTTTCCGTCTCGCGGGCTACATCGCGGGCCTGCGTGAAGGCTTCAGCGGCAGCCTGCAGATCGGGATTGACGGCCAGCATACGCTTTTCGAGCCCATCGAGAATGGGATCGTTGAACATGGTCCACCAGTCACTGCGGACAACGCCATCCGCGGGCTGCGCATTGACCATCAGCCCCTTCCCTTCCCATCCTTCGGGATAGAGAAATTTCTGGGGATGATATTCAGGCGACAGATCACATGACGCCAGTCCGATCGAGAACACGCCGGCCAGAGCCGTCGTGATTCGCCACTTGGAGCGGTTACGTCTGGAAGAAGCCGTGGCGGACGGAGATGACTGGAGCGGGGATGACTGGGAACATTCCGGTTTCATCAGCGAGATCCGGCCTCCTCAGGGTTTGCATCATGCTGACGGACAGGCTGCTGATCTGCATCCTGCTGCGCTTTGCTCGGCGTGTTGTATCCCGGCGTGGTCGGGACGATCTTGACTTCGTCCCCTTCCAGCAGATCAGCAGTAGGGTTGGCAACCACACGGTCGTCTTTTGTAATACC
This sequence comes from Gluconobacter sp. P1C6_b, assembly GCF_018811945.1. Taxonomy (GTDB): domain Bacteria; phylum Pseudomonadota; class Alphaproteobacteria; order Acetobacterales; family Acetobacteraceae; genus Gluconobacter. Next base: position 157,959 of record NZ_JACRVU010000003.1, read on the forward strand.
GCTGAGGACCTGGACTGTTGTGCCAAAGTTGATGCCGACGGTCACATTCACCAGATGGGCGTGGTTATTGATGACCTTGGCCACCTGTGTTCCCTCGGCCCTGAAGATGATCGCGCCTTCCGGCAGGATCAGGATGTTCGGATTGCCCGGGGCAGAAATATGCGCCGTCGCATAGGAGTTCGGCCACAGCAGATTATCGCTGTTATCCAGCGTCAGCTCGGTCGTAACCGTACGGGTCGCGGCATTGAAGGCGTTGGCAGTTGCGAGGAACGTCGCCCGGAAGTGGCTTCCCGGATACTGCGGCACCGTCAGCTCGGCTTCGATCTTCGGGGAAATGACGCTGGCGAAATCCTGCGGGACCGACACGAACACGCGCATCCGGTGCACATCAGCGACCGAGAACAGTTCGGACGCCGTGCCCCGTGAATTGAGATTGCCTCCGCCTGCGTTCACGTAGTCGCCCACGTTCACCAGACGCGATGTCACGATCCCATCGAACGGCGCGACGATCTTCTTGAAGTCCTCCAGGGCCTGGAAGCGGTCCACATCATGACGCGCGGCTTCAAGCTCGGCTTTCTGGGCGGCGGCATTGGCGGCCTGCACGTCCACTTCCTGACGCGACACGGCCTGTGTTCCCTTCAGGGCCGTCCAGCGTTTGGTCGTGATCAGAGCCAGATTATACCGCGCCAGAATGACGTTATAATGCGCCTTGGCTGCCTCGAACTGGGCGTCAATGCTCGGAGTGCTGATTTCAGCCAGAACATCGCCGCGTTTCACATGCGCGCCGTAGTCCTTGTACCACATCTTCACATAGCCCGAGACCTGCGCGTAGATCGGCGCCTCATACCAGGCCGCGAGATTGGCCGGAAGATCGACCTGCCGCGTCTTCGGACCCGGCTGCGGCGCAATCAGGGTGACGGGCGGAATGGCCGCGTCTTCTGTCGCGCCTGTCAGGGAATGATAATGCGCTCCCCGCTGCACGATCCCCCAGGCCGCCAGTGCGATCGCCAGCAGGATCACCACCAGCAGGACGAGCTTGCCGCGTGTTCCAGAACCCGTGCGTGCCGGATGGTTTGTCGGAGGCACCTGCCCCTGATCCGCAGAATGGCTCACGCGCGGTCTCCTTCAGGCCCAGCAGGCCGCTTGTAATGAATAAGGGCAAAAACGCAGGGAACAAAAAGCAGGGTGGCAACGGTTGCCACGAGAAGGCCGCCGATCACCGCCTTGCCCAGCGGCGCATTGTCGGAATTGCTGATGGACATCGGGATCATGCCGATCATCATCGCCAGCGCTGTCATCAGAACCGGGCGGATACGTTCATAACCCGCTTCCAGCGCCGCCGTGATGGCATCGCCGTGATGATCCATCCGCTCCCGGGCAAACGATACCACAAGGATGGCGTTGGCCGTGGCCGTTCCCATGCACATGATCGCACCCGTCAGGGCTGGGACCGACATGGCGGTATGGGTCAGGAACAGGCTCCAGGAGATACCACCCAGAGCGCCCGGCAGGGCAGTGATGATGACGAACGGATCGAGCCAGGACTGGAAGTTCACGACGATGATCAGATAGACCAGCACAATCGACAACGCGAGCCCACCGATCAGCTGGACATAGGCGTCATTCATCGTCACGGCCTGACCGCGGACCACCATGCTCGAGCCATGCGGCAGCAGCTTGCGCTCATGGTTCACGATCCGGTTCACCGCCCGCGAGACAGTCCCAAGATCCATGTCTTCAGGCGCGGCATAGATATCGAAGACCGGCATGATGTTATAATGCGCGATTTCCGACGGTGTTCCGGTCTGCACCAGCGCACTCAGGCCACCCAGAAGCTGCGGCGTCTGGTTGGTCGGGTTGCCGTCTCCCTTGTCGATCGGGAGGATTTCCAGATCGTTCATGGTCTGCAGATAGTTCGCAGGCGCCTGAACGTCGATCAGCTGCGATGTGCCCTGCGCATTCAGGTAATAGGTCTGCCCCACCTGCCCACTGCCGGACAAAGTGACAAGCGCATTCAGAGCCACGTCCCGTTCGGTGATGCCCGTTCCGAGCGCGAAGCTTCGACGGTTGTTCACCATGATGGTCGGCTGCGTCATCGGCTCCTGAATGGAGACATCCGTGATACCCGGAATATGGCGCAGTTTCTTGGCAAGCTGCGTTGCAAAGCGGAAGTTGTCGCTCAGATCACGCCCCACCACCTGCACGTCAATCGGGGACGGCAGACCGAAGTTCAGGATCTTGGCCGTAAGATCACCCGGCTGGAACGTGAAGATGGTTCCCGGGAAATCATTGGTCAGCCCCTTGCGGAGCGTCCTGCGATATTCGGCGATCGGACTTTCGGAATTGCGAAGCTGGATCGTGATGTCGCAGTCCTGCGACCCCACGGTCGGAGACGGGATCATGGCCTGGTTCAGCTGACTGAACGGCAGACCGCAGTTGTTCACAACATTGACCACCTGGCCCGGCAGCAGGCTGCGGATCCGGCGCTCGGCCAGCCCGGCGATCTTGCCGGTTTCTTCAAGACGGCTGCCGATCGGCGCGCGCATGTGCATCTGCAGCGTGCCGGATTTGATTTCCGGAAAGAAGTCCTGCCCGATGAACAGCAGCAGCGCCATGGACGAGACCGCTGCCAGCAGGAACAGCGTCACGAAACGGCCACGGATCGAGATCAGGGTCTCGAGGATCGTTTTGTAATGCTCACGGAAGCTGGTGAACCGCGCCTCGAAACCCCGTTGGAAGCGACCGAAAATGCTCAGCTTGCGGTTATGCCATTCCGGATCGCGATGCATCCGGACCTGCGCCGCCAGCATCCAGTTCGCCATGGTCGGAACCAGTGTCCGCGACAGGATGAAGGACGCGATCATCGCGAAGATGATGGCCTCGGCCATCGGCATGAACAGCCAGCCCGAAATGCCCGTCAGTTCGAACAGCGGCAGCCACACGATACAGATACAGGTCGTGGACACGAAAGTCGGAATGACGATCTGGTTCGCCGCATCAATGATAGCGTCTTCGAGTTCCTTGCCGGTCTCGAGATGCGCATCGATATTCTCGATCATGACGGTCGCGTCATCCACGAGAATACCGACCGCCAGCGCCAGACCGCCCAGCGTCATCACGTTGATGGACTGACCGGCAATACTCAGCCCGATGATCGAGCACAGCATCGCCAGCGGAATGGACGTCGCCACGATCACGGTCGAGCGCCACGAGCCCAGGAACAGCATGACCGTCAGACTGGTCAGGATCGCGGCCGTGATCATTTCACGCACCACGTCCACGACCGATTCCTTCACGAAGCTCGACGCATCGGTCAGGATGCTCACCGTCGTCCCGGCCGGAAGCGTTGCCTGAACCTGCGGCAGAAGCTTCTTGATACCACTCACGACAGACAGCGTGGATGCATCACCGCTCTTGAGGATGACAATCAGAACCGCCTGCTGCCCTTTCACAAGGACCGCATTGATCTGCGGTGGCCCTCCTCGATGAACCCACGCGACATCGCGCAGATAGATCACAGAATTGCCGACCTGCTTGACCGGCATCTTGTTGAATACTGCCAGATCAAGGGGCGTCGAATTCGTCTTCACCATCCAGTCGAGCTGGCCGATCCGCTGGTCACCGGCCGGAAGAACGATGTTCTGCAGGTTCAGCGCCGCAGCCACGTCCTCAGGCGAGAGCCTGTGCGCAAGCAGCTTGATCGGATCGATATCCACCATGATGTCCGGGGCCAGACCACCATAGGGATTGGGAATGGCCGCCCCGGGCACGGAAATCAGCTCCGGCCGGATCAGGTTGGAGGCCATGTTGTAGATTTCCGACCCGGACATGGTCGGATTGTTGACCTGCAGCGTCAGGACCGGAACGGAAGACGCATCCATCGCCAGAATCAGCGGGGGCGTGGCGCCGTTCGGGAGCTGCTTGATGACCGTCTGCGAGACCGACGTGATCTGCGTCTGCGCCACCGCCGTATTGGTGCCCGGCTGGAAGAAAATCTTCACAATGCCGCGCCCGTAATAGGACGAACTTTCAATATGTTCGATGTTGCTGACGGTCGCTGTCAGGGCACGTTCGTAATAATAGACGATACGTCCGGACATGTCGTCAGGCATCAGGCCCGTATAGGACCAGATGACGGCCACAATCGGGATCTTGATCGAAGGAAAGACATCCGTCGGCGTGGAAACGATGGCCCTGACCCCGAAGATCAGGATCATGATCGACAGAACAACGAAGGTATAAGGCCGCTTCAGCGCGGTAACGACAATGGCATTCATGCGGTCAGACAACCCCTTGGGGCTCTTCCTGGTCCGGTCATTCTCAACGGGTGTCCCCTTGCAAATTGATCCGAGTCATATCCATCGAGACTCAGACGACAAGGAAAATTCTGTTTAAATATCAAGACACATGGCAAACATTGACATGATACGACACATTCAGGCGCTTTTCAGACAGAGGCTGGCGGCGCGAAATGAATGGTGAAAACCGCTCCGGGCAGCGCCTGGCCGGGATGGGCGGACACGATATCCACTGAAGCTCCATGCAGCCGCAGGATCGCCGACACCAGACTCAGCCCCAGACCACTTCCCGGGACATGCCGACTTTTATCCGAACGATAGAACCGGCCCATGACGGCCTTGCGCTCGTCCTCGGCAATACCGATCCCCGTATCGGCCACCTGAAGCCAGGTTGCCCCGTCAGGCCCCTGCCCCGCACTCAGCCGGACCGTTCCCGGCTCAGGTGTAAACTTGATCGCATTGTCCACGAGATTGGCCAGAACCTCGTTCAGCAGGTCCTTGTCTCCGAAAAGCGGCACCGGTTTGTCCGAATCCATCACCTCCAGCATAACACCTTCGGTTTCGGCGATGGGTTCATAAAGATCCACCACGCCCGCCAGCAATTCGCGCAGATCCAGCATCGCAAATCCCGCCCGGCGACGACCGTTCTCGATTTCGCCGATCCGCAGCAGAGCCGTGATGACGGAAAAACACTGTTCCAGATCCAAAGCCGCCCGCTCGATCGCCCCCTGAAGCGCGGCCGGATCATTCGTGATGGCCGAAACACGCTCCAGCCGCGCCTTCACCCGCGCCAGAGGGGTCCGCAGATCATGGGCAATGTCGTTGCCCACATCCCGGATCTCGTCGAGCAGATGTTCCAGCCGGTCCAGCATCCGGTTGACCGAGACCGCCAACCGCTCGATGTCGTCGCGCTCGCGACCGGTCGGCAGGCGCTCATGCAGATCGCCATCCATGATGCGGTCAATCGCCTCATGCATGTCCTTGATCCGCCCCAGCGCACGGTGGCTCAGGAAAATCCCGGCCATCAGGGCGAACGCCACGACCGGCACCACGGACATCAGCGCCGCGCGCTTGGTGATGTAACGCAGTTCATTCGCCATATGCAGCGAGCGGGCCAGAACGAGAATACGGTCGCGGTTGCCGTTCGTCCCCTCGACCTCGACGGCCAGATACCGCATTTCGTAGGGCGTATCCCCCGGCGGCGCATCCCAGAGACGCTGCGTCTTGGGAGAGACCTCAAGCCCGACCGGCCATTTCTTGATGTCCCCCGCAATCCGGTTGCGGCTCATGTCGAACAGGGCCGCCCCGTTCAGGATCACGCGCAGATCGGTCTTGCTGCGCTCACGGACTTCATATTCAAGCTCGGCTGGCGTCTCGTGAACCAGCAGCGCCGCCTCACGCTGGAGCAGATCGGTCGAGCGCTGCTGCTCGTATCCGCTCATCTGGCCGTAAACGAGCCCGAACTGCAGCGCCATCCCCGCGATGATCGCCACGACAAAAGCCAGTGTCAGCCGGAACGTGGCCGTTCGGAAAAGATCGGCCCGGAAGAGTTCGGAAAAGCGCAGTTCAGCCCGGGACACGCAGACTGAACCCGGCACCGCGGATGCTGTGAATGAGCGGCGGCTCGCCGGGAACGTCAATCTTGCGCCGCAGTTTCCCGATATGGACATCCACCAGGTTCGTCTGCGGAACGAACCGGTAGTTCCACACATCCTCAAGCAGCATGGTACGCGTCAGCACGGTGTCGGGACGGCGCATCATGTATTCCAGCAGCCGGAATTCGCGCGGCAGGAGATCGATTTCCTGCCCGTTGCGAAACACCCGGCGCTCGATCAGATCCATTTCAAGCGGGCCGACCCGGAGCATCGTCACGCGGCTGTCCGTCGGACGGCGCAGCAGCGCTTCCAGGCGGGCCGCCAGCTCTTCCATGGCGAAGGGCTTGGTCAGATAATCGTCCCCGCCTGCCTTGAGACCGCTCACCCGGTCATCCACCGCCGAAAGCGCGGAGAGCACCAGAACCGGAATGTTGATCCGCTGGGCGCGCACGCTTTCAATGACAGTCAGCCCGTCCAACTCCGGCAGCATGCGGTCCACGATCATGAGATCAAACTGCCCGGCACAGGCATGATCCAATCCTTCAACGCCTGTTGCGGCGCGCGTCACGTCATAGCCGCGCGTCGTCAATTCCTCGGCGACCTCGGCCGCAATGCTGTCGTCATCCTCAATCAGCAGAAGCCGGGGAGAGGGTTCGGGAAGGCGCTCAGGCGCCCCGGATTCATGTGCGGACGTCATGCTCATAATCTTCACATGGGGCAGCGCCCCATGTCATCCAATTAAAATCGCTCTTAAAGGTGCCGAGGCTCAGGGCAGGGACGTCTCGTCCAGCACCTCTTCCATTTCGTCCGCCGTTCCGTCCAGCGCCCGCAGACGCCGCCCAAGCACACGCGTCCGGCGCCGGGCCTCTTCGATCGTGTTGCCCATGGTCCCGGCATTGCGATGCAGCTTTTCCAGAACCTGATCCATCCGCAGCATTTCCTGCCGCGTCGCTCCCAGAAGCCCCGCAATGGCTTCCGTCCGCTCCTCAAGCGTCAGCGTGACATATCCCAGATGCACCGTCCGCAGCATCGCAGGGAGAAGCGACGGTCCCATCACCATAACCCGATACAGCCGGCCGATCTCGTCAATCACGCCGGGCATGCGGGCGATTTCGGCATAAAGCCCGTCCGTCGGCAGATACAGCACGGCAAATTCGACCGTCACCGGCGGCAGGATATATTTGGAGGCGATCTTCTTCGCTTCGAACCGGATGACGTTTTCAAGCTCGCGCCGGGCCTGACGCTCCGCCAGCGCATCGCCTGCTTCCGCAGCATTCAGCAGCCGCTCATAGGCTTCGGTCGGGAACTTGCTGTCGATTGCCAACCGCGGCGGCGTCTCCGTTCCGCGCATTGGCATCTTTACAGCGAATTCCACATTCTCGCCCGCCGTCCCGAGACGGAAATTCGTGTCGTAGCTGCCTTCGGGCAGGATATCGTCCAGAATGGCCCGGCACTGTGCTTCGCCCCAGCCTCCCCGCGTCTTCACATTGGAGAAGAGACGCTTCAGGTCCCCGATCTGCGCCGTCACACTCGTGACTTCACCCAGCGCCTTCTGCATGACGCTGAACTGCTCCACCACACGCTGGAAGCTGGTCTGCATCTGCTTTTCGACAGCACCGTGAAGCTGTTCGTTCACAGTCGCGCGGATCCGTTCGATCTGTTCGTTCTGGCTCTGCGCCATCTCCCGCAACGCATCAGACAGCAGGAGGCGTCCCTCGGCCTGATCCTGCCCCAGATTGCGGGCCAGCGTACTCAGACGCTCGCTGGTCTCCAGCCGGAACTGATCCAGCCGCCCCGACAGCACCCGCTCGACTTCCGACAGATGTGCCCGGTGATACTCAACGTCCTGTGAGCGCTCCTGTGCCTCACGCTCCAGCAGGCGCTCGAACCGGCCGCCGCCATTGCCGCCCCGCAGAACAGCCAGAAATGCGACCAGCAGCGCGACCGCCGCCACGATCCAGGGAAGAAACTGCGCCATTCCGGAAATATTCTCCTGCATGGCGCAGTCCTACCCGCTCAGCACAATACGGCCAATGCCGTCTGTATTACGGCTGATGGATATTGCCGTAAGACGCGGCACCAAGACCCGGGCACGAGCACGGCGCACCCAGCGGAACCTGCGTCGGCATCTTGCAGGTATAGATCCCCGCCTTGCAGGTATAGCCATACCCCGCGATCGGTGTGCCCGGCGCCACGGGACCGGAAGCCGCCGTGCCGACACAGGCGCCAAGCCCCAGAAAGGAGAGACCGGCAGCAGCACGCAGAACATGACGGAAAACGGAACGAGACATTTCGATGTGTCCTTGATCGGCCAGTTTCAGAAAACCGGAATTGGAAAAGCGGAAACGGATCGCCACCTCATCGGTTGCCGCGTGATCGGACGTCAGGATGGCAATCCTGTGGCAAAGAGCATCTAGCGATGTCCGGCCGCCGCCTGCCCCGCCGCAACACCACTCGCCCAGGCCCACTGGAAATTGTGACCACCCAGCCAACCCGTCACATCCACGGCCTCGCCGATCGCATAAAGTCCCGGAACATCACGGGATTCGAGTGTCTGGGACGACAGATCCCGCGTATCGATCCCGCCCCGCATGACCTCCGCCTTGGCATAACCTTCCGTACCGGCGGGGCGAAGCTGCCAGTTCGACACACGCTCGGCCAGCGCCTTGATCGCGCGGTCCGGCTGGTTCGCCAGCATCGTGTCTCCCAGCCCCACAGCCAGAACGCGGGCCAGTCGCTGGGGAAGCGCTTCCAGCAGACTCGGCGGCAGAGCCTTCGGACGGTCTTTCTTGACCTTCAGCAGCACATTCAGCGCATTCTGCCCCGGCAGAAGATCGATCTGCGCCGCATCCCCGGCTTCCAGATAGGATGAAATCTGCAGAATCGCTGGGCCGGACACACCACGATGGGTAAAGACCATTCCGTCTTCAAACCGCGGCCCCTTCTTGCCCACGCGCGCTACGATCGGCAGCGATACGCCTGCAAGTTCCGGATCGGCATCCGCCAGAACCAGCGGCACGAGTGCGGGTGCTGGCGGCACAATCCCCAGACCGAATTTCCGCGCCAGCCGCAGCGACAGATCCGACGCTCCGAGCTTGGGAATGGACAGCCCACCCGTCGCGAGGATCACCGCCCCGGTCCGGATCTCGCCCCCATCCGTGACGATGATGAAGCCGTGCTCCGCCTGCCGCACATCAAGAATGCGGGTCTGCATCCGCAACTCACATCCGGCGGTCCGGCACTCCGAGACCAGCATGTCCACGATCTGCCCCGCCGAGCCATCACAGAAAAGCTGCCCCCGCGCCTTCTCATGCCAGGCAATACCGTGGCGGTTCACCAGCTTGAGAAAATCCTGCGGCGTGTATCGTGCCAGTGCGGAACGCGCGAAATGGCGGTTCTGCGAGATGAAACAGTTGGGCCCGGTCTCGAGATGCGTGAAATTGCATCGCCCCCCGCCCGAAATCAGGATCTTGCGCCCCGGCTCCGGACCATGGTCCAGAACTAGGACCCGCGCCCCGTTCTGACCGGCCGTCGCCCCAGCCATCAGCCCCGCTGCACCGGCTCCAAGCACAATCACATCGGGGTTCATCATGGCGGCTCTCAGAAATCCAGATTGGCGTAATGCGCCGGCGGCGTGATGCCACTGACCTTGTCAGACAGCAGCCCCCGGAAACAGGGGCGCGACTTCACCCGCGCATACCAGTCCTTCGCGGCAGGTGCCTTGGACCAGTTCACGTCACCGATGAAATCCAGCGCCGACAGATGGGCCGCGGCTGCGAAATCGGCGAGCGACAGCGCAGGCCCCGCAAGCCAGGAGCGCGTCTCCGCAAGCCAGCCGATATAATCAAGGTGAAAGCGCATGTTCGCATAGCCCGCTCGCAGCGCATTGCCGTCCGGGTGACCGCGTCCGAACTGGCGCTTGTCGACCTTTTCGCCGAGCAGGTTCCGTGTGACCTCATGGGCGAAGCGGGTGTCGAACCAGTCCACGAGCCGTCGCGTCTCGACGCGGTCGGCGAAAGTACGCCCCAGAAGCGGTGTATCGGGATAGGCGTCTTCAAGATATTCGCAGATGACACGCCCGCCCGGCACGGCCAGACCATTTTCCTCAACCAGCACGGGAACCTCGCCCGCGGGATTGAGATGCAGGAATTCCTCACGCTGTTCCCAGACCCGCTCAATGACAGGTTCGAACGGGAGTCGCTTCTCGCTGAGGGCGAGCCTCACGAGACGGCATTGCGGAGAAAGTGGAAGGTGATGCAGGATACGCATTGCCACTTTCTAAGTCAGCCGATACCCGCTCACAAGAGCCTCACCGACTGCCCGACACAGGTCCGACGATTTTCACGATGCCCGATCCCGTTTCCGCTACCACATCGAACACCCCCATGCGCATCCGTGCGCGCGGCCGCTCCTTCTTGGCGCTCGTCCTGTCCCCCGAGGCGCCCCTTCCCCTCTGGCTGGAAGGTCTCGACTATCAGATCGCCCGTTCAGGCGGTCTTTTCACCGGAAAACCGGTCATTCTGGACCTCGGCCTCCTCAGCGAAACCACACCGGGTCTGGCGACGCTACTGGACGATATCCGCAGAAGAGGTGTCCGGATCATCGGCATCGAGGGCGGGAGCCGTCACTGGCCGGCGGTCGCGCACTGGGACTGGCCCGAAACCCTTGATGGTGGCCGTCCAGCCGGGGAAGTCGAGATCCCGGAAGATCCGTCTGCAAGCGCGGCGGGGCCCGTGTCCGGTGGGGGGACGCTCATCATCGAGCAGACCGTCCGCTCCGGGCAAAGCATACAGCACATGCAGGGCGACGTGATCATCCTCGGATCAGTCTCGTCCGGCGCCGAGATCGTGGCCGCAGGGTCCATCCATGTGTACGGAACGTTGCGGGGCCGGGCGATCGCCGGGGTGGGCGGACAGTCCCAGAGCCGGATTTTCGCAAGCCGGATGCTGGCCGAACTGCTGGCCCTCGACGGATATTACGCCGTGACGGAAGACATCGATCCTGCGATCCTCGGACAGGCCGCGCAGGCTACCCTGGACGAGGACCGCGTCCGCGTCCTGCCTCTGACGACATGAACTGAACTGCGAATTGATGGGGTCTGCCACGAAAGCGCCCCTATTCGCAGGTTGCCGCAGGGTATAAAACTTTCATAGAATGGGAAACCGGTTGCGGTAACCCGTCACAGGCAGACGCCGACCGCAGAGACGTTTTTTTGGAGTATTCATGGCCAAGGTTCTGGTTGTCACTTCCGGCAAGGGTGGCGTCGGCAAGACGACATCGACCGCCGCGCTCGGCGCCGCTCTCGCCCAGAGCGGGCAGAATGTGGTGGTGGTTGATTTCGATGTCGGGCTGCGGAACCTCGACCTGGTCATGGGCGCCGAACGCCGGGTGGTTTTCGATCTCATCAACGTCGTGCAGGGCGATGCCCGCCTGTCGCAGGCCCTGATCCGCGACAAGCGCTGCGAAACGCTGTCCATCCTTCCGGCATCCCAGACCCGCGACAAGGACGCCCTGACCTCCGAGGGCGTGGCCCGCGTCATGGACGAGCTTCGCGAGAAGTTTGACTGGGTCATCTGCGACAGCCCGGCTGGCATCGAGCGTGGCGCGCAGCTGGCCATGTACCATGCCGACATGGCCGTGATCGTGACCAATCCCGAGGTCAGCTCGGTCCGTGACTCCGACCGGATCATCGGCCTGCTCGACAGCAAGACCAAGAAGGCCGAACAGGGCGAGAAGGTCGACAAGCACCTGCTCCTGACGCGCTATGACCCTGCCCGCGCCGCGCGCAAGGAAATGCTGAGCGTCGAGGACGTTCTCGAAATCCTCTCCATCCCGCTGCTCGGCATCGTGCCCGAAAGCGAGGATGTGCTGAAGTCCTCCAATGTCGGTGCGCCCGTCACGCTGGCCGCGCCCACGAGCCTTCCTGCCCGCGCCTATTTCGAAGCAGCCCGTCGCCTGAGCGGCGAGAAGCTCGAGGTCTCGGTTCCAGTCGAGAAGCGCGGTTTCTTTGACTGGCTCTTCAAGAGGGACGCATGAGTTCATGAGTTTTCTCTCAAACATCTTCGCCCGGCGCCAGCAGTCCAGCAGCGTCGCCAAGGACCGTCTGCAGATCCTGCTTGCGCATGAGCGCGGTGCGGGTGAGGCCGGTGAGTCCGATCTGATCCGCCAGCTTCACAAGGAAATCATGGAAGTGATTGCCCGCCATGTCGCTGTTGATCAGGACAAGGTGCAGATCAAGGTCGACCGTGGCAGCGGGTGCTCCATGCTCGAAATCGACGTCGAGGTTCCGCAGGAACTCAACGGCAAGCGGGGTTCGTGATCCGGAGCCTTTTCCGGACACAACCCAGTTTTAGAGATATCAGGTGCGGTCTTGATGCCGCATCCGCAAGAGACGGAACAATACGGATGAGCGGCTTTCTCGGAAACCTCATGAACCAGGCTGTCGGCGCCATCGGCGGACAGCTGGGCGAAAAGTTTGGCGGCAGCATTGGCGATTTCCTCAAGGGAGATGGCCTTAACATGCTCATCAACCAGGCCCAGAGCGCTGGCCTGACCGACAAGATCCAGTCCTGGATCGGCCATGGCGAAAACCTGCCCATCACAGCGGATGAGCTGCGCAGTCTCCTGACGGATCAGCAGATCCAGACGATCGTCGCCAAGACGGGCCTTCCCGCTGGCACAATCCTGCCAGCACTGGCGCAGCTTCTTCCTGCTGCCGTCGACAAGCACACGCCCGAGGGCCAGGCTCCGTCAACGACGGCCTGAGTTACTGCCCCGGTATTCAGTGCCTGTAAAAAAGAAAGCCCCGGTGGATGGTTCCGCCGGGGCTTTTTCGTATCAGGGATCAGGATTTCTGTCCCGGGGGCAGCGCATTATAAGGCTGCGACTGTTCGATCGGGAAACGGATCAGAAGATAGGGTGTGACCCTGCGATCCGTACCATCATTGAACGACGCCAGCCGGTTCCACTGCCCGAACGTGCAATAGACATGATCCGCTGTTGCAAAAATCCCGTCCGGTGAAAGGGCCCGCGGGTCACGGAGCATCATTTTGAACGATCCGTCCGGATCGCGCCGAAGGATGCAGTCATGCTCGTAATTCGTCGTATAGAGCCGGTTCTGGTCATCCAGGGCCAAACCATCCGCCACTCCCTTTTCGCCTTCGTCGCGGATTGCGGGGCCGAGAATGGCATCATTTGATGCAGGATCTGCGAGAAGATCCACGGACAGACTGTACAGCCGACGGCTCGTCAGGGGCGCGAAATAAAGACGTTTCTCATCCTTCGTCAGCGCGATCCCATCCACACCACCCGAAACCAGCTGCGGGTGACCGGGGATATAGCGGCGGGGCTCGCCTTCCACGATGGCCATAAATCCGGTTTCCGGAAGGATTGCGGGATGCGTCGTCAGTACGCGGCGGGCCTGCTGGGTCGCGACATCTACGATCACCAGTCCGGGGCTTGTTCCGAACGATGAATCGGTCACGAAGACCGTCCCCTGCGCCCCATGAGACAGCGAGACCCGCAGGTCGTTCATGTGGCTGTCCGGCAGAAGGACCGGCGCCTTGAGGATAATCTTGTGCGCGACCCGGTTCGTTACCGGATCAATGCAGACAATCTTCGCCGCTCCCGGCTGCAGGGGATGCCCGGCGCGCTTGCCGTCATCGATTACCCAGAGCCTGCCGTTCCGATCCATGGTCATGCCGTGAACGGAGACAAGACACTCTGCCGGAACATTCCCCGGGAGACTCATTCCGGTACTCGGATAAGGCACGACCTTCCCGCCGACCAGTTCGCCGAGAGTTGCTCCCTTATGATCCACGGCATGTCGTGGAAAACCGACAAAGGTTCTCCCATTCGGCAGAACCACGATCCCCGAGGGGCCAGGGCCATCGAATTCGGCAACAATATCGAGCTCTCCGTAGGGGCCCGTACCGTTATCCTCGTTTCCGGCTGCACGCGCTTGGGCAACCGGCAGCGCTGCAGAAACCGCAATAGACGCTGGCGCTGCCGAGGCCGCCCGCAGGAAATGACGTCGTTTCATGCACAAACTCCCGAAATCCATTTATAAGACACACCGTTTCCATAACGCCCCAACCGTGTAAGGATCGCCACAGCCCCTACAAAATGTGATCGGAATTTTTCCGGAACCGGAAAATTATGTTGACGTTCCGCAAATACGAAACGACTTTGTATTTCGTATAAATTACTAACTGATCGCGTGGTAAAAGTGCTGACCCAGCTTTCCCTTCGTCATGTAACCCTTCTGGGGACTTCCCTTCTTGGCTCTGCATTTGTCCTGATGATGGACGAGGGCCGGGCTGCGACAACGCAATCTGTTCCGGTTCAGCACAAACAGGCCCATGCAACCCCCACGCCCCGGAAGGCCACTTCCCGGCCGGCTGCGAAACCGCCGGTAGAAGTGTCGGGGGGCAGTGAAGCGGTCGTTGTGACGGGGACGCGTGAGTTCGGAAAGAAGGCGCGGGATTCTATTGCCCCTGTCGACATCGTGACGAATCGTCAGTTGACGGGCACCGGCCAGCCCACGCTTCGCGATTCTCTGGCGCTGTTGCTGCCGTCCCTCACCGTGCCCACAGGCGGTTTTGATGCGGGCGCCCTGACCGACACCATTTCGCTCCGCGGGCTCAACCCCAACGAAACGCTCGTTCTGGTGGATGGCAAGCGGCGCCATACCACAGCGAATATCTATGCGGATGGCGGCCCGGCGCAGGGTTCCACGCCTGTCGATATCGACATGATCCCCATGTCCATGATCGACCATATTGAAGTTCTGCGTGACGGTGCGTCCGCCCAGTACGGTTCGGACGCGATTGCAGGCGTCGTCAACATCATCCTGAAGAAGCAGAACCATGGCCTGACCATGCGCTCGAATACGGGAATCACGAGCGAAGGGGACGGTTTTCAGCAGGGCGTGTTCATCGACGGTGGCCTGAATCTGAACAACCGCGGTTTCGTTCATATCGGTGGCGATTTCGTGCATCAGGACCATACGGTCCGGTCCGGCGCGGACAACCGGACCAACACCTATGTCAATCAGCTTCTCGGGCAGCCCGAGCAGACCCGTGAGAGCGTCGCTATCAATGCCGGCTACGACATTACCGACAACGTGCAGGCCTATGCCAGCGCAACCTATGCGCACCGGCATGCGGAATCGTATCAGAACTACCGACTGGCCTCCACGCTCGCCAAGTATCCCGGCTATGCCGCGATCTATCCTTACGGCTACGCCCCCATCGAGGCCCTGAACGAGGACGACTACGAACTGACAGCCGGTTTCAAGGGAACACTGGCAGGCTGGCATTGGGATGTATCCTCGGTTTTCGGGCGGGATTACGATGCCTTCGATACCGAGAGCTCAACGAATGTGGGCCTGTACACGGCCACGGGGCAGACCCCAACGTCCTTCGCCGCGCAGTCCTATAACGACACGCAATGGACGAACAGCGTCGATCTGAGCCACAAGTTCCGCACGTCGTTCTGGCCCTATGCCATCAACGTCGCTGGTGGTGCGTCCTATCGTTACGAGGCCTATGCCATCGGCACCGGTTCTCCGGCGAGCTACACCTATTCCAGCTCGGACGGCTTTCCGGGCACCAACCCGGCCAATGCAGGCAAATGGTCCCGTGACGTGGCGGCGGGCTATCTCGATATCTCCACGAACCTGATGAAGCACTGGCAGATCGATCTGGCAGGCCGCGTCGAGCATTACACGGATGTCGGCAACACCAAGACCGGCAAAATCTCGACCCGTTACGATTTCAGCCCGCGCTTCGCCATCCGCGGCACGTTCAGCAATGGCTTCCATGCGCCGACGCTGGCGCAGGAGCATTATTCCGCACTCTCCGTCTCTCCGACGGCGGCCAGCGGCATCATTGCGGCGAACTCCGCCGGTGCACTCGCCAACGGCGCCTCAGCCCTGAAGCCGGAATCCTCCACGAGTGCCGAAGGTGGCATCATCGTCGAGCCGATCAAGAAGCTGCACGTCACCGTCGACGTGTATCAGATCGACCTGCGCGACCGGATCATGCCCGGAGGTACGATCTATGGATCGCAGGCCTACAGCGCGCTCCAGGCTGACGGGTTCAACCTGCCGTCAGGATCTGAAAACTGGACTGGAAGCCAGCTCGCCACGCACTGGTTTGCCAATGTGGCCAACACCCGCACCCAGGGCCTCGATCTGACGGCGACCTATCCGACCGATTTCGGTCATTATGGTCATGCGGACTGGGATGTCGCGATCAACCTGAACCGTACGCGTCTGCGCCATCAGGCAAGCAGCACGACCGGCGCAGCCCTTCTGAACGCCCAGTATGTCGCCTACCTCACCACAGCATATCCGCGCAGCAAGATCATTTTCGGTGGCACCTGGCGCTCCGCCCGCAACAAGTGGGCCGTCTCCGTCCATGAGATCCGCTATGGCGAGACAACGTCCCAGCTCACCTACTACACCGGGCCTTACACCTACTCCACCAGCCACTTTCTGGAGTTCCAGAACGTGCCGAAATGGACGACGAACGCCTCCGTTACCTACAACATCACACCCAAGTGGAGTGCTACGATCGGCGGGAACAACATCTTCGCCAAATTCCCGTCCGTCGTGCCGGAAGGGAACCGCTATCTGGGCGTGCCCAAATATTACATGAGCACGTCCCAGCTCGGCATGAATGGCGGGTACTACTATCTGGATGTTTCAGCCCGCTTCTGAGCGGCTGAGTATGGCGAGGTGATGGATGCATCACCTCGCTTCAGACTGGTATCTGCGCGGGAGCGCTCGTCGGACAGGATCTGTTGTGGGAAGAACCTGCGCCCCACACCTGAGGGGATAAAAATATGGTTCGGGAAATATTGTGTTTGTTGGTGTCCGCGAGAGGATTCGAACCTCCGGCCCCAGGATTCATACCACTTCGGTTTTCACCGCCATGCCCGGAGGCATGTTCGTGGTCTGGACTGTCTCTTCACCATGGCCTGAAAGCCAAGGTGTCGCCCGTACAGTCTCTACACCTTCTTGCCGGCACGCCGGAAAGCTTGGCTCGGGATTGGCACGATCGAGATGATCAGAGCGTTCCCCGAATTTGAGCGAATCCACCATGCGGTTTCCCATCATGGCGCCCAATTCAAAACCTTAGGAATCCTGTGCTCTATCCTGCTGAGCTACGCGGACAAACAAGACGACCGTATCTCAGTTACGGTGTCACTGCAACCGTACCCCCGCCACATCAGGCAGCGGAAGACGTCGGGAATTCTCCATCCAAGCCAGCACCACCCGGGAAAAACCAGGGAAACGGGAACCCGCGATGGGCATATCACTGGAGATGAAGATTACCTGCCCTGTTTATGCTATCTCAACTTTTTCTGGTTAGTCTTTTAAGCGAGGCTTCTGCTACGGCCTTGCATGACACCTCTTTTCCATCAAAAAGGTGATCTGTTTTTCTGGTAGTACCAAATCCTGAGTAGGATAGAGCGCGTTCGCAGCTGGCATCCTACACAATACCTCTTTGCGGGGTTTTGCAGGTTTGACTGGGTTGAGAATTGCCATGATCTGCGTTGCTGACAACGATTTACTAAAACAGTCTGGAATTTCCCTGTCTTTCGGCATGAGATCCTGATCGTGGAGGCGGCGAAGATGGTGGACAGTTCATCCCGTCATATCCGCGAAACCGATCCCACCCTTCTGCGCGTGCGACTGATCGGGCAGATGGAAGCAAGAACCCTCACGGGCGAAAGCGTGCTTCCGATCGGGGGCAAGACACGGGCGCTTCTGGCTATTCTGGCTCTTTCTGACCGGAAACCTGTCCTGCGATCCCGGCTGGCGGAACTGCTGTGGAGCCAGCGACCTGAAGAAATGGCACGCGCGTCCCTGCGACAGGAAATCCATCGCCTCCTGGATGCGCTAAGTCCGCTGGGCGTGGACGTCATCGATGTTCAGCGGCACTCGCTAGCCCTAAAGCCGGCTCTCACTTCGGTGGACGCCGAGAGACTGCTTACAGTCAGTGTCCGAACGATCGACAGCGTGACCCTGCCTGACGAACCGCTGCTCGGCGAACTGGCAGGTGTGGATCCGGCGCTGGACGAATGGCTTGTCCAGCAAAGGGAGCGCCTCTCAACACATCTCCAGCAGGTTTATGAAAGTGCCGTCCGGGAATTGACCGACCCGGATCAGGTCGAAGACGTGGCCGAGCGTCTGTTGAAGTTTGACGGCCTGAACGAGGTTGCTTGGCGGGCCAGGGTTCAGATGGCCCTGCATCGGGGTGACAAGGGTCGGGCAGCCGCACTCGCTGACCAGATGGCACATCTTTTCGGAGATGCCGAAGGACATACCCTTACTCCGGCCACACAGGCGCTGATCAGGAGTATTCCGACTGAAAGCAGCGGCAGGGATCTGGTTCAGGACCTGTCCCAGGCACCACTGGCTGCGGGAACTTCTGAAGCATCTTTCACAGCGCCAGTACTGCGCCCGGATCCGATGCTTGCCCTGCCGCTTCATTACGCGTCACAACATCCGGCTGCGGCAGAACCGCGGAAGATCTCACTGGTTTTTCTAATCCCGTCGTCCACGGATAAAACGCTTGCCGAACAGGGCCAGCGCCTGCGGGATCAGCTGGAACTCCTGTTCGTCAACATGGGGACTTTCGACATCCTTGCACTCCCCGAAGCATCCCTGCCCGACCCTGTGAGCGCGGCTGCGGCTTATCGGGCCTGGGGCATGGACTACATCATTTCCGCCAATCTGCGGGCAGGCCCTGAGGGGGCTGAAAACCGGCTAATCCTCCGAGTTCTGGACGCCCGACGCGGGGGAGTCATCATCTGGGGAACGCATTACGATTTCCCGCGTTCCGGGGCGGATACGGCAAAAAACAGCCTTCTGGCGCCTGCGCAGGCGATGCAGTGGAGCATCTTCGTCACCGAAGCCCGGCGCATTGCAGCTCGACCAGATACAGAGCTTTCCACACTGGGAATGGCGCTACGAGCTTTCATGCTGCTCCTGCGACATGATTCTTCGCTTTTCGATCGAATTGGATTTCTGCTGGAACGCGCCGACGAGCTGGACGGAGCCGACGGTGCGATTGCGCTCATTGATGCCCTGCACTGCTATATCCACTTCCTGAATGAATGGCGTCCTGAAACCGAGGCTGTTTTTGCCCGAGGTCTTCGCAGCGTTCGAGCCGCCATTTCGCTGATGCCGGATCTGCATGCAGTCGAAGTTCTTCTCGCCGCCTATCTGATGCACGAGCCTGCCATGCACAGTACGGCTCTCTCGGTTGCCCAGTCCGCGGCCGAGGGAATCTTGCAGATCGAGGGACATCACAAGGATTCTCCTGATCTTCTGATGGCAGAGATTGTCCTGGCTCTGCTGGGCGGGAAGATGAAGGCGGCAGCGGGAAAGGTGAAGCTGCTACTGAAAAACGGGTATCGCTCACAGTTGCTTGAACTCCTGCGTCCGGTTTTCATGATGGTCCTGCTACTGGGGGAAGACTATCAGGAAGTAATCTCGATGGGTCGGTTGATGTCCGGTCTTTATCCGTCCTGCCCGAGTTCGCTGGTTTATTATCTCATCGCCCTGGTTGAAGTGGGTGACTGCGCCGAAGAGATGCATCAGGTCTGTCGCCACCTTCTTCGTCTGGTGCCGGATCTGACCATTTCCAAAGCTGTCAGTCGGTTTCCTTGCGCGGGGAAGACACGACTGACGAGGCTGGCTGCAGCATTGGGCAAGGCTGGGGTGCCTGAAGGATAAGAACATCTTCCTTCAGGTGCTTGGCCTCGTGCCGCCGGCACGATATGAACACTCAAACAGAAGTTGCCGGCTGCAGGCCTCGCCAGTCTGCATCCTTGCTTGTGACCGGCCCTGGCGCGGCCCGCAGGACCACACATGATGTCTCGCATCCAGTTGACCGTTCTTCGCCCCCTTCACCGACCGACAACCCGGCTTGCCCTGGGATTTCTGGCACTCGGCGCTCTTGCCGCCTGTGGCAGCGGGCGTGACCCCAGCACCCTGACCGCGCCCCGCAATCATCTTCTTGGAGTGGATCGCGGTGCCGAAGGTGGCGCTGACGAGCTTCGCGGAGGTGTGAACGCATATCTGTGGCGTGGAGCGATCGACACCCTGTCCTTCATGCCGCTGGCATCTGCCGATGCCGTGGGCGGTGTCATCCTGACCGACTGGTATCAGCCGTCCGCCAGCCAGAACGAGCGGTTCAAGATTGCAGCCTATGTGCTGGACCGTCGCCTGCGTTCGGACGCCCTGCGGGTTTCCGTGTTCCGTCAGGTTCTGCAGGACGGGCAGTGGGAAGACACCCCCGTTTCCGCCACCACCACTTCCGATATCACCACCCGTATCCTGACGCGTGCACGTCAGTTGCGTGCCGAAAATGGCGAGCGGGACAACTGAGTCAGACATGAGCGATACCACAGCCCCCGCATTCGATTTCCAGAACCGCGAACCGTTCTGGCAGAACGAATGGAAGCGGCGGAATACCTTTGCGGTCCCGGATGTTCCCCCGGCCGATCGTCCGAAATATTATGTGCTGGAGATGTTCCCGTACCCATCGGGACAGCTTCATGTCGGACATGTCCGAAACTACACGCTCGGGGATGTGGTCGCGCGTTACAAGCGGGCCCGTGGGTTCGCTGTCATGCATCCTATGGGATGGGACGCGTTCGGTCTGCCGGCGGAAAATGCCGCCCGTGAACGCAATGTTCATCCTGGCAAGTGGACAATGGACAACATTGCCACCATGCGGGGTACGCTGCAGCGTCTGGGTTTCTCGCTGGACTGGGACCGTGAAATCGCGACCTGCCTGCCGGAATATTACGGCAAGCAGCAGAAGCTGTTCACCGACATGCTGGCCGCCGGTCTAGTCGAGCGGCGTGACTCTCTGGTCAACTGGGATCCGGTCGACGAGACGGTTCTTGCGAACGAGCAGGTCGTGGACGGGCGCGGCTGGCGCTCGGGAGCGCTGATCGAGAAGAAGAAGCTCTCCCAGTGGTTCCTGAAAATCACGAAATTCGCTCAGCCCCTGCTCGATGATCTGAAGACGCTTGATCGCTGGCCCGAACGCGTCCGGACCATGCAGGAGCGCTGGATCGGCCGTTCGGAAGGTGCGCGAGTCCGCTTTGCGCTGTATCAGCCGCCCGCAGGTTATGACGAGGATCTCGATAGCGTCGAAGTCTTTACAACGCGTCCCGACACCCTGTTTGGTCTGAGCTTCATCGGAATTTCGGCGGAACATCCGCTGGCCCGCAAGGTTGCGGAAAGCAACCCGCAGGCCGCTACCTTCATTGAAGAATGTCGCCGTCTCGGGACGTCCGAGGAAGTGATCGAAGCTGCCGAGAAACGCGGGTTCGACACGGGCCTGCGGGTAGCCAATCCGCTTGATCCCGAAAAGACGGCACCTGTCTGGATCGCCAATTTCGTCCTGATGGATTACGGCACCGGCGCTGTTTTCGGCTGCCCGTGTGGCGATCAGCGCGATCTCGACTTTGCCCGCAAATACGACCTGCCGGTACCGCAGGTTCTTCTGCCCCCGGGGCAGGATGCCGAGACCTTTGTCCTGGGCAAAAAAGCGGTTTCGGGCGAGGCGACCCTGTTCAATTCGGGTTTCCTGGATGGGCTGGCCCCTGCTGCGGCGCGGACGAAAGTCATTGAGCGTCTTGAAGGTCTGGGGGCAGGCAAGGGTGTCGTGAACTGGCGCCTGCGCGACTGGGGCATTTCCCGGCAGCGCTACTGGGGCTGCCCCATTCCCATCATTCATTGCGACACCTGCGGTCCGGTTCCGGTGCCGGATGAGCAGCTTCCCGTCATCCTGCCGGAAGACGTGACATTTGACCGTCCCGGTAATCCGCTCGATCACCATCCGACCTGGAAGCACGTCAACTGCCCGCATTGCGGCAAGCCTGCGGTTCGCGAGACCGATACGTTCGATACGTTCGTTGACAGTTCCTGGTACTTCGCCCGCTTCACCAGCCCGCATGCCGAGACCCCGACGGTTCCGGCCGCTGCCAATGGCTGGCTTCCGGTCGACCAGTATATTGGTGGCATCGAGCATGCGATCCTGCATCTGCTCTATGCGCGTTTCTTCACTCGCGCGATGCATGAAACCGGGCATCTGGATGTGGACGAGCCGTTTGCCGGCCTCTTCACCCAGGGCATGGTGACGCATGAGAGCTACCGCGATGAGAGTGGCTGGCTGTATCCCGAAGAGGTCGAACGGCAGGGCGATCAGGTCGTGCGCCGTGAGACGGGAACACCGGTTCAGATCGGCCGCTCGGAAAAGATGTCCAAGTCCAAGCGCAACACGGTGTCTCCGGTCGACATCATCGAGCGTTATGGCGCGGATACGGCCCGCTGGTTCGTTCTCTCCGACAGCCCGCCCGAGAGAGACATGGAATGGACGGCCGCAGGTGTTGCCGCTGCTGCCCGCTTTGGCCAGAGACTGCATCGTCTCGTGGCCTCCGTGGCAGCACGGGATGCAGCCGACAGTGCGCATGGTGCGGCGGGGGATGACCTGCGTCGGGTCACGCACCGGACCATTGCCGCCGTCGGTGAAGCCCTTGAAGCCTTTACGCCGAATGTTGCCGTGGCCCGTCTGCATGAGTTGACCTCGGCTCTGGCGGAGGCCGAACGCATCGAAGGCGCCGGCATTGCCGCTGCGCGCCGTGAGGCAGCACGCGTGCTGTGCCTGCTGACCGCTCCGATGATGCCCCATCTTGCGGAAGACATGATGGCGGTTCTGGAGCCGGGCAGTGCGCTGGTTGTGGAGCGTCCCTGGCCGGAAGCCGAAGAAAAATGGCTGGCCGTGCAGAGCGTGACGATCGGTGTGCAGATCCTTGGCAAGCTGCGCGGAACCATTGAGGTTCCGCCCGATGCGCCGAAAGAAGACGTGCTGGCCGCAGCGAAGAGCGAGCCGAACGTGGCCCGTCTGCTTGAAGGAAAACGGCTGGTGAAGGAAATCCATGTTCCGAACCGGATCGTCAATTTTGTGGTGGCGGGCTGATGTCTGACCGGCGCGGCGCCTTTCTGCTCACGGCTTTCCTTCTGCTCGGGGGATGTGGTTTTTCCCCCCTCTATGGAAAGCTGACCCCGAAAACCGACATGTCGGAAGAGTTGGCACAGATTTATGTGGACAACATTCCGGGGCGTTACGGCCAGGAACTCCGTCTGGCCCTGCAGAAAAACCTGGCCGGCGCCGGGCCGGAAGATCCTCATAAATACATGCTGAAAGTCTCTTCCGGCATGAATGAGGAAGCGGTCGACATCCATCAGGACAATACGTCCGGCCGCACCCGGAGCACGGGTTCGGCGCACTGGATGCTCATCACGGTCGAGCAGAATCCGCGCCTGCTGGCGCAGGGGGATGCCACGACGCTGGATGGTTTCAACACCACGTTCGAGCAGTATTTCGCCCAGACCCTGAATGATGAAACGCTTCAGGCGCGCGTCTCGGATACGCTGGCGCAGACCATGACGCAGCAGATCGCGATCTGGTTCCGCAATCACAACATGCCCGAGAAAGCTGCACCGGATGAACTGCCACGCTACCTGAACACGGATCGCATGCCGGATGACAACGGCAATGCAGCCACCGACCGGACGGGTGTCGATGGCTTCCCGGCTTCCGCAACAGGCCGTCTGTCCAGAAGCACGACCAGCACGTCTTCGCAGTAAGTGGTGAAGATCGACGCACGAAGCATCGGACGGACACTGGCCGATGCCGGATCCTGGCGGGCCATCGTGCTTCATGGCGAAGATACGGGTCTCATTCGTGAGCGTGCCGCACAGGCGGTCAGACTGGTTGCCGGGACGACGGATGACCCCTTCCAGGTGGCGCAGCTGGATCGGGAAACGCAGGACCGGCTCGAAGAAGAGGCCACGGCGCTTTCCCTGATCGGCGGCCGACGGGTAGTCTGGGTGCGTGAGGGTCAGGACAGCCTGGCCCCCCTGTTCAAGCGGGCGCTTGAAACCGAAACGGAAACCCTGATCGTTATCGAGGCGCCCGGGATCACGGCGCGCTCGAAGCTGCGCGCCCTTGCTGAAGCTCACAAGCAGGTCGCGTCCATCGCCTGTTATCCCGAAGAAGGACGCGCCCTCTCCCAGACCGTGACGGATGCTCTCGGTCAGGCCGGTGTGACGATCGACCGCGATGCCCTGATCTGGCTGATGGGCGTGCTTGGCTCCGACCGCAGTGGCGTGCGCGGCGAGATCGAGAAACTTGTTCTGTATGCAGGCGAGAATGGCCGCCTCGATCTGCAGGCCGTTCAGGACTGTGTTGGCGATGCGGGCGGCAATTCCTTGGAAGACGCCGCTTTTTCCGCGCTGTGCGGAAACCGCATGATGGCCGATCAGGCGCTTGAGCGGGCTCTGGCCGATGGTGCCAACCCCGTAGCTGTGGCGCGGACCGTTCTGGGCGTTCTGGTGCGGCTCCAGAAGGTTGCGCAGGGCGTGCAGGATGGTCAGGGGCGGGCCGAGTCCATGAAGGCTCTCAGGCCACCCGTATTCTTCAAGCGGACGGCGGCTTTCAATCAGGCGCTTGACCGATGGCCTCTCGCGGCACTGGCAGCGGCAGCCCGGGAAACGCAGGCGTTCGAACTGGCCTGCAAGCAGAGTGCTTCCCCTGATATGGCGCTGTGCAGGCGGCACATCGCCTCTCTCTGCACCGTCAGGAAAGCCTGAACCGTTCCGGTCAGGAGGGATAGGGGAAATTTTCCTCTATTTCCGATCCTGCAAGCCAAATATAACGATGCGCCCGCTATATGGCGTTCGTCTTTCGTGCGTAAGGTTTCAGGTCCATGTCTCTTTCCTCCCAACCTCATACATTCCGCCTGACTCCGGCGGACTATGGCCATCTGGTGGAACAGGCCACTGTCGCGCCTGAACAGTACTGGGAGCGTGAGAGCACACGACTGATTTGGAGCACCACGCCCAGTCAGGCCCATTGCAGCGAACGCGGCTGGTTTCCGGATGGGGTGCTCAATGCGAGCGTCAACTGCCTGGACCGGCATCTTGAGACGCGCGGCGACCAGAACGCCCTCGTCTGGCAAGCCGAAGAGACCGATCGTGTTGTGACCTTCACCTATCGGACACTCCACGAGCGCGTCTGCCGCATGGCGAACGTGCTGCGCGAGCAGGGCGTGCAGACCGGGGACCGGGTTGCCATTCACCTGCCGTCCGTCCCCGAAGGCCTGATCGCCATGCTCGCCTGCGCGCGGATCGGAGCCATCCACGTGGTTCTTTTCGGCGGGTTTTCTCCGGAAGCGATTGCAGACCGACTGGCTGACAGTGGCGCAGTGCTGGTCATTACTGCCAATATGGGACGCCGCGGCCCCAAACGGATCCCGTTCAAGACGACGCTGGACGCCGCTCTGGACCTCCGTCCGGAAACTCTCGCCGTCAGGCATGTTCTGGTCGTGAGCGTAACGCAGGATGACGTTGATCTGACGGCGGGACGTGACATGTGGCTGACGCCCCTTCTGGATGAGGCATCGGCCGACTGCACTGCGCAGCACATGCCGGCCTCGGCCCCGCTGTTCCTGCTGTACACCTCGGGCAGCACCGGAAAGCCCAAAGGGATCGTACATGGCACGGGCGGCTATCTGGTCTGGGCGTCCTACACCCATGAACTGGTTTTCGACCATCAGGAAGGCGACATCTTCTGGTGCACGGCCGATATCGGCTGGATCACCGGGCATACCTATGGCGTTTATGGCCCCCTGCTGAATGGTGGGACGATTCTGCTGTTTGAAGGCATGCCGTCCTATCCGGGACCGGGCCGCTGGTGGAGCGTCATTCAGGACCACAAGGTCACGACATTCTATACGTCTCCCACCGCGATCCGGGCCCTCATGCGCGAAGGGGATGAGGTTGTGCAGCGTCATGATCTCTCCTCCCTGCGCGTTCTGGGGACTGTCGGCGAACCCATCAGCCAGGAGGCCTGGTCCTGGTTCAATGACCATGTCGGTGGCGGGCGCTGCGCTTTCGTCGATACCTGGTGGCAGACGGAAAGCGGTGGGATCATGATTTCGCCCGTTCCGGGCGCCGTCCGGGAGAAGCCGGCCTCCGCCACGCTCCCCCTGCCCGGCGTCCATCCGGTTCTTCTGGACGAACGCGGTGCTCCGAAAGAAGGCGCAACGGAAGGTGTGCTGTGCCTCAGGGGTTCCTGGCCCGGCCGGGCCCTCACGATCTGGAATGATGCTGCCCTTTTCGAGCGCACCTATCTTCAGCCCTATCCCGGCTACTATTTCACGGGTGACGGCGCACGGCGTGACGAGGACGGGTATTACTGGATCACCGGGCGCGTTGACGACGTGATCAACGTCTCCGGACACCGGATCGGTTCTGCCGAAATCGAAGACGCACTGGCGACTGAACTGGCCATTGCAGAGAGTGCTGCGATCGGCGTTCCGCATGACCTCAAGGGACAGGGGATCGTCGTCTATGTCGTCCCGCGCGATAACGCGCCCGAGGATCTTCACGTCCGGGCCGCGAAGGCCATTACGTCAAAAGTGGGCCGCTATGCGGCGCCGGAGCGCATCCATGTCGTACCGGACCTTCCCAAGACCCGCTCGGGGAAAAGCGTTCGTCGCCTGCTTCGCAAGATTGCCTGCGGAGAGACCGAAGGATTTGGTGATCTCTCCACCCTCGCTGATCCTGAAATCGTCGCAACGCTGATCGCGCTGATCCAGGTACCCAAAAGCTGACTTGTCAGCCCTGACAGGGTTCAGACATCGGTCGTGCCGCCCGATGTCTGAACCGGAATGAGCGCGTCGCTCAGGAACCCGAAGACAACATGCATGAAATAGACGGAAAAAGCCGCGACCAGCAGCACGGCAAACAGCCGTCCGAAAATCCTGAACGATGCCACAATCAGCGCCCCCAGGAGCAGGAACAGTAGCACCGTCTGTGAGTTTCCCTGTATCCCGAGACTGGCCAGAACGCTGCGGGCCATGACCTCGATGATCGCCACACCGGCCACAACCACGCCCAGCAGTCCGAGGATCAGACCCCACAACGTATCGAGTATGGATTGCATCACGTGATCTGGCACCGATTGAAAGAGGACAAGATCACTCCACAAAGCCATTCTCCGCGGCTCCGGTCAACTGTCATCTGCCATGGGGATAGACGAATGTTGGAGCGACCGTTACGAAAGGTGATCCTTTCCTGACCGGATTTTCTGACATGGATCATCAATGACGAATTCGCCTGCCCTGCTGCTGACGATCGTTCAGTCCATTCTCCCGATTCTTGTAACGCTGGGATTTGGCTATTTCGCGGCATACCGAAAGGATTTCGATGCCCAGCAGGCTGGTGTTCTGACACGTCTGGTCATGCTCTACGCACTTCCCCTGGAACTGCTGGCATCCATTCTCAGTACGCCCCGTAATCAGGTTCTGGCAGCGGGGCCGGTGGCAGCCCTGATCCTGCTCGCCATGATCGGCGGCTATGGCCTGATCTTTGCCATCCTGCGCGGACTGCTCAAACGCCGTCTGGGCGAAGCGGCCCTGATCGCGATGACCATTACAGGCCCCTCCGTTCCCTTCATAGGTATTCCCGTCCTGGGACAGATTTTCGGGCCGGCGAGTTCGGTGCCGATTTCAATCGCGTCCCTGGCCATGAATCTGGTTCAGCTTCCCATCACCCTTATCCTGATGGGACATGACCGCGGCACCCGCCATCGCGTGGAGACTGAAGGGGAAGCCCGGAACGAACTCCGCGAGCTTCTGGGGCATCTGATGCATTCCTGCCGGGAGCCGGTCGTCTGGGTTCCGATGATGGCGCTTGTCCTGGTCAGTGCCGGCGCCTTCCTGCCACAGTTTCTGAAGGGCTCGCTTCAGCTGCTCGGCCGCACGACAGGTGGCGCGGCACTGTTCGCATCAGGCGTGGTGCTCTTCACGCGTCAAGTAAAATTCAGCCCTCTGGTCGGCGTGATCGTCAGCGTCCGGAATATCATTATTCCCGGAATCATCTATGTGCTGGCCCGTCTGTGGCATCTTCCCCTGCCCGCACTTCAGGAGAGCGTCCTGACGATGGCGATCCCCAGTGCGTCGATCAACGTCATCCTTGCCATGCGCTATCATGTTCTGGAACGTGAAATTGCATCCGTTCTGTTCTTTGGAACGTTAAGTTCAATCTTCACGATGGCATTTTTCATTTGGCTGACAGGTGCATGACCAGTTTTCTTTTCGTATGTACGGGCAATATCTGCCGCTCACCTCTGGCCGAACTGGCCATGCGCCGCGAAGCCAGCCTTCGCGGACTGACCCTCGATATCGACTCTGCGGCAACCGGACGCTGGAATCTCGGCGAGGCTCCTGACCCCCGTGCCCGTGTCGTCGCGTCCAGACAGGGTCTGGATGCGTCACCGCTTCGGGCACGCCTGGTCACCGAAGAAGACTTCGACCGGTTTGACCACGTCATTGCGATGGACCGCTCCCATCTCGCCATCCTCAGACAGATGCGCCCTCACCAGTCAAAAGCGCGCCTTTCCCTGATGCTGGATCATATTCCCACCCGTGCCGGACAGGACGTCATCGACCCCTATTACGGTCCGGATGAAGGGTTCGTAACGACATGGGAGGACGTCGAGGCCGCTTGTGCAGCCCTTGCCAGAACAGTTCTTGGTCCCCGCCTCTGAAGCTTATAGCTTGAGCGGAACAGAAATGGAGATTCCCATGTCATCCAAACCTGACATTCTGACGATTGATCCCCTCGTGCCGGTCATGAAGGAAAGGCTGGAGAAATCGTTTACACTCCACCCCTATACATCGCTGGAAAACCTGAAGAGCATTGCTCCTGCCATTCGCGGGATCACGACAGGTGGCGGATCCGGGGTTCCTTCCGAAATCATGGACGCCCTGCCCAATCTTGAAGTCATTTCCGTTAACGGTGTGGGCACGGACCGCATCAATCTTGATGAAGCAAGACGCCGCAACATCGGGGTCGCCACAACCCAGAACACCCTGACGGACGACGTGGCCGACATGGCTGTCGCGCTGATGATGACAGTGATGCGGGGTATCGTAACGAACGATGCCTTCGTCCGTGCTGGAAAATGGCCTTCAGCCACGCCTCCCCTCGGACGAAGCCTGACACGGAAAA
This sequence comes from Gluconobacter sp. P1C6_b, assembly GCF_018811945.1. Taxonomy (GTDB): domain Bacteria; phylum Pseudomonadota; class Alphaproteobacteria; order Acetobacterales; family Acetobacteraceae; genus Gluconobacter. The sequence continues at coordinate 186,962 of NZ_JACRVU010000003.1, forward strand.
AAGTGGGCATCGCAGGATTTGGACATATCGGCCAGGCGATTGCCAAACGCGTCTCGGCGTTCGGAATGGAGGTGGCCTACTTCAACTCACACGCCCGACCTGAAAGCACTTGCCACTTCGAGCCTGATCTGAAGGCGCTGGCAACCTGGTGCGACGTCCTGATCCTGGCGGTCTCAGGCGGTCCACGGTCCGCCAACATGATCGACAGGGACATCCTGAATGCTCTGGGCAAGGACGGCTTCCTGGTCAATATCGCGCGAGGAACAGTAGTGGACGAAGCAGCACTTCTAAGCGCCCTGCAGGAAAAACGCATCGCCGGCGCCGGACTGGACGTTTTCCAGAACGAACCGAATATCAATCCGGCTTTTCTAAGCCTGCCCAACACCGTTCTGCAGGCCCATCAGGCATCGGCCACAGTCGAAACCAGAACAGCCATGGCTCATCTGGTCGTGGACAACCTCATTGCCTATTTCACCGACAAAACCCTGCTTACGCCCGTAATCTAAGACCTATGCCACGAACTGTTCGGCAATGATCCGCTCTGAAAGGCCGTGATCAGGATCGAACAGGATCGTGGCTTTCCGGGAGCGGTCTTCCCGAACAACAACCTCCGCCACATCACGGATTTCGGTAAAATCCGCTACAGCCGCTGTTGCCCTCTTCTCGGTATCAAGCAGTGTCAATTTAACGACTGCGCTCGACGGCAGCAGAGCCCCCCGCCAACGACGAGGCCGAAAAGCGGAAATTGGTGTAAGAGGAAGAATATTGGCGCTCAAAGGCACAATAGGTCCGTGGGCGGACAGGTTGTAAGCTGTCGAACCGGCCGGTGTGGAAACGATTATGCCGTCACAAATCAGTTCTTCAAGTCGCAACCGACCATCTATTTCTATCCGGATACGGGACGTCTGACGTGTCTGACGGAAAAGAAACACATCATTGAATGCCAGTGCGCTTTTGACTTCTCCCTCCACTGTCGTAGCGGTCATGTGCAGTGGGTGAAGAACCGAAGGCTGAGCATTTTCGAGACGCTTTAAAAGGTCCCCCTCATCGGCAGCATTCATCAAGAATCCAACCGTTCCATAATTCATGCCGTAAATGGCTATGCTTTTATCCAGAACCTTGTGCAGGGCCTCGAGCATGAAACCGTCCCCTCCCAGACAGACCACAACATCTGCCTCGTGAAGCCGCACATTTCCATATTTCTGTGAAAGTCGGGCCAGCGCAGCTTGGGCGCTGTCAGTGGAAGAGGCAACAAAATGAATTTTCATAACAAAATCGTATCAGCCTGAAATCAGCAGAGATCATTTTCCCTATTCCCGGACTCCTTAGCAGATGAACGGCTTGAAGGAGCATTATTTTTCAGAGCCAACAGTAGGATCGAAAATCGAATACCAGATCTGAGAACGCTCACCCACACGCCACTGGCCGAGCTTTAAAGCAGAGTGACATCAGAAATATCTGCATTTCTCAGAACTGGATCGACAACAAAAGCTCAGCGGTCGTCCGTTCTGATCGGTGACCGCATGCAGCCTGGTGTTCATCCCGCCTTTCGTGCGACCGATCAGGCGGCCTGGATCCCCTTTTTTAGCCGCAGGCTCGAAGCCGTGCGGTGCGCCTTGAGATACGTCGCATCAATCATAATCGTCTGAGGCTCGGTTTTCGCAGCAGACAGGCCATCCATCATCCGCATGAAAATGCCCATGTCGTCCCAACGCTTCCGATGGTTGTAGAGCGTCTTGTGCGGACCGTATTCCCGGGGCGTATCACACCAACGCATACCATTGCGATTCACAAAAATGATGCCGCTCAGCACGCGGCGGTCATCAACTCAGAGTTTACCATGGCTCTTCGGAAAAAAGGGCCGCAGACGCTCCATCTGTTCATTCGTCAGCTAAAACAGGTCGCTCATCTTCAGTCTCCTCACAGAGCCTGAAACAGTTTTTCGCAATCAAATCAATGGGTCCTGAGCCTAAACAACTCAGGTCGGCCACCCCAAAGTATAATAAATTTATTATATTGATCCAATAGTACGTATTTTAACGCGTGGGAAAATTTCCTCTTGCGCCAAAACACTTATAGAAGGCTGCACACGCTCTATTATACGCCGTATGGGAAGGCGTATACTTCTCGAAACCAATATTACTGGCACCTCTGCTTGCTTGGAGGCACTATCAAGACAGAATTTAACGCGAGAAACGAATTCATTCATTTTTGACGGCGAAAAATTAATCTGCTTTTCTTCGCCCGAATTAGACAAATGATCCAAAATAAACATCTCCCAGTCAGGACTGAGGGTCACAATGGGGATATATCCCTGAGGTCCAAGGACTGATGAGCTGATTTGACGAGCCAGCCTGATCCGAACATGCGCAACTAACGCTGAAACAGTTTTTAATCCTTGGCTACATCCCTCCTGCAAAGCTTCCAAAATACTAACCAGATCACGGATTGATACCCGCTCTTCAAGAAGGGACTGCAGAGTTCTTTGTATTACACTCACTGAAATCTGAGAGGGAACCAGATCTACGACCAATTTCTGCTGCTCTCTAGGCATCTCATCCAGCAGTTTTTGCGTCTCCGAATAAGAAAGAAGATCTGGCATATTATCTTTAACCAATTCGGTTAAATGCGTGATGATTACACTTGCAGGATCAACAACAGTATATCCCTGAACAATGGCATTCTCCCGCAAATTTTGATCTATCCACAATGCAGGCAAACCAAAAGCTGGTTCTTTGGTTTTTTCTCCCTCGAGATTTGGCTCTCCACCCCGTGGATCCATCGCTAAAAGCTTATTCAGTCTGACTTCACCATGACCAACCTCTATCTCCTTAATAGAAACAGAATAAGAATCAGGCGGCAAAAGCAGGTTATCTTGGATGCGAACAGGCGGAAGGACAAAACCCATATCGCTTGCAATTGTTCGGCGAAGTATTTTTATTTTTTCTGTTAAGCGCGTCCCCTCACCGCTTGCTATCGCCAACAAATTAAAGCCCAATTCCAGTCTCAAAAGATCTACCTTCAAGCTTTCCGAAATGGGAAACTCTGCGGGAACAGAATTTTCGGGAACTACAACGGAATCTCCATCATTATCCGTATCAACAACAGGCGTCCGGTACCTTATCCAAGCCGCTCCCCCCGCCAAAACAGCTAGAAACAAAAAGGGAAATGTCGGCAAACCTGGTATTAACGCCAACACCACTGCCGAGCCGGAAGCCAGGGCAAGCGGTTTAGAATTACCACCTAATTGACGGACAAGAGCAACGTCAGCTCCTCCTTCAGTCCCCCCCGTTGTTACGACAATACCTGAGGCTGTAGAAACCAACAGGGCTGGGATTTGCGAAACAAGGCCATCACCTATCGTCAACGTCGTAAACGAGGTAGCTGCATCTGCTATCTGCATACCGTGGCGAACAACACCTATAGTTAATCCGCCTACAATATTGATAGCGGTTATAATTAGACTAGCAATTGCATCTCCTCGCACGAATTTGGCCGCACCATCCATCGCGCCATAAAAACCACTTTCTTCTTCAAGTTCTCTACGTTTTTTACGTGCGACAGAATCAGTAATAGCACCTGAAGATAGTTCAGCATCAATTGCCATTTGTTTTCCCGGCATGGAATCCAGAGAAAACCTGGCCGCAACCTCGGCAATACGTCCCGAACCTTTTGTAATAACCATAAAGTTAACAACCAGAAGTATCGAGAACAAGATAGCCCCGATAACTACGTCTCCGCCCATCAAGAAGCCACCAAAAGCCGCAACAACATGGCCAGCGGCATAGGTGCCTTCATATCCGTGGCTCAGAATCAAACGTGTGGTTGCCACCTCGAGTGAGAGTCTGAGTAGAGTTGTCAGTAGAAGAAGTGTAGGAAAAGATGTGAAATCAAGCGGCTTATTTAAAAATAATGCCACCATCAGAACCAGAATGGACAATGTAACCGACAACGACAATCCGACGTCTAAAACAAACGTCGGAAGAGGCAGAACCAGTATCGACAACAGTGCAGAGACAGAGAGAGCAAGCCCGATATCTGAGCCAGGAACCCATTTTTTTAAAGCAAGCACGCTCTGAGGAATGTTATTTGATGAAAAAATTCTTCCGACCTCGGAAGAGAAACTTTTTTTTATATTATTCATTTTTCTTCCGATATGGTTTTTTAATTTTCTGACTTCACGATTTCAGTCATGGTTACGCCTAAACGCGTCTCATCCACCATGACTACCTCGCCTCTTGCAATTAAGCGATTATTGACAAGAATATCGATTGGATCTCCAATCTTCCGGTCCAACTCCACTACAGCCCCTCGCCCCAGCTTCAACAATTGGTTTATCGGCATTGTAGCTCGCCCCAATACTGCACTTACTGTAACAGGTATGTCATAAATAGCCTGTAAATCGTTAGGCGTCTTATCCCCTGAAATTTCTTCTTTTGAAAACTGTTCTCTTTCTACACTGAAATCATCTTCATCTTTATCCAGCATTTTTTTTCCTATTTTTCATGAGAGAGCGAGAGAATTTCTGACGTTATTTCAGAAACAACTTTATCCGCATTGCGAACAAACAGACCTGTATCCCAAGAAATCTTAAAATCTCCGCCTTTCTTCGTTTCATCCACAATAATATTTATTGTTTTTTGTGTGGATTCTCTAAAGCATCCTTCTATTTTTTCAGAAAGTTCTTGAGAACAAGTTAATTCTAATTGGAATTTATCTTTCATGAATAAATTAATTTTTTCGATCGTTCGCTTTGCCTCTTCTACTCCACATTTCATCAAAAGCTCCGGAAACAAATTCATAAGAATTTTTAGAAAGAAAGACGTAACCTGCTTGGAAATATCCTTCTCTATAATTTTTATATTATCATATATTTCATATATTTCTTTTTTTATTTCATTTTTATAAAAATTCTCTATGCTTATCTTTTCATCATCAAATAATTTTTTTCCTAATAATTTTCCTTTTTGTATTCCTTTTTGATAAGATTCTTCTAAAAGCTCATCAGATAGCGTATTATTGTCTTCACTCTCGGTGGACGAGGGTATATTGTCTTTTTTCTCTACATTGTCTGGTAAGACCCTATCAAAGTCCTCCGCGTAGAGAATTCCAGAAGCATTATTTCCTGCTGAGAAATTGTGGGCCATTAGACAATCATCTCATTTCCAGGCTGTTCTTGATCAATCAGATCAATTTCGCCTCGGTCCACAAGATCTTTCGCAATAACAAGAATTTGGTTCTGCGCAGTATCAACATCTTTTACTCTCACAGGACCCAAATCTTCAATTTCATCCATAAGAATACGGCCTGCACGCTCCGACATGGAAGCAAGAAATGCCTGTCTCAATTTATCGCTTGCACCTTTAAGTGCTAGCGGAAGGCTTTCCCGAGGTATCTGATTCAGCAACACTATCAAACTCTCACTGGAAATATTGACGAGTTCCTCAAAAGTAAACATAAGACTTTTAATCTGCTCGGCATCATCCTGACTTCGCTCTTCCAGAGCAGTCATAAATCTACCTTCAATGCGCCTGTCAAAATTGTTGAATATATCTGCCAGAACCTCATGACTATTACGGTTTATTCCACGCGGAATATTTGATACAAATTCCGATCTCAGTGTCTTTTCAACGCTTTGAAGAACGTTTTTCTGTATTGTTTCCGTTTTAAGCATTCTCATCATGATATCTAATGAAAATTCTTCCGGGAAAAGCGCCAGAACTTTAGCTGCATGAGAAGGTTTGATCCGACTCAATATAACGGCGACAGTCTGTGGGTATTCATTTTTCAAATAATTCGCGAGAACGGTCTCTGATACATTACCGAGCTTATCCCACATTGTACGCCCGGCAGGCCCACGGATTTCTTCCATGATTGCTGCAGCCCGATTGGCGGGAAGAGCATTTTTGAGAAGTTTTTCCGTACTTTCCAGATCTCCCACTACACCTTCAGCAGACCCCAAACCCTGACTAAATTCGTGGCATATTTTTTCGACGGTATTTGACGAAACAATACCCAGCTGAGCCATTGCAGATGAAATTTCTCTGATTTCTTCCTCATGCATCTGCTCGAACAAACGAGAACAATTTTCTTCGCCCAGGGCCATCATCAGAATGGCTGCTTTTTGTGCGCCGGAGATATTCTTTTCCATATCCATCATCCTCCCGCTCCTTCTTGAGAAGGCATCAACCATCCCCTTACCAAGGCAATACTTTCAGATGGATGAGTTTCTACAAGATCTACGACCTTTTGAACGGAAGAAGCTCTAATCCTTCCCTGTACCCCACTGACAGAGACTGTTTCTTCATCAAGAGGTTCAGCATTTACATAAGCGGCCTCGAGCATAGGAGTTCCCGCTCTCTCGGACTGACTGTCGGGCAGATAAACAGTCCCTTGCGAAGAAAGATCGGCACCCGGGATACGGGCTTCAGAAGCGGCAAAATTGAGCAATTTTCCAGAGCTGGACTCTCCAATCGGCCGGAGTAATGGTCGCACGACAAAGAACAGAACCATCGCCAGGCAAGCTGCGAATAATCCAAATCTTATCGCCTCCATCTGATTTGAATGGGTGAAAAACTTGCTCCAACCGGAGGCCTCTGGCTTCATTTCCATGTCCATATCCGTAAATTTCATGGACATTACGGTGACTACGTCACCTCTGCTCTGATCGAAGCCAACAGCACTTTTTGTCAACGCAGTCAGTCGGCCAAGTTCTTCCTGATTGCGCGGCTGCCATGAAGCGTGGCCTTTTCCATCAGACTGGCTGATACCATCGACCATGACGGCCATACTGATACGAGCAATACGTGGCTGATCCTGTATCAGAGTCCGGACTGTCTTACTTATCTCATAATTATTTATTTGTTCCTGCCGGTTGCTCTGACTTCCATTCTGCTGCTGTCCCGCATTGGCGTTCGGAAGATTATTTGACACCGTCGTGTTGGTGGAGCCTTGGGTATTGATACTTTTTTCTGTCTTGGTCTGTTGCGATCGCAGAACCTGCTGGTCGGGATCATAATTTTCCTGGGTTTCCCGAACATGATCGTTATTCATGGTGACACTGGCTTCTACACGCACATGTCCAGGCCCCAGTGAAGATCCCAGCAGATCCTCGACTTCACGCGCGATACGCTGTTCAATCAATTGCCGCTGCTCTTCCGCCGACTGACCGCCATTTGAGTTTCCTTCTCCCTGCTTAAGAAGAACATGACCACGATTGTCGATCAGGGAGATGTTGTGGACGTCCAGCCCGGGAACCGCGGCGGAAACCAGGTTAACGACTGCGGCAATGTTTTCCTCATCCAGCCGACGTCCACTATCCATTGAAAGAAGGACGCTCGCCTGAGCATTCTGCTCGTCTGTTGAAAAAAGCTCCCTGTGACGCAGCACAAGATGCACCCTGGCGTTCCGGACACCATGGATCAGACGGATTGAACGTTCCAGTTCACCCTCGAGTGCACGAGTTTCATTGATCGTCTGTTCGAATTGCGTGGCGGTAAAGCTGTTGCCCTTGTCGAATATCTCGTATCCGACAGACCCGCCTGATGGCAGGCCACTTTGAGCCAGAAGCAATCTGGCACGTGCAACGTCGTCATCAGGCACCATGATCGTGCTGCCCTGATCCTGAAGACGATATTTGATGTGGGCTTTTGCAAGCTGCTCTACGATTTCACCCGCTTCATGCGCTTCCAGATCACGGTAAAGCAGGCCGTTTGTGGCGTTGACCCCATGAAGGACAAGAACGCCAAGCAGGACCAGCATTGCAACGCCAACGCCGCCAAGAGCAGCCAGACGTGGCAGGCCCAACTGCTTGAGGTTTGCTAGAAGCGCTTTCACCGGCTGCTCTCTTTCCGGTTTTTCAGTGAATCGTCATCCTGGCGACTCTCTTTAGAAAAACCTTCCTGCACTGCCCACATGAGCACTTACCCCTAAACCCAACTGTCAATAACGCTGATTGTGGAGCAAAAAGGTTAACGTACGCCTAACAATGAGCATTATCAGTCGCTGGAATCAGGTGGTCGAAAATCCGGTCAGATCGCTCATGTCAATAGTAGCATCCCCCATATCAATATTAACGCCCGTTGTTCCCTTTGAAACACCAGTGACAGTCCCCGTTATCGTGGTCGGAAGAGCAACGCCGGTACCATCAGTAGAGCTTCCCTCTACAGCAACCGTATAAGCGCCATCGCTCAACTGCGTACCGCTGTTGTTTTTGCCGTCCCATGTCCAGGTATTTGTTCCCGCGGACGCATTGACTGTTTCGGACTTCACGACCGTACCTGTACTATCCGTCACGGCAATCGCGACATCTTCTGCCTGCGGCGCGGTAAACGACAGGGATGCAGAACCGCTCTGAAGCGGCAGACTGGAGCTGCTTGCAGTTGTCGTCTTACCGATCAGGCTGACCGCTGAAGCCATCTGGTTGTCCTGCGTCGCGGAAATCAGGCTGGTCAGATTTGTATTGGTCTCGACCTGCTGCTGAACACCGGCAAACTGAGCGAGCTCGGCCGTGAAGGAATCAGTGCTGGTTGGGTTACTGGGGTCCTGATGTTGCAGCTGTGTTGTAAGCAGCGTGAGGAACTGGTTGAAATTCCCTCCCAGAGATGACAGCGAACTGCTCGAACTGCTGGCACTCGTTGACGTACTGGAAGAAGCAGCGGCTGCATTTGCTGCCGCATTGCTTTTCGCGGCCGCAATGGCCTGGCTTAAAAGCGACGTACTGGCGGTCGTGGTGCCAACTGAAGAAACCATGTTTCGAATCCTATGTTAGACGGTGAGATCGACGACGCCACGCAGAAATCGGCGTTCAGGGACTGGAGCATCAGTCGCAGATGAGGTCCCCCTTGCCCCCCCTCCTGACTGGTTATTGCTTTCCTGCCGCTCATCCTGGGATGACATGCCCAGGAAAGAGGGTTGTGAAAGACTGATCTGGATATCCGGGGGGATGATGCTCTGCGAGGCAGTCACGGAAACGGCACTTTGCGCCAGGCTTTCGAGCAATGTATCGCGGTCGTCTTTGAGTGACTGGTAGACTTCCGGATTGTCCGTATTGATGTGGATCCGCTGCTCCCTGGCAGCCGTTTCACCAATTTCTACATGGACTTTTTCGTGGTGGCCGACATTCATTTCAATATGAGTTGTCGTGCTCCCGTTACTGTTCTTCTGATAGAGCAAAGGCTGCTGCTCATCATGACGGAAGACCTGTTCATTATTGTCTGCCGTCGCTGAAGCATTTTCTGACTGAGCGGCATGAGACGTCTCGACTGCTGAATCAGTAGATGTTTTCTCCGCGGATACAGAGTCCTGTTGAAATGCCGGAACGCTCTCTGCTGCCGTCGTCACATCCGAAACAGTATTTTCTTTTACTTCTGCAATATCCTGTTTTTCTGCTGAAAATCTGGTGTCTTTCTGAGTGGATGCTTCGATCCCACCTGTTTCTGAATTCGACTGTGCGGCGTCAGCTAATGACACGTGGTCTTTCTGCCCCACATCGTCCGCAGCAGCGACGTTCGATCCAGCCACAGGGATATTTACCTGTGACGATGCACTCTCCGCTGAATGTTCATCGACAGCCTCAACCCCCTCATCCTGCGTCAGGGCAGGTTTTTCTGCCTTCTGCCCATCAGCAACCGAACATTTGTCACTGCTCTTTTCTGCATTCGTTGGAGACGCCTTCTGCCGCCCATCCCCGACGACTTTTTGAGACTGTCCCTTATTAGCTACCATGGCGCTCGTCTGAGCAGCATGGAGCGACACAGTATTCTGAGCTGTTGCACTGACCTGCTTCGCAGCAGCAGACTGCTGCTGCGGACTTGCAGCTTCGTTGCGCTTCGGGGCGGCGGCCATTCCAGAACTGGTTTTCTGACCCTGGGTCTGATCCTTCTCCACGGATGAGGCTGCGGCCGCTTTTATGGCGCGGGGCTTGTCTGTTGACGCTTTCTGGCTGTCATCTGCATGTGCAGGGGTTTTCTGGTGCACATAGCTATCCAGAAAATCGCGAAAACGCTCATTCGACGCCATCTGGGTTTGCGGTAGGGTTGCGAGCCGCCCTGCCCCCGTTGTCGTTACAACTGCGGATGTCGTGACATGTGACAAAACTCTGTGCCTCCGGATCCGCTGACAATGGGAAACCCGAGAAACTGTTGGCACAGGAACAGTAAAGAAAGCGTTTAGCGACCCCAAAAGCATACGCCCCGGAGAAAACCTTTTTCAGGCCTTTTCCGGGGCGCTAGAGCATAAATCACGGCTACAGAACTGAAAGGCTCATCCCTTCAGAATTATGAAACGACCGGCACGCCATGCCTTAGGGATGGATCGCATCATAAGCCGGAGACCCCGCAAAAGGTCCGCGCGGGATGGTAGGCGCGCTGGGGCATACAGGCGGGTTGCCTTCCAGAGCCAGTGCCTGAACCGTATGCGTCGTCGTAGAGACCAGCCCCCTGACGGCCAGTTTCTGGTTCAGCCGGACACCTGCCAGAAGTTCGTCCGGCAGAATGATCGTGGTTCCATCGCGCAATTTCACGCCCGTAGGCGTGATGCCGGAGACGATCCCCTGCGTGACAGGCAGCGGCGACATGTCATAGACGCAGGGAGCAGCCTCTGCTGCAGAGACGGAGAGCGCCAGGACCAGACTGGCGAAAGCAAGATTTTTCAATGTCGGAAATGCCTCATGCCGGTGAATACCATGGCGATCCCGGCAGCATCTGCCGCATCGATCACCTCCTGATCGCGAATAGACCCGCCTGGCTGAATGACAGCCACAGCACCCGCTGCAACGACGCTCTCAAGACCGTCCGCGAAGGGGAAGAAGGCGTCCGAAGCCGCGACCGAACCGGTTGTCAGCGGTGCGCGTTCTCCGGCTTCCTTCGCAGCGTCCTCGCTCTTGCGCGCTGCAATACGTGCGCTGTCCACCCGGGACATCTGTCCGGCACCGATGCCGACTGTTGCCCCGTTACGGACATAGATGACAGCGTTTGACTTCACGTGTTTTGCAACACGGAACGCAAACAGCAGGTCCTTCATTTCCTGAGCCGTCGGTGCGCGTTTGGTCACGACCTTCAGATCGGCTTCCGTCACACGACCCGAATCACGGGTCTGAGCCAGGAAGCCCCCCGCTACGAAGCGGAACGCCAGTCCTTCCGCAGCCGGATCCGGCACGCCCTGAGTCAGCAGCAGACGCAGGTTCTTCTTGCGCGACAGGACTTCGATTGCTTCCGCATCGGCATCGGGAGCCACGATCACTTCGGTGAAGATCTTGCTGATCCTCTGGGCCGTAGCGCCATTCAGCGTCCGGTTGACTGCAACGATGCCACCGAAGGCGGAGACCGGATCACAGCGCAGGGCGGCGATCCAAGCCTGTTCCAGAGTGGTAGCAGAAGCCACACCACACGGATTGGCATGCTTGACGATCACAACCGTCGGTTCATCGAACTCGGCGACGGCTTCGAATGCGGCGTCCGTGTCGTTGATGTTGTTGTAGCTCAGGGCCTTCCCCTGAACCTGACGCGCACTTGCAACGCCCGGACGCTGGCTGCCGTCGCGATAGAAGGCGGCCTTCTGGTGCGGGTTCTCACCATAGCGCAGCAGATCATCGCGGGTCCCGCTCAGGGTCAGAACGGGAGGAAGGATCTCACCAGCCTGCTTCGCGAACCAGCGGGAGATCATGCTGTCATAAGCAGCCGTATGGGCATAGGCGAAAGCAGCGTAATCACGACGTTCCGCCAGAACCGTGCCGCCCTGTTCGAGAGAGGCGATGACAGCCGCATACTGCTGCGGATCGGTCAGGATCGTGACGTGATCGAAGTTCTTGGCAGCAGCGCGGATCATGGCTGGCCCGCCGATATCGATGTTCTCGATGCAGTCCTCGTCCCCTGCCCCAGACGCGACGGTCGCGGCAAAAGGATAGAGATTCACGCAGACCAGATCGATCGGCGCAATGCCGTGTTCCGCCATCTGCGCGACATGTGCCGGAAGATCGCGGCGTCCGAGGATGCCACCATGCACCTGCGGGACGAGGGTCTTGACCCGACCGTCCAGGATTTCAGGGAAACCGGTGTGTTCCGAGACATCCTTGACTGTCAGACCCGCTTCACGAAGGGCTTTCGCAGACCCTCCCGTCGAAAGCAGTTCCGCACCGTGGGCGGCGAGCGCACGCCCCAGTTCGATCAGTCCCGTCTTGTCAGAAACGGAGAGGAGGGCGCGACGGACGGGGAGTCGGGTCTCAGTCATGATGAGAATGAAATATCCTTCAAAACATGTCCGCGCAACCGCGAGTGATGCGCAGAGGGAGGAACATGACCCGGAACAGGGCCACTACCGGAAAATCCTGCCCAACCCAGAAGGCAGAGGATGGGCACAAGAAGCATGATTTCTCCGATCCCGCCAGTCCGGACATAAGGCCACAGCGAGAGTCGCGAGCGGCTGAGGGGCGCGAAGAGCTGGCATCCCCCTGTCGGAAGGTCGGCTGCGATATGCGTCCCTGCCCCCAGCAGAAGCGCGCCACAGGGCCCACGCAGGCTCTCGGGGCCCATCAGACCGTTCAGCACGGCCGCGGCCAGAAGCAGCATTATGCCGGAATGTGTAAGGCCACGATGACCAAAGGTCTTTGCCAGAAAACGGGAGAGAAATTTCAGCCGGCTGCCGAGCATGGAACGTTCGGTATCGATGTCTGGCAGAAGACTGCCCAGCAGTCCCGTGCAGACGGAGAGCGGTTCAGGCGACAGGATATGCCAGCGCATCGCGCACAACACGGCAAAGCCGCCAATCAGCAGATGGGAACGTCCGGTCACGCGCCCTATATGGTCTGCTTCGACGTGTCTCGCAAACCATTTGTTCACAAAACGTTCACGGATGCCGCAACATTCTGACGGCACCCGCAAAACGCTCGAAGATCAGATCGTGAAGAGCGCCGCAGCCGTGGCGCGCTGACGGACCTTGTCCGCATCGAACGCTCCGGCCGTGACCCAGGACCCGCCGACGCAGGTAACGGACGGCAGGGCCAGCCAGTCCGGCGCGCTCTCTTCCGTAATGCCGCCCGTGGGGCAGAAACGGACATTGCTGCCGAAAACGCTTGCCAGGCTCTTGAGCGCGGGAATGCCACCGTTCGTTACGGCCGGGAAGAACTTGAAGCGCGACAGGCCCAGATCCAGACCCCGCATGATGTCGCCCGCATTGGCCACACCCGGCAGGAACGGGACGTCATGCTCGACCGAAGCTTTTGCCAGCGCCTCGGTCAGACCCGGGCTGACGATGAAGCGCGCACCCGCCTTTACGGCATGGTCCATGTCGGACGGATTCAGCACTGTCCCCGCACCGACCAGCGCTCCCGGCACTTTCGACATTTCCTGAATGACTTCCAGAGCGCAGGGTGTGCGCAACGTGACTTCCAGCGTGGACAGTCCACCGGCCACCAGTGCCTCGGCCATCGGACGGGCCTGCGCCACGTCATTGACCACCAGTACCGGCATGACCGGACAGCGGCTCATGACGGCGTCGAGTTTGGCAGTATCGATCATCAGAACTCTTCCTTAGTGAATGTCGTCGCCAACGGCTTCGATCACGCGATCCATCTGGGCCAGCATCGCGGATCCGCCAGCCTCGGCCGGATCATGCACCGAACGCATCAGCGCGAACAGTTCGCGGCCCGTTCCCAATGCCGGGAGCGGCGGCGGAACCGGCTTGCGGCTCTCCCACTCGGCAGCATCCACCAGAACCTCGATCTGTCCCGTCACGGCGCAGACACGGATCATGTCGCCGTCCCGCACGCGGGCGATCGGTCCGCCAACCTGCGCTTCAGGACCAACATGAATGGCTGCCGGCACCTTGCCGCTCGCACCCGACATGCGTCCATCCGTCAGCAGAGCCACCTTGAAGCCGCGATCCTGAAGCACACCCAGAGTCGGGGTCAGCTTGTGAAGCTCCGGCATGCCGTTGGCTTCCGGTCCCTGGAACCGGACGACCACGACGACATCACGCTCCAGCTCGCCATTCTGATAGGCCGTGATGACATCATGCTGGTCCTGGAAAACCCGTGCCGGGGCTTCCACCGTCAGATGCTCGGCCGCAATGGCGCTGCTTTTGTAGATCGCGCGCCCCAGATTACCGGTCATCAGGCGCATACCGCCATCGGGACGGAAAGGCGCAGCAACATCGCGCAGGATATCGGTGTCCGTAGACGGCTTCGCATGGCTGTAGACGAGTTCGTCGCCTTCGAGCGAGGCACGGCGGGCGTAATCCGCGAAACCGCCACGCGAAACCGTCAGGATATCCTTGTGCAGCATACCGGCGCGCGTCAGTTCGGCGATCACGGTCGGCATACCACCTACGCGGTTGAACGCGTTCACGTCCTCGGAACCGCTCGGATAAACACGAGTGATCAGCGGAACCGCGGACGACAGGCGGCTGATATCTTCCCAGTCGATCAGGATACCGGCGGCACGGGCGATCGCCGGAAGATGAATCGAATGGTTGGTTGACCCCCCCGTGGCCAGCAGCCCCACCGCCGCGTTCACGATGGCCTTTTCATCCACGCAATGCGCCAGCGGGCGGACATCCTCGCCGTTCAGGCCGATTTCCGCCAGACGGTGGATTCCCGAGCGCGTCATGGCCTGACGCAGCTTCGTGTTGGGATTGATGAAGGCTGAGTCTGGCATCATCAGGCCCATGATCTCAACCATCATCTGGTTCGTATTGGCCGTGCCGTAGAAAGTGCAGGTGCCCGGGCTGTGATAGGAGGCGTTTTCTGCCTCCATCAGTTCGTCCTGCCCGACCTTGCCCTGCACATAGAGCTGGCGGATGCGCTGCTTTTCCTTGTTAGGCAAACCGGACGGCATCGGGCCTGCCGGGATCAGCATGGCCGGGAGATGACCGAAGCGCAGGGCGCCCATCAGAAGGCCCGGCACGATCTTGTCACAGATACCCAGCAGCGCCACGCCTTCGAACATACCGTGGCTCAGCCCGACCGCCGTGGACATGGCGATCACGTCACGGGAGAACAGGGAAAGCTCCATGCCCTCCTGCCCCTGCGTTACACCGTCACACATGGCCGGCGCGCCACCTGCTACCTGGGCCGTTGCACCAACTTCACGGGCGAACAGCTTGATCTGCTCAGGGTAGCGACCATAGGGCTGATGCGCCGAGAGCATGTCGTTATAGGTCGTGATGACGCCGATATTGGTCCCGGTGGGACGCATCAGATCCGGCTTGTCAGGACTTGATGCCGCGATGGCATGGGCCAGATTCCCGCAGGCCAGCTTGGGCCGGAGCACACCTTTGGCCCGGTTGCGCTCCATCAGGGCGAGATACCGACGTCGCGAGATTTTCGAACGCTCGATGATACGGGCAGTCACGCTCTCGACGACGGAATTCAGAGACATCTGGAAATACTCGCTACTCGGCTGATGCCTGCAATGCGTTCAGGAAAGGCCGACTTTCCGGCGCAAGGCACGGTATCGTGATTGAGGCACCGTACATACGGAAAGCCCCCCCCCAGAGCAAGCCATCCGCCCACGAAAACCTTGATATTCTCATTTTTATTTCAAGACATCATGCCTGATGCTCTCTTAGTTCCAAAAATAACACCATCAGAGCAACAATATGAATGATATATGTTAATACCGGTTTTCAGAAATCCCGCATGGCCAGGCACGGGCTCTGACGCGCAGACCGGGGCGCGACCGCAAAAGAAACCAGCGGACCCCACAGTCACTAAATGATCGGTAATTTGCCCGATCTGTCACCATGAAATATCCATGAGAGTCAGAACCGAATATTCACGGAGACGATATCATGAAATTCATTCCCGCCATGGCTGCAATTTCAGCCCTCCTTTGCGCAACACCTCTGGCTGGTGCCGCTTCACTTCACTCACATTGGGAGCAGTTCAAGGCACACCGGGCTTTTCATCACCTGTCCGCCGATGGACAGCGCGCCTTTCAGGATATCATGAACGCCCGCGATATCCTTCAGACGGGCGGCAAGCCCGAAGCCGCCATCCCCGCACTTTATGATGCCCAGAAGCGTCTCGCCGCCGCTGATAAGGCCGACAAGAAGTTTCAGGCCGCCGAAAACGATCTGCACCCCGCCCCGCAGCATCCTGTTGCAGCCAACCATCAGCCTGTCGTGGGACAGACTGACTGGCTCCCGGTGGGCGGTGAGTTCATCGTGAACGAAACGCTTGCTCCCGAAAAGAAGACGGCTGTCGCTTCGGCAAATGCGCAGCTGAAATCCGGCAATACGGATCAGGCCGCTGAAACCATGAAGGTCGTCGGCGAGGATGCGGACTTCATCCTGGCGCTTGCTCCCATCACGCCAGTTCAGGGCGCAGTCTATCGTGCAACCGTGTTCACGGAAGGCCATCATCCCCAGGACGCCGTTGACGCGCTGAACCAGGCTCTGGATTCGGTGATCTTCGTTTCCGAAAACGCCGTTGAAACACAGGCCCCGGCCACCGCGGCTCCGGCTCCGGCTCCGGCTCCGGCTCCGGCTCCGGCAGCTGCCACGAAGTAATCTTCAAGGGCCCCGCCCTCAGATAAAAAAAGCGCTGCAGGTCTGGCCTGCAGCGCTTTTTTTGTACCTGTTTTTTTAGAATGTCTCAGCTCCAGGCGGAGCCCTGTGCCGGAAGCAGGATCGTATTTTCCATGGCAACCAGACCAGCACCGATCTTCGGCGGCCACACACCGCTGGCCACGGCCTGAGCCCGGATTTCCAGACGGGCATTCATATCCGCATACGGCCAGATATGAGCCAATCGCGGTGTTCCCTCGATCGAGATCATCCCGCAAAGCAGCGGGGAGAGTTCCAGCCGTGCCGGAACAGCAGTGGCAAAAGCCTCTTCCACGTTCCCGACCTGTCCAAGCTTCAGATCGTAGCAGCGCCATTCATAGAGGCTGCCGTGCTCCCCGGCCGGAAGCAGCGGGGAAATGATACGCCAGCTTGTCACCGCGACATTCTGCACAGGTTCTTCAGGAATGGCTGCCAGCACATCCGGACGCCCTTCCAGAAGGGCATCATAGGTGTCAGCCGTCCGGAAGAGGACAACCCGGTTCAGGACACCGATCTCACTCACCCAGACGGCGAGCCCATCACGGCCCGTGAGAGCAGAAACCACCTGCGGCATCTGTCCGACGCGGACATCAAGAACGATGGTTTCTGCGTAACTCATGGGCTGTCTCCGGTTTATTTCCCTGCCTGCTGGGCAGCGACAAAGTTCTCCAGCCAGTGGATCGTATAATCCCCCTTCTGGAAAGACGGATCCGCCAAAATTTTCTGATGCAGCGGAATAACCGTTTTCACACCGTCAACCACACATTCATCCAGAGCACGCTGCATACGGGCAATGGCTTCGGCCCGGGTCGGAGCATGCACGATCAGCTTGGCGATCATGCTGTCGTAGTAAGGCGGGATGCGATAGCCAGCGTAGATCGCGCTGTCCATACGGACACCCAGCCCACCCGGAGCATGGAAAACCTTGATCGTGCCGGGGCTCGGCATGAAGGTTTCCGGATCTTCCGCATTGATGCGACACTCGATCGCATGGCCGGACATCTTGACGTCAGCCTGCGTGTAACCAAGCGGCTCACCGGATGCGATACGGATCTGCTCGCGCACGAGATCCACATTGCAGACCATCTCCGTCACCGGATGCTCGACCTGCAGACGCGTGTTCATCTCGATGAAGCAGAACTGACCGTCCTGATACAGGAACTCGAGCGTTCCGGCATTACGATACCCCATCCGTGACAGGGCCTCGGTCGCGGTGCGGCCGATTTCCTCACGCTCGGCATCCGTCAAGGCCGGCGAACCGGCTTCTTCCAGAAGCTTCTGGTGACGGCGCTGGAGCGAACAGTCACGCTCACCGAAATGCACGACATTACCGTGCGCATCGCCAAGGATCTGAAGCTCGATGTGACGCGGACGGTTGAGATACTTCTCAAGATAGACTTCGTCATTGCCGAAGGCTGCACGGGCTTCGGCACGGGCCACCGACCAGGCTTCCTCGATGTCGTCCGCCGTCATCGCGACCTTCATGCCGCGCCCACCGCCACCGGCAGCAGCCTTGATCAGGACCGGATAACCGACCTTCTCGGCGACTTCCCGGGCTGCCTGCAGATCCGGCAGGGCGCCGTCAGAACCCGGCACCAGCGGCACACCGAGCGCGCGCATGGTCGTCTTGGCCGTGATCTTGTCGCCCATCGTGCGGATGTGCTCGGCCGTCGGACCGATGAACGCGAGGCCGTGTTCTTCCACGGTCTCGGCGAACTCGGCGTTTTCCGACAGGAAGCCATAGCCCGGATGAATGGCGTCAGCACCCGTGATCGTTGCGGCCGAGAGAATGGCAGCCACGTTCAGATAGGAGTCGCGTGCGCTCGGCGGACCGATGCAGACGGCTTCATCGGCAAGACGCACATGCATCGCGTCGGCATCTGCCGTCGAATGCACGGCAACGGTTTTGATGCCCATCTCACGGCAGGCGCGCTGGATACGCAGCGCGATCTCGCCACGATTGGCAATGAGGACCTTGGAAATCATTACTCGATGATCGCCAGGGCTTCGCCGAACTCGACCGGCTGACCGGACTCGACCAGGAACTTCGTCAGCGTACCGGCACGCGGGGCCTTGATCTGGTTGAAGGTCTTCATGGCTTCAATCAGCATGATCGTCTGCCCGGCAGCGACCGGCTGACCTTCAACTGCGAATGGCGGGGAAGCCGGATCCGGCGTCAGATAGGCCACGCCGACCATCGGGCTCGGAACCATGCCCGGATGCTTGGCCGGATCTGCCGGAGCGGCCACGGGCACTGCAGCGACCGGGGCAACAGGTGCCGCCGGGGCGGCGGCCGGAGCAGCAGCCTGGACCACGCTGACATTGCGGGCCACACGGATCCGGCTGTCAGCTTCGGAAATCTCGATTTCGGTCAGGCCGGTTTCCGTCAGAATATCGGCCAATGCCCGAATGGCATCCTTGTCCACGAGCATACGGCTCATCCTTCGTCTTCGATCATGTCGGTTATTGCCTGAAGCGCGTGCGCGTATCCCCTGACGCCGAGGCCGCAGATCACGCCGATGGCGGCCTGCGAGACGTAGGTGTGATGACGGAACGGCTCCCTGCGATGGATATTGGAAATATGAACCTCAACCACGGGCAACTCGACCGCCAGAAGCGCATCGAGCAGGGCAATCGAGGTATGCCCGTAGGCGGCAGGATTGATCACGATTCCGTCTGCACGGCCGCGACATTCCTGCACCCAGGACACGAGTTCACCCTCTCCGTTCGTCTGGCGGAAATCAATGGCGACATCAAGCCGTTCGGCAGCCTGAATGCACACCTGCTCGACATCATCGAGCGTGGCGTGACCATAGATTCCGGGCTGGCGAAGACCCAGCATGTTGAGATTCGGACCGTTGAGAACGGTGATCAGAGGGCGTTTCATCTGGCCGCGCGATAGCACTTTCGGAGCTGTCATGAAAGCGTCATTGCCCTATTGCTGCCGTCTTCAGGGTGTCCAAAAGGGGACAGGGCCGCATTTTTGTGCTATCTGGTGCGATCTGAGCCCGTCCCGTCCACTGGAGAAGAACCTGATATAGTGCGCTTTGATCTGTCTGTCCTTCGCAATCCCCTACGTTCCATTCCCCTGCGCAGCATGACGTTCGCCGTGGCGCTTGCCGGGCTGGCCAGTCATCACGCCGCTCATGCGAGCGACGATTCTGCCGCTGATGGAACGCCGAAGACGAGCTGGGCAGACTCCGTTCGAGCCGCACTTGCAAACCGTGCCCACCAGGCCGCTCACGCTTGGTCCCAGCACGGTATGGCGAGCTGGTATGGACGGCATTTTCATGGACGGCGCACGGCCAGCGGGACGACATTCAACACCAACGATCTGACGGCAGCGCATCCTTCCCTGCCGCTCGGCACGAAGCTTCTTGTAACATCGCAGGATACGGGACGTTCCGTCGTGGTGACGGTCAATGACCGTGGGCCTTTCAACAGCCGCATCATCGACCTGTCCCATGCCGCTGCCGCAAAGATCGGCATGCTCGGCGCGGGCACGGCCCATGTCACGATTGCGAAGATAACGGATATCGCGCCGTCCATGCATCCCGCCACAGAGCCGGAAGTAGCCGAGGCGGATCCTTCGGACACGAGCGCACAGGCCATTCAGGCGTCAGGAACCAGCATCGCCCCCGCCTCACGGCAGGGCAGCGGCACACATCGTACACCGCACCACCATCACTGATCTTTACGGTGGCCTGACCTGACTGTCAGGCCGCCTCGGTCTGAGGAGGAACTTCCTGACTCTGACCCGCCCGGGCTTCGAGGCTGGCATTCAGCTCCGCCCCGAACAGCACCACATAAGCACTCACGAAAAACCACATCATGATGGCGGCCACGGCACCGAGCGGCCCGTAGGTTGCGCCGTAACTCGCGAAATGCGCGACATACCATGAGAAACCCAGCGACGTGATGACCCACAGGATGGTCGCCAGTGCCGAACCCGGAAAAATCCAGCGCCACTGCGTATGCACGCGACAGGGCGCAAAGCGGTAGAGCAGTGTCACAGCGATAAAGACGAACAGCAGCATCAGCAGCGGCGCGAGCGTGTGCACGACCATCGGCGCGCCGTAAGAGAGCAGCAGATCAACCGGAAATGGCGGATCGCTCAGGAAACTGACATGACGCGGCAGGTAATCCACCAGTGCCGGTGCGGCCACCATCAGAGCCAGTGTCAGCGCAGCCCCCAGAATGGCCGTCAGCGTAGTGGACAGTGCGATGGCCTGGAACTTCAGGAAGCTCCGGGTTTCCTGTGCATTATAGGCCATGTTGAGCGCGGAAAGGATCGACTTCGTGCTTGCCGAAGCCGACCACAGGGCGACCGCGAGCGAGAAGATCAGCCCGATCGTCAGTGACGAATGAGGCTGAGAAATCAGTTCGTGAATCCGGTCCCCGATCAGATCGTAAGCCGAGGGCGGCAGGAGATGCCGGAGGACTTCGAGCTGCGGCTCGACTGTCTGCAGGTCGAACGCCAGACCGTAGAGGGAAATCAGGCTGGAAATGGCCGGGAAAAGGGAAAGCGTGGCATAGAAGGCGCAACCCGCAGCCGACAACGATGTCTGGCTTGAGCCCACTTCGGCAAACAGATGCTTCGCGATGACGCGCCAAGCCGCATGGTGCAGCCGGTCCGGAGACGATGCAGCATCCGAATCAGCCGTGCCTGCCGCAGCAGGTGAATGTCCGGCTTCCGAAGGTACGGCATGTCCCGACACGGTTCGGGAGCCGGAGAGGGTCGCAGATTCGGGTGTCAAACTCACGCAGGGTGTCCTCGGCAGTTTCCTGTTGGGGGCAGCAGTCTTGGCGTCTTTGCCGCTTTGTACCGGGCTGTCCGTAACGAACAGTCCGGATTGAACGACATGAGCCATGTACAGACGCGGAAGATGCCTTCAGCGTTCCGAATTCGCCCTGATTCAGCTCACCAATATTGGTAAAACCATCACAATGCAAAATTATCGGTTGCGTGACGGGTGATTTGGTCTCATATCCCGCCCTCACGCAGCAACGCACGTGCCACTGGCCCACTCGAGGTTACGCAACGACGTCAAGCGTTCTGGCCTTCAGGAATCCACCCTTTACGGATTCCCGCTATTCGCCGGTCCGTTCGACCGTTTCGCAACATACTCGCAGGGCGATATCGTTCCCTGACGAGTCCGGTTCTGGGAATTGAGTGTCATGACTCCCAAAATCACCCGCTTCCTTGCCGAGCAGCAGCCGGCAACCCCTTGCCTCGTCGTCGATCTCGACGTCGTCGGGGCGCATTACCGTGCCCTGCACGATGCGCTCCCGGAAGCGAAAATCTATTACGCCATCAAGGCCAACCCGGCCCCGGCCATCCTCGACCGCCTCGTTGCCCTGGGCTCGTCCTTCGATGTCGCATCCCCTGCGGAAATCCGGATGTGCCTGGACGCCGGCGCGACACCGGACCGGATTTCCTACGGCAACACGCTGAAGAAAGCCGAGTGGATCCGCGAAGCGCATGATCTGGGCATCAGCCTGTTCGTTTTCGACAGCATCGAAGAACTGGAAAAGCTTGCAAAGCATGCTCCTGGTGCGCGCGTTTTTTGCCGCCTCGCAGTCGAGAACGAAGGCGCGGACTGGCCCCTGTCGCGCAAGTTCGGCACCACGCTGAGCAACGCGCGCGCGCTGATGCTGCGTACCCGTGAACTGGGCCTGAAGCCTTACGGCCTGTCCTTCCATGTCGGCAGCCAGCAGACGGGAGTTGCCGCCTACGATCATGCAATCGCCAAGGCTGCAGGGCTTTATCATGACCTGCGCGCGCAGGGTGTCGACCTTCAGATGCTCAATCTGGGTGGTGGATTCCCGACGCATTACCGCGAGAACGTGCCCTCTGTTCAGGATTTCGCCGACACGATCCATGCGTCCCTCAAAACGCATTTCCCGGACGGTGCTCCTGAAATCCTGCTGGAGCCGGGCCGCTACATGGTCGGGCAGTCCGGCGTGGTGTCGAGCGAGGTCATTCTCGTCAGTCGCCGCGGCGGCGCCGTAACTGATCCGCGCTGGGTCTATCTTGATATCGGACGCTTCGGTGGCCTGGCCGAGACGGAAGGTGAAGCCATCCGCTACACTTTCCGCACGTCCCGCGATTCAGAGGATGCCACCCGCTCTCCCTGCGTGGTCGCCGGCCCAAGCTGCGACGGCGTGGACATCATGTACGAGAAGAACCGAATCCCGCTACCGGACTCTCTGGAATGTGGGGACCGCGTCGAGATCCTCGCCACGGGCGCGTATGTCTCGACCTACTGCTCCATCGGCTTCAACGGCTTCCCGCCGCTGACTGAATATTACATCTGAAAACGGCCTCTCCGGACCAATCGGGGTCCGGAGGCATTTTCCTTTACCCGTCTCTCTGGACGCAGGTGTGAAGCCTGCCGATATGGGACAGACAGGCATTCCTGTCTGTCATCCAGGGGAAGGTTTTTTCATGAAGCTCAGCGCACGTAACCAGCTCAAGGGCCGGATCACGAATATTCTCAAGGGCGCGACGACGTCCCACATCACCATCGATGTCAACGGCACGGTCATCACCAGCGCCATTACCAACGAAGCCGTCGCGGATCTTGGCCTCGAAATCGGCAAAGAGGCCTATGCCGTCATCAAGGCCTCCAGCGTCATGGTCGGCGTAGACTGATTGTTCCGCAAGCGCTTCGGGAGCCTAAACTCCTGAAAGACGCTTCCAGCCCGGACTGGTATCCCAGCGCGGATAGCAGATCATCTGCGGAAATTTCGAGGTTCAGGCAGGCTATCCAGCAGAACCCGACCACTCCGACAGCCAGCAGCAGCAGACACACCGTCATGTGTTCCAGCTCCTCAAGTCCCGGACGCTGCGGTGTTGCCCCGTTCCGGGCGGGGCGTCCGCTCAGCGACATCATCAGTGCATCACCCGGCTGGCGTCATGCGACATGCCAGCATGTAAAGGCCCGCTATCCTGCGGCCACAGAACCCGCATCCGAGACGGGCTGACCGATCGCCAGCGGTTGATCGAGGACAGCGCCCCTCCCCCCGAAATGGTGGTCTCGTCTTTCAGCAGTTTCTTGGGTAGCCAGTGCCCGGCTCCCCCAAGACAGTCCGCCAGCAGGGTCAGCGCGGTGGCCAGGCAGCCCTGAACGAACCTGTCGGGGAAGACTTCGGCAAGCAGTACGAAAACCTCGCGCTGGCCCTCGTTCTGG
Source organism: Gluconobacter sp. P1C6_b (assembly GCF_018811945.1). GTDB lineage: Bacteria > Pseudomonadota > Alphaproteobacteria > Acetobacterales > Acetobacteraceae > Gluconobacter. The sequence goes on from NZ_JACRVU010000003.1 coordinate 210,697, forward strand.
GCTGCGATGATCCCTCGCAGGAAACGTTCCTCCAGAGAGGTCAGGGACTGCATGCCCGGTGCGTTCACCGCAAGGCGTGGCTGATCCGCAACCTTCAGAAGATGGGTGGCGTCCGCAAAAGCCCCTTCCGCGGCATCAAGGGCCGGGCGAAAACAGGCGGGAAACAGACCATCAGTCGTTTTTGTCTCGGGACAGCTTGGCAAGCGGTAATGGCTGATGAGGCAGCGGATACTCCACAGCGCGAGCCGTTCACAGCAGCAGAGGTCGGACAGGGAAAGCGACAGCCGTGTCATGGGAAAACTCCGAATCAGCAGAACCGGAGTCACCCTAATTGAGAATGATTTGCAATTACAACTTAAAAACGCTCCGCAGGGCATAAAGATACGGCCCTGCGGAAACGCTCAGTCAGTGATGATGGTGGCCGCAGCTTCCATGATCGTGGCCGTGGTCAGGGTCATGCGTCCCGGTCTCCGAGGCGCGCGGCGCGCTCTGGCAGTGATGACAGGCCACCCATTCGGCATCCCCGTCCAGATAATGCTCTTTCTTCCAGATGGGCACCCGGTGCTTGATCTCGTCGATGATGTAACGACAGGCGCGGAACGCCGCATCCCGGTGAGGTGCCGACACGCCGATCCAGACCGCGACATCCCCGACCTTCAGGCTCCCCGTGCGGTGCATCGCCACGGCCTGGCTGATCTCGAAACGCTCCAGCGCCTCGGCCACGATCCGCTCGCCTTCAAGCTGGGCCAGCGCCTCATAGGATTCATATTCCAGACCATCCACCGGACGGCCCTCGTTCCTGTTACGGACCCAGCCTTCAAAGGTGCAGAATCCACCTGCCTCGGCCAGATGCAGATCCTCACGCAGCATGTTCAGATCCACGGGCGCGGACGCCATGCGAAAGCGGCTCATCCGCCCGTCACCGGCGGGATGAACACGATATGGTCCCCGTCCTTCAAAGCCTGTGTCCAGGGCGCGAAATCGCCGTTGATCGCCACGCGGAGCTTCGAGGCTTCGAACGGAAAGGCGTATTTTTCGCGGAGCTCCTCGTAAAGCGGTCCCACGGTCACGCATGCAGTCTCAAGCGACTGTTCGCGCGTTCCGGCCAATTCCCGTAGTTGCGCGAAATATTCCAGTGTCAGACGAATCATCGGCCCTCCCGGCAGATCCTTCAGACGCCGGGCCGCATCGTCGCGTTCCTCCGGCGTGTTGATGTTATCGAGCGCACCACGCCGATGCGGTTCCAACAGCTTCGTCGGGCTGTTGATCAGGAGCTTACGCGGGCAGATCCGCCCACCCACGACCTGCTTTTCCAGTCGATCGAGCGCTTCCGGCTCCCAGATGGCGCAGAGCGGCTCCGGCAGACCATCAAACTCGCTACGATAGGACACTGCGACATGGCATGCGTCCCGCGCTGCAATCAGGGTATCGAGCGTGCCCCGGTCCAGCATCGGCAGATCACAGGCCAGAACCAGCCAGGCCACACCCGGATAAGCCCGATGGGCCGACAGCAGACCCGCCGCCGGTCCATCGACGTCCACCGCATCGACAATCTGTGGAAAGCTGGACCGCAGAGGATCGGCCGTCTGGTCCGGCCTCACCGAGACGAAGCATTTTTCCACCAAAGGAGACAGGACGTCGAACGCCACCTGAAGCTGCGGCTTGCCGTGATAGTCGAGCGCGGCCTTGTCCGTTCCCATGCGTTTGCTGGCACCGCCCGCAAGGATCAGACCGTAAAGTGGTGTCATGATTCAATCCGCTGGAAGTCGCGTTTTCCGCCGGCCTTGCCCATCAGCCGCACTTCACGAATGACCATGTCATGGGACATGGCCTTGCACATATCATAGATCGTAAGCGCGGCCACGGAGGCACCCGTCAGCGCTTCCATTTCCACGCCCGTGCGCCCCTTGCAAGACACGCGGCAGTCGATTACCGCCTCATCACCTTCGATCGTGATGTCCACCCGACAGCCACTGAGCGACAGCGGATGACACAGCGGAATCAGCTGCGACGTCGATTTCACGCCCATCACGCCCGCAATCTGCGCCACGGTCAGCACCGCACCCTTGGCCGTCATGAACCCGGCATCCGACAGGGTCCGCGCCATCTCGGACGGGAAAACCAGACGTGCCTGGGCATGAGCGCTGCGTTCGGTCACATCCTTGCCGCTGATATCGACCATGCGCGGATCCTCGCCGCGCTCGTTGACATGGGTGAGCGTCTTCATTGTCTTCGATCTCCCGGTCGGGTCACCTAATTCTAACCGCCGATATAGTTCATCTCGATGCGGCGTCGTGCTGGCGCATCCGAAGAGGCGGCCCGCTCCTCACTATACCTGTCCGTCCGGCCGCGCCACACCCCGGCCAGAAGGTCCCGCAGAGCTGCGTCATCCGCATCGCTACGCAGAAGCGTGCGGAGATCCGTCCCTTCCGAGGCGAACAGACAGGTATAAAGCTGCCCTTCCGACGACAGGCGGGCGCGAGAACAGTCTCCGCAGAACGGCGCCGTGACGGAAGAAATGAAACCAACTTCTCCGGCCCCGTCGCAATAGCGGTACCGCTGCGCCACTTCCCCGCGATAATGCGCATCCACCGGCTCAAGCGGCCAGCACGCATCAATCCGCTCGCGCAGTTCACGGGACGGGACCACTTCGGCGCGCTCCCAGTGATTGCGCGTTCCAACATCCATGTATTCGATGAAGCGCAGCACGACCCCGGTATGACGAAAGCGTTCGGCCAGAGCCTCGACACCCGCATCGCTCAGCCCGCGCTGAATGACGGTATTGAGCTTCACACCTCCGGAAAATCCAGCCTGTGTGGCACTGTCGATCGCCTCCAGAACCGGTTCAAGCTGCGCCCGGCCGCCACTCATCCGCGCAAACACTGCCGGATCCAGACTGTCGAGACTGACCGTCACGCGGTTCAGCCCGGCCTCTTTCAGATCCCGCACATGCCGCTCCAGCAGGACGCCATTGGTGGTCAGGGCAATGTCTTCCACACCCTCAATGGCGGCCAGACGCGCTACGAGTTCCGGCAGTTTTGGACGCAGCAGCGGCTCCCCACCCGTCAGGCGCAGCTTGCGGACGCCGAGCGAGACCGCCACACGCGCAACACGTTCGATCTCGTCGAAGCTCAGGCGTTCTTTCGGTTCCAGAAAGCGGAAATGTTCGTGATAGGTCGCTTCCGGCATGCAGTAGGGGCAACGGAAATTGCAGCGGTCCATGACGGAAATCCGCAGATCATGCAGCGGACGGCTGAAGCGATCTGCCAGAACAGGCGTCTGGTTACCAGCCATGAAACATCGCAGCTGTTCCACGGGGAGCCACACCTTCACCGCGCGGCAGTTCCATAAATCCGTCCGTAGACGCCAGGAAACTGAAATCACCGGAGGTCGGCATCGGGCACGGCGTTGCGAGAGCCTGTCCCGTAGCGTCATGACGGAGTTTGACCGGCAGAAACCGGGTGAGCGTCGGGATCAGATCGGCTTCTGCATCGAGCATGACCGTGTAAGGCTCGGGACGGCAGAGCCCCTGTCCGGCCAGAAGCATGGGCATGACATAACGCACGCCGCAGGTCGTGGCAGACACCGGATTGCCCGGCAGACCGAACACGCGCTGTCCCTCTGGCCCCACACCAAACCACAGCGGCTTGCCCGGACGCTGTGCCACCTTGTGGAAGACCCGCTCCACCCCGATTTTCGACAGCGCTTTGGGGACATGATCGAACGCCCCCATCGACACACCGCCGCTCAGGATCAGGACGTCATGACGCGAGAGCTGTTCGCGCAGGGCCACGACCGTCTCCGCAAGATCATCGGGTACAACGGACCGCTCGATGCAGTTGAACCCGCGCGACAGCAGAGCACCCGTCAGGGCATATTCGTTGGAGCGCCGGATTTCCCAGTCCCGCACAGGGGCGCTGACATCCACAAGCTCATCGCCCGTCGCCACGATCCCGATAGACGGAATCCGCGATACGCTGACCTGCGCATGACCATTTCCCGCCAGAACCGCGAGGGCGGGGCCATCAAGGCGCTGGCCTGGCGCGAGGAGTTCCGTTCCTGCGGCACAGTCGGACCCCCGGCGATGGATGAACTGCCCCTTGCGCGGCTCATAATCCTCTTCAAAGCGAATCAGCCGACCTTCACGCACAAGACGTTCGACCGGAACAACCGTATCCGCACCGTCTGGCAGCACGGCACCCGTCATGACTTCGAGGCAGACATGCCCCTCCGGCAATACCTGCCCGGGTGCCCCGGCACGCTGGATTCCGTGCGATATCAGCGTCGGACCGCTCCCGTGGCGGAAGGCAATGCCGTCCATCATCACCCGGTCATAGGGTGGCTGGGCGCGTTCGGCGCGGACCGTCTGCCGGAGGATGCGCCCGGCCGCCATCGTCAGATCAACCGTCTCGGTCCCGAAGCTACCGGCATAATCCAGCACAAGCTCCATGGCCCGTGTAACGCTCAGGAGTTCACTCATTTCCGCTCCGGTCGCTGCCGTGTCTGTTCCGCTGGCTGAAGTGCCGACGCTGTATTCCCTGCCGATATAGACCTCATGGCCGAAGGATCAACAGTCTGAGGGTGAAAGGGTATGTCATAATCGTCTTTGGCGTTACCCTTATGCCACCAAAGAACATCAGGACCCCTCCATGACGGCCGCGGCACAGTTTTCTCCCCTTCCCCAGTGGCCGCTTTATGGCCTGACAGATGACCTGTTTCCCGCACTGGAACGCTGGTCCGCTGAGGGAAAACTCGCTGCCCTGGCAACGTTGGTCAGCATCACCGGCTCTTCCCCGCGTCCGCTGGGGAGCGAAATGGCGATCTGCGAGGACGGAGAGGTTCAGGGCTATGTGTCCGGCGGCTGCGTGGAAGCAGCCGTGCGCGCGGAGGCCCTGGAGAGCCTGAAAGACGGACAGCCACGGATGCTGGATTATGGCGCGGGCAGTCCGGTTCTGGACATCCAGCTGACCTGTGGTGGCCGCATCGGAATTTTCGTGCGCGCCCTGCCTGACCTGGCAGCTCATGTCGCTACCCTCAAGGCCGCGCGGGAAAACCGCCGCCCCATTACGCTTCTGACCGATCTCGACACCGGGGCCATGCAGTTCTGCGCGGAAGCACGTGCTACCGGTCTGGAAGGCCGGATGTTCGTCCGCCAGTACCTGCCGCCCCTGCGTCTGATCCTCTCTGGCGGGGATCCCATTACGCTTGCGCTCCTGAGCCTGTCCCCCCTCATGGGCCTCGAGACCACCCTGCTCCGGTCCTACGGTCCCCCCGAACCGCCGCCCGGCCTCTCGCCCACACGCTATATCCGCGGCAGTCTGGACGCGGCCCTTCCCACGCTCTCACTCGATCGATGGACAGTTGTCTACAGCCTGACGCACGACGCTCTTTCGGACCTGACGCTCACAGCCCATGCCCTGAAATCCGAGGCATTCTGCGTCGGCATTCTCGGAAGCCGGCGCAAGATTCCGGGCCGGCTTGAAGCCCTCAGGACGGCCGGGGTCCCGGAAGAAGCATTCAGCCGCCTGCACCTGCCCGCGGGACTGGAAATCGGCGCCCGGACCCCGATGGAAATCGCGCTCTCCATCCTGACCCAGATGATCGCGACGCGGCCACGATGATCCGCCATTCCGCCCTTCTTCTGGCGGCAGGGGGAAGCACCCGCCTCGGTCGTCCCAAACAGCTTCTGAGCATCAACAGTGTCCCTCTGGTGCGACATATCGCCCGGCTCCTGCTGGCAACGCGACCGGAGCATCTTGTTGTCGTGACGGGCGGTGCTGAAGCCGCGATACAACAGACCCTTGCTGGGCTCGATGTCGTTCTGGTGCGGAATGAAGACTGGCAGACCGGCATGGCGTCATCGCTCAGATGCGGTCATCAGGCGCTCGCCGGGAGCAGCCTCCCGCTCCTGATCGCCGGAACGGATCAGCCCTGCCTGACCGAGCGGCATCTTCACGTTCTGCTGGAACAGGACGCCGATGGGAAAGATGTCATCACGTCTTATGGCGAAGACGGGCGGGGCATTCCGGTACTGCTAAGCCCGACAACACAAGAACGTATCCAGGACCTGCAGGGCGATACCGGCCTGCGGCAACTCTGGAAGAACACGCAAACTGCGCCGATCTGCGTCTGCGCGCCCGAACTCGGCTTCGATATCGACACGCCGGAACAGCTTGATGCTGCGGTTCGTGCCGGCTGGATCGACCGGGACTGAAAAGCCGGGCTCTTTACGAACCCGGCTGACAGGCGTCAGGAAATGCGGTGGATCCAGCCATGGACGTCGTTGGTGCGACCACCCTGCACATCCGTCAGGGTCTTCTTGAGCTGCTGCGAGACCGGGCCGGGCGTCTTGCCGTCCCCAAACACGGCGTCACCCGTCGGACGCACGAATTTGCCGATCGGCGAAAGAACCGCCGCCGTGCCGCAGGCGAAGGCTTCCGTGTATTTGCCCGACGCTGCACCCGAGAAAAGCTCGTCGATATCGACCGGCTCTTCAAGCACCTCGATCCCTTGATCGGCGGCAAGCTGGATCAGGCTGTTGCGGGTAATGCCACGCAGGATGGTGCCACCCAGAGGCGGAGTGACGATCTTGCCGTCCTTGCGAACGAACATCACGTTCATGCCGCCCATTTCCTCAACGAAGCGACGCTCCCGCGCATCAAGGAACAGAACCTGGTCGCAGCCCTTGTCCTTGGCTTCCGCCTGGGCAATCAGGCTGCCGGCATAGTTACCGCCACACTTGGCTTCACCCGTGCCACCGATGGCAGCGCGCGTGTAGTGCTCGGACACCCAGACGGAGACGCAGCCAGCGCTGAAATAGGCGCCGACCGGACATGCGATGACGATGAACAGGTATTCCGTCGCCGGCTTCACGCCCAGGAACACTTCGTTGGAGATCATGAACGGACGCAGATAAAGGCTCTGCCCCTCACCAGACGGCACCCAGTCCTGATCCACCCGCACCAGCTCATCCACGGCCTGAACGAACAGATCTTCCGGCAGCTCGGCCATGCCCATGCGCCGGGCGGAAGCGGCAAAGCGCGATGCATTCGCTTCGGGACGGAAGGTGGCGACATGACCGTCCTTCTCGCGATAGGCCTTCATCCCCTCGAAAATCTCCTGCCCGTAATGCAGGACTGTCGAAGCCGGATCGATGCTCAGCGGGCGGCGCGGCGTAATTTTCGCATCATGCCAGCCCTTGTCAGCGGAGTAGCTGATGAGGGCCATATGATCAGTGAAAACACGTCCGAAAGACGGGTTGGCGAGCAGTTCGGTCCGCTTCACGGGATCGGTCGGGGTTTCGGTCTTTTCAATGATGAAGGGCGTCATGGGGAAAACATCTTCCGAAGATTCTGGTCTCAAAAACAGCGACTCCACTCTGCCATACATGCTTCCCGGTGGCGATACGGAAAGTTTGTTTCGTTTTGAATTTATTTATTGGAATTAAAATCCGATATTGAGGCTATTTTAGGTTTTTTCTTCAAAACAAAGCTCATGTTTCCCGAAATCAGACACAAAAAAACCCGGCCATTTCTGGCCGGGTTTTCCGTCGTCCGAAAAGGCTGAAGGATCAGCGCTTCGAGAACTGGAAGGAACGACGTGCCTTCGCACGGCCGTACTTCTTACGCTCGACAATACGGCTGTCACGCGTCAGGAAGCCGGCAGCCTTCAGAATGCCGCGCAGGCTCGGCTCGTAGTACGTCAGTGCACGGGAGATACCGTGACGGACAGCACCAGCCTGACCGGACAGACCACCACCGGTCACCGTGCAGTACACGTCGAACTGGTTGTAGCGGTCAGCAATCAGGAACGGCTGCGTGAGGAGCATACGCAGGACCGGACGGGCAAAATACGTCGTGACCGGACGGCCGTTGACGATGATGTCACCCTTGCCAGGCTTGATCCACACGCGGGCCACGGCGTCCTTACGACGGCCGGTTGCGTAGGAACGGCCCTGGGCATCACGCTTGACTTCGTGAACCGGGGCGGCGTTGGAGGTAACGGCAGGAGCAACGCTCGCAAGGTCCTGCAGCGTGCCGGTGCGCTCTTGGGTCTCGGACATGATACAGGCCTTACGACTCGTGGGTTACGGTGTTTTTGCGGTTCATCGCAGCAACGTCCAGCTTGACAGGCTTCTGGCCGTCATGCGGATGCTCGGAACCGGCATAGACATACAGGTGCTTCATCTGGGCGCGCTGCAGAGGACCACGGGTGATCATGCGCTCGACGGCCTTCTCGACAACTTCACCCGGGTTCTTGCCCGTAAGACGCTGCGTGATGGTGCGCCCCTTGATACCGCCCGGGTGACCCGTGTGGTAGTGGAACAGCTTCTGGCCAACCTTGTTGCCCGTCAGAACGACCTTCTCGGCGTTGATGACGACGATGTTGTCGCCGCAATCAACGTGCGGGGTGAACTGCGGCTTGTGCTTTCCGCGCAGGCGGGTGGCGATGATGGTGGCGAGACGGCCGAGAACGAGCCCTTCGGCGTCGATCAGCACCCAGTTCTTCGTCACCTCCGCTGGCTTCAGCGAACGTGTGGTCTTCATTAGTGACATTCCAGCTTGGGGCACGACCCTCAGGCCGCACCGTGGATGGCGCTTGCAAAGAAAAGACGATGCTCGAAAGCACCCTCTTTTCCGGCGAAGCGGATCAGGTGGGGCCTTATTGCCGTCTCCAGCGCGCGCGTCAAGCCCCGTTCACACATTGAATTATGTGATTCGCAGGAGTTTTCCGCCATTTTTAGCTATATGGTATCCTGTTACCGCAACAAAAACGACGTCTGCATTGCTCCGTGTCGCGACAATGGTATCCTGCCGCAACACAGACCGTTCGCGCCCGACGCCTGTGCGGGGCCGTTTCAGACAGGAACATCAACGTGAAAAGACCCTGGCTCACGGCGAGCCTGATTTCGGTAACGGCCGTGATCGGCATGGCCGGCGTTCACCACGAAGCCCACATGGAGCTGGTCCGCGGCCTTTCAAGCTTCCGCGCGGCTCTTCCGCCCGGGACGACATTTACTTATGGAAGTGCGCACCCGGCCATCCTCTCGCTAGGGGCGACCCTGACCGATATCACCCTGCGGGACGGGTCACTTACCCTGCGCGCCTCCCGGATGCGGCTGGGCCATCCCCGTCCGACACCGGATGGTGGCCTCTCCATCCGCGCCGTTGAAGTCCGCGAGCCGTTCCTTCAGACGCCGACACAGATCATCCATGGAAGCACGCTCAGCCTGCGCCAGCTGGTTCTGCCGCCCTCCCGGCCCGCAACGGAGGGCCATTCCCGAATCGATCCGGCACATATCGCTCTTGCTCACGGGCAGATCGAACAGCTTTCGGTCCAGAACCTCGTCCCGTCGCCCTCACCCGGCCCGATCAATGTGCATAGCCTGTTTTCCGGTCGTCTCACGCTGGACAACTACGGTCCCGCCCTCGTCACAACGCTACGCACCGAAGGGTCGACCATCGCGTACGAGCGGACTGTTCACGCCCCCGGTCAGGAGCCGCAGCTTGTCAGCGGGCAGGCCAGTCTGGAGCGGCTGGACCTGAAGCAGAAGGATCTCGCCGCACAGGTTGCAGCCCTGTGGGACCACCATCCCCTGCCGCCGCACATGGCCCCGCCCGAGAGTTTTGCGGCCCGTAATTTCAGGCTGAGCATGACATCAGGCACAATCCGGCTCGATGAACTGCACGGGACGGGAACGCTTAAGAACCAGACCGCGACCATGACGCAGGATCTGAAGGGCTTCCATTTCCAGAGCGACGAGAAGCTGCCTTTCCCGATCAACGGCGCAGGCTCGACCGCCCACTCTGTCCAGATCTCGAATCTGGACGATCACACCTCCCAAACCGACGCATCCCTCACAGTCCCGGGCTTCATGACCCTGACGGCCAGTGCCCGGACCGTTCAGACGGATTTTGCGCAAGGCCATTCCTCTCCGCAGCAGATGCTCCAGTCGACGGCCCTGCAGAAGGTGACCTTCTCGCTGAAGGGAGACAGGCTTCTCGATACCGGTTTTGTCCTGTCCGCCCGGCAGGCCGGGAATGGCATGACGGCGGACCAGCTTCGCCAGCAGGCCGCGCAGGTTCTGCAGACGGCCCTTTCCGTCAATCCGGCGCTGAGCGCGATTCCGGATTATGTCGCCAATCCGGCTGGCCGCATCCTGACGGTAACCTATGCTTCCGGAACACCCGTCTCCCTCCGGGTCCTCAATGACGCCTTTTCTTCCCCGGCCTCGATGCTGGCATTTCTCGCATCCCCCGACCTGAAGGCTTCCGCGCAATGACGACCGGCAACATCCCAGACCCGTCATCGCCTGCGAAGGGCCCGGTCTGCATCATCGGCGCCAGCGGACGCTCGGGGTCCGCGCTCTGCCGCGCCCTTCTGGCTGAAGGTCAGAAAATCATTGCCGTCGTGCGCAGCCAGGGCAATCTCGCGCCCGACATCGCCGAAGCCTGTCAGGCCGTGCGGATCGCAGACCTCACGGACAGTGCCACGCTTGAACTGGCGTTCGAAAATGCGGCCGTTGTCGTCAACACGGCCCATGCGCGCCACCTGGCCGCCATTCTGGCCGCCACGAAAGCCCCTATCGTAGCGCTGGGCAGCACCCGCAAATTCACGCGCTGGCCCGACGAACACGGACGGGGCGTTCTGGCGGGTGAGGCCGCCCTCAAGGCCGACGGTCGCCCGTCGATCATCCTGCATCCGACCATGATCTATGGTGCTCAGGGCGAAGACAATGTGCAGCGGCTGGCGAAGCTTCTGGAACGTCTGCCCGTCATCCCCCTTCCCGGTGGTGGCCGCGCCCTTGTTCAGCCCATCGAGCAGCGGGATGTCACGCGCTGTCTGGTCTCGGCCATACATCTGATCCAGAACGGAGACGTCACGGGGCCGGAGAGCATCGTGATTGCTGGTCCGACGGCGGTGGCTTACCGGACCTTCGTGCGCATGGTGCTGTATTTTGCAGGGCTTGGCGGCCGTCCCATCATCTCCCTGCCGGGATGGATGCTCATGGCGCTGTCTCATCTGACGCGGCATATCCGCAGGCTGCCGCAGATCGCGCCGGAAGAAATCCGCCGCCTTCTGGAAGACAAGAATTTCGATGTCGGTCCGATGGAGCAGCGTCTGGGCGTCATCCCTGTTCCGCTCGCCAACGGGCTGCACCACCTCTTCGGCCACCGAACGCACCAGAAGCAGGAGCCCTGATCCGCGAAGGATCAGGGCCTCCGTCCCGCATCAGTTCCGGGAGTAGACGTCCTCGATGCGGACGATATCGTCTTCGCCCAGATAAGGCCCGGACTGCACCTCAATGAGGGTCAGCGGAATCCTCCCCGGATTCTCAAGCCGGTGAACACAGCCCAGCGGCAGATAGACGCTTTCGTTTTCACGCACCATGATCTGGTCAGCATCACGGGTGACGACCGCCGTACCACCCACGACGACCCAGTGCTCGGCGCGATGGAAATGCTTCTGCAGCGAGAGTTTCTGGCCCGGCTCAACCACGATCCGCTTCACCTGGAACCGGTCCGCCTGGATCAGACTTTCATAGAAGCCCCACGGGCGATACATACGGTTATGGGCCGTGGCTTCCTTGCGTCCGGCCTTCTTCAGACGACTGACCATGTGTTTGACGTCCTGCGCCCGGTCACGATGCGAGACCATGACAGCGTCCTGCGTCACGACGACGATCAGATCTTCCACACCCGCGACCGTGGCCACAATCCCATCCGAGCGGACATAGCAGTTCCGCGCGTCATCCAGGAAAACATCCCCGAATGTCGCGTTGCCCGCTTCATCCTTGGACGTCAGCTCCCACAGCGCATCCCAGCTTCCGATATCCGACCAGCCGAATGTTCCGGGTACCACGGCCGCCCGCTTCGTCCGTTCGGCCACTGCATAGTCGACCGAGATATCCGGTGCCTGACGGAAGCTCGCATCGTCCAGCCGGTCGAAATCAAGGTCACTCTGCCGGGTCCGGACGGCCTGTCCGACATGCTCGTAGAGCGCAGGCTCGAAGGTCTGGATCTCGGAGAGAAAAACGCCAGCCTGCGTCACAAACATGCCGGAATTCCACAGATACCGGCCATCACGGAAAAATGCTTCCGCCGTCGCGGCATCCGGCTTCTCGACAAAGCGCGAGACTTCGCAAACGCCTTCAAGGCCTGAAAGGGGCGCACCGCTCTCGATATAACCATAGCCCGTCTCGACACGCGTGGGCTTCATTCCGAACGTCACGATCCGCCCCTGCCCTGCGGCAGCAACGGCATGGTCAAGCGCGGAGTAGAGAGCTGCCTCATCGGTAATGGCCGCATCCGCAGCCATGATCCACAGAACGGCGTCCGGATCAGTTTCGGCCACCAGGAAAGCAGCTGCCGCTATGGCCGGGGCGGAATTGCGGCCTACGGGTTCGAGAACGATCCGGGCGTTTTCAACCCCGACATCCCGCAGCTGTTCCGCGACGATGAAGCGGTGCTCGGCATTACAGATCACAATCGGATCCGCCAGCCCTGCCCGCGCACCGCGCAGCGCCGTTTCCTGGATCAGGCTATGCTTCGACAGGAGAGGCCAGAACTGCTTGGGGTAGCTGCTGCGCGAAACCGGCCACAGACGGCTGCCTGATCCACCGGAGAGAATAACTGGAACGATCTTCTGGGACATGGGGGCTTACGCTTTTTCATCCACAAGATGGGGGCCGTAGGGCTTCCCCGAAGGGCGCGCATCCTACATCAAGGTCGCGACCTTTCCAATTTTGCCCCCAGTCCTGTTCCTGCTCCCAATAATGAGCGGAGCATCAGAAAAGACCCTTCCGGAAATCTGAAACATTGACTGTCAGCGCAAGCAGGTTTCCTTATCCCCGGATGGGAATCAGCTTTACCCGCGGAGAAACAGACTCATGAAACAGAATATTTTCTCCTCCGGTATTCTTCTGGCGCTTCTGGGCTATGCCGCCTTTTCCATCAGCGATGCCTGCTCAAAAGGACTTGCGGGGCATCTGGACCCTTTTGAAGTCGCGTTTTCAGGCGGCGTCTTCGGATTCATTCTCCTGCCTTTCATCCGCCGCCCCGACGAACCCTATTCCGACATTTTCGCGACGACCCGCCCGGGGATGTGGATTCTGCGCGCGGTTTCGACATTCATCTCGACGGCCGCAAGCGTCATGGCCTTCATGCTGCTGCCCATGCCCGAAGCCCTGTCGCTGATGTTCCTGATGCCCTTCTTCGTCACCATCATTTCCGTAACGATCCTCAAGGAAAAGGTCTCGTTCTGGACCTGGCTGTCCGTCGCGGTCGGATTTCTCGGTGTCCTGATTGTCCTGCGACCCGGCGCACGGACGTTCCATCTGGGCCATGTCTGCGCCATCGTCGCAGCCCTCGCCAATGCCAGCAGCGTCGTGGCCTACCGGCTGGCGGGAGATGGCAGTGCCAGGCTTTCCCTGTTTGGATCAAGCCTGTTCGGCCCACTGATCGGCGACGGACTTCTCATGATCGCCCATGCCTCCTGGCCCCATGGCTGGAAGGTCTGGTCCATTCTGTTCGGATACGGTTTTCTCGCCGCTCTGGGTCAGCTTTTCATGATGATGGCCACAGCCGTCGCCCCCGCGAACCGGGTTGCCCTTCCACAATACAGCCAGATGGTCTGGGCGGTTGCGTTCAGCTATCTGCTGTTCAAGCAGCCGCTGGACAACTGGACTTTCGTGGGGATCGTGGTCGTCACACTCTCAGGCATGCTGAACTGGATCCGCCAGAAACTGCGCTTCGAGCGTATGGCGCTGGAAGAACACTGGGAACACAGACACTATCAGCAGGCTGATGTCGCAAAACCCTGAGGGCAATATTCAGATTTTTTGGAAAAGGATTGCTGGGGCGAATGACGGGGATCGAACCCGCGACAACCGGTACCACAAACCGGCGCTCTACCAACTGAGCTACATCCGCCACACAGCGACGCATTCTCTAGAGGAAGGTTGGGGTTGTCGTCCAGTCCTTTGACGCAATTTTTTTTACACTCCGGATTTTTCCGACCACCCCGTTCCGACTCAGATAACCGGTGTCCCCCCGGTGACGGCAATCGTGGCGCCCGAGACATAGCTGGCGTCATCACTGGCCAGGAAAACATACGCCCCGGCCAACTCCGCCGGCTGTCCCGGGCGCTTCATCGGCGTATCAGCGCCAAAGCGTTCCACGTGTTCGACATCCATGGTCGCAGGAATCAGCGGCGTCCAGATCGGGCCAGGCGCCACCACGTTGGAGCGGATTCCCTTCTCGCCCAGCAACTGTGCCAGACCACCGCTGAAGTTCTGGATGGCACTTTTGGTTGCGGAATAGGCCAGAAGCTTCGGCTTGGGCTGATCTGCATTGACCGACACCGTATGGATCAGCGCGCCACCCCGCGGCATGTGCGGCAGGGCCAGACGCGACAGCCGGAACGCGGAACCGGCGTTGATATCGAACGTCTTGTCCCATTCCTCCTCACTGACATCCGCCAGTGAGGAGCGTTCGATCTGGAAGGCCGCGTTGTTCACCAGAATGTCTATCTGCCCAAACTCCGCGACTGTCCGGTCCACCAATTCGGCGCAGACATCCCTGTCCCGCAGGTCTCCGGGAACAAGGAGGGCGCGCCGTCCCGCCTTGCGTACCCAGGATTCGGTTTCGCGGGCATCGTCCATTTCCTCGGGCAGGAATGACAGGACGACATCCACGCCTTCGCGCGCAAACGCGATCGCAACCGCCCGGCCGATACCGGAATCCCCGCCCGTGATGATCGCAATCTTTCCGCGCAGACGGTCATGGCCAACATAACTCTGCTCACCATGATCGGGCTTCGGCGTCATGAGGGACGTCTGGCCGGGAATATGATCCTGATGCGGGGTGTTGAACGGCGGGGCGGGATAGTTGGCCATGATATGCTCCAGATGAAGGAAGGTCTGTTCCGTCCCAACGCAAAGACGCCGCCCGCTGTTCAATTCGCGAGGAGAACATCCCCCGCCGAAACCCATCCCTTCCACTTCAGGTTCATTCCAGACCTTCAATCCTGAACCCAGCCGGGTTACACTATACGCCTCATTGCCGCGCCGGGCCTGAATACGTCGCACCCTGTTCACGCCCTGCCTGCAAGGATCCTTCATGACTCCCGCTCTCTATCGTCGCCAGTGGGCACAGAACCCGCTGCGCGAAGTGCTGGCCGGAATGGTCGGCACCTTTGCCCTCATTCCCGAGGTCATTGCCTTCTCCTACATCGCCGGCGTCTCTCCGGCCGTTTCGCTGTTCGCGTCCTTCGTCATTTCCGTCTCGATCGCCATTTTCGGCGGACGCCCGGGCATGATTTCCGGCGCTGCCGGTTCGGTGGCTCTGGTCGCAGCACCGCTGGTTCATGCTCATGGTGTACAGGCCATGCTGCTCGCCACGCTTGTCGCTGGTGCATTTCAGGTCGTGTTCGGTCTGCTGCGTCTTCAGGCCGTCATGCGGTTTGTGCCAGCCGAAGTCCGCACCGGCTTCGTCAACGCGCTGGCCATCATGATCTTCTCCGCGCAGCTCCCGCAGATGCTGGGCGTGACCTGGCATACCTATGCGCTGATCGGGCTGGGGCTTGTCATCATCTATCTGCTGCCGCGCCTGTCGGATGCCATCCCCTCGCCCCTGATCTGCATTGTCATTCTGACCGCCATCACGATGCTGCATCCGATGCCGGTTCATACCGTCTCGGATCTCGGCGACCTGCCGACCGGACTGCCCAGCCTGACCTTCCCGCATATCGCCCTGGACTGGGCGACGTGGTCGGTCGTGCTGCCTTACGCGCTGGCCATGGCTGCCGTGGGCCTGCTGGAATCGATGATGACGGCCTCCGTCGTTGATGACATTACCGATACCCATGGCGACCAGCGCATGGAATGCACGGGCCTCGGCATTTCCAACATTCTCGTTGGCGCATTTGGCGGCATTGCAGGCTGCGGCATGATCGGCCAGACCGTCGGCAACCTGCGCTATGGCGGACGCGGCCGCCTGTCCACCTTCACCGCCGGCGCGTTTCTGCTGGCTCTCATGGTCCTGCTGCATCGCTGGGTGGGGCAGGTTCCGATGGCTGCCCTTGTCGCCATCATGATCATGGTCTCCGCCAGCACGTTCTCCTGGAGCAGCCTGCGCGACCTGACACGTCATCCGCGCCTGTCCAGCCTGACCATGCTCGTCACGGTCGCCGTGGTCGTCATGACCCACGACCTTGCTGCCGGTGTTGCGGTCGGTGTCATGCTCTCGGGTGTGTTCTTCGCGTGGCATGCCGCAAAGCTCCTGCGTGTTACGGAAGAGCGGTCGGGGGAGACGCTGACATACCGGGCGTCCGGACAGGTCTTTTTCGCGTCCGCAGACAGCCTGTCTGACGCCATCGACTATCATACTGACGCCAAAACCGTGGTTCTCGACCTCACCCATGCCCGTTTCTGGGACATCACCTCCGTTCAGGTTCTGGAGAAGATCATCGGCAAGCTCCAGTCCCACGACCATACGGTCGAAGTCACGGGACTTCATCACGACCAGCATGGCATCATCGCCACGCAGTCCAACGAGAGCCTGCTTGCACTGTAAGGCTCAGCGGGAGCTGAAATCGCAAAACCGTGCGGATGCCTGACTGTTATAAGGGCATTCCCGAGCGGTCCGGAGAGACGCGTTGCGCAGCATGATTGATTTCAGTTCCTGGCACAGCCTGCTGGCCACCCTGATCGGGCTGGCGCTCTTTACGCTGATTGGCGTCGGCATCCGCCTGTTGACGATGCTGACTATCCAGCAGCGCCGGGAACGGATGAATCGCCAGATCAACGAGCGTCTCCGGGTGCTGATGGCCGCCTATCGCACACTGGGCGGTTCGTTCACCGGCACTCTCCTCGTGGATCCGACGCATAAACGGGATCTGGGGTCTGACCAGCTTTCCGGCTCGGACCGCAACCGCCGCATCCGCGATGCTGTCGAAGCCGCGCTGTCCGACATCATCCTGCTTGGAACGGAAGAACAGGTCCGGATGGCGGGCCGCGCAGCGGCGGAGCTTGTGGCCGGACGCCCTGTCCCCACTCATGATCTGGTGGTGTCCCTGCGTAACTTCATCCGCAAGGCTCTGAACCTTGAAAGCCTGCCCTCCGATCTCGTCCTTCCCGAACAGGGGCCTGCCCGCCCTTCCTCGAACGGCGGGAACAAGGGTGATGGCAAGGAAGGCGGAAAAGGCGGGGGCGGGGGAGGCGGCGGGATGGGCATGCAGGGCGGAATGGACCCGGCCCTGCATCATTCAGAGACGGACAGCCACACTCTGTAATTCCGTCCAATCTTTAATCTGACCGTAACGACTCACCCATACCCCTCCCCCCGTACTGACGATAAGAAGAAGTCATGGAGCCGCCCCAACAGCCCCCTGCAGCTTTAGCGCGCAAGACCCCCCGCGATCACCGCGTGGATGCGCTGCGCGGAATCGCCCTGTTGATGATGCTCGTGGATCACGTTCCTGATGATCTGCTCAACCGCATCACCATCCGCAATTTCGGCTTCGCGGACGCAGCCGAGATCTTCGTCATGCTGGCGGGCTATGCGTCCTATCTGGCCTATGGGCGCCTGATTGACCGTCAGGGCTGGAAAATCGGCATTCACCGGATTCTTGCCCGATGCCTCAGACTTTATCTGTATCAGACCGGCATGACGCTGGTTTTCGTCTGGACCGTGCGTCAGTGGCGCCATTACCAGCCCCTGCCCGAATATACGATCGAACCCCAGCTCGCGCATGGCTATAGCTGGCTGTGGCGTATCCTGACATTCGACGCCCTGCCGAGCTACCTGAACATCCTGCCGCTCTATGTCGTGCTTCTGGCGCTGTTCCCGCTGATTTACTGGGTTCTCAAGCGCAGTGTATGGCTTCTGCTGGCGCTCAGCATCTGTGTCTGGGCCATCGCCAATCTGGACCCGCGCATTACCATCCCGAACTGGCTTGATCCCAATGGCTGGTATCTCAACCCGTTCGGCTGGCAGTTCCTCTATATCCTGGGCATTCTGGGCGCCGTCTGGGCCTCGAAACACAATGGCGATCTGCCCTATCGCCCATGGGCCAAGGCCTTATGCCTGACCTATCTGGCAGGCGCTTTCGTGTTGTGCTTTCCGTATGAATACTGGCACGTCCCGTTTCTGCGGATTTTTCCGGCCCCGCCTAATACAGGCAAATCCACTCTCGCCATCTGGCGCCTGCTGGACATTATGGCGATCTTCTATCTGGTGCAGTCGTCCAAGGCCCTGCGCCGCATTTCCGCCGACCGGATCGGTCAGAGCCTCGCTTTGCTCGGGCGGAATTCTCTGGAAGTCTTTGCGTGCAGCACGGTCCTGGACCTGCTGGGACGACTGATGTTCGCAAGCTTTGGCATCAATCTGTGGGACCAAATCGTGATGAACGTGGTCGGCCTCGGCCTGACCTACGCGCTGGCCATCCCGTTGGACCGTGCCCGTCAGCGGGCCAAGGCAGCCCGCCTGTCTTCGGGCCCGGCACGCCCCGTGCCAGCACCCGAATAGCAGCGTTCGTTCAGCCTTCCGGCTGTAGAATGCGGTTCGGGTGCAGCAGTTCGAACCGCTCCAGATCCGCGGAGAAAAGACGGACCTGCACGTCCATCCCGTCTTCGCGATCCGTCCGACCAACCACTTCGCCATGCTGGTAAAGCCAGGCGAGGGCCGCGCCGTCCGTGATCGGAAGACGCACTTCCACGGATTTCATCGATCGCGTCAGATACTGGTCCAGGATCTCGAACAGATCCGGTAGCCCCTCGCCCGTAATGGCCGAGATCGCCACCGCGTTTTCACGCTTCGGCACAGCCTCGACACCGCCGACCAGATCGGCCTTGTTCAGCACTTCGATCGTGCGGTCCGGCCAGTGCGCGTCGAGCATCCCGTCCCGCACCATGCCGTCCAGCACGTTCAGCACATCCGCCCGCTGGGCGGCACTGTCAGGATGTGAGATGTCACGGACATGCAGGATCACATCCGCCTGCGCCACTTCCTCAAGCGTCGCACGGAAGGCCGCGATCAGTTCAGTGGGCAGTTCACTGATGAATCCCACAGTATCGGACAGGATCACATTACGGCCCGACGGCAGGCGCAGCCCGCGCATCGTCGGGTCCAGCGTGGCGAAAAGCTGGTCCTGCGCATGGACGGATGCCCCCGTCAGGGCATTGAACAGCGTGGATTTCCCCGCGTTGGTATAGCCCACCAGAGCCACGACCGGGAACGGCACGCGCTTGCGGGAGTCACGATGCAGACCGCGCGTCCGGCGCACCTGCTCCAGCTCTTTCTTGATCTTGCCGATGCGCTCGGCCAGCATCCGGCGATCCGCTTCCATCTGCGTTTCACCCGGGCCGCCAAGGAAGCCGAAACCACCGCGCTGACGCTCAAGATGGGTCCACAGCCGGACAAGACGCGAGCGCTGGTATTCCAGATGGGCCAGCTCGACCTGAAGTACACCTTCACGGGTCGCCGCGCGCGCCCCGAAAATATCGAGGATCAGCCCCGTCCGGTCCACGACCTTGCAGCCCAGAGCCTTCTCGAGATTGCGCTGCTGCCCCGGAGACAGACGCGCATCAATGACAACCACATCCACATTGTCGAGCTTGACCGCTTCGGCCAGCTGTTCGACCTGACCGCTTCCCAGCAGGGTCGCCGGACGGCGGGCGCGCAGCAGAATGGCCGCCTGACGCACCACGACCAGCCCGATCGACGCCGTCAGCCCGACCGCTTCTTCAAGCCGCGCATCGGCCGCGCGGATTTCCTCCTGCGGTCCCGACTTCTCCCAGGGCAGGATGACGGCCGCACGGGTTGCAGGTTTTTTGGTGTCGAAACCGCTCAAAGTTCTTCTTCCACAAAATGGGACATGGCCGCCACCGGCATGATCGTGCTGACAGCGTGTTTGTAGACAAGCTGCACATGGCCATCACGACGGAGCAGCAGGGTGTGCGCATCGGACTGGGCAACGATGCCCTGAAGCTTCACGCCGTTGACCAGAAAGACGGTCACGGACGCTTCGGTCCTGCGCAGATGGTCGAGGAAAACCTCCTGCACGGCCCGGGAGCCGGCAGAAGAGGAAGGTTCTGAAGTCACGCTGTTAACAGTCGAGAGAAGGAAAAGGGAAAAAGACGGTTCGACATCTCAGCCACTCACCGGCGTGGAAGGTGCGGTATTACGCTCTTCATTCGTCGTCACCCCAAGCTGCTTGAGCTTGCGGTGCAGTGCACTGCGCTCCATGCAGACGAAGCTGGCCGTCCGGCTGATATTGCCGCCAAACCGCATGAGCTGCACCTGAAGATACTGCGTCTCGAACAGGTCCCGCGCCTCACGCAGCGGCAGACTCATGACATCCGCTCCGGAATTCAGGCGCGTCATCGAGGGTGCGCCCTGGCTGATGGTGGCCGGCAGCATGTCAGCCCGGATCGGATCATTCCCCGTCCCTGGCATCATGATCAGCAGCCGTTCCATCAGATTGCGCAATTCACGCACATTGCCAGGCCATTCATAGGATTGCAGGGCGGCGAGCGCATCCACGGAGAGTTCCCGGACCGGAAGGCCGGAAGACTGAGCACAGCGCTCAAGGAAATGCCGCGCCAGACCCGGAATATCCTCGCGCCGTTCGCGCAGGGACGGAATGCGCAGAGGAACAACCGCAAGGCGGTAATACAGGTCCTCGCGGAAGCGGTGCGCGGCGATTTCGGACTGGAGATCCCGGTTGGTGGTGGCGATGACACGGATGTCCACCTTCACCCGGGTATTGCCGCCCAGACGCTCGAATGTCTGATCCTGAAGCGCACGAACGATCTTGCCCTGCGTTTCAGGCGGCATGTCGGCGACCTCGTCCAGCAGCAGCGTCCCGCGATGGGCCCGCTCCAGCACGCCGCGGCGCATCGGCTGACCGTCCTCACCCTCAAGGCCGAAAAGCTCTTCTTCGAATCGGTTGGGCGCCAGTGTGGCACAGTTCAGGGCAATGAACGGCCCTTCCGCACGGCGGGAGCGCGCATGGATCATGCGAGCTGCCACTTCCTTGCCCGATCCGGCCGGACCGCTGATCAGCACGCGGGAATTGGTGGGGGCGACACGCTCGATCTGGGCACGAACGGCCGAAATAACGGCGCCGTCCCCCGACAGCGTCGTCTCCGGACCGGCCCGCAGACGCAGTTCCGCATTCTCCCGCCGAAGCCGCGCGGCTTCCAGCGCACGCCGCACCACGACCAGAAGCCGGTCCGACTGGAACGGCTTCTCGATGAAGTCATAAGCTCCGAGCTTGAGGCTGGATACCGCCGTCTCGATGGTCCCGTGACCAGAAATCATCAGCGTCGGCAGGCCCGGCTCCTCGGTCTGGAAGATCTTGAGGAGTTCGATCCCGTCCAGCCGGGATCCCTGAAGCCAGATATCCAGAATCGCCAGCGACGGACAATGCGCACGGAAGAGTTCGAGCGCCTGATCCGAATTGGCGGCGGTCCGGGTCTTGTAGCCCTCGTCGTTCAGAATGCCCTCGATGAGAAACCGGATATCCGGTTCGTCATCGACGATCAGGATCTCATGTTCCATCTGCTGTCCTCATGGTCTGAAGGTCCGTTCCACCCGGGACATGGCTCTCCTGCTCCCATAACGGCAGGGACAGGGTGACACGCGTTCCCCGCTGCCCGGGCGACGCGCCACGGGACTGGTCTGGTGCCCGATCAGTGAGTTGAAGCATCCCGGAATGGTCCTCCATGATCTTCTTGACGATCGCAAGGCCGAGGCCGGTGCCCTTCGCCTTGTGGGTTACATAAGGCTCGGTCAGCCGGTGGCGTTCCACCGTCGGCAGGCCGATCCCGTCATCTTCTATGTCTAGCAGGACATGCCCGCTGCGAATGTGCAAGCCCACCACAATGTGTCCAATTGGCTGCACTGGCTGCCCGGAAGCATTTTCTCCCGGTTTTCCGCGGCCTGCCATGCTGATGGCATCAGCGGCATTCTGTAGAAGGTTTGTCAGCGCCTGGCCGATGAGTCGCCGGTCACAGCGCACGATCGGCCCAGAGGGCGGCAGTCCGGTCGTCTCGAACACGATTTCGGGATGAGCGTTCCGCTGGAGCACCAGCGCCTCCCGGCAAAGCCGTGAAAAGTCTTCCGGCTGCATGACGGGCTGCGGCATCCGCGCAAAGGCGGAGAACTCGTCCACCATGCGCCCGATGTCTCCGACCTGCCGCACGATCGTGTCCACAAGCTGCGTATAGGTCTCGGGGTCGGAGTGAATTTCCTTGAGGAAGCGCCGTTTGAGCCGCTCTGCCGCAAGCTGGATCGGGGTCAGCGGATTCTTGATCTCGTGCGCCACACGCCGCGCCACATCGGCCCAGGCCGCCTTTCGCTGTGCGGACTGAAGGTCCGTGATGTCATCGAAGGTCACGACATAGCCCGCGACCTCCTGCCCCCGCAGCTCCGCCACGACCCGCACGAGAAGCGTCCGCCCCGCACCGGCCCCTGCGCCCTCACCCGGACCACCCGGACGCTGCGCGCCTTCCGTATCCACCTGGATTTCGGCGGTATGGACACGCTCTGGCGCCATGCGGGCGGCCTCCAGAAGGCCCGAGAACTCCGGCACACGATCCGTCAGCTTCATCCCAATGGCTGGCTGAAGATCGCGCTGGAGCACGCTGGACGCCGCGCGGTTCGGCAGTTCGATGACCTGCATCCGGTCCAGCCCGATCACACCGGCCGATACACCGGCCAGCACGGTCTCGGTAAAACGGCGGCGCTCATTGATCTGATCATAGGCCTGCATCAGTTCGGAACGCTGGCTTTCGAGCTGGTCCGTCATGCTGTTGAAAGCGCGGGACAGGCCCGTCACTTCGTCGTCCTTGTCCTGCCCCGCATCGTCGGGGACGGGCACCCGCACCCCCAGATCGCCTTTGGAAATCCGCTGGGCTGCCAGAATGAGCAGTCCGAGCGGGTTTGCAATACGGTTCGCCAGCGCCAGTCCGGTCAGCATTCCGACGGCCAGCACCAGCAGGCCCATCAGGGCGAAAATGACCGCGAACAGGACCTGCGTCTTGCCGCGATTGGTGATCAGCCGCTGGTAATCCGCCACCAGCGTATCCGTGCGGCGCATGTGTTCCACGACATCCGGGTCAACCGGACGCGTTATAACCAGCATGAGACCGGAATTGCCGCCCAGTGCGACCACGGCACGCACCCTGCGCTGATCCGGGCGGTCGAGAATCACGGCTTCGCCATGTCGTGCCAGTTCCACCACGGATTTGGGTGGCAATGGCGGTGCAGTCGTCATGTCAGCATCGCTGCCCAGCAGACCGCCCACCGCCAGAACCTTGTAGGTCAGCGGATCGAACACCTCTGCATCTGTCAGGCCGCGCTCGGTGACTTCATCGTCCAGGAACTCCTGAAGACGTGCGGGATCGTGAAAAAGATCAGTCCCACGGGAGAAAAGCTCGTCGTTCTGGACGGTAATGAGCGTGTTCGCGAGCGCGAAAGCTTCCGTCCGTGCGTTGTCGTTATGCTCCTGCAAATAGCCGACCGCGACGGACCGCGCCTCGTTCAGCGCATCGTTGACACGGTTGGAGAACCAGATTTCCACGCCGTAATGGAAGAACAGCGTCGCGACTGCTCCCACCACGATGGTCGGAGCAACAGCCACGATGCCGAACAGCGTGATCAGCCGGACATGCAGCCGTGCGCCAGCCAGACCAAGCCTGCGCTCGGCCAGCATCCGCCCGATCTGCACCACGGCCGCCGCCGCAATCAGCATGAGCATGATAAAGTCGAGCAGAAAGACGATCGCCTGCACCTGTGGGCGATGCGCCAGAGACATGCCCCCCGACAGCACGACGAACGTCGCAAAGGCGAGCACCAGCGCCATGACTGTCAGAAGAACCGCCCCATTGGCACTCGTCAGCCTTGCAAACAGGCGCCTCAGGGAAGGAAGTCTCACTCGTCGATGCCTTTCGGGATCGTGATGTCCAGTTCACGGATGCGCTTGCGCAGGGTGTTGCGGTTTACACCCAGAATGGCGGCAGCGCGCAACTGGTTACCGCAGGTCCGCCGCAGAACCATCGTGATCAGCGGCCGTTCGACCTCGCCCACCACACAGGCATGCAGATCACCCGCCCCGTTTTCCAGATCGCCTTCAAGATATTCAGCCAGGGGCCGTTCCAGCGCCCGCTCCAACCCGCGGGGACGCGCCGTGCCTGTGCCAGCCGCCAGCCGACAGACCGCGCTGATCCGCTCCGGCCCCAAACGCTGCGCAGAGGGCAGCGCCGACAGCCAGCGATGCAGGGCTGTGGACAATCCCCCCTGCCGGAGCAGAAGAACAGGATCGTGACGGCTCCCCGCGATCACGCGCAGATCCGTGCCCTCCTGTGCGAGCCATTCCATGAACCGGTCCTGCATCAGGGGGCACAGACAGTCGATCTCATCCAGCAGCAGGGTCCCGCCCTGCGCCTGCTGGATCCAGCCGGCCTCACCATTTCCGAAAAGGGCCGCTTCACGAAGCGCGCGCGGCGTCGCGGTCAGGGCGGCAATCACAAACGGATTTTGTGCACGCGGGCTGTGACTGTGCAATCGCCGGGCAACATCCTGCCGGTCCAGGCGGGACGCGCCGTACAGGAACACCGGATGGCAGCCCTGCTCGACCAGACCTGAAGCAGACTGCTCCGTCATGGCTGACACGGAAGGGCCGGACGTCTCACGCCCTCAGGCCGCTTCACGCGTGCCGTCGCGGCTCAGACTGCCCGTCGGGCCGGCCTCACGGTTGCGCACGACACCGGCCTCAATATGACGGTCATAGAATGCAGTCAGCAGCGCAATGGCCTCGGCTGCGCTCTCAACACCATTGATGGTAGAGCGGAACGTCGCAGAGCCCGGCAGCCCGGCGGAATACCAGGAGACATGCTTGCGCGCGAGACGCAGGCCCGGCCGTTCGCCGAAATGATCGAGCATCATCCGGTAATGCCGCAGGGCGATTTCCTTTTCGGTCGCCAGATCCGGGTCGAGCACATCTTCACCGGTCCGCAGGGACTGCGCCACCTGCGCCGTAAACCATGGCCGTCCATAACACCCGCGCCCGATCATGACGCCATCGGCCTGCGACTGGTGCAGTGCCTCCCGCGCATCGCGAATGGTGTTGATGTCTCCGTTGACGATGACCGGCAGCGAGACCGCGTCCTTCACCGTTTTAACGAAACGCCAGTCCGCCGTGCCGTTATAGAACATCTGCCGGGTGCGACCGTGGACGGTCACAAGCCGGATTCCGCTCTCTTCCGCGATCTTCGCCAGACGCGGTGCATTGAGCGAATTGTGGTCCCAGCCCATGCGCATCTTGAGCGTCACCGGCACATTCACGGCCCGCGCTGTCGCTTCGAGCAGCTTCCCGGCCAGAACCTCGTCCCGCATCAGCGCAGAACCAGCCATCTGCCCGATCGCGACCTTCTTCACCGGGCAGCCGAAATTGATGTCAATGAGGTTCGCGCCCCCATCCACCGAAATCTTCGCTGCCTGCGCCATGGCCTCGGGATCACATCCGGCAAGCTGGACCGCATTTGGCCCCCGCTCGGCCATCCGCGCCATGCGCATGGTGTTCTCGTTCTCGCGGATCATCGCCCAGGACGCGATCATTTCCGACACGACGAGTCCTGCCCCGAGATCACGGGCAAGCTGACGGAACGGTAGATCCGTAACACCCGAAAGCGGAGCAAGGATCACCGGATCCTCGATCACCACGCCCTGTCCCAGATCGATGGGTTTCAGGACACGGTTCGGGGGTGCAGCGGCAGGCGCATCAGGAGCGGCGGAAGGAGCGGAAGCAGTCATGGCAGGATCAATTTAGCGGCCCGCCTCCGCAAGCGCAAACGCTCCTTTGCACGCAACCCCGCCCCCTGTCCGTGCGCTATTCCCCAGACAGTCTTCACGCCACTTCCACCATTCCTTCATGGAGAAGAGCATGCCGCATATTACGACCAGCGACGGAACCCGCATCCATTACGAGGAACAGGGACACGGACGTCCCATCGTCATGATCCACGGCTGGACCTTCTCGGGACGTTTCTTCCACCGCAATGTCGGCCCGATCTCCGAACAGGCCCGCGTCATCACCATGGACCTGCGCGGACACGGACGCTCCGAAAAACCGCAGCATGGCTATCGCATCTCCCGTCTGGCCGCCGATCTGCGCGACCTTCTGGTCGCGCTGAACCTTCAGGACGTGACGGTTCTGGGCTGGTCGATCGGGTGCCCCGTCATCTGGTCGTATCTGGAGCTGTTCGGGTCAGAGCGCATCCGCAACGCCATTTTCGTCCAGCAGACCCCCAAGCAGTACTATTCCGCCGACTGGAAGCTCGGTCACGCCGCCTGTTTCGATCAGGCTGGCCTGACAGCCGTGCAGCAGCAGCTCACCCTCACACCGGACGAGTTCGACAGAGGCAATCTGGAAAGCTGCATCTGCCACCCTCTGCCCGAAGACGAGAAAGCGCTCCTGCTCCGGGAAATGGCGCAGAGTCCCGCCCATGCCCGCAGCGCCATGATGGCGGATCACACCACGCAGGACTGGCGTGACATCCTGCCCCGCTTCACCCTTCCCGCCCTCATGATGATCGCCCGCAAGGACAAGGTCCTGAATCCGGACGGTCCCGCCTGGGTGGCGCAGCACATGCCCAACTGCACCGGCGTGGAGTTCGAGGACAGCGCGCACATGGTTTTTCTCGACGAGACAGAAAAGTTCAACCGCACTGTTCTCGACTTCCTGAAGAGGTAATCCCATGACGAAACTCCCCTTCCCTTTCGGCATGAACGAATTCACGACCCAGCCCTGGTCGTTCGAGGAAGACGTGGCGCGTTACCGTGACCTCGGCGTGGATGCGATCGAGATCTGTGAAGCCAAGCTCGATCCGGATCGCATCGGGGAGCAGATGCGCCTCGTCAGGGAGAGCGGGCTGAGAGTCAGTGCGGTCCAGCCTCTGGTGCGGACCTTCTTCGGAAGCGCGATGGTCCCCGAACCTGAAGCGCCTGAAGCCCGCGTCAAACGTCTTGCCCAAAGCCTGAAAACGCTCGCGCCTCATGTCCCCGGCAGCGTCTTCGTGACCAATACCGGCGCGCCACCAAAGGGCAACATGCGCCGTACCATGGACGAGACGGTGCGTTATCTGAAGGAACTCTGTCCCCTTGCCGACGATCTGGGCGTTTCCCTATCGCTGGAGCCGCTCAACCCGACCTCAGTGAACACCGAAAGCGCCATCTGGACCATTGAACAGGCCATGGACATCGTTGACGACGTCGGCCATCCGGCGATGGGTCTGTGTCTGGATTACTGGAACATCTGGCAACAGAAGGATGTCTGCGCGGCCATCCGCGCTGCGGGAAGCAAAATCAACGTCCTTCAGGTCAGCGACTGGCGTACGCCCTATTCCGCTGCCGACCGCCTGATCCCCGGCGATGGCTGCATTCCGCTGCATGAAATGCTGCAGGCAACATGGGACGCGGGCTTCCGGGGCGCCTGCACGGTCGAGATTTTTTCCTCAGACGTGCCGGACAGCCTTTACGACCGCGATCTGAGCGACGTCATCCGCTTCTGCCGCGAGGGACTGGATCAGGCCTGGAACGGCGAGGACGGCGAGACCTGACGTCACTCTGTCGGGCCGATTTCCTCGCAGTGTCGTTTCAGGCCGTCCTGCGTGATGACGAAACGCCCGTCATCACGCAGTTTCGACAGTCCGAGCCGTTCCAGCCGCTCAAGACAGGGCTGGTCCTTCAGCCCTGTCGGTCGCCCCGTCGGCGCACACAGCAAAAGCCGGTGCAGCGTCGAGCGGCAGCACGTCTCCAGATAAGGCTCGTCGTAGGATTCAGCAGCGGATGCGTCGGACATGCGTTCGCGTCTATCGCGTCCCTGCGCCACCGCCAAGACAAAACGCCATCAGATACACTCCGGGGATGTAAGCCAGACGCGCGAAGCTGATGCGTCACACCGCGGATTAGGGTATGGAAACGATTCATGATCGATCTCGGAACGCTCGTCACTCCACTCCTGCACCGCTTCGACACCGAAACGGCGCACGAACTCGCCATTCACTCCCTTGCCCTCGGCCTTGGCGGCCAGGCGCCAAAGGATGTGCCGGCCCTCTCGACCCGCACGCTCGGCCTGCGCTTTCCCAACCCGATCGGCCTGGCTGCCGGATTCGACAAGGATGCCCGTGCCATCCGTCCGCTGGCCAAACTGGGCTTCGGCCATATCGAGGCCGGGACCGTGACGCCCCGCCCCCAGCCCGGCAATCCCGGCCCCCGCCTGTTCCGGCTGGTCGAAGATGGTGCGATCATCAACCGCATGGGCTTCAATGGCTGCGGCGTGGACCGCTTCTGCCGTCGTCTCGCCCGGCTGCACCGCCCGATGCCCAATGGCAGGATGCGCGGTCCGACTGTCCCGCTGGGCGTGAATATCGGGATCAACAAGACCGGCTCCGACCCGCTGCGGGACTACCCGGACCTCGTGGCCCGCGTGCGGCCCTATGCCGATTACATCACGATGAACCTGTCGTCTCCCAACACGCCGGGGCTGCGCGATCTTCAGTCGGCAACGATGCTGAAAGAGCTTCTGGACGCCATCAATACCCGCAATCCGGAGCGTCCTCCGCTTCTGGTCAAGCTCGCGCCCGATCTGGATGACAGCTCCTACGAGCCGATCCTCGAAGCCGCCATCGAAGGCGGCGCGCAGGGTCTGATCCTGACCAACACGACCATCGCCCGTCCCGCCACCCTGCGTGATCCGGCGGCCCGCGAGAGCGGTGGCCTCTCTGGTCGCCCACTCACCCCGCGCTCCCGCGAGGTTCTGCGGATCGTCTCGGGTCTGAACAAGGGCCGTCTGGCGCTGATTTCGTGTGGCGGCATCGAAACCGGCGAAGACATTCTCGCCCGCATCCGCATGGGCGCGGATATGGTGCAGATCTATTCGTCCTTCATCCTTCAGGGCCCCGGCATCCTGACCCGCATGAAGACGGAACTGCTCGACGCCATGCGCCGCGACGGCTTCGAGACGATCGCCGATGCCCACGGCGTTGACCGGCCGAACTGACGGACTGCTCAGCTCCCGTCTCAGGGCATCTTTCCCTTCGGGGGAAGGTGCCCTTTTTCGTATCCATCCGCCCGGCGCAATGAACCGCTTCAAGGCGGAAATCGAACCCCGGCGAACGCAAGCCGTTGAAAACCCCATCAAGACACTGGACGGAACACCTTCGCATGACCACACGGCCTCCCGCGCGCGCCTTTTCACCTCTCCGCAGCCCGCGCCCCGGAACAACCTGTGGATACATGCTGGGCGCTCTACCCCTCGTTTTCGGTCTGCTCTGCGCAGGTGTGACGACACCCGCCGCGCTGGCGGCCGCTGCACAGACCGCGCCGGCTCCGACCAGAGAAGCGCCCAGGGATGCCGACAAGACCCAGCAGTCAGATCCTGCCAATTCCGGGCTGGGCTGGAACGCTGTCTCCACTTCCATCAGCCGTCAGCTCGATGACAGCGCGGCGGTATTGAAGCAGGTTTTCGCGACGCTGAACCGCAAGGACGTCAACACGGGCAATAACGAACTCGACGCCCTGTCGGCCCAGGTTCAGAAGGTCCAGCAGAACACGCAGGACGCGGTTACGCAGATCCAGTCCTATGACAGCATCACCGAATCCTTCCTGAAAATCCTTGGCCCCAAGGCCGCGGAAAACGAGGACGCGTCCGTCACTGCACAGCGCCAGCGGATGCAGCAGAATTCGCAATCCGTGAAATCGGCGCTGATGCGGGCCAAGCTCTATAATCTTCAGGCCCAGCAGCTCAACACGGCCATCAATGCGCGGCGCACCCGCCTGCAACACGCGGCCCTGTCCGAACGGACGGTCTCGCCGCTCGCGCCACGCTTCTGGAACACGCTCCTGACCGAACGGGCGGAAAACCGCTATTCACTCCATGCTGGCGGCGTGCTGTCCGACTGGCTCTATCTCCTGATCGGTTGCGCGATCACCTTCGCGGCCATTGGTCTGAGTTCACCGCTGATCCTGCGTCTGCTCAAACGCTGCGGCGCCCATTTCCGCCCCGCCACCGAAGACAGCGTAAAGGAAGCCCTCTCCAGCAGCATCATCGCCATCACACTGAATGGCGCGCTGGAAGCCCTGATCGCCACGCTGGGCTGGTTCATCTGGGCAGCCGCCGTCCTACCTGATGGCGGGGGTCCGATCGGCGCGATCATCGGGGAGACGGTCCCCGTCTGCGGCTTCATTATTGGTGCCGGGCTGCCCGTCTTCGGACGGAACGGTGTTCTGGCTCAGGGAAATCCGGGCGAACGCAAGGCGCTGCGGGGGGTGGACTGGATCCTTGCGATCAGCATTCTACTGCTGGACCTGCTGCGGGCCTTTCAGGCTCAGGACACCTTTGGCCAGACGCTTCAGCTCCTGCTGGAAATCGCGTTCTCGATCGCTATCGGCCTCTGCGCCGTGGACACATTCCGCCGCCTCAGCAACCAGAACGATACCCGCGGCTTCGCGCCTTCCGCTCTGGGCGTTTCCAGCCTTCTGCTGGCGGTTACGGTCATCTCCATCCTGCTGGGCTATGTAGCTTTCGCCTTCACGCTCAATGGGTGGCTGCTCTCGCTGGGTACGGGTGTTGCCATCGTGACGCTTCTGGGGCTGTGCTGGCGCGACGTACTGGACCGGCTGTTTTCGGAGGGTGGCTTCTTCAGCCTGCGCCTGGGCCAGCTCGGCCTGACGCAGCGCCGCCTGTCACAGATCGGCGTGATCCTCTCAGGGCTCGGGAACGTCCTGCTCCTGCTGCTCCTGTTCTCCATCGCACAGACGGATGGCAGCTTCAGCGTTGCTGACATCACGAACCGGCTGTGGCTTCTGTTCGTCGGCAATACCATCCATGGCGTGAAGATCTCGCTCGATACCGTGGTGCTGGCCATCGTTCTGCTGGTGGTGGCCTATTACGCAATCCGCCAGACACGCTCCTGGCTGCGGGATCGCTTCTTCCCCACCACGCGCCTCGATATCGGCAGTCGTACCTCGATCCTGAGCATCTTCACCTACTGCGCCTGGATCCTCGTCGGTCTCGGCATCCTGTCCATCGCCGGTGTCTCGGTCCAGAACCTGACCTGGGTGGTCAGCGCACTCTCGGTCGGTATTGGTTTCGGCCTGCAGTCCATCGTGCAGAACTTTGTCTCTGGCGTAATCCTGATGGCCGAACGTCCCGTGCGCGTCGGCGATATGGTCGAGATCGCCGGCACGCGCGGTGACGTCAAACGCATCAGCATCCGCGCCACTGATATCGGCCTGAGCGATGGCTCGACCATGATCGTCCCGAACTCCCAGTTCATCACGACCAGCATCAAGAACGCGACGCTGAGCGGTGCCACCGGCGTCCTGACCCTGACGTTCAAGATCCCCCTGACGACGGATCCCGAGAAGGCGAAGGCCATGCTGCTGGAAGTCGCGGCCCATCGTGACGAAGTCCTCGCAACGCCATCGCCGAAAGTCCGGGTGAGCGCGATTGCCGACGATAGTCTGACCATGACCCTGAGCGTCGCCCTCATCTCGGCCCGTGACGGCGGAAGTGTGCAGGACGCCATTCTTTTTGACGTCTTCCGCCGTTTCCATGCCGAAGACGTCGCCATCACAACAGCATGATCGGAAAATACTTTCCGGGACTCCGCGCAATACTCGATTTCCAGACGGACTGGTCCTAAGGTCAGTTCGTCCAGAGAGGCCAGGATCCAGACCGATGCCATCCCCGACACAAATTTCCGGAGACAAGACGCCGGGTCAGGTTTTTCACCTGCCCGTTCGCTCCAAGACGCTCTCGATGGCGGAAGCCGCGGTTCATCTCGGGCTGCCGGAACGCCGGATGAAGCTGCTTGCCCTGCTCGGCACGGGGCCGGCGCGGACGCAGGCGCCCGACGGGAAAATCGCGTATCGCCGCGAAGATCTGGAACTCTATCTCACAGCCCTGCACGAAAAGGCCGATATCTCCGGCACGGAAATGATGCGCCGCCGCGCCCAGGCCGCAGCCAGCCGCCAGCCGCCAGCGTGCGCTTGAACTCGTCCAGATCGGCAGCAAAACGGGCTTTCCCGATCCCGATCCATTCATGATGCTGGCTACCGGTGCCGATGCCCGTCAGCACGCCTGTTTTTTTGTCATCAAGGTCATGGCGCTGTTCGGACTGATCATGCTCTGCATCTCGTCCACCCCGCTGCTCCGGGCGCATTTCAACTGACGGGCCATTCCTGCCCGTCAGCTGACAGTCCTTACTCAAAGCCGCAGAGCACGGCCTTTCCAATACCCTTGCCGCTTTCGAGCAGTTCATGCGCCCGGCGCAGATTGGCAAGAGTGACCGGCCCCAGCATCTCATGCAGGGTCGTCTTCAGAAGACCAGCCTCCACAAGCGAGGCCACCTGCGCAAGAATTCTGCCCTGTTCGGGCATGTCCGGCGTCTCGAACATCGGACGTGCGAACATGTATTCCCAATGCACGGAGAGGGCTTTGCGCTTGAAGGGCATGATGTCGAATTCGCCCGGATCGTCGATCAGAGCCAGCGCACCCTGCGGCGCGAGGGAGCGTATGATCGCATCCCTGTGCTCACCGGATGCGGTCAGACCAGCGACATAGCGCACCTGTGGAATTCCGATCCGCGCCAGTTCCTGATCAAGCGGCCGGCGATGATCGATGACATGGTGCGCCCCCATTTCCCGGCACCACTCCGTCGTCTCCGGACGGGATGCCGTGGCAATGACCGTCAGACCCGTGAGACGGCGCGCGATCTGCGTAAGGATCGAACCCACGCCACCCGCCCCGCCGATGATCATAAGCGCATCCGGGTTGTCCATCTCACCCAGCCGCACGCCCAGTCGGTCGAACAGCAGTTCCCAGGCCGTAAGCGCAGTCAGCGGCAAGGCTGCAGCTTCGGCATCGGAGAGGCTTTTCGGCGCCAGCGCGATCAGGCGCTCATCGACAGCCTGAAATCGCGCATCACTCCCCTGCCGGTTGGCAGTGCCCGCATAGAAAACGCGATCCCCGGCCCGGAAACCCCGGACCTGACCACCCGTGGCAACAACAGTTCCGACCGCGTCATATCCCAGAACCCGTGGTTCATCGCCCGGCGGGTCCATCGACCGCAGCTTGGTATCGACCGGATTGACCGAAACTGCCCGGATTTCCACAACGACATCCCGCGGCCCCGGAACAGGGGTCGGAATGTCGAGTTCGACCAGCGCATCGGTGTCGTCCATGCAGGTTGCACGTCTGTGCCCGAAAGCCTTCATGGGAGATATCTCCTAACTCAGAAAGAGCGCTGCCAGAGGGGTCAGCCGTGGCGGTCCATCAGCATGTTCGTCACCGCTGCCTTGAACGGCAGCAGACGGTTGGCCACCGCCAGCCCCGCCCGCCGTGCCATCAGGAATGGCGGCTCATCGCGGGTATAAACCGTAGCGATCGCATTGGTCGCCGCAAAGAGCGGCACCGTTGCCAAACGATGCGTGCGCTCGAAACGCGACAGAACGGATGGATCGCCTGCATCCCCCGGACCATCGGCAATCGCCCGCGCCAGTACTTCCTGCCCCTTCAGGCCCAGATTGAACCCGTGCGCCGTAATCGGATGCATGCCCACAGCCGCATCACCAATCAGCGCCAGGCGCGGAGCCTGGAAACGATGCGCGTAGACCGCCTTGAGCGGGTAGACGCAGCGTGCGCTTTCCAGCGTCATCTGCCCCATGCGTCCCTGCGTCCGGGCCGTGATGTCTTCGCTGAAAGCCTTGCCATCAAGCGCCTTGAGGCGCGCGATTTCATCCGGCTCCAGCGTCAGGACCAGCGACGAGCACGATCCGGACCGGTCGTCGGGAGCGACGGGCAGAAGGGCGATCGTCTGTCCCTCGTCAAACCACTGAAGCGCTGTATTGGCATGAGGCTCCGGGTGGCGCATGCGGCAGACCATGATGTTGCGCTGGAAATCATGCACGATCGCGCCGATCCCCGATTCGGCCCGCAGACGCGAAAACCGCCCATCCGCCGCAACCAGAAGATCCGCCTCGATCTGCTCCCCATTGGCCAGAACGACACCAGCCGACCGGGTATCGTGCCACGAACTGGCAATGCCTTCCCCGGCCCGGATGTCTACACCCGGCGTTCGCAAAGCGACACGATACAGGGCACGGCGGATCAGGTAATTCGCCACCATGTGCCCCAGCGCATCGGGACCATCGGAAGGCGCATCGAACAGCAGGGGGGGATTTCCAGCCTTCCCGGTCTCGATCCGGGCCGTATACATCGGGCAAATGCTGCCAGCGGGGATTTCATCCCATGCACCGACACTTTTCAGCCATTCCGACGCATGATGCGTCAGCGCGATCTCACGGCCATCAAACGGCGGATCAGCCAGCACACTCGCTGGTGACCGCTCGACCACACAGACTTTCCGCCCGTCGCGCCCGAGCGAAATGGCGCAGGCCAGACCGACAGGGCCGCCGCCCGCAACAATGACGTCGTAACGCATCAGATCAACCGGCGTCCGCAGGGAACTTGATGGCATCCCCTTTCCAGACAGCCATGTAATCATTGATCTCGGGCCGCTTGCGCTCATCCGAATGCCTGGCAGGCGTTCCGACGAACAGGAAACCGGCCAGACGATGCGGCTCGGGTAGACCCAGCGACTCAAGAAGCACCCGGTCCTCACAGAACGGTCCCGTCACCCACATGCCGCCGAATCCGGCAGCATGCAGCGCGTTCAGGACGTTCATCGCCCCTGCCGCAACGGCCATTTCCTGCTCGATCACCGGGATCTTCCCGTCCGGCTGTAGATGCATGCCCAGAGCGATAATCATGGGCATGTTGGCGAAGCGGTGGTGCCGCTTGGTCTTCTTCGCCTCGGGCGCGTCAGGCTCCTGCCGCCCCATCGCTTCCACCACGAGATCGGCAAACGCCTCGCGGTGCTTGCCCTTGATCACCGTATAGCGCCACGGACGCATCTTCCCATGGTCCGGAGCCCGCAAGCCGGCGGACAGGATGGTCCGGAGCTCATCCCCCTTCGGCGGGGGCTCGACGAGATGGTCCGTCGAAGCGCGGGAGAGAAGGACGTCGAGGGGGGAATGATGATGTGCCATAATCAGGAAATATGGCCCGATCTCCCCACTCCGCCAAGGGCAATTTCCAGACTCAGCCATTCTCAAGGAATAGTGACACCTCCTCGTGCTGGTCGATACGGATCGGCATCCCGGATTTATCCCTGTCTGCCAACGTATTTTGCAGCCATCTTTGCCAGACAGCGTGGAAATCCGCGTCGTGCTGGTGTAGCAGGAAGAACATGAACGAAAGCCGCCACGCCCGCCTGCATCGCGCCACCAGCGAAACCGACATCACCCTTGCCCTCACGCTCGACGGCCAAGGCCGCTCCGACGTGGACAGCGGCATCGGTTTCTTCGACCACATGCTGACGGCACTGGCCAAGCATGGTGGCTTTGACCTTGAGCTAAAAGCCAAGGGCGACCTGCATATTGACGGCCATCATACCGTCGAGGACGTCGGTATCGTCTTCGGGCAGGCCTTCCGTCAGGCCGTCGGTGACAAGCGCGGGATCGAGCGTTTCGGCCATGCCCTCGTGCCGCTGGACGAAGCCCTGTGCGAGGCCGTGGTCGATATTTCCGGCCGTCCCTACCTCGCCTGGAACGTCGTCTTCCCGCGCGAGAAGATCGGCACGATGGACACGGAACTGTTCGAAGAATTCTTCCGCGCCTTCGCCATGTCCGCCCATATTGCCCTGCACCTGACCTGCAAGGCGGGTACCAACGCCCACCACATCGCGGAAAGCGGTTTCAAGGCCGTCGCCCGTGCCCTGAAGGTTGCGGTTTCGCATGATCCCCGCTCGGCAGGCGCTATCCCGTCGACCAAAGGCGTGCTGTGAAGCTTTATATTCCCTGCACGAAACCGGACGCCGCCGGCCCGCAGATGCCTGTCATGGTGCAGGACGGATTTTCATGGCGCGTCCTGTTCTTCGGCTGGCTCGGACTGCTGACATACGGCGCATGGATTTCCGCCCTGCTGGCCGCAGCCGCCACCATGATCACGCTGCATGTTTTCATGGGTTTCTGGTCCCGGCTTGACCTGATCGTGGCCATCCATGCCGTCCTCGCCAGCTTCACGGCTGAGATCCGCCTGTGGGAACAGCGCCTGAACGGCCGCGTTACCGGTACGCCGATCGCGGCCCCCAGCCGGGACATCGCCCTCCTGCGCTGGCTGGACCAGCAGCACTACGCCGCCCCTTACGGCAGCACATCTCCGGAGTTTCCATGCGCGTCGTCGTAATTGACTACAATGGCGGAAATCTCGCCTCGGCCGCACAGGCAGCCCGCAAGGCCGCAATCCGCAAGGGGATCGAGGCCGATGTCGTCATCTCCCGCGATGCGACCGACATCCTGAATGCAGACCGCCTGATCCTCCCCGGACAGGGCGCCTTCGCCGACTGCGCGCAGGGCCTTGGCCCCGAGCTACGCAACATGCTCGAAACCGCGACCGCCAATGGCACGCCGTTCCTCGGCATCTGCGTCGGCATGCAGCTCATGTGCGAATACGGGCTCGAACATGGCCGCACCGAGGGCCTGGGCTGGATTTCCGGCAATATCCGTCGCATGGACGAGGCCGCAAATGTCGGTCTGCGCCTGCCACATATGGGCTGGAACACGCTGGACTTCACGCCCGGCGCCCATCTACTGACAGATGGCCTCACGCCCGGCAATCACGGCTATTTCGTTCATTCCTATGCCCTGCATGACGGCACGGACAGCGATCTGGTCGCAACCGCGCAATATGGCACGCAGGTTCCGGCCATCGTCGCGCGCGGAAACCGCTGCGGCACGCAGTTCCATGTCGAAAAGAGTCAGGATGTTGGTCTGACGATCCTCGGCAACTTCCTGCGGTGGACCTCATGACCATCACCTGTGAACGCGTCGTCTCCCCGCTTCCGCCTGAAGATCTGGACGCGCTGATCGAAGCCACCTCCGCCGGTATTCTGGACGGCGGCGGTTTCGGCTGGCTTCAGCCTCCCGGCCATCAGGCTCTGGCCCGCTATTTCGAAGGCCTGCTGCTGGTGCCGGAGCGTAGCTTCTACGTCGTACGTGAGAATGGCGTGATCTGTGGCGCAGGCCAGCTCGTCCGCCCACCGGCAAGTTATGAAGCCCATGCCGCCACCGCCAATCTGACAGGTTTCTTTGTTGCCCCCTATGCCCGCGGCCGCGGTCTGGGACGCGCGCTGCTGGAAGCCATGCTCAAGGGAGCGAAGGCCATTGGCTGCAAAGTTGTAAACTGCGACATCCGCGAAACGCATGTCGCAGCCATCGGGCTGTTCCGGTCGTTCGAATTCGAACACTGGGGAACCCATCCCTATTATGCACGGATCGGAGGGCAGACGGTGCGCGGACTTTTTCTCTCGAAACTTCTGGCAAACGAGAACGAGGCCGCCCGCTGGCAGTCCAGCATCGCCATGCCCGACACCAGCAGCGCGGCTTCAGACACAATGACCGATACACCCACCCCGGCTCACGACCTGACACTCTACCCGGCCATCGATCTCAAGGACGGCGCCTGCGTCCGTCTGCGTCGCGGCGAGATGGAAGATGCCACCCATTATTCCGATGATCCAGGCGCACAGGCCAAGCTGTTCGCGGAAGCGGGCTGCCGTCACCTGCACGTCGTAGACCTGAACGGAGCCTTCGCCGGTCGTTCCACCAATATTCCGGCCATTGAATCCATCGTGAAAGCCACGAACCTGCCCGTGCAGCTCGGTGGTGGCATCCGGGATATGGCCGCGATCGAGCGCTGGCTCGAAGCCGGCGTCTCACGCGTCATTCTCGGCTCAGTGGCCGTCAAGGACCCCGAACTGGTCCGTCAGGCCGCCCGAGCCTTCCCGGGCCGGATTGTTGCTGGCATCGATGCCCGACAGGGGCGCGTCGCCACGGAAGGCTGGGCAGAGGTTTCCGAACTAGAGGCCAATGACCTCGCCCTGCGCATGGAAGATGCCGGGGTCGCGGCCGTAATTTTCACCGAGATCACACGGGACGGCATGCTGGCCGGACTGGACCTTGAACAGACGGCGGACATGGCCCGCCGTCTCTCCATCCCTGTCATCGCCAGCGGCGGGGTGGGCAGTCTGGAGCACCTCAAGGCCCTGCGCGATGTCGCCCGCGATGTTCCGGGCATTTCCGGCGCGATTGTCGGACGTGCTCTCTATGACGGTCGCATCGCCCTCAAAGACGCTCTGGACGTCCTCGGCTCATGCTGAAACTCCGCGTCATCCCCTGTCTGGACGTCAAGGACGGCCGCGTCGTCAAAGGGGTGAACTTCGTCTCCCTGCGCGATGCGGGTGATCCGGTCGAACAGGCCAAACTCTACGACGCTGCCGGTGCCGATGAACTCACCTTTCTCGACATCACCGCCAGCGTCGAAAACCGCGACACCATTCTCGATGTCGTCCGCCGCACAGCCGAGGCCATCTGTCTGCCCCTGACTGTAGGCGGGGGTGTCCGCACCTGCGAAGACATGCGCCGCCTGCTTCTGGCGGGTGCAGACAAATGCGCCGTCAATTCCGCCGCCATCAAAAACCCCGACCTGATCCGCGAAGCGTCCGAACGTTTCGGCAGCCAGTGCATCGTTCTCGCGATCGACGCCCGTTCAAACGGCAAAGGCGGCTGGGAAGTCTATGCCAAGGGCGGCCGCGAGCCCACGGGTCTAGACGTCGTGGAATGGGCAAAGAGAATGCAGGATCTGGGAGCCGGCGAAATTCTGCTCACCAGCATGGACCGTGATGGCACCCGCGCAGGCTTCGATCTGGATCTGCTTCGTGCCGTCTGCGGCGCCGTGACTGTTCCGGTTGTCGCTTCGGGTGGCGTGGGTGAACTGCAGCATTTCGTGGAAGGCGCCGAAGTCGGCGCAAGTGGCCTTCTGGCGGCAAGTGTGTTCCACTTCGGCCAGTTCCGTATCGATGAAGTCAAGAACGCGCTGAACAAGGCCGGACTGCCGGTCAGGCTTGGAGAGTAAGACCATGGGAAAACCCGCTACCAAACCGGCCCCGAAGCCTTCGAAGCAGCAGGACGATAAAAAATCGGACCTTCAGCAGGAACTGGTTCTCCAGCGCCTGTATGACACGGTCCAGTCCCGTCGCGGCACTGACCCGTCCCTCAGCCACTCCGCACGCCTGATGGCCCGTGGCCGCAACAAGATCGCCCAGAAATTCGGCGAGGAAGCCGTCGAATGTCTGATCGAAGCCGTCAACGGCAACCGCAAGGAACTGATCGGTGAAAGCGCGGACGTGCTGTACCACCTGATCGTCATGTGGGTGGACGCAGGCGTCTCCCCCGAAGACGTCTGGACGGAACTCAAGCGCCGCGAAGGCACGAGTGGCATCGCCGAAAAGGCCGCACGCCCCAAAGAAAAACTCGGCTGAACAGGAAAAGACCATGGCCTACGATCCCGGCAACATCTTCGCCCGCATCCTGCGTAAGGAAATCCCGGCCCGCACAGTCTATGAAGACGACTTCGCGCTCGCCTTCCATGACATTGCTCCGCAGGCCCCGATCCACGTTCTGGTCATTCCAAAGGGGCCATACGTCTCCATCGCCGATTTCGGCGCAACAGCCTCTCCTGACGAAATCACAGGTTTCTGGCGCGCCGTCTCGAAAATTACCGAGGAGCAGGGCCTCACCCGCGAAGGCTTCCGTCTCATCAGCAATTCAGGCCCCAATTCCGGCCAGGAAGTTCCCCATTTTCACGTCCACCTGTTCGGCGGCGCTGCCCTCGGCCCCCTGCTGACACAAAAAACTTCTTAAATAAGACTTGCCAAGACCCGAGGGGCCGACTATCAAGCCCCTCGCCTCGTCCCATTCGTCTAGAGGCCTAGGACACCGCCCTCTCACGGCGGCAACAGGGGTTCGAATCCCCTATGGGACGCCATTGATTTTCCTCACTTTTTCGGAAAATCCCTCCAAAAAATCCGGTTATTTGCACCATTTTTGCACCATCCCGAGGAACGTCATATCCTCTGGGTCATGGCAGATGATGCGATTCCTGATGGCAGGCCGGGCATGAGCGCCCGCATTGACCCGGCAACGGGTAAACCTCTCCCCAAAGGCGTGACCTATCGCGGCCCGAAACAATATATGACCCGCAAAGTCGTGGACGGTCGCCGGGTTCAACAGACGTTCAGCACGGCAGCCCTCGCCCGTCGCTGGCTGACGGAGACGGCAGCAAAGGCAGAACTCGGCCAGTTTCAGGACACGCGCCCTCTCGACAGTACAACGATTTCCGACCTCGTGACCCGGTATGCCTCGGAGTGCATGGCCGACCGGGAAGCCGACCGCACCGGGCACATTCCGGCCATCCTGCGGGATTCTGACCTTCCCGGCGTCCGGCTCTCCAAGTTCTCCCCGGCTGATGTCCGTGGATTCCGTGACCGCATGATGAAAGCGGGGTATGCGCCGGGGACAGTCGTCAAGCGCCTGAACCTGCTTGCCGCCGTGATTCAGCACGCGATTTCCGAATGGGATATCAGCATCATCAATCATGCCTCGGGGCGCGTCGTGAAGCGTCCCGAAGGCGCGGACAGGAAGCGGAATCGACGCCTGACGGATGGTGCAAATGGTGCAGACGGTCCCGAACCGGGGGAGTATGACCGCCTCATTGAAGCCGTGACCAGCGAGACGCACCCGGATGACGTCTGGCTGGTGCGGTTCGCCATCGAACAGGGCACCCGACGCGGGGAAGCCATCCTCCTACGCTGGCAGGATGTCGATTTCGAACGGCGGACCGTTCACCTCGGCGGCGACGATGGCAGGACGAAAACACGGGACTATCAAGAAGAACGCGGGCTTGAAGTCCGTCCCCTGACGCCCGGTGCCCTGCGTCTCCTCCGGGAGAAGCTGCTGACATATCAAAAGCCCCCGAAAGCTGACGCCCCGGTGTTCGATGTCGGGAACGGAAATGCATTCGGAATCCGGGTTGTCCGCCGGGCGAAAAAGGCCGGGTTGCAGGACCTGACGTTCCATGACCTCCGGCATGAGGCCACAAGCCGTCTTGCCCGCCTCCTGCCCAATCCGCTCGACCTCAAGCGGGTGACAGGTCACAAAGACCTGAAAAGTCTGGACCGCTACTATCAGCCCGTACCCGAGACCATCAGTCGGCAGATTGAGGAAGCGGAGAAGCTGGCGGGCATCATTGCCGGTGATGACGATGACGCCTGAAAACTCGGAAAGCCGCCGCTTACCTGCTGTGATGGATTCAAAGCAGGCTGCGGAATATCTGGGCGTCAGTTATGGCAGATTTCGGAACCTGCTCTGGCTCGGCCTCGGTCCCCGGTCATTCAGCTACGGCAAGCGAGACAGGCGGTTTCGGGTTTCTGACCTTGATGACTTCATCAGTCAGAAGGTTGCTGCGAACAATCCAGAGTTGGCCTCGCCCCCTGTGAAGAGGCCACGGGGAAGGCCACGCAAAGGGCTTGCACTGGCCTTCGAAACCGTGGCGCTCCTGCTTGTCGCCTCGGCGGTGCTGGGATTTCTGCTCTGGTGGCTGGGGCACTAAGCCCCGGCTCTCTCCGTCAGGCCAGCCCGGCGGAGGTGGTTAAAAATCGTTGTGGGATGGCGACCGACCGCTTCCGCGATTTCCCGATAGTTGAAGCCTGCTTGGTGCCATTCTGCGATTTCGTTCCGTTCCGTCTGCGTCATGAGCCGTCGCGCCTTGCGCTTGTGGTCATTGACGATAAACGCAGTCACCGTGAAACCGCCCACGGTCGGCTCTGGCTCAACCTCAACCCGGACGCCTGCGGTCGTCTGACTAGCCAGAAAATTCCGGCGCAACTCTGTCCGGATGGCCGCCGTCGTCAGGCCAGAAGCTGCCCATTCCTCAAGTGCAGCCTCCATCCGGGGATGGCTGAACTCTGTAAACGTCATGCCAGCCGCGCCGGGGTGGCAGTGAATAACCTGTGCCGTGTAGCCGTTATCAAGCATTTTTCTGTTCTCCGCTCGTTGAATACAGATATAAGATAGGTCTGTACGGAAAAACTGACAAGTTATCGAAAAGTATAGACCTAACTATAACATTACAAACCAGAATTTTTTCCAGTTTTTGTTTATGAAGAACGTCATTAATGGTCATGTCCATTTATGAATGAGGTCATGAATTCATGAACACGAAAAAGGGAGCGCTCATAAATGAACGCCCCCTTCCTGACGAAAGATTAATCTTCGTAAGGTTGTCAGGTCACTCCGGGATGACAGAAAGCCCGCTCTTCTGCGCCTGCTTGGCCTTCGGACCTGCCTTGAGCCGGGTGACTTCCATCGCGTCGGCCTGCCGCTGTTGCTCACGCTGCCAGTCCTGAGCCGCTGCCCTGATGGCGGAGAAATCCCCGGTTTTCAGGGCTTCCAGCGTGCCCGCGTCCCGGCTGGAAAGGGCAAGGTCAATCAGGTTCGCGTCCCTGAGCGCACACTCTGCCTGCCTGTATTCCGGCGAACGGGCCTGACGCTCTGATTCAGTCGTCAATTCCCTGCGCTCTGCCTCGGCATCTTTGCGAGCCTGCCTCATGGCATCCTGACGGCTTTCTTTCAGGCGGTCGGCCTCTGCTTTCAGCGTCTGCGCCCGCTTCTCTGCGTCATCTGCGGCTTTCCGGGTGCCCGGTGACAGGAAAGAGGCGGCGTTCCGTGCGGCCTTGGCCTCTTTCGCTGCCTTGGATGCCGTCCGCTCTGCTGCCTTGATGGCTGCATCAATAGCAGCCTGCCGGGGCTCAAGAAGCGCAGTCAGGGCCGGAACGTCCAGACGTGCGGCTTCCCGGTCGTATCGTTCCCGGATTTCCGCAAGCGTCTGCCTGATTACCTGCTCGCCAGACTGTTCATCCGGTGCCGGGCGCAGGCCATCAGGGCGGCTATCCCGAACAGCATCAGCGCCATTTCCGGCAGTCCGCTGCTGTCGAACGTCTGCCACGTCTGCGCCAGCATTGCCGCCGTCTGGGCCGGGTGCAGGGTCAGGGATAGCATGACTGACAGCGCCATCATGGCCGGGAACACGAGCCTCATGACCGTTCTGATTTTTCGCATTGTTTGCCTCCTTCTTTGCTGCCCTGCGGGCTTTCCATTCCGCAACGGCGTGGTCTCTAGCGTCGGGAGCGCCGACATCAGGATGATAATGCGGGAAGGTCTGAGAAAGCCTCTTTTCTAACTGCTCATTCGTCAGTTTTTTCAGCCTGTCGGCCACTTTTGCGAGTTCCGGGCGCGTGCGCATGTCCGCCGCGTCAAGGTCGCCCGCT
The DNA here is from genome assembly GCF_018811945.1 of Gluconobacter sp. P1C6_b. Taxonomy (GTDB): domain Bacteria; phylum Pseudomonadota; class Alphaproteobacteria; order Acetobacterales; family Acetobacteraceae; genus Gluconobacter. The sequence continues at coordinate 253,991 of NZ_JACRVU010000003.1, forward strand.
GGGTCGGCTGGGTCCGTGATGAACACCTGTCGGCATTCCACGTGCGGCAGGTCGGCAAGTTCACGGCCTGTCGCTTCCTCCCACGCCTCCACGGCCTCGCCCACCTGCCTGTTCCACACTGCCTCCGCCTCCTGCGTGGCGTGGTCGAAGTCCTCGCCTCCGGACGGGTCGTTCTCGAACGCTGCGGGATTCACCTGTTCCCCGACGAATGACGGGAACTGCGCCATGATTTCCGCTTCCGACATGCCCGCGAACGCATCCCGGTTTGCCTGCAACCACTCCACGGACACCGCATCGCCCGTTTTCAGGACTACAGCCGGAACGCGGACGGTCGGCGGTGGTGGTTCCTGTTCCAGTTTCAGCAGGTCTTCCGTTGTGATTTCCTCTGCCTGCTCCCGAGCCTCCAACGCCGCCAGCTTCTCGGCTTCCCATGCCTCGCCATAGTCGATGGGGTCAGGACCAACGGGCACGAAATCAGGGTCCGCGTCCGGCTCATAACCATCATCTGTATCCGCTGGCCTCGGGTCTTCCGGTTCGTCCAGGGCGACAACCCTAGACGGACTGGCTTCCGGCACTATCTCATTCGCCGGGGCATCAACCGGACGGATTGCGTTCGTGCTGTCGAATGCCTGCTGGCGGGCTTCCAGTGCCTCATCAAGCCGCTTCTGGGCCTCACGCGACAGTTTCCAGTCATGAGAAACCGGCGGTTCCAGCAGGCTCAGGGCAATAGCCATTTCATCCCGGTAAGCCGGGGTGCCGGTCAACTGTACGTTAGACCAGCCATGCAGGGCAGCGGCCCGTGCCAGTTGTGCGGCGGTCTCCGGTGACGGGTCGCGAGGGCTGACAATCCTGTCTCCGAAATCCTCGAAAACGTCGCCCGTGTTCAGTTCAATCGTGGCCACGCCTCGGTTGCGGTCGATGCGGATTTTCGAGATAGCGGCGACCTGCTCCGGGGTCAGTGACGATTCAGAAATCTTGTAATGACCGGCGAGAAGACGGGCACGGAATCGGCTCTCCCTGTCCCATCCATCCGCCTCCGGCATGTCGTCCGGGTCGTCCTGCTCTGGCTGCGGTGCAGGCGGGGCGTCACTGTCAGCGATTTCGGGCGCTGGTGCTCGGCGAATGGCGTTCGCCTCGTCGTCAGGACGCTCAAACCTCCATCCCCTGTCGTCTCGTCTGCGGCCTTGGACGTAATCAATGTAGTCAGAGAGCCCGAAAATGTCCCCGGCCTTCTTGCCTTCTTCGACCTGCCGGGCTTTCCAGCGGTCATAAGACCTGCGGGCCGACGCTTTCAGGTTGTCCGGCAAGGCCGCATAGCCGTCCGCGCCTGCCATCCATCCCGTCTTGATTTTCTTCGCCATCGTGTGCGCTCCTCTTTCTGGGAGCCGTTGGCGGGCCGCTTCAATGCGAACGATTTCAGCAGAAAGCCCAGCAACGGCTCTCTGTGAGTGTCGCGCCTGCCGACGCAAGTGACGGTGATTATCGAGAGAAATGATTGCTGGAGCCGGGTCATCGGGATGGCGCTTGGTGTGCTCGATATCTGCCCGCCTGACGGACGGCTCCGGGGGCAGCGCATCCGGGCCGTCCAGCTCCTCATTTGAGCGGATACGCAAGCGGATATTGTACCCGTTTTCCTCAAGCCAGCGGTTGCCCCGGTCTTCGAACTGGGCACGCATAACCTTGCCCCGGCCAGCCGTGAAAAGGGCGTTCCAGTCCCGCGCCTTTTTCCGGTCAAACGTACCGTCCGGATTCATCCGGCGCATAGTCAGCAAAGCGTGGACATGCCTGTTCTCGCCGCCATCTCGTGAAATGGCGTTGTGACAGTCGAAGTGAACCGCCATTCCGGCATCAATCAGCGGCTTGAAAACATGGGCAATATAGTCGCGGTGATACTCGACCGGCAGACCGCGCGGAATGCCAAAGAGAACCTGACGGGAAACCTGTCCATTTGCCTGCCGTTCCATGGCCTCGGCTTCACGCCAGAATTGCGCCGGGTCGGTCAGGTTTTCGGTGGGCGTGACGTGCTCAGGAAACAGAGAAAAGTGGTCGTAATGCTCGGCCCGTTTGCGCGTGAAATCAAACGTCTGGTCAGTCAGCCGGTCGGGTATCCGCCCGCATAGATTATATGCCGCACATTTCAACACCGCACCGACCGACGCAATACCGAAATTCAGCGCAACCCGCCTGTCGTCAATCTCCTGCGCTGGTGATGCAAAAACGGCTTCCATGGGTCATCACCATCAACCCTGCACAACGTGTCCGCGCCGGACTTGATAACGCAGAATGGCAATGCCGCCGTAAACGCCCATCGGGAGAGCCAGAGCACCAATGAGCGCCGCGCCGGATGCCACGCCAGCGCAAAGTCCCATCATAACGAACGCCGCCGGGAGCCATGAGAGCACTTTCAGCACTTTGACGCGCATGGGCTCGCGGAACTCGGCGACGATAGCAGGGTTGCGAAGGCGATATTGGGACATTGCAGACCTCTTACGAGTAACGCTCACGCAGTGAGTGTATATACGAGCATATCCATGCCGTCAGGGCATGGAATAGATGACCTTCTTATAGCACATGCGGCCCCATACTGTGAAAGATTTCTTCCGAAAATCGTGATTTCTTTCAGATGGTTAGCCTACCATTGACCCTGAAAATGCAACATTTCAGGGGGTCAAAATGCCGGACGCAAATTCACTCGAAAACGAACTCAAAAGGGCGCAGGAACGCATCAAGCGGGAGAGGCTGGCGGTCCAGAAAATCAAGCGTGCGATGGCCCGCCGGGAGACTGCGGAAAAACGGAAAATCGAGGCTCAAGCTCTGTGTGCTCTCGGGCGTGGGGTTGTCGCATTTTGTGAGGAAAACGGGAAGCCAGATGCGCGGACCGCTCTGGTGGATTTCCTGCTTTCGTATGTGACCCGCCCATCTGACCAAGATGCCATCATTTCCAGCCTTGGCGGCAAGCGGATTTCTGCGGTCTTCCGTGCGCCTGAGCCTGCCTTCCCACCTGTCGAAGTTGTCGGCTGAGAAGGAAGGAAAAACGACATGCGATATCTCGGATTTCTCACCGGTGCGGACGACATTTCTGCGTCACTTGGAGCACTAAAAAGACAGGTGACAGGCCCCGTTTTCCGGCTGCGGACGCTCTGGCGTGGCGACGGCAAGAAAGTGCCTGTTTCCAGCACCATCACGGACCCAGCGGAACGGTTCCGGGCTGTCGCGGATTTCTATGGCGTCCATGATGCTGAAATAGGGCGCCGGGTGCGTGTGACGGCGGCGTGTTTCTGGCTGGCTTTTCTGCCCTCTTTGCCGCTCGTGGCCGGGAGCATCACTTTCGCGATTACGGAGCATATTTATAGTGCCGCTCTGCTGTGTGCGTCTGGTGCGCTCGCATGCACGTCGCAGGCTCTGAAATGCGGGCTTGCAAACTACCAGTTTCGCACGCGGTCCTTGCGGACATTCCGGGACTACTGGCGCACTGATTTGCTGCCCAGATTCAGGAGTGACCGGCCATGAAGAAGGTCTTTCTCTTTGCCCTCCTTCTGCTGGCATTCCCGGCGCTGGCACATGCGACTACCACGGTTACACCCGATGAAGCCACGTGCAGCGCGTCGGGTTCTGTAATTACGCAAACCCTTGCCGTGCCCTGCTCGTCGGACTGGTGGCGGCAGTCTCTAGAACTCTTGTTCCCCGGCATCGGTCCGCTGTCGTCGTCTGGTACGTCACAAGCCGCTCAGGGGCTGTTTGCTGCCTCTGGCTCCTTCCTTGCCGTGCTCGCTGCCGTGGCTGTCGGCGTGCTCTCATGGCACGCGATTTCGGGAACCGTCGCGACTGCCCATGAGGGCGTTGTCCTTGGGCAGAAATGGCATACCGTCTGGGCACCCCTGCGCCTGTGCTTCGGGTTCGGCATGCTCGCCCCCACCGCAAAAGGCGTGTGTCTGGCGCAAATTCTGGTCATCTATGTCGCCCTGTACGGCGGCAGTCTGGGAAATCTGGTGTGGTCGTCGTATGCAACGGGACTTGTCACGCCGACCCTGAACGCCCCGCCATTGCCCGCAACCGGCGCACTGGTGCGTGATTTCACCGAAGCTGAACTCTGCCGTCAGTCACTGTTGGCGAATGACAGTCTAACCGGGCCATTGTTCAACCTGCCTGCGTCAATGCCGACCGCTACGGTCGGCGGCACAACTGGTGAGAATATCTCCGTATCTCTCGGCAACCTGTACAACTCAATCAGCGCAAGGTTTACAGGCGGAAACCTCACGTCATCGGCACAGACGAACAGGCACATCGTAACGTGGAATTACGGTGTCTGCGGGCAGATTTCCGGAACATTCGCCATCGGCTCTGGCGGTGATGCAAAGGCAACGCAGTTCGATAAAGCCCGGCTTGCGGCGATTGAAGAAGCCCGCGATGCCATCAGCACGGGCGTGGCGGATTTCCTTGATTACCGGACGAACGTTGCGGCCCATCAGGGCGACATCAAGAACGGGATTCCGCAGGTTTCCGGTGCCGCGTTCACGAAATCAATCAGCGATGCAAAATCCGAATTGGACACTGAATTCACGGCGGCGGCGCAGGTTCTCGTAGACGTTCAGGGTGGGTCTGATAGTGCCGTGGCCTCGTTCCTGAACGACACCAATAAATATGGATGGATGACCGCCGGGATGTTCTATATGTCCACGGCCCGGCTTCAGTCTGCTGCGTCGTCGCTTGCATCCGATATCCCGCAAGTCAGCCTTCCGCCCATGGCAGATACTGACAGAAGCGGTCACATTGACCTGAAAACGTGGGGATATGCGGGCGATTACGTCCGGGCTGGTGAAGCCGTACTCCAGCCCCTCACGGTCACATGGAATGCTTCGGACGACACGGCGGACCTAAGGAATGCGGCGCTGGCTGGCAGCACTCAGGGCAGCACGGCAAGCCTGCACGGCGTCCAAAAATGGCTGTTTTCCAAGGTTTTCAGCCTCGGTGATAAATATCTTGTGGGCATCAACCCGGCCAACGGCTCACCGATTCAGCAACTCGCAGATTTCGGCAACGATTTGCTGAACCTGATTTCCCTAGTCGTCCTCGGCGGCGCGGCTGCGGGCACGATGATTGGCGGGCCTGCTGGTGCTGCGGCTCTGGCTGGTGCCGTGGCATCGGGGCCGTTGTCATGGCTCGGGATTATCGTCGGAATGCTTTTGCTCGTCGGCGTCGAGCACGCATATCTGATTCCCATGCTGCCATTTATTGAGTTCACGTTCGCGGCCATCGGGATTCTGATTACGGTTGCGGAGGCGTTTGTTGTCCTGCCCGTGTGGGCTTTCCAGCACATCCGGATGGATGGCGGCGAGTTCGTGAATCAGGAACAGAGGTCTGGTTATCTGCTGCTGTTGTCCCTGTTTCTGCGGATTCCTCTGACGATTTTTGGCCTCGTCCTGTCGCTGTCCGTGATGGATGCGGGCGTCTGGCTGGTCAGCCGGACGTTTTCGGTTGCCGCTCTATCAGGGACTGCGGACAGTGGAGCGGGGCCAATCGGGGCCGTGGTCATGCTGGTTATCGAGGCGTGGATGACATGGAAAATCACGACTGCGAGCCTGCGCCTGATGACGACGACGCCCGAACTTGCGGCCAAAATGCTGGGGTGGGCCATGGATTCACTGCGGACAGACGGCCCGAGCCACTTCATCGGTGGCGTTGTCTCGAAAACTACGGGCGGCGTCGGGCAGTCTGCCGCCAAGGCGGGCCAGAAGGGCGCGAAAGAGACGAAGACCCCTGACGCTGGGGGAAGCATGGCGGGACAGGCTGGCGGTGATATCGCGCCGACCACCGAAAGGCCCGCGTCCTGACCTGTGCCACGCGGGGCGGTTCGCCGTCCTGCCGGGTGCCCTTGCGAGACCGGCGCCCTGGTCGATTTAGACCAAGGCGACAGGGTGAGCCGATACCGTGATGATACCGTGATGATGACGGTATCGGCTCACCCACAAAATGACGATTTCTCATACGGATGACCGGCCTGCGAGAGTACAATTTCCCTAGAAAACTAAGGAAAAAAGGGCCGTCATGACTCACAAATGCGAAATGAAGCCCGGACGCGGACGGCCTCTTTCATCACGGGTTCGGAAGCCGAAAAATCTATTCGATGCTGCGACCGGAAGTTATGTCCTCGCGCCGTATGCGCCCCTGAGCGCACGGCGCATTCTGGTTGGCCCTGATGCTCTGGCTCGGATTGAGTCTGTCGCGCCCGGTGATTTCTATGCGGAACAGCCGGGGGACGTGTGGTTTGAGTTCCCGGCGGAACGGCTCGCGCTCCTGCTCATCCAGTGCCGCGCTTCCAGTGGCGAACACTGGATTGCGCCGCGCCTGTTTCACGACACGGGTGCAGGCGACATCAGCCTTGTTGCTGACCAGATTGCCATCAAGCCGGGCGGCGGACTGTCGGCTGCAAACACCGAAGCCACATGGCGGGCGGGAGCATTAGACAGGCCGGGCATGGTGGCGAGGACGCGCCAACTCCTGCGAGCCATGGCAGACCCGTCACAATTCATGATTGTTCAGCGGCCCGGCGGCTGGGGGGAAATCGTATGCTTGATTCACTGAAAACCGGCCCACTTCCGTTGCTGCATCCGTGCGCCATGCCCGGCATGATTGAAGCCGTGCAGAAGGCCGCCCGGATGGTCAGTTCATCCCGGACATTCGACCGTGAAGCCGTGGGCAGGCTGCGAGCAACGGGGCGGCGGCAGCATGAATGGCGGATTCCTCCCGGTTCCGGGGTGCTGTATCTGGAAATCTGGGCTGATGACGTGACGTGTCGGGAGCATGCCATCGGGGTTCTGTATCATCGGGATTCAGGTGATTGCGCTGTCAGTGTCGGCAAGGGCTGGCCCGGTGATGACCCGGAAATCCTGCCCTGCCTGCTCACCCTGTCCCCCGGCGGTCAAGTGGACATGAAGACGCCCAAGGCCGTCAGGGCAGCGGTCGAGCGGACGGCCTGCGACCTGATGGCGGATGTGTTGCGGGCGCTGGATGCGGTGGCACGGGAAGAGACCGGGGAAGACCTGCCGCCGGAAGATGAATTCCCTGCGGAACTGGACGAACTGGCTGATTTACTGTCCTAGCGTTATCCCCGCATTCCAGCCCGCAAGGGCCGGAGCGAAGCGGAGCATATCCCCAGCGGCGGAAGGCGGCTTCAGGGTCCAGCAAGGGAGCCGCTGGGGATATGTGTGTATGCGTGGAGAACGCGGTCAGGATTGACTGCCGAATCCTGCTTCCAAAATTCTTTCTACTGTCTGCAAGGGGAGTGGCAGGCCATCACTGGCACTTCTGGCGGGCTCAAACACTTTGTACATTCGAATATAGCGTCCGAGAGAGGTCGATGAGTGACTGTTCACGGAGCGTCCCTTAAACCGGGAAAAGCGGCCTAGCTTCTCAACCAAGATTCTAACTACGCCGATATGGTTGTAGTCACTGTTTCCGTCAAAGCCTGTGAACAGTTTTCCGGACTCAATATAGGGGAAGCGCTCTGCCAGCCTCTTCCGGTCCTGCGGCGAAAACTTCTCAATGCTCGACTCAAGAAAGTCGCACATATCAAGGATATTGACCACTTCGGTTACAACCTCGCGCGGGCATGTCTCCTGAGGAAACGGCCCAGAGTAAGCAAAAGGAATGGCCCAGTAGTCGCCGCCAGCCATTGCTTCGATAATATATGCCGGGTCGATTTCAGGCTTTTTCACAACAGACTTCATGACTTCTGCAAGCATGAAGGTGATGAGCTTTTCTCCGTCTGTGAAGCGGGGCGCATCAGAAGCGTGGGCTTTCAACCCGGTTTCGACTAGCGCTCTGATGGCTTCTGCTCTGGATGGCTCACTAGGCTGAGAGAACCGCCAAGCATCCACTTTTGCAAGGAATGCTTCATCAAGACGGAGTTCAAAACGTTCTGATTTTGGGGGCATTTGAAACCTACGGTGTTATTACGTACGCGTACGGTACTCGTACGTAATAATCAGAGTCAAACTTTTTCTGCCTAAAAAACTGTCTGCTCTTTTCTGGCTGTCTGGCTGTGCTGGTAATAAAACAGGGCAATATCGTTAAGGGCGCGCTCCTGACTATCAAGATAGCGCCGGGTTTCTGCCTGCTCTGGCGTTAGCTCTGGGTCCGCTCTCACGGCCATCAGTTCGTCCAGACCGATAGGGCGGATGGCATGCTTCAGGGCCGCAAGGAACTCGGCGTCACCTTGCCTGATGACGGCAAACAGGTCGTCTTGAGCCTCAATCAGATTTACGAGCGCCCGCGTGTGGGCCTCGTCTGCGTCGTACAGGTGGGCAACGTGACCAAGGGTCCGCGCGTGAAGCATGTGAGAGTGAGGCCACGCCCGGCTTGGGGTCCTGACGCTGCGGTGGAACGGCTCACTGCAATAAAACCGCTTTGCGTTGTCGAAACGTCCGGCGGGGTGAGTGATACGCTCTTTCCTGCGGACATACTCCGCTGCGGCTTTAACGGCCTTCTCGAAATCCTCGACGGGAACTGCTGCCCTGATGCGCTGAACGCGCTTGATGCGTGCCGTGATATTGACTGCCATTGGCAGGCCTCCTGCTCTTGTTTACGATTTGTTCTGTGTGACTGCCTTCATTTTCCTGCCGCGCTGCGCTTTGACGGCAAGAAGGGGGTCGAAGTCCGGATTTGCGGCATAGAAGCGCCGCAGGTGCTCTTCCAGAGTGCGGACCGACACTTTGAACCGTGCCGCGACGTAGGCACGGGATTCACGCTGGCGCATCTTGGCGGCTTCCCGAAGGTCATCATTGTTCAGTTTCGGTTTCGGTCCGAACCTGACGCCGCGTGCCTGCGCCGCCCGGATGCCTGCGCGGGTCTTGGCAAGAAGAAGGCGCTTGTCCCGCTGGTCTAGCACGGCCTGAAACCCGGCCCGGAACTCATGGTCGATGGTCGCGAAGCCAAGCTCGTCAGCAACCCCCTCCGCCGCTGGGGGTATGTTGATTCCCGCCGCATCCCGGAACCCGGCACCGGAAATCCGGATGCGGGCAAGGATTGTGAGCGTGTGCAGCGCGTCGCGACCCAGCCGGTCCTGCCTGTATGACACTATCCAGTCCCCCGGCCTGATGGTGTCCAGCAGCCGGTCGAGGGCGGGCCGGGACAACAGGTCTCCATTTTCGCCATGGTCAATGAACCGGCGCTCTGGCGGAATGCCCTGCTTGTCGAGCCAGTCTAGCTGCGGGTCCGTTTTCTGGCTTGCGTCAGAAACCCGGACGTAGGCGTATTCAGTTCCCACGCCGTCACTCCCCGAAAAGGTCGAAATAGCCGAGACGCTGGGCATCCCTGACCTGCGCCACCAGTTCGCCGGAGAGAATATCAAATTCCCCGCGCCGCCTGTCTGTGTCCCGGCTTTCTTCCGCTGTCAGCAGGCCATTGCCGGTCTCAATCAGGGCCTCGGCACGCGCCTTCATTTCACCGAAAGCGGGGTCCTCGTCTTCTCCGGTGTCGTTCCCCATCTCGATTTCGTCGTTGCACTCGTCAATGATGACTGCCAGAAGGCGAAGCCGCCGTTTCGTATAGTGCTGTTCGATAGTTGCCGTCGCCATGTGTGCCCCCTCTGGCAATTATGGAAATAAGTCCGGAAAGAGCATTAGAGAACTCCCCCCTGACTTATTTCATATAATACACCAACGAACGCCATATTTCAGAAAATAGTGAAATAAAGTACCCTTTTCCCCCGATATTTATTTTTGGTATTCATGCATTTTATTGTTGAAAACTGAAGGGTCAGTTGTTCTAGAAGTTATCCACAATTTGCCCACATCAGGCTGCACGATTGCGGCGGATGGATGGAAGTCCAAGCTCCGCACGGGACGGCCTGACCTTGCGGCTCTGGGTCTGCTGGCCCTGTGATTGCTCTGGGCTGGTGTGTTCGGTCGAAAGGTGGGCAGGTCCATCATGAGGGGCTTTTGCCTGCTCAAGGGCTTTCTCGGCCTCCTGAGCGGCAATCCGGGACGCATATTCCGCCTTCTGGTCCTCGATTGCCTGCCTCCATGCTGCGTCTTCGTCATCAGGCGCGGCCTGCGGGGCTGGCTCCGGTGCAGGCTTCGGGGGCCTTGGCGTCAGGGTCAGACGTGCGGACCGGGTGGCCTTGGCGGGTGCTGGCGGATTCAGCGTGTCGGCAAGAAGACGAGCGGCCTGTGCCTGCCAATCTCCCACCATTTCCGGCGGTATTCCGCCATTTTCGCCGTCCTGTGGGGTGCCCAGACCACGGATGCGGCGGACAGATGACAGGAACCTGTGGGTGTTCCTTGCGCTCTCAATGACGTCCTTCATGAGGTGCCGGACGGCTGTGCGTGTCAGCGGGCGGTTCCTGACGGCTCTGGTGACGCCCGGCAGGTATCCAGCGGCGGTGTTCAGGGCCTCCGCGACCCGGAGGGTGTTGGTCTCCATCAGGTGACTGACGGCAGAGGGATGGATGGCAGGAAGGTTTACGGAGATATCATAAGACGGTGTAGACGTAGACGTGCCGAGGCCGGACAGCCATTCAGCCAGTGCCTGCCGGGTATCAGCGCTCTGGCGGCGCAGGACCACCGCAAGCCCCTCATCGGCAAGATACCGGGCGCGGCGGATGTCCTCTGACAAGTCACATGACGCCAGAGCGTCGGGATTCAGGTCCACGGCGTCTGGGTGCGCGATGACAACATTTGTTCGCACTTCAAAACCATCTGAACGGTGATTTACCAGTGCGCGGGCGTGAGGCTGATAGTCGCCAGTCCGTGGCCCCCTGCTGCCCTTAGCGACCAGTTCGACGCCCTGACCGACGAATTTTGACCTCTGGCCGCTACGGTTCAGGTCAGCGCGAAACCGGCGGAAATCTCCGCGTGGATTGTAGAAATCACTCCCGACCGTCTGTCTGTGATATTCAGCCAGCGCATCGGGGTCGAGTTCATCCGGCTCGCCGTCTTCCGCCTTCGTTTTTCCTGCTGCGTACCACGCCGCCCATTCCGCGTCTTCGTCGGCATACTGGTCGAGTTCAGGGACATAGATAGTGAAGCCACGGTCGATGAAGTGGCGTTCCAGCCGCTCCCGGACGAACTGCCAGTCTTCAACCGAAAGCCCCGCCCGGTTGATGTCCACGCCAACATGATAGTGTCTCTTCACAATCCAGCCGCCATCGGCGAACACGTCATGAGTGCCGATATACAACGGAAGGACAATGCCATGCAGGATTCTGATTCTGTGCTCTGCGTCGTACAGGGCACGAGCCAGAGCGCTGTAGACGCGCCCGCCATCCTCCCGCAAATCGCCGACATCGTGCACGCCTGATGGGTGCGTCCGGTGTTCCACTGCTGTCAGCCTGAGCATAATGTGCTGGTGATTTCGGCGCTCTGTCCGGCGCTCGGTCATGTACGTTTTGAACTCTTTGCGCCAGAACTGCGCGTCAGTGTTCCTGACGGTCTGGAACAGTCGGGAACGTCTGAGCAATGCCGCCGCCGGGATGCGTGATGGGTGCATCGTAACGGATGCGATATCATGCAGACTTGCCGGATTTCCGAAAAGGTCGAGGTCTGTGGCCCGAAGAATCTTTGCGGCAAGCCCCACGTCCTGCTGCAATACCTCGTCCCGGCCTGCCACGGCATCGGCGTCGGGCAGGGGCAGACGGAGCCGTTCCCGGTCCTCCACGTCTTCCCAAAACTGCCGCCTGTCGCCAACCATAAAAAACACCCACCGCCTGCGCGATGAGTGTTGAAAACCGAGGAAGACCGGGGCTATCTTAACTCATCGCGTGTCGTTGCGAACCAAGCCCGTTCCCCGGTCATCGTCCTTGCAGGGACTATCGGGGGCGGGCTTTTCTATATTGAACAGTTTCAGGATGGCGGATTTCAACGTTCCTGAACTGTTCCGCTGCTTTTTCCATGATTTCCGGGGTGTCAGGTCAGCCAGGGCGACTAGCCCTAGCCTGACCGTCGCTCTTCATCGTGGTAGAAAGTGGAAGCCAGATAATCGACTGCTTCAAAAACGAGATGTTCCCGTAATTCAAGCGCCGCTTCCGGTCGCCCGTAAAAATGGGCTGAACTGACCGGCACCCATTCGGCCTCATCAATCTGACCGGCCCCGGCAATAGGCATTTCAATATTCCGGCTGTCGAACACTCCGGACCACGAGCCTTTCAGCAGTGCGAACCCGCTGCCGGTCGCCAGCATCTTTCCGGCTACCGTAATTCCACTGACGTTCACTGAAAACGAAAACTCTTCTTCGTGTCCCTCACCGATGGGGAACGGGTCCGATAGATTGAGAGGCGCGCCGTCATGGCGGACGATGCCCCAGATTCTGGGCTTGCCTGTCCCGCTTGTCAGCCGGTCATAGATATCGTGCTGCTCGTTAGTGAGTGTACTCATGAGACCCCCATTGCAGTTTTCTGCATTGAGAGTGCGGGAAGCCTTATCGTTTCGGAGCGCCCCGGCATAACCGGCTCCGAACAGCCCATCCCCCACGCCGGGCAGCGCAGGCTAGGCCAAGTTTCCCCAGCCGGGTCTCCTTCTCACTGATTAAGCGCAGTAGAACCGCTATCCATCCCGCACGAGTACCCTACTCGGCCTGTCGATACAATTTCCGTCTCACACTATTGCCGAAAAGTCAATAGAATGCCGGTGCATACCGTTCTATACCGGCCCCACATAACATAGCCCTGAGGTCAGGTCTCCTCCCTCAGGACAAAGGTTCACACCCCCATCAGCCTCCCCTGCCCGACCTGTTACCGCCCTGCCCGGCAAAGATGGTTCATGCACCATTTTTGCACCACGACGAAAGAGATTTAGGGTGACAAGGGGTGATTTCAGGTGACATAAGAATGGATGTTTTACAATGACTTACAGCTATAAGGCGCAGTATTCCTTGACCTATTTTTGCCCTCTCACGGCGGCAACAGGGGTTCGAATCCCCTATGGGACGCCAAGAAAATCCGCCAAAAACTGATTTATCCCCAAGAGACGTAATGGTCCAACTGGACCACTACAGAGAAAAGTCATCTGCTATTCCTCGCAGATACGACGGGTCAAACTTGCGATATACACGCCTCAATGTGTCTGGATCCGTCGCGAGCCAATCCGCCGCCTGATCAATCGGAACCTTGTCCATAGCAAACCATGAGGCCACGCTATGCTTCAAATGGTGAGGCGTCGGGCGCCACGTCAGCCCCGCCCGCTCGCAGGCCTTATTGAAAGACCAGCGCAACCCCGTAGGAATCGGCTTCCCATGCCAGTGGACCACATAATCCCCGTTGCTCAGACGGAAGGCTTCTTCCATTTCCTTGCGGAGCGCCTTGGTCATGGGGACGACGGCACGCCGCTTGCCAGTCAGCGGCCTTCCCGGCTCCTGAAAATCAATCAGCCCCGTCTGCCAGTGGACACGATCCCATGTCAGGGCAAGAATCGATCCTTTCCGCGCGCCTGTGTAAATGGCGATGGCCATAAACGTCCGGACATGCGGCGTCTCGCAGGCATCCAGCAGCTTTTTGGCTTCCGCCTTTGTCAGGAACCGATCGCGGGGCGCGCTATCTCGTGGCGGCTCGATCTCTGGAGGCCTGACAAGGAACTCGTCCTTCCATGCGCGACGCAGACTGGCTCGTAACACATTGAACTCACGCCGGAGCGTGCCGGGGGAGACGAGATCTGCCGTCACCTTGCCGCCTTTCTTCTTGAAACGTGTCGCGGCGTAGCGATCCCATTCGCGCTGGTTGACTTGGTCAATGCGAAGATATCCCAGTCCTTCATGCAAGGGGATGACCGCCTCTTCAAGCCTCTTGAGAGCTGAGACCTTGCCTCGCCTGCTATCCACATAGCGCTTGAGGCAATCGGCAAAGGTCATTTTGAGAGGGGCTTTTTCAAGCTCCCCCTCGAAATCAGCTAACGCCTGGCGAGCGCTCTTTTCATCCTCAGTCCCTGTCGAAAGTCGCTTCCGCTTTCCTTCTTCCCACCAGACGATGCACCATTTCCCGCGTCGTAATTCGAGGTGCGGCTTGTCGTTCCGTGGGCGGGGCAATGATAACTCCTGATGTAATCCTGAAAGGCTTCTTCAGTGACGCGGGTATTCTTCGGGATGCGATAAGCCGCCAGACGTCCGGCTCTGATTGCTCGACGGACTGTCTCGGGATGCTGGCCGGTCCGGTCTGCCACTTCCTGAATGGTGAGGTAACGTTCCAGTGCCTCACTCATCGCGCCCTCCCATCACAGGCGCTGGCGGCAGGGGCATCCAGTGGGTAGGCTCTACCATGTCATAATCATCGCACCAGATACCGTTCTTGCAGTTTGCAATATATGGCCCTTCTTCAGGCATTGATGCGTCTATAACCAGCGTTGGTGGAACATTCTTCGGCGCGCTCTCAATCGGTCGCCACGCTGCGGCGTCTGCGGCTTTGAGGGCGGATTTGGCTAAGGCGCAAGCACCAGGCGCGTCCCCATGGCGCAGCATGGCATCTGCGATTGCCCGCGCCGCGGCCTCGATCCTGGGGTCTGTTGGGTTGGTCATAGCTTCCTCACGTCTTTCAGGCCTTCAGGTACTTCGTCATTCACAACGGAATGCCCGACCATAGAAGAAACCCACGCGGGCCACCGTCGGTCATCTTGGAATGCCTCGTCTGTGTATCCATACGGGGCCATTTCCATGCGCGTGCCCGGCACACATCGAACAGCCGCATAATATCCCTCTCCGTCATTGCACATAACGCTTGCGCATCTCGGGTGCCCGGGTGCAGCTAAGGCTGCGTCGATAGCGTCTTTCAGCCGCTTCAGTCCCTCAGGCGTTCCGATGATGTAGGCATCATCATGCGGCATAGGCTGCGCGATGATGTGCAGAACATTTGCCGTATCAGGCCATGCGTCACTCATCCCCGTTCCTCCGCGTCCATGGCTCGTTTTCGCGCCTCTGCCTTATTATCCAATGTCTTTTGCCAGTTTGCTTTTACGGCATCAGCCCATTCCCAGTTTGCCTCTACGCGCGCAGATGCTTCCTCAAGGGTTTCTTGCATCCGCTTTCTGGTCTCCTCACCCGTCCGCCCGCTCATGCCAGGTCTCCTGATCGGATGCAGGGGGCCGGAACTCGGATTACCGGACGATAATAACGGATGCCGATGCGCCCCTCGGGCACGTCTGGACCCTCGTAATATTCCGCGATCACCCATCCGACGGGCGGAATCGTGATGCGCCCCCACGGCTCCACATTGATTTGGCGGCGCCATCTTTTACCTGGCGTTGTCCCCGTTGGGAGTGAGCAACTGTATTCAGGCAGACTTTCGAAATAAGCCAGTGTTCCGAACAGGGGAGGCCGCTGCCGATGCTTTTCCTTGGCGATTTCAACGGCCTGTTTCAGGTCTGGGCTCATGCTGATTTCTCCGCAAGAGTGCGCAGTTCAACGACCCAGCCATCCCCGAAAGCATCTTGGCCACTCCGATATGCAAGTGCTACGGCATCCTCGATCTTCGCTGCGCCGATATCAGGCCATGATTTACGGGCGCATAGCCTGCCGGCCATGAAGCGACTATCATTATCGTTGGCTACCGGTTTCCCGCTCATGCCGGGTCTCCTGCAAACGGCGCCCAGACGACTTCATATCCATGCATTTCAAAAAACTCGGCATCCGACTGATTCGACGTGTGACGCCATGCAGCCCATGGCCCGGGACGATATTTCCACATCACACCCCTCCCTCGCGTGTGAGGGAGGAAATCTTCAACCTCACTTCTTCCGGTACACACTCAATCAGAAACTCAGTCGAAACCCCCGGGGCAAGAAAACCGCCAGCATTATTCCCACACGCGATTAATGCATCTCTCAATCGGTCGCGCTCCCCCTCCAGCTTCCCCACCCGATCCTCCAGCGCGGCGACGTTGGCGGGGTGGGTGTAGAGGGGGAGCGTGTTGTGCGATGCTTTTCTGCGGTACAGAACAAGCTCGCAATGAGGGAATGCCTCGCTCGGCAGTTGGCCAGGAATTGCCCAAGCAACCGGTTCCTGCCGCTCCGCATCCTTCCGGCGCTGTTCCGCCGCGCCTCGGGCTTCGGCTTCTGCGATATGCTGCGTCGCCGCGTCTCGGTCATCGACGTATGAGAATGTGCCCTCTTCTCCGAATTGAGAAGCAAGCGCCTCTATCTGCTCATCCCGCGTCCGAACCGGCTTGTTCTGTTCGTCGATCATTCCCCATCTCCCCGGCACGCATCAAAAACACTGTCGTCAGACCGCCTGTCCGGCGCGGGGCCGAGAAGGTGGGTCAGTAGCTTGGTGAAGAAGCGGGTCATTTCGCGGCGCTCCGGATGTCTGCACCGCAGTCTAACGCCGCATTAACTTTTCCCTCCCAATATTGGGCATCAGAAAGTTTCGGGTTCCGACATTTGGACCATTGGTCACGCAGATCGTCACAAACCTTCGCGCAACGCTCTCTCTCCGCCGCCACAGCCTCGGCAATGGCGCGTTCGAGTATGGGGCCAACGCCACACATTATCTCAAGCAAAGGACGGCTGAGTTCGTCACCGCAAGAGCCATACTCTGCGAGGTAGCAGTCCGTATGTGGCCCCATGACATATTCGCCGCCCTTATAGCCGTCGAACTCTTTGCCGAGAGCTGACTTCGCTTCGGCAAGCATGTCAGCAATCGTGACGTTTGAACGCGCTTCAAATGCTAAGCTGGAATAATCTGGAGGGTTCGAAAAACCTTCTGGATTTGAGGGTTCCTCTGTGATTCCATCTCTCCTGCGTTGATTGGGGATGATGGCAGATGAAGCAGCCTGGTTTCTTTGATGTTGAAGAGCGGCTGGCCCGGTTAAGCGGGCTTGGCGATCAGCTTGAGGCATTTTCCCGGACTGTGGATTTTGAGGTGTTCCGCCCTGATCTGGAGAAGGCTCTGGCCTATTCAGATGGGAGCAAAGGTGGACGACCGCCGTTTG
>NZ_JACRVU010000030.1 GCF_018811945.1 Gluconobacter sp. P1C6_b
CTCATGCATGTCTCGCCAGGGGCAACCTGTGCGCAGAACATGCAGCATACCATTGAGGAACCGGCGATTGTCTCCAGCCGGACGCGCCCAACGTCCGCGTTCAGCCGGCAGAAGTGGACCAATGATCGCCCATTCCTGATCCGTCAGATCACCTCGTGCCATGCCTGCTCCACTGTACTGCCTTCATTGAAGACAACAGTGAATCAGATCTCACGCAGATCGTATAGACCTTTTGTCAACGTGACCTAATCCAATTTGAAGAGAACGATAGGGCAGAGGTTCAAGCTGCAAATTTCGTTCTGGATCCCATTGAACTCGCACAGGCGATCTAAGCTTAAGCTGATTCCATTCTTCTGGACTCATGGCGTCATCCCGATGAGTGTTGCAGCTATGCGTAAGAGCCCACTCAAAGCCTATGCGCGTAATATCCATGGCAAGAATTCGGCGTTGCCCAGCGTCCTTGTATCCCCATCCCGCTCGATACATCATCCAAAGGAATGATGGTTTAATCCAGGTCATACGTTCCATTTTGAACGTAGGCGGTCGAAACGTACCGTTTAACAGGGCAGCATCCGCTATTTCATCGCTATAGGCCTGATAGACACGGATTGTTTTCTGGTCGAATACGGCACGTATCTGACGCTCCTGAATATTTTCCAAAGGAAATCCATCAATTTTAAATTCGTTTCCCAGATTGCTTCCAATCTGAACGTTGCACTTATCCGTATATTCATGGCTGGCTTAACGATAGACAGCCCAAGCGGGAACCCAATAAAAGTATGGATTCCCGCCAATTTTTCCGCTCCCCTGCGGGCTGCAGGGTTTATGCCCCCCTCAGGATCAGGACGCGGGATGAAACAGCACACTCAAAGAACGCACACCCTGCGCACCATGCACGAGAACGCCCTCGATATCCGCCGTTGCTGACGGACCGCTCTGGAACACGGCATAATGCGCCTGCGTCCATTCCGGGCGCTGATAGGCATTGTGCAGGTTGTACACGATCTGAGACGGGTCCAGCAGGATGATCAGATGCTGCGGCAGAAAGCCCGTCGTATTCACGAGAAGCTGCTTTTCCGTGAAGCACAGCGATCCCGTCTCCGCCACACCGAACGCCGCCCGCAGAACGGCATATTCAACCGGAGCGATATCCGTCGGCTTTGTCTGAGGCGTGATCTTCATGTCCCCCTCGAACGCCGGCACGCAGGACAGGACCGGTCCCGACTTAACGATGGCCTGACGGACAGGCGCCATCGGATCGACCGCATCCGGGGTCAGCATCTTGCCCCCCATGCGCTCCAGAGACTTCTGAAACAGCGCATTCAGGTCGGCTGGTGCAGCCTGATCGAACAGCGGCACGTTCGGGCGCGCACGTTCGCCCTGAACGTGGTTTTTGCGGATTGTGTCCAGAATGGCTTCGCGTGAACCGCTCATGACTTTTTCCCTTCGTCCTGCTGCTTCCGGTTCTTGCGATACCATTCATTGAACGTCTGTTTGGGTGTCTCGGGAATGTCGCGCTTGCGGCCCCAGGTATTGAGCTTGTTGTAGAGCATGAAATGCGGAAGATGCCGCAGCGCGCTGCGGCCCAGAGGCAGGCTTGCCCGATAGACCACGGGAGAGGCCAGAACCTCGCCGGCCGCCTTCATCATGACTTTCTTGACCGGGGAGATTTCCCCCTCGCCCGCCAGCGTCCTGCGCCAGTCGGCGATCTGTTCGTGAATATTGATCTTCACCGGACAGACATTGGTGCAGCTGCCGTTCATCGTCGAGGAATAGGGCAGGTTGCGGTATTTGTGGACGTTGAAGGTCGGATCAATGATCAGCCCGATCGGACCGGCATAGGTCGCCCCGTAGCTCAGGCCGCCACTGCGCCGGAAAACCGGGCAGGTATTCATACACGCGCCGCAGCGGATGCATTTCAGCCCCGGCCAGAACTTCTCCATGCCAAGCCGGGCGGAGCGGCCGTTGTCCACGAGCACGACATGCATCTCGCTCCCTTTGCGGGGGCCGCGGAAATGGGACGTATACTGCGTGATTGGCGATCCCAGGGCACTGCGCGACAGCAGGCGGATAAACACGGCCAGATCATCCAGTCCGGGGATCAGCTTCTCGATCCCGATGGATGCGATATGCAGCGGCGGCGTGTTGGCGGAAAGATCCGCATTGCCTTCATTGGTGCAGACGACGAAGGTCCCCGTCTCCGCAACCACAAAATTGCCGCCCGTCATACCGGCCTGCGCGGACAGGATCAGCGGACGCGTGGCTTCGCGCTGACATTCCGTCAGGTAATGAGCATCCGCATTGTCAGGGTCGGAACCGATTGTTTTGGCAAAAACACTCGCGACATCGGTCCGCAGCTTGTGCACGGCGGGCACGACAACATGGCTGGGTGCTTCATCATCCAGCTGCTGGATACGCTCGCCAAGATCCGTTTCGATAACCTCGACATTGTTCTCGGCCATGAATTCCCGGAAGCCACATTCCTCCGTCAGCATCGACTTGCTCTTGATCAGCCGCTCGACGCCCCTGCTGCGCAGGATCTCCAGAACGATGGCGTTATTCTCGGCTCCGTCCTTGGCCCAGTGGACCTTGATCCCGTTGGCCGTCGCATTTTTCTCGAACAGCTCAAGATAGTAGTCGAGTTTGGAAAGCGTGTGCTCCTTGATGCCCGAGGCCAGGTTTCTCAGCTCTTCCCATTCCTCGATCCCATGCATTTCCTTGTCGCGCTTCTGGCGCAGGTCCCACAGACGCGCGTCATGCATGGCCTCGTGTTCGGTCGCCGCCATGAAGCGGTTTGCCGCCTCGGACTGATCGACCGGCCGGTTCCCGTGGATTTTCGCGCCACGGGGCTGCGGTTCAGAAATCCGCGATTTCAGCGGCCGGGAGGATGCTGCCCCGTGATCCAGCTGATCGGCATGGGGATCGGTCAGTTCTTCATGCAGTTCGGCGGTCATGCGCGTGCTCCATTCAGGATCTGGGCGATGTGGATATATTTGAGATTGGCCCCCATCCGCCGGGCACAGCCTTCCTGATGCATCATGCAGGAGCTGTCGGAGGACGTGACATATTCCGCCCCGGATTTCAGCTGATCCGTGACCTTGTCCTGACCCATCTTGGCCGAAACGCCTTCTTCAAATACCGAAAACGTCCCGCCAAAGCCGCAGCATTCGTCAGGCCGCGTCAGATCGGCGAATTCGATCCCCTTGACCATCTTCAGGAGCGCTTTCGGCTTGGAAAATGGCTCCTCGCGGCGCTCGGTCATGCTGGCGATCCGCAGGTTCCGCAGCGTGTTGCAGTTGTTGTGAAGCGCAACACGATGCGGAAACTCGGCCCAGGGAAAGGCATCGACTTTCAGGACATCATGCAGGAACTCGACCAGTTCGTAGGTCCGGCTGCGAACGTGTTTGACGGCGTCGCTCTGCTCAATAGCCGTCATGTTGTTGCGGACCTGATTCGTGCAGCTTCCGGACGGCGTGACAATGTAATCGTATTTCTCGAAATTACGGACGAACAGTTCCTCCGTCCTGGCCGCTTCACGCTCACAGCCGGTATTGGTCATGGGCTGTCCACAGCATGTCTGGTCAACGGGATATTCAACGGACACCCCAAAGCGCTCCAGCAGTTCCAGAGTCGCAATTCCTGTCTCGGGGTGAAACATGTCCACATAACATGGGACGAACAGACCGACCTTCATGGGGAATACCTTTGTCTTCAATCATCTCGTGCGACAACAGTCTCATGAAAATAGCGCAGAAACAAAAGACAAGTTTGCGGGAGAATCGAAGTCATCATAACAAGAGTATTTTAGTCCTGATAATAACACCAAAACAGAATAGTGAATTATGGATGTTTTGAAAATTACAATGGATAAATGTATTTCGCACACTTAAGTATTAATTCATGCTTCCATTAAGAGTCTTTGGGTCTGCAATTCCATCTCCAATACCCATCCTTTTTAAGACAGAATGTCCGGAAGGATTTTTTTCGCCCTAAAAGACAGATACTCCTGCCCTCAACAGAAAATTATATCGAGGCTGATATCCTCGTAGCATCCTGCGTTTTCTGAGAAGTACAGATCCGTGCTGAGTGTGAATAATGCCTCCGTCCTCTCCAGGCTTCAGGCTCTACCCCAAGGCACCACTGCACTGAACAAGGCTGAAACGGCAGGCTCAACCGGAAAGAGCGTCTCGACCGCCTCGGACAATCCGGCGATCTATTCCATTGCCAGCACCATGCAGGCCCAGCAGGGCGCCATCACGACCGAAATATCCGCACTGACCGATGCCGATCTGGCAAAACAGAGCGTTCTGCTTCTTTCCGCTCAGACCAGACAGCAGCTCGCCGTGCAGTCCCTCTCGATCATGGATAGCCAGCCCTCAATGCTTCTCAAGCTTCTGCAGGGCTGACAGGGTTTCAGGCACAGGCCTTTTCCATAAGCGCCACGACATGCTTCAGGATATGCCGTTCGTCATACGCCTCGAGCGCAACCTGCCTTCCGGCCGTGCCCATCTTCTGTCTTAACGCTACGTCCTGCGTCAGGGTGCGCAGGGCCTTGGCGAGAGGCATGGACAGGCCTGGCGGAACCAGAAATCCCGTTTTCCCATCCAGAACCTGCTCTCTGGGGCCCCGGACATCCGTCGCCACAACCGGCAGTCCCGTCAGCATTGCTTCGATGACCGACATCGGCAGCCCTTCGAAATGGCTGGGCAGCGCAAACACATCTGCAGCCCTCAGCAACTCCGGGACGTCTTCACGATATCCAAGCATCCGCAGACGCGGGCCGAGACGGTCGCGTGCGCATGCGAAGGCTGCCGTCAGATCCGCGCCATGATCCGAAGGCAGACGCTCCCCGACCACCCAGAGCTCCGCGTCCGGAACATCTTCCATGGCCCGCAGCAGTTCGGGATGACCCTTGTGCCGCACCAGGCGCGACACAACGATGACCACCGGCCGGTCTTCCGGCACCCCGAGTTCCCTCCGCAATCGTGCACGCGTCTCCGGATCAGGATGGTAGCGCCCGGGATCCCGACCGTTGCCGATCGCTATGGGGTTGCGGTTCAGGTGCAGGCGGCGCGCGTCCCGCGCCTCTTCACGCGAGACCGTCATATACAGGTCCGTTATGCGCCCTGCCGCCCATTCCAGGATCAGGGAAAGCATCCGGCGACGCCATGACCCGGGCTGATTGAACAGGAAGCCGTGGCAGGTATACGCCACGACGCGCACCCCGCAGAGCCGCGCGGCAAATCGCGCCAGAATACCACTGATCGGCATGTGCCCATGAACCAGATCAGGCTTTTCCCGCCGGATCAGCCGCACCAGAGCAACAAATGCCCTGTACTGCGCCAGCGGCGAAAAGGAGCGGGCCATCGGAACGCCATGCACCGTAAAGCCCTCGGCCCGGACAGGCTCCAGATGGGAGCCTTCGGCACATGCCCCCTGAACGTCATGTCCGGCACCACGCAGTTCCCGCATCAGCGGCAGCAGGAACTGCCTGAGCGCAAAGTCCACGTTGGTGATTTCAAGTATCTTCACAATCGCATTCCGGACGAAACAGCCTATTCCGGGATGCGTTCGAGCAGCCAGGTCACGCTCTGATGGGTGCGCCTGACCGCCTTCCCGGCGTCAGTTTTTTCATCAGCCGGCGCGGCATCTTCTTCCGGCGGAGCCGCGTCAGGAAGGGCCCGCGGCGTAATGATGATCTGCTGGCAGATCTCGCGCTTCCCCCGCCCCAGATAAACGTCGTTTTCCAGCCGTACGACCCCGTCACGCTGCCTGAAACGCCAGATCGTCCCGCCAACCTGCAGAATGATGTCCTCATCGTCCTGCGTCACCTTCACATCCGGATGGATATGGAAGCGGATGGCAAAGTCGATATTGCGCTCCCCATCAATGATTTCCTGCCCGCGCAGATCTTCGCCATCCGAGCCGAAATACAGGCGACGGGTCCATTTCGCCCCCAGCGGCGCGTGGTAGCCATCGTGCGACAGATCCAGCCAGTGCGCGGCCCCATCCGTCTGATGATCGCAGGACACGGTAACCGGCCGGCGCGTCATGCCGCCATCCGGTCCGAAGTCCGCGGACGACAGACCATCCGCTACAAGTACCGTATGGGCAGCACTGCATCGCATGGCATCGCGCCAGGCTCCGACCACAGCGCTTCCGCAGTTCACGAACAGGCGATGACGCTGGTGCGAAAACTCGAAGGACAGGGTTCCGGCATGCGCCATGCTGTCAAACCCGGCTGGCGCGGGGGGGCCGCTATCCACAAGCAGCAGCGATTTGCCGAGCGCCAGCCGCGTGAACTTTCCCTGCGGCATGGCAGGCGCAATCAGTTTCTGCCGCGATCCCTGCGCCAGAACGTCTTCCACAGCCGCACTATGCCGTTCATTCGCCCCGTTAAAGACCGCAAGACCACCATCCCCATGCCGCATCGCCCGCAGAACGGGACAGACCCTGTCCAGAGCCCGGTCGATAAAGGGCGGAACACTGGCATGGGCAGTGCGGAACATGACGGACATTTCCGCCAGCTCCCGCGTGACGAGGAACTGCGCCTCCGGACTGCGCTCCGCCACTGTGCCGTCTGCCAGAACCAGCCGCTCCAGTTCCCCGGGCAGATAGCGCAGGAATCGGGAGATGAACCCCGCCTGCTCCGGCATTGCCATGGCAGCCGCCAGCAGTCCCCGGAATGCCATCAGACCTCGCACGCCCTGAGGTGGCAGAGGCAGAAGGGCCGCGATGGTCCGGCCCTCCACCAGCATCCGTTCCATCAGACGCTGCTGAAGCCGCGGATCGGCAGAGGCCAGGCAGAACTCATGATTGGACAGCCAGGACGCCAGACGGGATCCCGTGACGCACGCATCCCGCACCAGCGGATCCGTTGGCGGATGCGCCAGCCAGTCGCTCACGAGTCCCCGCGCGGTCAGACGGGCCCTGTCGCTCCCGAGGGTCCGCAGATCCCGCAACCAGCTGAAGCCGTGGAGCCATTCGCGCACCGGTTCCGGCCAGGGACCACGCTCCCAGTTTCCGTTGGGCAGCGGATAGTCCTGTCGGTCGAAACGGAAATGGCCGCCAATCAGGCGCGCACCCTGATCCGGATCACCTTTCCAGGGATCACGGAACGCATGCACTGGGCCTTCGGAAGCAGGCCCCCCGAAGGGCAGACGGGCAAGGGAGAGACGAAGACCTTGAAGCCAGCGACTACCTGTCATCCGGTAATCTGTTCCACGAACGGCCCTTCAAGCGCCCTGATGGCCGCGTCCCGGTCCTCTTTTCCGAAAATGGCCGATCCGGCAACGAGCATGGTGGCACCGGCCTCGACCACACGCGGTGCCGTCCGAGGATCGATCCCCCCATCCACAGCAAGGATGATGTCACGACCGCTTTCCCGGATCATTTCCGAGAGCGTCCTGATCTTGGAAAGCTGGCTGTCGAGGAAGCTCTGACCGCCGAATCCCGGATTGACCGTCATCACAAGAATGATGTCCACCAGATCCATGACTTCCGACAGCGCCACGGCAGGCGTCGCCGGACAGATCGCAACGCCAGGACGACAGCCCAGGGCGCGGATGGTCTGAAGCGAACGGTGCAGATGGGGCGCGTTCTCGACATGAACCGTGATGTGATCGGCCCCCGCTTTCGCAGTGGCCTCAAGATACGGGTCCACCGGATCGATCATCAGGTGAACATCGAATTTCGCATCCGTATGCGTGCGAAGGGCCGCAATGACCGGAGGGCCAAACGAGATGTTCGGCACGAAATGCCCGTCCATCACATCAAGATGGAGCCAGGGCGCACGCGCAATGGAGGCGATCTCTTCCCCGAGGCGGGAAAAGTCAGCAGCCAGAAGGCTGGGAGCGACGATGATCGAGGGCCGGTCAGTCATACTCTCCTGTATCGGCAAACCCATCGCCCGACGCAAGCCACATCCGCATCCGTGCGCATCTTCGTGAGGATCATGTCTGTACGCACACCCTTCCGGAACCCCGGCGTCCCTGAAACGTCCTGATAGCCACATCTGTCGACCTGCCCGGAGTGCCTCATGACCGACCGCCTTTCGCCCACCCTCCTCAGCCGCGACAGCTGGATCCGCCGCCCCTCTCACCGGGCATGGCTGGAAATGCAGGGTCGTCGCCTTCTGGATTTCAGCAAGGGCGGGTGCATAGACGGCGGTTTTACCGGACTGGATCTGGAAGGCACGCTCCCCGAAAATGCAAAACCTGAAGCCACGCTGACCGCGCGCTGCGTCCATGCCTATGCCGTGGCGGAGCTTCAGGGCCTCCCCGGAAGTGCGCCGCTCGTCGCCCATGGAATCCATGCCCTGCGCACAAACTTCCGCGACGACGCTCACGGGGGCTGGCAACATTTCGCGGACAAGGACAATGACCGCAAGCAGGCTTACCTGCACGCTTTCGTGGCCCTCGCGGCATCCTCAGCCGTCCTGATCGGGGCGGAAGGCGCGGGCGACCTGCTCAGGGATGCGATCCATCAGATCGAGACCCATTTCTGGAGCGAGGAGGAAGGCGTCATGCGCGAGAGCTTCGCTCCGGACTGGTCGGATGAGGAAGACTATCGCGGTGCCAACAGCAACATGCATTCCACCGAGGCCTTCATGGCGCTGGCGGACGTCACCGGCGACGTGAAATGGCTCCATCGCGCCCGGCGCATCGTCACGCGCTTCGTGCACGAACTGGCCGCGGCGGAAGGATTCGCGATGCCGGAGCATTTCAACCGCAACTGGACCCTGCTGCGCGACTACCACAGCGACAAACCCAACGATGACCTGCGTCCCTATGGCATGACGCCCGGGCATTTCGTGGAATGGGCCCATCTGACCCTGAAGCTCGAAGCCGCCCTTCTGCGCCACGGTCTCCCCACCCCGGAATGGATGCTGCACGACGCGCAGGCCCTGTTCGAGACCGGCATGAATACCGGATGGAACGCTGATGGCCGGCCAGGCATGCTCTATACCATCAACTGGGAGCACGGTCCGCACAACCGCAGCCGCATCCACTGGGCGCAGGCCGAAGCCCTGACGGCCGCCATCAATCTGCACAAGCGGACCGGCAATCCCCATTACGAACACTGGTACCGCATGATCTGGGATTACATCGATACGACCCTGATCGACCGCGATTTCGGCAGCTGGTTCAATGAAGTCAGCCCCGAGGGCGAACCCACCGAGACGATCTACAAGGGCAAGGGAGACCTGTACCACGCCTATCAGGCGACCCTTGCGCCGATGATGCCGCTTGCCCCGTCCCTTGCCACGGCCATCGAGCAGATCGGCGTTCCGTACTGATCCACCAGCCCTAGGGCGCTTTCGTCAGAACATAGACCGGAAGCGCCACGGAATCCCGGAACAGGTACCAGAGTTCCACCATCCGGAAGCGGCACGGCGCAGCCCCCGAGACCGGCCTCACGCCTGCCCGGCGCAGGGCCCATTCCGACCGCAGGACATGAAACCACTGCGTGACCACGATAGCGCCCGCGGGATGCAGCCGGGTGACATGCAGGGCCGTCAGCCAGGTGTTGTTTCCGTGCGAATCCACAATGATTGCCGAAGCCGGAACATCCCGGGCCATCAGCCATTCCGCCATGATCCGGGCCTCGTCCTGATGGTTGCCGCTTTCGATCGCACCACTCACCATGATCGTCCGCACCAACCCGGCACGCCACAGCCGCAGCCCTTCTTCCAGTCGTTCCCGCAGCGCCGGACGCGGCACCCCGTTCTGCGTAACGGCTGTTCCGAGGATAACCGCCATTTCCGAACGGACCGGCACAGCCGAGACACCGCGGAACGCCACCCATCCCATCCACAGCAGCCACAGACCGAGCAGCACCCCGGCACCCAGCAGTCCCCGACGCAGCCTTCTGACGATCATGCCCCGGGACGTCAGGAACATGTCTCTTTTCCAGCCTGCAACCGGTGCAGGTAAAGCAGCGCCACCCCGGCCGCCAGAATCCCGGAGAGCGATCCCACCCCCAGAGCCCAGCGGGGGCCCAGACAGTTCGCAACCATGCCCACCAGCGGTGCCCCCAGCGGAGACGATCCTGCAAAGACGGCGAAACGGATCGAGACCACCCGCCCGCGCATACCTGGGTCGGTCGCGAGCTGCATGTAGCTGTTGCTGACCGCCGTGAAGGTCAGCGACGCCATGCCCGCCATGACCAGCGTGACTGCAAAAGCCCAGTACCCCGGCGAAAGCGCGCCCAGCAGGCAGGCCAGACTGAAGACGACAGCCCCCTGCGGCAAGGCGGAAAACTGCATGGTCTTGCGGCTGGCCGCGAACAGGGCCCCGATGATCGTTCCAACCGCCATGGCCGAATTCAGGACCCCATAACCATGCGCCCCGACGTGAAAAACGCTGACGGCCATGGTTGAGATATAGATCGGGAAATTGAGCCCGAAGGCCCCGAGCAGAAACAACATGAACAGGATGGTCCGCAGGTCATCACGCTTCCAGACGTATCGCACGCCTGTCAGCAGATCCTGTTTTTCCTGATGCGCATTGTCCGGTTTGACGGGTGCAAGACGATGCAGCTCCTGTGTCCGCAGGGAGAGGAGCGACATCAGCACGCCATAAAATGAAAGCCCGTTCAGAATGAACGACCAGCCCGAGCCGAGTTGCGCAATACAGAACCCGGCTATGGCCGGCCCGATCATACGCCCCGCATTGTAAGAGACGGAATTGAGCGCAACGGCGTTGGCCAGATCCGCTTCGCCAACCAGTTCGCCCGCAAAAATCTGCCGCACCGGGCTGTCAAACGCCGCCACACAGCCGCTCAGAAATGCAAAGAGGTCCACTTCCCACAACCGGATCAGGCCCGTCACCACCAGAACCCCCAGCGCAATGGCCAGAGTTCCGAGTGCAGCCTGCGTCAGCAGCAGAAAGCGATGCTTCTCCACCCTGTCGGCGATTTTTCCAGTCCAGAAAATCAGCAGGAGCGGTGGCGCCAGCTGAAGCGCCGTGACGATGCCAACAGCCGTCGCATCATGCCGGGTCAGTTCCGTCAGAACCAGCCAGTCCTGCGTCGTCATCTGCATCCAGGTCCCGATATTCGAGACCAGCGCCCCCATGGCCCAGATGCGGTAGTTACGTCTCCCCAGAGAACGAAAAGCATCCCCCATCATGGGCAGGGTCCGTCATTCAGGACAGGGGAGCACAAGGAACGAGCCGGCATGCCGCCAGTGTCGGGAATATCAGGCCCGATGTCGAGGCATGTCGCGATAATGTTCCACAGGGCCGGCCGGGGCAGGATCGTCTTCGTCAGGCTTCTGCGGCAGCAAGGCTCCGGTTTGCAGGGTGCATCCAGTCATCGGACGGCTGCGCGGGAGCAAAGCTGAATCTGGACAGTTCGGCGAAAAGATCCTTCGCCTCGTTGCTCAGGTTCCGGCACGCCACGTTGACCTCTTCCACCATTGCGGCATTCCGCTGGGTCATCTGGTCCATTTCGTTGATGGCCTTGTTGATTGTCTCAAGGCTCTCAGCCTCACCCGTCGTGGAC
Organism: Gluconobacter sp. P1C6_b; assembly: GCF_018811945.1. Lineage (GTDB taxonomy): Bacteria > Pseudomonadota > Alphaproteobacteria > Acetobacterales > Acetobacteraceae > Gluconobacter. The sequence goes on from NZ_JACRVU010000030.1 coordinate 11,506, forward strand.
TGTGAAATCTCTTCAAGCAGCGACGTAATTCCGTCCACATGCTGGCTGATGACCTTCATCGACCGATCCGCCTCGCCGACGAAATGAACACCTTCTTCCACCTGACGCCCCGAGGAGGCGATGATGTTGCGGATATCCTGGGCGGACTTGGCCGAACGCTGGGCCAGAGCCCTGATCTCCTTTGCGACCACGTCAAATCCCTGCCCCGCCTCACCGGCGCGCGCCGCCTCGATCCCCGCGTTCAGCGACAGGAGATTGGTCTGGAACGCGATCTCCTCGATCAGGCCCAGAATGCTTTCGACCTGCCGCGAGGAAGCCCGGATTTCCCCCATCGCCGTATTGGCCGAATGCATGACCCCCGAAATCACAACCGTCTGGGCCCGGGTTTCCAGAGACGTCTCACGCGCCTGCACCGCGGAGCGGGCGGTTTTGCCGACTGTCTGCGTAATGCTGTTGAGGGACGCGGCGGACTGGGCAAGGTTGACGGCCTGCCGTTCTGTCCGCTCGCTCAGCTCCGCGGAAGCCGAAGCGATTTCCGACGTCCCGTTGGCAATCATGGACGTCGCATCGGAAATCTTGGCGATCGCCGTTCGGTAAATATGAATGAGTGTATTGAAATCCCGCCGGAACTCTTCAAACCGGTCCTGAAAATGCTCCTGAAACGTGAAGGTCAGGTCCCCCTTCTTCACGATTTCCATCCCGGCGCAGATCGTTCCGATCGTTTCGCTCTGCAGCTGACGGATGCTTTCGCTCTTTCCGGAGAGTTCTTTCTGGATACGCGCGGCCTCACGCGCCTCGGTGGCTGAAACTTCCTGAAGCTTCAGCTGATTTTGGCTGTTTTCCCGAAAGGACTGAAGGGACCGGGCCAGACGCCCGGCGCAGTCCTGATGATGAAGGCAAGGAATGGTGATGTTAAGCGCGCCCCCGGCCACTTTTTCGGTGGCAGCCGTGATCTGCTCGAAGGGAACCGCGACGATACGGATGGCAAATCTGGCGATCAGAAGCGTCAGGGCAATCTGAAACAGCAGTCCCGAGCATTGCGACAGGGTCTGTTCATGACGATAATGCAGGAACAGATGCTGAAAAACCTGCTCGACCACAAACTGAAGCACAGAAACCAGAATCAGAACGGCAAAGAGTACCTTGATTTTCTGGCGGACATAGGCGGTTTTTTCAATCCAGTTCAGCATGAGAGCCTTTTTGACCTCTGGTCTCACGCTATGTTCAGGGGGCGGCGTGAGTGTTTGGAAATTTATACCTGTCGTTATTAATAAAAAATGAATATTCCTCTCGAAATTGTTTGCAACATACCCCCGACCGTATGCGAGGCCCGCCTTCAGACGGCTCCGTCATGTTGACAATTTCTCTTCCAGAGAGGATTTGTGACGCTTCACCGTGGGGGGCTCCGGCATGGGGCTGAGATTCTGCTGGTGTGACCCTTAAAAGTCATGCGGCGCAGTGACCCATTGAACCTGATCCAGTTCATACTGGCGGAGGGATGGTGGTCGCTGTCTGCCCGACGCATGTCCATGCACAACGCAGCCAGCAGCTTGAACCTTTCCTGTCAGAGCTGAGATCTCATTGCTTGCAGGCGAGGAGTCTCTCATCATGGCACACAGACAACCCCCGGCCATTCCGGCCCCAGCGTCTGTCAGACCATACTGCCCCACACCCCGGGAAACGCCTGCGTCTCCCGTCTTCCGTTCGCGATATCGCAGCCTTCTGCCCGTCCTAATCGGCACGACGGTCTGTTTTTCGGTGGCGCGTGCCGCCGATACACCGGCTACGACCAAACCGCCGGTCCAGCAGACCGCAGCTCCGGCGCAGGCTGTCAGGCCGCCTAGGGCCGAGCACATCATCGTGCACCGTATTGCGGACAGCGCTCCCGGCAACCAGCCGGGGGGCGGACTGATCCATCTGCAGGACGGGGTGAAATCCGTCAGTACGGTCAGCCAGGATTTCATTTCAAAACAGGCCCCGATGGCAACGGCGTTCCAGCTTGCCTCCATGCTGCCCGGCGCCAATGTCGCCTCGTCCGATCCGATGGGCTTTTCTCCGAATACGAACATCACTGTCCGAGGTCTCGATAACAGCGCCATCGGCTATGTCCTTGAAGGCATGCCGCTGAATGACGTGGCCTATTATTCCGGTACACCCAGCCAGTTCGCGGACAGTGAGAACTATCAGGAAATCGCCCTGGCGCAGGGATCGGCCGATCTGGACAGCCCCGTTCTGAACGCGGCCGGCGGACTGATGAACCTGACATTCCGCGATCCCGCCAAAAAGGCCGGTGGCGATGCGAGTGTGTCCTATGGGTCCTACAACACCAACCGCGAATTCATCCGCCTCGATACCGGCGACATCGCCCATACCGGCATCCGTGGCTTCGTGTCCTATTCCCATGGCGCAACCGACAACTGGCGGGGCCCCGGACGCGACGAGAAACAGCACGTCGATTTCAAGTTCCTCAAGGAATGGGGACAGGGCAACCGCGCCAGTCTTTTAGGGTCCTTCAACACGACCATCACAAGCTGGTATCCCGAACCCACGATGGACAGCTGGAAATCGGACGGGATCAAAGGGCAGAACAACCTTCTGGCCCGCTATGACAGCAGCAATCCCGAAAACGGGGCGAATTACTGGCGCCTGTGGCGGGACGGAGAACGCACGCTTTATGGCGGGGCGCCCGTTCATCTGACGCTGACAGACCGCCTGTCCCTGGACGTCACGCCTTACGCCCAGTTCGCCTATGGCAACTGGCCGGGCGGAAGCACGATGTCCACTTCCGGCCTCTATCAGGGCACACAGGCCCTGTCCGACACGCTGAACCTGCCCGGCGCGCAGGATGGCGTCGGCGTGGTGCGGGCTGACTATACCCAGCGCAGCTACCGCTCCGGCTTTACCAGCGCCCTGCATTACAGGACCGGCTGGAACGATTTCGTCCTCGGTTACTGGTACGATTATGGCGATGACAACGAGCAGCAGCCGTTCACCGCGGTCCAGACCAACGGATATGCGCCGGACATCTGGGCGGAAAACGGCAAGGACGTGATCCGCCTGTCAAACGGCGAGCGGCTTCTGGGGGGCAGTTTCCACACCATTTCGCAGACCAACGCCCTGTTCGTCGGCGATCACATGTCCCTGCTGCACGACCATCTGGCCATTGATCTGGGTTTCAAGGCCGTCATGATGAGCCGTGACGGCACGAACAGTCTGCCGGGCCCGCAGTATCATGTGGCGTCCAACAGCATGGAACCCCTGCCCCGTCTGGGCGTGCGCTGGCGGATTGACGGCGAGAACCAGCTTTTCTTCAACGCCACGACCAATTTCCGTGCGCCAGATCAGACCGCGCTTTACAACACCTATGATCCCTCATCAGGCGAGATGTACGGAACCGGCTCCACGGATGTCCGCAACGAATATTCCATTTCCGAAGAACTGGGGTATCGCCGGACAGGACGCTGGATCATCGGCAGCCTGACGTTGTTCAATTACAACTTTACCAACCGCCAGATCTCCACGCAGGCCGTGCAGAACGGCTCCATTGTCAGCACGACCATGAATGCCGGCGGCCAGACGTCACGCGGCGTGGACGTGGAAATCGGCCTGCGCCCCTGGCACCATTTCAGCCCCTATGTTTCGGGTGAGTACCTGCATGCCACCATCGACAACGACCTGATGTCCGGCGGGGACCTTCTGCGGACCCGTGGCAAAATCGCTGTCCGTAGTCCGACCCTGCAGGCTGCGGCCGGGCTGAGCTACGATGACGGACATATCTTTGGCGTCGCCACCGTGCATTACACCGGCCACCAGTACTCGACCTTCATGAATGACGAGCGCGTCTCGGATCATACGACAGGTGATCTCGCCATCGGCTACCGCTTTTCGGATCACGTCCATCTGCATCAGCCGACCCTGCGGATGAACTTCATCAACATCACGAACGAGCACTATCTTTCCGGCGTGGCGAGCCCCACCCTGAACGCCAAGGACACGACCGGTGTCTATGGCACGACCATCGCCGGCAGCGCCCCGAGCTATTATATCGGTGGCGGGTTCGCGGCCCTGTTCACTGCCTCCACGGGATTCTGAGCATGGCAGAGGCATCCGGACAGTTCGGCGTCAACGGTCCCGAAAACAGGCGGGACTGGCCAGCACTGTCGGATACCGAAGCCTGCGAGGTCCTGTCTCACTTCCCGCTCCCCTCCCCCGCCCGGAACGTCATCTGGCACGGACGGCGCCCGTTTTCCTCAACGGGCGTTGTCGCGCTGGCAGATGGGAGCCAGGTTTTCGTCAAACGTCATGACCATTGCCTGCGCGATGCCGCAGCTCTGGGGGAAGAACACCGCTTCATCATGCATCTGGCCGAACAGGGCGTCCCGGTCGGCCAGACATGGCGCACGAAAGCCGGCCAGGCCGCCCTCGATCTCGATGGGTCAGCATACGAAGTCTTTTCCATCATGCCCGGCCATGATCTGTACGAAACCGTGCAGTCCTGGGAGCCGTTCCACAACATCAAACACGCCTTTTCGGGCGGCCTGCATCTGGGGCGGCTTCACGAAGCGGCCAGAAGTTTCGATGCCCCTGCCCGCCCTTCCCGACGCCCGCTGCTCTCCACGTTCGAAGTCATCACATCCCCCGACCTGATGACCGGGCTTGAGCGCTGGATTCCACAACAGGCCGGCCTGACAGAAGCCCTGACCCGCCATCCCTGGCGTGAGGATGTCCCCGCCGCCCTGCTACCGTTTCATGAAAGACTGAAACCCCATCTCGGCAAAATCCAGTCCCGCTGGGGCCATGGTGACTGGCATCCGTCCAACCTGTTCTGGACCGGTACGGGCGCCGATGCGCAGGTCTGTGGCATTCTCGATTTCGGCATGTCGGACCGGACCTGCGCCGCCTATGATCTTGCGGTCGCCATCGAACGCACTGCCATCGCGTGGCTCGAACCCCAGAACGACTGCCCCGTCATTCACGAACGGCTCGAAGCCTTCCTGTCCGGCTATCTGGCGCAATATGCACTCTCCCGCGAAGAACGTCGTCTGGTGCCCCTCTTCCTGCCCCTCGTTCACGTCGAATATGCCCTGTCCGAGGTCGCCTATTACGAGACGCTGGTCCATGACCGGGCTGGCGTAAAAGCAGCCTATACGGACTATCTTCTGGGCCACGCACACTGGTTCGCCTCGCCCTCCGGACAGCAGTTTCTGCGCTGGCTGACACGGATCCTTCAGGCCCCCTCATGTCCCTGATCGAAATTCTGGGCGCAGTCCTCAGCGCACTCGCCGTCTGGCTGACATCGCGACGCAGCATGATCTGCTGGCCCGTCTCGCTGGCGGCTGCGGGGCTTTACTGCTGGGTATTCCTCAAAGCGCGGCTCTATGCCGATGCAGGGCTTCAGATCGCTTTCAGCCTCTACGTCATCTATGGATGGCGGCACTGGCGCCGGATGGAAAAACCGGATGGAAGGATCCGCGTCCGCCGCCCGTCACGCCGCACGCTTCTGAACGGACTGCTCTGCGGCGCGGCGGGAAGCGCAGTCTGGGCCTTCGTCCTCGCCCGTTTCACCAACGATCCCATGCCCGTCACGGATGCCACCCTCACCGCCTACAGCATCCTCGCCCAGTGCTGGGACACCATGCGCTATCGCGAGACCTGGTCCCTGTGGATCGTGGTTGACAGCGCCTATGTCGCCCTGTTCATCAGCCGCGGCCTTTACCCGACGGCGGTGCTGTATGCCGGCTTCGTCCTGCTCGCGGTCAACGGATACCGCCTGTGGAAGCCCGATCCGTCAACCGCCCCTTAATCCTCCATCGGAGGATTGCGCAGTGTCACTGCACGCCTGCTCCCGTGCCGGATCGAGATATCAAACAGGAGCATCACCTTCGCGGCATGACGCGACCAGCAGGTCCCGTTTGCACTCTTCTTCCCCGACATGGCCTACAGAAAACATACATGTTTCCAGCTTGAAACATGTTGTCCTGCCCAGACATCATACCGTACGATCCCCATGCTATGATCAGAAGATGATCCGCATGCCTCATCTCCTCATTGTCGATGACGATCAGGACATCCTGACGCTTCTGACCAGCTTTCTGCAAAGACACAACTATCGCGTCTCCGTGGCCGAAGACGGTGAGGCCATGTTCGGGATTCTCCGGACGCAGAGCATCAATCTCGTCATTCTCGACATCATGCTCCGTAACGAAGACGGCTTCAGCCTGTGCAGAAGACTCCGGGCCTCCTCGAAAATCCCGGTCATCATGCTGTCCGCCATGGCCGACCATACCGATCGCGTGGTGGGACTGGAAATCGGCGCCGATGACTACCTGACCAAACCGTTCGACCAGCGCGAGCTTCTGGCGCGCGTCAAGGCCGTCCTCAGACGTACTGCGGAACCCGCCCCGGCGACAGGTAGCACCCCCACGCGTCCTGTACTGAAATTCGGGGACTGGCAGCTCGACGTTGCCCGCCGGGAACTCCGCTCGGCCGATGATTCACTCGTCCTGCTGTCCAGTGGCGAATTCGATCTCCTGCTGTCATTCGTCGAGCATCCCGGGCGCGTCCTGACCCGCGACCAGCTTATGGACATGGCCCGCGGCCCGGACCACGCAGCCTTCGACCGCAGTATCGACGTTCAGGTCAGCCGCCTGCGGCACAAGCTGGAAAACGATCCCAAGAATCCCACCCTGATCCGCACGGTCCGCAACGGTGGCTATATTTTTGAGACGACGGTGACCCGCCTGTGAAACGTCCGTTCTTCCTGGAAGACACGATCGCAAGGCGCCTCGTTGTCACAGTCACACTCGCAGCAGCCGTTACACTCATTCTGCTGGAACTGTTTTTCACCTTTGGCGGAAAATGGGCGAAACCAGACATTCAGGAAGCCGGCGTGGTCAGTCAGGTCGGCGCGGTCATCCGGATCGTTGGCGCAGCCCCCGCCGCAGACCGCGAACACCTGGCCCAGGCCGCCAATACCGATGAGGTCCATTTCGCCTGGTACGCACCTGGCTCCCCGCAGGCACAGGTCCTCCAGAACGGACATTACAGCCCTCACGCCGTTTCCGAAGGCTGGCGCTTCCTCCGCCCCTATCTCCGGCAGCATCCGGAGCGTATGGTCGTTTTCCAGGAAAACAATCCCGTCTCCCGTACTGCTGGTCTTCCATACGACAGGTCCCGTTTTGACGATGCCTATTTCGCCGGTCTCCAGCTGGACGATGGAAGCTGGATCCTGTGCGTCGCGCTGCAACGGTTCTGGGGCCTGTATGCGTTCGAACGCTTCTGCCTCCAGTTCCTGATGTTCAGCCTGTGGGTCATCGCCGTCTCCCTCATCGCCTCCCGCCAGCTTTCCCGCCCGATCGAACATCTTGCCGACGGTGTGCGCAGCCTCGGGCTCCAGCCCCGTTCCGCCCGGCTGGAACAGGACGGCCCGCGCGAGATCCGGCTGGTCGCGGAGACCATCAACGGCATGCAGGCCCAGATCCAGCAGTTCATCGAATATCGCACGACCATGCTGGCCGCCATTTCGCATGATCTGCGCACTCCCCTGACGCGCATCCGTCTGCGCGGTGAATTCATCGACTGTCCCGAGCAGCAGAAAAACCTGTTCCGTGATGTGGACGAAATGCAGGCCATGATCGATGGCGCCCTGTCCTTCTTCCGCAACGACGCTTCGCGCGAAGACAGCATCATGTTCGACCTGCCCGGGCTTTTGCAGACCATCGCGAACGACTACTGCGACCAGGGCTTTCCCGTGGAATATCACGGCCCGGCGAAAGCGGGCTATGTCGGCCAGCTCTATGCCATGAAACGCGTTTTTTCCAATCTGGTTGAAAACGCCATCAAATACGCAACGCCGCCAACCGTTACCCTGGAGACGCAGGACGATGGTAGTTACATGGTCTTCATCCGCGATAACGGCCCCGGTATTCCTGAAAATTCCTTATCCGAAGTTTTCGAGCCCTATTTCCGGCTCGACAAATCCCGCAACCGCCAGACGGGCGGCGTCGGTCTGGGGCTGACCTCTGCACAGACCATCGTCCGGTCCAATGGCGGCGACATCACCATGGTCAATCGCCCTGAAGGAGGTCTCGAAGTCCGGATCCATCTCCCGAAAATTCGATAAAAATCACCATGTTTCAGAACTGGCATATTTGAGACACACGCCGGAAAAAGACCATCCGTACAGTGGCTCCAACACGCAGCGCCTCACATGAACCGGGGCGTCGCAATTTCCGGACCAACCCTCTTTTTCGGAAAAGAGCCACCTTCATGACCTCTTCGTCGCCCGACGCCCGGCCGTACAGGCCTTCCCGCAGCCTGCCGATCACACCGATGCTGATCTCCTGCGCCTTCATCTTCTCCCTGACGGGGTGCGCTGGCCAGAAAACCACCCAGACGGGGTTCATCCCCAAAGAGACTTACGGTCAGATGACCCATCAGAAGGGTCATACGGACGATCTGGTTTATGTCTCCCCCACAATCGACACCACGAAATACCGCTTTATCGTCATCGATCCCGTCGTCTGGCACCCTGTGGCAAAGGCCCCGAAGCTGAACCCGAAGGCGGAAGCCCGGATGACCGCCGCGTTCCACGAGGCACTGGCCAAGGCTCTGGCGCACGACTTCCAGGTGGTGACGCCGGAGGAATGCAGCACGACCTGCGAGAACACGATCCGGGTCCGTGCGGCCATTACCAATATCCGCCGCAGCAAATGGTACTATAACGCCATTCCCGTCGTCGCCGGATTTGCTGCCGGCGCGGCAGGTGGAGGCATGCCCCCGATCCCACCGCCCTTCCCCGGCGGTGCCAGCGAAGAACTTGTTGCCGCAGATGCCGCAACGGGAGAAACCCTGATGGCGGTTGCGACTTATAATAACGGGATGCCCTGGAACGCACTGGGTCAGTGGCTTCCCTACGCTCATGCAAAGCGGGCTTTCCGCCTTGCTTCCGAACTGATGGACGAAGAGTTCCACAAGATCAAAAAGAACGAGACGACACAGCTCGCCTCCCGAAAACCATCGTAACCCTTCCAGACAACAGGAGTATCGATCAATGGACCGGCTAAGACTCCAGATCCGCAAAAACTGGCCTCTTCTGGGTCTCGTCGTGAACCGGTCGATCCTCAATGCGCTCGAGGTTTATCTTCCGCTTACGATCCAGCTTGTGGCCAGTCGGGCCGAGCGGAAGACACGCCTCCCCTAAACCGGTCCGTTCCAAGATTAATGGAGAAAAATTGACGTAGTTAACATACCCGGCATGGTAGATTAAGTGTTTCGGATTACACTCGCAATACAGTCCCCTTCGGACGTGATAAAGTCCCACGGTCAGATTTTGACTGGCGCCCACTTTCTCCGCCGTGCAGATCAGCATATCTTTCCCATTCTTCACTGCTGATTTCACATTCATGGAAAGCCACGCCTTCAATGCCAGACCTTTTCCAGAACGGTTCACAGGACAACACCCGGTCCGTTCTGGTTGCCCTGCTGGCGAGCGGCATTGTCATCAGCGCCATCTGGATCCTCAAGCCGTTCCTTCCCGCCACAATCTGGGCCGTCACGATTGCGGTGACGACCTGGCCCATGCTGCGACGGCTTCAGGCCCTTGTCGGGAACAGCCGACGGGTGGCCGTTTCCCTCACCATCCTGATTGCGATGCTGGTGTTCATCCTGCCACTGTGGCTCGCCATCACGACGGTTTCGAGCCATTTCGGCGATATTATCGCGCTGGTTTCCTCGTCTTCCACGCTCCATATTCCGGATGAGCCGCCATGGCTGGGCCGACTTCCCCTGGTTGGCCCGCATGTCGCGCCAGTCTGGGACCGCGTGCAGCACATGCAGTTCCCCGAAATGGTCCGGCAGGTCATTCCGGCTCCGGAAACCCTCATCCACACATTTCTGGCCTATGCGGGCAGTTTCAGCATTCTGGCCCTCCAGTTCATCCTCACGCTGGTCATTCTCGGCGTGCTCCTCATGCGCGCGGAGTCAGCGATCGCCGTTGCGGACACGCTCGTCACCATTCTGGCGGGCAATCGCGGCAAGGAAATGCTTCAGCTTGCCGCCTATACGATCCGGGGGGTCGCCTTTGGCGTGACTGTTACCGCGGTCGTTGAGTCCGCCGTGGCCGGCATCGGGCTGAAACTCGCCGGTGCGCCCTGGGTCAGTATCCTGACCGCCGTGACATTCATGGTTTGCCTGCTTCAGGCCGGACCGGGTGTCACCCTGATCCCGGCTGTGATCTGGGTCTATTTCGACCGTGGTCTCGCACCCGCAGCGCTTCTGCTCGTCGTCACCATCATCACGATCATCATCGATAACGTCCTGCGCCCGTTCCTGATCCGCAAGCAGGCCGATATCCCGCTCATTCTCATCATGCTTGGCGTGATTGGCGGTCTCGGCGGACTGGGACTGGTCGGGATCTTCATCGGCCCCCTGATCCTGTCCGTGGCCTATACGCTGACCAAAAGCTGGATCAGTGATTCCCGCCAGACAACCCCATCCGTTTCAACGCCTCTGGACTCCTGAACACTCATTCCGCCGCGACCGCGCCATAGGCCTGCCGGATACGGCGAGCCTGATGAATAAAATACAGCTTGGCCCCCGTCATCCGGACCGAGCGGAAGACGAGATAAAGCGGCGCCGTCAGGGCCGTGCGGGAAGAGAGCGGGATATAGACCACCTGCCCCGCGTGATGCTGCTGCATGGACTGGGGCACCAGTGAAATGCCCAATCCTCCTGCCACGAGGTTCAGGGCTGCCAGAAGCTGCGGGCCTTTCTGGCGAATGCGAGGCGTAAATCCTGCGCCCAGACAGGCATCGACGATCGTCTTGTACAGACCGTTATTGTACTGGCTCTGATACAGGATGAAGTCCTCGTCCTCGAGTTCCGCCAGCTTCAGGCCTCCCGCAGGCGCCTCTTTCGCAAGACGATGGCTCTTCGGCACAGCCACCACCATCGGCTCTTCCACAATCAGTTCGACCACCACATCCGACACATAGGGAATGGACGTCCGGACAAAAGCGACATCCACGGTATCTTCCCGCAACGCGCCCAGAAGCTGGCTGGAATTGCCTTCCGTCAGTGTCAGCCCCACATCCGGCCAGGTTTCGCGGAACTTCCCGAGCATGTCCGGCAGACTGGGATGACACAGCGCGGAGTTTGTGAACCCGATCGACAGTTCTCCGGCCTCACCGCGTACGATCCGCCGGACGTCCTCGACTGTCGCATCCATACGCTCGATGACATCGTAAGCACCCTTAAGCATGCTGCGCCCTGCCGGGGTCAGACGCATACCGCGGGCATGACGTTCAAAAAGCTGGACACCGAGCTCCTGCTCCATACCCTTGAGCAGCCGGGTCAAAGGCGGCTGCTGGATCCCGAGACGCTCGGCGGCACGGGTCAGATTACGTTCCTCGGCGATGGCGATGACGGCATGGAGATGTCGGAGTTCGATCATTCCATACCTTTAAGGTATGATGAAACCCTGTTGCAAACATTGGTTCATACACGAAACTTCTTTAAGGTCCGCCGCGTCACAGACCCATCCTTTGACCGAACAGGAACGCGCCATGACCAAGACCATTCCCGCCACGCTCATCGCCGGTGACGGAATTGGCCCGGAAATCATGCAGTCGGTCACGACCGTCATGGATGCCCTCGGCGCCCCCTTCCTCTGGGATCACCAGAGCGCAGGCGTAGGCGCATTCGACCAGCACGGTACGGCCCTGCCCGAGGCTACACTCGACAGCATCCGCCGCACAGGCCTCGTGCTGAAAGGGCCGCTGACCACGCCTGTGGGCAAGGGATTCCGCTCCATCAACGTCACACTACGTCAGGCCTTCGACCTGTACGCCAATGTCCGCCCGACCCAGACGATCGTCCCCGGCGGGCGGTATGAAAACGTCGATCTGGTCGTGATCCGCGAGAACATCGAAGGGCTGTATGCCGCGATGGAGCATTACATGGCCGTGGATGGAGACCCGGAAGCCGTAGCTTACGGCGCCGGGTTCAATACCCGCGCCGAATGCAACCGGATCGTCCGTTTCGCCTTCGAATATGCAGTAAAGAACAACCGCAAGAAGGTGACGCTCGTCCACAAGGCGAACATCCTGAAAATCCTCAGCGGCCTGTTCCTGCATGAAGGCCGCAAGGTTGCCGCGGAATATGAAGGCCGCGTGGCGCTTGAAGAGCGGATCGTTGACGCCTGCGCGATGGAGCTTGTGATCCGTCCGGAGAACTACGATGTCATCGTCACGACCAATCTGTTCGGCGATATCCTGTCCGATCTGACGGCAGGTCTCGTCGGGGGCCTGGGTATGGCGCCGGGCGCGAATATCGGCGAGAAAATGGGAATCTTCGAGGCCGTACATGGCTCCGCGCCCGACATCGCCGGACAGGGCATCGCCAATCCGCTGGCGCTGATGATGGCGGGCAGCATGATGCTGGCGCATGTCGGACGGCAGGACCTGTCCCAGCGACTGGACGGCGCGATGAGGCAGATCCTTCAGGTCGAAGGCCTCCGCACCCGCGATCTGGGCGGCAAGGCCACCACGCAGGACGTCACGCAGGCCCTTCTGCGCGCCATTCAGTAATCTTCTGACAGCCCTCCAAGGAACATTCCCATCATGAAGCAGGTTGGACACGACCTTCTGGACTGCCAGCGCGACCTCTCGATCGAGGGGCGCTCCTATCGCTATTTCTCCCTGCCTGTCGCGGCTGAAAAGCTGGGCGACATTTCGCGCCTGCCCGTCAGCCTGAAGGTTCTGCTCGAAAACGTCCTGCGCTTTACGGATGGTTCGACCTATCGCGTCGAAGACGCGCAGGCGATCGTTGACTGGACGAAAGCCGCCCACTCCACGCAGGAAGTGCCGTTCAAGCCCGCCCGCATCCTGATGCAGGATTTCACCGGCGTCCCGGCCGTCGTCGATCTGGCGGCCATGCGCGACGGTATTGTCTCGCTCGGCGGTGACCCGCAGAAAGTCAATCCGCTCGTCCCCGTCGATCTGGTGATCGACCATTCCGTCATGGTGGACGTCGCCGGACGCAAGGACGCACTCCAGCAGAACGTCTCGCTGGAATTCGAGCGCAATGGTGAGCGTTACGCGTTCCTGCGCTGGGGTCAGGAAGCGTTCGACCAGTTCCGCGTCGTACCGCCGGGTGCTGGCATCTGCCATCAGGTCAATCTGGAATATCTGTCCCAGGTCGTCTGGACGGGAACGGTTGGTGACGTCACCTATGCCTATCCGGACACGCTGTATGGTACGGATTCCCACACGACCATGGTCAATGGTCTGGGCGTTCTGGGCTGGGGCGTTGGCGGGATCGAGGCCGAAGCCGCCATGCTCGGACAGCCGATTTCCATGCTTATCCCCGATGTCGTGGGTTTCAGGATGGAAGGACGTCTGCCGGAAGGCACGACCGCGACCGATCTGGTGCTGACGGTTACGCAGATGCTGCGTGCCAAGGGCGTGGTCGGCAAGTTCGTGGAGTTCTTTGGCCCGGCGCTGGATCATCTTCCGGTCGCGGACCGCGCCACCATCGCCAACATGGCGCCGGAATATGGCGCGACCTGCGGCTTCTTCCCCGTGGACGCGCTGGCGCTCGACTATCTGCGCCAGACCGGCCGTGACGAGCATCGCATTGCGCTGACGGAAGCCTGGCTGCGCGCGCAGGGCATGTTCCGCGATGCCTCCACGCCGGAGCCGGTATTCTCGGACGTTCTGACGCTGGATCTGAATACGGTCACGCCCTGCATTTCCGGCCCCAAGCGCCCGCAGGACCGGATCGAACTCTCCGCCGCCACCCCGGCCTTCGAAAAGGCCCTGACGGAAGCGCTCGGCGTTAAGCCAGACGACATCCACAAGACCGCCCCTGTCGCTGGCACGGATTATGCGATCGGGCATGGCTCCATCGTCATCGCCGCCATCACGTCCTGCACCAACACGTCCAACCCGGCCGTTCTGGTCGCGGCTGGACTGGTCGCGCGCAAGGCAAGAGCGCTCGGCCTGATGCCGAAGCCCTGGGTCAAGACGTCCCTCGCACCGGGATCGCAGGTCGTGACGGATTATCTGGATCGGGCCGGTCTGAGCGCTGATCTGGACGCGCTGGGTTTCGAGACGGTCGGCTATGGCTGCACGACCTGCATCGGCAATTCCGGACCGCTGGCGAAAGAGCTGGTAGACGCCATTGAAGGCAATGCTCTGGTGGCAACATCGGTCCTGTCCGGCAACCGGAACTTCGAAGGGCGAATTTCGCCCAATGTCCGCGCCAACTATCTCGCAAGCCCGCCTCTGGTCGTCGCCTATGCGCTGCTGGGAACGATGCGCGAGGACATCACGACGGCCGTTCTGGGACATGCACCCGACGGCACACCGGTCCATCTGCGCGATATCTGGCCGAGCAACCACGAAATCGCGGAGCTTGTCGGCTCCGCCGTGACGCGCGAAGCCTTCGTCGAGCGTTACAGCCACATCACGGAAGGCACCAAGGAATGGCAGGCTCTGGCCTCTGCCGGGACTTCGGCCACCTATGACTGGCAGCCGGGCTCGACCTATGTGCAGAACCCGCCCTATTTCGACGGGCTGACGGCTGAACCCGCACCCACGAAAGACATTTCCGGCGCGCGGATTCTGGCGCTGCTAGGCGACAACATCACGACCGACCACATCTCCCCCGCTGGTGCGATCGCGGCCTCTTCGCCTGCGGGCGTGTATCTGCAGGAGCATCAGGTCGCGGTGAAGGATTTCAATTCCTACGGCTCACGGCGCGGCAATGACCGCGTCATGGTCCGGGGCACTTTCGCCAATATTCGTATCCGCAACGAGATGGCGCCGGGAACTGAAGGCGGCGTCACGCTACATCAGCCGAATGGCGCGAAAATGTCCATCTATGATGCCGCCAGCCGCTACGCTCAGGACGGTGTGCCGCTCGTCGTGTTCGGCGGCAAGGAATACGGGATGGGCTCGTCCCGTGACTGGGCCGCGAAGGGGACGCGCCTGCTGGGCATCAAGGCCGTGATTGCCGAGAGCTTCGAGCGCATCCACCGTTCCAATCTCGTCGGCATGGGCGTTCTGCCCCTGACCTTCGAGCCGGGCACCACCCGGAAAACGCTGGGTCTGGACGGGACGGAGACGATTGCCATTCACGGCATCGAAACCCTCACGCCACGCGCGACCCTGACCATGACGATCACCCGTCAGGACGGCAGCACGCAGGACGTGCCGCTGCTGTGCCGTGTCGATACGGTCGATGAGGCGGAGTATTACCGCAACGGCGGCATCCTCCCCTATGTGCTTCGCGGAATGGCTTCAGCGAACTGAGAAATGGCGGGGCTTCGGCCCCGCCATTTTAATGATGGGCGATGCCGTAAGACACGATGGCGCAGGTTGCTCCCACGACGAAGCAAACCAAGAAGAGATAGGTTTTGGTCATCGGTCAGGCCCTTCGGCTGAGCGCCAGCTTGAGGCTGAACGCCAGAAAAATACTGCCCGTCAGTCTGTCCATGCGCCGCACAACCGTCGTGCTTGACAGGAACCGTCCGAGCGGCACCGTCAGTATAACGAGTAGCGCCAGCCACGAGAATGACAGCAGCGCCTGAATGGCCGTCAGCAGGAGCGAAAACTCCTTTACATTCACATGCGGCGGAATGAACTGCGGCATGAACGTCATGTAGAAAATGCCGACCTTGGGGTTAAGCAGATTCGTCAGCAATCCACGCCGGAAGGCTGCACGGGCATCGGCCTGCACCGGCACCGCATCCGCTGTCCCCAGGGACGTCCGGGGATGCAGGATCAATCCGATCCCAAACCAGGCGAGATAGAGCGCCCCAGCCCATTTGACGACCGTGAACGCCGTCTCGGACGCTGCCAGCAGGGCCGTTAGCCCGAAGGCCGCTGCAAGTCCCCAGATTCCCAGTCCGAGGCAGATCCCCGTAACGGCCGCCAGACCGGCCTTCCAGCCGGACGTCGTGGCCGTTCGCAGTGTCATGGCCGTATCGAGGCCCGGCGTGACGGTAAAAACAGCCGCCGCGGCAGCAAACGTCAGAAGGGGGATCAGATAAGGATGCATGCGCGAGACCTACACCGCCTCCCCAAAACCCCCAATCCTTCTTTTCTCAGTTCGCCTTCGCCGCCACCGGCAGACGGATCAGATAATCGAATGCGGACAGAGAAGCCTTCGCCCCTTCGCCCATTGCAATGACGATCTGCTTGTATGGCACGGTCGTCGCATCACCTGCCGCGAACACACCGGGGACGGATGTTGCGCAGTGATCGTTGATGACGATCTCGCCATACGGGCTGAGCTTCAGCGTCCCCTTCAGCCATTCCGTATTGGGCAGCAGACCGATCTGCACGAACACGCCATCCGTCTTGAGCTGGTGCAGGCCGCCGTCCCCGTCACTATAGGTCAGGCCGGTCACTTCCTTACCGTCACCCTCAATCTTCGTGGTCAGGGCATTGGTCAGGACCGTGACATTCGACAGGCTCAGCAGCCGATCCTGAAGCACCTTGTCCGCCTTCAGATGCGCGCCGCGCTGAAGCAGGGTGACATGCGAGACGATGCCAGCAAGGTCGATCGCCGCTTCCACGCCGCTATTGCCGCCACCTGTCACGACAACGGGACGCCCCTTGTAGAACGGGCCGTCACAATGCGGGCAGTACGCCACACCCTTGGTACGGTACTCGTCCTCACCCGGCACACCCAGATGCCGCCAGCGCGCACCGGTCGCAATGATGACCGTCTTCGAGCGCAGGACCGCGCCACTTTCCAGCACGATCTGGTGCAGCCCGCCGGCCTGCTCCGCCGGGATCAGCTTTGCCGCCAGCTGCGAGGCAATGATCTGCACGTCATACTGCCGCACATGCGCTTCAAGTGCTGCGGAGAGTTTCGGACCATCCGTTTCCGGCACGGAAATGAAATTCTCGATCCCGGCCGTATCCATGACCTGACCGCCAAACCGCTCGGCCACGAGGCCCGTGCGCAGGCCCTTTCGTGCGGCATAGATCGCCGCCGCATCACCGGCCGGCCCCGCGCCGAGAACAAGCACGTCGAACGGTGCCATATCGTTCAGCTTCTCAGCCGAACGGGCCACGGAGGCCGTATCCAGCTTGGCCAGGATATCCGCTACTTCCATCCGACCGGACGCGAAAGGCTCACCGTTCAGATAGACCTGTGGGACCGAGCGGATGCCAAGGCGCTCCACCTCATCCTGAAAATCCGCGCCATCGATGGCCGTGTGATGGATCTTCGGATTCAGCACGCTCATGGCATTGAGCGCCTGCACCACATCCGGGCAGTTCTGGCAGGACTGGGAGAAATACGTCTCGAAATGGAAGTCCCCGTCCAGTGCGCGGATCTGCGCAACCACGTCCGCTTCGATCTTCGGCGGATGCCCACTGACCTGAAGCAGCGCCAGCACCAGCGATGTGAATTCGTGTCCCATCGGCAGACCGGCGAAACAGACCTGCACATCCGTGTGTGGTCGGCGGATCACGAAGGAGGGCGTGCGGGTGCCCTGCCCCTTGTCCGAAAACGTCACCTTGGGAGACAGGCTGGCGATGTCTTCCAGAAGGCCGCGCACCTCATTGGAGCGGTCATCCGTGCCAAGGGTCGCCTCAAGCACGACCGCATCACGCAGGTACTCCATATAGGCGCGCATCTGGGTTTTCAGGTCGTCCTGAAGCATTGTTTTTCTCCGGATTTCGGGACTGGAAAAATTTCGGGCCGGAAAACTGTCCGGCTCAGCCGCCCCCATCAGGGGGCGGAGGCTGGTGGAACCCGAAGGTCCCACCATCACCGGATCCGGTGCCGGATCAGATCTTGCCGACGAGGTCGAGGGACGGCTTCAGCGTCTCGCCGCCTTCCTTCCACTTGGCCGGGCAGACTTCACCCGGATGCGTGGCGACGTACTGGGCAGCCTGGATCTTCTCCAGCAGCTCGGTTGCGCTGCGGCCCACGCCACCGGCGGTGATCTCGATGTACTGGATCTTGCCTTCCGGATCGATCAGGAACGTACCGCGATCGGCCAGACCGGCTTCCTCGATCAGCACATCAAAATTGCGTGCGATCGCGCCCGTCGGATCGCCCAGCATGGTGTACTTGATCTTGCCGATGGCCGGGGAGGTGTCGTGCCAGGCCTTGTGCGTGAAATGCTTGTCCGTGGAGACGGAATAGATTTCCACGCCCAGCTTGTCGAAAGCGGCCTGGTTGTCAGCGAGATCTTCGAGTTCCGTCGGGCAGACGAACGTGAAGTCAGCCGGATAGAAGAAGAAGACGGACCACTTGCCGCGAACGTCGGAGTCCGTGACCGTGAGGAACTCACCGTTGCGGAAAGCATCGGTAGAGAAGGGCTTCAGCGGGGAGTTGATGCGAACCATCAGACTGTCTCCTGACCTTGGGTTGAAGTTGTGTTGCGGACTCTGTGTCCCACAGAAAGAGAGGGACAGGAAACAGTTCCTGTCAATATGACTGATCGCCAAAACCGAATTGACGAGATGAAGATATCAAGACTCCCGATCAGGAAGCGTGGAGCTTTTCCCTGAAGCCGGCCTGTCTCGACGCTATTTTTCCCTGACAGGCAGAACCGCACTTCCCCATTGGGATATTCGGTCATATCTATGGGACATGAGCTACGTCCCCCTTTCCGGCCTTTCCCTGCGCGATATCGAATATGTGGTTGCGGTCGATGATCTGCGCAACTTCTCCCGCGCGGCAGAACGCTGCGGCGTCAGCCAGGCCGGGCTGTCCGAACAGGTCCGCAAGCTCGAACAGCTTCTGGACGTGACGCTTTTCGAGCGCTCCCGGCGCCATGTCGCCCCGACGCCCGATGGTGAACGGCTCCTCGCGCTCGGGCGCGAGGTTCTGGCGGCAGCCCGCAACCTGCTCGAAGTCGCCCGCGCCCAGACCGGGCCGATGGAAGGCCCCCTGCGTCTCGGCGTCATTCCCACGCTCGGCCCCTATTACATCCCCGGCCTTCTGCCCCGCCTGCGGGAACATTATCCGTCCCTCAGCCTCCGCCTGCGCGAGAACATGACGGACACGCTTGTCCACGCCCTCCGCAACAGCGAACTGGATGTGGCGCTCATGGCTCTGCCCGCGCCGTCGGACGCGCTGGAATGTGCGCCCCTTTTCGAAGAGGCCTTCCTCGCCGTTTTCCCGAGCACACACGAACTGGCGCACAAGCCGAAACTCTCCCTGAGCCAGCTCGGCCGCCCGGACCTGCTTCTGCTTGAGGACGGGCACTGCCTGCGCGATCAGGCCCTCTCCATCTGTCCGACGGTTCCCCGGCAGGGCGAGCAGCGTCTGGCCAGCAGCCTTGAAATGCTGTGGTACATGATCGGCGCTGGCGAGGGCTTTTCCCTCATCCCGCAGATCGCACTGCGCAATCGTGCGGATTTCGAGGATCTGATCACTGTCCGCACCCTGCCCGAACCCGAAGCACGCCGCACGATCGGCCTGACCTGGCGCGCCTCCGACCCCCGCGCTCCGGTCTTCCGCGAGTTCGCAGCCTATCTGCGCAGCATCATTCCGGAAAACTGTCACGCCTGCAGTTGAGCAGCGCCACCGGGACAGCCTGCGGCTTAGGCTCAGACCATCATGATTGATGCGACCTATCTCCACACACACCGCACGGCTTCGAGCCTGCGGCTGCAAAAGGGGATCCGGGCCGCCTGATCGGATGGACAACCTTCCTGCTGCATAATGGATGCTGGGAGACCGGGGTTATGAAGCTGACTGGCTCAGGGACGCTCTGGAAGAAAAAGGCATAAAACCCTGTATTCCAGGACGGAGATCCCGCGGAGGACCTGTCAGATACGACAGGCGGAAATACAAACGCCGCAACCGTCATCTTCTGGATATGAGCCCTGAGCCTAGGTCACGTTGACAAAAGGTCTATACGATCTGCGTGAGATCTGATTCACTGTTGTCTTCAATGAAGGCAGTACAGTGGAGCAGGCATGGCACGAGGTGATCTGACGGATCAGGAATGGGCGATCATTGGTCCACTTCTGCCGGCTGAACGCGGACGTTGGGCGCGTCCGGCTGGAGACAATCGCCGGTTCCTCAATGGTATGCTGCATGTTCTGCGCACAGGTTGCCCCTGGCGAGACATGCATGA
>NZ_JACRVU010000031.1 GCF_018811945.1 Gluconobacter sp. P1C6_b
TGTCGTAAATTGCGACCCCTGGTCAGTATTGAAAATGTCCGGGGCGCCATAGCGCATGAGGGCATCCTGTAGCGCCTCGATACAGAACTCCACGTCCATCGTGTTCGACAGACGCCAGGACAGGACCTTGCGCGTGAACCAGTCCATGATCGCCACGAGATAGAGAAATCCCCGTTTCATGGGAATATATGTGATATCGGAACACCAGACCTGGTCAGGCCGATTGATGACCAGATCCCGCAGCAGATATGGATATTTCCGATGCTCCGGATGGGGCACGGTCGTGCGCGGCTTCTGGTAGATCGCCCGCAGGCCCATGATCGCCATGAGCCGCCGGACCCGCTTGCGGCCCACTTCATGTCCCAGGCGGCGCAGATGCCATGTCATCTGCCGTGAGCCATAATAGGGCGTTTCCAGGAACTGGGCGTCGATCAGCCGCATCAGCTCCAGATTGGCCTCGCTCTGTGGCACAGGCCGATAGTAGACGCCCGACCGGTTGAGTTGCAGCAGCGTGCATTGCCGGATTATCGGCAGACGCGCTCGCTTCGGGTCAATCATCTGCCGCCTCTGATCACGCCCAACCGAGCAGAGGCATCGCGTAAAAAATCCCGTTCCACGAGAAGTTCGCCTATCTTCGCGTGCAGTTTCTCCACGTCAGCTGGGCTGACCGGGGGCTCAGCCACCGTCTTCCCGGAAAAGGTCGCCGCCATCCCCTCGATCGCCTGCCGTTTCCACTGGGCGATCATCGTCTGATGTACCCCATGTTTCGAAGCCAGTTCCGCCAGCGTCAGTTCCCCACGGATCGCCTCCAGCGCAACCCGTGACTTGAACTCTGCCGCATACCGTTTCCGCGTAACCTTGCCCATAAAACCCGTCCTCGTTCAGGCCAGATGATAGCTTATCGCCCTGTCCGAAAAATGGGGACCACCTCTCAGGGTAAGGTGCTTTTCATCAACGCTGACCGTGAATATCTGGAAGGCCGCGCACAGAACCACCTGATGCCCGAGCATATCGAAAAGATCGTCACCACCTTCGAGGAATACCGTGTAATCCCCGGCTTTTCTGCCATCGTCGATCTTGAGCCCCTGAAAGAAAACGACTGGAACCTCAACATCCGCCGTTATGCCGACAATGCTCCGCCCCCTGAGCCGCATGACGTACGCGCACACCTAATCGGCGGTATTCCAAAGTCCGAAGTCGAAGCCAAGGCAGAACTCTTCAAGTCCCACGGTCTGAACCCAATGGACCTGCTTACGCCTCGTGATGACCGCTATCTGGATTTCGCCGCCCGCATCACTGTTAAAGCCGACATCAAACCGGCCATCGAGACCAACGCGGGCCTTGTGGCACGCGAGACCGAAATCTGGGACAACTTCAACCGCTGGTGGGCTGACCACACCGACGACATCACCGCGCTTGCGGGTGATGAAAGCGCGACCTCTTTCATCAAACTGCGCGACGAGCTTCTGTCCAGCTTCTCGACCACGCTCGAAAGCCTCGCCATACTCGATCGGTTCACCGTGCGAGGGATCATCGCGCAGTTCTGGAGCCAGTCACGGTTCGATTTCCTCACTCTCATGGCGCGCGGCGCCACGGGGGTAGTGGACGCGTGGCGTATCTCCATCGTCACCGCGCTGGA
This sequence comes from Gluconobacter sp. P1C6_b, assembly GCF_018811945.1. Taxonomy (GTDB): domain Bacteria; phylum Pseudomonadota; class Alphaproteobacteria; order Acetobacterales; family Acetobacteraceae; genus Gluconobacter. The sequence continues at coordinate 1,640 of NZ_JACRVU010000031.1, forward strand.
GGACACGGGTAACAAAGAGAACCCGTTGGATCACAAGCTGGTCACTTTCCTGATGGGCAGCTTCGTGGCCGAGATTGCCAAACTGGAAGCCCGCAAGGTCGAACTGGAGGCGCAGATCAAGGCTGCCACAGCTACGCCCGAAGAAGGTGAGGAGGACGAGGATGATGCCGAGCCCGTGGATGAGGCAAAAATCAAACGCTGGAAGAAAAAACTGGCCGAAATCAAGAAGACTCTCAAATCCAGGAAGGACCAGTTCACCGCGGAACTGAATAAAGGCGTCGATGACCTGACGGACAAGGCAGCGGCCAAACTGCTGCTGAAGATCCTGCATGAAGACATGCAGAAGATTCTGACCAGCTACATCGCGGCGCAGCGTGGGCAGATCGTTGCCGCCTTCGAAAACTGGTGGGACAAGTATCACGTTACTCTGACCGAGATCGAAGGCGCACGAGCACAGGCGACTAAGAAGCTAGCCGGTTTCCTGAAAGACTTGAAGTATGTCTGATCGCCCAGAGAATATCGAAGAAGAACACTGGAAACCACTTGGTAAAATCAGCGATATTGAGATGGGGCAATCCCCACCGTCCAACTATGTTTTCGAAGGACTTGATGAGGGGTTACCGTTTTTGCAAGGAAATGCTGAATTTGGAGTAATGTCTCCTCATCCGAAGTATTCGTGCGCATTACCCGCAAAAATTGGCAAAGCAGGATCATTGCTAATTTCGGTAAGGGCTCCCGTCGGTGCTGTGAATATTGCTGATCAGGACTATTGCATCGGCCGTGGTCTCGCGGCCATTTTTCCAAAGCGATATCCAGCTTCATTTCTCGCAGCGGCTGTATCAAAACGATCTCCTGAACTCGCGCGAGTTTCACAAGGCACGACATTCGATGCTATTGGGAAACGTGAGTTACATAGTGTATGCGTCTACGCGCCTGACCAATCCACGGCTTCCAAAATCGCCGAAATTCTCGACACGTTGGACGCAGCGATACGGGAGACCGAGGCGGTGGTGGCCAAGTTGAAGGCGATGAAGCGGGGGGTGCTGCATGACCTGCTGACCCGTGGCATCGATGCAAACGGCGACCTTCGTCCCTCGCAGTCCGAGGCCCCCCACCTTTACAAGCAAACCCCACTCGGCTGGCTGCCAAAGGAGTGGGAAGAGACTGATGTCTTTGGTATTTCTACCAATGTTACCAGTGGCTCAAGAGACTGGGCGCGATATTACTCGGAAACAGGTGCAATCTTTGTTCGTATCGGGAATCTCACCCGAGAACATGTCAATCTTAGGCTTGCATCAGTTGCTCATGTTAAGCCGCCATCAAATACTGATGGCCAACGCACGAGTCTCGAGGAAGGTGATGTACTCGTTTCGATTACCGCTGATTTGGGGATTGTAGGCGTAATTCCAGAAAAGTTTGGAGAGGCTTACATAAACCAACACGTTGCCTTGATCCGTCCCAATAAAAACTTGATCAATCCTAGGTTTCTTGGTCATTTTTTGGCTTCGCCCATATTACAGAACCATCTATCAAAACTTAACGACGCAGGCGCGAAGGCCGGCCTCAATTTGCCGACCATTCGCGGATTACCTGTAATGAGTCCAAATCCAAATGAGCAAGACCGGATAGCTGAACGACTTGACGAGATCGACACTCAGATCGGGAATACGCAAGTAGAAACCGGAAAGCTGAAATCAATGAAATCTGGTATCATGGACGACCTGCTTACGGGCAGGACATCCGTCACACCTCTGCTGTAACCGAAGAGTCCGCTAATGAGACATGAATACAATAATGTCGAAAAGCCCTTCATCGACCAATGCGTCGCCATGGGCTGGGCCGCGCAGACGGGCAGCAAGGATGACCCCGGCCTGACGGGACGCACCAGCTTCAGGGAGGTTATCAGTGAGGCCACCCTGCGCGAGCGCCTGCGCGCGATCAATCCCGGCCCGGATGGCAGGCCTTGGCTTGATGATGCACGCCTCTCGGAAGCCGTCAGTGCCCTTACCCGCCATGGGCAGCGCGGACTGATGGAGGCAAACCAGGCAATCACACAACTGCTCATCAAAGGTCTGACAGTCGAGGGCCTGCCTGGCTGGGACGGCGGACGCGGCCAGACAATCCGTTACATCGCGTGGGACGATGTGGCGGCCAACAGCTTTACCATCGCTAACCAGTTTCGTGTCGATTGCCCATCCGGCCACGACATGGGCAAGGGCTTCATCATCCCCGATGTCGTGATGCTGGTGAATGGCATCCCCGTGGTGGTAGTCGAGGCGAAAAGCCCCGGCATTCCTGAGCCGCTGGCCGAGGCGGTCAAACAGCTTCGCCGCTATCACAATGCCCGCAAGGCTGCTCTGGAGGTCGAGGAAAACGAGGGTGCGCCTGCTCTCTTTGCCTCAGTTCAGTTGCTGGTTGCCACAAGCTTCGATCAGGCCCGTGTGGGCTGCATCAGTGGGGGGTTGGACTACTACGGTCGGTGGAAGACGGTTGTGGGGCCAGACGGCACGGGCTCTGAAGATGATGTAGCGGCTGCGCTGGGAAAAAAGAGCCTTTCGGAGCAGGAACGCCTTGTCGCCGGAATGCTGCGACCCGCACATCTTTTGGATATTCTACGGCACTATTTGCTGTTCATGACTGTGGACGGCCAGACCATAAAGACAGTCTGTCGATATCAGCAGTACCGCGCCGTGAACCGTGCCTTGAACCGACTGCGCAGCGGCAAGACACGGCTGCAGGACGGCGAGTATGATCGCCGTGGCGGCATCGTCTGGCACACGCAGGGCTCGGGCAAAAGTCTGACCATGGTGTTCATGATCCGCAAGATGCGCACGGATCTAGCCTTGCGAAGGTTCAAGGTGATCATGGTCACTGACCGGAAGGACTTACAGCGGCAATTGTCCGAGACGGCGGCGCTGTCGGGCGATGTGGTCGAACTAGCGAAGAGCAATCACTCTTTAAAGAAGCTGGCGCGGCGGAAAGGCCCTGGTCTGGTCTTCGCCACGATCCAGAAATACCGGACGGATGAAGCCGTGGCCGAAGTTACCAAAGGGCCTGCCTTCGAGGTATTGAACGAGGACGAGACGATCGTCGTAGTGGTCGATGAGGCGCATCGGACACAGGCGGGCGATCTCCACGCAAACCTGATGGCCGCTCTGCCGAACTGTGCACGGATCGGGTTTACCGGCACTCCGATTATCATGGGTGAGAAGAAGCGGACTACACAGATCTTTGGCGAGTTCATCGATAAATATACGATCAGGGAAGCGGAGGCAGATGGCGCGACGGTGCCGGTCCTGTACGAGGGGCGCACTGCCGAGGGAGCGGTCAAGGACGGCGCCACGCTGGACGGCTTGTTTGAGGACATGTTTCGCGGCCACACGGATGAAGAGCTTGAAGCAATCCGGAAGAAATACGCGACCAAGGGAAATATACTGGAAGCGCCAGCTCTGATCGCCGAGAAGGCTCGAGATATGCTTCGGCACTACGTGACCAACCTGCTGCCGAATGGTTACAAGGCACAGGTGGTGGCTTACAGTCGTATAGCCGTGGTGCGTTACCATGCAGCGTTTCTTGAAGCCCGTGATGAACTATTGGCCGAAGCAGCGACGCTTTCGGGTTACGACAAGGGCATGGACGACGAAATGCTCTGCACGAAACCTGAGAAGCTGCAGGCGCTGGTGCAGGCGTGGCGATATCGGGCAACCCTTGAAAAGATCGAATTCGCGGCGATCATATCCGGGAGCAACAACGATGATGCGTCCTGGAAGCAATGGACTGAAGGGGCTGCTCAGGAAAACTGGATCAAGCGTTTCAAGAAGCCATTGTTCCATAAAGACCAGACGAAAACCGATCCGCTGGCCTTCCTGTTCGTCAAATCGATGTTACTCACAGGCTTCGATGCGCCGATTGAGGGAGTCATGTACCTTGATCGACCCATTCGAGAAGCCGAACTGCTACAGGCCATAGCACGTGTGAATAGAACAGGCTTTGGCAAAACTTGTGGCATCGTCGTCGATTACTTCGGGGTGGCGCACCATTTGAAGGCCGCTCTTGCTGCATATTCCGATGAAGATATTGATGGCGCCCTGGCCAGCCTCAAGGACCAGATCCCGGTTCTTCGTGATCGCCATATCCGTGTGATGGACATCTTCAGGCGTGCCGGCCTTGATGACCTGTCCGACGACGAAAGCTGCCTCCAGACGCTCTCGACGGAAAAGGCTCAAGCCGAGTTTACCGTCAAGCTCAAGGATTTCCTGAAATCACTGGAAATCATCCTTCCGCGTCCTGAAGGTCTGCCCTTTGTCCGTGATGCCAAACGGCTTGCTTATATTCAGGCGCGTGCACGTAATCGGTATCGGGATATTCCGGAGGTCGGGTCCGACGTCGGTGCGAAAGTACGCAAGCTGATTGATGATCACGTCATTTCTCTTGGCATCAATCCAAAGATTCCACCGGTCCAGCTCACGGATGCCGAGTTCGACAATCAGGTTGGACAAGCCTCGGGAAACAGAGCGAAAGCGTCGGAGATGGAACATGCCATCCGATCCCACATCCGGAAAAACCTTGAAGCAGACCCTGTTCGTTTCAAAAAAATGTCTGAAAGACTGAACGACATCCTCAAGGGCTTTGGCCAGCAGTGGGATCGCATCATTGAGCAGCTTCAAGCCATCATTGACGAGCTTCGCGGGGAAGCTAAGACCATGGATGACGAGGCCTCCTCAGACATTCCTGAAATTTATCTCCCATTCCTGCGCACTGTGCTTGCCGCTTGCGTGCCTGATGACGCCAATTCCGCCGAGTGGCTTCATTCCGTGCACGAGATGACCCGCGAAGTCGTGGATCGTGTGATTGAGGAGATCGGCGCAAACCGTTCTCTCTGGAGCAGCTTCAAGATGGCAGATCAGGAAAATCTGCGTTCCGAGATCTTCGAAATCATCTTTAACACGCAGATCCCGGGCTTTGGTGTCTCAAAAGCAGAAGCCTTGGCGGGCCAGTTGATGCAACAGGCCAAGGCCAATGACGACAAGCTGAGAGCAGCCTGATGGCAAAGCTTCCTCTGTCGCCCATCAGAGCCGGTGGCAAGCCGACACGGGCAAGTGAACATCGCCTAGAAATTGATGGTCTCTCTTTCGAGGTCCATCGTAGTGATCGACGCAAGACTATGCAGATAACGGTCGAACGGTCTGGAGAGCTCTCGATTGTGGCACCCTCGAAAGTTGCCTCAGAGCAATTAGTTGATTTCGTCGAAAAGAAGTTACTTTGGATCCATACCAAGATTGAGGAAAAGTCGCGCTTACAACAACGGGCTCCCAGCAAGCTGTTTGTTGAAGGTGAAGGCTTTCTGTATCTAGGTAAAAGCTATCGGCTTCGTCTAGTCGATAATCAGCTTGTTGATTTGACCTTAAAGAATGGTCGTTTTTGTCTGCGAAAGAATTCCATTCACCGAGGTCGGGAGATATTTGTGGCGTGGTATACCCGCCTCGCGCAGCCGTGGTTTGAGACGCAGGTTTTGGAACACGCCAACCGAATGGGTGTGGTGGTAAAGGAAGTTAAAGTACAAGACCTCGGCTTCCGGTGGGGATCGTTCAGTGCTGGTGGAAGGTTTTCATTCCATTGGAAGGCGATCCTCTTGCCGCCCAGAATCGCACAGTATGTTGTCGTCCATGAGTTGGCGCACGCCCATCACTCTGATCATTCCGCAAGATTTTGGAACAGGGTAGAACAGCATTTGCCAGACTGGCAGTGGCGAAAGGCATGGCTCGCGGAGAATGGAATTCAGGTCGAAGGGCTATGATTGATCTGATATCGTCAGAGGTTAATTCTGGCGCTGGCGTGTATTTTCAAGGTAACGTACGATCTCCCACTTACGAAGCCTTTAAGTCGGACAAACCTAGTCTAATGACTGCGCAATCCTGTCCATAGTTATCCTGATTCTTAACGGCTCCAATGGCCGCTTTTCCATTTTCCTGTCCAACAGCGGACATTCTGCTCTCCCCCCATATGCGACAACTTGGGATGTCAGATACTCCTCCAATGGTGGCCGCCAGCATGCTGCTCTCCACCGTAAAGCGGAACTCGCGAACTCACCGCGCCTCAAGGGGCTTCACTTGTGATGCCATCGGGGCTTGTTTCGGTCTCGCGATGGAAAATCAGGAGGTGCTATCCAACGCCGGGCCTTAGCCGTGCGATGCTGTGTCCAACCAAGATCCCTCAAAGCGCGAGCAACATCGCGCTGCTCATCGGATCGGATTGGTCTTTTATAAAAGAGAACGTGTTCTGCAATCACATTGAGTGGCAGACCTGCCTTCCGGTATTCGTCATAAACCTGGATCATCCGGCCTGATGTCAGCTGCGGAAGAAGGTCATCCAGTGTCAAGGCATCAGACCAGAAGGATGTCCGGGCGAACAGCAATTCCATGAGCGCATCTATCTGTGTCCAAAAGTCCGGGCCCCTGGTTGTTGAATGGGGCTGTCGCAGTGTCAGCCTCTCTATGATCTCGTCTGTTTTCCTGTTTGAGAAATTTGGGTTTTTGAAATAAACGGGGGACCACCTTACGCTGATATCGCGCGGTAAAGAGCGCCCGACGATTTTGGAAATGTCCAACAGTGACCAACTGGCTTGCGGGCGATCAGGATCTGTATAAGTGCCTTCCATGGAGCCTTTGAAGACATTCGTGAGATGCCAGTAGAAAAAATCCTGGGCAAAATTTTTTTCTTCAAGAGAGCTCCATGGAGCTTCCCATGAAAATTCTATTTCAGCGACATCAAACATCGGGGCGACTTTCAGCATTGAAGCAGGATTTAAAGGAGTCTGGCCTGATGGGCGAGATGACTAGAAATCCGGCCTCAAGCGCACTGGCGCAGGTGCCTGAAAGCCGACATCGTCGCGACGGACGAGATGCTCGACGTCGCGTAGCCGGAAAAGCGTTCGGCGTGGTCCGATCTTGTAGCGCTGCAGAACTCCAGCCGCGACATACCGATCAATTGTGGAGAGAGAGACACAAAGCCGTATCGCAGCCTCGCGACGGCTTATGAAAAAGTCACCCGAGGGACGACTTGGTAATGTAGAATCCATGATACGCTCATCCAACCATGCCCCTTGCGGGGCTCACGATGACACCTGGTTCGCTGGTTTTTTGGGCGTTCAAGATTCTGCAAAATTACTGCTTCGATCAGAGGCAGGTCGTGCACTTCCCTTGTGGAAGTCTTCTGTAACGTGGTGTCAACTAACCCAAGAACGTTAGCTGAACACGGGCGACGATTTCAAGACATTTCTGAGCGAATTTTCGCGGATCGCTGCTTCAGTTGCGTCCTCAGAGCATCTGGATGCCTCTGAAAAACACAGGATTTCAGTCAGCGGAGCGCATCGGAAGATTTACGGGACGACGCATATCGCGTCCGAGCGCCGCACGATGACGCATTGTTTAAGATGGGACCTAAGGTGGGATGGATTTCGATAAACCAAATAACTGACTGAAAAGTCTGGGAATTTTTGATTTATCTGGCGGAGAGGGTGGGATTCGAACCCACGATACGCTCTCACGTATGGCGGTTTTCAAGACCGCTGCCTTAAACCACTCGGCCACCTCTCCATCCGGCAGGCTTCATTTCAGAAAGATTCTGCCTGGATCGGATGCTTCATGCGACGGGAAACTTCTGCCGTCAAGGTCTCGTGTTACATAGGGGTGGGGGCTTACTTTTTGAAACGCAGAAGGGGGCGGTCAGCAACATTGAAACGTGCCATCTAGAATCGTATGGAGGCGTTTTGTGCGTCTCCGGCTGCCATAACCTCCAAGGATATGACGTCCATGACGATCTTTCGTCCCGCTGCTTTTCTTCCTGTCATCGCTGCCCTCGGCCTGGTGGTGGCTCCTCTAGCGGCCTCTGCCGAGGGGCATCATGGGTCTGACGGCCATCGCCCTCCGCCGGGCGGTGCGCCTCATGGAGGTCCGGGCTTCATGATGCCGCCCATCCCGCCTGGCATCACGCTGACCACGGCGCAGAAGGCAAAGCTCAAGACCATTTTTGATAAGGCCCATCAGGACGAGCATGCGCTGCGTCTTGAAGGCCGTGCCATCGAGGGCAAGATTCACGATGCTCTCAGCGTGCCTGGTGATCTGGATCGCGCCGCGCTGGCGGATCTGGGTAAGCAGGAAGACGCGGTTAAGGCCAAGGTCTCCGCGCTTCATCTCGACACCATGGAGCAGCTTCACGATCTGCTGACCCCCGCCCAGCGCCAGCAGGCCAAGGAGACCATGGACAAGATCAAGGCGCTCCATGAGCAGATGAAAGCTCTGATGGGGCCGCCGCCGGAAGGCGATCCGGACGATATGCCCTGAAAACTGCTGATCTTGCGTCTATCGCTTGACGCTTCAGCGCCAAGCCGATAGAGCAGTCCTGTTTCCGGACACGCCACCTCGCGAAGACTCGCGCAGTGGCGTGTTTCTGTTTGCTTTAAGGTGACCCGTTGTTCGATCAACTCTCAGGCAAGATGTCCGGTGTCCTCGAAGGGCTTTCCAAGAATGGGAAGCTCTCGGAGGCTGATGTCACCGAGGCCATGCGTGAAGTGCGTCTCGCCATGCTGGAGGCGGACGTTGCGCTGCCTGTGGTGCGGGACTTCGTCAACAAGGTCCGTGAGCGCTCTGTCGGGCAGGAAGTACTGGAAAGCGTTTCTCCCGGTCAGGCCGTTGCCAAGATCGTCAATGACGCGCTGATTGACGCGCTTGGCGGGGCAGGGGCGGTGCCGCTGAACCTGTCCGCCAATCCGCCGGTTCCGGTGCTGATGGTGGGTCTGCAGGGTTCGGGCAAGACCACGACGTCTGGCAAGATCGCCCTGCGCCTGTCCAGTCGCGAGCACAAGAAAGTTCTTCTGGCCAGCCTCGACGTCCAGCGTCCGGCCGCGCAGCTCCAGCTCCAGCAGCTGGCCGAGCGTGTCAATGCCAAGACGGGGCGCGTTCAGGCTCTGCCGATCATTGCCGGTCAGTCTCCCGTTCAGATTGCAAAGCGCGCGCTCGAGACAGGCCGTCTTGAAGGCTATGACGTCGTTATCCTCGATACGGCAGGTCGTCTGTCGATCGATGAGGCCCTGATGGATGAGGTGCGGGAAATCCGCGCTCTCACCAATCCGGCCGAGACGCTGCTGGTCGTCGATGCGATGACCGGTCAGGACGCCGTCAATACGGCCAAGGCCTTCAACGAGGCTGTCGGTATTACCGGCGTTGTCATGAGCCGTATGGATGGCGATGCCCGCGGTGGCGCGGCCCTGTCCATGAAGGCCATCACGGGCGCGCCGATCAAGCTGACCGGTTCGGGTGAGAACCTTGAAGCGCTTGAAGAATTCCATCCCGAGCGCGTTGCCGGCCGTATTCTTGGTCTGGGTGACGTCGCGGGGCTGGTGGAGCGTGCTGCCGAAACCCTCGACCACGAGGAAGGTGAGCGCGTCGCCAAGAAGATGCTCGCGGGCAAGTTTGACCTGGATGACTATGTCTCCCAGATCGACCAGATCAACCGCATGGGCTCGATTTCCGGCATTCTCGGCATGATGCCGGGGATGGGAAAGATCAAGGATATGCTGGGTGACAAGGAGCTCGATACGTCGATCTTCAAACGTCACAAGGCCATCATTTCCTCGATGACGAAGCAGGAGCGCAAGACGCCTGAGATCATCAAGGCGTCCCGCAAGAAGCGCATTGCGGCTGGTTCAGGGACCACGGTTCCGGAGATCAACCGTCTGCTCAAACAGTTCAACGACATGTCCACCATGATGAAGCGTATCAGCAAAATGGGCCTTGGTGGCCTGATGCGCGGCATGGGTGGGGCAGGTGGTCTGGCTGATCTGATGAAAGGCATGGGCGGCCCGGGGGGTAAACCCGGCGGACGCCCGCCTTTCGCCTGATCCGTCCCGTTTTTACAAGTCTGTCTCTCAGGAGTATTTCATGAGCCTCAAGATCCGCCTTGCACGTGCAGGTGCCAAGAAGCGTCCTTACTACCACATCGTTGTTGCCGACAGCCGCAGCCCGCGTGACGGCCGTTTCATCGAGAAGGTTGGTTCCTACAACCCGATGCTGCCGGCTGACCACGCTGACCGTATCCGTCTGGTTGACGAGCGCATCAAGCACTGGCTGTCCAACGGCGCCCTCGCCACGGACCGTGTTGCCCGTTTCCTCGGCAACGCTGGCCTGGCTCCGAAGCCGACCTACAACGAGCAGCCGAAGAAGTCCGCTCCGAAGGCGAAGGCTCAGGAGCGCGCCAAGGCCGCTGCTGACGCTGCTGCCGCGGCCTGATTGAGCCGCTTTTCAGGAAGCCCGAGACGTGCCCCGCTTCACCCCTGACAGTGATGTCCTGATTGCAACCGTCGGTCGCCCGCACGGTGTTCGCGGTCTGGTGCATCTTCATGCTGCCACTGACGATCCGGCTTCGGTCGAAACGTTGGGTACGCTGCATGATGCGCAGGGCAGGGCATGGACGGCCCGCTGGGTTTCGGCAGGCGTTGCCGCGCTTACGGATGCGGACGGGCAGGATCTTCCTGACCGTACTGCTGCCGAGCGGATGGTCAATGCGAAGCTGTATGTTCCGCGTGCGGTTCTCCCCGATACCGGTGATGACGAGTTCTATCATGCCGATCTGATTGGCATGACGGCCGTCTCGGAAGACGGGGATGTTCTGGGAACGGTTTTGGTCGTTCACGATTACGGCGCAGGCGTAAGCCTCGAGGTGGATCGTGGTCTGATCGTGCCGTTCACGCTGGCCTGCGTACCTCGTGTGGACCTTGCGAAACGGGAAGTGGTTCTCATCCCGCCCGTTGAAGTCGAGGTCGAGGGGGATCTGGCTGGCGAGGTCCAGGTGCGGGCATGAGTTGGCGCGCGGACATCCTGACCCTTTTCCCGGACATGTTCCCGGGGCCGCTTGGGTTTTCCCTTGCGGGCCGGGCGCTGGAGCGGGGGATCTGGTCCTGTGAGGCGCATGACCTGCGCCAGCACGGACTGGGACGTCACCGGGCCGTGGACGACACGCCTTTTGGTGGCGGGGCTGGCATGGTGATGCGGGCAGACGTTCTGGATACGGCTCTCTCGGCGCTTCCCGCGCTGGATGGCCGCCCGGTCGTCTATCCGACACCGCGGGGACGGCGCATGTCGCATGAAGATGCGGAGCGCCTGTCGTCCGGGCCGGGGGTCGTGCTTCTCTGTGGCCGCTTCGAAGGGGTGGACGAACGCGTTCTGGAAAAGCACGATATCGAACAGCTCTGCATGGGCGATGTCGTACTGTCGGGTGGGGAAATTCCTGCCCTGACGCTTCTGGACGCCTGTGTCCGGCTTCTTCCCGGCGTCATGGGGTCGGACGTCAGCGGTCAGGACGAAAGCTTCGCCGACGGGCTTCTTGAATATCCACAGTACACCAAGCCGGCAGTGTGGGACGGGCGGGACGTGCCCGACATTCTTCTCTCCGGCAACCATGGTGCCATCGCCCGCTGGCGCCATGAACAGTCAATCGCCGTCACGAAGGCGCGCCGCCCGGACCTCTGGGATGCGTATCTGGCACGACAGCAGGTCCATTGAAGTTTTGTTTTCAGGAGTTTGGTCATGAACATTATCCAGCAGTATGAGGCGCGCGAGATCGAGCGTCTTTCCGGCGTCCGCGCTGTTCCCGAGTTCATTGCAGGCGACACGGTGCGCGTTGGCGTCCGCGTTGTCGAAGGTACGCGTGAGCGTGTGCAGAGCTTCGAAGGCGTTGTCATCGCCCGTTCCAACAAGGGCCTGAACAGCAACTTCACGGTTCGCAAGATCTCCAATGGTGAAGGCGTGGAGCGCGTGTTCCCGCTGTATGCACCGTCGATCGCCAGCATCGAAGTCGTGCGTCGCGGTAAGGTCCGTCGCGCGAAGCTGTATTACCTGCGTGGCCGCTCGGGTAAGTCCGCCCGTATCGCAGAGCGCCCGCGCGATCTGCCGAAGGCTGACAGCAAGGCCGCTTCCTAAACCGTCCGGAGTAGAGACAGGATGCCCGTTACCACTTCGCCCAGAACCCTTTTTGACAAGATCTGGGACGATCATGTCGTCGAACGTCTCGAGGACGGGACGTGCATCCTCTACATCGACCGGCACCTCGTTCACGAGGTGACCAGTCCGCAGGCTTTCGAAGGCCTGCGGATGTCCGGGCGCCGCGTGCGTCGTCCGGATGCCACGGTGGCCGTGGCGGACCATAATGTCCCCACGTCCGACCGTTCCAAGCCGATCGAGGAGCCGCAGAGCCGCCTCCAGATCGAAACGCTTGAGAAAAATGTCGCCGAATTCGGCGTCCCCTATTTCCCGCTGCGCTCCACCTCTCAGGGCATCGTACACGTTGTCGGGCCAGAGCAGGGCATTTCCCTGCCAGGCATGACGATCGTCTGCGGCGACAGCCATACCTCCACGCATGGCGCGCTCGGCTCGCTGGCGTTCGGGATTGGTACGTCCGAAGTCGAACACGTGCTGGCGACCCAGACGATCCTGCAGAAGCCTGCGAAGAACATGCGTGTTTCCGTCGAGGGCAAGGTGGGACCGGGTGTGACGGCGAAAGACATCATGCTGGCCATCATCGGCCGGATCGGCACCGCTGGCGGCACCGGTCATGTCATAGAGTTTGCAGGATCCGCAATTCGCGATCTGGACATGGCCGGTCGTATGACGCTGTGCAACATGTCCATCGAAGCCGGTGCGCGTGCCGGTCTTGTGGCTCCTGACGAGACGACCTTCGCCTATGTGAAGGGCCGTCCCTTTGCCCCGAAGGGCGAGGCGTTCGAGCAGGCCTGCGACTACTGGCGGAGCCTTGCCTCTGACGATGGCGCCTACTTCGATACGGAAGTCACGCTCGCGGCTGAAGAGATCATCCCGTCCGTTACCTGGGGCACCAGCCCGCAGGACGTGCTGCCGATCGATGGTTCCGTTCCGTCTCCGTCTGATGAGCCTGATCCGGCCCGTGCAGCCCAGATCCAGCGCGCCCTGGATTATATGGGTCTTGAAGCCGGGCAGAAGATTGCCGGGACGCCGGTGGATGTCGTGTTCATCGGCTCCTGCACGAACAGCCGACTGGAAGACCTCCGCGCTGCCGCGGACGTAGTCCGCGGACGGCATGTTGCCGAAGGCGTTCGCGCCATGATCGTACCGGGCTCCGGTCTGGTGAAGCATGCGGCGGAAGCTGAGGGGCTGGACAAGGTCTTTCTGGATGCCGGGTTCGAATGGCGTGAGGCGGGCTGCTCGATGTGTCTGGGGATGAACCCGGACCGTCTGACGCCCGGCCAGCGCTGCGCTTCGACATCCAACCGTAATTTTGAAGGACGTCAGGGCCCCGATGGCCGGACACATCTGTGTTCGCCCGCCATGGCGGCCGCTGCGGCTGTCACGGGGCGTCTGTGCGATGTGCGTGAACTGGTGAAGGAGACCGTCTGATGGACAAGTTCACGGAACTGACCGCCATTGCGGCACCGATGCCGACCGAGAATATCGATACGGACCAGATCATTCCGGCGCGCTTTCTCAAGACCATCCAGCGGACGGGTCTGGGCAGGAACGCTTTCGCCGCCCAGCGCTATGACGCCGATGGTAACGAAAAGCCGGACTTCGTGCTTAACCAGGAGCCTTACCGGCACGCCGAAATCCTGATTACTTATGATAATCTGGGATGTGGCTCCTCGCGTGAGCATGCTCCCTGGGCGCTGCTGGATTTTGGAATCCGCTGCGTTATTGCGCCCAGCTTTGCCGACATCTTTTTTAATAACTGCTTCAAGAACGGCATTCTCCCGATCCGGCTGCCGCGTGAGATCTGCGACGAACTGATGGATGATGCCCGTCAGGGAGCGAATTCGCGTCTGACGGTGGATCTGGAGCGTCAGGTGATCGTGCGCCCGAACGGGGAGACCATCGCGTTTGATGTCGATCCCTTCCGCCGTCACATGCTGCTCGAAGGTCTGGACGATATTGGGCAGACCATGGCGCATGATGCCGAGATCACCAGTTTCGAGCATCGTCCGAGCCGTGCCTGGGTGCCGTCAATTACCATAGGGACTGTGAAATGAGCGACGCATACAAGCTTCTGGTTCTGGCCGGAGACGGGATCGGTCCGGAAGTCATGCGCGAAGTCGCGCGGATCGTGCACTGGATGAGCGCACATCGCGGCCTGAAACTGGACATTACGGAAGAGCTCGTCGGCGCCGCATCCCTTGCCGTACATGGCGTGCCGATCCGTGATGAAGTCATTGAGTTGGCCCGTCAGTCCGACGCGGTGCTGTTTGGTTCGGTGGGCGATCCGGCCTGGAGCCATGTTGGGTTCGACAGGCGTCCGGAAGTGGCGATCCTCAAGCTTCGTAAGGAACTTGAACTGTTCGCCAATCTGCGACCGGCCAAGCTGTTCGATGCCCTGATCGATGCCTCTGCGCTGAAACCTGAAGTGGTGCGCGGTCTGGACCTGATGATCGTCCGTGAGACGGTCGGAGGCATCTATTTCGGTGAGCCGCGTGGGATCGAGACGCTGCCCGATGGCTCGCGGCGTGGCATCAACACGGAAGTCTACACGACGTCCGAAATCGAGCGCGTGGCACGTGTTGCTTTCGATCTTGCACGCAAACGCGACAACCGCGTGTGTTCGGTCGAGAAGTGCAACGTCATGGAAAGCGGCCTCCTGTGGAAGGAGGTCGTGACCGACGTCCACAAGCGTGAATATCCGGACGTTCAGCTGTCCCATATGCTGGCCGATAACTGCGCGATGCAGCTGGTCCGCGACCCGAACCAGTTCGATGTCATCGTCACGGGCAACCTGTTCGGCGACATCCTGTCCGATCTGGCCTCCATGCTGACGGGCTCGCTCGGCATGCTGCCATCGGCCACGCTTGGCCCGGTTCGCTCGGATGGCAAGCGCAATGCCCTGTACGAACCGATTCATGGCAGTGCGCCGGACATCGCAGGCAAGGGGATCGCCAATCCGCTGGCCCAGATCCTTTCGTTTGCCATGCTGCTGCGTTACTCGCTCAATCGTGCGGAGGATGCCGATCTGATCGAAACCGCGGTTTCCAATGTTCTGGCTTCGGGCCTGCGTACCGGCGACATCATGTCACCGGGAATGGCTCGAGTCGGAACCGAAATGATGGGGCAGGCGGTTCTCCGCGAAATGGAAAAGCTGGCCTGATTTTTCCAATGCGGCTTTTCTGGCTCTGTCCACTTCAAGGCATCTTCCGTGAGGAAGGCGCCTTTTTTGTTGATTGGAGCCGGGCTGCCTGTGGTCAAAACTGTCCGAACGTGTCTAGGATCGCGACATCGAAATGATCCGGAAATCTGTCATGTCCTTTATTGCCGACCGTCTGAACCGTATTCTCCCCAGCCAGACGATTGCCGTGACCCAGAAAGCACGCGCCCTGAAGGCCGAGGGCCGTGACATCATCAGCCTTTCCGCAGGTGAGCCGGATTTCGATACGCCTGACTTCATCAAGCGGGCAGCAATCCGCGCTATTGAGGCTGGCAAGACCAAATATACGGACGTTGCAGGCACGCTGGAACTGCGCAAGGTCGTGGCGGCACGGTTGAATGCCGATTTCGATCTTGACTACAAGGCTGAGGAAATCTGCGTTTCCACGGGCGGCAAGCAGGTCATTTACAATGTCATGGTTTCGACCCTGAATGCGGGTGACGAAGTCATCATTCCGGCTCCTGCGTGGGTCTCCTATCCCGATATCGTGACGCTGGCCGATGGTACGCCCGTCATTGTCCAGACCAATCCGGAAAACGGCTTCCGTCTAACGGCCGAGCAGCTTCGCGCCGCGATTACGCCCCGGACGAAGTGGCTCTGTCTCAATTCGCCCTGCAATCCGACAGGCGCGGCTTACGATACCGAGGCCCTCAAGGCGCTGACGGATGTGCTGCTGGACTATCCGGATATCTGGATTCTCACAGACGATATGTACGCCAAGCTCATGTACGACGGTGCTGTTGCCAAGACCGTCGTACAGGTCGAGCCGCGTCTGCGCTCGCGCACCGTGACGATGAACGGCGTGTCCAAGGCCTATGCCATGACAGGTTGGCGGATTGGTTTTGCCGCTGCTCCGGTGGACTTCACACGCCAACTCATCAAGCTTCAGGGGCAGAGCACGAGCAATCCGTGCTCCATTGCCCAGGCTGCCGCACAGGAGGCGGTATCCGGCCCGCAGGACTTCATTTCCGAAATGGTCGCAGTCTATCAGGAACGCCGCAATCTCGTGATCGGGATGCTGAATGAGGCCCCGGGCCTGTCCTGCGCTCTGCCCGAAGGCGCTTTCTATGCGTTTCCGTCCATCGCCGGAACGCTGGGCAAGACAAGCAAAGGTGGTCGCCTCATCGATGGTGACGAAGCCTTCGTGACGGCTCTGCTTGAGGAAACCGGTGTGGCGGCCGTGCATGGCACGGCGTTCCTGACGCCGGGCTATTTCCGGATCTCCTATGCGACCAGCACGGAGCTTCTGAAGGAAGCTTGCAGCCGGATCCAGAATTTCTGCCGAGAGCTTTCATGAGTTTCACCATCGCATCACGCCTGGCTGATCTTCCCCGTCCTGCAACCATCGCAATGGCAGCTCGCGCGCGTGAACTGAAGGCGCAGGGGGCGGATGTCATTTCGCTCGCGCTGGGGCAGCCGGATTTTCCGTCACCACCTGAAGCGATCGAAGCGGCCTATGCCGCGGCGAAGGCGGGAGATACCGGCTATCCGCCGATCCCGGGTCAGAAGCCGCTGATTGACGCCATTATTCGGAAGTTCCGTCGTGACAACGCTCTAAACGTCACGTCTGACCGGATCATGGTTGCGAATGGTGGCAAGCAGGTCATCTTCAACGCGCTGATGGCGTCTCTGGAAGTCGGCGACGAGGTCATTGTGCCAGCGCCGTACTGGGTCAGCTATCCGCTGATCACCCGGATGCTGGGCGGGGTTCCTGTCGAGATCCGCTGTCGGGAAGAAAACGGCTTCCGTCCTGACCCCGACGCGATCCGCGAGGCCATTACGCCGCGGACGAAATGGCTGGTCCTGAATTTCCCGAACAATCCGACCGGCGCCATTCTTGAGCGTCAGGATCTGGAAGCCATCGCAGATGTACTGCGCGAGGCACCGCATGTTCTCGTGATGAGCGACGAGATCTATGAGCATCTGACGTTCGACGGGAAGAAACACCTCTCCCTGCTGAGTGTCGCACCGGATCTGGCAGATCGTATCCTGATCGTGAACGGAATGGCCAAGGCCTATGCCATGACGGGCTGGCGCGTCGGGTTCGCCTGTGGTCCGGTCCCGCTGATCCAGGCCATGGTCGCGGTTCAGGGTAATTCCACATCCGGCGTGTGCACGCTCGCCCAGGCCGGGTCAGTTGCCGCTCTGGACGGGGATGCTGACGGGATTGCCCGGATGCTGGAAACCTATGAGCGTCGGCGTGGTCTGGTCGTAGGCACATTGCAGCAGGTGCCCGGCCTGACCTGCGTGATGCCGGATGGTGCGTTCTATGCCTATCCGGGGATTGCGGCCCTGATCGGCGGCACATCTGGGCAGGGACGGCTGCTCGATACGGATGTGGCTTTTGCGGAGGCACTTCTTGACGAGGCGCATGTCGCGACCGTGCCCGGCTCGGCGTTTGGATACAGTCCGTATCTGCGCCTCTCCTTTGCTGCTTCGGATGAGCAACTGGTCGAAGCCTGCCGTCGTATCGCGCAGTTTGTGGGCGATATCCGGACCGTCTGACAGGCATGGACGCAGGGGCCGGGGAATGGCAGAATTATGCCATGACGAAGACAATCCCTCCCTTTTCCGAACTGTCTTTCCCTCGGCCTGACGAACAGTCTCTCAAGGCCCGTTATGATGCCATCGCGTCTCTGCTTGATGCAGGTGACCGTGTGGAAGCCCTGCACGCTTTTGATGCTGTCCGGCGCGAGTATGAGTCGTGGGCATCGCATGTGCACTTGCAGTTTTCGCGCAATACGCAGGATGAAACTGCCAGGGCTGATCGTGACTATGCAGACCGGTTGTCTCCGGTCGCGACCGATCATGAGGTGACGGTCAAGAAACGCCTTCTGGCCGATCCTGACCGCGAGGGGCTTGAAGCCATCGTAACGTCCCATGTGGTGCGGCTCTGGGAATCTGATACGACGACCTTCGATCCACGTATCAGCACGGATCTTGAGGAAGAAGCACGGCTTGCGGGGGAATACACGGCGCTTCTGGCGGCCGCAAACATCCCTTTCGACGGCAAGACGCTCAACCTGTCGGGACTGGTGCCGTATCTTCAGGGAATGGACCGGGATGTCCGTCATGCTGCCGAAATGGCGCGCTGGGCGTTCTTTGAGGAAAACGGTGCCGAACTGGATGCTCTTTATGGCAAGCTCGTCACCCTGCGTGACCGGATGGCAAAGACGCTCGGTTTCGAGAACTATATCGAACTGGGGTATCGCCGGATGCGGCGGACAGATTATGGCCCTGAGCAGGTTGCGGCTTTCCGTGAGAAAGTTCTGGCCTATGTCACGCCGCTGATCAGCTCGCTGATCGAACGCCGGCGCCTGAAAATGGGCTGGGACAAGGTGATGGCGTGGGATGAAGCGCTCGTCGACCTTCAGGGGAATCCCGGCCCTGCGGGCGATCATGATCTTCTGGTCGCACGGGCGGAAAGTATGTTCCGCGATCTCGATCCGTCAGGCGAGCTGGCCGATTTCTACGCCCGGATGCGGGATCTGGGCTATCTTGATCTGAAGAACCGCGAGGGCAAGGCCGGGGGCGGCTTCTGCACGTCCTTCCCAACGGTTGGAACGCCTTACATTTTTGCCAATTTCAATGGCACCCATAACGATATCGGCGTTTTCACCCATGAAATGGGTCATGCCTTCCAGAACTGGAAAAGCCGTGACCTGCCGTGGATCGATCAGCTCTGGCCGACCATGGAAGCGGCTGAAATCCATTCCATGGGGCTGGAGTTCCTGACATGGCCGCAGATTGGCGCTCTGGTCGAGGATGGCGCGGCGGACCGGTATCGCCGGATGCATCTGATCGACGCGCTGTCGTTCTTTCCGTATGGCGTCTGCGTGGATCACTTCCAGCATGAAGTCTACGCCCATCCGGAGATGACACCGGAAGAGCGTCATCAGACCTGGCAGCGACTTGAGAAGCTTTACATGCCGTGGCGGGACTGGGGCGATCTGGCCTATGCGGCGAAGGGGGGACGCTGGCAGGCGCAACTGCATATCTACCGGCTGCCGTTCTATTACATCGACTATGCGCTGGCCCAGTGCTGCGCATTGCAGCTCTGGCTGGGCTCACGTCTGGACCGGGAAGGGACGCTGGAAACCTATCGCCGACTTTGCGCTGAAGGGGGCTCAAAACCCTTCGCGCAGCTTGTGTCCGAGGCCGGGCTAACCTCTCCGTTCGAAGCGGATGTTCTAGCGGAAGTCGTGCATGAGGCCGAGCAGGTTCTCGCCCTCTGAGCAGAGGGTAAGGCTCCGGAAAAAGCCGGAGCCTCAGGGACTTAGCCGCGTTTGTTCCAGCTGGAAATGAGGTCCAGGACAGCCTGTGGTGACATGCTGCGGGCATTGCCCAGAGCCGTGGATCCGTCGCCATTCAGGGCATGGCCGTCCGGTGTCACTATGATGACGGTCGGGACGGCCTTGATGGTCACCCCATAACGCGCGGCCAGATCAAGATTGGTGTTGATGCGCCCCACATTGACCGGGACGACGACGAACTGGCTGTCCAGCCAGCGTGCCGCGTCGGGCAGGGCGAAAATGCCGCTGAGCATCTTGCAGTCCGGGCACCAGTTGCCACCGAAATCGAGCAGAACCTTGCGATGGGTCTTCTGCGCCAGAGCGAAGGCCTGCGCCACCTGATCATGGGCGACTATCGTGTCCGGATAGGGCGTGGCGACGGGCGGCGCGGACGTTTCAGCCAGTTGCGGGGCCGGCACCGGAGGCACTTCACTGGATGCAGCCTGAGCGGGAAGGGTTGCGGTAAGCGCCAGACCGAGGCCGGCAGCGGCAAGAAGGGAACGGCGCATGAAAAAGGCTTTCATTGATGTTGTCCTCTGCATGCCATAACGCAGAACGACGGGAACAGATGATTAAAGCCCAGTTTTGACGAAAGGTCATGCGTTTGAAAAAAACACCATCACGCCCGGACGGGACGCCTCCGCGCGAGATAAGCGTTACGGAAACCCTGATCCGGACCGTAATCCTCGTTGGTTTGACGCTCGCATTCGCCTCGGTGTTCCGCTTCTGGCAACCGGCGATCAAGCTTGCGCAGCATGTGGCGGGAACATCTGCCTGGCAGGAACTCTACAGCCTGTTTCATATTGAATCCGGTCTTGGACGCGAACAGCTGATCCTGACGGGGATCATGATTGCCTGCTTCCTTCTGGCGCTTGGTGTGCAGGCAATCGGTCTGCTGATTTTTCAGCGAATCAGAAAAAACCGCGTCTGACGCGGCTCAGTCCCGGAACGGACGCCGCAGGGCAGATGCTGCAGCCAGACACCAGGCGATCATGAGCATCGTCCCGCCATAAGGGGCGATCCGTCCGACTGACATGGGGCCCAGTCTGAGATTGAACAGGGCGAGCAGTGTGACCGGCACGCAGAACAGCACCATGCCCACCGCCATGCACAGACAGGACAGGCGGATCAGTTTCGGCGAGAGACGGGATGCGTTCAGGGACAGTACGCAGAGGCCCAGGGCATGCCACATCTGGATCTCGACTGCGGAATGCAGCATGGCCCGTCCACCCGGAACGGCAAAAAGCCGGTCCGGAAGATGGGCGGACAATGCGCCAAGCATGACGCCGGAAGCCGCCGAAAGGGTAGCGAAAATGAAACTTCCCCGGATCGGATCGGGCATACTGGCGCGGACAGGATTTGCGGACATGCCGTGAATGTATCATGTGTTGTCTGAACAGCGAATGAGAGACTGTCATGAGTGGAGTGTCAGTCTGTCGCGGCCTGTCCTTTTGAGGCCAGGTGCGTTTGAAAAAGGAAGCTTCGATGACTGTTTCGTATCTCCGTCTGTGCCTGTCCGCCGGCCTTCTTGCTGGTCTGGCCGCCTGTAATGCTCCGGATGCGCCGCCGGCTCCAGCTCTTCCAAGCGTGGCATCCACATACAAGCTGACCACGGTGGACGCGGCCTTCATCCAGCAGATCGATGAGATGGACCAGACGCAGATCGCCATTGCGACACTTGCGGCCACGCACAGCAACAGCGACGTGATCAAGGCATTCGCGTCGACCGTTCAGGCGGATCACACGACCAATCAGAAGGCCGTCGCCAAGATCGCTTCGGATGGCAACCTGACCGTGGCTGCCAAGATCGATGCTGCCGATCAGGAGCATGTCGATTCGTTTTCGCATCTCTATGGTGCGGCGTTTGATCGCATGTTCCTGCGTGATGTCGTGAGCACGCGGACGGCCGATTTGACCAAGGCCATCACGACGGCCAAGGCTGCGGGTGGTACTCCCGATGTGAAGACCCTCGCTTCGGATACCGACAAGATGCTGACGGATCACACGTCCCGTGCGCATGACCTGATGGGCGATCGCACGATCAGCCATCACGCGAAGCACAAAAGAAGCCGCTAAGCAGCAGGATCAGGGCATGAGCATTCGCATCGACAGGATCGTGACCCGTGGCGGAGACGGGGGGCAGACATCACTTGGAGACGGGACACGCGTTTCCAAGTCGTCTGACCGTATCGAAGCGATGGGGACTGTTGATGAACTCAATGCCCAGTTGGGTGCCCTGTGCTGTTACCTGGCACAGGACACCCGGACTGTCGGTCTTGAAGACGAAGTCCGGCAGATCCAGTCCTGCCTGTTCGATCTCGGTGCGGATCTCTGTCTTCCCGATCCGGACCGCGCTCCCAGTCTGACTGCGCAAGCCAGTCTCTGGCTTGAAGACCGGCTGGAGGAGATGCGCCAGTCCCAGCAGGAACTCAGAAGCTTTGTCCTGCCCGGTGGGAGCCTCGTCGCAGCGCACGCGCATCTGGCCAGAACCGTCGCGCGGCGGGCCGAGCGGCGGGTGGCCGTGCTCGAGCAGACCCCTGCAGAAACACTTCGTTTCCTGAACAGACTGTCCGATTACTTCTTTGTTCTTGCCCGCCACGCCAATAATCATGGTGAAACGGATATCCTCTGGTCTCCGGGACGCTGGCATCAGAAGAAAATATAAGCCTTCGCTTATTGTCCTGATGACAGAATGCCGGTGAAGTGCTAGGAAACTCGCGTCAGAACGCTGGAGCTCCTCCAGACGAGTCGACTTTTCATATCCTTGTCAGGGCAAGTCGTTGCTGGGTGGGCCGAGGTCCGGTCAGCTTTTCTGTCTTTTTGGCAGGCCTGTCCGGCAGGGACGAAATCTACAAATATCATATTGGTTGAAGAATACAGAATGCAGGACGAGCATCAGGTTAACGAAGAAGACAAGCTGCGACAGGCTCTGGCCCGTCTGGGGGCAGGAGCCTCCTCCCGCTCTTCCAAGCCCCGGCCTCTCACACCCACTCCCGAACGTCGCCGGCGTTTCGTCCGTGACGGACAGGTTGTGGTCGAACATCAGGGAAGCCGTGGAATTGCCGCGCGCAATCCCAGTCAGGAAGACCAGGAAGAAATCGAGCGTCTGCGCCAGTCGGTCAAGCGCGAGCAGCGCCGCTGGGAAGAAGCCGAGCGGAGCCTGATGGAAGTCCGCTCCCAGCTCAAGGCGTTCGAGACGCGCGAAGCCCATGCGAAAATCCAGATCACCGAACTGAACCGCGAACTGCGTGAAAATCAGGATGCGATCCAGACGCTGAAGGCCTGCCTGCATCAGGCCCGCGAACAGGCTGCCGAGGCTGCACGTCGCGCGCCCCGTCCTGTCGGGCGCCCCCGCAAGGAAGCCGCTCCCGCAGCCGCGGAAATTGCAGAGAAGGAAGCAGCCGAGCAGGAGCCGGTGCAGTGGTGGGTGAAGGCCTGATTTGGGGCTTCACCCATCCGGGCTCAGCCTGACTGTCTGACCTGCCGTCCGAACCAGAGCAGGACACCACAGAAAACTGCCCAACCCAGCCCGGCATTCAACAGGGCCGGGATAGGAAGCGCCAGTGTATCGGCGCTTCCCGTCGCTCCCGCCATGGCGGCGAGCGCTACGCCGATCAGGCTCTCTCCAACAATGAAGCCTGAAGCAATCATCGTTCCCTGCTCTTTGGGGAAACGGCGCAACAGCCATCCAAGCCCCGCACCAATTCCGATCGTGACCGAGACATCTGCCGGAAGATAGATGCCCATCCCGACCGCCAGCGGCGGAAGGGCCAGATTGCGGCGGTGCAGCACGACATCCAGGACGACCAGAAGCACGCCAAGAGCTGCTCCGATTTCCAGCATGAGCCAGTCAAGCTGGTGGGTCAGGATACCGGTTGCGATGGCGGCCATTAGCGCAGGCTGAGGCGCGGCAAGCGCACGTGACGGGTCCATGCCCTCACGTGGCATGGCTCCGGCAAAGCCGTAGGCTTGATACAGGACCTGAAGCACCCAGGGGATGACGATCGCTCCGACCACACAGCCGATCAGCAGGGCAACTTCCTGCCTCCAGGGCGCCGCGCCGACAAGCTGACCGGTTTTGAGGTCCTGCAGGTTGTCATTGGAAACAGCTGCCGAGGCCGTAATGGCAGAGAGCACGAAAAGTCCGAAAGCAATGGCAATCGGACGTTGTTCGACGCTGAACAGTCCAGTGCTTTCCAGCCCCCACAAGGCGACCGAAATGGCAATGATGGCAATAATTCCCACGCCGGAAATTGGCGAGGACGAAGACCCGATGATCCCGGCCATGTAGCCGCAGGCGCTGGCGACCAGAAAGCCCAGCCCGAAGCAGGCGATCAGACCCAGCAGGATCAGGGTGACCAGCGCACCGCCATGCGGCATGACGGGCCACAGGAAATAGGCGAACAGTCCTGCCAGCAGCACTGCGAGGCCTGTGCACAGGGCAATCAGCGTCCGGGGCGTCAGGTCGCGGTCGCTGTCATCTCCCATTGCCAGATGAGTAACGGAGAGAGCTTCTTTCAGCCCCTGGGCCACGGGGCGCGCAAGGGCCAGCAGGGTCCAGATCGCGGCAACTGCAATGGTGCCAGCGCCGATGAACCGCACCTTGTGCAACCAGAGCCCGGTTGCGTCTGCCAGGGGGGTGGCTGAAGGGGCGAGATGGCCCAGCACCGGAACCATGATGCCCCATGCCAGAAACACACCGAGCAGCATGGCAATCCCGCCACCGATCCCGACCAGATAGCCCGTTCCCAGCAGGGCCAGCGAAAAGCTGCCGTTCAGACGGAAAGCCGACGATCCCATGACGGTCGCGGCAGAGAAACCGTCTGACAGGAGGCGAAGCCCGGAGGTTGCAAAGGCGATACTTCCCGAAACAACGGTGCCGAGGGTGAGGGATCTCAGGCTCCGGGCATCACCTTCGGGAGATGAGGCGCGCAGGATTTCCGCGCAGGCCGTGCCTTCGGGATAGGGAAGATCGGAGTTGCTGACGAGCGCGCGCCGCAGCGGGATGGTGAAGACAACGCCCGTCATGCCCCCCGCCATCGTCAGCAGGAGCGTGATGACATAGGGAAATTCATGCCAGTATCCGACCATGATCAGGGCGGGGAGTGCTGCGAACACACAGGACAGGGTTCCGGCCGCGGAGGCCTGGGTCTGGACCATGTTGTTTTCCAGCATGGTCCCGCCGCCCATGAGGCGCAGGACGGCCATCGAGATGATCGTGGCGGGAATGGACGAGCCGAAAGTCAGGCCGATCTTGAGGCCCAGATAGACGTTCGCTGCCGTAAAGACGACCGTGATGAGGGCTCCGAGAAGGATCCCGCGGAGGGTCAGTTCGCGACTGTCCATGTGTTTCTGTTCCGAAATGATAGCCGACACGGAACATTCCGCCGTACCCGTATGCCGGGCCGTTCGTGACAGCCGTTATCATGAAATAACGGGCTACCGCCCGTGTTTGAGGCGCTGGCCCGGCGTTCTGGTTACTGTGTGTGGCTGTGGAAGGAGACCGGTGCGAGATGCTCGCGGTTATACCCGAGTTCGCCATGCGTCAGCTGGTAGCCGATCTCGAGCGTATAGGGATTTTCCTGCGTCATGTTGTCCGTGGCAGGAAGATCGATCAGGCGCAGGTTCGTCCGGACGGACTGCGTGCTGACATTGGCCGGGAAGCGGAAGCTGTCGGTAAAGACCTTCTTGTCCACGATCTTGCCGTCACGCATGATGACGATGAAATACGGCACGTCGATCGTGCTGCTGGTCGCAGCCGGACCACGGGTCAGGTTCATCGCAAGGCTCAGGCGTGTGCGGACCGTCTGGTGGCCATGCGGACCATCCGGACCACGTTCGCAGTCCCCGGAGAGGGAGGCGATCTGGGCATGGCTGACGAGACTGCCGATATCCGCGCTCTTGCCGTCATAGACGAACTGGTCCGCTGCCGAACCCGGGATATCGAGCGCCGGGCAGGCAGGTGCGAAGAAACTCGGGTTGGATTCGTCGCAGCCGGCCAGACTCGAAAGTGCCACGAGGGCAAAAGCCGGAGCAAACAGGGGCGAGGCGAAGCGCCGGATGGCTGGCATCAGCTGAAGAAACTCCCAACAAAGCGGCCCGGACGTTGCGACGAGAGGCAATCCGGTCGATACTGGTCCTACATATCGAACTCCGCCCGCTTGGGGAACACCATGTCAGAACAGACGACTTTCGCTCCTTCCCGCACCGACGGTGTGGAAGCCCATAAAACCCTTCGCGTCCTGCTCGCCGGTCCGCGTGGATTCTGTGCCGGTGTGGACCGCGCCATCCGCGTCGTGGAAGAGGCCCTGCGCCGTTATGGCGCTCCGGTCTATGTCCGCCACGAGATCGTCCATAACCGGACGGTCGTGGAAGGACTGGAAGCCAAGGGCGCCATTTTCGTCGAGGAACTGGATGAAGTTCCCGAAGACGGACATGTCGTTTTCTCGGCCCATGGCGTTCCCAAGGCGGTCCCGGCCGAGGCCCAGCGCCGCAACCTGCTGTATCTGGATGCGACCTGCCCGCTGGTCTCGAAGGTTCATCGTGAAGCCGAGCGTCATTTCGCAGGTGGCGGCCCGGACCAGCGTCACATCCTGATGATCGGTCATGCCGGCCATCCGGAAGTGGTGGGTACGATGGGTCAGCTTCCGCCGGGCGCCGTCACACTCATCAACGATGCGGAAGAAGCCCGCACGATCCAGCCGGAAGACCCGACGAAGCTCGCCTTCATCACGCAGACGACGCTTTCAGTCGATGATACGGCAGAGATCGTGGACATCCTGCGTTCGCGCTTCCCGCTCATCGAAGGGCCGAAGCGCGAGGACATCTGCTACGCCACGACCAACCGTCAGGAAGCCGTGAAGGCCATCGCGCCCGAGAGCGATCTTGTGATCGTGATTGGCTCGCCGAATTCGTCCAATTCGCAGCGTCTGCGTGAAGTCGCCGAGCGTTCCGGCGCGCGCCGTGCCCTGCTGGTGCCGAAGCTCGAAAATCTCGACTGGAGCGTCCTGGAAGGCGTGGAAACGCTAGGCATCAGTGCCGGTGCGTCCGCTCCCGAGAGCCTCGTGCAGGAAATGGTGACGGCTCTGGCCGAGAAGTACACGCTCAAGATCGAAGAGCGGATCGTCAAGGAAGAGAACATCAACTTCCGTCTGCCTGGTCCGCTGGCTGGCGAGGACGACTGATTTCTCATGGCCGTCTATACGGAACTGGCGGCCGAGACGCTTGAGGCGTTTCTTGGCACTTACGAGATCGGGACGCTGGTCTCGTTTCATGGCATCGCCGAGGGTGTCGAAAACAGTAACTTTCTCCTCCGCACCACGGAGGGGGATTTTATCCTTACGCTGTTCGAGCGACGGGTGAATGCTGCTGAACTCCCGTGGTTTCTGGGGCTCATGCAGTATCTGGCGGGCAGGGGGCTGAACTGCCCGCTTCCCGTATCGGACCGAAGCGGGACTGCCCTGCGAAGCCTCGCAGACCGTCCCGCCGCCATCACGACATTTCTTCCGGGTGTTTCCGCAACGCAGCTTGATGCCGGGCTGTGTCTGGAACTTGGTAAGGCTCTGGCCCGGCTGCATATTGCGGGCGAGGGATATGATGCTGTTCGGCAAAATGCCCTGTCGCCGGCAGCCTGGGGGCCACTGCTCGAAAGCTGTGGCGACAGCGGAGACGCGCTTTCCCCCGGCCTGACCGCTGAAGTCCGGACGGCGCTTCAGAGCGTCGAGGCTGCATGGCCCATACCGGGGGATCTGCCGCGCGGGCAGATCCATGCGGATCTGTTTCCGGACAACGTCTTTTTCCAGAACGGGCAGGTCTCGGGGCTGATCGATTTCTATTTCGCCTGCACGGATTTTCTCGCCTACGATCTGGCGATCTGCCTGAATGCCTGGTGTTTTCGGGATGAGAAGACGTTCGAACCGTCTTTCGCCGCCGCCATCATGCAGGGGTACGAGAGCATCCGCCCCCTGAGTGATGCAGAAAAAGCCGCGCTTCCAACATTGTGTCAGGGCGCTGCGATCCGCTTTCTGCTGACACGGCTTTACGACTGGATCAATACCCCCGCAGATGCGCTGGTGACCCGCAAGGATCCGCTGGCCTATCTGCGGCGCCTGCGTCATTTCCAAAGTGCTTCTCATGTCTGAGGCGCCTGGAGAACGTCCCCGGGTTGAAATCTGGACGGATGGGGGATGCAAACCCAATCCGGGTCCCGGCGGATGGGGGGCGCTTCTGGTCTGCCGCGGTCAGGAGAAGGAACTTCTGGGTGGCGACCCGGAAACCACCAACAACCGCATGGAACTGACAGCGGCGGCCGAGGCGCTCGAAGCGCTCAAACGTCCCTGCATCGTGACGCTGCATACGGACAGCGAGTATCTGCGCAACGGTATTACCCGTTGGCATACGGGCTGGGTGCGGCGGAAGTGGCGCAATGCGGCAGGCGATCCCGTGGCCAATATGGATCTGTGGCAGCGGATACTGAAAGCCGCGAAACCGCATGAAATCGACTGGCTCTGGGTCAAGGGTCATTCAGGCGACGAGAATAACGAACGCGTGGATCAACTCGCGACCCGGGGGCGTGAAGAGCTCTGAAAAATGACGGTTTTTCTCAGGTCTTTGAAGAGAAACGAAAAAATCGACAAAAAAAGTTCATTTAGGGGCTTTACCGACCCCGGCCATTTGGCTACATACCACCTCGCCGGTCCCGAATAGCTCAGTTGGTAGAGCAAGCGACTGTTAATCGCTGGGTCGTAGGTTCGAGTCCTACTTCGGGAGCCAGCCTTTCCTTCGGAAAGCTGCTCCGGCCGCAAACAAAGCTCCCTTTGGGGAGCTTTTTGCATTTCTGGGCTTACTGCTCTTCCGGAAAGATGTCTTCCAGACGGTCGAGTGCCCACAGGCGCGGGAAGAAGCGGGCCCAGACAGCCGCCACCAGAATTGTTCCAATCCCACCGGCAATGACGGCGGCTTCCGGCCCGATCGCGGTTCCGAGCATGCCGCTTTCAAATTCGCCGAGCTGATTGCTGGAGCCGATGAACAGCGTGTTCACCGCCGAGACCCGCCCGCGCATCGAATCCGGTGTGGCCAGCTGGATCAGCGAGGAACGGATCACCACGCTGATGACGTCGGAGGCTCCGAGAACCATCAGGGCCACGATCGAGAGCCAGACCGTATGGGATGCGCCAAAGACGATCGTCGCAATACCGAACGTGACGACAGCCGTGAACATGATGAGGCCGGTGCGACCCTTCAGGGGATAGCGTGACAGGCCCCAGGACATCAGAAGCGCCCCAACGGCTGGAGCCGCACGCAGCAGCCCCAGACCAACCGGGCCTACATGCAGGATACCGTCCGCATAGACTGGCAGCATGGCTGTCGCGCCACCCAGCAGCACGGCAAAGAGGTCGAGTGTGATGGCTCCCAGAAGGTCCCGGCGACGATTGAGGAAGGACAGACCCGCAAAGACCGAAGCAAACGTGATCGGTTCCTTGGTCGGTACGGTATGAAGCAGTCTGAGCGAGAATGTTCCGGCAAAAGCCACTGTGAACCCGGCCGTGGAGAGTCCGTAGCAGACGACCGGTCCGATGCCATAGAGCAGGCCGCCCAGACTTGGTCCGACAATAGAGGAGGTCATGAACAGCGACGAAAGCATGGCCTGCGCACGGGGTAGAAGGGCGGGTGGGGCGATTGCTGTCTCTTATACACATCT
>NZ_JACRVU010000032.1 GCF_018811945.1 Gluconobacter sp. P1C6_b
CCCCCATATCCCCCAGCGCATCCGGAACCGCCCGCCCCGCGTGGTCACTGACGAACACGAACGGCGACGGCGTCTTTTCAGGAAAAAGAAGGAAAGGCGCCGGATCACTGGCGCCGAGAAGGGGAGCAGACATCAGGACTTCACACTCTTACTATCCAGCCAAGGCCCGCACAGTATGCCTCACGGCGTCCGCAGACCAGTCCATGTTCCCGATGGACTCCGCGACGACCTCGCCTTTGCCATTCAGGATCAGCGAACGCGGCACGCCATGCAGAGACATGACATCCGGCGTCAGTTCCTTCAGATCAGCGGGACGCACCTGCCGGATCGACTGCACCAGAGCTGTCTGGTCCGCCGTCTCCATCATCACGCCGGACACCGGATCAACCAGTACCGGCAGCGTGTCGATCCCGTGGCTGTCATAGAACGCCCGGACCTTCGGAACGGTGCTGCCACGTACCGCGACCGCCACGATCTGCGGACCGTCCGCATCCAGAGCCTTGGCCGTCGCATTCACCGAAGGCAGCTCGCGGATGCAGGGCGGGCACCAGGTTGCCCAGAAATGCAGGATGAACGGATTGCCGTACCAGTGCGACAGCGGCACGTCCTGCCCCTGCTCGTTCTGCACGCTCAGCGGCGGCAGAACTTTCGGCGTTGCGAGCTTTCCAAAGGAATTCGGCTCGAAAGGCAGTCCCTTGCCAGCCTCTTCCTTTGCAGCCGTTGCAGCAATGGCCCGCCCCGAAACCAGAAGGGCACCGGCCCCTCCCAGAAGATGACGACGTGTCAGGGGAAAAGTCATGTTGGAAATCCGTTCTTTCATTACAGCAGGTCTGTCACATCGGGGCTCAGGCGCTCGTCGCGGCAAGAACCCGGCGCAGCGCGGCAGGTGCTTCGGGAGCCGCCCAGTCCAGCGATCCTGCGGCCGTCGCACGAATGCGCCCTGCACCATCAATCAGGAATGTTACGGGGATGGCAAGCGCCCTGTTTGCGGACCATACCTTCAGCGCCTCTCCGGCCATCGTCCAGACGGGCAGTCCGCCCAGATCATTGCGCTCCAGAAATGCACGAATCTCTTCCGGCGAGCCACTTGAAACCGCCACCGGAACAACCGGACAGTCCGGCCCCCATGCCGTCATGAAGGCCGCCAGCCCCGGCAGTTCATGACGGCACGGCGAACACCACGTGGCCCAGACATGCAGCAGGAAAGGCGCTCCCCGGCGCGAGGCCAACACATCATGCGCGCCGTCAGGACCGGACAATACGAACCCGACCGGCGCAGAAACGGCTTTACCCGGCATCAGACGGTCAATCGGCATACCGCGCCGCACCACCGTCCCCGCAAACTTCGAGGCTCCGTAACCCACGGCAACTGCCAGTCCGAGCGTCCCGAACACAACGCTCCGTCGACCCGGCAGACCCGCCTTCACGCCGGTTTGGCAGGCTGAAGATCCGACAGGATTTTCTCCAGAGACACCTGACTCTCCGGTGCGGTCCACGCCATTTCCCCTTCGACACTGGCCCGCAGCCGCCCCTGCGCATCAATCACGCAGGTCATGGGCAGGCTCGGCTCACCGGCAGTGAACCACTGGGAAAACTCATGCTGTCCCAGCGTCCAGGGCGCGATATGCGGCAGATTGCCCTGCGCCAGAAAGACCATGACTTTCGGCATCGGGCTGGCGACGGCCACCGGGATCACGGGCACGGTGGAGCCTGTTTTCTCGATGAACGTATTGAGCGCCGGCAGCTCCAGTCTGCAGGGCGGACACCAGGTCGCCCACAGATGCAGCACAAAGGGCCGCCCTCTCATCGTGGACAGGGAAAGGGCCGTGCCCCCCGGCCCGACAAGCTGGAAGTTCACGGGCTCCAGTCTGGGCGCGCCGGGCTTGAGCGACGGCAGCATCGGCTGCACACCATCTGCCGCCCGGGCAGAATTCCCGAGCCCGCAATTGCAGAGGGAAGCCGCCGCAGCTAGGCTGGCGGCTCCTCCAAGAAGGGTTCGCCGGTCGATCTGCTTCCGAATCATCTGTTTACGGTTCCCATGAAAAACGCTCCTGTCGACACACAATCAGATGCCGCTACATCCTTTGAAGGCACAGCCGCCAATCCGCAATGGGGTGGCCGCTTCGCCTCGGGTCCGGCCGCCATCATGGGCGAGATCAACGCCTCCATCGGATTTGACAAGATCCTGTGGCGACAGGACATCCGCGGCTCCCTCGCCCATGCCGCCATGCTCCAGAAGGTCGGCCTGCTGACCGAAACCGAACTGGCCGAGATCCGTCAGGGTCTGGGCGACATCGCACAGGAAATCGGCGAAGGCCGCTTCGAGTTTTCCCCGGCCCTCGAAGACATCCACATGAACATCGAGGCCCGCCTGTCCGAGCGCATCGGCGAGGCCGGCAAGCGCCTGCACACGGCGCGCTCGCGCAACGATCAGGTCGCCACCGATTTCCGCCTCTGGGTCCGCGATGCCATCGACGGCCTGCAGGAGCAGACCGCCTCCCTGATGCGCTCCCTCGCCACCCGCGCGCTGGAACATGCCGCAACGCCGATGCCCGGCTTCACACACCTTCAGGTCGCCCAGCCGGTCACGTTCGGCCATCATCTTCTGGCCTATGTCGAGATGCTGTCGCGAGATCGTGGCCGTCTGCGCGACGCCCGCGCCCGTCTGAACGAATGTCCGCTCGGCTCGGCCGCCCTTGCCGGGACATCCTTCCCGATCGACCGCCGCATGACAGCCGCAGCGCTGGACTTCGACCGCCCGACCGCCAATTCGCTCGATGCCGTCTCGGACCGTGATTTCGCGCTCGAGTTCCTCTCCGCCCTGTCGCTGCAGGCCATGCACCTGTCGCGTCTGGCCGAGGAAATCGTGATGTGGGCGTCGGCTCCGTTCGGCTTCATCACGCTGTCCGATGCCTTCACGACCGGCTCCTCCATCATGCCGCAAAAGCGCAACCCGGACGCCGCCGAACTGGTGCGTGCCAAGATCGGCCGCATCATGGGCGATTTCGTGGGCCTGCTGACGGTCATGAAGGGCCTGCCCCTTGCCTATGCCAAGGACACGCAGGAAGACAAGGAACCCGTCTTCGATGCCACCGAGGCCATGACCCTCTCGCTGGCCGCCATGGACGGCATGATCCGGGACCTGAAAGCCAGCACAGCCCGGATGCGCGAAGTCGCGGGCATGGGCTTCTCCACGGCCACGGACCTTGCCGACTGGCTGGTCCGTGAACTCCGCGTCCCCTTCCGCACTGCCCATCACGTCACCGGCCGTCTGGTCGGCATGGCGGAACAGAAAGGCTGCGATCTGGCCGATCTGTCGCTGGGCGAAATGCAGTCCGTCGAACCGCAGATCAACGCCGGCGTTTTCGATGTCCTGACCGTTGAAGCCTCTCTGGCGTCCCGCACCAGCGAAGGCGGCACGGCTCCGACCAATGTGAAGCATCAGGCCGAAGTATGGCTCGCCAAACTCGGAGAAACCGCATGAAAACACTGTTGCTCGTCAGCATGGCGGTCATGGCCCTCAGCCTGACCGCATGCGGCAAAAAAGGCGCCCCGCACGCTCCGGGACCGTCGCAGGACATCACCTATCCGGGCGTCTACCCGCCGGAATAAGCGCTCGCCTCCAGAGCCTGCAACACGAGTGGATGGTCCAGCACCTGCCGAGCCGTCCACCCCTCCTGCCGCAGAACCCGCACCCCTTCCGCGCCATCCCGCTTGGACAGCTTCTGTCCGTCCGCATCCAGAATGAGCGCATGATGGGCGTAAACCGGCTCCGGCCAGCCCATCAGCTCCTGCAGGACACGCTGGACTGACGTCGCCTCATACAGATCCCGCCCGCGCGTGACGGTCGTCACGCCCTCAAGCGCATCGTCATGTGTGACACACAGATGATACGACAAGCCTGTATCCCGCCGCGCCAGAACAATATCGCCGAACGCATCGGCCTTCCCGGCAACGTGGCCGTGCCCAACCTCATGCCAGCCTGGCACTTCCTGCAACACATCCAGCGCCTGCTCCATATCCAGCCGCCAGACCGGATCACGTCCCGGCCCTTCCCGCGCAGCGCCGTGCCGACAGGTCCCGGGATAAACGAGGCTCCCATCCGGCGCGATCTGCGTCGCAGCCTCGGCGATTTCCCGTCGCGTGCAGAAACACGGATACAACAATCCCCTTTCCCGCAGGTTTGCCAGCACGACATGATACTCAGGCAAATGTCTGGACTGCTGCCGAACCGGCCCGTCTGACAACAGCCCGAGCCAGTCCAGATCTTCACGCAACGCCTGTGTCAGTTCCGGCGTGCAGCGCGTCGTATCAATATCCTCGATACGAATCAGAAACTTTCCAGCTTCTCCAGCCACAATCCGCGAATACAGTCCCGAGACCACATGCCCCAGATGCAGAAACCCCGTGGGACTCGGCGCAAATCGTGTCGTGGCGGGAGGCGTCATGAATGTGTCACCAGCGTTTGCTTGCGGTCCGCGCAGTTTACTGGAATAGTTTCTTCAAAGAAGCCGACGACACGTGTTTTCCCGCTGTTTGTCCCGTTTTCATTCGGCGCCGTAACCCCCGCATGTGTCGTCCTTGCAGAAAGGATGCGTGTGGTGTCCGTCAGCGGTCAGCATTTTCCGGCTCTTGTCCTGAACGCGGACTTCCGTCCGCTGTCCTATTTTCCGCTCTCGCTCTGGTCCTGGCAGGAAGCCGTCAAAGCTGTCTTCCTCGACCGCGTCTCAGTCCTTTCCGAATATGAAGACGCCGTCGTCCACTCCCCCAGCCAGAGCATGCGGCTGCCCAGCGTCATCGCGCTGAAGGATTACATTCCCACAGCCCGCAAGCCGGCCTTCACCCGTTTCAACGTTTTCCTGCGAGACAATTTTTCATGTCAGTACTGCCATGACCGATTGCCCACGCACGAGCTGACCTTCGATCACGTCATCCCCCGCGCCCGGGGCGGCCGCACAACCTGGGAAAACGTTGTTACCGCCTGCAGCCCCTGCAATCTGCTGAAGGGCTCCAAACTGCCCAGCGAACTGGGCATGCACCCGCACCGCAAACCCGTTCAGCCCAGCAGCCGCTTGCTTCAGGAAAACGGACGCACCTTCCCGCCGCATTACCTTCACGAAAGCTGGCGCGATTATCTGTACTGGAATACCGAACTCGAAACCTGAGCACACGTTCAGTCAGTCCAACTTCTGCAAGGATGGACTTCCATGCGTACTGGACTTCTGCTGACGACACTGGCCCTCGGCCTGTCGGTGACCGCCCTGCCCGCTTCCGCGGAAACGCTGCACCTCTTCGGCCCCTTCAAGGGCGAACATGGTGCAACCGCCCCGATCAAGGGTTCGGCATCCGCAATGCTGGATACCACCAAGAATACCCTGACGTACCGTTTCGAAGATAATGGCCTGACCGGCCCGGTCACCGCAGCGCATCTGCATGGTCCGGCCCCGGACGGTCAGGACGCCGGCGTCCTCGCCCCGATCAACGGCCCTTACACGACCCGCATGACCGGCACGCTTCAGCTCACGCCCGATCAGGTCAAGGAAGTGCAGGCCGGGCAGACCTACATCAACCTGCACACCGAAAAATACCCGGACGGCGAAGCCCGCGCCCAGCTTACGACCGACCTGATGGGTCACAGACATCACATGGAATAAGCGCCCCCTCCTCCAGAAAAAAGGCCTGCCCCGCAAGGGACAAGCCTTTTTTCATAGCGCCACAGGTGATTTTACTGATCCGCTGAATCGGCTTTGCTATCCGGAGCCTTCGCGGGACTGGCCGGATCAAGCTCATGAGCCGTCTTCTTCGTCCAGGCCCCCGTAGCATGAACAGCCTCTTTGGTACCGTTCTTGGTCGCTTTCCAGCCCTTTTCGCCTTCCTTTCCAGTCCAGTGCGCAGCGTCGGAGACACCGCTCTTCGTGGCATTCCAACCTTTGACGCTCTCCGTTTTCGTCCAGTCAGCGGCATTGGACGTCCCATGACGGACCGCAGCCCAGGACTGACGCACACTCCGGCAGAGGTCCGTCTCACAGGGCTTCTCGGCGCTTCCGGCCGCCATGGCCGTCGGCGCCAGACCTGTTGGCATCAGAGCCAGACCAACAAGAAGCAGCGACGATGAAAAAGCAGGAAACCGGATCGACATCGGGAAACTCCCTAAGTTTCAAAGAATGTCACACTGTCATTCCTTGAAGCACCGGACAAGCCCGACAGATATTCCGCGAAGAAAGCGCTCACAACAGCTGGATCAACTCTGATCTACCAGTTCAGGGCACTCGCAACCGAACCTGCCGGGCGCAGGCATGGCTTCAGATCCGCATGCCGGATTTCAACGCGCTCCCATGACGGATGAACGGCTCAAGCGCAGGACGCATCCTGAGACCCATAAGAAAAAACCCCGCATTCCTGCGGGGTTTTCGACAGGTTTTCACCTGCGCAAACTAACTCATGCCAGACGCGGGATCATTCCCACTCGATGGTGCCGGGCGGCTTGGAGGTAATGTCATAGGTCACGCGGTTAATGCCGCGGACCTCGTTGACGATACGGCCGGCCACCCGGTTCAGGAACGCGAAGTCGAACGGATAGACTTCCGCCGTCATGCCATCCGTGCTGGTCACGGCGCGCAGGGCGCAGGCCTGATCGTAGGTTCGACCATCCCCCATAACGCCGACCGTGCGCACCGGAAGCAGAACCGCGAAAGCCTGCCAGATTGCATCATACAGACCAGCGCGGCGGATTTCCTCAAGATAGATCACATCCACCTTGCGCAGGAGATCGAGCTTTTCCTTGGTGACGTCACCCGGAATACGGATCGCCAGCCCGGGCCCCGGGAACGGATGCCGTCCGACGATGCTCTCCGGAATACCCAGCTCACGGCCAAGCATGCGGACCTCGTCCTTGAACAGCTCACGCAGCGGTTCGACCAGTTCCATATTCATGCGGTCCGGCAGACCGCCGACATTATGGTGGGACTTGATGGTGACGGACGGACCACCCGAGAAGCTCACGCTCTCGATCACGTCCGGATACAGCGTGCCCTGAGCCAGGAACTGCGCGCCACCCAGCTTCGCAGCCTCTTCTTCGAAGACCTCGATAAACAGACGACCGATCGTCTTACGCTTCGTTTCCGGGTCGGTCACGCCAGCCAGTTCCTTCAGGAACAGCTCGGAGGCATCACGATGGACAAGGCGGATGTTGAAACGGCCACGGAACGTCTTGACGACTTCGTCAGCCTCGCCCGTACGCATGATGCCCGGATCCACGAAAATGCAGGTCAGCTGATCGCCGATCGCATCATGGATCAGCTTGGCCGCAACGGAGCTGTCCACACCACCCGACAGACCACAGATCACACGACCCGAACCGACCTGCTTGCGGATGCGCGCGATTTCCAGCTCACGGAAGCCAGCCATCGTCCAGGTTCCGCTGCAACCTGCAACATTGTGCGTGAAGTTGCGGATCAGCGCAGCACCATGCGGCGTGTGCACGACTTCCGGATGGAACTGCACACCGTACAGACGACGCCCCTCATCCGCGATGATCGCGAAGGGCGCCCCTTCGGAATGGGCAACGGCACGGAAGCCCGGCGGAAGCTGCGTGACGCGGTCGCCATGGCTCATCCAGACCTGCTCACGCTTGCCGCGCGCCCAGACACCCCGGAACAGCGAGCAGTCTTCGGCGATATCAATATAGGCACGACCGAACTCGCGGTGCTCGTGGTGCTCGACCTTGCCGCCCAGCTTCTGGCACATCGCCTGCTGGCCATAGCAGATCCCCAGCACGGGGCGGTTCAGCGCGAAGACCACATCCGGAATCGGCGGTGCATTCTCGTCATGCACACTGGCCGGGCTCCCGGACAGGATGATGCCGCGCGGATTGAAAGCGCGGATCTTTTCCTCGGTCGCCGTATACGGCCAGATCTCGCAGTAGACGCCGCTCTCGCGGACGCGACGCGCAATGAGCTGCGTCACCTGGCTGCCGAAATCCAGAATGAGGATACGGTCTTCGTGAAGGGTTTCGTCGAGTTTTTCGACGGTGCTGGCGTCCTGCTGGGTCAATGTCATGGCCTCGCGTTCCGGTTTCATGGTGCCTTTTGAGGCTCTCCTATAAGGTGTTGTGTCGTCTGCGTCATCCATTCTGAAACACGGAACAGGAACAACATGCGCCTGCCAGCACTTTTCGCCCTCTCCGCCACGGCCCTGCTCGCCGCCTGCGCCGGCACTCCCGACCCCGGCAAGGATCCGACCGGCTCCTGGGTCGGTGCTCTCGTCACGGATCAGGGGAACTGCCCGACCGAACGCCCCTCGACCCTCCGGATCCGCGGCAAGGAAATTCTTTTTACGCCGGCTGACGGTTCACAGGTCCTGCATGGAACTTACACACCCGGAAATCACCACTATCATGCCGAGCTTGCCATGACGGACATGGACCATCACAACACGGCCGTCGTGTTCAACGGCTACCCGGTTGGACAGGCCATTGGCGGCATTTTCGGCTCGCCTTCCTGCCGGGCCCATATCACCATGACGCGAAACTGAAATTTTTTCGAAAGCGGGGTTGTCAGGTCAGTTAAGCCTCTGTAAAACCCCGCCTCACAGCGCACCCGTAGCTCAACTGGATAGAGCACCAGACTACGAATCTGGGGGTTAGAGGTTCAAGTCCTTTCGGGTGCACCAGTCTTCTCCTGATGAAGACCTATACAATGTGTCCGCACCCGTAGCTCAACTGGATAGAGCACCAGACTACGAATCTGGGGGTTAGAGGTTCAAGTCCTTTCGGGTGCACCACATTGCCTTTTCCCCTTTATAATTGAGCGGCTTTTCAGTGCCGGACCCGCTCTAGGCAGCGATAGACCTCGTCCCACTCATACGGCTTGGACAGAAACATCGTGCCGCCCGGCAGTTGCCCCAGATCCTGAATTCGCGTCCCCGACGTCAGAACCAGTCCGATTTCCGGGCGACGCTCACGGATCAGGCGGGCAAGCGCCACGCCGTCCATATCGCCAGGCATATTCACGTCTGAAAAAATGGTGCCAATATCCGGATTCCGGGCCAGCACCTGAAGCGCCTCGTCGGCATCAGCCGCGAGAGAGGCTTCATAGCCCGCCTCTTCCAGCATATCTGCCGCGAGAAAGCGCAGAAGCGCCTGATCCTCGACAACAAGAACATGCTTTCTGTTGACCCTTTTGGAGTCCCCACGAAATCCTCCTTTCGGAGCCGCTCGCGAGGATGTCTCCTTCATGGACATGACATACATGGCAATCACCTTCCGGGATTGAAAAACCTGTAACACCCAATCGGGCGCCCTGCCCTGTGCAACGTCACGACAGGGCCCATGTTTGCATGTGTGAATTTTTTCTGACGTGCGCCTGATGCATGGGAACCCGAAAACTCAGTGCGGCAGCGGCGCAGCGAACCCGCCACGCCCCGATGTCGCCAGCACATCGATCCCGACAATTCCCCACTGCCCGTCAGGCTGGCGCACAAACAACGGGCCGCCACTGTCCCCCCGTGTCGCCGAACAGTCATGATGGATCAGCCCGTTCAGCGCCAACCCGTTTATTTGACAGGAAATATCGCCATACGGAACCTCAGGCCGGTCCTGCGGATATCCGACCAGCATCGCCGCAGCACCCATCTGCGCCGAACCATAAGGAACAAGATCCTCTGGCAGAACTACCGGTCGATCCAGAACCAGCGTGGCCCGATCCCCGGACGCAGTCCCCCCTTCGTTCGCAGGATCGTATCCGGGGGCAATAACAAATCGTGTCACCTGCGCATGAAGGCGATACTGCCCCATCGCATAACCCATCAGGACATGAACATCCGCAGGCTGGATATAATGCCGGGTCGCAGGCAGCCACAGACAATGCGCCGCCGTCAGCATTACGGTCGGCGCCACGGCAAATCCCGTACAGCGCCCACCAAGAGACGTCTGGACCCGCCCCAGGATCCGCCAAGGCGCCGTATTCACATCCACGACGCTGCGATGACTGTCTGCGCCGAGTCCCGGCAACACCATAGTCGGAGCGGCCATCGCCCCACCGCCCAACAGACAGAGCATCAGCAACGCCCCGGCGCGTTTCATCCCAGATGATCCGGCCCGAATGCGTCAGGCAGAAGCTCGGCCAGCGTCCGGGTCAGGAGCAGCTTCCCCTGCGGATCGATCATGTGAACCGGCAGCTCCGGAAGTCCGAATTCCCGCAGCTTCTGCCGACACCCACCGCATGGCGTACACGGCGCATCGCCGCCCACAATCACGATTTCCTCAATACGACGTCCCCCACCCCGCACCATGGCGGCAATCGCACCTGCCTCGGCACAGGTGCCAAGCGGATAGGCCGCGTTCTCGACATTACAGCCGGAATGGACAACGCCCTCACACCGCAATGCGGCCCCAACCTGAAAGCGCGAATAAGGTGCGTAAGCACGCGAGCGGGCCTCAAGGGCCTCCTGGATCAGTTCCTGTATCATGCCCACAATAGTATCCCCTGCGGGTTCAGCTTGGAACATGCTTCCAAGAGCGATACGGTAGTAGCATCATGAGTGCACCGCTTCCTTCCGATCCCGCCACCGATCCATCCTTCTCCGACATGCTGGAAACCCGCCCTTCGCTGAAAATGGACGCACGGGACGGCCTG
The DNA here is from genome assembly GCF_018811945.1 of Gluconobacter sp. P1C6_b. Classification (GTDB taxonomy): domain Bacteria; phylum Pseudomonadota; class Alphaproteobacteria; order Acetobacterales; family Acetobacteraceae; genus Gluconobacter. The sequence goes on from NZ_JACRVU010000032.1 coordinate 10,635, forward strand.
ATGTTTGAAGGCGTGCCTCTGCACGTCATCGCAGCCGCCGTTGGCACGCCCTGCTGGATCACGGGTGCTGAAACGCTGCGCCGTCGGGCAAAGGCCCTGCGCACCGCGTTCGAGGCCCGGAACCTGCCGGTGAACATGCATTTCGCCATGAAGTCGCAGGATCATCAGGCCACCCTGACCATTCTGCGCCAGTGCGGCTATGGTGTGGACATCGTCAGCGGCGGCGAGATGCAGCGTGCGCTTCATGCCGGGATTCAGCCTTCGGGAATCGTGTTCTCCGGCGTCGGAAAATCCGATGCGGAACTGCGGGCAGCCGTCGAGCACGACATCGCACAGGTCAATGTCGAGAGCGTCGAGGAACTCTACCGTCTGGATGATATCGCCCGCGCCTGTGGCCGCGTCGCGCGTGCCGCCCTGCGCGTCAATCCGGACGTGGACGCCGACACTCATGACAAGATTTCCACGGGCCGCGCCGGAGACAAGTTCGGCATCGAACACCGCCGCGCCGTCGCCCTGTATGGCGAGGCCGCCAGCCTGAAAAACGTCCGCCTCGTCGGTCTGGCCGTCCATCTGGGTAGCCAGATGCTCATCGCTGGCCCCTTCCGCGAAGGCTATGCCCGGCTGGCCGACATGGTCCGCGAAATCCGCGCCGCCGGTCACACTGTCGAATCCGTAGACTGCGGCGGAGGCCTGGGCATCCGGTACCGGGACGAAATCGCCCCCTCGCCGGACATGCTCGCCGGGGTCATTGCAGAAACACTGGGCGATCTCGACGTCCGTCTCAGCATCGAACCCGGCCGCTGGCTCTCTGCCCCGACCGGTATTCTCCTGACCCGGGTGATCGAAACCAAGGCAGGCAATCCGGATTTCGTCGTGATCGACGCCGCCATGAACGATCTCGCCCGCCCGTCCCTTTATGAATCGTGGCACGGCATCATGCCCGTCGCCCCGAGCGGCCTGACCAGTCCCACGAAACTGTGGGACATCGTCGGCCCGGTCTGTGAAAGCAGCGACATTTTCGCCCGAGACCGCGCCCTGCCTGCGGAGACGAAGCGCGGCGACCTGATCGCCCTGCTCGATACCGGGGCTTACGGTTCGGTCATGAGTTCGACCTACAATTCCCGCCCGCTTGCGGCGCAGGTCCTGATCGACAACGGAAAATGGGAGATCATCCGGCAGCGCCAGAGCGTTGCGGAACTGATTGCAGCCGAAACCGTTCCGGAATGGCTGACAGCTAAGGACGACCATGGCTGAGCCAAACCCGGCCCTCCACCTCAAAGCCCTGCGCCGGAAAGCCCAGCGTGTCCTGTGGTGGGAACGCGCCTGGGAACCCCTGCGCTGGCCCCTGCTGCTGGTCGCGTTCTACGTTCTGGCCTGCCTTGCGCGGATCCCCCAGTCCCTGCCGGACTGGCTGCATACCCTGCTGGAAGCCGGCGTTCTCGGCACGGCCCTGTGGCTGACCATCACCGGCCTGCGCCGTGTGCCTCCCGTCAGCATTTCCGTGGCCGACCGCCGGATCGAGCATGATTCCAAACTCGCTTACCAGCCTCTCCTCAGCCTGACCGACCGGCCGGCTTTTGCAGGAAATGGCGAGCAGTCCGCCATCTGGTCCCGTCATGTCGAGCGCGTCACCGCCTCGCTCGGCACGCTCCGCGTTGGCCTTCCCCACCCCGAAGCCAGCCTGCACGAACGGCTCGCCCTCCTTGCCGTTCCGCTGGCCATCGTGGTCGCGGCAGTTCTCGGCGGCACACACACTCCCTCGCGTCTGCATGCCGGACTGCTGCCCGGCGTGGATGACGACAGCATCCCGCTCCCCACCCTTCAGGCCTGGATCGACCGGCCGTCCTATGCTCCCGGCGCACCAATTTTCCTTTCCGCCACGGGACACACTACGCTTGACGTTCCGCAGGGCGCCATTCTGAACGCCACCATCACCGGCGCGCATGGAAAACCCGCCCTGCACGGAATCGCCTCGCCTGAACAGAACAGACTCGACGCTGAAAGCTGGAACAGCCACGGCACGCTCCAGCAGTCCGGCACCATCAGTATCGTCGTCCGTGGCCGCACACTCGGCTCATGGCGCGTAAAAGTCGAACCCGATCTGCCGCCCACCGTCACATGGGACGGCAAACCCGGCCCGCAGAAAGATGACTGGCGCACCGGCCTGCCCTGGCACGTCCACCAGACCTATGGCGTCGCCTCACTTGAAGCCGAGATCAATCTTCCCGGCCTGACCCGGGGCCGCATCCTGCATGTCCCCATCCCGCTCGACGGACAGCCCAAGGATGCGAAAGGCGTCGCCACACCCGACCTTTCCTCCGATCCGTTTGCCGGAATGGAGGTCGAAGGCCGCCTGCACGCCAGGAGTGTTTCCGGCCGCGAAAGCCGCAGCGATATCGTCAAATTCCAGATCGCCGCCCGCAAGTTCACCGATCCGCTGGCCCGCGCCCTCGTCGCCCTGCGCCGCCGCCTCATGCTCGGCCAGCAGCGCGCCTCGCAGGCCGCAGCCGAACTGAACCTCCTGACGCAGACGACCGATGAGCGCGCCATTCTCGCAGCCCTCGGCCTCGAGATTGCCTCCCTCCAGAAAGACGCCCCTGATGGCTCCGCGGACCGTGTACCCGGCGAACTGTGGGCACTGGCTCTCTATCTGGACGATCTGCGACGCGACGGTCCCGATATCGCCGATGCAGCAGCGGAAGTCCGCGCAGCCCAGCAGGGCGTGCAGCAGCAGCTCGATCATATGCGCGACCTCGGTGACAAGGGCCATACCCTTCCCGAACAGGAAGAACTCCAGCGCCGCACTCAGGCTCTCAAGGATGCCCTGAACCGCCGGATGCAGCTCCTGTTCGCGCGCGCCGCCCAAAGCGGCATCGTCATGCCACAGTCCGGCACCAGCTCGGCCGATCCGTTCTCGGACGAGATGCGCCGCCTCCAGTCCGAGGCCAATCAGGGCCATGGCGACGAAGCCCTCAGGCGGCTTCAGCAGATGGAAGACATGGCCGAGCGCATGCGTCAGGCCCGCCCCGAGGATCTGAAGGCTCTTGCCGAACAGATGAAGGCGCAGGCCGAAGCCCGTGCCCAGCGCGCGGCCCTGCATGATCTCGTCCACCGCGAGACCACCCTGCTCGACCATACGCAGTCCCGCCTCTCCGCAGCGCAGAAGGCCGCGGCTCCGCCCGATGACGGCAGCCGCCGGGATGTCAGCCAGATGTCCACGGCCGACCTGCTGCGCCAGCTTGGCATGCAGCCCCCGCCCGGCATGGAGCAGCCCACAGACGCCAAACCACCTGCTCCGGTCGATCCGGACACGGTCGCCGCCCAGTCCGATGGACGCCGCGCGGACCATGCCCTGCAACGCGCGCTACAGCGCGTCAACGACATCCTGAGCCACCGCGTCAAGGACCTGACCGGCAAGCCCGCCACCGCCTTCGACAAGGCGAAGACGGACATGCAGACCGCGCGTGAAGCTCTCGCCGACCGCAAGGACGCCGAGGCCCAGACCGCCGAGCAGAAAGTTCTCGCCGATCTCTCCGAAGCCGGAAAGCAGATGCGCCAGAACCAGAAATCCGGCGGCTCCGGCAAAGGTGGACAGGGCGGTGGCAGTCTGAGCTTCATCCCGTCCGGTGGCGCAGGGAGTTCCGGACAGCCCCAGCATGGCGCAAAGGGCCAGCAGGGCGACGACGGCGACCAGCCCCAGGCCGGTGACGAAGACGGCGATGACGACGACCAGAAGGATCAGGATCCGCTGGGCCGCAAGCTGGGCGAAGGCGACAAGGGCAAGGATTCCGACGCCCACATCCCGGACAAGAGCGCCCGGGACCGCGCCCGCGACATCGAGCGCGAACTCCGCCGCCGCGCCTCGGACCGCACCCGCCCACAGAGCGAACTGGACTATCTGGAACGACTCCTCAAATCGTTCTGACACGTAAAAAAAACCCGGCGCCGTCATGGCCCGGGCTTTTTCATATCAGCTTCGGACATATTCAACGGGATGGCTGAACCCCGCCCAAACCATCCGTTTTCCCGTTACGGAATCCGATAGAACGGATTGGGCAGAAGAAAACCCTTCTTCGCATAGCCACCGCTCAGGTCGGACGGCTGGTCCCCGAGGCTTGCAATGATCGTATAGCCCTTGCGCTCGATCCGCTCACGGGTCGGCGCCTTGTACATCGCCGCATAGCCGTGAGACGTCATCGGCCGCAGATACAGCCCGTCCCAGTGCCGGATCCCCGCCTGATGCAGGTTCCGCTCCGTCGCCTCACGCTCGTCCTCATGCCGTCCCGTCACGAAAAACACCGCGACATGATGGACCTGCGCGTCCTCGATCAGCGCCCGCGTGGATGCAAAGGCAGGAGCTCGCCCGCTCTTCTCCCAGGCATCCGCGCCACACGGCCCTTTGGGCAGCGCATCGCACGGACCCGCCGCAATATATCCGAAATCATTGGCCCGGATCTCATCCCAGTTGGACAGCGTTGTCTCGTCGATATCGAGCACGATCGCCGGGCGTCGCGTTTTCGGCGCCGTCTCGTCAATCCACTGACGGGCCTGTGCAACAACGACATCGAAATCGTGCTGATAGTCGCCACTGTCGTGATAGGCGCTGGCGGCCAGAATGGCATCGCCCACATTCGCGGGCTGTGCGGCCATGGCAGCCAGAGGCGACATGGCGCCCCCGACAAACAGGCTGGTGGCGAGCAGGAGAGAACGGATCATGGAGGAGCCACCTTTCGTGACAGAAGAACAAGTCCGACCCCGACCAGAGCCAGAGCCGTTCCGATAACGGAAACACCGCTGTAGCCCAACCCCATGGACAGCGCGATCCCTCCCAGGGCCGCGCCAATGGCGTTTCCGAGATTGAACGCCCCAATATTCATGGACGACGCCAGAGCCGGTGCATCATGCGCGGCCTGCATCACCCGCATCTGAAGCGCGGGCATCAGCGAAAACGTGGCGGCTCCCCACAGAAGCGACGCAAACAGCGCGCCCGGCACGGTCTGCGCCATCCAAGGGAAAATCAGCATGATGGCGCCAAGAATGGGGAAAAAGACCAGCAGACTTCCGTCCAGCGAACGGTCCGCACTCCGTCCGCCCACGGCATTGCCGATGGAGAAGCCAACGCCCGTCAGCATGAGCGCGATCGTAATGACCGTCGGGCTCGCATGGGTAATATGCTCAAGGATCGGCGCGATATAGGTGTAGAGAACGAACATCGCTCCTGCCCCGATCGCAGTCGTCAGCAGCGCCAGAAGCACATTCCCCTTCACGAGCACCCGCAGTTCGCGCCCGACTTCCGGCGCCGGACCAACCTCGCGGGCCGGCAGGGCAAACTGTACGGCCAGCATGGTCACGAGCCCCAGCATCGCCGTTACACCAAAGGCGCTGTGCCAGCCGAAATTCAGTCCAAGCCAGGTTGCCGCCGGAACACCGATGATATTGGCGATCGTCAGCCCCATGAACATGGATGCCACCGCACTCGCCCGCCGCGATGGCGCGACAGACAGCGAAGCCTCCACCGCCCCCAGACCAAAAAAAGCCCCATGCGCCAGACTGGTCAGGACACGGGCCGCAAACAGCAATTCATAGCTATTGGAAACGGCGGAGAGCAGATTCCCCGCCACATACAGCCCCATCAGCAGAATCAGGGCCAGCTTGCGCCGGAACCGCGCCATCAGGAGCGTAATGACGGGCGCGCCGATCATCACGCCCATCGCATAGGCCGTCACCAGGCCGCCTGCCTTGGGCACGCTGACCTGAAGACCATGGGCAATGACGGGCAGAAGGCCCATCGGGGTAAATTCTGTCGTGCCGATGGCAAAGGCGCCAACGGCGAGCGACAGCAGTGGCCAGTTTGGTGGCGATTTCGCTGCCAGTTTCAAGACCGGTCTCCGGGACTGCAGATTGTTCGAGATTAATCGAACCCTGCCATACCCGAAATCCCGGAACAACCAAAAGTTGTTTTACATCATGCCGTTGGGATGCTCACCCATGTCCATGCCATCCATGATCATGGTCTTGTGGTGCGGATCATCGAGATGACATTCATGATCCTGAAGCTCCTCGCCCGAGCCGTGATCAAAGACATGCGCCATGTCGTCGAGCAGGATGAACCCGCCATGCTTGGCTGGCGTGATGACAAGCGTGTGGATGGACATGTCATCGGCCGCAATCACCCGGAACGGCGACGGATCCAGAGACGCCACGATCCTCGCCCGATACGGATGGCCGTACAGCGACACAAGCGACCAGGTTTCGGTGATCATGTTCTTGTCGAGTTCGGCACGGGCATAGGCTGTCAGGCAGTCCAGATGGATGTGCAGCTGATCCTGTGTCCGGCCCGGACGCGAATTGACGGCCATCGACAGATGGGCATCCGGAATTTCGAACCCGTAGGACTGCGCCACATGCCCGCGCTCTGCCCAGGCTTCGGCAAAATAGTTCGGCGTCTCGGGCTTCAGCAGAACGGGATCTTCAACGCCCGGCACCTTCTGCGTCGGGATCACGAGATACTGCCCGCGGCCCACATGGTCCTTGAGCAGGGCGTAACCATCTTTCTCGTCATAGACCGTGCAGGGCTTGTGAGCAGAGTCCAGTGCACACCGTCCGTGCACGACTTTCCACAGCGCACCCCGGTCATGGGACTTGCCACACCCCGACAGCCCGAACACAACCGCTGCCGCCAGCAAACCAACCCTGGCTGCCGTCCCGTAATTCCGCAAACTCATTCTTCCCTTACCTGACATTCAAGCTGCATCGCAGCCGCCAGCCTCTCGAAACGACGACGGACCGCACTGCCTGCCGCCCGGACGCTGCGCGCGCCCAGAACCAGCACGAGCGTTCCGTCTTCCACGAGAAGCCTGCACTCATCCAGCAGGACCTTCGTCCCTGCACAGAGTGTATACGCCAGCCGGAGCGCCAGACCCAGCCGCACCGCACGCTCGATTTCCGAACGCGACAGAAGCTGCCGGGAAGGTTCGATCAGGGGAGAGTCCATTGAGACTTCATAACGCACCGCCAGCGTCAGGCCGATGAAGGCCCGCGCGCTGTGGTCAAAGCCCACGCCATGACCATGCATCACACGCCGGTAGGTCTGCTCCGCCCGGTATTCGGGATGATCGTAGGACCCGATGTCAGACAGCATGCAGGCCAGTTCGCGCAGGCGCTTCTGGGTCCGGGTCTCATCGCGGAACAGCGGTGCCGTCCAGCTCACCAGAGGCTCTGCCAGCGACGCACTGCGCGCCAGACGATTGGCCATCTCCGCCGCCAGATCCGTCATCGGATCAAGATCCGCGACCGAAGAGGCGACATGGCGCATGTACCAGCCCTCGCGCAGTCCATCGACGCTGAACACGACCTTGGACGGACGGACCCGCTCCATCAGACAGCGCAGCACGACGGCTGCAAACGGCGCATCCGCCAGACGCTTGCGCGGCGCACCGGGAAGCTTCTCCAAAGTGCGGCGGGGCGAGGCAATGACCCAGTCCGCCATCTCCCGCGCTTCCCCTTCCGAAAGGGTAAACAGATGCACGAGGTTCAGCGGATACTGCGTCCGCGCGATCTGCAGTCGCGCCAGAGCCCGGAAAGCCCCACCCACCAGATAAAGCGGCCGGCCCGTCATGCCCGGCAGCCAGTTCACGGCCGCAAGAAGTTCGTTCGCGATTTCAGCCGCCCGCTCGATGCTGCCCTTCGCACGGTCATGCAGCCGGATCACGCCCAGCTTGGTCGTCACGGCCTCGAAATACTGACCATCGGCCACATGGATCAGCTCCAGCGATCCGCCGCCGATATCCGCGACCAGACCGTTCGCTTCGGGCAGCCCGCACAGCACGCCGCGCGCCGCATAATCGGCTTCCTCGGTTCCTTCCAGAACCCGGATCGGCACACCTGGCATGCGGGCGCGGATCGCATCCACGAAGTCCGGACCGTTGGACGCGTCGCGGACAGCCGCCGTGGCGAGAACCTCGAAAGGCTCGGCGCCCATGGCGCGGGCGACGGTGTGGAAGCGCCCCAGCACGTCCATCGCCAGCGCCACGCCCTCGTCATTGAGACGGCCCGTCGCATCCAGGCCCCGCCCCAGCTTGAGCGTGACCTTCTCGTTGAAGATCGGAAGGGGGTTGCGCGTCACCCCTTCAAAAACAACCAGCCGGACCGAGTTTGAACCGAGATCGACAATGGCGGAACGCTGTGAAGATGAGGACATGCAGATCAGTCTTCCAGAATCCTGTCGGGCCGTTCACGGGGGCGATGCGCCTCCGGAAGGACCTTCTCCCGCGCAGCCGAGCCTCGGCCGGACAGGGACGGATTGTTCATGAAGTATTCGTGGGCGGAAAATGGGTGTGCGCCTGGCGAAACCCGATGCCAGTAGCCGTCCCTCGTGAGCGTCCAGCTCTGAAGGTTGTCCTTGATGTTCATCGTCATGATCTGGCCAAGAATCTGCGCATGGACCGTCGGGTTCGTGATGGGCACCATGGCTTCTACCCTCCAGTCCATGTTCCGCACCATCCAGTCTGCGGAAGAAATGAAAACTTTTGCCTTGTGGGATGGCATCCGATGCCCGTTTCCGAAGGCAAAAACCCGCGCATGTTCCAGAAAACGCCCGACAATCGACTTGATCTCGATATTATCCGAAAGTCCGGGCACTCCAGGCCGCAGACAGCAGATTCCCCGGATGATCCCGATGATCTTCACCCCGGCCTGCGACGCCTTGTACAGCCGGTCGATCAGCTCGGCGTCCACAAGACTGTTCATCTTCAGCCAGATCCGCCCCGGCCGACCCGCCTTCGCATGGTCGATCTCGTCCTGGATCAGCTGCTCCAGTGTGGACCGGATGGTGATGGGCGAGAACGCCAGCGCATCCATCTTCGCCGGGATGGCATAGCCCGTCATGTAGTTGAACAGACGCGCCGAGTCCGATGCCAGCTTCGGGTCACAGGTAAAGAACGACAGATCCGTATAGATCCGCGCCGTGATCGGATGGTAATTGCCGGTCCCGAAATGCGCATAGGACCGCAGCGACCCGTTCTCGCGACGGACCACAAGGCTCAGCTTTGCATGCGTCTTGAGATGCGCGAACCCGAACACGACCTGAACGCCCGCCGCCTCCAGTGCACGCGACAGACGGATATTGGCTTCCTCGTCAAACCGCGCCCGAAGCTCGACCATCGCCGTCACCGACTTGCCCGCCTCCGCCGCCTCGATCAGCGCATGGACGATCGGACTGTCGCGTGACGTCCGGTACAGTGTCTGCTTGATCGCCAGCACGTTCGGGTCCAGCGCGGCCTGACGCAGAAACTGCACCACCACGTCAAAGCTCTCGAACGGATGATGGACCAGCATGTCCTTGGCCCGGATCGCCGCGAAACAGTCGCCGTCATAATCCAGAACACGCTCGGGAAAGCGCGGGGTATAGGGCGGGAACACCAGATCCGGACGGTCATCCACGATAAGCTGCTTGAGATCCGTCACGCCCACGAAAGAGGGCAGAACGACAACGTCCTCTTCGCCCACGCCAAGCTCTTCGCCCATCTCGCGGCCCAGCGTGTCCGGAAGCTTGCGATCCAGCGCAAGATGAATACACACGCCGCGCCGACGCTGCTTCAGCGCCGTCTCGTAAGACCGCACCAGATCTTCGGCCTCGTCCTCGAACTCCACATCCGTATCGCGGATCACACGCAGCACACCCGCGGCCCCGATCACCAGCCCCGGGAACAGACGCCCCGCAAACAGCGTAATGAGATCCTCAAGCAGCACGAAACGGATCTGATCCGGCGTCTCCTGCCCTTCCTTCAGCCGCGCCGGAAGACGCAGGAACCGGGGCACCTGCGCCGGAAGCAGGATCAGACCATCCATGACATGTGCCGAGGACGCAGCGTCCTTCAGCCGCATGTGCAGCGCGAGGCCCATATTGGGAATGAACGGCAGTGGATGGGACGGATCGACCGCCATCGGCGTCAGCACCGGGAAGACCCGCTCGTCAAACAGCGTGGACAGCTGCGCCAGATCGGTCTCGTCCAGAGAGTCGGTCGGCAGGATGACGATCCCCGCCTCCTTCAGCTCTCCTTCAAGGAGATGCCAGACACGCTGCTGCTCGGCCAGAAGATGCCGGGCCTTCTGCCGGACCTGCACAAGCTGCTGGGCCGGCGTCAGCCCGTCAGGGCTGCGGACGACCGTCCCCTCGCGGACCTGCCCCACCAGACCGGCCACACGCACGGAATAGAACTCGTCGAGATTGCTGGAACTGATGGACAGGAACCGCACCCGCTCCAGCAGCGGATTGCGGGGGTTTTCCGCCTCATCGATGACGCGCTGGTTGAAGTCGAGCCAGGACAACTCCCGGTTAAGAAACCGCTCCGGCGATGTCAGCATATGCGCGTAGTCTTCAGCCCGTGCCGCGGCCGTCTGCCGACGGCGCCCGCGGTTCTGCGCCGGGGTCACGGCATTGCGGGGTTTGCGGGGGGAACGGCGGCGCGGAGCAGGCCGGGAATCTTCAGTCGTCACGATGGGGTCTTCCGGAACACACAGAAATACGGATCGCATAAAAGGTCATGCCGCGGGATAGGCATGTCAAACGGAGTTTTTGTGTCACTCCCATGACGCCTGCCCCTCGGGCGTCAGAAGATCCGGCAGCATTTCCATCGCCAGAGCCCGCGTGATCGGCTGCTTGCGCGCCAGAGCGGCCTCGTCCAGCCGCTCCACCGCCGAGACCAGCGCATTGCCCGTCCGGGGCAGATGCCGCCACAGCCATTCCGTCACCGTCTGCGACACCACAAGCTGCCGGTCTGCCAGCAGAGACAGCAGAAGCGTCGCCCGCAGATCGTCCTCAGGCTCCCCCGTCGCCGTGGTCGCCGTCGCCCGCAGACGGCTCGCCAGATCGGGCAGCATGAAATGACTGCGCGAAGGCGGAAGCCGCCCGGCCATCAGAACCCGGTCCCCCTGCGAGAACGCATCGTTCAGCAGATGCAGCATGGTCGCCTCGTCTCCCGGCGAATCGGCATTGTCGATCGCCAGGTTCCCCTGAACCCGGATCCGCCCCCCTGCCGATGACGTGGAAAACAGCCGCGCATCCAGCACCGTGGCGTCATGCTCACGGGCCCAGGCCGTCAGGAGATGCGTTTTGCCCGTCCCCGATGGCCCCCAGAGCCAGAGCCGCCCGTCCGGCCACTGGCTCCGCGCCAGCCAGGCCCGCGCAGCCGCATTAGACGGCCCGTTGATGAAACGCTCGGACGTCATGGCCGTCACGCGACGCAGCGGAAACGCCATCTGAACGGCTGGCCGCACCTGATGATGCTCCCGGCCGACAGCCCCGAATTCCGGCACCGCGTCCCCCTCCGTGGCCCTGCCCGCATCCCGTTTCGTCATCCCAGGTCCCTTTTTCATGCCGTTACGCCTTCAAACAGGCGTTCCGCCAGCGCGCAGGATGCTCTAGAACGGCGTCACGTCAACCAGCGGGAACCTTCGACCATGACCGAGCAGCCTGACATCTCCCCCGGCACGAGCCACAGCACGACCGGTGGCGCAAGCTACGCACAGGCCGGCGTGGACATCGCCGCAGGAGATGCGCTGGTCGACGCGATCAAGCCCGCAGCCAAAGCCACGAACCGCCCCGGCACCATGGGCGGCCTCGGCGGCTTCGGCGCCCTGTTCGATCTCAAGGCCGCAGGCTTCACCGATCCCGTCCTCGTCAGCTGCACCGATGGCGTCGGCACCAAGCTGATGGTCGCAATCGAAGCCGGCAAGCATGACGACGTCGGGATCGACCTCGTCGCCATGTGCGTCAACGACCTCGTCGTGCAGGGTGCCACCCCGCTGTTTTTTCTGGATTATCTCGCCACCGGAAAACTCTCCGTCGAGGCTGCTGCAACCGTCGTGAAGGGCATCGCCAAGGGCTGCGCCGAGTCCGGCTGCGCCCTCGTCGGCGGTGAAACAGCCGAAATGCCCGGCATGTACGCCCCCGGCCATTACGACCTCGCAGGCTTCAGCGTGGGCGCTGCCGAGCGGAACAGCCTACTGCCCGCCAACATCGCCGAAGGCGATACGCTGATCGGCCTGCCGTCGTCCGGTGTTCATTCCAACGGCTTCTCGCTGGTCCGCGAAGTCGTGCGCCGCTCCGGGCTTGGCTGGAACGATCCGGCCCCCTTTGCTGAAGGCCACACCCTTGCCGAAGCCCTGCTGACGCCCACGAAACTCTATGTCCGCACGGTCCTCGACCTGCATGCCGAGGGCCTGCTCCACGGCTGCGCCCACATCACCGGCGGCGGCCTGCCCGGCAACCTGCCCCGCGTCCTGCCTGAAGGCTTTGGCGTGCGCATCGACGGCTCCGCATGGATCGTCCCGCCCGTGTTCCGCTGGCTGGCCGAAACCGGCAATGTCGCCGCCGATGAAATGCTCCGTGTCTTCAACTGCGGCATCGGCATGGTGCTCGTCACCTCCGAGCCCGAAAAAGTCATGGCCGAACTGGATGCCCGTGGCGAAACCGGCTTCCTTATGGGCCAGATCGTCCGATCCGACGACGCCTACACCCTGACGACCCCGGTCTCCTTCGCATGAAGAAGCCGCACACCAGAACCCGGGCCAAGGCCGCGCCCAAAAAGACCGAAAAAGTTCCCATCGCGATCCTCATCAGCGGCCGCGGCAGCAACATGCGCGCCCTGATCGAGGCCTGCGCCCGTCCGGACTATCCGGCCGAAATTGTGCTGGTTCTCAGCAACCGTCCGGATGCTCCGGGCCTTGAAGTCGCCGAAGCCGCGGGCCTGAAAACCCTCGTCATCGACCACAAGCCCTTCGGCAAGGACCGCGAGGCCCACGAACGCGAAATCGACGCTGCCCTTCAGGCTTCCGGCGCCATGCTGGTGGTCCTCGCAGGCTATATGCGCGTGCTGACCCCCTGGCTGGTCAAGGCATGGGAAGACCGGATGCTCAACATCCACCCGAGCCTCCTGCCCGCCTTCCCCGGCCTGCACACCCACGAAGCCGCCATCAAGGCCGGCGTAAAAGAGCATGGCTGCACCGTCCACCTCGTCACGTCAGGCGTGGACGAAGGCCCCATCCTCGGACAGGCCAGCGTCCCCGTTCTGGAAAGCGATACACCCGAAACCCTCGCCGCCCGCGTTCTGGAACAGGAACACCTGCTTTACCCGGACGTGCTGGAGATGATCTGCGACGTTTTCGCGAAATAAAGCATCTATCGTGGCCCTCTACGGCTTCGCGTAAGCGTAAGGGCCACCCTTTTCGATCGCCCGGCGATAGGCCGGACGGGCATGGATCCGTTCCAGAAACGCCCGCACATTCGGACGCCCGAGCAGCGCCCCGCCCCGTGAAGCCGCTGCTTCAAGCGGAAAACTCATCTGGATGTCCGCTCCGCTCAGATCCGTTCCTGCGAACCAGCCGGTTCGGGCAAGCTCGCTCTCCCAGAAATCCATGTTCAGAAGCAGCTGCGGATCCACAAATCCCTTTTGGGTTTCTGACGCAATCTTCCTGACCAGAGGCCGCAGCAGGAACGGCACCTTCTCCGGCAGCATCTGGAAAATCAGCTTCAGCAGAAGCGGCGGCATGGCAGAGCCCTCCGCATAGTGCAGCCAGAACACGAACCGCACCCAGTCAGCCGTCTCCTTCCACGGCATCAGGCGCCCGTTGCCATAGCGTTCGAGAACATACTCGATGATGGCTCCCGATTCCGGCAGCACCACATCCCCATCCACCAGAACAGGCGCCTTCCCCAAAGGATGCACCTGCTTGAGTTCGGGAGGCGCAAGCATCGTTTTCGGATCGCGTTTGTAAAACCGGATCTCGTAAGGCAGTTCGAGTTCTTCGAGCAGCCAAAGAATACGCTGGGACCGGGAATTGTTCAGATGATGGACGACAAGCATCGGGTTCTCCCTTGATCGGGAGCTAACGGTCGCAAAGCGCATGAGGTTGCCCCCGCCCCTGAGAGCAAAGACGGCGCAACAAAAAAGGCGCGGACCGAAGCCCGCGCCTTTTCTTCAGGACAGAAAGTCCCAACCGCAGATTACGGAAGGATTTCGGTCTCGGCGAAGAAGAAGGAGATCTCGTTCTTCGCGTTCTCGAGGCTGTCCGAACCATGCACGGAGTTGGCTTCGATGCTCTCGGCGAACAGCTTGCGGACGGTGCCTTCAGCAGCGTCGGCCGGGTTCGTCGCGCCCATGACTTCGCGGTTCTTGGCAACGGCGTTCTCGCCCTGCAGAACCTGAACGACAACCGGCTCGGCAATCATGGAGGACACGAGGCTGCCGTAGAACGGACGCTCCTTGTGCACGGCATAGAAAGCGCCAGCCTGCTTCTCGGTCAGCTGGATGCGCTTCTGGGCAACGATGCGCAGGCCAGCGCCTTCGAACACGGCATTGATCTTGCCAGTCAGGTTACGCTTGGTTGCGTCGGGCTTGATGATGGAAAGCGTGCGCTCGAGAGCCATCTTTCTTCTCCTGGTTAGGACCGGCCCCTTCCGGGACCAGCGGGTAAATACCGCCGTTCCACTAGAGCAAATTCATCGTTCCTGATAGGTCTGTCGCAGTATTTTAACGTCCCCTGTTTCTTTTCTTCCGACTGATCGAGGCGCCCGTGAGCCTGCTCACCATCACCGACCTGACCCTCCGCATCGCGGGCCGCACCCTGCTGGACAATGCGTCCCTCAGCGTGGACCCGGGACGCAAAATCGGTCTGATCGGCAAGAACGGCGCCGGAAAGTCCACCCTGCTGGCCGCAATCGCCGGTGACTTCACCCCGGACGGCGGCACCATCACCCTGGCAGCCCGCGCCACGATGGGCCGCGTCAAACAGGAAACACCCTCGGGCAGCACTTCCATCCTTGATACGGTTCTCGAAGGCGATCTCGAACGCACTCGACTGCTTGCAGAGGCCGAAACTGCGACCGATCCGGCCCGCATCGCCGACGTGCATGAACGCCTCATCGCCATCGACGCCTACACAGCCCCCGCCCGCGCCGGTGCCATCCTGTCCGGTCTCGGCTTCGATCAGGACGCCCAGAACCGAGCCGTCTCGGACTTTTCCGGCGGCTGGCGGATGCGCGTGTCGCTGGCCACGGCGCTGTTCCTGAACCCCGATCTGCTGCTGCTCGACGAACCGACGAACCATCTCGATATCGAAGCCACGCTCTGGCTGGAATCCTGGCTGGCGAAGTTCTCCGGTGCCGCAATTATCGTCAGTCATGACCGCTCCCTGCTCGACAACACCGTCGATGCCATCGCCCATCTCGATCACCAGAAAATCAGCGTCACCCCTGGCGGCTACGACAATTTCGTCCGCATCCGCACGGAACAGGCCCTCCAGCAGAACCGCGCCGCCGAACGCATCGCCGCGCAGCGCGCCCACATGCAGTCCTTTGTGGACCGCTTCCGCGCCAAGGCCACGAAAGCCAAACAGGCACAGGCCCGCCTGAAGGCCCTCGAACGCCTCCCCCAGATCGACAGCGTCGTGGAAGACACCCCCACCCGCTTCTCCTTCCCCGAGCCTGTCTCTTATACACATCT
>NZ_JACRVU010000033.1 GCF_018811945.1 Gluconobacter sp. P1C6_b
AACCGCTTCCGCGCGGAGCGTGAAGGTGATGAAGGAAACGGATTATGATCTTTCAGAATGGAAGCCGGAAGTCGCGGGAAAAAAGTGCTGCATGATCCAGATTCTGATTGTCTGCATGCTGCCGGTCAGCCTGATCGGGCTGGCCGTTCTGATCCCATGGCTGCTGAAACGGCTGGAAGGTCTTTCCACAGATCAGAAAGGGGAAATGTCTTCGTCAGCTCCGCTTCCGAACACTGATCTCGTTCTGACAGAACTGATGATCTCATGCCCGTCACAGTCCCATCATCATGGCAGTGCCCATTATGCTCCGGCGACAGTGTCCGATCCGGGCTCATCCGGAACGGACTGGTCGTCGTTCTGAGAAACATCAGGATGACCTTCCAGACCGAAAAACAGGGAGGCGAAGCCGTCCTGCCCTATGCGATCAAAATCCTCCGGTATCTGGATTCTTCCGGTCATAAAACCCAGATGCTGTTTGGGCTGTCCTGTGCAAAACGATGTCTTCATAAGCCATTACACCATCAGGACAGGGCGACTTTCCTTCTCACAATGAGAAGATTACCCTTGAGGATATCGGTATCAACAGCCTGATCGTCTGCATCACGCCACTTTCTTCGGTCGGCCGCCCTTTGCGCCATTCCGCCGAGCAGCGGCGGCTTTTGCCTCACTCGATGATGATCCCCCGGCACGTCCCATCTGCGCTGCCATCCAACGTCTGGTGCCATAAACGCCGTGGATCAGTCCCTCCACCAGAACGTCAGCGTCGAGACGCGGCCAGTGAAGACCCGTGCCCAATGGAGTCATTTCGATCTCGGCCAGGTCCGTCAGGGAGGCCCCCTGCAGGTCCTGCAACAGATCCACAGGCACGCTCATTTCAACACCGTTCGAGAGCACGACATGAAGAGCACGTCGTGCGCGGATCAACCGTGCAGACACGGCATGAGGGACAGCAGTCCTGTGGAGGTCTCCTGCTTCACGAGCAGCTTGATAATTCACGTCATGCGCCATGTATCGTCTCCCATGCTTCTGCCAGCATCCCGGCATTGTCCTGAACAATCTCAAGCGCGTTCTGGATAGACTTATCCTTCATGCCGCCTGATCGGATCAGCCGGGCTTTTCTGCCAATCACGATCACTGCTTCGCCCTCTGCATTGATCACGTGGACATGCATCGGTTCATGGTCTGCCGTGTAAATCACAACACGGAATCCATTGATGCGAAGAAGCGTTGGCATGTTCTCTCATAACTTGAGCGCTTGGGTTTTTCAATATAAAACGAAAGCTGTTAGCCTGGACGATATGGCAAGGTGACCAGAAGCCATGCCGTATCCAGTACTCTCAGCGCAGTTGTGAACCCTGACAGGGGCGTTTTCGGACAAACCTGTCCGTCAGCAACAATAGCCAGTATGAGCAGAAGATTGACATCAGACAGCTCATTTCCGACCTTGCCTTTTTACTTTCCAGGGCAATGCAATTCGCCCGGCCCGGGCCTGACGGTCAGTCTCTCCGGCAGTTAGGGCGGCCATCTTGGCGTGGTCCACGCATGATTCCGCCATTATCAGAGCCAGTGTTCTCGGAGCCATCCGTTTCCCTCCGTCAAAGGTCCGTAATGCTGGATCTTTGACAGTTTCAACCTCTGTTACAGTTTCACTTCCCGGAATCCCTAGCCTCAGACCCGACTGGTAAAGCGGTCTCCCGCTTCGACGGGGCGGACGGTGATATCCACCTCCCGCTGATAGATTTCGGTGCGGAGAAAGCAGATTTCATCTTCAGCCTCTTCAGGTGGTTTGTCGATGAACCAGGCTTTGGGCCGGCCATCAGAACCGTCGTTCCAGCGGTACCCCCGGGCCTTGAGTGTGTCCTTGAGTTCGAAGGGCGCGTATTCGGCCCACAGACGCTTCCAGACTGTTCTAGCACGCTCCAGTAGCAGGGATAGGGCAGAGCGGTTCTCCGGGAAGCCTGTATGGCCCAGAAGGGCGATGGCAGCCTGACAGTCATCCACCGCCCGGTGCCCGTCAAAGAAAAATCCGGCCTGCAGACCCAGATGCCCCAGTTTGCGCCCCTCAAAGCCTGCCTGGTCCCAGGGAACGTCTTCCATGGAGCAGGCCCAGGGTCTGTTCACAAAAGCCGGGCAGAAACGTTCGAGGAAAGGACGATCGAATGCGGCGTTATGAGCAATCACCAGACTGGCATCCGGGGCGAAAGCCGCCACGTCGTCAGCCGAGACGGTCTGGCCGGCCAGACGTTCGGGCGTTAGCCCTGTCAGATCCTGGACAAGGGAAGGTACGGGAATGGAAGGTTCTCGCAGACGGCTGAAGGCAGGCAAGGTTCCGAGCAGGATTCCGTCGATGCGATAAATGAACGGAACCATGCCAATTTCGATAATTTCGTCCTGTCGAGGATTCAGACCGGTGGTCTCCAGATCCACAAATAGACCGGTGCGCAGCCCCCTGCCCTCAGGTCTGTGGCTCAGAACGGAAGGACGCAGGCGTCTGAGCACCCGATAATTTTCCGAAGCTTCCAGACGGTTGGCCAGAGCGTCCAGAGTTCGGTCAGGAGGAGGAAAGTTATCCACATGCATTCGGGTTTCAAATAGTTTTAAGTGTTTTAAAGAGTTTTAGGAGCGAAAAAGTCGATTTTTCCGTTTTTTATCAATGCCTTGTAAAGAAGGGCGGTTCCTAAAAGACGGAGTTTGGTTCCTAAAAGACGGAAATCGGTTCCTAAAAGACGGAATTTGGTTCCTAAAAGACGGAATTTTCACAGGTGGGTGAGACAGATTAAGGCTTTTCACCTTAAAGCCGCCCCTTCTCCGTCTATTAGGAACCTAAAGAAGAATGTTGCTTCTCTGAACGGTATCTCATGATTAGAAGTGGTCCGTCTCGCCCACTTTCTTCGTGAAGGTCATATTCAGGTAGGTCGTTCCGTTTAACAAACTCTCTAAGTTCGTATGAACATCTTTTAAAATTTCCTTGGCTACCACTACGTTCATAAATCAACCGGAATGACCATTTAGCTTCATTTTTCCCAGCAGCTACTCTTGCCAATCTATACAGAAATCTTCCGAGTCCAGGTTTTAAAAGGAAATAATCTGGATGGACGGTAAGAACTTCAGGATTTTCTGACTCCACTACCGCCGAGTATAGCCAGTTAGGAAGCTCTATCTCTACAGCCATTACACGCCCAGTATCTGCATATGATATGGTTTTGTAATCGTTTATTAAGCCAGACCCAGTAGTTTCTCGGATCGTACGGCCACCCCTAGTTTTCTTTTCGCCACGAACTATTTCAAGAGAAGTTTGTTTAAGGCGCCGCAAAGCGGATTCAACCGCTTCATATTGCCTACCGCCATCAGATTGACGACAAAATTTTAATATATCTGATACTTGAGGAGAAAAAATTCGTCCAGGCTTTTCTCCTAGCCCAGACCGATATTTATTCATTGCTTCGGTTAAGTATGAAATACCCATTAAAATTATATCATAATCCCAAATAGATGCCATGCCATCAGGACCACTAGTTATACGTACATAACCATCAGGGAGATGATGTATCATTACATCATTTGCGCGTTTGTCTTTTTTAGACAGACGAAATACTGCGACATCCATAACGCCACGATTATCTTTTGTCGCAAGATCGTATAATCCGGGAACAAAAAAATCCCCTTGCTCTTGGTCAGATGGAGCGGAGCGAAAAGTTTTGCTAGATGGATCTTTTTCAATACCCATAAGATATTCTTCCGATACTAATTGGATATTAAATTCACTTAAAAACATCTCCTTCTAAGGCTCTATAAATCGCCATATTTATAATCCCTGCGCGGGCCTGACCGGTTCTTTTGGCAATTTCGTCAACGCGCTGCAGTAATTCTGGGGCAATCGTCAAACTGATTTGCCGCTTATGTCCTTTAGGTATGCCCTTGTTGTATGCTTCTGGGGTTGAGTTTGTGGAAACCCCGCCATCCGGTGCCCCCGCAATGAATGCATCCTCTACCGAAGGAGATATTGGTCTCTGGGGTCTTTTTAAAATGGCCATTTTGATATCCTTATGATATTTATTTAATATTAAAAAGGTATTCAGATAATTTTTCAAGCTCTTTGCAAGCCTTTGCGTCTTTTACGGGCATCTCCGAAACAGCTAACCCAGACCCACTGGCGTTACTGAATGCTTTTCGGCGCCGGATAGGCATATCTAAATATTGAAACTGCTTCACTTCGGACACAGCAGATGCTGCTTCTGAGTTATCAGATGAATGCAAACCCGGATCTGCTTGGTTCATAACAGCAAAGCAATTTAAGCCGTCTCGGACGCTGCGTGCTTCATCAATTAGCTTAGCCATATCATCGAGAGCCCACACATCGTATGAGCGTGGAGCAAATGGAACTAACAAAATATCCGATAAAATTAATGAAGCGCGTAGAGCTGTAGAATCTCTGCCCCCTGCATCTATAATGATATCATCCCATTTGTTTTTCTGCTGTTGGATTTGTCCTCGTAAAGTAGGACCGTCTGCATATTGTGCACAGGCAATTCCAGGGTTCTGATTCGCTTCTGTACGAATAGAAATTGCAGAAGCTGCTGTTCCTTGGCGATCTCCATCGATCAACCAGACATCTCTTCCTTGGAGCGCTCTGAAAATAGCGATTTGAACTGCAAGAGTGGTTTTCCCTACGCCGCCTTTCGTGTTGCCAACAGTGAGAATCATATAATCTCCTTTTGATATTCTTTTAATATTAAAAGAATCTTCAATAAGCACTTAAAGAAGTCTCTAAAAATATGTTTTAGATTAACCACATTTTCCTTGCAATGGTCTGCTCTTCGTCGCCGGAGGCGTTGGCGTAGATGGCAGTGGTGGAAAGCTGGGCATGGCCGAGCCATTTCTGCACGAGATTGAGCGGAATGCCGGTGGACACGGCCGCCACGCCAAAGGCATGCCGCAGGCCCTTGGGGGAGGCGGCCGGCCCGGACAGACCGGCATCATCCATGACCCGGTGCACCATGCGCCAGCCGGTCATTCGGGCCACCGGCCACAGACGCAGGGAGCGGCCCCGGTCCCGACGCGCCTGCGCTTCGCGGACGCCGTGCACCAGATCAAGCGCCTCGAGCAGGGCAGGGGGGACGGGGACAGCCCGGTAGATCCCGTCCTGGCGCTTTTTCAGACTTTCGAACACCAGCACGCCGCCGGCCAGATCCACCCGGTCGGCGGTCAGGGCCAGGGCCTCGGACAGGCGGCACCCCGACCAGGCCAGGGTCATGGCAAGGGTGCGGACATCGCGCGGTGCCTGCTCGGCCACTTTCAGGAAAGCGGTGCGTTCGGAAACGGTGAGATATTTCCGCGCCCCAGAAGGATCAAACAGCTGCATCCCCGCCTGGGGCGTCACGCCGCCGCCAGACGGACCCTTCCTGTCAAATCCCCGAGGTGCAGGAGCCTGAGGCTCCTGCCGGGAGCGCGAGGGCAGCGCCCTCGTTTTCACCGTCACATCGCTTGCTGTCATCCGTCCATGTCCTCTCGATAGCCCCGACGCTGCTTCACCTGCACCCAACGGACCAGCTCTTTCTGAGCGGCAACCGGATCGCCGAAACGCTCCCGCCGCTCCTGACCGGTGGTCCCCAGACGCCCCCAGGAGCGGACAAGGACAGTGCCGCCAAAGAGATCATCCTGCAGGGTCAGACGGTAGAACCGCCAGCAGTTGGTCGCCGGATCAATCCGCTGCAGACGGGCGCTCTCGGGAAAGAGGCTGAACTGGCGGGGCGGGGCCGTTTGCGGAGCTTTGGGCATCAGATCCCGAAAAGTGTAACAGGTCCGGATCCGAACCGTCAGGGGCTTTTTCTCCAGGGATACGGATTTTCGGGGCTTTTCCGCAGATCGTGAGAGCGGGACGGGAAGGAGTGATCCGGACAGATCTGGGAGCGGAAGGCGCAGGCTGTTACACTATAGGTAATAGTGTACCCTCCCAACCCTCCCCGCAGGAGGCTTCGAAAACGTAATCTGGAGGGATCGAAAAACTGTTTGTTGATATGCCTTGGCGAGTAATTTCTGGTTTTTGGCGATTTGATTGACGGTTCTTGAGGTCGTTTTCGGTCTGCGTTTTGAGCAGATCGAGGGTTGGCACCCGCTGAATAGCTACGCGCTCGCGTTCAACCTCTCCAGGAACAGAAAGCGCCGCATGTTGTAGACGATATTGGCGAGACCGATCCGCATGGTGGCCCGGGTGATACCCACGGTTCGGATGAACAGTCCCGTCTGTGATTTCTGGTCGGCAAAGACATGCTCGACACGCGAGCGGATCACGGACTTTCCTACGTTGGATCTCTGAATATGCCGGGGCATCGGTTTGAGATGCGGCTTTTTCCTGTGGACCTTTGAGACAAAGCCCTGCTTTTCCATGAAGTCTTCGTTGGCTTTCGAGCGATACGCGGTATCGGCCCAGACGCTTGAGGCGGTATTGGCTTTATCCAGCAGGCCCTCGCGCAGCCTTGCACCATCACTGGCAGCGGCATGCGTTGTTTTCCATTTGCGGATGAACCGGTATTTCAGAGGTGGCCCCGGAAAATCGGACAGGGTGATAAGCTATGCCCGGCCTGGATAAGGACAGGGACTGATGGGCAAGGTTACGAGGAAACGGTATTCGTGTGAGTTCAAGTCTCGTGTGGCTCTTGAGGCGATCCGTGGCGAGCAGACGTTGTCGGAACTGGCGTCGAAGCACGGTGTGCATCAGACGATGATTGCCCAGTGGAAGCGTCAGGCGATCGAGGGCATGGCAGCGACCTTTTCGGGCAAGGCCGTTGCGGAGCCTGCGACGAGTGCGGCCGAGGTCGAGAAGCTTCATGCGAAGATCGGCCAGCTTTTGGTGGAACGGGATTTTTTGCGGGATGCCTCTGTTCGCTTGGGCGTGACCAGAGGCGGGAAATGATCAACCCGCAACGTCCCCGCTTGCCGATTGTCAGGCAATGCACCTTGCTGAGGCTCAACCGATCTGGGGTATATTATCAGCCTGCGCCCGAAAACGCGTTCAACCTGATGCTGATGCGGTTGATCGACGAACAGTTCATGGAAACGCCGTATTATGGCGCCCGGCAGATGGCGCGGCACCTTCGCCGTCTGGGCCATGAGGTAGGCCGCAAGCGGATCGGACGGCTGATGGCCCGGATAGGGCTGGTTACGATCTACCAGAAACCCAGGACGACGGTGCCCCACCCGGAGCATCGCACATATCCTTATCTCCTGCGGGACCTGACGATCGACAGGCCCAACCAGGTCTGGTGTTCGGATATCACCTACATTCCGATGCGCCGGGGTTTTCTGTATCTGACGGCGATCATGGACTGGACGACGCGCAAGGTTCTGGCCTGGCGCCTGTCCAATACCATGGATGCGGACTTCTGCATCGAGGCCTTGAAGGAGGCGTTGGCCCGCTACGGGACGCCGGAGATTTTCAACACGGATCAGGGCAGCCAATTCACCACGCCGCGCTTCACTGAAGTGCTGCAGGGCCGGCAGATCCGCATCAGCATGGACGGGCGCGGCCGCTGGATGGACAATGTCTTCATCGAACGGCTCTGGCGGTCATTGAAATATGAATGCGTGTATCTCCACGCTTTCGAGACCGGCTCGGAACTTCGTGCCGGCCTGGCGAAATGGATTGGTCATTATAATTCGCGGCGCCCACACTCGGCGCTCGCTGGACGCACGCCCGATGAGGCGTATCATGGATCCGCTCCGACACCGCTGCCGGGGTTAACCCCGGCAGCGGTGTCGGTCAGCAACAACGAGAAATTGGCGGCATAGCAACATCGGGCGATAGCTTATTCAACCCGCAAATCTGTCCGAACGAATGGGGCCACCTCTATTACTCCATTAGCGATCTAGCCGAAGTCTTTTCCATCTCTCGTCCGACAGTCTATCGAACTCTCAGTAGAACAGCCTCAACGGTCTTGGTTGGTTCACTCTAAGCGTACGTAAAGTGTACTTTCGTGTCGTGACCTCAGTTAATTGGGAGATGAAAAATAAAAAAAAGTCTTCAATATCAAAAAAGCTAGACTGCTTCATTATTCCCCCCAATCAACATAGGGGGAATGGAAGCAAACAGAAGGTCTCAAAATCAGAGAATTTTTCGAACTCTTCACGTTCATGGGGACATCATACCAAGATATCGAAGGCGCTTATGTCTTTTGATGAATTATAATAATCTTCTATAGTTAACTGAACAATTTTAAATAAATCATAATATAACTCACGTGGAAAATGATTTGGATCGTCTGTTATGCCAAATTTTTGTACAAGTGGATTAATATCAATAAATTTAACTTTTTCATTCTCAAATTCTACACTTCGGCACAAATTATTAAGATTTATAATATTTTCATCTCCGGAATATTTATCTTCTGGATTAGTTCTTTTTTCGTTGGCACCCAATAAAATTAATAATTCATCATTATTAAATGAATCAATAATGCAATTTAAGTTTTTATAAGTTTCCTCGTTGCCAACTTGACCAATAAACTCATAATTTTCGTTAACCTCCTTCACGGCGTCTTCAAACCATGTTCCTTTATAAGATGGATCCATATTGTCTAAATTGCATGAAGTAATGTCAATCGACGACTGCCTAAATGCAGGGTAGACGCTAAAATGTATTTTTTCTCCAGATATTCTGTGCTTATAGGCGGGATAATAAACATCCGACCACAAGCTTAAGATGACGACTTTTTTTCCAGAAAATTTTGAAAATACCTCTGTTGTTAGTTCATTTTCCGAATATCCTAACTTCTGAAGCGCAGCGAAATTTTCTCGATCATTTTGAAATTTTAATAAGTGTGGATAAAACGTTGAGTGCTCAAGCCGTTTTTCAATTTTATCTCTAACTTGACTGAATTCGCCCTTAATATTGTCAGTTATAGAATATAAATAATGGGATAAAGACATCATTTCACAGCCACCCCTGGCTACAATCATTAGATCGTTTTGGAGCTGAAGAGGGTCATCGTTGGATGTTTTGTGAGTGTTAATCCAGTCGATGTCTAACTCTACGAAAAGATCCGTTATGACGGGGGGGGCAACATCAATTTTGGGGCGTTCTAATTGGTCATATACCCATTTTTCGACGTACATACCCAACGTACGGCAAGAAAAGCAGTAGTGAATTAGTCTCGAACCTTCAGAAATAGACTTGGAGAGCAAATAAAATCCTACAAATCCGTAATCTCCAAACTTATCCTTCACCTTTATTAAGGCAGCATGAGATGAATGGTGACGTAATTGATTATGTAGAATTTCTTTAGCTTGTGATAAATCTTCTGGAAGACGCTGTTTTGTAAAATTCAGTTGATTTGTTCTATTTATTATTTCAATAGCTCTATCAATATTGGCATTTATATCATAGTCAAATGTAACAGTAATTTCACTTTCTCTTAAGAACTCGTTTGGATTTGATTCAAAGCTTTTTTTGATAATTGCCTTATCTTCAAGAACTTTATAATTTTTAAGCCGCGTCATGTCTGGATCGGTTTTGCCTTTAAAATCAGGCATACTCAGTATCTGGTTTATTATTTCTGGCGTGGCTACATTTATACCAGGACATGCGTCATACACTTCAGCAATATTTGATGGGTTATCATCGATAAATAAAACTGTTTGGGGGCGCAGTTGAATGTCGTCTATTAATGCTTTAATCCTAGGCCCTTTAGCCTGCCAGTTAATCGACGGGAACACAAAGTAATCCCATAATTTTTTTTCTCTTAGAATATTCTCAATTTCTTCATGGTCATTCTTCGAGCAAATTGAATTAATTATTCCCCTTTTTGATAAGGCAATAATAAGGTCATGATTATGCTCTGAGTAGCGTATGCCGCCCTCGGTCAGAGTGCCCTGCCAAAAAGTTTCGTCTAGATCCCATATGATTAGACGAATTGCTTCTTTGAATTTGTATTCCATATCAACCTCCAAGATCGATTTATAATCAATTAAAAGAAAATAGCATATGATATTTCAAATTTCATCTATTCCCCCATTTAATATTAAATAAATTATAAAATTTATATTTGCAAATAAAATAATAAACTATTTACACAATATGAATATATTTTTTTACCCGAAGAGTTAACGATAAACCGATCAAAATTAAGCAAAAATTTACGCTCAACGTATAGATTATGTCATAATGGGCATGGGCTGAGTAGCCAAATTGGCCTCCACGTATCATCTCGATCGCGTCCACGCTTGGGGATAATAACATGATCTATCGGTAGTGGGGTGGAATCCAGTCTACCATCGCAAATGCACCTGACAAAGGAAGCGAAACATACGAAAGCAATCCGATGGATTTTTCAAGTAATTCGTTTCGTTGAGTTAGGGGTGCCACAATTAATGCGCTTGATAGGCTAAATAATATTTGACAGAATATGCCGAGATACAAGAGTGCATAGTTTGTGGTGGAGCCATATAACCTAATATTATTGCGATAACACATACCAATAATCCTGCGCACATTGTGCCCATAACTTCCAATATTACGCGAGCAAGCATAATGTCTAAAGGCGTCACTTGCCTATGAAACAACAAGCTCCCGTTGGCCTCAAAAGCTAAGACTGAACGTGCCAAGCAATGACGCCACATTGTTAAAGGCACATACCCCGTAATAACAATCGCTGTAGTCGGCAGGCCATGCTCATGAGCAGGACGGATGGCGCTCCATACTAGCGCAACGCCTGCACAGAATAAAATTGGCTCGCCAATAATCCACAAAAAAACCCAATCCGTGTCGACCGTAGCGCGTGTGCAGTTCACGCATCATCAACGCGCCAATCACGCGGCACTGCAATGAGAACAGGGAGAGCAAAGACTGTGATTTCATGTCGGCCTGGACACTTCTCTCAAACGGGGCAAGCTTTTGGTTTTTGGCATGCTGACCATGTCACAAACACACTGGTAGAGATCCTTTGGTACGACAATATGACCGTTTGACCAAGGCAAAACACCTTTGGCATGGTAATGTTGGACTTCAAACGATGTACCGCGTTCTGTCTGGCGCTCCACCAATCCCACATTTAATGGCCTGTGAGCGCATAAAAAACAGACAGGTGTTACACCCGCAATCGCGTAACGTGATGTCTAAGGCGTTTCATATACAGTCATTGGTCACTGCATGTTGATACCACGTTTCCAGTGCGTCGACTGTGTTCATGCGTGAAGCGTCCCACAATTTTTCATGGTGACCGCATAAATCAATTCTGACGTGCAACCTATGCGAATACGATCGCTCAATAATCTGGTCAATGTCTCGTCACCGGCATAAAGTCCCACCAAATCTGTTTGATTAAACTTGGCAGGACAAGAATTTCGGTGAATTTCATCGCTGGCAATAAGGTGGAGGGATCAAAAATCAACTAACGATTTTTCAATCCCTCAAAGTTATTGGAGTCCTAATACAGCTGGTCGAACAGCGAAAAGGATTTCGTTTTTTTCGCCATGAATACCACAAAAATCTTGAGAAACAATTTGGTGCGTAGAGGATTTTGACTTGCTAAAGTCTAAAAAAGCGTTTCCTATACGAATATTGCTGCACTCATGATTGCTAGATGCTGTTATAAAACTCTGATCTATCATGCGTGCTTCGATATTACTTGCTAAGATCGAAGCCTCCCCCGTAATAAAAAATGCATCTGCATGGTCCATTGCAAAACCTGAATCGATCCCTTTTTGCCCAAATTGACGCATCTCGCTAATCATCATCGTTGCTCCAATTGAGTCCACCTGAACGCAATGCTGTACGCTATCACATTCAAGTTTTCCGATTTGTATACCTGTTGCGGCTCCATTATTTTTTGATTTTTCAAAAAAAACGCCCGATTTTGCGGCATATGCAAAAACGTTATCTATGAATACTCCGTCCGCACGTCCTAAAACAATAGTATTAAGATTTTTTTGTTGAAACGAAATTACTAATGGGTCTCCACTTAAGTACGGCCATGAATGAACATTATTAATCCTAGAAATATCCATTTCATCATATAGTTTTATTGCAGAAGAAAAAAATTGCCCATACAGTCCATCAATATACGTTCTTCCACCATTAATACTTTCGATCCCGGTATCCACACCGTTCATATAAATATCACGAATTTGAGTTAAGCCACTTACATCTTTGATCATTATCACCGGGGGCATTGGGACCGGATGCCAACTAGTTGCCCCAACCGTTGGCAATTGTTGTGCAGGCTGTGTGAACGCTATCTTCTGGATGGATGCCCCTTTGGATCCTCCAGTGAAAACTATCCCTGGACTATGAGAATTTTCGATACTTATCCACGTCCCATGCTTCTCGTCTGCCTTAGGAGCTTCTTCCCAACCTTGTCCAATTATCGATATTGGACATTTGACTATGACAGTGGACTTTAGATGAAAGATTCCTACACCTAATTCCAGTGTACCTCCATTAGTTCCACACATCATGTTAATAACGGATTGAAGCGCCGGCGCAGCATCGCCACTCAAAGACGAAATATAAGGATGCCAGTCTGGCAATGTACTCGATGATGCGAAATTGGGAAAAGCGCCTACAATTAGGGTAGAGACAGTCATTATTTTACAGAAGTAACGAATCATGATTTGTCTCCACCTTTCTAATTTTAGTTATTTTCCTTCAAGGAAGAACAACCGGCATGCTGGGAATAAATGGTAACTCATGGGGAGGTTTTCCCACCGGAATTATCGAGCTGTACGTCAGCGCAAGCAGCTCGGAATCTCCGCTCTTACAATAAGCGATTCCACTCCACCCGATAAATTGGTTATTGGATGGAAATTTTCCACGCCCGAGGAGGAAAATTCTCACAACCCCTCCACCCGTCACGATTCCTGTAAACCTAAATACCGTTGGGTGCTCAGACAATCGATAAGCGTAGTCCCCATCTCCTGCATTGAGAATGACAGTAGGATCGCTGTCGCGATTAGACTCGCGATGCAAGCGCAAAAACAGTTCCACCCGATCCCCTTCACCACATTCAGAAATAAACTGTATTTCTGATCGACGATTTTGAGACCAAGCTCCCCAATGGTTAGCCGGATGCCACCAAACATGCCGAGCAGAACGGAACGTGATCACTTTTTCATCGGTACGTGCCATGCGCAAAATATCGTGCGTTCCGCCGAGGATGAACTTTGCTTGTGGCAAGTAACACACCGCATGAATACCTGATCCAAGCAGGTTCTTTGCATTCTCCACGACAGCATCATAAAATTCTGCACTAAACTGATGCCAGGTTTTTACCTTGAAATCTTTTTTGACCCGATCCTGCCATCTTGCCAAATCGTCTCTATCCGCAATCACCTGTCTTATTGTGGGATAGCTTGCTTCCCAATCGAACGGATCAATGTATCGAACGAAATCTCCACCAACTTCAGGCATCGATGTGGTGTTAGAGGCTATACAAGGCTTACCGTAGACAAGACTTTCTCCAATCGGCAGTCCAAATCCTTCCGCAAAACTTGGATAAACAGAAAACATACTGTTTTTGTACAGATACTCCATCTCATTATCTGAGATTCCATTAAATATAAATAACCAATCCCCAATATAACCTTTTTCTTCAATATACTTTCTGAATTCGTCGATCTCCCATCCCCACTTTCCGACCAATACGAGATTGGGTGTTTTTTCACCGAACTCTTCTCGCAATTTCTCCCATGTCCGCAGCAACAAGGGGTGATTTTTTCGAATTTCTATCGTCGAAACTGAAATAACATAATCAGTTTGAGCAATATCTAGAATATTTCTGTTTTGAATTCTATCTATTACTTCATTAGACCGCAATTCTGTCGGAAGAACGACAGCCTTTACTGGAAGATTATAATTTTTCTTTTCAGAAAGATATGCCCTGATATCAGAAGCCACATATTCCGAGTTAGCTAATACAAAATCTGCAATATCAAGAGCATCAGAAATTTGAACGTTGAATTTATCTGTTGCATCACGTGCTACGTATTCAGGCATACGAATCTGGATCAAGTCATGAATAAATAAACCAAACCTCATTCCAGCCTGACGTAAATGCATAATGTTGTCATAATGCGGATAAATCCAAAATGCTCCTGCAACGACAAACACATCGTCTTTTTCTGGGAAAACTTGAATTCTATCACGATGGACTAATTCTAGAGCCGAATCTATGTCTTCTCTGTTAACAGAAGAATTATCAAATACTTCAACTAAATCGATAAAACTACGAGCAGAGGTAGCAAATATTTTAAATTGGTCGTACTCTGGTATTACCGGGACGACGCGATAACCGTCCAAATCAACTTTCTTCAGATATAAGACGAGATTCGCGATGACACGCTGAATTCCGCTCAGGCTATTATTATGCTTTACATATACGACAAAATCTGTGACATCGAGCCAGATCGTATGTGAGGCGACATTTGTATGTTTTTTCGCACTTGAAACCACCGCGATGCTACCGCCGCGCTCTACCTCACCTCGAGCATTCTCATTAGTCGGATCCATATTAAACGACATTTGATACTCCGCTGCGGCTTCGCTCGTGCGGTGCATCAACTTAAATAGATGCCCACGTTGCAGGTGAAGATCAGAATCTGATTTGTTGATCGCTTGCGCTTCGTCGTATGCAACAAGAGCGTCATCAAGTTCACCTGCTTCTTTTAGGCAATTGCCCCTTTGAACCAGAAAACGAAATCGATTTTTGTGACTTCCTAGAAGATCAAGAGCCTTCCCATATAACTCCGCTGCTTCTGCCCAATTTCGGAGGTCACGCTGTTTATCTGCTTCACGTGTGAGAGTTGTGACCCTTGTCTTGGAAAAGAGAGCCATATTGCAGTCAATCCTCTTTAGGAAAATCGTGAAAAAATTTGGTTAGGTGTACGTTAGGGTGCCGTTCATCGAGCGACAAGCCAGAACCGTTTGTGGAGGTCGTTTAGACAAGAATCATCTGGACTGGGACTATAGTTCCCATATCTTCTGATACCCTGAGTAAAGCAGTCGTGCGCCGATGGAAGCCATAAACTGGTCCACGATAAGCCCCTTGCCGCCTGCACCTAGCGGGGGGACATCAAAGTCGTCCACACAGATGATCGTGCCTTCGCCTATCAAGCCCCTCGCCGCCATCATTTCGGTTGCATGATGCATCGCACTAGGCATTGGATCAATAAGATCAAGATCGAATGAATCCAGATACAGTAAAGAAGCAGGACGCGTGCAATTCTGCCCTAGCGCATGTAATGCAGGGCGTGAATCATTCAAAATTGTACTTGTCGTTCCGCTACATGCACGTCTGGCGCTGTCGATGCTTGCCGAATTGATATCGATGGTGAACACAGAACCCTGACGTTCGCGCGCGTACCAATCGAACTGAAACGTGCTTTGCCCGTCTCCTGCCCAGTTATCTGGCACCCGCAGGCAGCCCGTTTCAACGATTAATGGACGCGAGTGCTTATCCAAGCGATCGAATATAACAGCGAACCCATCGGCACGTTTATCTAGACGCGGACGAAGATGCACGTCATAGGCCGATTTGAAATCCATTTCCTGAGCTTCTGCAGGCAAACCGACATAGGCAAAATCGGCATCTATCCGACCACCTTCCATCGTATCGATTGTCTGTGTCAGTTTTTTGCGCTGCTCTATCGCACGACTGTTTGCAATCCGATTGATCAAAGGATCGATGTCAGCCGGGTTTTGCTTCAGTGCATCCAGGATGGATGCACCATTCCCGTCCGACACACCATCCAGAAGCTTTGCCAAAATTAACAGATCGACTTGTGCTGCAACCGATCCTGTATCAGATTTCTTGCGCGCTTTGCGTTTATCTGTGCCACTTGCGGCTTCTGAATGATCCATATTCATGAACACTCCAGTGAGCGGAAATCACAATCCGAGCCTGGCTGCGGGTGAGCCCGCAGCCAGCAGTCTACAAGAAGTGGTTCTTGATAAAAAACCTCAGACTCTGGCGTAAATATCTTCGATACGCACAATGTCATCTTCGCCAAGATAAGGACCTGATTGGACTTCGATCAGGGTCAGAGGGATCTTACCTGGATTTTCCAACCTGTGTACGCAGCCAAGTGGCAGATAGATGCTTTCGTTTTCACGCACCATGATTTCCTCGGCATCGCGGGTAACAACAGCTGTGCCAGCGACAACAACCCAATGCTCTGCGCGGTGGAAATGCTTTTGCAAAGATAGCTTGTGACCGGGATCGACATGGATCCGTTTAACCTGGAAACGGTCGCCGTGGATAAGGCTCTCGTAAAAACCCCAAGGACGATACATACGGTTGTGATTAATGGCCTCGGGACGACCTGCGGCCGTCAATTGCGCCACAACCTTTTTTACGTCCTGAGCACTGTCACGATGAGACACCATGACGGCATCTTCCGTGACAACGACAATCAGATCTTCTACGCCGGATACAGTCGCCACGACCCCGTTGGAGCGAACGTAGCAATTCTTGGTGCTGTCAAGGAATACGTCGCCGAAAGTTGCATTGCCTTGATCGTCTTTGGGTGTTAGCTCCCAAAGTGCATCCCAGCTGCCAATGTCGGACCAATCAAAGCGGGACGGCACGACGGCTGCCATTTTAGTGCGTTCAGCAACAGCATAATCGATAGAAATATCCGGCGATTGTGCAAAGGCATCGCCATCAAGGCGTTCAAAATCCAGATCCGTTTCACGACCCTTAATCGATGCCTGTACCGCGGCGTACACCTCGGGTTCAAAAGTTTGAATTTCCTTGAGCAATACACTCGCACGGGCGACAAAC
Organism: Gluconobacter sp. P1C6_b; assembly: GCF_018811945.1. Lineage (GTDB taxonomy): Bacteria > Pseudomonadota > Alphaproteobacteria > Acetobacterales > Acetobacteraceae > Gluconobacter. The sequence goes on from NZ_JACRVU010000033.1 coordinate 16,773, forward strand.
ATCCCCGAATTCCAGGAAAAACGTTCATCTTTTACCAGTTCTTCTGCACGGGCAGCATCGGGCTTTTCGATGAATTTAGAGACCTCAAAGACATTTTGTGTTGTCTTGAGCTCCTCACCACGTTCGATGTATCCGTAGCCCGTTTCTGCCTTCGTCGGCTGAATGCCAAAGGTGACGATGTATCCCGCAGCTGCGGCTTCGACTGCAGAACCCAGAGCAGCCTCCAGCAGATCTTCCTTACGAATGGCAGCGTCTGCTGCCATAATCCACAGAATAGCGTCCGGATCAGTCTCAGAAACCAAAAAAGCAGCTGCAGCGATCGCCGGGGCAGAATTTCGTCCCACAGGTTCAAGTACAACGCGCGCCTTTGTTATATCGGCTTCACGCAATTGTTCAGAAACAATGAAGCGGTGTTCAACATTACAAACTACAATTGGTGCAGAAAGGCCAATGCCCAAGCCACGAAGCGCCGTTTCTTGAAGCAAGGTCTTATCAGATAATAGCGGCCAGAATTGCTTTGGGAAGCTGCGCCGTGAAACGGGCCAAAGCCTACTCCCTGATCCTCCGGAAAGCATAACCGGAACGACGGCGCCAAAAGCAGCACTTTTCTGGATCGACTTTACTGAACTCATAAGGTGGATCACTCTCTGACGTTAAACTCAAACCGCGCTTTTACACGTAGCAAGCGTTAATATTTTAGGAAACACTATGTTGAAGCGAAGGCATTAGCAATTCATTAGGTCGCGTTGACAAAAGAGTTAATCCAGAGCCTTGCGGCTGCGAGATTGAGGAAGCTCATGAAAGACAGAGCAGTCTTGTCGTATCGTATCGTGTCGCGATGCGCCGCATCTGCTTGAGGCGGTTGAACATCCGCTCGATGCGGTTTCGGTCCTGGTAGCGTCGCCAGTCTGTCTTTTGCGGCGCAGTTCGGCCTTTGCGTGGTGGAATGATCGGCAGGATACCGCGCAAAAGCAAATCCTGACGGAAACTGTCGCTGTCATAGCCCCGGTCCGCCAGCATGGCCCTGGGGTTTGGAACCGGTAATGCCATCAAGGTGTTTGTGGTTTTGTAATCCGAGACCTGACCTCCTGTGAGGACAAAGCCGAAAGGACGTCCCTGATTGTCGCATCGGGCATGGATTTTGCTCGTAAAGCCGCCGCGTGATCGACCAAAACCCTCCGAATAAGCCCCCCTTTTGCGCCTGTGGCCTGTGAGTGAGCGCGGACCACGGTACTGTCGACCATATGCTGCCAGTCATCACTCAGACCCAGGTCCACCAGGGTTTGCAGCAAGGCATCCCACACGCCCTGTTCAGCCCAACGGCGAAACCGGACATAGATCGAATTCCATTTGCCGTAGCGCTCATGCATGTCTCGCCAGGGGCAGCCAGTTCTCAGGACATGCAACATGCCATTAAGGAACCGGCGGTTGTCTCCGGCTGGACGCGCCCAACGTCCACGCTCAGGAGGTAGAAGCGGACCAATCATCGCCCATTCCCGATCCGTCAGATCCCCTCGTGCCATGTCTGTTCCCTCTGCCTGTTATCCAACAGGCGCAAAGTGAATCAGATCTCAGGAAGACCGTATAGTCCTTTTGTCAACGTGACCTAGGTAAAAAATTATTGCCAATTCGATGCATATTTTAGGCCTGTGGCAAGCAAAGCTGCTGCTCGTTCCTGAGAATCGGCTTCGACATAGACGCGCAGTTCAGGAGCATTCCCTGAGGGCCGGAAGTGAATAATCTCACCATTATCGAATGTTAGGCGAAGCCCATCCGTTTCATCTATTTCGCAGACATTGCCGCATTCTGGTGCCAATCCGACGTTGTGTGACAAGGTTCGCAGCTGCTCTGTCAGAGCCAGAATTTTTTCACGACTTTTTTCGGCTGGCAGTTCAGCGAGGCGATCACTCAGTGTGAAACGAGGCGGAAGATTGGCCAGCAGTTCTGAAAGGCCACTTCCCTTCACTTTTGCCGCCACCAAGGCACACAGCATGGGCAGCACGGAATCTCGGGTCGGCAGCGCATCAAGAACTTTATTGTTTTTTTCAACCTGATTTGCGAGGAGGAAGCCTCCATTCGCTTCGTAACCCACCGAGGGAACCAAACCCTGTTGACCTGCTCTTGTCATAGCATCCACAACGAACGGTGAGCCGATGCGCGTGCGCTGTACCAGGCGCGCAAATCCCATTTTCTCCAGCGCGGTATTGCTGCTGACAGGTGTTGCGACAGCGACGGCGCCCAAATAATTCGCTGCCAATATTCCTAAAACGTCGCCCCGCAACCAGTTGCCAGAGCTATCTGCCAGCAATGGCCGGTCTGAATCGCCATCGGTAGTCAAAATTGCGTCATACTCGCCCGTGGCAGCCCATTCCTTCGCCAGCGTAACATCTTCCGGACGCACGGCTTCAGTGTCCACAGAGATAAATGTGTCAGATCGCGCTAGCGGTATCGCTTGCGCTCCCAGAGCGCGAACGACCTCAACAAGCACATCGCGCCCGACGGCAGAGTGCTGATACACGCCGAGTTTCATGCCCTCTAGCGCAGTGGCTCCAAAAAAATCCCGATAGCGTTCAATATAGCTCGTCGTAACTTCGGTCACTGGAGGCAGTTGAACATCACCAATTAACGCTCCTGCATCGGTAAACCATCCAACAGGCAGTTCAACTGCTTGCTCACGCATGGGGGTCTCGTCGCTCTTGAGGAATTCACCGCGTGCGCGATTAAATTTAATCCCGTTGCGATCTGCCGGAATATGGCTGCCAGTGACCATTAGTGACGGAATACCGCGCCCAAAAGCGTAGAGACAGAGCGCTGGTGTTGGTACGTGCCCGCAAAATAAAGGCTTTCCTCCCTGCTGAATTATTGCAGCGGCACATGCTCGCATTATTCTGGGTGTGCTGGGACGTAAATCACCGGCTATTGCGACATCCATACCATTTGAAAACTCGCCCAGAGCTCGCATATGCTTCAGGTAGCCCACAACGTAAGCAAAACACAGCGCATCTGTCATTGATGTCACGAGGCCACGAGCGCCACTCGTACCAAATGCTACTCCAGATCGGCTCATCCAATCGGCAATTTTCACTTTTCTCTCCGAATTAGGTAGAATGTTCGAACTTCGTAGATTGGACTTTTAACGGTTTTATACCGGTTAGACAGTGATTATGCCACTTTATGCTTCAAAAGCGAGAGGGCAGATAGTGCTTCTGCAGTCGTTCTTTTCCAATATCCACGGTAAACCTCGCGTTGATGATCGCCGAATGCTGAGGTGTTTAGTCCCGGGATTTGATGGGGTATTATTTTCACGAGAGTGGAAGGAAGCCTTATGGGCCAGATACGTCATGGGAGCGCCACGACCACGCACGCCGTGCGAGCGGCACTACAGCGATCGCAGGCTTCGCTCGCGGCGCTGAGCAGGGAGTTCGGGATCAACCCGAAAACAGTTGCAAAGTGGCGGAAACGTCAGACTGTCGAAGATCAGAAAACTGGCCCTAAAGAGCCGCGATCAACGGTTCTCTCCACAACGGACGAAGCGATGATCGTGGCGTTTCGCCGGCATACGTTGCTGCCGCTGGATGACTGTCTTTATGCCCTGCAGGCCAGCATCCCTCATCTGACACGCTCGGCCCTGCATCGCTGCCTTCAGCGCCACGGGATATCCCGGCTTCCGGATATCGAGAGAGACAAGCCCAAACGACAGCGTTTCAAACGCTATCCCATCGGCTTTTTTCATATCGATATTGCCGAGGTCCAAACTGCTGAAGGCAAGCTGTATCTCTTCGTCGCCATCGATCGGACCAGCAAGTTCGCTGTCACACAACTGGTTGAGAAAGCCGATCGGAAGACCGCCTGGGAATTCCTCGAATACCTCCTGAGCATCATTCCTTATCGGATCCATACCATTCTGACAGATAACGGCATCCAGTTCGCTGATCAGCCCCGTAACCGCAATACGGCCTGGTCTCGCCCCATGCGCTTCGACATGATCTGCGAAGCTCACGGGATCGAACATCGTCTGACGAAACCCAATCATCCCTGGACGAACGGTCAGGTCGAGCGGATGAACCGGACAATCAAGAAAGCAACCGTCAAACGCTTCCATTACGACAGTCATGAGCAGTTGAGGACACACCTCAACGACTTCATGGCAGCCTATAATTTCGGGCGAAGACTCAAGACCCTCAGTGGCCTTACCCCTTACGAATACGTCTGCAAAATCTGGACTTCAGAGCCAGAAAGATTCATCATCAATCCAACCCATCAAATCCCGGGACTAAACACCTAAGTGGCAACTTTGACGAACGTGGAAGACCTTGCAGCAGTGTGTGGAAATGCTCGTTCAACCCTGTTTTCCCAAGAAACCGGTTGCCATGTTTACATCCCCTTCAGCTGGAAGGGTCAAAGAACTCTTCAGATTATAGACAATATTAGCCCACTTTCCTCATGATGGCCCCTATTATACCCACGGTGCGGACGAACAGCACGACACTATTTTGAGTTCTAAAAACTACCCTCCCTGTAGCACCTTGAATTCGCCATGATCTCCGTAAGATCCGGCCTCCGGATCAGTCAGCACGCACCACCTCTGCTCCGGCCCGCAGCGGGTCAAATCCTGCAGCATCCCGGCCTGTTTCCAGTCCTGTTCCCGCTGCTCCATATACCGTAGCTCTTCCGACAGCACAGCTTTGCGGTCCTCCAGCTGAACCAGACCCCCCTGCTGCCATAGCAGGATTCCGGACGTGATCAGCCACAGTCCGCCTCCCAGCCCCAACACCCCTGCCACAACCCGCAGAAGCAGCCCCCAGGTGGCGTAATGGACCAGACGCTCCAGCGCCTGCACGGCCCTGTTCGTGTGTAGCGGCAGATGGTTCAGTTCGGAGCGCAGTCCTGAGAGGGTCAGCTGCACAGCCTCCGTCCCACTCGCCAGCATGTCCTCCAGACCACGCCGCACTTCCGTCTGCGTAGCCTGCCGTACATCCCGCCTCCAGCGTTCATGGACGGCGTGCTGCTCCTGACGCTCCCGCGCCAGAGCCTCCTTCTCCCGCTTCAGGTCCTGCAGCATCTCCCCGGACAGAGCCTGCTGACGCTCAGCCATCTCCAGCAGACCAAAGATTCGCCGTTCCGTTTCACTTACCATGGTGTCCGATCCCTCTCCGGCTGATACGGAATGCTACGCCGGGTCTGCAGCTTCCGGCTTTCCTCCAGCATCCGGCGCTGCTGTCGCATCCTGTCCAGAACGCTCTGTTCGTGAGCAGACAGAGCCGTATACAGCGCCCGGGACGCCTCCACATTCTGCCGCACCGCAGTCCTGAACCACGCTTCCCCTTTCCTGACCGGATCCAGACACTCCCAGTCCCGCAGAACCCTCTGCCGCAGAGGATCATCTTGCTGCAGGGCACGGGCACAGTCAGACAGACCCCGCTTCACCTGTTCAGACACGGCCTGTCCGGGAATCAGATCATGAACGGCCTGAGCATAGGCCTGCCAGGACTGCCCCCAGTCCTGACACCAGCGTGCCGCCTGCGCGGCCAGCGCCTTCTCCCGCCGCCAGTCCCCATAGACTTTCCGGGCTTCAGCCCGTCCCTCCTGCAGAAACTCAGGAGACAGAAGATCAGGCAGCTCCGGATCCGGTTCCTGCACGGGTCGGGATGGGGCAGAACCCTCTTTTCCGATCCCGGAGGCCATTTCCTTTTCTGAAACATCCACACCACGTCGTCTGGCAAATACGGCATCTTCATCCCGGACAGGATAATCCAGCGTGGTGTCCTTCAGCCGTTCACGGGACAGCCTCTCCACCAGCAGGTCCCGCCCCCCTACATCCTCCCGGCTCCAGTGGACGGACACACTCTCGCGATGCCGCGAGAGCGCCACATAGGCCACATGCCGGTCCATGCCTCCCGTCGCCAGCACATGCGTCCGGTCCACCGTCACACCCTGCGCCTTGTGAATGGTCGCCGCATAACCATGATCCAGCGCATCATATTCCCGGATCTTTACCGTCACGATCCGTCCGGTGCCTGTCCCGTCCGGCCCATCCAGCTGTACGGACAGAACAACCCTGTCCTCCTCCAGACCAAACAGCCCCCGCACCGTCCCCAGCATTCCGTTCTTCACGCCCAGATGCCGGTCATTGCGCAAAAAATACAGCCGGTCCCCCTGCGCAAACAGCCGTTCTCCCTGAGCGGTCATCACGGCAAGCTCACCACCCGCATCGAGCTCGCCACGCTCCTGACGGATCCTGCGCGCCGCCTCATTGAGGGCGCGGACATCCACCCTCCGGTGCGCCAGCATGATCGCGCTCTCTGCGGGATGCGCCTGACGCGCAGTATCCCAGTCCGCCACCACACCGGACAGTGCCTCTTCCTGCGTCTGATGCTCCTGTACCAGGCCGGCTGTTTCATAACGCTCCAGAGCTGATCCTGTCCGGCCTGTCGCCAGCTCCTTCGTGGCCTCCTGCTGCCACTCCTCATGCTGCCGGCGCACTGTCGTGATCTCCACCGCACCGACCTGCTCGACCACCGCCCGGAAGGCTCCGCCCGCCTCGATCGCCTGCAACTGCTCGGGATCACCCACCAGCACCACCTTGGCCCCGGCTTCGCGGACGACAGACAGCACCCGCTCCATCTGACGTGATCCCACCATGCCGGCCTCATCAACCACCAGCACGTCCGCACTTTTGAGACGATCCTCTTCATGAGCCCAGGAATATTCCAAAGACGCCAGTGTCCGGCTCACAATCCCGGATCCACTTTCCAGTCCTTCCGCAGCAATCCCCGACAGCGCAGCACCCCGCACCCGATACCCGGCCTTCTCCCAGGCTTTGCGGGCCACACCGAGCATGGTGCTCTTGCCTGTTCCGGCATAACCAATCACGACAGACAGATCGCGGGACCTCGTCACCTCTCCCACCGCAAGCGCCTGTTCCTCTCCAAGTCCGGGCGAGCGCATGGCAGTCTGCCGGACCCGCAGGGAGACGGCATGACCCTGTGCCTGCCCAAGCGTCACAGACATCTCTGCCAGCCGCTGCTCCACTGCAACCATGTCACGCGTACTGAGCCGCTCCTGACCGCGTCCATCTTTTCCGAGCACCAGCAGCTCCGGACAGGCTTCCACTTTCGCCATGACCTGCGCGAACTGCTCCGGATCCGCCGTGTGACGGTCCACAAACCGGGCCAGGTCCTGACGGGTAAACGTACTCTGCTGCCGGGTCAGGATTTCCAGAACCAGAGAAGGTTCAGCCAGCAGCCGGTCGCCATTACGGCGCGCAATTCCGAGATGTTCCGCAACCAGCTCACTCGGTTCACCGTGCTCCTTCCGCCGGAAGGCCGCAGCACCGAGCTTGTACTGCGGTTCAAGAACGATGCCCTGTGCTGCGTTCGAGCGATGATCAACGCGTAGATCCAGATCATGCTCCGCCAGACAGGCATTGACCTGCTCGGCCCAACGCTGCCGCCAGCTGGCCAGCATTGCCGGTTTGTTCCACTCACGATTCTTGAGACCGAACCCTGTCCGTTTCTGTGCACTGTCCGGCCCGGAAACCACTTCAACATCCCGCAGAGAGAGCATGACATGGGCGTGGGGTCGAAGCAGCCCGTCTTCTTCTCCAATATCCCAGTGCACGTTGAGATCGGCCACCATGCCGAGAGCTACAAACTGTTCGCGTACGAAGTTCTGCGCCAGAGCAATAGCCGCATGCTTCGGCAGCTCTCTGGGCAGGGCAAATTCCACTTCCCGTGCCAGCTGGGCATCTCTGCGGGTTTCAGTCCGCTCGACCTCGTTCCACAGAACCGAACGGTCTTTCCAGCGATCCGGAGCGCCAGTCGGAAGAAGGATTTCCGAATGCACGACCCCGGTCTTGTTCGTGAAATCATGCGTCCGCTGCAACCGGTCATCTTCAAGCCGGGACGCAGAGCGGTAAGCCACCGCAGCCACGGCACTCCGGCCGGTCGCACGGCTGATCAGTTTGACCGAGAAGTGATAGACCGCCATGGCGTCAGCGGGTCAGTTCGAAAAAGCGCACGTCATGAAATGACGTATAAGCGCGCACTCGCTAACGAAACGTAAACGGTTGGTCAGTCATAAGGAAGACGTGACGGGCGGCGCGCGGCGCCGCAGGCATGCAGGACAACCTTCATGCAGGACAACCTTACGGAACGGAACAGGGACATGCGCAGACCGCGGGATATTGATACCGAACTGAAAGCCCTTCAGGAAAAAGTGAAACAGCTCAGAGCGCAGCGGACTATCCAGCTGGGAGAGCTGGTTGAGGCAACGGGAGCGGACACGCTGGCCATCGAGGCTCTGGCAGGGATCCTGCTGGCCGCCGTCGAGCAGACCCGTGACAAACCGGAAGCTGTCGCGAGGTGGACCGAACGTGGACAGGATTTCTTTCAGGCGGGCGGAAAAAAGCACAGCCGGAAGAGTACTGAAAACACTCAGAACGCAGCTTCCGACGCTTGAAAAGCAGATTGGCAGACAGAACGTCCTGATTGCCCGGCATCAGGCACGAAAGGCACGGAGCGACATGCGGGACTGGGCAAAGGAACGGCGGGAGCGGACCCGGCATCTGATCGAACTCGGGGGACTGGTGCAGAAGGCCGGTCTGGTCGATCTGACCGCCGATGACAGGGCCACACTGCTCGGAGCCTTTCTGGAGCTGGCAGAGCAGCTTCAGGGAGATGAAAACCAGTCTGCCGCCGATCTGAAAACACGCTGGCGACGACGGGGGCTGAACCGCTTCCGCGCGGAGCGTGAAGGTGATGAAGGAAACGGATTATGATCTTTCAGAATGGAAGCCGGAAGTCGCGGGAAAAAAGTGCTGCATGATCCAGATTCTGATTGTCTGCATGCTGCCGGTCAGCCTGATCGGGCTGGCCGTTCTGATCCCATGGCTGCTGAAACGGCTGGAAGGTCTTTCCACAGATCAGAAAGGGGAAATGTCTTCGTCAGCTCCGCTTCCGAACACTGATCTCGTTCTGAC
>NZ_JACRVU010000034.1 GCF_018811945.1 Gluconobacter sp. P1C6_b
AGTTTCCGCCAGGACCTACTGCTCTACGGGATCCTGCCGATTATTCCATCACGCAAAGGCCGAAGTGCGCCGCAGAAAACAGACTGGCGGCGCTACCAGGACCGTAACCGCATCGAGCGGATGTTCAACAGGCTCAAGCAGATGCGCCGCATCGCAACCCGCTACGACAAGACCGTCCTGTCTTTCATGAGCTTTCTCAACCTCGCCGCCGCGAGGCTCTGGATTGGATCTTTTGTCAACACGGCCTAGTTTACGAGTTCTCTTTCTGAGTGGGATGCAGAACCATAATGTGACGTGCCATTTACGCGGTAGGTCGTAAAATTGGTCAAGTAATCTTCCCTGAAGTTTATGAACCTGAGGCAACATATCGGCGGAGGAACGGGGCGGTGACGCTGTGTTCCGAAGCTGCGACGGTCTCCGGTGTTCCTGATGCCACGATCCGGCCCCCTTTGCGTCCCGCACCGGGGCCGAGATCGATGATCCAGTCACTGGCTGCTGCCACGCGCATGTCATGTTCGGCCAGAACGACCGTGTTGGCCTGATCGACCAGCGCCTGAAGCTGGAGCATCAGGCGGTCCACATCGGCGGGATGCAGGCCGGTCGTGGGTTCATCCAGAACATACAGGATGTGCCCGTTGCGCTGTTTCTGAAGCTCGGTCGCAAGCTTGATGCGCTGCGCTTCGCCGCCTGACAGTTCGGTGGCGGGCTGCCCAAGCCGGAGATAGCCCAGTCCTCCACGCCGCAGGGTGTCGAAGCCGCGTGCCAGAACAGGCACATCCGCAAAGACTTCACAGGCATCGTCGATGCTCAGGCCGAGCACATCCGCAATGCTGTGTCCGTTCCAGAGGACTTTCAGCACTTCGGGTTTGTAGCGGCTGCCGTGGCAGACGGGACAGGGCGTCTGGACCGTCGGCAGGAACAGAAGCTCTACATCGACCGTCCCTACGCCTTCACAGCGCGGACACCGTCCCTTGGTGACATTGAAGGAGAACCAGCCGGCATCGAAACGACGCGTTTTTGCGTCCGGCGTTTCGGCGAACAGGCGGCGGATCGTGTCGAACAGGCCGGTATATGTGGCGGGGTTGGAGCGCGGGGTGCGTCCGATCGGCTTCTGGTCGATCATGACCATGCGTTTGATCGGGCCGGTTCCGCCTGAGACGTTTCCTTTGGGTTCGCGATGTTCGGGGGGCGGGGCATCATCCGTGCTGTCGTCATTGGGGTCGATGTCCACCTTCTGGCCGAGAGTGCGGGCCATGATGGAGACGAGGGCCTGTCCGACGAGACTGGATTTTCCGGAGCCTGACACGCCTGTCACCGAGATCAGCACTCCGAGCGGGAGCGTCAGGGCCAGATGGTCCAGATTGTTCCAGCAGATATCCGTCAGTTCCAGCGTGCCTGTCGGCTTGCGGACCGGGGTCGTGCGGGGCTGGACCGTGCCGAACAGATAGGGACGGGTGCGGGACTCTTTTACGTTCTGCAGTCCGTCTGGCAAGCCGCTATAGAGGACGCGGCCCCCCCGTTCTCCAGCATCCGGGCCGACATCCACCAGCCATTCCGCACGGCGGATGACGTCCGGGTTATGCTCGACCACGATCAGCGAATTGCCTGCATCGCGCAGGCCGTCCAGTGCCCGCAGAAGGGCCTGCGTGTCGGCGGGATGCAGGCCGGAACTGGGTTCGTCCAGCACATAGACCACGCCGAACAGGTTCGAGCGGATCTGTGTGCCGAGCCTCAGGCGCTGGTATTCGCCGGGCGAAAGGGTCTGGACGCTGCGGTCGAGCTGGAGATAGCCCAGACCCAGATCCAGCAGCACGTCGATGCGCCCGATCATGGCTTCGACCATGCCGTGCGCGGCGACCGCCGTGGCATCCTTTCCGTCGGCGAGCGCTTTGGCGGATGTGCGCAAGGAGGCGGCGATGTCTTCGAGCGTACGGTTTGAGAAGTCGGCGATGTTCAGCCCGTCGAATGTCACGCGCAGGGCATCGGGATTCAGGCGCTGTCCATGACACACCGGGCAGGCTGCAGAGACCATGAAGGATGCCGCGCGCTTGCGCATCTTCTCGCTCTGCGATTGCGTGAAGGTGTGCAGGACATAGCGCCGTGCGCCGCTGAACGTGCCGTTGTAATCGGCCGGGATGCCGCGTTTGATCGCCTCCACGACCTGAGCGTGGGTGCGTCCCGGGTAGACGGGTTCGGTCGGGGTCTCCTCGGTGAACAGGATCCAGTCCCGCGTCTTTTTCGGCAGGTCGCGCCAGGGGCAGTCCACATCCACACCACGGGTGATAAGAATATCCCGGAAATTCTGTCCCTGCCACGCCGTGGGCCAGGCCGCGACGGCGCGGTCTCGGATGCTCAGGCTGTCATCGGGAACGAGCGTCTGTTCCGTGACGTCATAGATGCGGCCCAGCCCGTGACATTTCGGGCAGGCGCCCATGGGCGTGTTGGGTGAAAAGGACTCCGCTTCCAGCCGTGACAGGCCGGGCGGATAGCTGCCTGCGCGGGAATAGAGCATCCGCAGCAGGTTCGAGAGCGTCGTCAGGCTGCCGACGCTGGAGCGGCTGCTGCTTCCACCGCGCTGCTGCTGCAGGGCAACGGCGGGGGGCAGTCCGTCGATGGACGCCACGACCGGCACCGGCATCTGGTCGAACAGGCGCCTGGCATAGGGGGAGACGGAGTCCAGATAGCGCCGCTGCGCCTCGGCATAGATCGTCCCGAAGGCCAGCGAGGATTTGCCGGACCCGGACACGCCCGTGACGACGACGAGCCTGTCGCGCGGCAGGTCCACATCCACGTTTTCCAGATTGTGTTCCCGCGCCCCTCTGACGCGGATCATCTCATGGGGCGAGGGCGTCTGGGACATGGGGCACTCCTGATGATGTCCGCAGGAGTGTAGACCCGTCAGACATCATAGTACACAAACCACGCTTCAGAAGCCGCGGCTGAGGCGTGCTTCCTGAAAGGCGGCGTTGATGAGCTGTGTCTCGTGCATGGCCAGTTCGCGAATTTTTTCTCCCATCGCGGCGACCTTGTCCGGATGGTACTGGCGGATCAGATCACGATAGGCGCGCTTGATTTCGTCGGGTGATGCGAACTCGCTGACGCCGAGGATTTCGAACCATGTCCGGTCCGCAGGAGGTTCATCGAAAGGAGAGCCCGCAGTTGTCTGCTCGGGGCTTTCCGCATCCTTCTTTCCCGAGATCATCTGCATCACGAGGCCCAGGAGGACCAGAGCCCCAAGCCCGAGGATGATGAACTTTGCGAAAGCAAGAATGAGGCCGAACACAAGTCCCAGATGGCTCAGAACCCAGTAGACCAGAAACGCTGCCCCGATGAGCGCGAGAAGCTGCATGAAAAGTCTTCCGCCAGTAGTTGCAGGCTATCCTATCATGGCCGGGCGGACTTCAGGGAGAGCCGTCATCCGTGGAACTGGTCTTCCTGTCTGTCTCAGAGCCATCCATTGGCGCGGGCGATCCGCCCGGCTTCGATGCGGTTGCGGGCATCAAGTTTCTGCACGATTTCCGAGAAGTAGTTGCGAACCGTGCCCGAGGAGAGGGACAGTTCCTCGGCAATTTCGCGGTTGGTGCGTCCGGCTTCCGCGAGACGCAGCATGGCGCGCTCGCGTTCGGAGAGCGGGTCGGGCAGGGCGTCCCAAACGGCTTCGGCCAGATCGGGTGCGATTGCGCGTCCGCCTGCCGCGACCTTGCGGATGGCGGCGGCGAGCTGCGTAATGGGAGCGTCTTTGAGCATGTAGCCCCGCACGCCGGCCTGAAGCGCGCGGCGCAGATAGCCAGAGCGGCCGAAGGTCGTCACGATCATCACGCGGCTGGGCAGGCTTTCCTGCAGGATTTTTTCCGCAAGCTCGATGCCGGTGACATGGGGCATTTCGATATCGGTGAGGACGACGTCGGGACGGTGTTCGCGGATCAGGGCGAGTGCCTCGCGCCCGTCAGTCGCGCGGCCGACGATCCGGATGTCGTCTTCAAGTTGCAGCAGGGCCTCGAAGGCATCGAGGAGCATGGTCTGGTCTTCGGCGAGGATGAGGCGGATCATGGGAGTGTCGTTGCAGTCAGCTTGAAGCCCTGGGGGCGGGGGGAGACGGTCAGTGTACCGCCCGAAGCAGCCAGCCGTGCACGCATGCCGCGCAGGCCGTTGCCTTCGATGATGGCGGGAGCAGATTGTGTGGTCTGAAGCGGTCCGTCGTCTTCGAGGGTAAATGTGTGGATATGGCCTTCCGCAGTGTGCTGGAAGGTCAGGGTACAGGTCCGGGCGTCGGAGTGGCGGATGACATTCGTAACGGCTTCGCGCAGGGCCAGGGCGAGCACGCTGTTCTGCGGCTGATCAGTCGATGGCCCAGGGCCGTTCAGGACGAGCGTGATGCCTGCCGTGTTCAGGGCCTTGCGGGCACGGTCCAGTTCGCGTTGCAGGGACGCGCCGTTCATGCCGGAGACGGCCTCACGGACTTCGCGCAGGGACGTGCGGGCGATCTGGCTGATTTCAGTGACTTCATGTCGCGCTCGGGACGTGTCGGATGTGAACAGGCGCTCGGTCAGTTCGGCTTTCACGGAAATGACCGTGAGGGAATGGCCCAGAAGATCATGCAGGTCGCGGGCGATGCGTTCGCGCTCGGCTGTCGTGGCGAGGGTGCGGATCTCGTTCTGGGCCTCGCGGAGCTCGAAATTGCGGATGCCAAGCTGCCACTGCACCAGCGTGCCCATATAGGTGATGATGCTGAAAAAGGCGCCGGGGATGACTTCCAGCGTAGTCTTGTGGCGGAAGTGTCCGGAAATGATCAGGACGACCTGCAGCAGGATGACCATCGTGATGGACTGCCGCTTTCCGGGCAGGCGGGCGCACATCCCGGCGGCGAAAATGCAGTAGACCTCCCAGTCGCCATGCGTCCAGGCGCAGGCATAGCCGATCAGGTCGGTCAGGAGGATCTCACCGTAGCCGTAATACCTGTCTTTCCGGTAGGGCGCGAAATAGACCAGCAGGAAGACCAGCATGGCGGCGGTGGAAAACACGACGCCAGCCAGCGTGGGGCGGTGATAGCCCAGCAGCCAGGGTACGGGATAGAACAGCAGGTAGCTCAGATAGGCCACCAGATACTGGTTGAAATGCGGCCAGGGCGTCTTGCGATCCGCCAGATGGCGGGAGAGGGAATCTGCAGCCATCAGGCGAGCGTGGTTGAGGACGTGTCCGGGGTCAAGAATGTTCCCGAGCGCCAGAGCCGAACCGCGCTGCAGGCCCAGATGGCGAGGGCCGTGCCGAAGCCTGCGACTTCAAGATGCTGTGGTTCTGGCAGGAGCAGGGAGATGCCGGAAATCAGAACGATGGCTCCACCCATGAAGAGATGAACCGGCTCTTTCAGGGCATGGCCCAGCGGGATGTAGGACAGGCCGATGATGGCGCCGAGCAGCGGATAGAACAGGTCCACCCGGTGATGGGCATGGGTCCATGAGGCGGCGACAAAAATCCCGATGAAGCGCAGGATTTTGACGCGACGCGCGAGCTTCGGATCGAGCGTGATTTCAGGGCGCCGCAGGATAAGGTTGCGCCGGATGAAGCCAAAGGCGAGCAGGACTGTCGGGAGGGCGATGAGGGCAACGATCAGTGCAATGGAGAGGCGGCCTGCCTGAGCGCCGCGCGTGGCCCAGACGGCCGCGAAGATCAGTCCTGCGCAGTCGGTCAGCAGACCACGCCAGTTTTTCTGTTCCGTCATCATCCGCGCTCCGTTTCCGCTTGGGGCAGCCTGCGCGGAGGATGCCCGTTCCGGCACGGAAAAACAGGGTGCAGTGTCAGATGTCGCGGATGACATCGGTCATAAGGGGGGTTCAGACCGGGCGGAGCAGGATGTGCTTCTTTTTGCCAGACGAGACCTTCAGGACGCCTTCGCGCAGGTCGTTGAGCGTGAAGGTCTGGTTTTCGTCCGAGACCACCACGTCATTGACGCGACCGCCGCCGCCACGGATCAGACGGCGTGCCTCACCACCACTGGAAGCGAGGCCGGCTTCCTGAAAGACGCGGAAAGCGGGCAGACCTTCGGCGATCAGGTTGGCGGGCAAGTCGATTTCGGGCAGGGCAGCCTGGGTGGAGCCCTGTTCGAAGACGCGGCGTGCCGTCTCGGCGGCTTCTTCGGCGGCGGCGCGGCCGTGGCAGATGGCAGTGGCCTCGGTCGCGAGGATCTTCTTGGCCTCGTTGATCTCCGAGCCTTCGAGCGCGCCCAGACGCTCGCATTCCTCAACGGGAAGATCCGTGAAGAACTTGAGGAAGCGGCCGACATCGGCGTCCTCGGTGTTGCGCCAGAACTGCCAGTATTCGAAGACCGGCAGCTTTTCCGGACGCACCCAGGTGGCGCCCTTGGCGGACTTGCCCATCTTGGCACCCGACGACGTGGTGACGAGCGGGGTGGTCAGACCGAAGATCTGCTTGCCGTCCGTACGGCGCGTCAGATCGATGCCGGAGACGATGTTGCCCCACTGGTCCGATCCGCCCATCTGTAGGACGGCGCCATGGCGGCGGTTCAGTTCGCGGAAATCATAGGACTGGAGGATGGAGTAGTTGAACTCCAGGAAGGTCAGGCCCTGCTCGCGTTCCAGACGCTGGCGTACGCTGTCGAAGCCCAGCATCCGGCTGACCGAGAAATGCACGCCCACATCCTGCAACAGGTTGATGTAGGACAGCTTGTCCAGCCAGTCGGCATTGTTGGCGAGGATGGCGCCGCTGGACGGGTCTTCATCACTGAAGGTGATGAACTGGCGCAGGGATTTTTCGATCCCGGCGATGTTATGCGCGATCGTCTCGTTCGTGATGAGGGAGCGGGCCTCGTCGCGGAAGGACGGGTCGCCGATCTTGGCCGTGCCGCCGCCCATCAGGGCGATCGGGCGATGACCGTGTTTCTGGAGCAGGCGCAGCGCCATGATGGAGAGCGCATTGCCGACATGCAGGGAGTCCGCTGTCGGATCGAAACCCACATAGGCAGTGATCGGTCCGGCCAGCATGGCCTCGTCGAGGGCGTCGAGGTCGGTGCACTGGAAGATCAGGCCGCGGGCCTGGGCTTCGAGGAGGAACGGACTCTTTGGCATGGGTCGGTCTTGCTACGCTGCTACAGGAAGGAAAGGACGCGGACCCTAGCATGACCGGCGCCGGAGCGGAAACTCCGGCATCGGCCATGGCGGCGGGCCAGATGCTCATTCCGTTTCGTAAGGCCAGTCGGTGCGGGCCATGCGGGACGGGACGACGAAGAAGCAGAGTATTCCGAGGGCAGCGAAGGCCAGTGCGACCGGCCCGAAGATGCGGCTGCCCAGAATGAACGGATTGCAGAATTGCAGCACGAAGGCGGGCGCGACGGTTGCTGCAATGATCACAGCCTGCGGAGGCTGCTTCATGACGAGGAAGGGCAGCGGGCAGCAGAACGTCACGCCGAGGGTGGCAACCAGAAGTTCTGCGGCGTCCAGCAGGGCATGCGAGGGCGCGAGCGGCTTGAACAGGGTGACCGGCAGCATGAGGCTCAGCGTGCGCAGCGGGGCTGTCATGAAAACCCTGTTGGCCTTGGCCGTGAAAACCGCCCGCACAAAGTCCAGTCGGCTGCCGAAGCGCCCCGTTGTCAGAAGCAGCGGCCAGTGTTTGCGGTTGCTGATCCAGGCGTCCTGCAGCGCGATCAGGATGGTCATGCCGGGCGTCAGATGCGCGATCCGGTTGCCGAAACTGCCATGTCCGAGCGGCAGGCTCCCCATGATCAGGACCGCGCAGGCGGGCATGAACAGGCTGGTCAGGAGATCGGTGCGCAGATTGGTCGGCGCTGCGGGAGCGAGCAGCATCTGCCGCAACTGATAGAAGCTGAGATCCCGCGGGGCGACACGGGGCGTCGTTTCGGGAAGTGCAAAATCCGGGGTCGAGGCAGTGAAGCCGTCCGTGGGGGCCATCATCGCCGGGGAATGCAGACGGTTGGGCAACGTCATGATGGCGGCCGTCAGAAGTCCCATCATGGCGAGATCGGCCGGGACGGTCAGCATGGCCGGGCGTGTAAGTGCCCAGAGCGGAAAATCGGTGGCGAAGGTCAGGAGCATCAGGCCCAGCAGCAGGCCGACGCCAATGACCGCCGTGATGCCCTTGAGCCTGCGGGACGCCTGCTGCGGCGGGGCATACCACTGGATGACGGCCGGTACCGTATTGAGAAGCGTGTAGAACAGCGTGTCGTGCAGGGGCAGGCCGCTCCAGGCGAGCAGGCCGGAAAGGGCGAGGATGGCCACCATGGACATCAGGGCTGCCGCGCGGGCCTCGGCCTGAAGCAGGCCGGGGATGGCGGGGGCCTGGGATGCGCCGATCTGGTTGCCGGAATGGGTCTGCAGGCAGTTCTGCACGAAGGTCGCGGCGATGGCCGCGTTGAAGACATTGGCGTGTTTGAGCGCCTTTTCCAGACTCTGGGTCAGGAGGGCGGTGTGCAGTTCATGGGCCGTCAGACCCGCCAGCATGATGAAAATCACTGCCGTGAAGATCATTGGGTTGCCAACGAGGAAAACGCGCGTTCCGTACAGCCGCAGCGCGCGGATCATGTCGCTGCGTTCCAGTGCGCCCGAGGGCAGGAAGCTCCTCATGCCGCGGCGTCCGGGGTTTCGGTGTCAGCAGGGGAAGTGCGCGGGGCTGTGATTTCCAGAAAGGCGTCTTCGAAATCCGGGACGACCGTCAGTGTGCCTTCGGGGAGGGTGAGATCTCCGGTCCAGCCATGCACCAGCAGTGCATCGGGGCGCTGGCCGAGGATCTGGATATCGGCAGGCAGTGCTGCGAGGAGCTGATCGGGCGTGGGGTGTTCGAGCCAGCGCGTGGTGGCGCGGAAAGTCTCGGTTGGGACGTCGAGTACGACATGTCCCTGCCGGACGAAGAGCAGGCGTGAGCACAGGCGTTCGAGATCGGACAGGATATGTGACGAGATCAGGATGCTGGCGCCGGTTCTCTGCGTGTAGGTATCGAGCAGGTTCATGAAGTCGCGCCGGGCATGGGGATCCAGACTGGCGACGGGTTCGTCCAGAACCAGGAATTCGGGGCTGTGACGCATGGCGAGAACGATGGCCAGACGCTGTTTCTGGCCGCCCGACAGGGAGCGCACCTGCTTTTTCGGATCGAGGTCGGCCCAAGCGATCAGGGCCGGATCGACGGGAGGAAGCTCCCCGTAGAACGCGGCGATGTAGTCCATGAGCTGGGCGACGCGGAAGCTGCCGAAACCGGTCATGGTCTGGGGCACGAAGCCTGTCCGCGCCCGGATCTCGCGGGGGAGGGCTGCGATGCTGTGACCGAAAATGTCGATGCTGCCGCCATCCGCGAGCAGGAACCCCATGAGGCATCCGATCAGCGTGGATTTGCCCGCCCCGTTGCGGCCCAGAAGGGCTACGGTTTCGCCCTGCGCGATGGAGAAGGAGACGTCATCCAGCGCCCGGAAGCTCCCGAAGCTCTTGGTGAGGTGCGAGACCTCCACAGGCAGGGACGAGGGGGCGGCGGGGTGCAGAATGTTTCGGTCTTGCATGAAATATCCGGTTACATATTTGTCTGGACGGAGCAAGGGATTGTGCAGCCCGAATCAAAAAAGGCTCTCCGGAAGGGAGAGCCATTTTTGAAGTGTCTGACGGGGCGGATGGCCCGGATCAGTCTGCGGCCAGAGCCAGCGCCTTGCGGCCACGCATCGTGTTCACGTGGTCTTCGAGGGCTTCGGCAACCCGGTCTGCCTGCTTGGCGAAGATGTGGTCGGCGTCTTCGAAGATGCGATAGTCGACGGTCACGTTCTTCTGGGTGTTCAGCTTGTCCACCAGCTTGCGGATGCCCGGCTCGGGAGCCATTTCGTCCCGGCCGCCTGCAATCATCAGGCCGCTGCACGGACAGGGGGCCAGAAAGCCGAAATCGTAGTCGTTGGCCGGTGGGGCCACGCTGATCCAGCCGCTGATTTCAGGGCGGCGCATCAGGAGCTGCATGCCCACGAAGGCACCGAAGGAATAGCCCGAGATCCACAGTTCCGTGGAGTTCGGATTGACCATCTGCATCCAGTCGAGGGCTGCCGCTGCATCGGAAATCTCGCCGATACCGCCGTCATAACGGCCCTGGGACCGGCCCACGCCACGCGAATTGTAGCGCATCACCGAGAAGCCCATCTTCTCGAAGCTGCGATACATCGTATAGGTGATACGGTTGTTCATGGTGCCGCCGTGTAGCGGATGGGGATGCAGCACCAGGGCAAGCGGAGCGTTGGGTTCGCTGGAGTGGTGGTAACGACCCTCAAGCCGGCCGTCGGGGCCGGCGAACATCACTTCAGGCATGAATACTCTCGCACTGTGTCAGGCAGGATTGGAACTCTGCCGTCCGGTGACGCAGTGTATATCGATTCGCAAAACCCGATTTCCACCAAAATCGACACGGCGTTGCGATTTCCGCCAGTTTGTCCAATCTGGAAAACATGATGACTGCACTCAAGACCGTCTCCGGGACGACCTATCTGGATGCCAATGCCACCGAACCTCTGCGTCCCTGCGCAAAGGAGGCTGCGGTGGAGGGGATGATGCTGTCCGGGAACCCGTCTTCGGTGCATGCCGAGGGACGGGAAGCCCGACGGTTTCTGGAGGATGCCCGCAGCCGGGTTGCAGCGGGTTTCGGGCGGATTTCCGGTACCTGCGTGTTTACATCCGGGGCTACGGAAGCCGATGCGATGGCGGTTCATGCTTTCGGACAGGAACGCCGGATTTTCGTTGGGTCTACGGAACATGATGCCATCCTCAGGGCTGCGCCGGAGGCTGAAATCCTGCCCGTGAACAGGGACGGGATTCTGGACGTGGAACACCTGCGCGCGCGGTTGCAGGACACCGGCCCGGCGCTGGTCTGCGTGATGTCCGCCAATAACGAGACGGGGGTGCTTTCGCCGCTGGAGGACGTGCTGGCGGTGTGTCGCGACTCGGGCGCGCATCTGCATGTCGATGCCGTGCAGAGTGCGGGGCGGCTGCCGTTTGCACTGGGCGGATGCAGTGTTGCGGTGTCCGGGCACAAGATGGGTGGGCCGAAAGGGGCAGGCGCGCTGCTGCTGGCGGAAGACGAGCCTATGGACGCGCTGGTGGCTGGTGGCGGTCAGGAGAGGGGGCGCAGGGGCGGGACGCAGGCCCTGCCGGCTATTCTGGGCATGGCGGCGGCGTTCGATGCCGCGCGTGCGCAGGACTGGGCTCCGGTGCAGAGCCTTCGGGATCGTATCGAAGCGGCGGCGAAAAGTGTGGGCGCGCGGGTTGCGGGCGAGGCTGTGGGCCGCCTGCCGAATACAAGCTGTCTGATTCTGGACGGGGTTGCCGCGCAGGTACAGCTTATGGCGCTGGATCTGGCCGGGTTCTGCGTCTCGGCAGGGTCGGCCTGTTCGTCGGGGAAGGTGTCGTCCTCGCATGTCCTGCGGGCGATGGGGGAGACGGAGGGCGCGTCGCAGGCCATCCGTGTCTCGCTGCCCTGGAATGTGCGTGAGGCTCAGGTTGAGGCATTCTGCGAGGCCTATGAGGCGATGGCGCGTCGTTTGCGGAAGTGAGCCGGGCAAAGGGGCAGTGGGTATGATCTATCTCGATTATCTTTCGACAACGCCGTGTGATCCGGCTGTCGTGAAAGCCATGCTGCCCTGGTTCGGGGAGGATTTCGGCAATCCGCACAGTCCGCATGGGCCCGGGCGGAAGGCGGCGGAAGCTGTGGAGCGTGCGCGGGAGATCGTGGCGCGGCTTCTGGGGGTGGAGGCGCGGGAGATCGTGTTCACGTCCGGTGCGACGGAGGCCAATAACCTCGCCATCAAGGGCGCTGTGCGGCATCTGGCGCGGGTGGGTGATCCACGGCGTCGGATTGTCACGCTGGCGACGGAACATAAATGCGTTCTGGAATCGGTGCGTGATCTGGAAAGCGAAGGCTTTGAAGCGGTCGTGCTCGGCGTGGATAGCGAGGGACGGGTTGATCCCGAAGCCCTGCGGGATGCACTGAAAGTGCCGACGCTGCTGGTCAGCATCATGGCTGCGAATAACGAGACCGGGGTGTTGCAGGATATTCCTCAGCTTGCACAGATCGTGAAGGAGCGTGATGCGCTGATGCATGTCGATCTGGCACAGATGGCGGGGAAAATGCCGGTATCGCTGCGGAATGTGGATCTGGCATCCGTTTCCGCTCACAAGATCTACGGTCCCAAGGGGATCGGCGCGCTCTATGTCCGGAGAAAGCCCCGTGTTCGGCTGAAACCGCTGTTTTCCGGGGGCGGGCAGGAGCGCGGGCTTCGGTCCGGGACGCTGGCGACGCCTCTGGTCGTCGGGTTTGGAGAGGCGGCGGATCTGGCGGCTGAGACCATGGGCGATGACGCTGCGCGGCAGGTTTTTCTGCGGGATGATCTCTGGGCGCAGCTTCGCGAGGGCCTGCCGGGGATTGTGCTGAACGGAGCCGGGGCGCCGCGTCTGGCGGGGGCATTGAATGTCTGTCTGCCGGAAGGATGTCGGGCGCTGGATGTCCTTGAAGCCTGTCCGGATGTCGCCGCTTCGACCGGATCGGCCTGTACGGCGGCGGAGATTGCGCCGTCCTATGTCTTGACGGCGATGGGACTTTCTGCGGAGAAGGCGTCGCGGTGCTTGCGCCTGTCGGTCGGACGCTTTACCTCCAAGGCCGATATTGACCGTGCGGCCTCTTTTCTGATCGCAGCCGCCCGGGCGTGCCACCCCAACTGAAACCGGAAAAAGCGGACGAACTATGCCCAAGATGACCTTTATCGAGCGTGATGGAACCCGTCGTGACGTTGACGCGCCTGTCGGCCTGTCGGTGCTGGAAATCGCACACAAGCACGACATCGACCTGGAAGGCGCCTGCGAAGGCTCGCTGGCCTGCGCGACCTGCCATGTGGTTGTCGATCCGGAATGGGCTGCCAAGCTGAGTGCGCCGACGGATGACGAGGAAGATATGCTCGATCTGGCGTTCGGTCTGGAAAAGACGTCCCGTCTGGGCTGCCAGATCGTCATGACGGATGCGCTGGATGGTCTGACCGTCCGCCTTCCGAAGGCGGGCTGAGCACCATGCGGATCCTCGTTGCCATGTCGGGAGGCGTGGACAGTTCCGTAGTGGCCGCGCTGCTCAAACGGCAGGGCCACGAGGTGATTGGCGCGACTCTTCAGCTCTACGACCACGGACAGGCCGCCAAGCCGGGCGCGTGCTGTGCGGGGCGCGACATCATGGATGCACGCGCCGTGGCGGACCGTCTGGGCTTTCCGCATTATGTCATCGACGCGGAAAGCCGGTTCCGGGACAGCGTGGTCGAGAGCTTTGCCGACGCTTATGCGCGTGGTGAAACCCCTGTTCCCTGCGTGGCCTGCAATCAGGGCGTGAAGTTCACGGATCTGCTGGGCATGGCGCGGGATCTGGGCTGCGAGGCCATGGCGACGGGGCATTATGTCCGCCGGGTCGAAGGGCCGGAGGGCGCGGAAATGCACCGTCCCGTCGATGCGGAGCGGGACCAGACCTGGTTTCTGTTCGCCACGACAAAAGACCAGCTCGACTATCTGCGCTTTCCGCTGGGCGAGATGCCGGACAAGGCGCATGTCCGGGCATTGGCCGAAGAGCTGGGGCTGTCCATCGCGGCTAAGCCGGACAGTCAGGACATCTGCTTCGTCCCTACCGGTTCCTATGCCGAACTGGTCGAGAAGCTACGTCCGGAAGTGCGGGGCGAGGGCGAGATTGTGGATGAAGACGGCCGGGTTCTGGGGCGTCACGAAGGTGTGGCGCGCTATACGGTCGGGCAGAGCAAGCGTCTGGGCGACATTCACACCGCAACCGGCGAGCGCCAGATGGTGACGCGCATCGATGTGCCGAAACGGCGCATCGTGGTCGGGCCGCGCGTGCAGGTTGCGGAAGCGGACAGCCGCCTCACCGTGCGTCTGCGGGATATGAACTGGCTGATCGATGCGCCTGCGGATGGCGTGCATTGCGGTGTGCAGATCCGCGCGCGGGAAAAGCTGCGCGAGGCCATTGTGAAGCCGCTGGAAAATGGTGGCGCGCTGGTGGAACTGACCGAGGCTGCCATGCCGGCGCCGGGTCAGGCCTGCGTTCTTTATGATGGAAGCCGCGTGCTGGGCGGTGGCTTCATTACTGCGGGAGAGGCCTGATGGCGGGTGTGCTGCTTCTGGGATCGCGCCGGTATTCGTCCTGGTCGCTGCGGGGCTGGCTGGCGGTCCGTCTGGCCGGGCTGGATGTGACGGAAGAGGTCATTCCGCTCAAGGGCGGTGGCAGGACGACTGAGATCCACGCCCGTTCGCCCAACCGGATGGTGCCGTATCTGACGCATGATGGCGCGGATGTCTGGGAGAGTCTGGCCATCTGCGAATATTGCGCGGAAATTGCACCCGCTTTGTGGCCGGAAGACCGGATCGTGCGGGCTCATGCCCGCAGTATCAGCGCGCAGATGCATGCCGGTTTCCGCCCCATCCGCCAGAACTGCTCCATGGATGTCGAGCGCGTTCCGGCCGCTCTGCCGGAGATCAGCGAGGAACTGGCTGCTGACGTGGCGCTGCTGAGCCGTACGCTCAGGGGTGCGCTCCTGCGCTCGGGCCAGCCGACGCCGTTCCTGTTGGGGGATCGGATGACGGTGGCGGACTGTATGTATGCGCCGATCGCCATCCGGATTCATACATTCGAACTGGACGTTGATCCGGTTGTGAAAACCTGGGTGCGGACGATGCTCGATCATCCGCTGATGCGGGAATGGTACGAACTGGCAGCGGCTGAACCGGCGGAGTGGCGTCTGCTCTACTGACGTTCAATGGGGACGCTCAGTGATGGGCGAAGCTCATGCCGGTCTGAAGAGCGGTTCTGAGAACTTCGCCCCAGATATTGCCGTTGCCGCCCATGCCACCTCCCTGATGGCCCCGGACATTGTAGCCGGAATCATCGTCATTGGCGGCGGCTGCCATGTCGGCAGGCGAGGAATGTGAGGCACAGGCTGAGAGCAGAACGAAAACGGCCGCGGTGCAGGTTTTTTTCACGGGGACCGGTTCCTCCTGTTTCCCTGCCGGAAAGAATGCGTCCTGTCCTCATGGCTGTCATGTCAGGAACCGTAAGGAAGCGTAATCGGGCTGCCTGCGGGATGGAAACCTGCGCCATTCTGTAACGCTCTATGTCTGTAACGGGCATGAGGTTTCAGGAATGGGTGCGGCGGACAGTCACGAAACGGACGCAGGAACGCAGGCGCGCAACGCGGGTCTGCATTATGTGGATCGGTCCATGCCGGGGATTACGCGTCGCCGGGCCGGTCGCGGTTTTGCGTTTTATGCACCCGATGGCCGCCACATCGTGGACCCCGAGATTATCGCCCGCATTCGCCGTCTGGCCATTCCGCCGGCCTATCGGAATGTCTGGATCTGCCCCGATCCGAAGGGACATCTTCAGGCCGTGGGCGAGGATGCGCGTGGGCGGCTGCAATATCGCTATCATCCGCTGTGGCAGGGTGTACGGGACGAAGGCAAGTTCGGACGCATGCTGGTTTTCGGCGAAAAGCTACCGCTTCTGCGGGAACGGGTGGATCAGGACCTGCGGCGGCACGGGCTGGACCGGGAGCGGGTGCTGGCCGCCATTGTCCGTCTCATGGAACGCACGATGGCCCGTATTGGCAATGATCGATACGCCAAGGAAAACCGCAGCTATGGGTTGACGACCCTGCGCCATCGTCATGCGACAGTGCACGGGCGGCATCTCACGCTCGATTTCCGCGCCAAACACGGGATCGAGCAGCATCTCGAACTGGACGATCCCCGACTGGCCCGTGTTGTGTCCCGTCTTGAAGACCTGCCGGGACAGCGTCTGTTCCAGTATGTCGACGCGGATGGCGTTCGGCATGACATCCATTCGCAGGATGTGAACGCCTATCTTCAGGAGATCACGGGCGCAGACATCACGGCCAAGGATTTCCGCACCTGGGCCGCAACGCAGCTTGCGGCCGTCACGCTCTGCGCGTTCAGCCAGTACGATACGAAAGCCAGGGCGAAGAAGCAGCTTGTTGAGGCTGTGAAATCCGTAGCGGCCAAG
Organism: Gluconobacter sp. P1C6_b; assembly: GCF_018811945.1. GTDB lineage: Bacteria > Pseudomonadota > Alphaproteobacteria > Acetobacterales > Acetobacteraceae > Gluconobacter. The sequence continues at coordinate 16,048 of NZ_JACRVU010000034.1, forward strand.
CTTGGCAATACACCAGCGGTCTGCAAGCGCAGCTACATCAATCCCTGTATTCTGGACGGGTATCTGGATGGCAGTCTGCGCAAAGCTTTCAAAAGCCGGGCGCAGGATGTGCTGGATCATGAAGGCTATGGGCTGACGGCAGAGGAAGCGGCCGTTGCGGGGTTCCTTGCCAGCCGTTTACCCGATCTCAAATCCGGCCCGTCATCCTGACGCCGCTGACATATCCACAAGAGGAGTCCTGACGTGTTTCAACCTGATCGCCGTTCCGTTCTTCGTGGCGCTGCTGCTGCTTTCCTGAGTGGAGCTGGGGGGCGCGCTGCGACGCGTGAGCCGCATCCGGCTGATGTCATGACGCAGCCGGTCCGTGATTTCGGCCCTCATGCCCCGCCAGCTTTCGTACCGGATCCGGACATTCTGACGCTGGATCCGTCTTTCAGCGATCTGGTGTTCAAGAACGGCAATATCGAACGTATCTGGACCGGCGGCGGCTGGCTGGAAGGGCCGGCCTGGGTCAGTGAAGGGCGGTTCCTGCTCCTGTCCGATACGGTGCGCAGCACGCAGTACCAGTTTTTGCCGGAAGAGAACCTGATGACCACCTATCGGAAGGAGAGCTTCAACAGCAACGGTAATACCGTGGATCCGCAGGGACGTATTCTGACCTGCGAGCATGGTCTGCGCCGTGTCATCCGCTGGGAGCAGGACGGGACCTGCACGGTGCTGGCGGATAAGTTTGAGGGGCAGGGGCTGAACTCCCCCAACGATATCATCGTCAATCCGGTGGATGGGAGCATTCTGTTCACCGATCCGGCCTATGGGGACTGTCTGGCGGAAGGCCATCCGGATGCTCCGGGTGGACGGGCCAACCGAGACGGCAAACTGCGCTGGAATATCGGTACCGAAGCCACGACCCAGTTCGGCAGTGCAAAGCGTCAGGCTGACCATACCTTCCGCATTGATGGGCAGACTGGCCGACTTGAATCGGTGCTGAGCGAGGAGCAGGTGCCGGGGCCGAACGGGCTGTGTCTCTCGCCGGATTTCAAGACGCTTTATGTGATTTCCACGGCGCCTGATCCCGGTCTGACTGGTCCGGGCGGGGACCGGAAGATCCGGGCGTTCGACATGGTCAATGGTCGCCCCCAGAACGGCCGCGTGTTCTGCGACATGACGCTGGAAGGGCAGAGGCTCGTGCCGGATGGCATGAAGGCGGATGTGTTCGGCAATCTGTGGTGCGGGGCCACTGGGCCGTATGGTCTGTGCGGTGTGTTCTGCTACAGCCCGGGCGGGAAGCTGCTGGGGCGGATCCGGCTGCCGCATGGGGTGTCAAACCTGACATTCGGCGGGCTCAAGCGGAATGAGCTCTACATGTGCGCGGCCGGGAGCCTGTATCGTGTCATGCTGAACACGCAGGGCGCGGCATTGTGTTGAATTTTCCCTGTCGGAGAATGGGTCACGGCGGTTTTTGCAAGAAACTCCGGGGGGCTGTTGGCAGTTAAGCAGGCTGGATCTGTTCGCCTGCGGTTCGTCACGCTGTAAGGCGCTGCCGGAGCGGACATCGGGGAGGAAAACGCGGACATGAACTCTCTGGGGCTGTTTGCTCTGCTGCTGGCTGTGGCAACACTGCTCGGAATCATCAATTACCGGACTCTGAAACTGCCGCTGACCATCGGGATCCTGCTGATCTCGATGCTCATTTCCCTGATTGTCATGATCCTGAACCCGCTGTTTCCGGGCTATGACCTGCAACAGGTCCCGCAGTCCCTGCTGGGAACGATCAATCTGCCCCGGACGCTGCTTGATGGGGCGCTGTCCTTCCTGCTGTTTGCGGGAGCAATGCAGGTGGATCTGGGCCTGCTGCTGTCGCGCGGGAAATCGGTTGCGGCGCTGGCCATTCTGGGGACGTCCCTGGCCGTGGGGCTGCTGGCGGTTCCGGCCTGGCTCATTTTCCCCGTGTTTGGACTGGCGGTCCCCTTCAGCTGGTGCGTGCTGCTCGGAGCGATGCTGGCGCCGACCGATCCGGTTTCAGTTGTGGGCATGTTGCGGCGGCTGGGGCTGCCCCCGGCTTTGCAGGCGACATTCGCGGGTGAAAGCCTGTTCAATGATGGCGTGGGTGTTGTCATTTTCGGAACCATGATCGGGCTAGCGACCGGAGAGACGAGCTCCGTTTCCATCGGGGATTTCGTGCTGCGCTTTCTGGTGGAAGCTGTGGGTGGTGGCCTCCTCGGTGCCTTTACGGGCTGGCTGACCCTGCTGCTGCTGCGGGGCGTGGAGGACACGCAGATCGATCTTCTGGGCTCTCTGGCGCTGGCGACGGGAACGTACAGTCTTGCGAACGGGCTGCACATGTCCGGGCCGATTGCGGTCGTGGTGGCGGGCATGAGCCTTGCGGGCAAGGCGGGTCACCGGGCCATCACGCAGAAATCCCGCGAAGAAATGGTGGTGTTCTGGAATCTGATCGATGAGATCCTGAACGCGCTGCTGTTCCTGCTGATCGGGTTCGAGCTTCTGGAAATCCGGCTTCACCTGGCGCCGCTCCTGACGATGCTGGTGGTCATCCCGCTTTCGGTTCTGGTGCGTGGGGCGAGCGTTTTCCTCTCCACCATGCCTGTTCATCTGCAACCCGGAGAACGGGGACGCGCGCTGGGCGTTCTGACCTGGGGCGGGTTGCGGGGAGGCATTTCCGTCGCGCTGGCTCTGGGGCTGCCGGCCGGGGAGCTGCGCGAGACGCTGCTCCCGGTCTGTTATGGGGTCGTGGTCTTCACGATCATCGTGCAGGGGCTGACGATGGGGCGGGTGGTGCGCTGGCTTTATCCCGAGACGGCTCCGCCATCCTGAAGCGCCATTTCCGCAAAAGGTGTTTGGCTGCCTCTGTGGGTTCTGCCGGGGTGCTGTGATAGATTCGGAAAACAGACGGTTCTGTTGGAGTATTTTGCAGATGGTAGGCTTGAGGCATTTCAGGGGTTTCACGATGGCGGCGGCGCTGGGAGCAGGGCTTGTCGTGCCTCAGCTGGCATCTGCCACGCCGCTTGCGGGTCAGAAGGCATGCTGGGATTCAAATGCAGGCGAGGACCCGCGCCCTGAAATCAGCTGTCAAAGTCTGTCGCCCGAGTTCCTGCGCAAGCTGGAACATGCGACTCCGGCCCAGGTGAGCAAACTGTTTGCCGTTCCGGGAAAAGATGGAAAGCCGACCTATTTCGAAGGTGTGGGCAAGATTCCGGGCTTTCACAACGGGTATGTCGACCTGGTCTACAGCAAGGGTCATGTGACGAATGTGAGTGCAGTGACGACCGAGTTCCAGAACAACGGCATGGCAGGCCCGGAAATGGATTTCCGCTGGGATGCCGTAAAGGGCGAATGCTCGGATTTCCCCGGCTCGCCCCAGCGCTGCAATGCGGTTGAATAAGGGCCGGGTAATGATCTGCTCTGCTGTCATCCGGTCTTTAGCGTGACATGAATGCTTTTTGGCTTAGGGAGCACAAAAAGCATTTCAAATCAGTTCTTAAAGATGGTGCGAGCTGCGGGACTCGAACCCGCACGTCCTTGCGGACTCGAGATTTTAAGTCTCGTGCGTCTACCATTCCGCCAAGCTCGCACAGCTCTCATGCTGCGCGCAGGAGAGCGGTACCGTTTTCTCTCAACCAGCGTTCCGCTGCAAGACGTCCTGTACGGCCCTGCGGAATAAAGCGGTCGACCAGGGCCCAGAAATCGGGGCCGTGATTGAAGTGTTTCAGATGGGCCAGTTCGTGGATGACCACATAATCCCGGATCTCCGGGGGAGCCATCAGCAGGCGCCAGCTGAGCATAATGCGTCCCTGACGAGTGCAACTGCCCCATCGGGTTCGGACATCGCGCAGGTCGAGCCGGACAGGGTGCAGGTTCATTTTCGCTGAATGGGTCTGGAGCGTCTGTGTCAGGCGTTCCTTTGCCATGGTCTGAAGAAAATCGCGGACGCGTCGTTCCGTGTGCGAGGCTTCCCCGCTAACGTGAAGTCCTTCCGCATCCAGCCAGCAGCCGCGCCGGGCAGTGGGTTCATGCAGGATAGGGATATTTCTCCCTTCGATCATGACCTCTGATCCATCAGCGAGCGCCTGTTTTTCCGGCAATGCCGCAAGGGCATTGGTGATCCATTCCGTCTGCTGGTGGACGAACGCCAGCGCCCTGTCCCGGCTGATGCGATCCGGAACCGTGATGATGACTTCGCCCCGGACGGGTTCGATCCGTAGCGTAATGCGCCTGGCCCGTGTCGAGCGTTTCCAGATGAGGGGAACGGTCGGGGGGAGCATGGTCTCAGCCCTTGCGCTTCAGCGCATGACAGAGCGGTGAGCGGTCCGGCCATTCCCCGGGCCAGTCTTCCAGATGGTCTTCCAGTGGTCCGGCGCGGCGCTCGCTGATGCAGCGGTCCTGGACCGAGGCGCCGGAACTGTGCACGCCCTTTTCATTGCCGGTCCGCAGAGGGTGCCAGTCCGGAAGATCAAATCCGTCGCGCAGCAGACGATAGGAACAGCTGGGGGGCAGCCAGTCGATTTCGGCCAGAAGTTCCGGCGTGAGGGTCACGCAGTCCGGGACCTTGCGATGGCGGTCGGCGTAGTCGGTGCAGCGGCAGGTATGTGTATCCAGAAGGCGGCAGGCGACGTTCGTGTAAATGACTTCTTCAGTGTCTTCGTCGCGCAGCTTGTTGAGACAGCAGCGACCGCACCCATCACACAGGGACTCCCACTGTTCGGAAGACATCTGGTCCAGCGGAACGGTTTGCCAGAAAGGCGCGGTGGGAGAAGTCATGGGTGGTCCAGCAGGGCGCAGGCGACGCAGAAAACGACCGCGAGCAGAAGGGAAAGAAAAGCGGATGGCAGAAGGAGCGGAAACCAGATCAGGCGCAGACGTGTCGGCAGGTCGGCACCCAGTCCGATGGCGGCGCGTGTTGTGCCCGGGGGCAGGGTCAGCAGAGTCGCCCCCGTTGGAAAAACGACCGCCGGCGCAATGAGCATGCCTTCCAGCCAACCCAGATCGGAATGAATGCTGGCCAGCGCAAGGGCCAGTCCGGGGCCCGGCAGGAGCAGCAGTAATCCAAGACGCCGCACGACCGGAGGGGGCAGGACACGCATGAGCAGCGCAATCACGGCGCAGGCTCCGAGAAGCCCTGTCAGGATGGCGGGCAGGTTGAGCCATAATGCGAGGGACATCATGGTGTTTGCGGGGCGAAACGTGCTTCGAACTGCTGTTCGAGCGCTTCACCATGCTGGGACCAGAACGTGTCGCTGACAGTCAGGAACGTCGGCGTGTTTCCCGGAGGAACCGGTCCGGGCATGTCTTCCAGATGGGGAGCATGCATTCGGAGCTGGGCCAGTGTCCGGCGTGCATTGTCCGCGGGAACATTGGCAGGAATGCCCCAGAAGAGCGGCGTCCGCAGCACGTTCTGGGTGCCGGCAACGAAAAGTGAGCTTGCAGCCCCTGCCTGAACCCGGGAACTGACACTGGTCACTTCCGTACTCGGCGCGCTCAGCATGAGGGCGCTGCTCTGTTCCATGATGCGCGCGGCGTCGGCAGCTGTCGTCCACCACACGATATAGGGGCGAAGCAGGTCCAGCTTGCGGAAGGCGCGATCAACACCGGACTGCGTTGAAAGGGTAGGATAGATGTCCTGCGGTGCGACACCATCGGCCAGAAGGGCGATTTCCAGTGTTGTTCTGGCACCGAAATGCAGGCCCCGCCGCCCCGGATGGCGCGCCACGTCCCAGAAATCCTGCCAGCCCGGAGCAGTCGCGAGCCGTGAGCGGTCCCAGGTCAGGGCAAGGTCGCTTACGCCACCGGGAATGCCGCAGGTGGGGCTGTCGTCCAGTGTATGGACCCATCCGCCTGCGCAGGCCTGCGCCAGCTGCGTTCCCGTGACGAGAACGGCCATCCATGCAGGTTTTGTGGCATGGGAGCCGGTCTGGAGCGTTGTCGTCTGACCGTCCCATTCCACCAGACGCAGGGTGCTGTCACTGGAGGTGAGGGCGTGCGCTGCGATCGTGCCTTCCGGAACGCCGAAGCCGGGTTCAGGGGCAACGGGCGTCGCCGCGTGATGACGGACAGTCCTGCGACGGCGTCGGGCGCGTTCATGCCCATGTGCAGAGGCTGAGCCCGGCATAAAGACGGATGTGATGCCATGCCCGACAGACGTGAAAAACGTACCGATGCCGGTGGCGTCATGTGACGAACGCGCGGATGCGGCCTGAGCCACAGGGTCCAGGGACGACAGAAGCAACAGGGCGCAGAGACAGAGCTGGCGGGGGCCACTCCTGCGGGGGACCCGACCGGATGTCCGGAAGACATGTCGCAAGGGGAAGGCGGACCGGGTCAGAACGGAAAGATCCTTGGAAGACTGGGTTTGCTGAAAAGGGAACGGTTACGGGTGTCCGGACAGGACGGGCGCACTTTAATACATCCCGGTGCCGGGCGGAAAGGCTGTCGCATGGGCGGCGGGCCAGGCGAGCTGCACGGCGGTTCCCGGTGCAGGGATCTTCTGGGCCTGAAGCGGCGGGCGGCGCAGCTCGATTTCCGTTCCTTCGGCGCAGCGGACCCGCATGCGGATATGATCCCCGAGATGGGTGCTATCGGTCAGGACGCCACGGACAGGCGTTTCCCCTTCTTCGTCCATGCCCAGACCCTGGGCTCCGAAAAACGGCGAAATCCGGTCGGGGCAGACACAGACAAGACATTCCTGTCCCTCAGCCAGATTTTCGGCGGCCATCGCGTCCACGATGCCGCCACAGGCCAGATGAACGCGGGCTACGTCGTCGCCAATATCCAGAACCTGACCCGGCAGGGTGTTGGTCTCGCCAAAGAGGGTCGCGACCTCAACGCAGTCCGGACGGTCATAAAGACGGGCGGCGTCTGCACATTGCAGAAGCCGGTTGTCATGAAAGACGGCGATTTCGCCACCCGAACGCAGGGCATCCTCGCGCCGCGATACGCTCTGGATCACGCTCAGATTCAGGGCGCGGGAGAGGGTGCCCAGCAGGATCGGGATGCGGCGTGCGGCATGGGGATCGAGCGTATGAAGCGGATCATCCAGCAGCAGCACGTCAGGAGACGTAACAAGGGCGCGGGCCAGCCTGACACGCAGGGACTGTTCCGGGCTCAGCTCCGCAGGGCGCAGGCCGGCGATGCCGTCCAGTCCCAGAAGGGAGATCATCCGTCCGGCCGCCGCACGGGCTTCGGTTCGGCTCTGTCGGCTGGCGCGCAGACTGAAGGCGATGTTGTCCCGAAGGTCCAGATGCGGAAAAAGCGGGTCCCGGGGGCTGACGATGCGCATCCGGCGCTCTGCGGGCGGGCGGGATGTCACGTTCTCGCCGCTGACCGTGACGGTGCCGCCCAGAGAGGGCAGGAACCCCGCCAGCACATCCAGCAGGCGCGACAGGGCTTCGGGCTGGTTGCCGAACAAAGTCAGGGTCGCGCCGGGCTGGAGCGACAGGTCGACGGGCGGTGCATCGATGGCAGCCCGCAGGCCGGCTACCTCCAGCACGGGCTTCGGGCGGGAGGGGCGGGCGCTCCTCTGCTTGGGAGCCATGCGGGAAACGCCGGACAGGCCTGACATGCAACCTCTGGGAGAATGGATCGTTATAGGCGAAACAAAATCAGGCCAGAACAGATCTGACCGGATATTCAAGAAGGGGTTTGAACATGAGCCGTAAAAGCGTCAAGGATAACATTGAAGTGGCAACCGAGACCACACAGGCTCAGATCGACAGTCTGCGGGACCAGTTGCAGGAACTGCTGAATAACCGCATCAACCCCGCTCTGCTCGACGCGGCTGACCGCACGGACCATGCCGTTGCAAATGCCCGCAAAATCACGGATCATGAAATTGAAAATGTTTCGACGCGTGTGCGGGCGCGTCCGATTGCTGCCGTCCTGATTTCGGCTGTGGTCGGTTTCTTCGCCGGCCGTTTCTCCAAGTAATAGCCCGGTTCTTTCCAGGCGGGGGACGGACGGCATCTCGTCCGGCCCCGTCCTGAAGAAGAGGCAAGCGACCTTCCATGAAGCCTATCGAACTCGGACAGGATGTCCTTTCAGCCCAGGGGCAGATCCTTTCCCGCTCTGCAATGCGAATCGGCCGCAGAGTAGCCTATGGCATCGTTGCGGCCGTCTTTCTGTTCTTTACGGCGATATCATTTCACGGGTTCCTGTGGGCGTTCTTCATTGATGTCGCCGGGTTGAGCTATGTGAAGTCCGCGCTCTGCGTGATCGGCGTGGATCTGCTGTTCGTCGTAATCTTCGGACTTCTGGCTGCCCGTTCCATTCCGGATCCGGTGGAAATCGAAGCCCGTATCCGCCGTGACCGCAAGTTCATCGAGTTCAAGCAGTCTCTGGCCATGGCGGCGCTGACGGGGCTGGTCTTCGGACCGGCTGGCCGTTTCACCATCGCCCGTCTGTTCGCCATTGTGCGGAATTTGTTCGGTCTCAGAAAATAAGACATTTTGTGGCTGATATTGATCAAAGCCATATAGTCAGTCTCCGCGTAATGGCGTAAGCACTTCGCCAGTCCACCGACTCTTTTTTCACTGAGTGGGAGTCGATGAGGCTGAGCGAGGAGCGTTGTGTTCGAATTGTCTTACAGTCTGGCGGGTGGCAGTCTGGTGGTTGACGGTGGGGTCGGTCCCTGATGCTGGCTGAAGTTGACCTGTTTGGCGTTTTCGTTGCACCGCTTTCCATTTATGCCGTAGCGGCGGTCTTTGTGACGTTACTGCTTCGGAGCATCCTGTGGCGCACCGGTGCGCTGGGATGGTTCTGGC